>DHQO01000015.1 GCA_002408125.1 Hyphomonadaceae bacterium UBA5336 | reverse complement strand
ACAGGTCGGCCGCCATGCCGGCACAGTCGCCGACATTGTCGCCCACATTGTCGGCGATGGTGGCCGCGTTGCGCGGATCGTCTTCCGGAATTCCGGCTTCGACCTTGCCGACCATGTCACCGCCGACATCGGCGCCCTTGGTGAAGATGCCGCCGCCGAGGCGGGCGAAGATAGAGATCAGCGAGGCGCCGAAGCCGAGCGCGACCAGCGCGTCGACCACTTTCCGGCCGGTTTCCGCCGAACCGAGTTCATAGCCCATCACGCCGACCAGGAGGCCATAATAGAGAACGATGCCCAGCAGGGCGAGACCAACCACAAGCATGCCGGTAATGGCGCCGGACTTGAACGCCAGGGCGAGGCCCGCTGCGAGGCTCTTGCTGGAGGCTTCGGTGGTGCGCACATTCGCGCGCACCGAGACCTTCATGCCGATAAAGCCCGCCGCGCCCGACAGGATCGCGCCGATCAGGAAGCCGACCGGCACCTCCCAGTTGCGAAAGGCGATGGCGAGCACGACGAGCACCGCGATCCCGACATAGGTGATCATGCGGTACTGGCGCGTGAGATACGCATCAGCCCCCTCCTGGATGGCTTTTGCGATCTCCTGCATCCGGGCATTGCCATCGGAGGCCCCGATGACCGATCTGATCTGAACATAGCCGTAAACGACGGACACAAGGCCCGCCACCAGCGCGACCCAATACCATAGGCCCATGAAAAGCCCTCCCTGTTGTATCTGCTTCGTCTCCCCGGTTTGGGGGACAAATTCCGTACCTCGGCAGGGACGCTGCCAAATCGCCGTCGAAGTAGCAAGTTTTCTCGCTTTTGGCGCGATACAAACCGCCCTATTCGTGGGCAAATCCGAGGTTTTTCGGCAGTTTGACAGCGTGTCCCATGGACATGAGGCCCAGCCCGGTGCCAGCCGAAATCACCCCGATTCGGCTCAGTTTCACGCCGAATTCGCGCGCAGCGGCCGCCAGGTCCTCATGCACGCTGGCCGGGGCGGTGAACAGGATCTGGTAGTCGTCCCCGCCGGTCAGCTGCTCCATCACGCCATCTGACGGGCTCGCCATGGGCACCGCATCGCGGTCGATCTCCACGCGCACGCCGCTTTCCATGGCCAGCTTGGCCGCATCGCCCAGCAGGCCGTCGCTAACATCCATGGAGGCCGATCCGAACGCGGCCACCAGCTTTGCGCCGCCGGCGCCCGGCAGTTTCGGCACCCGGTAATGCTCGGCAAAGCCGCTCTCGCGCCCGAGCCTCACATCGCGAAGGCCGCACCAGCCCGCGCCGATCTCGCCGGTGACCCAGAGCTCATCGCCCGGACGCGCACCGGAGCGCTGCATCGGCCCTGCCCCGATACTCTCCCCTGTCAGGGTGAGCGAGAGAAAAAGCGGGCCGGGCGAGGTGACGGTGTCGCCGCCGATCAGGGCTGCGCCCCAGGCGTCGAAATCGCTGCCCAGCGCGGCGGCGAAGAGCTGCAGGTCGCTCTCAAGTCGCCCAGACGGCCAGCCGAGCACGAGCAGCGCTTCCTTGGGCAACGCGCCCTTGGCATGGATATCGGAGACATTCACCCGCACCAGCTTGCGCGCGACCGTATCGATGGGATCGCCGGGCAGGAAGTGCACGCCCTCAACCAGACAATCCACCGTGACAATGGCGCCCGGGCCGGATGTGGTCAGGCGCGCGACATCGTCGCCAAGGCCGAAGGCGCCGTCGCTGCGGGCCAGCGGGCGGAAATAGCGGGCGATGGCGTCAAACTCCTGCATCTCTCTCCCTCGCGCGCCGGCGCCGTATGCGCAAGGGGCGGGGCATCCTGGCATGTCCGCCTTTACTCGCCGGCCCGGCGGACTAGCTGACCCCTCAGCAGAAACACGAGATACCCATATGATCCCTGAAATTATTGCCGGAATCGGCCTCGCCTTCGGCGCCCTTCTCGGCCTTGCAAGTCTCCTCAACCCGGCCTGGGCCGCAGGCGTGGTGCGCCTCGTGGCAGACCCTGCCCCGGCCCGACCCGGCGGCTTTTCCGAGTTCCGCGCCACCTATGGCGGCCTCCTGCTGCTCAGCCACACCGCGGCCCTGTTCCTGATGTTTGCTAGCGGGCACATCCATGGTGCCTATATCGCCCTGCCCTTCGCGCTCGGCTGGCTCGGCGCTGCGCTCGGGCGCACGCTGTCGCTGATGCTGGATGGCGAGGAGCTGCGCGCGGCGGGGATGAACCCGATCTGGATCGCATCGGAACTGGCGCTGGGGCTTGCGATCGGCGCACCCATGCTCCACTTGCTGAACTGAAGCCGGATCGGCCGGCTGACAAAGGACCAGAACCCATGACGGAGCGTCGCGAGACGGGCCGCAGGACTTCACGCCCGGGCGCACGCCGCCCCGGCCAGAGCCCGCGCCGGCCCACCAAAACCACCCCGAAATTCGGAACCGAAGCCGAGGGCGAGCGCATCGCCAAGTATCTCGCACGTGCAGGTGTCGCCTCCCGGCGCGCCTGCGAGACGCTGATCGAGGAGGGCAAGGTCACCATTGACGGGCGCAAGGTAAAAACCCCTGCGGAAAAGGTGACCGGGCGCGAGGATATCCGCGTCGGCGGGCTGCAGATCGCCGCACCAGAGCGCGCGCGCGTCTGGCGTTACCACAAGCCGGCGGGCCTGATCACCACCAATTCCGACCCGGCAGGCCGGCGCACCGTGTTCGACGAGCTGCCGAAAGCCCTGCCGCGCACGGTCACCATCGGTCGGCTCGACCTCAATACCGAAGGGCTCCTGCTGCTCACCAATGATGGCGGGCTCGCCCGCGCGTTGGAGCTGCCGGGCAATGACATGGTGCGCACCTACCGGGCGCGCGCTTTCGGCAAGGTGGACCCGGCAAAACTGGAACGGCTGGCGGCAGGCATCACGGTGGAGGGCGAGCGGTTCGGCAAGATCGAGGCGGTGCTGGAGCAGGAAACTGGCGCGAACAGCTGGCTGCGCGTGTCCCTCACCGAGGGCAAGAAGCGCGAGGTGCGCCGCGCGCTCGAAGCGGTCGGCCTGCAGGTGAACCGCCTGATCCGGGTTTCCTACGGCCCGTTCGAGCTCGGCGAGCTGAGACCGGGCGCCGTGGAGGAGATCCCTGCCGCCTCCCTGCAGGAGCTTCTGCCCGAGGATATGCTGTCAAAGGCGCGCCGTGTGCCGGAAAAACGCCGCCCCTCAGGCCGGGGCGCCGCAGGGTCACGGCTTGGCAAGCCGCGCCGATAGAGTACGCTTCCCCTCGTGACATTGCCGTAGAGCATCGCACGAGGAGGAAAACCCATGTCGGCGCTCGCCACACCGCCCGAAACCAAGAAAGATCCCGCCCGGACCATGAGCGAGGCCGCCGAGCGGCGATGCGAGGAGGTGGTCTCCCCGGCAATCTATGCCGACCCCAAGGCCATCGACGAGGCGTTCGAGGACCTGCGCGCCAATGATCCGCTGGCCTGGCTCGAACCGAAAGGCTTCCGGCCTTTCTGGGCGGTGACGAAACATGCCGACATCATGGAGGTCTCGCGGCTCAACCGCATCTTCACCAATGGCCAGCGCGAACTGCTCTCCCCACTCGACACCGAAACCCAGGTCTATGCCCTGACCGGTGGCCCGCACCTGGTGCGCTCGCTGGTGCAGATGGACGATCCCGATCACTACAAGTACCGCCACCTCACCCAGGAATGGTTCCTGCCGCACAATGTGAAAAAGCGGCAGGACGCCGTGCGCGACATCGCGAAGGAATTCGTCGACCGGATGGAAGATCTCGGCGGGGAGTGCGACTTCCAGAGCGACATCGCGCTCTATTATCCCCTGCGCGTGATCATGCAGATCCTTGGTGTGCCGGTGGAGGATGAGCCGCGCATGCTCAAGCTCACCCAGGAAATGTTCGGCGCCCAGGACGAGGATCTCTCGCGCGACGGCGATGCGCTCGCCCGCAAGGATGTCGCCGCCGGCCTTGCCGCCATGCAAAGCGTGGTGGCCGACTTCTTCCAGTATTTCACCGCCATGACCCAGGACCGGCGGGCCAATCCGCGCGACGATGTTTCCACCGTTATCGCCAATGGCCAGATCGACGGCGGCCCGATCGGCGAGTTCGAGGCCATGTCGTATTATGTCATCGTCGCCGCGGCCGGCCATGACACGACCAGTGCCTCGACCGGGGGCGGGTTGCTCGGCATGCTGGAAAATCCCGGAGAGCTGAAAAAGATGATGGCCGATCCGGCGAGCCATTCTCGCACCGCTGTGGACGAGGCGATCCGCTGGACCACCCCGGTGAAACACTTCATGCGCACGGCGCAGGAAGATTATGAACTGCGCGGGAAAACCGTGCTCGCCGGCGAGACCCTGATGCTGTGCTATCCCTCCGGCAATCGCGACGAGGAGGTGTTCGACGACCCGTTCAACTTCCGCATCGACCGAAGCCCGAACAAGCTCGTCTCCTTCGGCTATGGGGGGCATATGTGCCTGGGCATGCATCTCGCGCGCATGGAAATGCAGGCGCTCTATGAAGAGCTGTTCTCGCGGGTGAAAGGCATCGAACTCGCCGGCGAGCCGAGCTATATCAAGGCGAACTTTGTCGGCGGCCCGAAGAGCATTCCGGTGCGCTACAAGTTTTAGGGCTCAGGAGCGCTCGCGCACCGTAAATTCAGTGCGCCGGTTGCGGGCATGAGCCTCGGGCGTATCGCCGGTGTCGAGCAGTTCGGACTCGCCATAGCCGACCGCCACAAGCGCCTCTCCCGGCACGCCCTTGGAAATCAGGAACTGGCGCACGGATTCTGCGCGGCGCTCCGACAGGCGCTGATTGTTGATGGCATTGCCGACCGCATCGGTATGCCCGCCGATCTCGATTTCATAGTCCTGGCAGAGCGTGGCCACAGCGCTGGCCGCATCCAGGAGGCGCGCGCTCTCATCATTGATGCTGGCACCGGCGGTACGGAAGGACACGTTCCGGCCTTCCATGACGCGGGCGAAAGCCTCCTGGCATTCCTGGGCCGAGGCCGCAGAGGTGAGCGTGTCCAGCGCCGCGCCGACAGCCTCCTCGCCGCCTTCCACCGAGATACCATCGATGATCAGGAGATCGCGGCCCTGGGGCGTCGCCTTGATCGCGGTCTCGCCGGCATCCAGCGCGCGGCCCTTGGCCTCCTCGGTCGGGGCAAGGCCTGTCAGCGTCACAACGCCAGCATCGGCATTGCGCGAATCCAGCTGCATCCAGGCAAATCCGAGGTCGGGGAAGCTGGCTTCGATTCGCTCTGTCCAGGTCAGGGCCGGCTCGACGACGCGTTCGATGATCACCGGATCGGGCGCTTCAGCGGCGGTGAACTTGCCGTCGACGACGCGGTAAAGCGCGCCATCCTCGACCGGGACACACTCTACCATGTCGGACACCTGCGCCGTGGTAGAGGTCGACTCGGAACCGCCACAGGCAGCCAGCGTCAACAATGCCACAGTGCCGAGAGCGGTCTGCCGAAGCCGTCGTGCCATTCCCTGTCCCTTTCAAATTCGCTGAATTTCGACTGTTTCACGCCGAACTCGGCCAAAACTGCTACGAATTGGAGTGCAAAGTCAAAGCCCTTCACCAATCGGGCGAAGCCAACTGACGGGCAAGTTCAAACCGATTAACACTCAACTGCAGGTCAGTTGCACACCAATTCTATCGGTGTTCGGTCCGGGGCGCTAAGGGAGTCCCCTGCCAATCAATGCAGGCTGCGGGGTTGCAAAATCGAATTAGTGAGCATATACTCACTACATAACTGAGAGATTGCCTGTTTGTCCAAGCTGCGCGAGAGTGAAACCCATGGTGGCTGATCCCAACTCCTCACGGCGCCCGCGCGCCCGCAACGCACGCCCGAAAATCGAACGTGCGGCACTCAAGCTTTTCGTGTCGAAGAGCGTCGAAGCGGCCACGACCCGGGAGATCGCGGAAGAAGCCGGCGTGTCGGAAGGTGCGCTCTACCGCCACTATCCCGGCAAGGACGACCTGGCGCTCTCGCTCTTCATGGAAACCCATAACCGGCTCGGCCGGATGATGATCGAAGGCTTTATGGCCGGCGAGTCCCTGGAAGACCGCCTGAGCCGTGCGGTGGCCGCCTACTGCCAGCTGGCAGATGAAGACTGGCTGCTCTTCTCTTTCCACCTGCTGTCCATGAACAAGTTCCTGCCGCACGATATCCGGCGCGATGACGATCCAGTGACGATCACGGAAAATCTGATCAAGGGCCTGATGGACTCTGGCGATATCCCGGAAGGCGATCCGGAACTGCTCGCGGCCATGAGCCTCGGCGTGATGACCCAGGCCGGCCAGAACAAGGCGTATAACCGCCTGCCCGGCCCGATGATGCAGCATGTGCCTGCCTTTACCAGGGCCATTCTGGCAATCCTGAAACAGAAATAGCACGAGGGCCTGCCCCATGCGTTCGTTCCTGTTCGCAGCCAGCTACTGGCTGTTGTCGATCCTCTATGTCCTGATTTCCCTGCCCTTCCTGGTCCTGCCGGGACGCGCGCCGGTGACCGCGATCATTCGCAGCTATACCCGCTCGATGAACTGGGCGCTGCGGGTCTTTGCCAGCATCCGCAAGGACGTGCGCGGGCGCGAGCACCTGCCAGGGGGCGCCTTCATCATCGCCGCCAAGCATCAGAGCTGGGGCGACGGTTTCATGATCTACCCGGAGGTGAAGAACCTCGCCTTCGTGACCGGCGACCATCTGGAAAAGCTCCCGCTGGTGGGCGGCATTTTGCGCAAGCTCGGCGCGATTGTCATCGACACCTGCGGCGGCGGCGAGCGCAAGGCGGCCTCTCTGGTGAAAGGCATGCGGCGCGCCCGTGAGGAAGGCCGACGGGTGCTGATCTATCCCGAGGGGCACCTCGCCCCGATCGACACGCATTTCCGCTACAAGGCCGGCGTCTGGCACATGGCCCAGGCCATGCAGGTCCCGGTTGTGCCCGTGGCGACCAATCTCGGCCTGTTCTGGGCCCAGGAAGCCCACCAGAAAAAATCCGGCACGGCGGTGATCGAGTTCCTGGAACCGATCGATCCCAACCTGCCCAAGGCGGAATTCCTGGCAAAACTCACCGAGGTCATCGAACAGCGCACAGCCGAACTGGTGGCTGAAGCCCGCGGCGCGGACGTCGTGCCCGCCACCCTGATCCCCGATCCCGACAAGGGCACGCTTGCAGTGGCACCGACCGAGTCGGCGGCCTAGCGCTCCACCGGTGCCAGGACCTCGCGCAGGATACCTTCGCTGACGCCACGCGAGGCGCGCTGCATCTCGAACGGGCCCTCACTGCGGATGTCGGCCGAGATCGACCACTTGCCCCGCACCTTCTGGGTCTTGGCATCCATGTGGCCGAAATACTTGATCGGGTAGGCATGCGCCCCCTGATCGGGCCGGTAGAGCTTTGAAAACATCACTGACACCCCACCGCGCAGGCCGTCGATATCGGCCTGCAGGTCATCGAGCTCGACGGTCGAAAAGGTGTTGGGCTCCAGGATTGTGCCAGTCAGCGTCCCATCGCTGTCATCGATCCAGGCGGTGAACGGCACCGGCTCCGACAGGGTGGAATAGGCATACCATCCCGACCAGAGGCCATTCATGTCAGCCGGTTCGTTCACAGCTATATACCTCGTGATGTGACCCCGCCTCTTGATCGCAGAGCCCGCCCGAAGCATCAAGCGGGCCATGAACATTCTGATCCTCGGCTCAGGCGGGCGCGAACACGCCCTGGCCTGGAAAATCGCCCAGTCGCCGCTGGTCGACCAGGTCATGTGCGCGCCCGGCAATCCCGGCATGGACGAAATCGGCCCGTGCTTTGACGTGAATCCGACCGATATCGGTGAGGTCGTGAAGCTCGTCCTGCAGATCGAACCAGACCTCATCGTCATCGGCCCGGAGGCCCCGCTGGCGGCGGGCGTTTCGGATGTGCTGCGTGCACGCGGCTTTGACGTGTTCGGGCCGAGCCAGGCAGCTGCGCAGCTGGAAAGCTCCAAAGCGTTCTCGAAGGAGCGCATGGTCAAATACGGCGTGCCGACCGCCGCCTATCGCAACTTCGGCGAGGGCGAGGAGGCCGCCGCAGAAGCCTTCCTGGAAACGCTCACCGCACCTTATGTGCTCAAGGCCGATGGCCTCGCCTCGGGCAAGGGCGTCTCGATCCTCGACACGCTGGAGGAGGCCAAGGCCGAAGCGCGCAACATGCTGGGCGGGAAGTTCGGCGATGCCTCGGCCAATCTCGTGATCGAGGAGTTCATGGCCGGCGAGGAAGCCAGCCTCTTCGTCATCACCGATGGCGAAGGCGCGGTCTACCTGCCGGCCGCGCAGGATCACAAGCGTCTTGGCGACGGCGACACTGGCCCGAACACCGGCGGTATGGGCGCCTATGCCCCTGCTCCGGTGCTGACGGACACCCTGCTCGCCCAGGCCAGGCGCGAGATCGTCGAGCCCATGCTCGCCGGCATGGCGGCCGACGACATGCCCTATCAGGGCGTGCTCTATGTCGGCCTGATGATCACCGAGACCGGCCCGAAGGTTGTCGAATTCAATGCCCGTTTCGGCGATCCGGAATGCCAGGCGCTGATGGCGGGCCTGACCGGAGACATCGTCCCGGCCCTGCTGGCAGCCGCTACCCATGGGCTGGCCGGAAACGAGGCGGCCTTCGAGGCCCTGCTCGACCTGAGACATTTCCGCCCAACCGCCACGGTGATCATGGCCAGCAAGGGCTACCCCTACAAATACGACAAGGGCGAGGTGATTGCCGGGGTCGGCGCCGCGCGCAAGATCGAGGGCGTGGAGATTTTCCAGGCCGGCACGGACCGCAATGGCAATGGCGACCTGATCAATACTGGCGGACGCGTCCTCGCCGTCACCGCCATCGGCGACACCCTGGAGGCCGCCTTCCAGCGCGCCTATCTCGGCGTCGACGTGATCGACTGGCCAGGCGGGATTTTCCGGCGCGACATTGGCTGGCGCGTGCGCGGCACATGAGCGGGCTGCCCGGCGAGCGCGACCTGGCCAAACTGCTCGCCGGCCTGAATGTCTATCGCCATCCCGGCGACTACAGCTTTGCCACCCAGGAGACCCCGCCCGATCTCCACGCGGCGATGATGGCGTTCCGCGAACGCGAAGGCTGGACCTGCATCATCCTCTCGCCTGATGAGGCCGAGGAAGAGGCGCGCTGGGCCTGGCTGGAGATCACCGCAACGTCCAGCCTGCATGCGGTCGGCCTGACCGCGGCGCTTTCCAATGCGCTCACCGAGGCGTGCATTCCCTGCAATGTGGTCGCGGCGGCCCATCACGACCATATCTTCGTTCCGGCTGCTGAGGCCGAGCGGGCGATGGCAGCGATCAAGGCGCTACGAACCGGGGGGTGACGCACCGTCCGGCATTTACCCCGCGCCGGTCTGCGCTACACAATGGTTCGGAAACAAGACGGGAGGCGCGACATGGTCCATGGCGGCAATGCGCAAGAAATGTTCACCGGCACCCAGGAGGTGGCAGAGAGCCATCGCTTCAACGAGGCGGGTCTCGCGGCCTGGATGGAAGACAATGTCGAGGGCTATGAAGGCCCGCTGGTCGTGCGCCAGTTCAAGGGCGGCCAGTCCAACCCGACCTACAAGCTGATCACGCCCACCAAGGCCTATGTCATGCGCCGCAAGCCGCCCGGCAAGCTCCTGCCCAGCGCCCATGCGGTCGACCGCGAGTTCCGCGTCATCAGCGCGCTCTATCCGCTCGGCTATCCCGTCGCGAGGCCCTATGGCCTGTGCACGGATGAGGATGTCGTCGGCACCATGTTTTATATCATGGACAATGTCGAAGGCCGCATCCTCTGGGACGGCACCCTGCCCGGCATGGACCCGGCCGAGCGCCGCGCCATCTATGAGGCCAAGGTGAAAACCTTCGCGGATCTCCACAATGTCGACTGGCGCGCGGTGGGGCTGGAAGGCTTCGGCAAGGAAGGCGATTATGTCGCCCGCCAGATCCATCGCTGGTCCAAGCAGTACTCCGCCTCGCAAACCGAGACGATCAGGGATATGGACGACCTCATCGCCTGGCTGCCGGAGAACATCCCACCGGGCGATACCACCACGATCGTCCATGGCGACTATCGCCTCGACAACATGATCCTGCACCCGACAGAGCCGAAGGTCATCGCCGTGCTCGATTGGGAGCTGTGCACCCTCGGCGATCCGCTGGCCGACTTCAGTTACCATCTGATGAACTGGGTGATGCCAAGCTCGGACCCGGGGCGCGGCGCGTTGGTGGATATCGAGGACATGCAGGCCTACGGCATCCCGACCATGGAGGAATACTCCGCGCTCTATTGCCAGCATACCGGGCGCGATGGCCTGCCGGACCTGAACTATTATTTCGCCTATAACGGCTTCCGCCTCGCCGCGATCTGCCAGGGCATTGTCGGCCGGGTCAGGGATGGCACCGCCAATAGCGCCCATGCCGCAAGCATGGCCGAACGCGTGGCCCCGCTGGCGAAATTCGCCGCCGAACGCGCGCGCATGGCGGGAATGGAATAGGGCCTAGATCGACGGCTGGATCGGGCCTTCGGCGCGCCCGTGGACGAACTGGTCGACATAGGCGTTGCCGGAATGGTCGATCATGCTGGCCGGGCCGCGCCAGATGATCTTGCCCTCGAACAGCATGGCGATCTCGTCGGCGATCTTGCGCGCCGAGGCCATGTCATGGGTGATCGAGATCGACGCTGCGCCAAGGCCCTTCACCTGCTCGATAATCAGGTCGTTGATGGCATCCGCCGTGATCGGATCGAGGCCTGTGGTCGGCTCGTCGAAGAAGATCAGATCCGGCTCGGAGATGATGGCGCGGGCAAGGCCCACGCGCTTCTGCATCCCGCCCGACAATTCCGCTGGGCGCAGGTCAGCCACCGAGGCGCCGAGGCGCACCTTCTTCAAGGACGCGATGGCGCGCTCCTTGGCCTCCTTGCGCTTGAGCCGGTCAGCATGGATCAGGCGGAAGGCGACATTCTCCCAGACGGTGAGGGAATCGAACAGCGCGGCGGACTGGAACAGCATGCCGATCCGCGCGCGCATGGCATCGCGCGAGCGGCCCTGGTCGCGGGTAACATCCTCGCCATCGAAAAAGATATTGCCGGCATCGGGCGTCATCAGGCCGAGCGCGTTCTTCAGCATCACCGACTTGCCCGAGCCGGACCCGCCAAGCACGACGAGGGACTGGCCCGGCGCCACATCCAGGTCGACGCCGCGCAGGACATGGTTGCGGCCGAAGGACTTCTCGACCCCGCGAAGCTCAAGAATGGAAAGGGTCACAGGCCAATGCTTTCGAACAGGGTGGACATGACATAGTTGAGGCCCAGCACCAGCACGGCGGCCGACACCATGGAGAGCGTCGCGGCCCGGCCGACGCCCGTCGCGCCAGCCTTGGAATTGGCGCCATGGTAGCAGCCCATGATCGCGATCACGCCGCCGAACACCACCGCCTTGATCAGGCCGACCGCGACATCCTCGATGGTCACGAAATCGAGCGTATTGCGCAGATAGACTGTGGAATCAAAGTCCAGCGCCTGGGTGGAAACCAGCCACCCTCCCATCACGCCAATGATATCGGCGATCAGGACCAGGATCGGCAGGGTCACCATCGCGGCGAGGAAGCGCGGCGCATAAAGATATCGAAATGGATTGGCCGACAGCGTCTTGAGCGCGTCGATCTGTTCGGTCACGCGCATCGCACCCACTTCCGCCGCAATACCGGCAGAGACGCGGCCCGCGAGCATCAGACCGGTGATGACCACACCGAGCTCGCGCGTGATGCCCAGCACCACGATGGTCGGCACGAACTGCTCTGCGCCGAAGCGCGAACCGCCGGAATAGATGTTCAGGGCCAGCGCCGCGCCGATGAAGATCGCCGACAGGCCGACGACGGGCAGCGAGTAGAAGCCGATGGAAACCATCTGGCGAAGGATCGCGCCAACAAACCAGCGGGGGGTCAGCGCGGCAAACTTCACACGGCTGGCAAAGATGGCAAGCCGGCCCAACTCCTGGCAGGTCGCCAGGATGCCAACACCGATCCATTGCAGCGGATTGGGAAAGCCGCCGCTAGTCTTCGTAGATGCGTTCGACACGTGCACCCAATCCTGTCGTCAGTTCATAACCAAGCGTGCCTGCAGCCGCGGCCTGGCGCTCCAGGTCGGCCTTGGCGCCAATGAATTCAACCCATGCGCCCTGTTTGGCAAGAGGGGCAGCTGCGCTGACATCAAGGGAGATAAGGTCCATCGACACCCTGCCGACAATTGGGCAACAGGTCTCACCGAGATACGCAAAGCCGGAATTGCCTGCCGAGCGGAGAAATCCGTCGCCATAGCCAAGGCCGACCGTGGCGAGCAGCGTGTCGCGCTTCCGCCGCGCCGTGGCGCCATAGCCAACGCTCTCCCCGGCGCGCGCGGTGCGGACCTGCAGGATGGCCGCTTCCAGTGTCATGCCGGGTTTGAGGCCCTCGGGCCGGGTCGGGCCGGCCCCGCCACCATAAAGGCCGATGCCGGGGCGCGTGAGTCCGCGCCGCATCTCTGGCGAGAGGCCGTGGCCCGCGGAATTGGCAAAGCTGGTCGCCACGCCGGGAAACTGCGCACACGCCTCGGCAAAGGCGTGGGACTGGGCCTGGTTCATCCCCGAGGCAGGATCGTCGGCGCAGGCTAAGTGCGAGATCAGCAGCACGGGTTCGCGCCCGTTCAGCCGGCGGCGCGCCTCGGCGAGATCCTCCAGGCGCAGGCCGAGCCGGTTCATCCCGGTATCCACATGCAGCGCAAAGGGCAGGTCCGCGCCGGATGCCAGCCAGGCGTCGATATTCTCAAGACTGTTGAGCACGGGCGTCAACACCGCCGCGCGGCACACATCCGCCTCTTCGGGCGAAAACCCGCTGAACACATGGATCACCGGCCCCGGCCCAACGGCGCGGCGTACCTCTTCGCCCTCAAAGGCATAGGCGACGAAGAAGCTCGTGCATCCCGCGCCGGCCAGCGCGCGCGAGACCGGCGCGGCGCCATGACCATAGGCATCGGCCTTCACCACGGCCCCTGCCCCGCCCGGCCCGGACAGCCGGTCATAGAGGCGCCAGTTCTCGGCGATACTGGAAAGATGCACGCGGGCGCGGGGGCGAATGCTCATCCCGGTGGACCTATTTCCATTCCGTGCATCTGTCACGCATTCACCATTGCGATTGCCAAGGCGCCCGCGCCTCCTCATATTCACCGGCATGACCCAGACAGCCCTGCCTTTCGACACCGCCCGCGCCGCCCAGATCCTCGCCGATGCCGCCAGTGGCGCAGACGATGGCGACATTTTTGTGGAGCGCTCGCGCTCTGAAAGCTTCATGTTCGACGATGGCCGGCTGAAATCAGCCGCCTATGATACCAATCAGGGCTTCGGCCTGCGTGTGGTGGCGGGCGAGGCGACGGGCAATGCCCATGCCGCCGAACTCACCGAAGCAGCAATCACCCGCGCGGCGGAGACCGCCGCCAAGGCCAAGCGCGGCTATTCCGGCTCGCTGGACACCGGCCCCACCCCGGCCAATCGTCGGCTCTACGCCCAGATCGACCCGACCGAAGCGCCCGATTTCGGCGCCAAGACGAACCTGCTGGCGGAGATCGACGCCTGGACGCGAGCGAAGGACCCGCGCGTGGTGCAGGTCTCTGTGTCTCTGGCCGGGTCACGCCGCGAGGTGGACATCCTGCGCCCCGGCGGCGAGGCGATGCACGAGATCCGCCCGCTGGTGCGCCTGAATGTGTCGGTCACGCTGGAAAAGGATGGCCGCCGTGAGAGCGCCAGCGCCGGGGCTGGCGGTCGCGCGGCCTATGACGAATGGATCGCGCCGGAGCGCTGGAAGGCCCTGGCTGAGCGCGCGCTGAAAAAGGCTGCGACCAATCTGGAATCCATCCCGACGCCTGCCGGCGAGATGGAAGTGGTGCTCGGCCCGGGTTGGCCCGCCGTGCTGCTGCACGAAGCGGTCGGCCACGGCCTTGAGGGCGATTTCAACCGCAAGGGCACCAGCGTCTATTCCGGCCGCATCGGCGAGCAGGTGGCGGCAAAGGGCGTCACCGTGGTCGATGATGGCACCATGGAAGACCGGCGCGGTTCACTCTCCTTCGATGATGAAGGCACGCCCACCCAGCGCAATGTGTTGATCGAGGACGGTATCCTCGTCGGCTATATGCAAGACCGCCAGAATGCCCGCCTGATGGGCGTTGCGCCGACCGGAAACGGGCGCCGGGAAAGCTATGACGCCGGCATCATGCCGCGCATGACAAACACCTACATGCTGGCGGGCGAACACGACCCGGCCGAGATGGTCGCCTCCATCAAGCGCGGCATCTGGGCGGTGGATTTCGGCGGCGGCCAGGTGGACATTACGTCGGGCAATTTCGTCTTCCAGTGCACCGAGGCCTATCTGGTGGAGGATGGGAAAGTGGTCGCGCCGGTAAAGAATGCCACGCTGATTGGCCATGGCCCGACAGCCCTTTCCAAGGTCTCCATGATCGGCAATGATTTCGCCATGGATGACGGCGTTGGCACCTGCGGCAAGGCCGGCCAGTCGGTGCCCGTGGGCGTCGGCCAGCCGAGCCTGAAAGTGGGTGGCCTGACAGTGGGAGGTGCAGGATGATGCGTGGACTGGTCGTTTCAGGATTTGTCGCTGCCCTGGCGCTGGCCGGCTGCGCCTCAACGCCGCCCCTGCCGCCGGAGGTCACTCCTGTCGAGGCCAGCGCCTATATGGACACACGCGATGTCGTGCTGATCGATGTACGCACGCCGGAGGAATGGGCGGAAAGCGGCGTGGCCGAGGGCGCCGAGCGCGTCACGCTGCAGGACCCGGACTTCATGACCAGGGTCGAGGCGATCCTCGACAATGACAAGGACGCCGATGTCGCCTTTATCTGCCGCTCGGGCGGGCGCTCGGCGGCGGCGCGCGACCAGCTGATCGAAGCGGGCTATGAAAGCGTCACCAGCGTGACCGGTGGCACGCTGGGCGAGGAAGGCTGGATCGCCTCCGGCCTGCCTGTGGAGCAAATCAGCAGATAAAGCAGGACGGCCTAGTTATGCCCGGCATGTTGTAATTCGTCCGAGAGTTCCGGCGTCTTTTCGCCCACTTTCATCCAGGACTTGATGATCGGCGAGATGGCCAGCATGACGATGCCGATGCCAATCGCGACATAGGAGACCTGGGTGTAGACGCTGGCATAATTGGCCTTGGCTTCGGCGACATTGGTGATCTGGCCGCCTATCGTTTCGGCGCCGGTGCCGCGGGCGATGACGCCGGCAAGATAGTTCGACAGGCCCGAATAGAGGAACCAGGCACCCATGGTCATGCCGACCACGCGCGCCGGGGCCATCTTGGTGACCGCCGAGAGGCCGACCGGCGAGACCATCAACTCGCCCATGGTGTGGATCCAGTAGATCAGGAAGATGAAATAGACCGCCGTCAGCCCGGTCGAGCCCGACGCCGTCATGCCGCCGACAAGGGCGAGGAAGCCGAGGCCCACCGCAATCACGCCAAGGCCGAACTTGACCGGCGTGGAGGGCTCCCAGCCGCGCCTGTTGAGGAAGATCCAGAGCCAGGCCATGATCGGCGCGAAGACGAAGATATAGCCGGCATTGAGCGACTGGAAGACCGGTGTGGGCACCTGCATGCCGAACACTTCCTTGTCGACCAGGCGGTCGGTGAACAGGGTCAGCGAGGAGCCGGCCTGCTCGAACAGGGCCCAGAAGGGGATCTGCGCCAGCACGAAATAGATCGCGGCGAACATCCGGCTGCGCTCGGTGTCGTGCAGGTTTGTGAAGGCATAGGCGACAAGGCCGATGAAGACGAGGATGCCGAGCGTGCCGACGAACCAGTCCGGGATCAGCTCGGCATTTGCGACCAGGAACATGGCGACGCCGATAATCGCGATGGCGACGAGATAGCAGGCCCATTCGACATTGATCGGCCCGAGAACGGACTCCTTCAGTTTCTCGACAGAGGGCGGCTCGGCGGCGCCATCGAGATATTTCTGGCCCCAGAGGAAGACGACCAGGCCGGCAGCCATGCCGATGCCCGCAAGGCCGAAGCCCCAGGCCCAGCCATAGACAATACCCAGGATCCCGCAGCTGAAGGCGGACAGGAAGGAGCCGAGATTGATGCCCATATAGAACAGGGTGAAGCCGGAATCCCGGCGCGGATCGTCGAACTCGTAGAGCGCGCCGACAATGGTCGAGATATTGGCTTTCAGATAGCCGACGCCGGCAATGATCAGGGCGAGGGAGAAGTAGAGAATATTGGTGTAGAGTCCCTGCCGGACGATCTCTGTCTCATAGTTCGCCGCCGGAATGGTGCGCGCCACGGCGGCGGTGGGTTCTGCTGCGCGGTCATCGGTTTCCAGGATCTGGATGTCGCCGGTTGTGGCGAACACCATGCGCTTCAGCGCGCCGTCTTCCTCGACGAAGAGCTGGCGGTCGCTGCCCCGGCCTTCGTCGAGCACCTCGATGCGCTCATCGCCGGTGACGACATATTCGCTCGACCCTGACCCCTCGAACGCCATACCGAAATGGCCGAGGCAGAGGAGGATCGCGCCGAAGGTCACCGCCTTGCGCTGGCCGAGATATCGATCTGCCAAGGTGCCGCCAATGATCGTCATCACATAGACCAGCGCGGTATAGGCGCCGTACATCACCGAGGATCGCTCGTCGGAAAAGAGAAAGTGCTGGGTGAGATAGAGGATCAGGAGACCGCGCATCCCGTAATAGGAAAACCGCTCCCACATCTCGGTGAAAAACAGGATGGCAAGGCCACGCGGATGGCCGAAAAAGCTGGTATCCTTGGCGGGCGTTGCGTACGCAGGCGTTGTTTCGGTCAAGTGCGTTCCCCGGAGTGACTCTTCGCAAACGGGCGCAGCATGCGCCTTGATTTGCTACACTTTGACCATGCAGCCGGGAGCGGCTCAAGGCAGAATGTGTTGAAAATGTGAAGGTGGGCGCAAACTGCTGCCCTAATATGCCATTTCCTCGAACACCGGCGTGATGTCGCCACCCCAGGCGCCGTGATAGCGTTCCAGCAGGGCTTCGGCGGGCGTGATGCCGGTCTCCACGATGCGGTCGAGCTCGGAGAGGAAGCCGGTCTCATCGTCGCCCGACATGGAGAGCCTTGCCCGCGCCTTCAGGCCGGCGCGAGAGATGGCGAGCACCTCCCTGCCCAGCGCCTGCAGGTCGCGCCCGCCAGGGATTGGCGTCTTCAGGCCGAGGCTGGGCACGGCAAAGCGCATGGCCGCGCGTTCGGCGGCGGTCCAGCCCTTTACCAGGTCCCAGGCCGCATCAAGGGCGGACTGGTCATAGAGGATACCCGTCCAGAAGGCGGAGAAGGCGCAGAGCCGGCTCCACGGCCCGGAATCGGAACCGCGCATTTCCAGGAAGCGCTTCAGGCGCACTTCCGGGAAGATGGTCGAGAGATGGTCGGCCCAGTCATCCAGTGCCGGGCGGTCGCCCTTCACCAGGCTCAGCTCGCCGGCCATGAAGTCGCGGAAGGAAAGCCCTGTTGCATTGAGATATGTCCCGCCACGGCGGACAAAATACATCGGCACATCAAGAGCATAATCGACATATTGCTCGAAACCGAAGCCGTCCTCGAAGGCGAAGGGCAGCATGCCGGTGCGATCCGGGTCAGTGTCGGTCCAGATATGGCTGCGATAGGAGAGGAAGCCGTTCGGCCGGCCCTCAAGGAAGGGCGAATTGGCGAACAGGGCCGTGCCCAGCGGCTGCAGCGCCAGCGACACGCGCAGCTTCTGCACCATGTCGGCTTCGGAACTGAAATCGAGATTGGTCTGCACAGTGCATGAGCGGAACATCATCTGCTGTCCGAGCCGGCCGACCTTGGGCATGTAGTCCCGCATCAGCTTGTAACGCCCCTTGGGCATCATCGGGGTCTCTTCGAGACTCCAGAGCGGGCTCGTGCCGATGCCGAGAAACGCAATACCCAGAGGGTCGGCGATCTGGCGGACCTCGTTCAGGTGGACACCGACCTCGTCGCAGGTCTGGTGGATATGCTCCAGCGGCGCGCCGGAGAGCTCGAATTGCCCGCCGGGTTCCAGGCTGACACTGGCGCCATCGCGCTTCAGCCCGATCAGCTTGCCACCTTCCTCAATGGGCTGCCAGCCGAACTGGTCGCGCAAGCCCTCCAACATGGCGCGCACACCGACCTCGCCATCATAAGGCAGCGGGTACAGGCCGTCCTTCACAAAGCCGAATTTCTCGTGCTCGGTGCCGATGCGCCAGTCCGCCTTGGGCTTGCAGCCCGCTTCCAGCCATTCGACCAGCTCGGCCTTGGACTGCACGCGCGGCGCGTCCTCGGCAATATCCTCGGTGGGCGTTGTCATTTTAAGAGAGCCTCCAGCCCACTGCTGTTTCGGGCAGATAAGTGCGCTAGGTCCAATCGCCAAGAACCGATTGCCAAAGCGTGATCGCACTGACTGCTGCGGTTTCCGCGCGCAGTATGCGCGGGCCGAGCGATACCGGATGGACATTGCCGCGCGCACGCAGGCTTATCCGCTCAGTGGGGGAAAAACCGCCTTCGGGGCCGATCAGGATCGCGCCGCGCCTTGCAGGATGCGCCTTGAGCACCTCCACCATCGCCGGCGCGCGGCCATCTTCCCCGCCCCACACCGCGCCCGGATCATCGCCCGCTTCGTCGCAATAATAGACCGGACAGTCGGCCTCCAGCGCATCCAGCGCGGCACCGATATAGGCGGCCTCGTGCACCACCGGCAGGTCGAGGCGTTCGGTCTGCTCGGCGGCCTCCAGCGCGATCTTCTGCAGCCGGTCCGCACGCACCCGGGCGGACTGTGTGTATTCGGTCATCACCGGCTGGATCAGGCTGACACCAAGCTCGGTCGCCTTTTCCACCACATAGTCGGTGCGGGCCTTTTTCAGCGGCGCGAACAGCAAGGTAAGGTCCGGCGTGGAGGCTTGACTGCGGCGTTCGGCCTTCATCTTCAGGAGAACCGCACGGCCCTCGACTGTATCGATCAGCGCGTCCCACTCCCCGTCGCGGCCATTGAACACACGCACGGGCGCACCGATGCCCAGCCGCAGCACGCGCGTGAGATACTTGCCCTGGGCTTCATCCAGGGCGGCATATCCCTCGCGGGAAAGATCAGAATGAACAAACAGACGGGGGATGGAACTCATGACCCGCCCTATATCTTTAACCTGACACGACGCAACCCATTCCAGAGAGGCTGCCATGGCCATCGCAACCATCAATCCGACCACCGGTGAAACCGTCCGCCGCTTTGACGCGCTGGGAGACGCCGACATCGAGGCGGCCCTTACGCGCGCAGAGACCGCATTCCGGGTCTGGCGCAACTCCCCGATCACCGCGCGCCAGGACGCCCTGATGGGCGCGGCCGGCCAGTTGGAGGCCCGCAAGGGCATGCTGGCGGAAATGATGACGCTGGAAATGGGCAAACCGATCGGCCAGGCCGCTGCGGAGGTGGAGAAGTGCGCCATGGCCTGCCGCCACTATGCCGAGCAGGGGCCGGACTATCTCGCCGATGAACCGCTCAAGGCCGACACCGGCTCTGCCTTTGTGCGCCACCTGGCGCTTGGGCCGGTGCTGGCGGTGATGCCGTGGAATTTCCCGCTCTGGCAGGTCTTTCGCTTCGCCGCGCCGGCGATCATGGCCGGCAATGTCGGCCTCCTCAAGCACGCCTCGAATGTGCCCCAGTGTGCGCTCGCCATCGAGGAGATCTTCAAGGAGGGCGGCCTGCCGGAAGGCTGTTTCCAGACCCTGCTGATCGGTTCGGGCCCGGTGGAGAAGATCATCCGCGACCCGCGCGTGCGCGCCGTGACCCTGACAGGTTCCGGCCCGGCCGGTGCAGCGGTCGCATCCGCGGCAGGCAGTGAGATCAAGCCGTCGCTGCTGGAACTTGGTGGAACGGATGCCTTTATCGTCATGCCGTCAACCGACCTCGACGCCGCCGTGGCCACGGCAGTGAAAGCGCGCACCCAGAACAATGGCCAGTCCTGCATCGCGGCCAAGCGCTTCTTCGTCCATCGCGACATCTATGGCGATTTCCGCGATCGGTTCGTGACCGCGTTCGACGAGCTCAAGGTCGGCGACCCGACAGAGGACAGCACTGATATCGGCCCGCTCGCCATGGAGAGCCTGAAGGAAGATCTGAAGAAGCAAGTCGCCGAAAGCCTGCACCATGGCGCCACGCGGCTGACAATGCCGCGCGAACTGCCCGATTGCGGCTGGTTCGTCTGCCCGGACATCCTTGAAGGCGCCGTGGAAGACGCTCCGGCCTTCAAGGAGGAACTGTTCGGCCCGGTCGCCGCGCTCTGGCCGGTCGATTCGCTGGAAGACGCCATCGCCCGCGCCAATGTCCCCGATCTCGGCCTCGGCTCGGCGCTGTTCTCGCGCGAGCCGGCCGAGATCGATCTCGCCATAAACGGGCTGGAGGCCGGCGCGACCTTCGTGAACGCCATGGTCGCCTCCGATCCGGCCATGCCGTTCGGCGGGGTGAAACAGTCCGGCTATGGCCGCGAACTTTACCGTGACGGCATCCACGCCTTCATGAATCGCAAGACGGTCCGGATTGCCGGACTGGACCAATAATCCGCGAGAGGTGACGGAACGCGACGAAGCGCCTATATCGCGGCAATGACTGACACGTCCCAAACGTCAGACCCCGCTGGAACGGTTGCCGCGACGCCGGAGGAGCCCCCCGTCTCCGCCGCGCCGAAGGATAGCGCGCTGCCGGCCTGGCTGAACTCGCTACCGCCGGTGGCACGCCCCTATGTGGCGCTATCGCGGCTCGACCGGCCGGTGGGCATCTGGCTGTTGCTTCTGCCCTGCTGGATCGGAGTGATGTTCACCACGATCACCGCCGGCTTCAGCTTCTATTTCCCGCTCTGGATCGTGCTGTTCGCCATCGGCGCGGTGGCCATGCGCGGGGCGGGATGCGCCTGGAATGACATTACCGACCGCAAACTCGATGCGGGCGTGGAGCGCACCGCGAACCGCCCCCTGCCGTCTGGACAGGTGACGCTGGTCCAGGCCTATGGCTGGCTCGGCGCGCAGCTTTTCATCGGCTTCCTGGTCTGGCTCTGCCTGCCACTGGACGCCAAGATTGTCGCGCTCCTCGCAATCCCGCTGGTGGTCGCCTACCCGTTCATGAAGCGCGTGACCTGGTGGCCGCAGGCCTGGCTGGGCATGACCTTCAACTGGGGCGTCCTGGTGGCCGCCGCGACCGTGGGCAATGTCAGCCTGTCGAGCGTCATCCTGTGGCTGGGCCTGGCCTGCTGGACGGTGGCCTATGACACGATCTACGCCATGCAGGATGTCGAGGACGACGAGCTGATGGGCGTGAAATCCACCGCGCGCCTTTTCGGCGACCGTGCCGTGCTCGGCGCCTTCTGTTTCCACCTCTCCGCCGGAGCGATTATCGGCCTTGCCAGCCTCGCCGTCGGGGCCGAACGCATCGGCGGCCTGACCGCCATTGCCTTCATCGGCCATGGCGTGTGGCAATCGTATCAGCTGCGACAGAAGACGACCCGCAACCCCCTTGCCGTGTTCAAGTCCAATATCTGGGCCGGCGCTATCCTGGTGGCGGGATTCCTCGTCGCCGCACTGCTCTAGCGACAGCGGCCTGCCCCGGCGGCACCATTGCTGGCCGCCCGTGTGAGCGCTATTTTGGCGCCATGCCTGTTGCCAGACGCATCCGCCCGCGCGACCTCTTCACCGAAGCGGAATGGGCCCATGTCTCCCGCCGCTCAAGCTGGATGGGACTGGGGCTCATCGCCCATTGCTGGGCCGTGATCGCGCTAGCCATGGCCGCCGCCATCTGGCAGCCCTGGCTCATCATCCTCGCCGTTCCCGTGATCGGCGCGCGCCAACTCGGCCTCGCCATCCTGATGCACGAGGCGGCCCATGGCGGGCTGCACAGGAATGGCAAGGTCAATGACTGGGTCGGCCAATGGCTCACCGCCGCTCCTGTGGGGGCGAACCTGAAGGCCTACCGGCCCTATCACCTCACCCACCACAAATACGCCCAGCAACCGGAAGACCCCGACCTCATCCTCTCGGCGCCCTTCCCCGTCACGCGCACCTCCCTGCGCCGCAAGATCATCCGCGACATGACCGGGCAGACCTTCTTCAAGCAGCGCCGCAACCAGTTTGCCAACGCGCTTGGCATCGGCATCAGGCCCGGCAAGGGCGCCATAAACCGGGTCCAGAGCGCGCGCGAGGCCGTGGTGCCCTTCCTGATCACCAATGCGCTGCTGTTAGCGGTGCTGACGCTCACCGGGCACTGGTGGGCCTATTTCGTCCTTTGGCTGCTCCCGCTCGCGACCTGGAACCAGCTCGTCACCCGGCTGCGCAATATCGCCGAGCATGCCGTCGTGCCCGACAATGAAGACCCCATGCGCCATGCTCGCACCACCTATGCCAGCTGGTGGGAAGGTCTTCTGATCGCGCCCTATTGGGTGAACTATCACTGCGAGCATCACATGTTCATGCACCTGCCCTGCTACCGGCTCGGCGAGGCTCATGCCCTCTTGCGCAAGAAGGGGCTGACTGACCGGATGGAAGTCCAGCCGGGCTATCTCACTGTCTTGAAACAGGCTTCCAGCAAACCGGCCTTGCTCGCGCCGGCGTGAGGTGACGCAGGCGGTTGCCTGCGTTAGACTCATGCCATGAGCCTTGTCATCGAAATGGTTTCCGACGTGGTCTGCCCCTGGTGCTGGCTGGGCCTTCGGCGCCTGAAAGCCGCCCTCGCCCTGGTTCCGCATATCGAGCCGGAGATCTGGTTCCGCCCCTATGAGCTGGACCCGAACATCCCGCCCGAGGGCGTCGACTACAAGGCCTATATGACGGCCAAGTTCGGCGGCACGGGCGACAGCGGCGAAGACCCTGAGCGCAACCGCTTCCGCGCCATGCGCGACGCGCTGGAGGAGTATGGCCGCAACGAAGATATCCCCTACGACTTTGCGGGCATCACCCACCGCCCGAACACGTTCGATACCCATCGCCTCATTCGCTGGGCCCAGGGCCAGGGCCTCGGCATGGAGGCCAAGGAGCGCCTCTTCCGTGCCTATTTCACCGAACATCTCGATATCGGCAACCATGAGGTGCTGACCCGGCTGTCAGAGCAGATCGGCCTCGACCCTGCGATTGTCGCCAAGCTCCTCGCGAGTGACGCCGACAATGACACCGTCCGCCAGGAAGAGCAGGTCTTCCAACAGATGGGTGTACGCGGCGTGCCGACTTATATCGCCAATCGCCGCTATGCTGCCCAGGGTGCGGAGACGGCGGAAAAGCTGGCGAAGTTCCTCACCACCGTGTCCGAGGCGGATCCGGCCGGCGTGGGGCCGAGCTAGGTCGTAGTCGGGATTTA
>DHQO01000033.1 GCA_002408125.1 Hyphomonadaceae bacterium UBA5336 | reverse complement strand
GGCAAAGCGCGGCTTCAAATACACCTCCATCGGACGCTAAACTGGGCGGGGGACAAATCATCACAGCAGGGTGCGTGACAGAGGCCGGGAAAGTGCCTAATCGAAGGCCAAGTCTATTGGAGCTGTTGCCATGGATCTGAAGCACATTCTTATCACCGGCCTCCTCGCTGCGATGCTGGCGGCATGCTGGCCGGCCAGCGATTCAACCGATACAGCCGCCGGACCCGAAGCCGAAACCGAAGCCCCCCCCACGGCGGAGGAAGCCGAAATGAACGAAGTGTTCGAAGCGAACATTCCGTGGGATTCCACCCGCCAGAATGTGGTGATCACCGAGACCGGGCTGCAATATGTTGTCCTGTCGGAGGGCAGCGAAGAAGGGCTGAGCCCCGTCGCGCGCGACACGGTGGAGGTGCACTATGAAGGCCGCCTGGCGCGCAATGGCGAGATCTTCGACAGCTCTTTCAAGCGCGGCTCGACGGCGACCTTTCCACTCAACGGCGTGATCGCGGGCTGGACCGAGGGCCTGCAATACATGTCCGAGGGCGACGATTTCATGTTCTACATCCCGTCGGACCTGGCCTATGGCAAGCGTCCGCGTCCAGGCGGGGTCATCCAGCCGGGCGACGACCTTGTCTTCCGTGTCCAGCTGGTCAAGGTGACGCCCGCGCCGCCGCCGAAAGCCGTCGACGAGGAGGCCTGGGCGGCCTACACGCCCTGGGATTCCAGCCGCGAAGGTGTGCAGCAAACCGGCTCGGGCCTGGAATATGTCGTCCTGAATGCGGTCGAGGAAGGCCCCTCGCCGAAGCCCAATGACCGCGTCGTCGTGTTCTATGAAGGCCGGCTGGATTCCAATGGCGAGATGTTCGACAGCGCCTATGAGCGCGGCGAGCCGGCCCTGTTTCCCGCTGGCGGCCTGATTCCGGGTTGGGTCGAGGCCCTGGGTCTGATGAAGCGCGGCGAGCGCTATCTCATCCATGTCCCATCGGAGCTGGCCTATGGCGAGGAGGGCACGCCCGATGGGGTCATCCCGCCCAATGCGGACCTGAATTTCGAAATTGAACTTATGGACGTCCTGCAGGTTCAGTAAGCCTGAGGCGGCAATGTGTTGAGTATGGAGGGGACAAGGTGCTGACACCTGAGGCTTTGTGTCGGATCGCGCTGGATGCGGGTGCGCTGATCATGGACATTTACAACACCGACTTTGATGT
Source organism: Hyphomonadaceae bacterium UBA5336 (assembly GCA_002408125.1). Lineage (GTDB taxonomy): Bacteria > Pseudomonadota > Alphaproteobacteria > Caulobacterales > Hyphomonadaceae > UBA5336. The sequence continues at coordinate 90,075 of DHQO01000033.1, read as the reverse complement.
CGACCGCAAGGACGACGCCTCACCCGTCACCGAGGCCGACGACAAGGCCGAGGCGCTGATCCTGAGCGAGCTTGCAAAGGCCGATCCGGACCTGCCGGTGATCGCCGAGGAGAGCGTTGCGGCAGGCAATATCCCCAAGCATGGCCACCGTTTCGCGCTGGTCGACCCGCTCGATGGCACCAAGGAATTCGTGGGCAAGCGCGGCGAGTTCACCGTGAATATCGCCGTGATCGAATATGGCCGCCCGGTCATGGGTGTCGTCTACGCGCCGGCGCTTTCCCGCCTCTTTGTGGCCGAGAGCCATTCGCAGGCCTGGCAGGCCACTGTCGCGCCCGGCGGACTGGTGCCTGATCCGCATGAGCGCAAACGCCTGCGGATCCGCGTTACGCCCGAGGCCGGCGTGACAGCGATTGCCTCGAAATCCCACCGCTCGCCGGAAACCGATGCCTTCCTGGAGCAGTTCAATACCGCCGACATCGTCTCGGCGGGCTCGAGCCTGAAATTCTGCCTGATCGCAGCCGGCGAAGCCGATCTCTATCCGCGCATGGGCCGGACCATGGAATGGGACACGGCCGCCGGCCAGGCTGTGGCCGAAGCATCGGGCGCGCGCGTGCTGACCGAGGACAATCTCCCGCTGCTCTACGGCAAGAGCCATCGCGGCTACGACAACCCGCACTTCATCGTCTATGGCGATGTCACCCCGCCGGCCTTCCGGACGGTGGAGTAGGGCGCGTCAGCTCATCTTGCCACTGCGCACACCGCGCAGGATGAGCAGGCCGAATATGAACAGCACACCGATGCTGATCATGCCGATCCGCTGGCTTTTTGTAAGATAGGTCAGCATGCCGACCAGAAAGGGGCCGATCCACACGGTGACTGTGCCGGCAATGGCATAGAGGCCAAAGAATTCGCCGACGCGCGCAGGCGGTGCGAGATGGATCAGCATGAAGCGGCTGGTGCTGATGGTCGCGACGATCACAATCGCTGACGGCATGAAACACGCCAGATAGACAATCTTTGCCAGGGAGCCGAAATATGGGCTGGCCCAGACATCTGTCCCGGCCGGCACCAGGCCGAAGAAGATCGAACTCGGCGTAACGCTGATCGACAGGGTCAGGAGCACGATCAGTGTTCCAAGTTCGATGAACAATGCCCGTTTGGGTCCCAGCGTTCGATCAAGGAAGCCCCCGACGGGCCCGCCAATTGCGGCGCTGAGCAGTGTCATCAGACCGAAAATGGTGAGTTCCTCGGCATTGAGGCCGATATATGTAGCCGCATAGCTCGAGCCCAGCGTCAGCAAGGCGGTCATTGCATCGGCATAGATTGTGCGGGCCACCAGATAGCGCATGATGTTGGGATCTTCGCGGAAGAGCCGTTTGAGATAACCGGCCAGGACCCCAAGACGCTGAACAGGCTGGAACCCCCGGCCTTCCAGATGCCCGGGGCCTATGAAAAGATCTGCCGCGGCGCGTGGCCAGCTAACCCCTTTTGATGGCCGGTCGGGCATGAACAGGAAAAACGGAATGATGAAGACCGCCAGCCAGATGGCGATAATCGGCCCTGTCAGTCGGATCTGTTCATATTGAGCCTTGTCGATCCCGAACAGGGGTTCGGCTGGTGCGGCGAAACTGAAATGGTGTGCGATCAGAATGATGGCGCTGGAAATCGCTCCAAAAGCCAGGCCATTGCCCGAAATTGAAGGCAGAGATCTTGGTGCGCCGGCATCGGGAAGCATCGCATTGTGCAGGACTTCTGAATAAGTGTAGCAGACATAGGCTGTTGCAAGGACGGCCATCGTCCCGATCACACCCAGCCCCGCGCCTCCGGGCAGGGCGAACCAGAGTGCGGCAGACAGAAGGCACAAGGCCACGACCAGAACGATCAGAACCGGCTTTCGGCGACCGGTGTGATCGGCGATGACGCCCAGGAATGGAGCTGTGCAGGCCGCCACGATGCCAGCGAGCATGATGGTGACACTCGCCAGGGTGAACCCCCAGTCTCCGCCGCCGACAATGTGTTCGGCGAAATAGGGCGTGAACAGCGCAATGACGATGACATTGTAATACGGGTTGCGCGCCCATTCGAAGACCGCCCAGGCCAGGCCCTTGGTCCCCAAGGGTCCGCCAGTGGCCTGGGGGTGGGAGTCCGCTTCCGAGATTTCCGCAATGCGCGCAGGCGCCTCCGGCGTGATGGGGACATCACTCATCGCCGGTTTCCTCCATTATTGTCATTATCGTTGACGTCAGCGTGACCCAGAATTCACGGGAAGGAAAGGGCGCCCGGCAGAATTCGATCCTGCCCCTGCGTCACCTGTTATCTGTAGCGGGAAAAGCAGCGGAGACAGGACAACGACCCGAGCGGGACTCGTTAGGGCTGCTTCCTTCCGGACCTGACCCGGTTGGCGAGGGGCTCGTCCGCCGCCTGCCTCCTGGCCCCTATATCGCGGCTTCGGCCGGGCGTGACAAGACGCTGACGGCTGTTAGTTTGCCGCGATGACAGCGCCAGCGATTCCAGGGGACCTCAACGTGCCGACATCTCAGGACATGCCGCTGGCGCAGAAGCCGGTGGAGCGCGCTGCCCATCGCCGCAAGGACGAGGCCTGGCTGGCCGAGGCGCGGAGGAATCCCGATGTGCTGGTCTTCCTGATGCGCGCCGGAGAGCCACTCATGGAGGGCGAGGTGTCCGGCGCGCCGGGCTTTGGCCAGAGCTTCCGGGGCGCGAGCCGGCCGCTCGTCTGGCTGGGACCGCAGGCCTTCGATCTCGGCGCGCGCGGCGAGGTGTTTCTCGGAGAGGACAGCTCAGGCACGCCGATCTTCGCGCTCGACATGCCCGCCGGCTGGGAGATGGAGGCCTCGCCCATTGCCGGCCTCGGCGCCTTCACCGAGATGCGCGGGGCCGCCGCCATGCTGAGCCCGCTGGAAGCCAATCTCGCCTCAACGGCGCGCTCCCTGTTCGAATGGCACCGCGCCCATGGCTTCTGCAGCCGCTGCGGGCAGGAGAGCCATGTCTCGGAGGCCGGCTGGAAACGCGACTGCCCGGCCTGCCGGGCCGAACATTTCCCCCGCACCGACCCGGTCGCGATCATGCTCGCCCATCGCGGCGACAAGTGCCTGATGGCGCGTCAGGCCAGCTGGCCTCAGGGGTTCATCTCCGCACTCGCCGGCTTCGTCGAGCCGGGCGAGACGGTCGAGCAGGCTGCCGTGCGCGAGCTGGAGGAGGAGGCCGGCATCAAGGCTGATCCGGCCAATGCCGAATACCTGTTCTGCCAGCCCTGGCCATTCCCGTCTTCGCTGATGGTCGGCCTTCTCATTCCGGCTGACAGCGAGGAAATCTCGGTCGAGCAGGACGAGCTGGAGGCCGCCTGGTGGATCACGCGTGAGGAGGCGCGCCAGATGCTGGCCGGCGCCCATCCGCGCTTTTACTGTCCGCCACCGCTGGCTGTGGCTCACCACATCCTGAAGGCGTGGGCCGAGCGGGAGGATTAGCGGAGTTTCCCCGTCCGTCTTTCTTATCCTCGCTTTGCTCGTCACATGAGATGGGCTCAGAGCTATTCGCCAAACAGATCCGCTCATCCCCGCGAAGGCGGGGATCCATAGGCCGCTGTTTCAGCCGGGAGCGGCGGATGTGAGGCTGGTCCATGGACCCCCGCTTTCGCGGGGGATGCGGGTTGGGAAGCACTCATCCCGAGCGAAGTCGCGGCACGGCCCATGGTTCGTCTCTGCTCACCATGAAGCTCATGCCCGAACAGCCAATCTCGCACGTGCCCTAGCGGCGGCGCCCGTGTTTCGCTAACAGGACTAACTGTCCTGAATTATCGAATGAAAGTTAAAAGGCCCATGGCGCAGTCCATCTTCATCGGCGGGGGCGGGCCCGCGCAGAACGAGGCGCAGGTACTGCTGCTCAACCGCGCCAACCGGCACGGCCTGGTCGCTGGCGCGACCGGTACCGGCAAGACGGTGACGCTGCAGATCCTCGCCGAGGGCTTTTCCGATGCAGGCGTGCCGGTCTTCTGCGCTGATGTGAAGGGCGATCTCTCCGGCATTTCCCAGGCCGGCAGCGCCGAGCACAAGCTGCATGAAAAGCTCATTTCGCGCGCGGAAAAGATCGGCTTCGAGGATTATGGCTACTATGACGTGCCGACCATCTTCTGGGACGTGTTCGGCGAGCAGGGCCACCCGGTGCGCGCCACCATTGCCGAGATGGGGCCGCTCCTGCTGGCGCGCCTCATGGACCTCACCGAGACCCAGGAAGGCGTGCTGACCATCGCCTTCCAGTATGCCGACGACCAGAACATGCTGCTGCTCGACCTGAAGGATTTGCGCAAGCTGCTCGCCCATATCGGGGAAAAGGACGTGCGCGATGTCATTTCGCGCGAATATGGTAATGTCGCGCCGCAGAGCCTCGGCGCAATCCAGCGGCGCTTGCTCGTGCTTGAGCGCGAGGGCGCTGAGCTGTTCTTCGGTGAGCCGGCGCTCGAACTGCCCGACCTGATGCGCACCACGCGCGACGGCAGGGGCTATGTGTCGGTTCTGGATTCTACCAAGCTGATCAATTCCCCGCGGCTTTATTCCACTTTCCTGCTCTGGCTGCTCTCGAAACTGTTCGAGGAACTGCCCGAGGTGGGCGACCCGGACAAACCCAAGCTGGTCTTCTTCTTCGATGAGGCCCACCTGCTCTTCGACGCGGCGCCGCCCGCGCTGACCCAGAAGATCGAGCAGGTGGTGCGCCTCATCCGCTCAAAAGGGGTGGGCGTGTTCTTCGTCACGCAGAACCCGCGTGATTTGCCGGATTCAGTGCTCGCCCAGCTCGGCAACCGCATCCAGCATGCCCTGCGCGCCTATACGCCGTCCGAACGCAAGGGCGTGAAGGCCGCCGCGATGAGCTTCCGGCCCAATCCGGAGTTCGACACCGAGGAAACCATCACCCAGCTTGGCGTCGGCGAGGCGCTGGTCTCGACCCTGGACGAGAAGGGCGCGCCCGGCGTTGTCCAGCGCACAATGGTCCGCCCGCCCTCATCCCGCCTCGGCCCGGCCACTGGAGGCGAGCGCGCGGAAGTGATGGAAGTCTCGCCCGTGGCGCTGAAATATGACGAGGCGATCGACCGCGAAAGCGCCTATGAAATCCTCGCCGAGCGCGAAGCCGAAGCCGCCGAGGCCGCCGAAGAACTGGCGCGCGAGGAAGAGGAGGCCCGCGAAGAGGCCGAGCGCTCCAAGACGCGCCGCCGCTCGACGCGCGACACCCCGCTCGAAACAGCTACGAAACAGGCCGGCATGACGGTCATTCGCGAAGTCACACGCTATGTCCTGCGCGGCATCCTTGGCGGGCGGCGCCGCTGACGCGGAAAATCCACGAGCCTCATGGTGCGCGGAGACGAACCATGGGGCGGACACGAAGAGCAGGCTGGACATGCCAGCCGCCCTTATGGTTCGTCTCCGCTCACCATGAGGGCAGCCCTGCGCCCAGCTTAGAAAGACCGAGTTCATGACCCCTCCCAAGAAAGTCGTCCTCGCCTATTCCGGTGGCCTGGATACCTCCATCATCCTGAAATGGCTGCAGGCCGAGTTTGGCTGCGAGGTCGTCACCTTCACCGCCGATCTCGGCCAGGGCGAGGAGCTGGAGCCGGCGCGCGAGAAGGCGCTGAAGATGGGCATCCGGCCGGAAAACATCTTCATCGAGGATCTGCGCGAGAGCTTTGTCGCTGACTATGTCTTCCCCATGTTCCGCGCCAATGCGGTCTATGAGGGCGTCTACCTCCTGGGCACGAGCATTGCCCGCCCGCTGATCGCCAAGCGCCAGATCGAGATTGCCGAGGCTGTCGGCGCGGACGCCGTCTGTCATGGTGCCACGGGCAAGGGGAACGACCAGGTCCGCTTCGAGCTCGGCTATTATGCCCTGAAACCCGATATCCGCGTCATCGCGCCCTGGCGGGACTGGAGCTTCAAGTCGCGCACCGACCTCCTGAAATTCGCCGAGGAACACGGGATTCCCGTGCCGAACGACAAGCGCGGCGAGGCGCCGTTCAGCGTGGATGCGAACCTGCTGCACACCAGCTCCGAGGGCAAGGTGCTGGAAGACCCCGGCGAGGCCGCGCCCGATTTCGTCTATCAGCGCACGGTCGACCCGGTGGATGCGCCCGACACGCCGGAGGTGATCCGCATCGGTTTTGAGAAGGGCGACGCGGTCTCCATCAATGGCGAGGCCCTGAGCCCCGCAGCGATTTTGACGAAGCTCAACGAGTACGGAAGGACGCACGGCATTGGCCGGCTGGACCTGCTCGAAAACCGCTTTGTCGGCATGAAGTCGCGCGGCATCTATGAGACGCCCGGCGGCACGATATTGCTCACCGCCCATCGCGGCATCGAGCAGATCACGCTCGACCGCGGCGCGGCGCACCTCAAAGACGAGCTGATGCCGAAATATGCCGAGCTCATCTATAACGGCTTCTGGTGGAGCCCGGAGCGCGAAATGCTCCAGGCCGCGATCGACACCAGCCAGGCCTATGTCACCGGCGAAGTGACGCTCCAGCTTTACAAAGGCGCGGTCCATCTGGTGGGCCGCACCAGCCCCTACAGCCTCTATTCCGAAGCCCACGTCACCTTCGAAGACGACGCCGGCGCCTATGACCAGAAGGACGCGGAAGGCTTTATCAAACTGAACGCGCTACGGTTGCGATTGCTGGCAGCTCGCGATAAACGGGTGGGGCGGAATTAGGCACTAATAGCGGGTGGGGGCCTCATGACCGCGGTTCAGAGACGAAACGAAATCAGGAAATTCTGTGCGACTTTTTTCAGCGCAGTCGGTATCGCCGGGATAGTCGCGGCTTTGTTTTCCGAGCCAAAGCCAGAACCTTATCTCATTCTCGGGAGATTTCTGGCTTTCATAGGCGGCATGGCATTTTTCATGCTCGCATATTATATCATTCAGAGACTGGAGGAATCCGGTGTCTGACGAATTGCTTTATCAATTGATTTTCTATGCAGTGTTCTTTGCCGGCATGGGGCTGATCTTTGTGATCCATCTGATCAGCATGAAACGCCTCAAAGCCGCCGACGACCGCCGCGCCGCCGAACGCGAGGCGGCGAAGCTTGCAGCGGCGGAGTGATTGATGTACTCACGGGCCAAGGGTACGGGGCGGAATTAAAGTCCGCTCCGTACTGCTCAGATTAAGCTATCTCTTGCGTAGAGCCCAAATGCCCTGGCCGTGCCCGTAAGGCATGGTGAAGAGGTCTTCTCCTCTAAAGTTTGCCGAGTCGCTCGAGTGATCTTCCAGGGTACGACGGATAGTTGCCTCCAGCGTTTCTGGTAGTGAGCGGCCAGCAGCCGCCCGGAGTGAACGAACAGTGCGATAGATATCTGCAAGAGAAGCCTGTCCACCAAGCCGTGCCAATGCAGATTTGACATCATCTACCCAGCGCACTTTTCCAGTGGGTTCTAGTTGGTCAATCATATGCACCTCCAAATTGGGCTGACTGCCGGACAATTCCGGCAAGGAGGATAATGCCTCTAATTCGGAGGAAAAATCAAGAGGTTTTTCGCTCTTTGTGGTTTGGGCCAACTTTTCTCTCAGTATTCGGGATAAAACTTCCTCCTCATTTGCCTCTGGTGCGGTACGAAGTGTCCATATCATTGCAAATGTATCATTGCTGATCTCGATTTGTCTCATCGTGGCATCCTGGTGGTTGGAGGTTAAAACCTCTAACAGAGGTGAGAACGGATTGCAACTCTGCTGGAACAAAGAATCGGCTTTGCACCCTCCACCTCACCCCCACACCATGCTATATCCCACCCATGGACAAATCCGACCTCCTCGCGCGCATCACGATTGAGCCCGGCAAGATGGGCGGGAAGCCGTGTATCCGGGGCATGCGGCTGCGCGTGGTGGATATTCTCGACATTCTCGCCGGCGGCGGCACGACCGAGGATGTGCTGCGCACCTATGACGAGCTGGAACGCGAGGATGTCCTCGCCGCGTTGGCCTATTCAGCCTAGCTATTCTTTCGGCGCAAAATTCCCTATCCGCCCCCTTATCCCCGGCCTCATACTGACCCGCATGGAAAAGGCTTCGGTTTCCTTGGCGCGGGTCTGGGCGTTGGTGGCGGGTGTGCTGGCGGCACTCCGCGCGCTGCCGGGCTTTGCGTTTGGGGCGGTGCCGGGGGTGGTTTGGGTGCGGGCTTTTGCCGAGCTGCGCCTGGCCGAAGCTGCCGCGCGGCGCGCGATCTTTGCGCTGGCGGCAGCCCATCCATGCCCTGTGCCGGCCGCGCCCGCTGTCCGGCCGTCGGCGCCTGAAGCCCGCCCCGTCCGGCACCGTGCGCTGCGGGCGCGTGGCTATTGCCGTCCCTTCAATCTCTCTGATCGTCTGCCGGGCCTGATGGCGTTCTCCCTGCCGGCGGAGGGCCGGGCGCTTTCCGCCGAGACCTCGCCCGAACGCGACCTTGCCGGCCTCAAGGCGCGCATCGCGGCGCTCTCCGATGTGCTGGACGATCCTGGCCCGGCGCTGGCGCGCTATCTGCGCCTGCGCGACCGGCCGCCGCGCCATGCCTTTGCGCCGTCCTCGGCGCCGTGTCTTCGACCTGGCAGTCCGCCGGGCTATGACCCCGCCCGATGGCAGGACTGGGCCATGGATGTGCTGATGGAGGCCCATCGCCTGGCCCTCAAGGCGCTGGATGCCCCGCCGCCAGAGCTTGCAAGACGCCTTGCCGCAGATTCGCCGGCCTGAGCCCTGCCCGGGCGCGCCGGCGCAGGCTCAATCCCCCTCCATCTCCGCTTCCACGATGCGCAGGCGGGCGGTGACGGCGACGAGGAAGGCGGTCGACCAGCCGATCAGGAGGAAGCCATTGGCCGACTCGATGGCCGAGAGAAGACGCCAGTCCGGGCCGAGCACGACATCTCCAAAGCCCACCGTGGTGAAGGTCGAGGTGGAGAAATAGAGCGCTTCCTCGAAGGTGTCGAACGCCCCGACGGCCATGTAGAAGGCGCCATAGGACCAGACCTCGATCGTGTGCAGGCCAAAGAGGCAGAAGACCACGAACAGGATGGCCCCGAACTGGCGCCAGACCGGCGCGCGCGGCCCGGCCCGGTCTCGCCCGGCGCGCAGCATGGCGATGAGGCCGGTGATACCGGCAAGGTGCATCACGGTGGTCAGGCCCACCATGACGCTCGCCCAGATGAGATTGTGCGCCAGCCCCGCCATGTCCCGCCGTCTCCGAAATCGCCTGCGGCCTACTCAAACCATGCCGCCCGCCCCGTCAATCTTCCGCGCCGGGCAGGGTGGGGCGCTCCGGCGGTCGGGCGGAGATTTGCGAATATTTCGCATCATGGTTTCCGGTTTGGAAAGGATTTGTGGCGGAAATCCAGAGTGTTGGCGCGAATCCGGAGGCTGTGCGGCATGCTTGAAGGTATCATTTTCCTTGTTGTTGCGGGTTTTGGCCTGATCATGGTCCTGGGCCTGATCACGATGGCTTATGAGAAGATCACCGGCAAAACCGTCGGGGAGGCGCCCCCGCGGCAGGATCCCCAGCCGTCGCCGGAGGCGGCAGCGGCCACCCAGGCGGCGCTGCTTGCGATGAGTAGTGCGGTCTATTCCAAGAGCGGGTTCGAGACGCAGCTGGCCGAGTACACAGCCGAACAGCGTGCCGATGCGCCCTTCTATTACTGGACCTGGGTGCTGGCGGCCGACCGGGCCGGCGGCAAGCGCGAGGAGGTCCTGCTGGCGGTGGCCGATGCGCTTTTGCCGCGCGGGGGCGACCGCGAGCTGGTCGGACTGGCCGAGTATTTCTGGGAGGTCGAGTATTCCGGCGAATGGCTGGTGGAGGACTTCATCGACACCCACCTGGTCGCCAGGTCCGGCGAGCATGATGAGGCAATGAAGGCACGCATGGTCGAAGGCGCCCTGATGATCGCGCTGATGCATGACCCCAACGGCAACAAGTATCTCGTGGACGAGTCGGCCTATGAGAATGGCCGCGGCCGGATGCTGGCGCGGGTGCGCGGACTGTGCCTGGACTGGCATGGCTCGAAGGGTGAGGCGCTCTATGCCGAAAAGCTCGCCGCCGCGCGCGAGAAGGTCGGGCCTGTGGTTGCCCAGTTCGGCTATTCCGTCGCTGCCTGACCGGCCAAACTTCGCCTTGCCACGGCGGAGATTTGGCGCGAGGTTATCCTTCCTGAGGCTTGATAAGCCTTGATTTTTCGGGAGGGACACCATGAGGAAACTGATCATAACCGCGATGCTGGCGGGCCTTTGTGCAACGCTGGCTATGGCCGACGAGGTGTGGAGTTCGAATTTCGGCGACATCATCTATGAGCGCGACCTGGACAATGGCATGGCCGTGCTCTCCTATCCGCTGGAGGACTATGAGGATCAGCGCGGCCTCATCTATGTCTTCGGACTGGCCGGCCAGTATGAGGGCCGCGGGCGCTATGACGGCATCTGGATCGAACCCTTCGAGATGAGCGATCCCAAGCTCTGCGAGGTCGCCATCTCCAATCCGGAGACCGAGGACCCGGAATACAAATGGGGCCGGGTGGAGCTGATCTTCGCCAATCCCGACTATCCCGGCACCTTCGTCGCCCAGGGCGCCGACTGTTTCGAAGACCCCATCGACGTGGTGATCGGCTATCCTGTGACCGGCGAAACAGCCAAGCCCGAAGCCATGTCGGATTTCACCGCCAAGGATGAAAGCGCGACCGAGGAGGAATAGCGCCGCTGCACGGTCAAAACCCCTCGCCTCGTGAACCGCAGCACGCTAAAGCGCGGGCCATGGATTTCCTCGACCGCATTTCCAGGGGCTGGGCCGCCTGGCTGATCCTTCTCGTCATTACCATGGGCGCGGCGGCGCCGGGCGTCTTCTCTCTGCCCGCGCTCGACCGCGACGAGAGCCGCTTTGCCCAGGCGTCGAAACAGATGCTGGAGACCGGCGACTATATCCGCATCCGCTATCAGGATGAGCTGCGCAACAAGAAGCCGGCGGGCATTCACTGGCTGCAGGCCGGCTCGACGGCGGCCTTTTCCAGCGCCGAGGCGAAGGAGATCTGGTCCTACCGCATCCCGAGCTGGATCGGCGCCGGACTGGGTACGCTCGCGACCTTCTGGTGCGGCCTTGCGCTGATGAACAGGCGGGCGGCCTTTCTCGGCTCAGCGCTGTTCGGGGCAACGCTGCTGCTGACCAGCGAGGCACACATTTCAAAGACCGATGGCGTGCTGGTCTTCCTGACAACGCTGGGCATCGGCGCGCTCGCGCGGCTTTATATGCGTCAGGATCAGGACACAGCCCTGAGCGCGACCCATCGCGGAGCCGCAGGCGAAGCGGGCGGTCAAAACAGGAAAGCACTTGCGATACTATTTTGGGCCGCCATGGGGCTCGGCTTCCTGATCAAGGGGCCGGTCTCGATCATGGTGGCGGCCTATGCGGGCTTTGGCGTCTGGGCCTGGGCGAAGGCCGGAGAGAACAGGGGCGGCGACTGGTGGCGCGTGCTCATATGGTGGCCGGGCCCGGCGCTTTTCTTCGCCCTGTGGATCCCCTGGTTCATCTGGATCCAGACCGCCACCGACGGGCAATATGTCCAGGGCGCGGTCGGCAAGGACCTGAAGGACAAGTTCGCCGGGGCATCCGAAGGCCATGCCGGCTGGCCGCTTTATCATCTCTCGCACATCCCGGTCTGGTTCTTCCCGGCGACGCTTGTGCTCATTCCCGGCGCGGTTTTCGCCTGGAACCGGCTGCGCGGGGAGAGCGCGGCGGGCCGGCGGAAGGGTACCGACGCGCTGCTGATTGCCGGTGCGCTGGCGGGCCTGCAGGCCGTGGTCGCCTGGGTGTTCGGCGAGCAGACGCTGGTCGCCTATCCTGTGGCGCTGATCCTGGTCTTCTGGGGCCTTGGCCTCCTGCCGGGCTGGCATGCGCGCTGGAGCGGGGAGATCGCTGCGCCCGGCGCAGAGGTGCGCGCGCTGCGCTTACTGGTCGCCTGGGGTCTGCTGACGGCCTTCTTCTTCGAGTTGATGCCGACCCGGCTCAGCCACTATATCCTGCCGGCCTATCCCGCGCTCGGGCTGATCTGCGGGCTGGCGGCCGAGAAGCTGATCTCCGGCGCGCGGATGTGGATCAGCGGCATCGCTTCCATCGCCCTGTTCGTGATCGGCGCCGCATTGCTCGCCATTGTCAGCGCGCGCGGCGTGGACGCCATGTTCATGGCCGAGAGCGCAGGCGATTTCTCGTCCGCCCCCGAAGACGTCGTGCTCGCCCAGTGGAAGCCGATGCTGGACTATCCGCTCTGGCTCTGGGCGTTCGGCGTTGTGGCGGCGATCGCGACCGTGCTGCTGGCGGTGTTCCGGCAGGTCTCGGGCGCGGTGCTTGCCTCCATTGCGGCGGCGACCCTGTTCGGCTGGCATGTGCGCGCGGTGTTCATCCCCAGCCAGACCTGGCTGCAGCCCACCGTGGTGGCGCGCGCGGCGCTGGCGGAGGTCTGTGCGCTGCCCGGTGAAGGCGAGGGTTGCATGGCGCCAGAGATGATCCAGGCCGTGGGCTATGCCGAGCCGTCCTATGTGCTGACCACAGGTACGCAGAACCTGCACCCGCCGGAGACACGGGTGGAACTGCCGGAAGATCCCGGCGCCTATCCCGCCGCCTATCTGGTCAATCTGGAAGACGAGGACGGCCCGGCCGCGCTGGAGACGTTCGAGACGCTGCTGGCCGCGCGCCCGGAGATTTGCGAGATGCGCTCGGCCCCGCATTACGGGCTGAACTATTCAAATGGCGACCCGGTGCACTTCGTGGCCGTGCGGTTTGATTTGTGTGGAGATTGATCTGACAGGCCGCGGCAACCTCTAGAGCCGCTTATCCCCGCGAAAGCGGGGATCCAGGGACCACTCTCTTCGCTATCGCGCTGGGGGGCGTCTCCGGTCCATGGACCCCCGCTTTCGCGGGAGAGGGCGGACATCATATGCTCTGCCAAGCCGCTTAAGACCTAGCCCGGCACATGCGCCGCGATGAGGTGCGGGCCGCCTTCGGCAAAAGCGCGTTCCAGGGCGGCGTCCATTTCCTCGCCGGTATGGGCCGAGTGGCCTTCTACGCCGAGGGACCGGGCAAGGTCGACCCAGTCTATTTCCGGGCCGTCCAGGTTCAGCATGCTGCGCGCGGCCGGACCGGGATTGCCCGCGCCGGTGCGGTGCAGCTCGATCTGCAGGATGCGGTAGGAGTGGTTGACGAAGACCACATTGACCACGTTCAGCCCCTCGCGCGCCATGGTCCACAGGGCCTGGTTTGTGTACATGCCCGCGCCGTCGCCGGAGAGGCACAGAACAGGCTTGTCAGAGCCGATGGCCGCGCCGACCGCGAGCGGGAAGCCCTGGCCGATGGCGCCGCCGGTCAGCATCATCCAGCGGTGCGGGCGCGCCGTGGCGGTGGGGATATATGTCATCAGCCCGTTGGATACGCCGTCATCGGAGACGATGGCGCCTTCAGGCAGGTGGCGGGCAATGGCCATGCCGACCTTGAACGCGTCGAGTTCGCCTGAGGGCTTGTCGGGCAGGGAAAGTGGCATGGCCGGGGCGGCTTCGCTGGCGCCGATGGCCTCGGCCAGGGCAGCGAGCGCAGCGGCGCTGTCGATCTCATAGCTACCAACACTCATCGCCTTGCAGCCCTCGGGCACCAGCAGGCTCGGTTTGCCGGGATAGGCGAAGAAGGCCGCCGGGGTCTGCGTGCCGGCCATGACCATCAGGTCGCTGCCTTCCAGATCGGAGATCGCGGCTTCGGCGAAATACTGCATCCTGTCGGGCATGAAGCGCCCGGCGCCGCGTTCCTGGACCGGATAGAAGGTGTCGGTGAGCACGCGCACGCCGGCCGCTTTCAGCTTTGAGGCTGCCACCAGGCCCTCGCCCATGAGGGCAGTGCCATTGACGATGACCGCCGGCTTCTCCGCGGCCTTTAGGGCGTCGGCGGCGGCATCCAGAGCATTGCTGTCAGGCGCGCGCAGGCTGGGCGGGGTGACCTTCGGCCCTCGGCTGCCGCCCGGTTCCCAGGCGCTGTCGGCCGGCAGGATGAGCGAGACCGGACCGGGCGCGGGCCCGAAGCTTGCCGCATAGGCCTCCGACGCCAGCTTGCCAGCGTTGCTGACCTTGTCGACCGACTTGATCCAGATCGAGTTCGGCGCGGCAAGCCCCATGATATCGCTGGTCAGCGGGGCGTCGTACTTGGTGTGATAGGTGGCGTGGTCGCCGATGACATTGATCATCGGCGTATGCGCGCGCCGGGCATTGTGGATGTTCGCCCCGCCATTCATGTAGCCCGCGCCGAGATGCAGGAGCGTCATGGCCGGCGTGCCGGTGGCACGGGCATACCCGTCGGCTGCACCGGTCGCCACGCCCTCGAACAGGCAGAGCACGCTGCGGATGCGCGGCTCGCGGTCGAGTGCGGTGACGAGGTGCATCTCCGAGGTGCCGGGATTGGCGAAGCAGGCGGTCACGCCATTGTCGGCCAGCGTCCCGACCAGGGCCTCCGCGCCAGTCATCTCTTGTGCGGTTTCGCTCATGCTGTGTCCTTCGCCGGTCTAAAATCTGAGAATGGAGTCATTTTCATCATCACCGTAGAGCCGCGCAATCTCTTCCGCGCGCAGGGCCTGCACCCTGGACTGGTTGATATAACCCTTTTCGGTGATTTCGCCGGCTTCCGGGCGTGGTGGAGTGTCCTGCAGAAGGATCGCGGAGATGCGCTGGGCCGTGTTGGGGTGGGCGGCGTTGTAGGCCTCGATTCCGCGGCGCACGGCCGCGATGATGGCCGGTGACCGGGTGAGCGTCGGAAGGTCTGCCGTCTTGCCGAGATGGCGGCTGCACCAGCCTTCATGCAGGAAGCCGATCAGCGCGATGCGGTCGCGGTTGAGGCCGCAGACGACGACATCGGCCAGCGGGCCGTCGACCGCCTCGACCACCTTCACGCGCACCGTGCCGGCCGAGACCCAGGTACCGTTCATCAGCTTGAACTCTTCCGCCAGCCGGCCGTCGAAAGCCAGGCCCTTGTTCGGATTGACGGGATCGGCAAAGCGCACCGCATCGCCCATGCGGTAAAAGCCCTCCTCGTCGAAGACCTCGGCGGTCTTCTCCGGATTGCGATAATAGCCCGGCGTGATGTGCAGGCCGCGCACGCGGCATTCCAGCTTTTCCCCGACCGGGGCAAGCTTGATCTCGCAGCCGGGCAGGGGCAGGCCGATAAGGCCCATCGTGTCGTTCGGCCAGTGGACGTTCGAGAGCGTTGGCGAGGTCTCGGTGGAGCCATAGCCCGCCGATAGGGAAATCCGCTCGCCGGTGGTCTCCGCCGCCACCTTCTGGATGCGCTCATAGATGTCCTGGCCCAGGCTGGCCCCACCATAGGCCATGACGAAGAGGCGTTTGAAGAAGGTCCTCGCAAGCTCCGGGTCATGCTCCAGTTCGGTCGCGATGGCGGCCCAGGCGGCGGGCACCGTTGTGTGCTGGGTTGGCGAGACCCCGCGCATGTTTCGCATCATCTCCGGCAGGCGTGCCGGCGTCGGCGCGCCCCAGTCGATATAGAGCGTGCCGCCCCAGTCGGTCATGGAGTGCAGGATGGCATTGGCGCCATAGGTATGGCTCCAGGGCAGAAAGTTGATCATCACCTGCGGTCCGGCGCTGAGTTCTTCCAGCCGTTCCACATTCCAGGCCGAGCGGATCATCTTCACCATGGAGGAGATATTGCCATGGGTGTTGATCACTGCCTTGGGCTCTCCGGTGGAGCCCGAGGTCATCATGTATTTCGCCACCGTCTCGGGCGTGAGCCGGTCATAGGCGAGATCCACCGCGCTGGTGGGCGTGGTCTCCAAGAGGCCATGCAGCGGCACGGCCACTTCCACATCCGGGGCATTGCGCGAATAGATTACCGGCCGGCCGGCGAGCTTCATGCCACCAAGGCCGCGCTGATATTCCGCCCCGTCCTCGACATAGACAATGCCGGGCCGGACGAGATCGTCGATATAGTTGAGCCGGGTAAAATCCTCCGCCAGCGTGGCGTAGGCGGGCGTGACCGGCACCACGGCGCTGCCGACCCACATGGCGGCATACATGACAAGGGCATGGTCGATCGTGTTGCGCGAGAGGATCATCACCGGGCAGTGCGGGCCGGCGCCCATGTCGAGAAAGCCCTGGGCCAGGGCGCGGATCTCGCCGAGCGCCTCGCCATAGCTGATCTTCGCCCAGCCCGGCTGGCTCGGGTCTTCTGCGTCCCTCTGGGCGAGCCAGGTGCGCTCCGGGGCGGCCGCACCCCAGTAGACCAGCGGGGCGAGCATGTGCGGGTGATGCGGGCGAAGCGGGTGCCCGTTGCGCAGCAGGATGGAGCCATCCTCGCGGTGCTCCACCTCCAGTTTCTGGGGCAGATAGGGGACTTCGCGAAAGGGAAGCTGACCTGTCATCGGTGTTTCCTCGCCCGCGCCGGCGGGACATTCTCTTTTTGCTCCGGCCTAGTCCAAGCCAATAAAGGGAACAAGACAACTCGCCGACAATTCGCGATTCTAATCGTAGCCTTCCGTCGGGATATGAAGGACGCGGCCGCAATGGCGGCAGTGCACAGAATCCCGGTCATGGCGCATGAGGCCGCAATCGGGGCATTCATGGTCGACCTTGCCGCCAGGCGAGACCACCGAGCGCAGGAGGTTCAGGAACAGGGTCAGGCCCAGCACCATGACGAGGATGGAGAGGAACCGGCCCGTGGTGCCCACCATCAACACGTCGCCATAACCGGTGGTCGTCAGGCTGGTGACGGTGAAATAGAGCGCGTCGATATAGGAATGGACCTGGGTGTCGGAATGGCCGACCTGGGAGACATAGACCAGCGCCGACATGATGAAGACGAAGACGATGAGGTTGGTCACCTTGTTGATGATCTGGTCATGGCGCTTGAAGAAGGGCGTGACGCCCTTGATCCGCCGGATGAAAGTGTAGACCCGCACCGCGCGCACGGCCCGCAGCACCCGCAGGAAGGCGAGATTGGCCACGAAGAGCGGGGCGAACATGGTGACCACGACGATGAGGTCGGCCCAGTTCATGATCCGCAAAAGGAAGTTGCGCCGGTGGCGGGCGATATAGAAGCGCGCCGCAAGGTCTGCCGCGATCACCGCGCCGATGGCATAATCAATTGCCACATGGGTGCGCCCGCGCTGCTCGAACGGTGCCCAGAGGAAATAGCCGATGGTGAGCAGGTCGAAGATCAGCAGCGCCCAGCGAAACACGCCGGGCCATTTGCCGGTTCCCTCATAGAGCCAGAAGAGGGTCCGGTTGAGCCCTCGCCGTTCGCTCATGTCTCGTGGAGGTCCAGATGCAGGGGCAGGCGCCCGTCCATGTCGCCTTCGGGCGTGAGGTGCAGCGCGCCTGAGGCGAGGATTTCGAGCAGCCAGGTCATGGTGCCGGTGGAGTAGCGCATCTGTGCCATGAAGCGGTTATCCTGCCATGCCAGCCGGCCATTGCGCAGGGTGGTGTTGTCACAGGTGAACCAGCTGGTGATCTTGCCGGGCTCGGCGATCACCGGCGCGCTGGCGATGGCCCCGTCCGGGCAGAACATCCAGTAATAGCGATAGGAGACCCTGTCGGGGTCGCGATTGTCCTCGGGTGGCTTGATCCATTTGGAATAGTAGAGCCCGCCGATGACCAGGCCTGCTTCCTGTGCCCGCGTCACCGCATCCATCGATCAGCGCACCAGGGTCTCGACAAAGCGCACGGGCTTGCCGCCGCCGAACTGGGTGATTTCGCCGTCCCGCATGACGGACTTGCCGCGGATGATGGTGCCGACAGGCCAGGCAGTGGCCTGAAAGCCCTCGAACGGGGTCCAGCCGCATTTGGACTTCGACCATTCCTTCGTGATGGTCTCGCGCCGGTTCATGTCGACCAGGGTGAAATCGGCGTCATAGCCCTCGGCGATGCGGCCCTTGCTGGCGATGCCGAAGACGCGCTGCGGGCCGGCCGAGGTCAGCTCGACAAAGCGGCGCAGGGAGAGCTTTCCGGCATTCACATGGGTCAGCATCACCGGCACCAGCGTCTGCACGCCGGGCATGCCGGACGGCGAGGCGGGGTAGGGGCGTGCTTTTTCCTCCAGCGTGTGCGGAGCATGGTCGGAGCCGAGCACATCCACGATCCCGGCATTCAGCGCGCGCCAGAGCGCGTCGACATGGTGCTGCTCGCGGATCGGCGGGTTCATCTGGGCATGGCCCTTGAGGCGCTCATAGGCCTCCGGCGCCACAAGTGTGAGGTGCTGGGGTGTGACCTCGACACTGGCGAGGTCTTTCGCCTCGCGCAGCATCTCCATTTCCTGCGCGGTGGTGATGTGCAGCACATGGATGCGCTTGCCGGTCTCGGCGGCAAGGCGCAAGAGGCGCCGGGTGGAACTGATCGCGGCTTCGGGATCGCGCACCACCGGATGGCTCGTCCAGTCGCCCTGAACGGCAAGGCCGCGGCGGTCGGCGAGGCGGTATTCGTCTTCGGAATGAAAGGCTGCGCGGCGCTTGATCGCCTTCAGCACGCGCTCCACGCCCTCATCGCTTTCCACCAGCAGCGAACCGGTGGACGCGCCCATGAAAACCTTGATGCCGCAGCAGCCGACCATGGCCTCCATCTCGGCGAGCAGGCCGGCATTCTCGTTCGTCGCGCCGGCATAGAAGGCATGGTCGACATCCATGCGGCCCGCGGCGCGGTTGAGCTTGTCGGTGACCATGTCCGGCGTGGTGGTTGTCGGCTCGGTGTTCGGCATCTCGAACACGGCCGTCACCCCACCGAGCGCGGCAGAGCGTGCGCCGGTTTCCAGGTCTTCCTTCCATTCCAGCCCGGGCTCGCGGAAATGCACCTGGCTGTCGATCACGCCGGGCAGGATATGCAGCCCCGTGCAGTCGATCATCTCGCCGGCATCGGCGGTGGCCAGATCGCCGATCGTGGCGATGCGGCCATCATGGATGCCGACATCGCCGGACCCTTCAGCGCCGGGGGTCACCAGCGTGCCGCCGCGCAGAATCATATCATAAGTCGCAGACATACCTTATCTTATGCATGCGGGCTCGGTGATGTCATCAGCCGAGCGCGCCTGCTTGACCTGTTCCCGGCCGGGTTCTACCAGCATGAAAGAGATTCACCGGAAACAAGCGAGATCTGTAGTGTCCACACCGCAAACCGCCCTGCAGGCCCTGCCGCGCCTCAAGCCCATCCTGATCACTATTGGCGCCATCGCCATTCTCACAGTTTCTTCCTATGTCGCTGTGCCGCTCCACCCGGTGCCGGTGACGCTGCAGACGCTGGCGGTGGTGATGATGGGCGCGCTGCTCGGCTGGCGTGCCGGCGCGGGCGTTGTGCTCGCCTGGCTGGCGCTCGCCTTCATGGGCGCGCCCTTGCTTTCGAACGGCGGCGGCAGCCCGGTGGCCTTTGTCGGCCCGACGGCGGGCTATCTGGCGAGCTTCCCGATTGTCGCCGCGCTGGCCGGCCTCCTGCCGCGCGTCCGCACGCCGGTAGGTCATGCGCTGGGCTTTGCCGGCTTTCTCGGCTTGCATGTTCTGATCCTCGCCATGGGCTGGGCCTGGCTCTCGCGCCTGATCGGTGCCGAAGCAGCCTTTGTCAGCGGCGTGGTGCCCTTCCTGATTGGCTCTGTGGTGAAAGCCGGCCTCGCGAGCGCCATTCTCGCCGCGCTTCCGGCCTCCTGGCGCCGATAGGCGCTTTCCAGCCGGGCCCGGCATCCCTATCTTCCCGGCATGACAGCCTATCTGCTTCCCGACCGCGCTCTGCTTCGCCTTGACGGGCCGGACGCGGTGTCTCTGCTTGAACGTCTCGTCACCCATTCCACCATGGATTGGGCGGTGGGCGAGTTGCGCTTCGGCGCGCTGCTGACCCCGCAGGGCAAGGTGCTGGTGGATTTCCTCAGCCTGCGCACCGAAACCGGCGTCCTGATGGACATGCATGCCGACGCCATGGCCCTCCTCCAGCCGCGCCTGAAGCTCTACAAGCTGCGCGCGGATGTCGAGATCGCTCCGGCTGAGGCCATGGCCGTCATGATCGGTCCGGACGGGACGCGGGACCCGCGCGCGAATGGCCTGCCGGCACGGATCTACGGCCCGGCAGACGGAATCCCGCCACTGGATGGCGCCGCGCTCTATATCGGGGCCGGCGTGCCCGAATGGGGCAGGGACTATCGCGATGCGGAGGTCTTCCCGACCGATGTGAACATGGATCTGCTCAACGGCGTGGACTACAAGAAGGGCTGCTTTGTCGGCCAGGAGGTCGCCAGCCGAATGTATAGGCGCGGCAAGATCCGCAAGCGGACAGTCATGGTGAAGGGCGAAGGGCTGGACGTGGGGGCAGGCGTGAAGGCCGGCGACACCCCACTCGGCGAAATCACAAGCGTTTCCGGCGACAGAGCGCTTGCTCGTCTGCGGATTGACCGGATGGCCGAGGCGGGTGATCAGGCTGTCACGGCGGGTGGCGTCAGCGTTGAAATTCTCGACCGGGACAAGTGGCTCTCAGAGGCTCAGAAGACCGGAACCTCGGTCTGAGTTCGCAGTTGATAGGGAAAGGCACATCGGGTGCCTCTCAATCAACTGGAGCTCTTAAAATGCCTACCCCTTCCGGCCATACCACCGCCATCCGCTCAAGCCGTGTTGTCGGTACCGATGTTTATTCCACGAGCGGCGACAAGATCGGCGAGATCGAGGATGTCATGCTGAACAAGATGGACAACAATATCATGTTCGCCGTGGTGGGATTCGGCGGCTTTCTCGGCATGGGCGAGAAGTATCATGCCATCCCGTGGGGGGCGCTCGACTACCACCCTGAAAAGGGTGGCTATGTCGTTCCCTATACCGAGGAGCAGCTGAAGGCTGCCCCCAGCGACAGCCTGTCTGAACTGACGAAGAGTGACGGCATGCTCGCCCGCGATGCCTCCTATGAGTATTATCAGGTGGAACGTTACTGGTAAGGCCAGGCACCCTTCGTTAGGATAGAGATTGGCCAGCCCTCCATAGGCTGGCCCTTTTCTTTTCAGCGAGGGCCAGGTGACCGAGACAGACATTCCCTGCGGTTGGGCGCCGGCCGATGACGTGCTTTACCGCGACTATCACGACACCGAGTGGGGCGTGCCCGAGCGCGATGGCCGCGCGCTTTGGGAAAAACTCCAGCTTGACGGCATGCAGGCCGGGCTTTCCTGGATTACCATTCTGAGGAAGCGCGAGTCGATCCGCGAGGAATTCGAGGGCTTTCACCCCGAAATACTGGCGAACTGGGACGCGGCGCGAATCGAAAAGGCGCTTCAGAACCCCGGGATCATCCGCAGCCCGAAAAAGATCGAGGCGCTGATCGGCAATGCTCGCGCCTATCTCGACATGGCCGAGGCAGGCGAGGATTTTTCCGACTATTGCTGGGGTTGGGTCGATGGCGCGCCCATAGTGAACTGGCTCGCCTACTGGCGCGATGCGCCCGCCAGGACCCCACTCTCGGAGGCCTTCTCGAAGGACCTGAAGAAGCGCGGCTTCAAGTTTGTCGGCCCGACGATCGTCTATGCCTGGATGCAGGCCGTGGGGCTGGTCAACGACCACCAGATCGACTGCCCGCGCCATGGCGCGGTACAGGCGGTTTAGAAGGCGCGTCAGCTATTGCTGAGATCGGTCCGGCCGGCGGGCGACGCCGACGCCGGTGATGATGCCGATCCCGGCCAGTATGGCCGCGCCGATGCCGATCCATTGCGGCGGGATGCCGATCAGAAAGGCGCCATAGCAAACGCCCGCGATGATCACGATGAAACCGATAATATAGAGGCCGAATGAGGACATGGGGCTTGTCTCCTTTGCTCTCATGAACGCAACAGGCCCGCAGGCGGTTCAAATTTGAAAGCGGCGCAATTGTCCTGGCCGGAAGCACGTGGCACAGCTGGACTTATGAAACGTCTCGCGCTCTGCCTCATCATCCTGCCGCTTTCGGCCTGCTCGACCATGGGCCGGCCCTATATCTCCAGCGAAGCGGAATGCGACGAGCTGGTCGATGCCCGCGCGCGGCTCGATTGCCTTGAGGCCGCAGACCAGCGCGAGCGCGACTGGCGCGAGGAACAGCGCGAGAAGGAAGAGCGGGGCCGCTAGGTCCTGTCCTCATCTCCCCGATCAGCGAAAAGGTCGACGCGCGGCCGGGATTTGCTTATTCCTTGGGAAACAAATGAGTCCGCGCGTGAAGCGCGGCCAGAGGAAACCGTCCCATGCCCATCCCCGTGATCTCCGCCACCGGATTGTGGACTCCGCCGCATTCGGTCTCCAATGAGGAGCTTGTCGAAAGCTTCAATGCCTGGGCCGACAAATGGAATGCGGACCATACCGCCGCCATCCAGGCCGGCGAGGTCGAGCCCAAACCCCACAGTTCGGTGGAGTTCATCGAGAAGGCGTCGGGCATCAAGTCCCGCTACGTGGTCGACAAGGCGGGCGTGATCGACCCGGCGGTGATGGCTCCGCGCATCCCCGAGCGGCCGAATGAGGAGATCTCCGTTCTGGCTGAGATCGCCGTGAAGGCCGCGCGCCAGTCGCTCGATGCCGCCGGGCGCGACCCGAAGGATGTGGATGCGGTGCTGTGCGCAGCCTCGAACATGCAGCGCGCCTATCCGGCCATGGCAATCGAGGTGCAACAGGCGCTAGGCATCGAGGGCTTTGCCTTCGACATGAATGTGGCTTGTTCTTCAGCCACCTTCGGCATTCAGACAGCAGCCGATTTCGTGCGCTCGGGCAGTGCGAAATCGGTGCTGATGGTGAACCCGGAAATCTGCTCGGGCCATCTCAATTTCACAGACCGCGACAGCCATTTCATCTTCGGCGATGTGGCCACCGCAGTGCTGGTCGAAGCAGAGGATATTGCTCCGGCCGATCACTGGAAGATCCTGCACACCCATCTCAAGACCCAGTTCTCAAACAATATCCGCAACAATTTCGGCTTCCTCAATCGCGCCGCGCCCGAGGGCATCGGGGCCACTGACAAGCTGTTCGTCCAGGAAGGGCGCAAAGTGTTCCGGGAAGTGGTGCCCATGGTGGCGGCGATGATCCAGGAGGATCTCGACGCGCTCGGCCTTCAGGGCACGGACCTCCGCCGGCTCTGGCTGCACCAGGCCAATGCCAACATGAACCGGCTGATCGCCGGCAAGGTGCTCGGCCATGAGGCCAGCGAGGATGAGAGCCCCACCGTGCTCGACACCTATGCCAATACCAGTTCTGCCGGCTCGATCATCGCCTTCCACACCCATTCCGGCGACATTAAGCCCGGCGAGAAGGGCGTGATCTGCAGTTTCGGGGCGGGCTATTCGGCCGGCACGGTGTTTGTCGAGCGGGCGGCCTGAGCGGGGCAACAGTGTCCCGATTCACCGCGGCTTGACCGCGGTGCCCATCTCCTGATGGGCGTTATGAGCTGGACCTTTCGGAGCTGGGCCCCGCGATCAAGTCGCGGGGAGTCGCTGATAGAATTGGGCTGAAGTCCTCCAGGGTGCGTGCCCGCCCCAAGCCGTCCGTTTTCTTGCCATGATGTCATGTAAGGTCTCCTTCAAACCTGAAGGGAGTCCTCGATGAAACTGCACCTTGCCGCCGGACTGTCGGCTCTTGTCCTGCTCGGCGCGTGTGGCGATGCGCCTGCGCCCATGGGCAACATGTCCATGGACGATATGGCCTATGAGGAGATGGACCGCGATGCCATGCCTGCGCCCGCGCCGATCACGGTGACGGCTGAGCGGAGGATGCAGGAGAAGACAGAGCCGTCCGGCGGCGCCGGCGGCGAGCCTGCCCCCGAAGCCACTGAGCAGTTCATCGCCTACAGCCACAGCCTCGGCCTGCGCCTGCCGGTCGATGCCGTCGAGCCGGTGATGACCTCCCATGTGGAGGCCTGCCAGGCTGCGGGCACAAGCGTCTGCATCATCACCAATACCAGCTTTAACAACCAGTCCGATACCCGCGCCAGCGGTTCGGTCTCCCTGCGGGCCAAGCCCGACTGGATCGAGACCTTCCTGGCCGGCATCGACGAGGATGCCGAAGCGGCCAAAGGCGAGGTGAGCTTCCGCAACACATATGCCGAGGATCTCACCCGCGCGATCATCGACACGGGCGCGCGGCTGGAGGCCCATCGCACGCTGCAGGGGCGGCTGCAGACCCTGCTGGAAACCCGCGATGGCAATCTCGAAGAATTGCTGGCGGTCGAGCGCGAACTGGCGCGCGTGACCGGCGAGATCGAGTCCACCGATGCCTATCTGAAGACGCTGCGCCTGCGTGTCTCCATGAGCCAGCTCAGCGTGAATTACGAGACCAAATTCTCGCCCGTCAGCTCCCAGCGTTTCAATCCGCTGGGCGAGGCGCTGGGCGACTTCTTCTACAATCTCTCAAGCGGCCTGGCCGGCGTGATCACCGCCTTCGCCATCGGCCTGCCCTGGCTGTTCCTGATCGGGATCATGCTGTTCATCTGGCTGCGCGTGATCTGGCCGCGCATCCGGCGCAAGAAGGCATGATGTTGGAGCGGGCACGTGATGCTGCCAGCTTCCACCGACGCGCCAAAGCGCGTAAAGCTTTGGCGTGACCGGCAGGGGAGGGTGGCTTGGATACGGCAACGAAAACCGCGCTTTGGATCATTGCCACGGCTGTGATCATCGCCTTTTTATACCTCGCGCGCGGCATCCTCGCGCCCTTTGCCCTTGCGGTGTTCCTGTTCCTGACGATCGAGGGTTTTGCCCGCGTGCTGGATGAGCTTGTGCCCGGAGACCAGAGCCGGCTGGCGCGGGTAATTGCCATCCTGGTGGTGGTCAGCGGGTTTATCGGCTTCGTCGTCCTGATGGCCCAGGGTATCGCCCAGTTCGGGGGCGAGAATTCGGCCGATTATGAGCGCCGGATCAACGAACTGATCGCCGACATTTATTCCATGATCGGGATGAACGATTCCCCGACGCTCACCCAGCTGCTGTTCAACGAAACTGGCCAGCGGCTGGTCGGCCTGATCGCCAATGCCATCGGCGAGCTTAGCGGCGACCTGGTGCTGATTCTGATCTATATCGCCTTCATGTTCCTGGCCTCGGCGACCTGGTCGCGAAAACTTGATCGAATCTTCACTGATACTGAGCGGCGCAAGCAGGTGACCGAGGTCGCAGAGGCCGCGCGACGGGGTATCGAGACCTATCTGTGGACCCAGACGGTGATTTCCGTGCTGATCACGCTCTTGACCTATTTCACCCTGCGGTTGCTGGGGGTCGAGAACGCCTTGTTTCTGTCGGCGCTGATCTTCGTGCTCAATTATATCCCGACCGTCGGCTCGATCGTGGCCGCGCTGGTCCCGCCGCTGTTCGCGCTGGTCCAGCCCGACGTGCCGGCCTGGGTGCCGGGGAGCGCGCCACAGGACACGTATATATTCAGCGCAATCGCTTTTATCGGTGTAAGTTTTTGGCAATTCGTCATTGGAAATTTTTTGCAGCCGAGAATGATGGGCGACTCTCTCAATCTATCGGCACTGGTCGTGCTGCTTTCTCTTGCGATCTGGGGTGCGATCTGGGGAATACCCGGAATGTTCCTGTCGGCACCGCTGACAGTCCTGATGATGGTGCTGTTTTCACAGTCCAATTCTACACGCTGGGTTGCAATATTGCTTTCGGCAAATGGAGAGCCTAATATAGATCAAAGCAAAAATGTATGAAAAAACAATGGTGAGTGCACACTTACCGATTTATGCTGCTACTGAAAGGGATACTGCGTTTCAGCCCTTGCCGAACAGGGCGACATAATACATATCATCCTCAAGTTTGTCGGATTTGTTACGGCGCTTGCGCCATTGCTTTCTGGCAAACACGAAAACAGGCCTCCGCGTGCGTCCCCCCACCCAGCCTGCGGATGAGGCCTGTGGGCCCGCTGGACACGTCCCCGTTCAGCGGGCCCAATTTATTTTGCGACCGGTGTCATGGTCGTTTCCACATCAAATGAAATGCTGCGCTGGCGGCCTTGCGTTGTTTCGCTTCCGGTGCGGGGCTATGTAGTCCCTTTCATCACGTCAGAGGCTCAGGCATGGCTGCCGACACGATTACGGACACTGATCCGCGCGACCAGATTCTGAAACAGATCCGGACCGAAGCGGCGAATGAAGACATAAGCCGGCTCGGCGAAATCAACCTGGACAGGATTGCCGATGCACACTGGGCGGTTGTCCAGGCGGTGCTGGCCGGCAACAGCCTGGCGCGGGTGCGCCACCAGCGCGCCGAGGATGGAATAACCACAGAGCATAGCGTGCTGGAATGCGCCGGGCGCGACATGCCGTTCCTGGTCGATTCGGTCCTCAATACTTGTTCAAGTCTTGGCTTCGAAGTCTTGGCCCTGTTCCACCCGATCATCACGGTGGAGGAAGGCCGGCGGATTTCCTCGATCCAGGTTTTCCTGCCGCGCCTGTCGGACCGTGAAACAGACGAGCTGGAGACCGAGATCCGGCTCACCCTGGCCGATGTGGCCCTGGCGGTGTCGGACTATGGCGCCATGCGCACGGCCATGCGCGAGGAGATCGAAGGCCTCGGCAGGCAGACCCATCTGGACGAGGACCTGCGCGCGGAATCGGCGGCCTTCCTGAACTGGCTCGCCAGCGATCATTTCGTCTTTCTCGGCAAGCGCACCTATCTGTTCCCGCGCAATGAGGATGGCAATTTCATCCCCGACGAGCCCGACATGGTGGAGGGCTCCAATCTCGGCCTGCTGCGCGACGAGCAGCTCAATGTGCTCAACCGCTCCAGCGAGCCGACCGTTCTCACCCCCGAGATCGGCGCCTTTGTCGGCCGGCGCGAACCTATCATCATCGCGAAGTCGACCATGGTCAGCCGGGTGCACCGGCGCGTGGCCGCCGACTATGTCGGCATCAAGCATTATGACGAAAGCGGCCGCGTGAACGGTGAGACGCGCTTCCTCGGCCTGTTCACGGCCGAGGCCTATGACGAGACCGCGCGCGCCATTCCGCTGGTGCGCAAGCGGGCGGCCAAGATCATCGCCAATACCGGTGCGCGTCCGGGCGGGCACGATGCCAAGGCGCTGATGAACCTGATCGAGACCTGGCCGCGCGATGAGCTGCTCCAGTCCACCGCCGAGACGCTGACGCCCATGCTGCGCGGCGCGCTGCACCTGATTGGCCGGCCGCGCACGCGCGTTTTCCTGCGCCGCGACGAGTTCAACCGCTTCGTCACCGCCATCGTCTATGTCTCGCGCGAGGCCTATGATACCAAGCTGCGCCAGCAGATCACCGCGCTCCTGGAGACCTCGCTCGGCGGTACGGTGACCGATTTCGAGCCGCGCTTTGATTCCACCGCACTCGCCCGCGTGACCTATCATGTCCGCCTCGACGGGGCCTCGACACTGCCCGATGTCACTGCGCTGGAAGCGAAGATCACCGAAATGTCGCGCACCTGGGACGAGGCCTACCGTGCCGCGCTCAAGGAAGCCGAACTGGACGCAAAGGCCGCGGCCGGTGCGCCGATCTTCCGCGGTGCCTTCAACGCAGCCTATCGCGAGGCCTTCTCGGCCGAGGAGGCCCTGCTCGATGTGCGCGAGCTGGCCGAACTGAGCGCCGCCGCGCCTGTGCGCATGCGCGCCTTCCAGCTCGAGGGCGACGATGAGGAAACCCTGCAGGCCAAGATCTATGTCCGCGACGGGGCGATCCCGCTGTCGAACTGTGTGCCGGTGTTCGAGCATATGGGCCTGTTCGTGGCCTCGGAGACCGGTTTTCCGGTGCGCCCGTCGCTGCGGCTCGCGCCCGATGCGCCGGAGACCTACTGGATCCACCATGTCCAGATGCGCATACCGAATGCGCCGCCGGTGGCGATGGACCTGCTGGCCGACCGGTTCGAGCAGGCCTTCGTCGCGACCTGGATGGGCGAAGCGGAGAATGACGGCTTCAACAAGCTGGTCTTTGCGGTCGGCGCAACCTGGCGCGAGGCGGCCCTCCTGCGCGGCCTGTCCGCCTTCCGCCAGCAGACCGGGCGTGACCCGGCCCGCGCAACCCAGATCCGCGCCCTGCGCAAACATCCCGATCTGACGCGCAAGCTGCTCGAGCTGTTCCGCGCACGCTTCGACCCCCATTATGAAGACCAGATGGATGACCGCGCTGCCCGCTGCCGTGTCCTGCGCGAGGAGATCGAGACCGGGCTCGGGCAGGTCGCCGCGCTTGACGATGACCGCGTCATCCGCCGCATTGCCGACCTGATCATGGCGATCGTGCGCACCAATTTCTGCCAGACCCTGGCCGATGGCAGCCCGAAGCGCGCGATCAGTTTCAAGATCGCCAGCCAGGAGCTGGAAGAGCTGCCCGCGCCGAAACCCTTCCGCGAGATCTTCGTGGCCGGGCCAAGCGTGGAAGGCGTCCATTGTCGTTTCGGGCCTGTGGCGCGGGGCGGATTGCGCTGGTCGGATCGGCGCGACGATTTCCGCACCGAGGTGCTGGGGCTTGTGAAGGCCCAGCAGGTGAAGAATGCCGTGATCGTGCCGGTGGGCTCCAAGGGCGGGTTCTATCCCAAGCACCTGCCGCTCAACGGCACGCGCGATGAAATCCGCGAGGCCGGCATTGCCGCCTACCGCACCTTCATCACCTCGCTGCTCGATCTCACCGACAATCTGGTCGAGGGGCAGGTCGTGCACCCCGGCGACATGGTCATCTGGGACGAGGACGACCCCTATCTGGTGGTCGCGGCCGACAAGGGCACGGCGACCTTCTCCGACATCGCCAATGAGATCAGCGTCTCGCATGGCTTCTGGCTCGGCGATGCCTTCGCCTCGGGCGGTTCTGCCGGCTATGACCACAAGGCCATGGGCATCACCGCGCGCGGCGGCTGGGAGGCGGTCAAGCGCCACTTCCGGGAAATGGGCAAGGACATCCAGACCGAGCCCTTCACCGTGGTCGGCGTCGGCGACATGGCCGGGGATGTGTTCGGCAACGGCATGCTGCTGTCAAAGCAGATCCGCCTGCAGGCCGCCTTCAATCACATGCACATCTTCATCGACCCGGACCCGGCAGACCCCGAGCGCCTCTGGGAAGAGCGCAAGCGCATCTTCGACCTGCCGCGCTCGTCCTGGGAAAGCTATGACACCTCGCTGATTTCCGAAGGCGGCGGCATTTTCTCGCGCGAGGCCAAGTCCATCGCGCTGAACGACCAGATCCGCGCCATGACCGGTCTTGTCGGCGACCGCGTCACCCCGAATGAGCTGATCCGCGCGCTCCTGCTGATGGATGCCGAACTGCTCTGGTTCGGCGGCATCGGCACCTATGTGAAGTGCAGCCATGAGAGCAATGCCGATGTCGGCGACCGGGCCAATGACGCGCTGCGCGTGGATGGCCGCGAGTTGAACGTGAAGGTGGTCGGCGAGGGCGCCAATCTCGGCATGACCCAGGCTGCGCGGGTGGAGTTCGCCCAGGCTGGCGGGCGCCTGAACAGTGATGCCATCGACAATTCCGCCGGCGTCGACAGCTCCGACCATGAGGTCAATATCAAGATCCTGGCCAGCGAGGCCATCCGGCGCGGTGATCTGCCGAGCGGGGAGCGGAACATCCTCCTGAAGAAGATGACCGACGATGTCGCCGCCCATGTGCTGGCCCACAATTACGATCAGACCGGCGCGCTGAGCCTGGCTGAGAGCACCAGTCTCGCCGACATGCAGGCGCTGGAGCGGCTCATGGTCTATCTGGAAGAGCGCGGCGTGCTCGATCGCTGGCTGGAGGGCCTGCCCGACAGTGCTGAGATGACGGCGCGGATCGATGCCGGCATGGCCCTGACCCGGCCGGAACTGGCCGTGCTGCTGGCCTGGTCCAAGATCACCCTGTTCGATGATCTCGTTGCCTCCGACGTGCCCGACGATCCAACCTTCCTGCACACGCTGGAGGGCTATTTCCCCGAGGCGATCCGCAAATATGGCGAGTCCATCGAAGCCCACCCCCTGCGCCGGGAGATCATCTCCACCGTGCTGGCCAACCGCCTGCTCGATACCGGCGGGCCGGTCTTCCTCTCACGCCTGCGCGAGAGCACTGACTGCACCAATGCTCTCATTACCCGCGCCTTCGAGATCGCCCGCCAGCTGCTCGGCCTGGAAGAGTTCCACGATGCCATCCACGCGCTCGACAATAGCGTCAGTGCCGATGTCCAGATTTCCATGCGCCGCAATGGCGTGACGGCGCTGACCAGCGCGTGCGAACAACTCGTACACACCATGCCCGAGGCCAGTGTCGAAGAGGTTGTTGCCCTGCTCAAGCCACCGCTGGATGAATTCAAGGCGACCCTGAAGGACACCGCTTCCCAGCATGC
The DNA here is from genome assembly GCA_002408125.1 of Hyphomonadaceae bacterium UBA5336. GTDB lineage: Bacteria > Pseudomonadota > Alphaproteobacteria > Caulobacterales > Hyphomonadaceae > UBA5336. The sequence continues at coordinate 59,803 of DHQO01000033.1, read as the reverse complement.
CGGGGTGCAGATCGAGCGGCGTGCGCGCGAATTGCTGGCGGCCGGTGTGCCCGAGCCGCTGGCGCGCTGGTCCGGCGCGATCGGCTATTTCGCGCTCGCCATTTCGCTGGTCGACCTTGCCCGCTCGCGTGAGGAGGAGATGCCGGTGGTTGCGCGCACCTTCTTCCAGGTCAGCGATGCGCTGCGGCTCGACCGGCTGCGTGCCTCGGCCGAGGCCGCGCTGGTGACGGCGGGCTACTGGGACCGCGTGGCGACGCGGCGAATGATCGACGACCTCATCGAGCTGCTGGTGGAGATGACCGGACAGGCGCTCACCGAAGGCGGCTTCGAGGCCTGGCTGGCTCCGCGACAGGGCGCGCGCAACGACCTTGTCGCTACGCTGCAGAGCCTGGCCGAGGGCCATAGCTGGAGCTTCTCGCGCTTTGCCCTGGCGGTGGATGCGGTGCGACGTTTCCGTAGCGAGAGCTAGCGGTAAGGCAGAAAAGCGGGAGTTGCCGCGCGTCGAAATCGCTCTTACCCCTGTCTGAAAGACAAAGGCGGGAGGCGGCCTCATGTGGCGGAAACTGGTATTGGGCGTGGTGGGCGTGATTGCCCTGCTCGTGGTCGTGGTGCTCTATCGCACCTTCACCTATGGCGGGGCGAGCCATGTGGTGGAGGTCGAACTGGCCGAGCCGCCAGCCATCGATGGCGAAGCGGCCGCCCGGCACCTGTCGGAGGCCATCGGGTTCCGCACCATCACCATCACCGCCGGAGATCCGCGCCCCGGCACGGAAGGCCCGTGGCTGGACCTGCATGCCTGGCTGGAGGCGACCTATCCCGCCGCCCATGCCGCGATGACGCGCGAGACGGTGGCCGGCTATACGCTGCTCTACACCTGGCAGGGCAGCGACCCCTCGCTCGCCCCGCTGCTGATGATGGCGCACCAGGATGTGGTGCCGGTGAATATCGGCACCGAGGGCGACTGGACCGCGCCGCCCTTCAGCGGGGACATTGTCGACGGCATGATCTATGGCCGCGGCGCGATTGACGACAAGGGCTCGCTGGTCGGCCTGATGGAGGCCGCCGATGCGCTGGCCGCCAGCGGGTTCCAGCCGCGCCGCACGATCCATTTCCTGTTCGGCCATGACGAGGAAGTGTCCGGTTCGGGCGCGCAGGCGGGCGTGGAGCTGCTGAAATCGCGCGGCGTTGCGCCGGTCATGGCCGTGGACGAAGGCTTCATGGTGATCAACCCCTCGCCGCTGTCCGGCGGGCCGATGGCCTATATCGGCGTCGCCGAGAAGGGCTATCTCACCGTCTCGATCACCGCCGTGGCCGAAGGCGGGCACAGCTCGACCCCGCCGCGCGAGTCCGCCGCCGTACGCCTGTCACGTGCCATCGTGGCGCTGGACGAGAACCAGATGCCGGCCGACTTCTCCCGCCCGCCGGTCAAGGAGCTGTTCGAGGCGAGCGCGCCGACCATGCCCTTCGTGCAGAAGATGGCGCTGGCCAATCTCTGGCTGTTCGGCGGCATGGTGGAGGCACAGATGGCCGACATTCCCGCTGGCAATGCGATGATCCGCACCACCACCGCACCGACCATGCTGACCGGCTCGGCCAAGGAGAACGTGCTCGCCCAGCGCGCCACGGCCATCGTCAATTTCCGCATCCACCCGAATGACACCGAGGAGGATGTCATCGAGCATGTGCGCGATGTGACGTCGGATATCGAGGGTCTGGTGATCGAGCGCGGCATTGGCGGCATTCGCGGGCAGGGCGCCTCGCCCGTCTCGCCGACCGACACGTATGGCTATGGCGCACTGGTGGCCGTCGCGCGCGAGGCGGGCGACGGGGCGGATGTGGCGCCAGGCCTGGTGCTGGGCGCGACCGATGGGCGCTATGCCACGGCTATCACTGACAGTGTCTACCGCTTTGTCCCGGCTGTGCTCACACCGGAGGAACTCACCGGTTTTCACGGCACGAATGAGCGCACAAGTGTGGAGAATGTCGCCCGCATGGCGCGCGGCTACGCCCAGTTCATCCTGGCCATGGATGCGGGCGAGTAGGGCCTAGCGCACATAGCGCTCGGCGCCGACACCGCGCCAGTGGCTGGTGCTCTCCAACTCATAGCCGGAGGCGGCAAGGCGTTCGCGCAGGATTTCCGGCTCGCCGTCATTGCACAGGATTTCCGCCTTCAGGAACACGATACTCGGGCTTGAGGCGACAATGTCGTCCCACACCACTTCGGAGCGGCTCATCCAGTCGGGCTTGGCCGCTTCGTCCTGGACCATGCGGTTGGCGACGGGCTGGCCGTAATTATCGAGCCAGTCCTGCTCGGTAAGGTCCCAGCCGCCAATCTCGTGGTGGACGATGAGGCGGCGCTCGCCGGCATAGTGATGCACGACCGGCCAGGTGAAGGTATCGCAGATGATCAGCGTCTCGTCGGCGGCCTGGGCCGAAACCGCGCCGCGCCAGTCCTCGATCACCTGGGCCCCGACATTGGTGACGCTGTCCCCGCGCAGGGTGTAGGCGCCGGCCGACACCAGCGAAGCCAGAAGCGCCGCGCCGACAAGGCCCGCGGTAACCCAGCGGCGCCGGCCATGGGCGGCCAGATAGCCGATCGCCAGAGCACCGCCGAGCATGGCCGGCAGGATGATGCGCTCCATGTAGATCGGCTTGTAGACGAAGCCCATCAGCCAGATGAAGGTCGGGAAAGCGGCCAGGTGGATGACAATCATCACCAGGCTCCAGCCGGGCCGCAGCAGAGAGAGCGCCGCGCCCGACACCAGCGCCAGGAAGAAGACCAGCAGGAGCGGCGCAGACACCGCATTCGGCCCGACCGTGGCAGCCAGCGTGACGGCGGCCTCCACCGGGCTCATCTGGTGCAGCCAGTCAAAGGCGCCGGACGTGCCGAGCATGACGATGAGCCAGGGGCTCCAGATCAGGAAGACCGGGATATGCACCCCGGCCAGCACGGCGATGAGGCGGATGGATCTGCGCGGCGCGGTGGCGACCACCCAAGCGCACAGAGCGGCGTTCAGGATGAAGAGATAAAGGATGGCGGTGTTGTGGGAATAAAGCGCTCCGGCGGCGCCGAGCGTATAGAGCCCCGTCCAGGCCAGGACCGGGCGGGAGACCAGCCGGTCCTCGCGCAGGACAGCCTCTGCGAGACCCTGTGCGGCATAGGCCGCCAGCAGGATGAAGAACAGGAGCAGGGCATAGTCGCGGCCATTATTGGCGTAGACGAGATGGGTGTAGGAGAGGGCCAGCACCGCCATGGCGACGAGGCCGCCCACAGGCCCCATCATCCGGCGCCCGAGCAGCCAGACCGGCACGAGGCTGAACAGGGCAAACAGGGCCGAAGGCAGGCGCAGGCCCCATTCGTCATTGGAAAAGCCGGTGAAGAACTTCACCAGCGCGAAATGCAGCGGCGGGTGGGTGTCGAACGGCACCGTGAAGATGTGGGCATAGCTGTGGCCCGCCGAGGCGAGGGTGTAGCCTTCGTCCACCCAGAGCGAGTCCTGGCCCAGCGTGGCGAAGCGGAACACAGCGGCGATGAGCACGATCAGCCCGGCGGCGGTGCGCTCATAGCCGGCAGGCAGGGTCCGCGCCGGGCACCATTCACCCTGCAGCAGTGTCCAGATTCTGGACAGGGCGTTGGCGGAAGGCGCCGTTCGGGTTCCAGGATGCGTGTTCATCGCGGGCCTTGGATTGCTGCGGGTGCGTTAGCGACCGGTTTGGGGGAGGGCTTGCAAGTCTGCAACCAGTTTAAACCGGCAAGCGAACAGGCGGTTCAGGCGTCGGTCTGCTCGTGATGGGTGTCTTCCAGTCCCATGGCATGGCGGCGGGCCTCTTCCTCCTTGCGGAGGTCGGCGCGTGCGCGCAGTTCATCGGAGAAGGCGCTGGCGAATACACCGGCGGGCAGGGCAACGACGCCAATCCCCGCCATGGCGATCACCGAGGCGGCCACCCGGCCGAGCGTGGTTTCAGGATAAACGTCGCCATAACCCACCGTGGTGAGGGTCGCGATGGCCCACCAGACGGCACGGGGGATGGAGCCGAACTCCTCGCGCCCGGCCCCGACGCCTTCGATGAAGTAGAGCATCACGGCCGAGAGGTAGACCAGCATCAGCGCGACCGCGAGCGTGGTGAATAGCTGGCCGCCGGACCGGCGGATCGCCGCGCCGAGAATGTCGAAGGCCGGCATGAAGCGCGCGATCTTCACAAGCCGTGAGAGCCTGAGGATACGCAGGATCATCAGCGCTTCCTCGCCCTGGCCGCGCATGAAGACGAGCCAGAGCAGCTCCGGCAGGAAGGCGATGAGATCGGCCACCGCGCTCGGCGTCATCATATAGCGCAGGCGCCCGCCGAGCCCGTCATAGCGCGGATCCTCGCCAGATGCCCAAAGGCGCACGACATACTCAATCGCGAAAATCGCCAGGATGAAATAATTGAAGATGTTGATCCCCTCGCGCCACTCGTCGGTGAGGGAGGGTTCGGTCTCCAGCGCCAGGGTGATGAAGCTCGCCACGACCAGGAGCACGATCAGAAGATTGGTGCGCGAGAGCCCGCTCGAATCCCGGGCATCCGGTTCCAGCTCCATATAGAGCCGCTTTCGGAAGCCTATCTGCGTCATCACATGCTGGATCGACATCGCTTTCCCCTCACCCAGGCTGGATGAGTCGGGAGCTTATCGACGGGCCGCGGCCTCGAAAAGGGGTGATGCCTCAGTGTCTTGGCGAGACCTGTCAGCCGCGCAGCGTGGCGCCCGTGGCCTTGCCCGCCTTCTCGACGATCTTTTCCATCACCGCCTCGATCTCCTTGTCGGTGAGGGTCTCACCCTGGGGCTGGAGCGTGACCTCCACGCCGATGGAGCGATGGCCTTCCTCGATGCCCTTGCCGGCATAGACGTCGAAGACCGAAAGGTCAGAGACAAGCTGCTTGTCGGCGCCGCGAATGGCGGCCAGCAGGTCGGCGACGGGCACGCTGTCGGCCAGCACGAAGGCGAGGTCGCGACGCACCGGGCTGCGGTCGATGATGTCCAGTTTCGAACGGGTCTTCGCGCCGCGCGCCTTCATCTGCGGCAGGGCGTTGAGATTGAGCTCGAAGCCATAGAGCGGCCCGTCCACATCCAGTGCCTTGAGCACGCGCGGATGCAGTGCGCCGAATTGGGCGACGGTCACCTTCGGGCCCATTTTCAGGCTGGCGCCCTGGCCGGGATGCCAGTGCTTGTCGCGCGGCGCAGCCACCTGGAAGCGGGCTTCCGGTTGGCCGATCGCCTCGAGCACGGCCAGCAGATCGGACTTGGCGGCATAGGCATCATAGGCCGGAAGGCCCTGCCAGTGGCGGGCATTGGACGGGCGCATCAGCGCCGCCACGATGGTGCGCTGGTCCTTGGGGCCATCGCCGAGATAGATCGGCCCGGCCTCGAACAGGGCCGAACCGCGCTCGCCGCGATCCTTCGCACGCTGCAGCGCCTCGGCGAGATTGGCCAGGATGGTCGGGCGCATCTGATTGAGATCGCTGGTCACCGGATTGGCGAGTGTCAGCTCATCCGGCGTCTCGCCGAACAGGGCCGCTTTTTCCTTGTCCATGAAGCTCCAGGTGACGGCCTCAAGGAAGCCGCGCGCGGCAAGCGTGCGGCGCGCAGTACGCACGCGGTCCTGGATGGTTGTGGTCACCGCGCCGCGCCCGCCTTCCGGCGGGGGCAGGGACTGGCCGGGCAGGGCGTCATAACCCTGGGTGCGGGCGATTTCCTCGACCAGGTCGGCTGACTGCTCAATGTCGAAGCGCCAGGTCGGCGGCACGACATAATAGGCCTCGCCGGAATCCTCGATCTCGAAGCCGAGCTCGGTGAGCGTCTTGCGCATATCCTTGGCCTTGACGTCGAGGCCGGTCAGGCGGGCCACATCGGCGAGCTTGAAGGCGACCTTGTCCTGGCGCGGGATCTTGCCGCCGGCGATCTTCACGTCCGAGACCTTGCCGCCACCGGCCGCGGTGATCAGCTCGATGGCGTAGTGCAGGCCCGGCAGGCAGGAGGCGGTATCGACGCCGCGCTCGAAGCGGTAGCGCGCATCCGACACGATGCCCGTCATACGGCCCGTGCGTGCGGTGCGCAGTGGGTCGAACCAGGCCGATTCGAGGAAGACATCCACGGTCTCGGCACTTACCGCCGTGCTTTCCCCGCCCATCACACCGCCCAGGCCGATCACGCCGCTATCGTCGGCAATGACGCACATGTCGGGCATGATCTCATAGGTCTTGCCATCAAGCGCGGCAAGCGTTTCGCCCGCGCGGCCAAGCCGGGCGACAATGGCGCCTTTCAGCTTTGCCGCGTCATAGGCGTGCAGTGGGCGCGCGCGGTCGAGCGAGACATAGTTGGTGACGTCCACCAGTAGGGATTTCGGCGTGATGCCGACCGCCTTCAGCCGCTTTTGCATCCAGTCGGGCGAGGGGCCGTTCTTCACGCCGCGGATCAGCGCGCCGGCAAAGATCGGGCAGGCGGCTTCCGCTTCGATGCGGATATCCTGGTCGCACTCGATCTTGCTGACCGGCGGCTTGATCTCACGCGGCAGGAAGCGGCCGGCGCCGGCGGCGGCGAGATCGCGTGCGATGCCCTCCACACCGAGCCAGTCGGGCCGGTTGGGCGTGACCTCGAAGTCGATCACCGGATCGTTCAGGCCGAGCGCATCGGCCGCCGGGGTGCCGAGCGGGATCTTCGCGTCGAGATCGGCGATGCCGTCATGATCCTCGCCGGCATTGAGCTCCTTTGTGGAGCACATCATGCCCTGGCTCTCCACGCCGCGGATCTTGCGCGGCTTCTTGTCGAGGCTGAAATCGAGGCCCGGAATATAGGCGCCCAGCGGGGCATAGATGGCCGTCATGCCGGCCCGCGCATTGGGCGCGCCGCAGACGATTTGCTTTTCGCCGTCCACGGTGTCCACCGTACACACGCGCAGCTTGTCGGCATCGGGATGCGGCTCGGCGGTCTTCACCTTGGCCACGGTGAAGGCGGAAAGGTCATCGGCCGGGTTGTGAATCTCCTCCACTTCCAGCCCGGCCTTGAGCATCACCTCGGCGATGCCGTTCACGTCGAGCTTGGTGGCGAGATAATCCTCAAGCCAGGAGAGGGTGAATTTCATCGCCTATTCCACCTGTATGTTTTCCATTGGCCGAAGCGCCGGTGCATACCGGCCCAGGCTTTCAAACGTGTCTTCGTCGCGATCCGTGCAGCTGGGGACCTGTTCCTTACGCGAGGACCCGATCGCATGGGTGCGCCAGCACCGGTCAAAGACGGAGCAGTAGCAGATCGACATTTCCAGCTCGCCCCATTCCGCCGCCGTTGCGTAGAGGGCGTCATGCGAGATGTCTTCATGGCTCCAGGTAATCTGGATGGGGATGATCTCTTCCCCCGGTGCCAGCGCCCGGCCGGCGAGGCCCGCCCATGACAGGTCATAGCCTTCCGGAAGCCGGTCGCGATAGGTGTCCAGCGTGTCCAGTACGATGCCGTCGGCTGACAGGGTCACATCGTGAATGAGCGCGGGGCCGACACCGCTATTGCCCACCCGCATGCCCATGGAGGCGGTTTGTGACGTGGTCGAGACGAAGCCGTCCACCTGCAGCACCGGATAGACCGCGCCATGTTGCTGGGCACGCATCACGCGGCCCTGATCCCAGGCGACATAGACCGCGATGATCGATGTGAGCACCGCGCACACCGCGAGCAGCATTTCAACCTTGTTGCCGTTGCCCATGGCGCGCTCCTAGCTCAGGCCGCCGGAGACGCTCGGCGTCAGCCAGGGCTTGAAGCCATAGTGGCGCGTCCAGGCCGGGTCGGCCTCGAAATAGGGGCGCAGGTCCGGCATGCCGTATTTCAGCATGGCCAGGCGATCCACGCCCATGCCGAAGGCAAAGCCCTGATAGACTTCAGGGTCGATGCCGCAATTCTTCAGCACGTTCGGATGGACCATGCCGCAGCCGAGGATTTCCATCCACTGCTCACCATCGCCGATTTTGATCGTGTCGCCGTCGCGGGTGTATTTCACATCCATCTCGGCCGAGGGTTCGGTGAAGGGGAAGAAGTGGGGCCGCAGGCGCGCTTCCACCGCATCGACCTCGAAGAAGGCCTTCACGAAGTCGATGAGGCAGCCCTTCAGGTGACCCATATGGATGCCGCTCTCGATCACCAGGCCCTCGACCTGGTGGAACATCGGCGTGTGCGTCGCGTCCCAGTCATTGCGGTAGACCCGGCCGGGCGCGATGATGCGGATCGGCGGCTCGCCGGCCATCATGGTGCGGATCTGCACCGGCGAGGTGTGCGTGCGCAGTACCTTGGCGGCTTCCTCGCCCTGGGGCGAGAAGAAGAAGGTGTCGTGGGTTTCGCGCGCCGGATGGCCCTCGGGGAAGTTCAGGGCGGTGAAATTGTGCCAGTCATCCTCGATGTCCGGCCCCTCGGCGACGGAAAATCCCATATCGCCGAAGATCGCCGCGATCTCCTCGAAGACCTGCATGACCGGGTGCAGGGCGCCTTTCGGCTCGGGCCGGGCGGGCAGGGAGAGATCCACCTTCTCTGTGGCGAGCCGAGCTTCGAGCGCTTCGTCCTCCAGCACCGCCTTGCGCGCCTCGACGGCGTCGGCCACGCGCTGTTTCAGCGCGTTCAGCTTCGGGCCCATCTCCTGGCGCTCTTCATTGGACATCTTGCCGAGCGTCTTCATCAGCCCGGAGACCCGGCCCTTCTTGCCAAGCTCGGCGACACGCACCTCGTCCAGCGCGGCGAGATCGCCCACCCCGGAGATAGCCTTGAGCGCTTCTTTCTCGATCTTTTCGATGTCGGACATGGGTAACGGCCCTGCTGCGATGAGCCGGGTGTTTAGCAACTCATTCCGATTTGTCATCCCGGCGGATACGGCCCCGCCGGGAGCAGGGCCGGGAATGGGTTCAGGTCAGCGCCGCTTTCGCCTGCTGGACAATGGCGCCGAAGGCGTCCGGCTCGCGGATGGCGAGATCGGAGAGGACCTTGCGGTCCATTTCGATGCCGGCCTTGTTGAGGCCGTCAATGAAGCGCGAATAGGTCAGCTCATCGTCATGGATGCGCACGGCGGCGTTGATGCGCTGGATCCAGAGCGAGCGGAATTTCCGCTTCTTCACCTTGCGGCCGACATAGGCGTATTCGCCGGCTTTCCAGACGGCGGCATTGGCCGTGCGGAAGGTGTTCTTGCGGCGGCCGCGATAGCCCTTGGCGGCGGCGATGATCTTCTTGTGGCGCGCGTGAGCGGGCACCTTGTTACGAGAACGGGGCATGGAGAGGCTCCTGCTAAATCAGTGTCGGTTCGAGATCGGGGTAAGACTTACAGGCCGTAAGGCAGGTACTTCTTCACGCGGGCTTCATCGGCCTTGGCGGCGACCTTGGTGCCGCGGTTCTGGCGGATGTATTTGCCGGTGTGGCTGATCAGGCGGTGGCGCTTGCCGGCCACACCATGCTTCAGCTTGCCCGTGGCGGTGATCTTGAACCGCTTTGCAGCGGCCTTCTTGGTCTTCATCTTCGGCATTTCGTCTCTCCTTGAAGATCGAGCTCACGCCGGCCTGGCCAGCGGCCCTGATCTGGACTTGGTGTTGAAGGGCGCGAAGGCATGCCGTTCGCCCGAACGCCCGGAAGCGGCGCTATATGACGGAAAAGGAGAGGGGAATCAACCCGGCCTGTGCGGATGCATGATGGCTTTCAACCTTGCCTGCCCAGAGCCCTCATCCTGAGCGGAGACGAAGGACGAGGGCGGGTGATGGAGAGTAAGCAGCCCTGAGCACGATCCATCGCGTAGCGGAGCGAAGCGGGGATCAACAAGGAAGAGGCAAGCCTCATGGTTCGTCTCCGCTCACCCTGAGGCTGAGGGTGACTTACGCTATCCGCACTTGAAGCCGATCACCGTGCCATCCTCGTCGGTGAGGATGTTCAGCCGGCGCGGGACATAGTCCATCGTGGCCTGGTCGGTGGGGGCCAGGATGCGCACCTGTTCGGGCAGGCGGGCGGCCGGGATCTCGCTGGCCGCGCGGCCGAGAAAGCCGCGCACGGCGCTCATGCCGCAGGTGTCCTGCACGCGGTCGAGTCCGTCCCATTCCGGCTGCACCATGGCCTCGCCCTCGGGCGGGGTGGTTTCAGTGGTTTCGGGTGCGGGCGTCTCGGGCGCGGCTGCCGGGGCATCCGGCTCGGCAGGCACATCGCTGCTGGGGGCCGGGGCGCTGCAGGCGGCTGCCAGCACAAGCGCGAGGAGGCCGGGAATGAGCGTGTATCTGGTCTTCATCGGCGGCCTCTCTCATTATTATCTTGTTGCCGGTAATAATTCCGCGCTGACGCCGAGGTTCCGCCTGGTTCGCAGCCCGCCCGGAGGGCGAGGGGCCTAGCGCGGGGCCATGACCATGGTCATCTGGCGGCCTTCGAGCTTGGGCTCAAGCTCCACCTTGGCGACCTCGTCAAAATCGGCCTTCACCTTCTGGAGAAGCTCCATGCCGAGATGCTGGTGAGCCATTTCACGGCCGCGGAAACGCAGGGTGACCTTCACCTTGTCGCCGTCTTCGAAGAAGCGCGCCATGGACCGGGTCTTCACCTCATAATCGTGGGTATCGATGTTCGGGCGCATCTTGATCTCTTTCAGATCGGCAGATTTCTGCTTCTTGCGCGCCGCAGCCTTCTTCTTTTGTTCTTCGAATTTGAGCTTGCCATAGTCGATGATCTTGCAGACAGGCGTATCCTGGTTCCCGGAAACTTCAACAAGGTCCAGTCCTGCTTCCTGGGCGGCATCCAACGCCGCCATCAGGGGCATGACACCCTGTTTCTCACCATTTTCGTCGATCAGAAGCACCTTCTCGGCGCGAATGTCACGATTGATGCGAGGTCCGGTTTTCTTCTGCGGCGCGGCCGCGTGGGGTCTGCGAGCTATGACAAATCTCCTTTAGCTGTTGCAAATCACTGACGATAAATATGCCTGTTTTCGCGCGAATCTTCAAGACGCACGGGCATTGGGGAAGAGGTTCCACATCGACATGGTCCGCCAGACGGTGTCGGCGGTAATGGTCTGGAGCCGGCCATCATGCAAGATGATTTTCTGCGGTGTGAGCGGCGCATCCTGACGCACCTTCACGGCCTCGTCCGCGCGCAGAAGGATGCAGGGGGTTCCCATCAGTCCGGCGGCCTGGATGGCCACGCTGTCCGGGCCGATCACGACACTTGCATTCTCGGCCAGGGCGATCAGTTGGGTAGTGTCTGCCCGCGCGACAAGGTTCTTGGCGCTGCGCACCTGCATTTCCACCTCCTGGGCGAAGAGGCCGGTATCGCGTGTGCCGGTCAGCACCGGTGTAACCTTGGCCTCCGTCAGGCGCTGGCAGAGCTCGGCGACTTCGGCTTTCGGCCAGTACATCGGCGTATCGGGCTTGGCCGAGGGCAGGGCGATCAGGGCAAAATCGGCCTGGATGCCGAAATAGGCCGGCTGTAGCCGCGGCGGGTTTTTCAGCACCGGGCGGACCCAGGCGAGATCGGGCCGCACCACCGTGTCTATCGGCACCGTGCCGGCGGCGATGAGCTGCACGCTCAGGCGCTCGACCTCGTTCATGCCCTCGATCGGTTCCGGGGGCGGGAAGGGCGCGCCGGGGGCCGGCCCGCTCCAGGGCGGCAGCGCGCCAAAGCGCGGTTTGAACGCCTGGAAGAGGGCGGCACTGCGGGCATCCCCGTCCAGGTCGTAGATCATGTCGAAACCGGCGCGCCGCAGTTCGTTGAGCCGGCTGGCCCGGCGCCGCTTGTCGTCATGCTCCAGGTCGCTCACCACATCGTCCACGAATGGGCAGACCTTGGCGAAGGCTTCCGAGGCCGGGCTGGTGACAAGCGTGAGCTTGGCGCGCGGATGGGCATCGCTGATCGCTTTCAGCGCCCCCACGGCCAGGATCAGGTCACGCGGTTCGCCCTGGCGGATCGCCAGCACGGACATGGCCGCCTTGCCAGGGTTCTTGGCCCGGGAATTCGGTACCGGATCAGGCATGCGGGTTTTGTCCCCTATTCCGTCGCCCCACCCAGGAGCCGGGCATACACCTGTAGAGTTTGTAACTGGAGTCCGCGTTTTGAGAAAGATTTCAATACATGAACCCGTCCGGCCTCGCCAAGAGACTGGCGCGCCTCGGCTCTCAGGGACATCAGCGTACGGATTGCTCCGGCGAGGGCGGCAGCGTCTCCCGGCTCGAACCGGGTGCCGGTCTGTCCCTCAATGACGGTCTCGCGCGCGCCGCCATGGTCGGCGGCGATGACCGGCCGGGTCATCGCCGAGGCTTCTGCCGCCGTGCGTCCGAAAGCTTCCGGACGGGTCGACGGCGTCAGCACGATATCGGCGGCCAGATAGGCCGCCGGCATGTCGCGCGTATGCGGCTGGAAGCGCACGCGGTCAGACAGGCCGAGCGCCTCGCTCTTGTTCGTCAGGGCGGTGACATAGGCCTCGCGTCCCTGCGGATCGCCGAGGAAGACAAGGTGCAGGCGCCGGGACTCTTCCGGCGAGAGGATGGCGAGGGCATCCAGCGCCAGGCCTTGTCCCTTCCAGTGCGTCAGCCGGCCGGGCAACAGCAGGACAAGGTCGCCGGGTTTGGTGTCGAGTTCCCAGCTGGCGCGCTGGGCGGCCACACGCTCAGCCGAGACATGCGCCGGATCGAAGGCCATGAGGTCGACCCCGCGCGGAATGGTGACCATGCGCTCGGGCTCCACGCCGTGTTCCTCGTGCACATGGGCCGCGGTCCATTCGGAATTGGCAATCACCAGGTCGGCGCGCGCCATGACGCTGTTATAGAGCCGTTTCAGGCCGGAGCGCGCGGTGTAGGCGCCGTGATAGGTGGTCACGAAAGGCGTACCGGTGCGCCGGGCGGCCCAAAGCGCGCTCCAGGCCGGCGCACGTGAGCGGGCATGGATGAGGTCCACCCCGCGCGTCTTTACCAGGCTGGAGAGCAGGGCGGCGTTGGCGCGCAGGACAAGCGGGTTCTTCGAGGCCGCCTTCATGCGGATCAGCTCTCCGCCAAGCGCTTCGAGGTCTTTCTCCAGCCGCCCGCCCTGGCTCGCCACCAGTGCCTTGGCGCCGGCCGCGCTCAGGGCTTCGGCCACTTCCAGCACGGTGCGCTCGGCCCCGCCGGCGCTCAGCTCGGGGATGACCTGCAGGATGGTGCGTCCTGAAAGATCGGGAAAGGCTGTGGCCCCTTCGGGCGCTGGCTCGGCGGGCGTGACCGCATCCATCAGATTCATGTCAGCGGTTTGCCACAGCTTCGCGGCACGGAAAAGCGACACCGCGCATCATGACGCCGGCTTCGAGTGGCGCTATGCAGGGCGCCATGTCCAGACCAGACCTCGACCCCAAGAATTTCGACGCCCAGGGCCGCCACTGGATCCGCGTGCGCGTCTATTATGAAGACACCGATTTCACCGGCATGGTGTACCACGCCAATTATCTGCGCTTCTTCGAGCGCGGGCGCAGTGACTTCATGCGCGATGCGGGCGTCTCGCACACCGTGCTGCTGGAGCGCGAGGACCCGGCGGCCTTCACGCTGATTCGAGCTGAGGTGGATTACAAATCGGCAGCCCGCATCGATGACGAACTGGACATCGTGACCGCCTATCGCGGCACGAAGGGCGCCAAGATCCTGTTCTCCCAGCAATGTCTGCGCGGAGAGGAACTTATCGCCGCCGGGGAGATTACTGCCGTACAGATCCATGCAGATGGCCGGCCCCGCAGGCCCCTGCCGGAAATTGTTGAGCGGCTTGCGAACAAGCTTCAGGCAATCTGATCCTGACTGCAGTTTAATGGGCACAAGTGGTTAACCGAAGGGCTCTAGCCCGCTAAGCGCTGCGCAATGCGAGCGGGCTGCCGCGATTTCGTCAAGTTTGCTCGCCAAAGACGCCGAATGCACGTCCAGTGGCCGGGGAGGCTGTAAGGCTTGGTAAGCCCTGCGCCGGACAAGAGTGAGTGAAAGAGGGTACCCATGACATCATTTGTCCTTGCCGCGGCCGTTCCGGGCATTGGAAATGTCGAGACAGAATCCGCGTTTTCCATGATCGACCTGCTGCTGCGGGCGGACATCGTGGTTCAGATCGTTCTGGTCATCCTGCTGCTGGCGAGTGTGTGGTCCTGGGCGATCATTGTGGAAAAGTTGTTCGCGCTCGGCGGCACGCGCAAGAAGGCCCTGAACTATGAAGAGAACTTCTGGTCGGGCCAGCTCGATGATGTCGAGGCAAGGCCGGGCGTTGGCGATAATCCGGCTGCCCGTGTGTTCAGCTCCATCTCGCGCGAGTGGAACGATGTGCGCCGCGGCCTTGCGACGGATACCGCGCCAATGGTCGAGCGTGCCGAGCGCAGCATGCGTGCCGCGGTCGACCGCGAGGTCGGGCGCCAGTCGAGCGGCCTGGGTGTGCTCGCCACGGTTGGTTCGGTGTCGCCCTTTATCGGTCTGTTCGGCACGGTCTGGGGTATCATGAACGCCTTCATCAATATCGGCCAGCAGCAGGATACGAGCCTGGCCACTGTGGCCGGCCCCATCGCCGAGGCCCTGTTCGCCACCGGCCTCGGCCTCGTTGCCGCCATCCCGGCGGTGATCTTCTACAACAAGTTTTCCGGCGACCTGAACAAGCTCGCCGACCAGCTCGACACTTTCTCCCAGGATGTTCTGGTGCGCCTGTCGCGCCGGGCCGACGAAGCGCGGGGCCAGTAGCCATGGCGATGATGTTGGGCTCCAGCGGAGGTGGCAAGCGCGGCCGGCGCAGCATGAATGCCGAGATCAATGTGACGCCCTTTGTCGACGTCATGCTGGTGCTGCTGATCGTGTTCATGATCACCGCGCCCATGCTGGTGCGTGGGGAAGAGGTGACCCTGCCGAAGACCAGTTCCGGCCAGCTGGAGGCGACCACCAACCAGCCCCTCACGATTACGCTGACCACCGATGGCCGGATCTTCCTGAACGAGGAAAACGAGGTCGAGCGCGAAAACCTGATCACCCAGCTCGTCGCCATCACCGGCGAGGGCTATGACCAACTGATCTATCTGCGCGCCGACACCGAGCTCGACTATGGCGCCGTGATGGACATCACCGCCCTGATCACCTCGGCCGGGTTCACCCGGATCGCCTTCGTCACCGATCCGCGCGGACGGGGAGGGCAGTAGGCCGCAATGCTGCGTGGATTACCCGCCTCCATTATCCTGCACGCTGCTGTCATCGCAGCGGGCGCCATCGTGTTGCCGACCATGGTGCGCGATATCGAGCCGGCTTTCACCTCGATCCCGATCGAGATCGTGGAGCTGTCGGACGAGACCAATATCCGCGCCCGGCCGGAAGTGGATGCTCCCGAGCCGGAGACAGAAGAGTCCCCGCCGATCGAGGATTACCTGCAGGAACTCGACACCATCCCGCCGGAAGAGCCCGAACCGGAACCCGAGCCTGAGCCGGAAACCGCCGTTGCACCACCCCCGCCTGCGCCGGAACCCGAGCCTGAGCCGGAGCCTGCCCCGGCCGAGGAAGAACCCGAGCCCGAACCGGAATCCGAGCCGGAGCCCGAACCTGACCGCCCGGTGCTGGCCCAGACCGAGACAGACCCGCTCGACGATATTCTCGGCGATGCCTCGAACCTGTTCGACCGCACCCCGCGCGAGCGTACCCGCGCCAATCCGGCCCCGCCGCCACAGGAGGTTCTGGAAGACGAGCAGCCACGCGCCAGCGAAGCCAGGCGCGGCGCCGGCGAGCAGACCGGGAACACGGCGAATGTTGTCGCGCTGATCAATAACCAGATGCGTATCTGCTGGGACGATGTTGTCGATCTGCCCAATCCGGAGCGCCTGAACGTCGTTGTCAGGGTCGAGCTGAACCGCGACGGTTCGATCAAGAATGGCCCCGATCTGGTCGATCCCGCCCGGCCTCCGATTGGCGACCGGTCCATGGGCGTGGCCATCGAACGTGCCTTGCGCGCGGTGCGCAAGTGCGCGCCCTACCGCCTGCCCGAAGGGGCGTTGGATTATTACGATGACTGGGACGAGGTCACCTTGAATATCGGCCCGGCCTATAGGAACTAGAGTTGCGAGAAAGAGGTATCCCCATGCTGAAACGTCTCTTGATGGTGTTGGCCGTGCTGGTCGCGCCCCTGGCGGCCACGCTGCCGGCCGCCCATGCCCAGATCGTGGTCAATGTCGGCGAGGGGACGTTCAAGCCCTATCCGATTGCCGTGCCGCAGTTCACCGCCGCGAGCCCTGAGGCCGAGCCCTATGTCGAAGAGCTCACCGAAGTGGTCCGCAATGACCTGCAGATGACCGGCCTTTTCGACCTGGCCGAGGAAGGCGCCTTCATCCAGCGCGATCTCGATCTCAATGTCGAGCCGCGCTTTGCCGATTGGCGGGTGATCAATGTCGACGGCCTCGTCGTCGGCGAGGTGGACGTGCTCGGCGATGGCCGCGTGGTGCTGTCCCTGCGCCTGTGGGACATCAATGGTGGCCAGCTCTATCGCCTCAACAGCCAGCCCGGTTATCAGGGCGCGCTGGCGCCGGACTATATGCGCACCCTCGGCCACCAGGCCGCCGATGCGATCTATACCCGCCTGACCGGCGAGGACGGCTATCTCAATTCGCGGATCGTCTTCATCGCCGAGAGCGGGCCGAAGACCGAGCGGGTGAAGAAGCTCGCCATCATGGATGCCGACGGCGCGAACTATCAGGAACTGACGACAGGTGTGTACACCATCATCACGCCGCGCTTTTCCGCCTCCGACCAGATCATCACCTACATGTCCTATGAGGGTGGCCAGGCGCGGGTCTACCTGTTCAACATCTCCAATGGCCGCCAGGAAGTGCTCGGCAATTTCTCCGGCATGACCTTCGCCCCGCGCTTTTCCCCGGACGGGACAAGCGTGTTGTTCTCGCGCGCCCAGAACGGCAATTCCGATCTCTACATCATGGATCTGCGCACGCGTCAGAGCCGGCGTTTGACGGATCATCCGGCGATCGACACCTCGCCGTCCATGTCGCCCGACGGCAGCGAGATCGTGTTCAACTCCGACCGCGGCGGCAGTCCGCAGCTCTATGTCATGAACACCGATGGCTCTGCGCGCACCTGCCCGAGCGGCGGGCGCGATGTGGCCTGCCGGATCACCTTCGATACCGGCCGGTATTCCACCCCGGTCTGGAGCCCGCGCGGCGATCTCATCGCCTTCACCAAACAACTTCAGGGCAAGTTCTATATCGGCGTGATCGGGATTGATGGCCGCGGTGAGCGCCTGCTGACCGAATCCTATCTCGACGAAGGCCCGACCTGGTCGCCGAACGGACGGGTGATCGCCTTCTTCCGCGAGGACTATCCCGGCGCCGGCCCGGAACTCTGGTCGATCGACCTGACGGGGCGGAACCTGCGGCAGATGCAGACTCCGACGGATGCGTCCGACCCGGCCTGGTCGCCGCTGCTCACCGAATAGGCGCGTTATTTATGCAACAGATTGAACTGCATAAAAATAACCTCTATTCAAACATTACAACGTCATGAAGTTGACATTCTACCCGGCTACAGCCTGTTATCTCATCGGAGGCAGAACACTTTGGAGCGTTCAGTGATGAAATCCCTTATCAAAACAGTAGCCGCCGCCGGCGTGCTGGTTTCCCTTGCGGCTTGTGCGTCCTCGCCCGAGCCGGAACCGGAACCGGCCCCTGCGCCCGCTCCGGCCCCCGCGCCTGAGCCCGAGCCCATTCCGGAGCCCGTTCCCGAACCCGATCCGGTTCCGGAGTATACCGGTCCGGCCCCCGGCACGCTGGATGACTTCCGGGTCAATGTTGGCGAGCGCGTCTACTTCGATCTCGACCAGTCCCGTCTCGACGGCAGCGACCGCGATATCCTGATGCGTCAGGCGGCCTGGCTGCAGTCCTACCCGCAAGCCCGTATCCTGGTTGCCGGCAATTGCGACGAGCGCGGCACCCGCGAATACAACCTGGCCCTGGGCGAGCGTCGCGCGGCCGCTGTGAAAGACTTCCTGGTCAGCCAGGGCGTCGATCCGGCCCGCATCGACACCATCTCCTACGGCAAGGAACGCCCGCTCGACCCCGCGTCGAACGAGCAGGCCTGGGCGAAGAACCGTAACGGCTTCACCCAGATCACCTCGGGTGTGACGGGCTAGACCCGAACCGCAGATTTTTCTGCACAATGCGGCCGGGTTGCCATATTTTGGCCCCGGCCGCAGCTTTATCTGGGTATCATGGTCAAGCTTCGTTTTCTGCTCATCGCTGCCGGCCTGGGGGCCTCCCTCGGTGCACCGGCGCTCGCCCAGGCACCCATCCGCCAAGGTGTCACATCCCAGGATATCGCTGCGCAGAACCAGGCGCTGCAGACCCAGAATGCGGAGTTGCGCCTGCGCATCTCCGACCAGGAGCGCGAGATCGCCGAGCTGACCGGCAAGGTTGAAACCCTGGAATTCCTGCTTGGCCAGACCCGCGACGAGGTCAATCGCATGCAGGGCGACGATGCCCGCATCGGCCAGGTGCTGTCCGAATACGAACAGCGGATCACGCAGCTCACCCGCCGCCTCGACAGCATGTCCGAGCGCGTTGCCAATATCGGCACCCAGTCCGAGGGTATGACCCTGAGCAATGACAGTTCCGGTGCGGCAGGTCCTGAGCGCAATGTGCCGGCTGATGACACCGCCACCAACTCCCCGCCGCGCCCGGAAAACTTCACCGAATCGAGCGCGCCCCAGCCGCCGCAGACCGGCTCGCTCGGCACGATTTCGGCGACCGACCTGCCCGGTGAGGCCGGCCCGCTCTTCGCCGAGGCGAAATCCCGCCTCCTGCAATTCGACTATGCCGGCGCCGAGGCCGCCTTCACCGAATTCCTCCAGCGCTTCGGCGACGATGCCCAGGCCGGCGAGGCGCAGTACTGGCTGGCCGAGGTGCTTTACCAGCAGGATGAGTATGAGGCCTCCGGCGCGGCCTATACCCAGATGATCCGCGAATATCCCGACGATCCGCGTGCGCCCGATGCACTGGTCAAGCTTGCCCGCGCCATGCGCCTGCTGGGTGAGACCGAACGGGCCTGCACGGCCCTGAACGCCCTGCCGCAGCGCTATCCCAATGCGTCCGGCGTGACGGTGAACCTTGCTGCTGTGGAGCGTACCCGCGCCGGCTGTGACGCCTGAGGCGGTCCACGCGGCGGCCTGGCCGCATCTTGAGGCATGGTGTGGCCCTGTGTCGGGACCGGTGGCGGTCGCTGTGTCTGGCGGCGGCGATTCCATTGCCCTCCTGAAAACCGCAAGCGCTTGGGCGAAAGCTCGTGAGCGCGAGCTTCATGTCCTGACAGTCGATCATGGCCTGCGCGCCGCCGCGCATGAGGAGGCTGAATTTGTTGCGCGCCTTGCCGCTGACCTCGGCCATGACTGTACAAGGTTCACCCTGTCCGATCTGCGCCCGGTTCAGGCCGAAACGCGGCTGGCCCGCCAGCGCGTGCTGGCACGGGCCTGCCGGGAGGCGGGCGCCAGGATCCTGCTGACCGGGCACACGCTGGACGATCAGCTGGAAACCTTCCTCATGCGCCTGCGCCAGGGCTCGGGCGTGTTTGGCCTTGGGGGTATCGACCGGGCCGCCCCGTCTCCGGTCTGGCCGGAAGGGCGGGGGCTGACGCTTGTCCGCCCGCTCCTGTCGCTCGCCCGGCAGGATTTGCGCGCGGCGCTACAGGCCGAAGGGCAGGGCTGGCGGGACGATCCCAGCAACGAAGACCATGCCTATGAGCGCGTACGCATGCGCCAACTGCTCGCTGCCGATGAATCATTGCGAGACCGCACGCGCCGCCTGCAGGCCGCCTTCGCTGTGCTGCGCCGCGCCGAACAGGCCGCCATGGCGGGTGAAGCTGGCGCCCGCCTCGCGGTGCACGGCGATGGCAGTGTGCTGGCCGGTCTTGGCGGCCTGCGTCCGGCCCGGGCGGAACGCCTGCTCGCCCTGGGCGTTCAGCTCGCGGCCGGCGCCGCGCGCATGCCGCGCCGCAGCCAGATCCTGCCTGTGCTGGAGGCCCTGGACGCACCGGGCCGCCGGTTTACCTGTTCAGGCGCATGGCTGGAGATCGAAGCACCCGGTCGTGTGCGCCTCGCGCGCGATCCGGGCCTGGCGGAGAGGGAGTGGCAGGATGGCGTCTGGGATGGCCGGTTCGAACACGCGGATAGCCCGGCCTGCGACACACCGCATCCCATGGCGGCACGAAGCTTGCCGGAAGAAGGGGAGGGTTGGCGCGCTCTGGGGCAGGGCAGGCTGGCCCGGATCTGCGACATCTGGCGTCGTCTGTCGCTTTTGTCACAGTGAGATGCGGTATGAAGAGTCGTTTTCGGGAAATCCTCACCCTATGTTACAATCCAAGCTGCCACACGAATTGAAAGACAGTCCATGAATATGCGCAATCTGGCCATTTGGGGTCTCATCGCGGCACTGATCGTCGGCATGGTGGTCGTCATGCAGGGCAACAGCGCTGCCCAGGACGGCAACAAGATCTCCTATTCGGAGTTTCTTGAGCTATCAGAAACCGGCGCAATCAGCTCGGTCACGGTGAAAGACAACAGCGCCACGGGCGAAACCACGGATGGCCGCAAGTTCAAGACCGAATGGGATGGTCTTGAGATGAATGTCGGCAAGGAACTGGCCGCCAATGGCGCCGATGTGACCTATGATGTGTCCTCCGGCAACACGCTGGGCGCGATCTTCATCAACCTCATCCCGGTTCTGCTGATCCTCGGCCTCTTCCTCTTCATGATGCGCCAGATGCAGGGCGGTGGCCGTGGCGGGGCGATGAGCTTCGGCAAGTCCCGTGCCCGCCTGCTGACCGAAAAGCATGGCCGTGTCACCTTCGACGATGTCGCCGGCGTGGACGAGGCCAAGGAAGAGCTGCAGGAGATTGTCGAGTTCCTGAAGGACCCGTCGAAATTCCAGCGCCTGGGCGGCAAGATCCCGAAAGGTGCCCTGCTGGTCGGCCCGCCCGGAACGGGCAAGACGCTGATCGCGCGCGCCGTGGCCGGCGAGGCCAATGTGCCCTTCTTCACGATTTCCGGTTCGGACTTTGTCGAAATGTTCGTCGGCGTCGGCGCGAGCCGGGTGCGCGACATGTTCGAGCAGGCCAAGCGGTCCGCACCGTGCATCATCTTCATCGACGAGATCGATGCTGTGGGCCGCTCGCGCGGGGCCGGCCTCGGCGGCGGCAATGACGAACGCGAGCAGACGCTGAACCAGCTTCTGGTCGAAATGGATGGCTTTGAGACCAATGAGGGCATTATCCTCATCGCGGCGACCAACCGCCCGGATGTGCTCGACCCGGCGCTTCTGCGTCCCGGCCGTTTCGACCGTCAGGTGACTGTCGGCAACCCCGATATCATCGGCCGCGAGAAGATCCTGAAGGTCCATATGCGCAATGTGCCGATCGCCAAGGATGTGAACGCCAAGACGATCGCGCGCGGCACGCCCGGCTTCTCCGGTGCCGACCTTGCCAATCTCGTCAACGAGGCGGCGCTGCTGGCCGCCCGGCGCGGCAAGCGCGTTGTTGGCATGAGCGAGTTCGAGGATGCAAAGGACAAGGTCATGATGGGCCCGGAGCGGCGCTCCATGGTCATGTCCGAGGACGAGAAACAGCTCACCGCCTGGCACGAGGCCGGTCACGCCATCGTGGCGCTGAAAGTGCCCAAGGCCGACCCGGTCCACAAGGCGACGATCATTCCGCGCGGCCGTGCCCTCGGCATGGTCATGCAGCTGCCGGAAGACGACAAGCTCTCCATGTCGCGCCTGGAGATGACCTCGCGTCTGGCCATCATGATGGGCGGCCGCGTGGCAGAAGAGCTGCGCTTTGGTGATGATAATGTCACCGCGGGTGCCGGCTCGGACATCCAGCAGGCCACGCGCCTGGCGCGCGCCATGGTCACCCGCTGGGGCCTGTCTGAGATGATCGGCCCGGTCGATTATGGCGAGGATCAGGGCGAGGTCTTCCTCGGCCAGCAACTGGTGCAAAGCTCGCACGTCTCGGAAGAGACCTCGAAAAAGATCGAGGACGAGGTGCGCAAGCTGATCCAGACCGGTATGGACGATGCCCGCCGTATCATGACCGACTACAAGGATGAGTGGTCTGCCATTGCCGAGGGCCTTCTCGAATACGAGACCCTGACCGGCGAGGAGATCATTGGACTTCTGGAAGGCAAGAAGCCCGAACGCCCCGATCCCAGCGAGGATGATGACGGTCCGGCTTCGGCTGTGCCCGTGATCGGCAAGCGCCGTCCGAAAGCCAGCGAAGGCGGCCCGGAAGGCCTCGGCGACCCCAAGCCGGCCTGATCCGGCACATACAAGATCAATCCGGAAAGGGCGCAGCGCTGGCTGCGCCTTTTTCATTGTTACACACGCCATCAGCCTCATGGTGAGCGGAGACGAACCATGGGGCGGGCTTCCTTGTTTGATCCCGTATCGGCGCTTACGCGCCTCACATGGATCGCGCTCAGGGCTGTGTGCCGCGCTCTGCTTCCCGCCCTCGTCCTTCGTCTCCGCTCAGGATGAGGGCTCTCGGACGATTAGTTCACTTTTGCTCCCACATGCTCCGGATTGTCGGCATCCCATTGTTTCAGCCAGCGCTTGGGCGCCTGTTTCCGCCAGATCTCGATCAGCTTGGCGCGTGCCCAGTCGGCATCGAAATGCTCCGGGCGCATGAGAATGATATTGTGGGGGCGGTGATGGGCGGTGGTGAAGAACTCATCCCCGCGCACTTCCAGCAGGAATTCCATTTCCGCCGCATCCACCTTGAAGGCCGGTGCATTGGCATAGTCCTGCGGTGCCCACCAGCACCACATCTTGCCGTGCGCCTTCAGGTTCGGATTGCCCCAGGAGACCGCCTCTTCCACCTTCGGCAGGCCCAGCGCGAGCGCAAAGGCCTTCAGCTCTTCCCAGTCCTTCATACCCGGTCTCCATTCCTCGCCGGGACTGTACGCCCGAGTGCGCGCGGGAACAAACGATCAAGCGCCCCGGTTCAGCTTCTATGGCTTTCTCGCACGCCTCCGCTCCGCTCGTCGAACGTGCCCCCTATGAGGGCGGCTATGGCCGGCGGCGCTGCGGGCGGGGCTTTGCCTATTTCGACCGCAGGACCGGCAACGTCCTCGCGCGTGGGCCGGAGCGCGCCCGGCTGGAAGCCCTCGCCGCGCCGCCGGCCTGGCGCGAGGTCTGGTATGCCGACACGCCGGACGCGCAGATCCTGTGCTGCGGCGAGGACGAGGCCGGCCGGCGCCAGTATATCTATCACCCCGTCGCGCGGCTGCTGGCCGATGTGGCGAAGTATGAGCGCCTGCCGGACTTTGCCCGCGCCCTGCCGCGGCTGCGCGAATGGACTAGCCGCTGGCTGGGGCGCAAGGATGATCCGGCCCGGCAGGCGCTGGCCGCCATGCTCCGGCTGATCGACTGCGCCGCCATGCGTGTCGGCGCGGCGCACAATGACGGCTATGGCGCGACCACGCTGGAAGGCCGGCATGTCCGTGTGCACGGCGAGACCGTTGCTTTAACCTGGACGGCCAAGGCCGGACGCCTGCGCGAGGTGGAGCTGCGCGATGGCCGGCTTGCGGGCCTGTTTGCCGATCTGGACATGGCAGAGGATGCCCCGCTCTTTCGCGACTATTGCGGCGATCACGGGGCGACGCCGGAGGAGGTCAACCATCTGATCGGCGAGATTGCCGGGGAAGGCCACACGGCCAAGAGCTTCCGCACCTGGGCAGCAAATGTCGCCGTGGCCGGCTATCTCAGCCGTGCCGGGACACCGAGCATTCACGGCGCCTGCGAGGCGGCTGCCGAACGGCTCGGCAACACGCCGGCCATCTGCCGGTCGAGCTATATCCATCCCGCCCTGATCGAGTCCGCGCGCGACGGGACAGGCCCGCCGAAGTCTCCCGCTCGCCTGCGCCGCCTGCGCCGGGACGAGTGCCTTGCGCTCGCCTGGCTGGAACGCGACGGGAAGGCCTCGCTGAAACGCGCCCTCGCCGAGGCCGGACTCTGAAGGCGGTGGAGAGGGGGCTGTGCCGAGCGTCAAAACTGGTTAAAACACCGGTTCGGAGGGACGCGCATGGCCGACATTTTTATCTCCTACAAGAAAGAGGATGCGGGCCGTGTTGTCCGCATTGTCGAGGGGCTGCGCCAGGAAGGCTTTTCGGTCTGGTGGGACCATGGCATCGCGCCGGGCTCGTCCTGGGACCAGGCGATCCAGCGCGAGCTCGATGCGTCCAAGGTGGTTGTCGCCGTCTGGTCGGAGCAGTCGGTCTCTGCGCCCTGGGTGAAGGAGGAGGCCGGCGTCGGCAAGACGCGCGGGGCGCTGGTGCCGGTGCGTATCGACGATGTCGAGCCGCCGCTCGGCTTTGGCCTCATCCAGTTTGCCGACCTGATGGACTGGGACGGCGATATCGAGGACCCGCACTGGGACTTCTTCATCGAGAGCGTGCGCGCGGTGATGGACGGCAAGCCCATGGCCGGGCTGGAAAAGCCGGCGCGCAAACGCAAGATGAGCTTCCTGCCCATCGCCGCCGTGCTGGGCCTGGCCGTGATCGGCGTCGGCGGTATCATCGGATGGAATGCGCTGAATTCCGTGGATTCGGTCAGTTATGACCGCGCAAATTCCGACGGCACGGTCACGACCAGTACGATCAGTCGGTCCACCGCCCCGTCCCAACCGAGCGAGGCCGAGGAGGCCATGTTCCGGAAGGCGCAGGAATCGACACTGAAGACCGATTATCAGGATATCATACGAAGCTTCCCGCAGGGGTTTTATGCCCGACGGGTCCGCGAGGAAATCCTGCCGACCTGTACCGGTGACATGCGCGATGTCTGGCGCGAGCCCCAACTCCCGCCCGGCCAGATGTTTCGTGCCATCTCTCCGACCGAGGATCTTGCCGGCAACACGCTGACCTATGACACCGAAGAGGCGGCCTGCACCGCAGCCCAGGAGGCGTGGTCACGCGATGCCGACAGATATTGCCGCGCCTTCACCGGCAGTATGGAAACGCGCAATACCCGGCTTGGCACAACGCTCGCTGATTGCGAGTGCCAGGACGTCCAGGGCAATTGGTGGTGTCTCACCGACAGCACCTATACCTGCCGCTACGAAATGAAGACGCAGGAATATGTCGAGGTCTGCGGATGAGCGAGCCGGCTGGCGCGCAAAAGGGCCGTGTCCTCGTCATTGCCGGGTCTGACAATTCCGGCGGGGCGGGCATCCAGGCCGACATCAAGGCGATCACGGCGTCCGGCGGCTATGCCATGACGGCGATCACCGCCATCACCGTTCAGGACACGCGCGGCCTGCACGGTGTCTGGCCAGTGCCACTGGAGGCCGTGCTCGGCCAGATCACCACGGTGCTCGCCGATATCGGTGCCGACACGATCAAGACCGGCATGCTCGCCTCGGCCCTGCTGATCGAACAGGTCGCCGAGACCCTGGCCGAACGCGCGCCAAAGGCCGGGCGGGTGGTCGACCCGGTCATGGTGGCGACAAGCGGCGACAGGCTGGTTGAGCGCGAGGCCGTGGAGGCGCTGGCCTCAGAACTCATCCCCCGCGCTGCACTCGTCACGCCGAATGCGCCGGAAGCGGAGATCCTCACCGGCAAGGCGGTGGAAACCGTGGACGGCCAGCGCCGGGCAGCCGAGGCCCTGCTGGAGCGCGGCGCCCTCGGTGCGCTGGTGAAGGGCGGGCATATCGGCGGCCCGGTGATCGTGGACGTGCTGCAGACCCATCATGGCGAATGGTTGTTTGAAAGCCCCCGCATCGAAACCTGCCATACACATGGCACAGGCTGCACGCTCGCCAGCGCCATTGCCGCCCATCTCGCCCTTGGCAAGCCGGTGCCCGATGCGGTGGATGCCGCGCGCGACTATCTCTGGAAGGCCATCGAGACTGCGCCCGGCTTCGGGGCGGGCCATGGCCCGGTCAATCATGGTTGGCCACTCACCTCGGCTTCGGAGCGGGAATAGGGGCAGGGGCCGACAAGGGCTTCCAGGTCTGCGCGTGTCTTCGCGCACTCCTCCATCATCCAGTCGCAGAACCGGCGCAGATGGGCGCGCGGGGCCTGTTTCTGGCGCAGGCGCACCTGGAAGGCATGCCGGGTCCATCCGCCATGATCGATGGGGAAGACCAGTCGCAGTTCGCCGCTGCGGATCCGGTCCACTAGCATGGCAAGGCCGCAGATCATGAACCCGGCATTGGAATTTACCGCATCTAGGCCGACGGAGATCTGCCGGTATCGGAGGCCGCGATTTTGCGCTGTCTGCCGGTGACCATGGACCGATGCCCAGCGCGGCCAGTCCAGCGCGCCGGGGTCTTCCTTGTAGAAATCCAGATGCAGCAGCGGAAACCCGTCCAGGCTGGCGGCAGTGTTTGACTGATCGATCCGCGAGACCGTCGCCTCGGTCCCGACGGGCGTGAGATAATCGTGGAACAGGAGCTTGCGCGGCTCATCGCCCTCGAGTGGCGCAAAGGTGATCTCCAGGTCGGCTGCGCCCAGCCTCATGGGCACGTCGCCCTCGCCGTTCAGGCAGAACAGGGTGTTGGGATGGGCCGCGCGGAAGGCCGGCAGGCGCGGCTTCAGCCAGAGATCGACCCAGTCGGAATTGGCCGCGATATGGATCTCGTTGACGCGCTGTAGGTCCAGCGTGTCGGACGCGGTCTCAAGTTCCCTGAACGCCTTTTCCAGATGAGGCAGGGCCTGGGCAAGTTCCGGTGTGGGCTTGAGCCCCGAACGCCCGCGCACAAGCAGGTCGACGCCGAGATAGGCCTCCAGCGCCTTGATCCGCTGGCCTACGGCGGCCGGTGTGATTGCGAGATGATCGGCGGCATCCTTCAGCGATCCCAGCCGGGCGGCAAGCTCCAGGGCCTGCAGGGATTTCAGATGCGACAGTCCCGCCATGCCTATTGATAAAGTTTTTCTTTAGTCTCGCAAAGAAGGTTTGGTTTGGGATTTTCGTACGCCTGACCGATCATGTCTCTACCGCAAGTCGAAGGAGGCAGCCATGGCAACACTGAAACGGTATCTTGTAGAGCGCGATATCCCCGGCATCGGCGGCATGTCGATTGTGGAGCTTTGCGGGGCGGCCCGTGCCTCCAATCAGGCGATCGAGCAGTTCGGTGGCACCCTGCAATGGGTCCAGTCCTATGTCGCCGGGGACAAGACCTTCTGCGTCTATTTCGCGGAGTCCGAAGACCAGATCCGCCAGCATGGCGATCTCAGCGGCATCCCGGTGGGCACGATCACCGAGATCCCGCAGGTCATCGACCCTTTAACAGCAAACAATTGAGCCAGACGGATTTGAGACAATGACTGAGCTTAACGAGGAAAAACTGCACGCATTTGTCGGCAAGATGCTGGGAGATCTGGGCGGGGCCTTCGCAGTGCCGACGGCGCGGCTCGGGTTCAAGCTCGGGCTGTTCAAGGCCATGGCGGCGGGCGGACCGGCCACATCGCATGACCTGGCCGAGCGCACCGGGCTGGCAGAGCGCTATGTGCGCGAATGGGCGCTTGCCCAGGCCGCCAACGGATTTGTCGATTTCGACGCCGATACGGGCCGGTTTGCCCTGTCGCCGGAGCAGGCCATGGTCTTCGCGGTAGAGGAGAGCCCGGTCTATCTCGAAGGCGCCTTCGATCTCGCCGCGTCCATGGTGGACAATCATGACAAGGTCGGCGCGGCTTTCCGGACAGGCGACGGCGTGGCCTGGGGCGACCAGGGCGGGTGCATGTTCTGCTCTGTGGGGGCGTTTTTCCGCCCCACCTATCTCAATGCGCTCATCCAGCAGTGGATCCCGTCACTGGACGGCATGGAAGAGCGGCTGAAGGCCGGAGCCAAGGTGGCCGATATCGGCTGCGGAGTCGGTTTCTCGACCCTGCTCATGGCCGAGGCGTATCCCAACAGCGAGTTCATCGGCTACGATTTCCACGATGCGTCCATCCAGAAAGCGCGCGAGCATGCCGCCGAGCATGGCATGGCAGGCCGGGTCAGCTTCGAGACCGCGCCGGCCAAGGAGATCGCCGAGGACGGATTTGACCTGATCACCGTGTTCGACTGCCTGCACGATATGGGCGACCCGCGCGGCTGCGCGAAGCATCTGCACAGCCGGCTGAAGCCCGATGGCGCCTGGATGATCGTCGAGCCGATGGCAGGCGACAGCGCCGAAGCGAACATGAACCCGGTCGGCCGGCTCTACTACAATGCCTCGACCATGATCTGCGTGCCGACCTCGCTGGCCCAGGAAGTGGGCGAGGGGCTGGGTGCACAGGCCGGGGAGGCGGCGATCCGCGATGTGCTCGCCGATGGCGGGTTCAGCCGGGTGCGCCGGGCCAGCGAAGGCCCGTTCAACATGGTGCTGGAAGCCCGGCCTTAGGACCTAGTTCCCCGCCAGGCGGGCGGCTTCACGGATCTCCCCGCGCAGGACGAGCAGGTCGATATTGTCCGGCGCGCCGGAGCGGGCGGCGTTCACGTCCGCCAGGGCTGCATCATAGCGCCCGAGTTCCTTCAGGGCCCGGGCGCGCAGCTCCAGCGCCTCTGTATTGGCCGGCAGGTCAACAAGGACGAGGTCGAGGTCGGTTACGGCCGTCTGCCACTGCTCCATCGCCAGATTGGCCGAGGCGCGGTCAATCAGCAGGTCCGGATCGCCCGGTGCGAGTTTCAGCGCATTCTCGATGGCGACAATCGCGGCGTCCGGCGCGCCGGCCAGCAGCCAGGCGCTTCCGGCCTTGGTGAGATAGGTGCGCCGCTCCTCGATCCCGCCGGCGTCGGGGGCATTGGCCAGCTCTTCCAGCCGCGCCGCGCCTTCATCGGCATGGCCGAGGGCGATCAGGGCGACCGCCGTGCAGTGGCGCGCGCCGGGCCGGGCGCCGGCCGACAGCCAGGCCAGGCCATCCTCATAGGCGGTTTCAGGATCGGTCTCGACCAGTTCCAGGCAATTGGCGAGGCGTGTTGCCTCTTCTGCTTGCACCGCCTTGCCGGCTTCGGTCATCGGGGCGCTTTGCATCAGTGCAAGTGCAGAGAGCAGGGCAGGCAGACTGGACATGGGGCAGGTCGCTCTATTCTTTGGGTTTCGTTAGAGCCCTATGGGCGCCGCAGTGCGAGCGCAAATGACAGTTCCGCAACGCACCCTGTTCTGCTTCGGGCTGGGCGACAGTGCCCAGCATCTGGCCGGTCTGTGCCAGGCAGAGGGCTGGAAAATAGGCGGCATGGTGCGCACGCCGGCCAAGGCCGAGGCGCTGTCGGCGCGCGGCTGGGCGGTGGAAGTGCTCGACGGTACAGGGGCCGTCGCGCCGCCCGAAGGCAGCGACTGGCTGATTTCCATCCCGCCCGGAGATGCCGGATGCCCGGCATTCGCCGCGGCAGGCACCTTGGCCGACACGGCACGCAGCATCACCTATCTCTCCACCACCGGCGTTTATGGCGATCTCGGTGGGAGCTGGGCGTTTGAATGGAGCCCGGTGCGTCCGCAATCGGAACGCGGCGCGCGGCGCGTGAAGGCCGAGACGCAATGGCTTTCCACCGTGGCGCGGGTCTCGCTGGTGCGCCTGCCGGGGATTTACGGCCCAGGCCGTTCGGCGCTGGACCGGATGCGCGAGGGCACGGCGCGCCGGATCGTCAAACCCGGCCATGTCTTCTCGCGCATTCATGTCGGCGACATTGCCCGCGGCCTGTTCCTGCTGGTGAGTGATGAGCGCGCGGACGGCGTCTTTCACTTTACCGATGATGAGCCCGGCCCGCCCCAGGATGTCATCGCCGAGGCCGCCCGACTGCTCGGCCTGCCTGCTCCGCCGGAAGTGCCTTTCAACCTTGCAGGACTTTCACCCATGGCGCAGAGCTTCTACGTCGAATGCAAACGGGTTTCGAACGCGAGGGCGAAAGCCGCGTTGGGCTGGCATCCGGTCTATCCCAGCTATCGCGAAGGGCTGGCAGCCATTCTCGCCTCGGAGAGCCTTGTATGAATGTGATGCGCGTGGCGCTCTCTGTCTCGTTGGCCTGGGCCGGTATTGCCGTGCTGGCCGGACTGATCCTGCAGGTCGAGCTGTTCATGCCCGGCGTGCGGGTCTTCCTGATGGACGGCGCGCCGGCACCATACCTGTTCGCCGGCCTGTCGCAGATCCATGCCAATGCCGTGAAGTTCGCCCTGCCGGCGACGCTGATCGGGGCGGTCGGATGCGCACAGCTCGCGCGTTCTCATCCCGACGGCTCCACTTTGAAGGGCGGGCTCAGTTTCTCCGCCCTGGCGCTGATCCTGCTCGGCACGGCTGTGGCGGCCAATAATGTGCTCCAGCCGATGCGCCCCTTCGGGCCGTGGGCGAGCCTGAACTGGGTCGGAGCGTCGCTGGCGGGGGTGTCGATATTCGCCGGCCTCATCGCCTGCATTCGCACCGCGCAGGCCCGGCGCACGAGCCTGCCCTGGCTGGTCTTTGCCATCGCGCCGCTCTGCCTGCTGGCCGTCGGCGTCCAGATTTTCCGCCAGGACGAGACCCGCTACATGCTCCATGACAGCTATCTGCACATTGCTCTGTGGCATGCCGGGGGCGGCGCTGCCTGCCTGCTCACGCTCGGCCTGCTCAGTGTGGTGGCACGCGCGGAAGGCAAGCGCGTGGATGCGCGCGTCAGCATCATCCTGGCGGGTCTGATCGCCCTGGTCTGGGCCGTCATGGTGCTGCAGCAGGCGCGGGCCGGGCTGGAGGGCCTGCCGCGCGGTTATGTCGATTATCCCGAAAGCTTCAGCGCCCTGCAGGCCCGCGCGAGCCTGGCCGCTTTCCTGGCCTGCGGGCTTTTCCTGCTGGCCGTTTTGCGTCTTGCCGTGGCACCGCGCCGGCCTGAGCTGGACCCTGACGCGTCGGTCTTCTAGGCGCACCAGCGGCGATCAGGGCAGCGCGTTCCTCCTCGGTCAGCAGGCGCCACTGGCCTTCGGGCAGATTGCCAAGCTCGACCGGGCCGATGCGGACGCGTTGCAGGTCGACGACACGCAGCTCAACCAGGTCGCACATGCGCCGGATCTGGCGGTTGCGCCCTTCCTTCAGCACGAAGCGCAGCCTCTGGGGGCCGATCTCGGTCACCTCGGCCTTTTTCAGGCGCCGGCCATCCAGGTTCAGGCCATGGCGCAGTTTCGCAAGCCGGTCGGCCGTGACCTCGCCGCGCACGCGGACAAGGTATTCCTTCGTCATTTCCGAGTCCGGACCGATCACGGCTTTCGCCACCACGCCATCCTCTGAGAGGATGAGCAGGCCATGGCTGTCCTGGTCCAGCCGGCCGACCGGGGCGAGCTTGTGGCGCCGGCCCGGGATCGTCTCGCTTTCGCCGAACAGGGCCTTGCGCGTGAGCAGGCGGACCGCGGGCACCTGCTCGCCCTCCGGCGTGCCGGAGACGTAACCGACCGGCTTGTTCAACAGCACCGTAAGCTTGTTCTCAAGCGCGGTATTGGCCCGCTCGGCCAGGCTCAGCGACTGGCCGGGCAGGATCTTGTGGCCGGGCGAGGAGATTTTCTCGCCCTCGACGGACACCAGCCCATCGGTAATCAGCCCTTCGGCCTCGCGCCGCGAGCACACGCCAGACTGGGCGAGCCATTTGTTGATGCGGACGGGCTCGTCGCCGGAATAGGTGAAAGTGCGGGCCATCTGGCGTCCTCTATCAGACTTTTCCGCGCCTGCCTCCCCGGCGTTTCAGCCGTGCAAAACCCACCTCCCCCGCCAAGTGTTTGTACAGTCAGCGATTCCCCTGAGAGGCGAGAATGGGTTGGGGGTTGTGAAACTGTGTGATTATGTGCGCGCCGAAGGTGAGGTGATCTCTATAAGTTGCAGAGGAGTGACGCAGAATGATCAGGACCTGCATGAAAGGACTGGCTGGCCTTGGGGCCCTGCTGCTTGTGTCCGCATGTGCCACCACAATCGAGCCCGATGGCCGTCTGGACAGCGCCCGCGCGCTGGTGTCTGAGGCCTCGGCCTATGGCACGAGCAGCGATGCCTACACGTCGGCGAGCAGTTATCTCGACCAGGCCGCTGCGGCCTATGAGGATGGCGATGCGAATGACTATTACAACAGCATCGAGCTGACCGAAGCCTATGCGCATCTCGCCATTGCCGAGGGCGAGTTTGCCGAGGCCGACAGTGCGCTGAGCTCGCTGCGCTCGGAGTTCGACACGATCAGCGCCGATGCTGCTTCGTGCACAGAGGAGCTGAGCGCCTGCCAGGCCGATTTCTCCGATTTTACCTCGGCGCGCCTGGCTTCCGATCTCGCCATCATCTCCGGCGCCATGAAATGCGAGCGCACCGGCGGCGAAGACGGCAGTGTGAAACTCGCCTGCCAGGGCCTGAATTTCGGATTCGAGTCCGCCAGCCTTGGGGTGGCGACCGATGCGCGCCTTTCGGCCATGGCCGCTTTCATGGAACAATATCCTGACGCGGCCGTTAAGGTCGTCGGTCATACCGACACCAGCGGACCGGAATCGGTGAACATGGAACTTTCCGAAGCGCGCGCCCAGACCGTGGTCGACTTCCTGACGGAAGCTGGTGTGGATGCTTCGCGCCTGAGCATGGAAGGCAAGGGCGAGGCCGAACCCATCGCCGACAACAATACCCGCGCCGGGCGGATGAAAAACCGCCGCGTGGACTTCGTCATCAGCAGCCTGGAATAGCCCAGGCCGCTGAACCGGTTGCCGGGGGGAACGGGATGGTTTGCTCGCAAGGCGGCCATCCCGTTTTCTGTTTCAGGAACGGGAAAAGGGGCGCACGCACGGCGCCCCTTTTGATTTGTTTGGCAAGTTGGGAAATGGCTCTCAGGTGAACTGGGGCGCGATCTTCAGGTTCTTCACCCAGCCGATCTTCTCCATGATCAACAGCGCGGTGCCGTTATAGTCGACAATCCGGTTCCACAGGCCCCGGCGCGGGCGGTGCAGCGCGCTGACGGGCTCGTCATGGTGATGGTCGTGGAAGGCCTCGCCGCCGGTCAGGAGGCCGATGAGATGGTCGGCCCATTTCGGCGTCTTCAGGTGGCCGAGCACATTGATGCCGTACGTGGTGGCGTGAAACTGCATTGCGCGCCCGATCACGAAGCAGGCATGCAGGATCGCGGTCAGCACCAGTGAGCCGCCAGCCAGCCAGACAATGCCATAGATCACGGCCGGCACGATGAGATGGATCACCAGCGAGAGCGGGTTGTAGAGCTTGTCCATCCACACGATGATCGGCTGGTTCTTCAGCCAGATCGGCATCGGGCGGGACATGTCGCCCTTGTCGCGGAACAGGATCCAGCCAACCCAGGCCCAGCGCTTGGATTCAAACGGATTGTGCGGGTCGCCCGGCTTGTCGGAAAAGCGGTGATGCTGGGAATGATAATTCACCCAGTCCTTTACCTCGCCCTGCATGGCAATGATCAGGTTGAGCATGGTGACCACCTGGCCCGGCGCGCGCAGCTCGCCGGCGCGGTGCTGGATGATCCGGTGCAGCGGGCCGATGCCCATATTGCAGATCACCACGCTGGCACCGACGACAGCCAGGCCGATCGGAAGATACCACCAGTGCAGCGACAGGCTCTCAAGCACCAGGCCGAGAATGACCATCGTCACCAGCATGGCCAGGCCAAGCACGGGGTACACAATGGCGGAAAACAGGCTCGGGATATTGAACGTGTCCCAATTCTTCGGGATCGCGATGGAACGAGGTATCATGGTGTCTCTACAGTCTCCCCTGGGCCTGGCGTCCTGCCCGGCCGATTGTCCGTCCCCGCAGTATGTCCTGCCAGGATTTCCGAAGCATTACCCCGGCGCATTTCGCGCGCAAGCAAGACATTCGGATGAACTGCAAATAGGATGCATTTCGCCAGATAAGAGGGAGGAATAACATGTCAGAGCCATCCGATCCGGCAGTGGGCCTGCGGCGAATCGTGACCACGACGAATGCTGCCGGGCGCTCGGAAATTCTCATCGACGGCCCACCGGCTGAGGACCACGGCGTTGCCAGCCTGCACGAAATCTGGACCGACACGCTGGCCGGGCCGATCGCGCCCGGCGATGCCGGCGACCAGGGCAAGGGCAGGGTCCAACTCACGCCGCCGTCGGGCGGAGTGAAGATCCGCTGGTTCATCGTGCGTCCGCGCCCGGAAGCGGTGCCCGCCGAGCAGTTTGCCGGCTTCGTGAAGGCCGCCTTTGCCGATATCGGCGCGGCTGACCACCAGCCAGACACAACTCGTCATCCGGCCATGCATCTCACCCACAGTCTCGATGCAATCATCCTGATCCGCGGGCGGGTGAAGCTCCTGCTGGATGAGGATGAGACGATTGTCGAGCCGGGTAATGTGGTGGTCCAGCGCGCGACCAATCATGCCTGGGTGGTGGAAGGCGACGAGCCCGCCCTGTTCGTCGCGGTGCTGATCGATCGATCGGGCTAGGGTAAACAAAAGGGCTTGCCAGACCCGATCAGAACGAGTACAAAAAGAGAACATTCTGAGGGGGTGCGGGGATGGCAGCGGAGGCCGACCGTCTGGTCAAGCGTTTGAAGGTGGTCGGTATTTCCCGCGAGGAGATCGGCGAGGCCACTGTATCGCTGCCCTGCGAGGCGTGCAAACAGGTCGGCGTCAGTTTCCGGATGGATGAGCAGCCCGAGGTGCGCTGCGAGACCTGCAACGAGGTTGCGCCGCTGGAAGATTGGCTCGACTGGATCGAGCGGGAACGCCTGGCACCGGCGGCGGCAACGCGGCGCGCAGCAGCGGGCGAAAGCATTTCCGACAAGGTGACCTATCTCCATAATAGCGGCCCGCTGGCCCATGACGTCGCAGAGCCGGAACCCGAACCGCGGGCTGCCGCCGCCGAAGCGCTGCCGCGCGTGGATGAACCCGCGCAAAGCCGGGATGACGAGCCGCACCGCAGTGTCGGCGAAACCCTGATCATCCTCCTCCTGTCGCTGGTCTTTGTCGGCGCAGGATTGCTGGCAACGGCCATGTCGGCCTTCGCCAATTTCCAGGCTTTCGGCGCGATGGTGGACGATCCGCTGCAATCGCGGGTCTGGGCCTGGACCGGGATCATCGCCTCGGTCTGCTCATTCGGCGGGTTCACCTTCGTCTACTGGCACGGGGCAGGGGCACGGATGAAGGAAGCCGCGCGCACCTTCGTCTTCGCGCTCGCCGGGGCGGCGACCAGCCTGGTCGGCACGCAGATGTACATGCAGAACACCGCCGGGGAAAAAGCCCAGGCAGCCAGTGCGGCCGGCGCGCGCGCTGGCGTGCTGGAAGCCCAGATCGACGACTGGCGCGCCGATCTTGAGGGTATTCCGGACGATGTGCGCTCCATCGCCGGGCTGGAGGCCTATATTTCGGAGGTCGAGCGGGTCGGGCGCACCGATGAAAAGCCCTATCGCGATGCGCTCGACGAGCTTGGCCAGGCGCGAAGGCGGGCCGACCTGCAGACCCGTATCGAAGACGCGCGCGGTGAGCTGGCCGATCTTTCCGTGGCCGCGCTGGCGGCAAACGAGCCAACGGCCCGGCGCGGGCCGCTCATGCACTGGTTCTTTGCCGGCATGCTGGAGGTTTTTTCCTCCCAGGCCACCAGTATCGGCTTCGTCGCCCTGATGATCCTGGCTGGCAGGCGAAGGCGAAAGCCCGGTGCGGCCGGGCCGGAAGTTTAACGCAGCGCCGCCTGCAGGTAGGGCGCGAGCTGGGCGGCCAGAGGCTCGATCGTCTCGCTGGTCAGCCCGGCGAGGTTGATCCGTCCGGAAGCGGGCATATAGACCGCCGACTGGATGCGCAGCATGTCAGTCACCGGACCCTGCAAGGGTAGCATGGAGAACATGCCGTTCTGGTGGACGAGGGGGGTGAAGGCGTCCGTGCCGGTCGCTACGTTCAGCGCATCGGCGAGCTGGCCGCGCAGCACGATCATGCGCTCGCGCATGCCGGCAAGCTCTGATTGCCACAGAGCGGTGAGTTCTTCAGACCCCAGTATGGTTTCGACAATCGCCGCGCCATGGGCCGGCGGCATGGAATAGACCGCGCGGGCAATGTCAGCCAGATGGCTGGCGACCGCCTCGGCATCGCGCGGCGAAGTGGTCTGGACCAGGAAGCAGCCGGTGCGCTCGCGGTAGAGTCCGAAATTCTTCGAGCAGGAATAGGCCACCATGGTTTCCGGACAGGCGTCGAGAAAGGCGCGCACGCCGTCCATGTCCTTGTCCAGGCCCTGGGCAAAGCCGTGATAGGCCACGTCCAGCAGCGGGAAGAGTCCCTGGCGGGCACAGAAATCGCCGAGATAGGTCCACTGCTCGACCGTCGGGTCGATCCCGGTCGGGTTGTGACAGGGCCCCTGGAAAATCACGATGTCGCCCGGCGCGGCATGACGCAGGGCATCCATCATGCGCGGGAAATCCACCGTGCCGGTCGCCGGATCCATATAGGGATAGCCGAGCGCGTCGCGCCCGGCCGCCCCGGCGATTTTCAGATGGTTCGGCCAGGACGGATCCGACAGCCAGATCCGCCCCTTCGGGCTCGTCCGCGCGGCCAGCGTCATGGCCAGGAAGATCGCCCCGCATCCGCCCGGCGAGACGAAACTGGCGACGCGGTTCTCCGCCCGCGCCTGCGCCTGCCCCCCGAAGACCAGTGTCTCGATCGCCTCGCAGAAGCCGGCATTGCCGCGCGGGCCTTCATACACCTTGCTGGCCTGATGATCGGTGATGTGGCGCTCGGCGGCCTTCACAGCGGCGAGCACCGGCGTGTTGCCGCTCTCGTCGCGATAAACCCCGACGCCGAGATCGAACTTGTTCTCGCGCGGATCGGCCTTGAAGGTGGCCATGATGCCGAGCAGCGGGTCGGGCGGGCTGATGGGCAGGTCGGCGAGAAAGCGGCTCATGAGTACTCCTCCGCGCGCCAGGGTGGCGCTGCGTGTCATGGTCGCCGGTTTGCCCCCGCGCGTGCCATGAGGTCAAGTTTTGAAAGTCTTTGCGGTGCCTAGCCGACCAGGGCCGCCTCGGTCTTGGCGCGCACTTCGTCCATCTCAACGCCGGGCGCCAGTTCGACCACTTTGAGCCCGCCCTCAACCACATCGAACACGCCGAGATCGGTGATGATCCTGTCGACCACCCCCGCGCCGGTCAGCGGCAGGGTGCATTCCTTCAGGAGCTTCGGCTCGCCGCGCTTGTTGGCATGGTCCATGACCACCACCACGCGACCGACACCGGCCACAAGGTCCATCGCCCCGCCCATGCCCTTCACCAGCTTGCCCGGGATCATCCAGTTGGCGAGGTCGCCATTCTCGGCCACTTCCATGGCGCCGAGAATGGCCATGGCGATCTTGCCGCCGCGGATCATGCCGAAGCTGGTCGCGCTGTCGAAATAGGCCGTGCGGCGCAGCTCGGTAATGGTCTGCTTGCCGGCATTGATGAGGTCGGGGTCTTCCTCGCCCTCAAAGGGGAAGGGGCCCATGCCGAGCATGCCGTTCTCGCTCTGCAGCGTCACATCCATACCGTCGGGGATATAGTTCGCCACGAGGGTCGGAATACCGATCCCCAGATTGACATACATGCCGTCTTTCAGTTCCTGCGCCGCGCGCGCGGCCATCTGATTACGATCCCAGGGCATGGCTCAGGCCTCCTTCGTGCGCACGGTGCGCTGCTCGATGCGTTTTTCGAACTCACCCTGCACCAGGCGGTGAACATAGATGCCGGGCAGGTGGATGGCGTCGGGGTCGAGACTGCCCGGCTCGACGATCTCTTCGACTTCCATCACGCAGACCTTGCCGCAGGTGGCGGCCGGCAGGTTGAAGTTGCGCGCGGTCTTGCGGAAGATGGCGTTGCCCGTGGTGTCGGCCTTCCAGGCCTTCACGATGGCGAGGTCGGCGAAGATGCCGCGCTCCATGATATAGGTCTCGCCGTCGAACTCCTTGTGCTCCTTGCCCTCGGCGATGACGGTGCCCACCCCGGTCTTGGTGTAGAAGCCGGGAATGCCTGCGCCGCCGGCGCGCATGCGTTCGGCCAGCGTGCCCTGCGGGTTGAATTCCAGCTCCAGCTCGCCGGAGAGATATTGCTGCATGAAGAGGTCATTCTCGCCGACATAAGACGACAGCATCTTCTTCACCTGGCGCGTCTGAAGCAGCAGGCCGAGGCCGAAATCGTCCACCCCGGCATTGTTCGAGGCCACGGTGAGATCCTTCACACCGGCCTCGCGGATCGCCGCGATGGACAGCTCCGGAATGCCGCACAGGCCAAAGCCACCCGCCGCGATGAACATGCCGTCGAATAAGAGGCCGTCCAGGGCCGTCTTCGCATCGGGATAGACCTTGCTTGCCATGTTTCAGGCTTCCTCCACCGTCTGTTCGATTGCGCCGAACACAGAGTGCCCGGCCTCATCCATCATCTCAATCCGCACCGTGTCGCCCCGTTTCAGGAAAGGCGTTTCCGGCGCGCCGTTCAACAGCTGTTGAATCATACGGATCTCGGCAATGCAAGAATAACCTCGCCCGCCCTGGGCGATTGTCTTGCCCGGTCCGCCATCCTCGCCCTTGTTCGAAACCGTACCTGAGCCTATAATGGAGCCAGCCGACAGAGCACGGGTTTTTGCCGCATGCGCTACTAAGGTTGGCAAATTGAAGGTGAGATCTTCGCCCGCAAGGGCCCGCCCGAAGGGCTCACCATTTAGATCAACGCGAAGCGGCAAATGCACGGCGCCGTCTCGCCAGTGGTTTTGGAGCTCATCAGGAGTGACAGCCACCGGCGAGAAGGCGCTAGCGGGCTTGGACTGGAAGAAGCCGAAGCCCTTGGCGAGCTCGCCGGGGATCAGGCCGCGCAGGCTGACATCATTGCAGATCATGACGAGTTTGATGTGGCCGGCCGCGTCTTCCGGCGAGGTGCCCATGGGCACATCATCGGTGATGACGGCGATCTCGCCTTCCATGTCGCAGCCCCAGGCCGGATCGCCGAGCGGGATCGGGTCGCGGGGGCCTAGAAAGCCATCGCTCATGCCCTGATACATCAGCGGATCGGAGTAGAAGCTTTCGGGCACTTCCGCGCCACGGGCGGCGCGCACAAGCTCGACATGGTTGATATAGGCGCTGCCATCGGCCCACTGATAGGCGCGGGGCAGGGGGCTTTCGCAGTCATGCTCGTGAAAGCGCGCGGTGGGCACCGAGCCGATCTCGACCTCTTGCGCGAGGCTTTCCAGCTTCGGCGCGCAGGTGTCCCAGTTGTCCAGCGCGGCCTGCAGGGTTGTGGCGATGCGCGCAGCATCGGTATAGCGCGTCAGGTCGCGCGAAACGACAACCAGCCGGCCATCGCGCGCGCCGTTTTTCAGGGTGGCGAGTTTCATGGGGTTTCCTCTTTATGTCTGGGTGTGTTTTGGGCAGCAAGGATGCGCGCAGGACAGATGAGCTTTCCGGTTTCCGATCCACCGCGGCTTGACCGCGGTGCCCAGCTCCAGATGTGTATTCCTGCTGCATCTTCTCGTGATGGGCCCCGCGATCAAGTCGCGGGGAGTCGATGGAGAGTTTTGCGCCACAGTTGAAAGGGTGAAACGTCAGCCCTCTTCCGCGATTTTCTCATGCAGCCAGGCGGCGTGTCTTGGCGCCTTTTTCGTTCGGCTCCATTCTTCCAGCATGTCCTCGGCGACCTCTTTGAGCTGGGCATATTGCTCCGGCGTGCCGATATCGCAGGCGAGTTCGAGACGGTGGCCATTG
Organism: Hyphomonadaceae bacterium UBA5336; assembly: GCA_002408125.1. GTDB lineage: Bacteria > Pseudomonadota > Alphaproteobacteria > Caulobacterales > Hyphomonadaceae > UBA5336. The sequence continues at coordinate 20,161 of DHQO01000033.1, read as the reverse complement.
GGATCGAAGAAATAGATCGACTTGAAGATGCCGTGATGGGTCGGGCCGATGACCTCCAGCCCCTCGGCCTCGGCGCGCGCCTTGGCGGCCATCAGATCGTCCATCGAGCCGACCTTGAAGGCGATATGCTGGACCCAGGCGGGCGTGGCCGCGTCGCGGCCCATGTCCGCGCGCGTCGGCAGCTCGAAAAAGGCCAGCACATTTCCGTTTCCGGCGTCGAGGAAGACATGCATATAGGGGTCGGCCTCACCGGTGGACGGCACCTCGTCTTCAGCAATAGCAAGCTGGAAATCCATGCCCAGAACGCGCTGGTAAAAGCGCACGGTTTCCATCGCATCCTTGCAGCGATAGGCGACATGGTGGACGCCCTGCAGGGCGGGGGGGGATATTTGGCTTGTCATTCCGGCATTACTCCCTTATGTTCTGCAAGTGTTCCGAGCGGAGGCGCCCATGTCCGACGTCGAAAATTTGGTTTTGCCAATGCTGCAGCGTATCCAGACGGAGCTGACTGGAATGGTGCGCAGTCTGGACACGGTGTGGGACGATCTCCAGCAGTTGAAATTGCGAATGATCAATGTCGAGGAGAACATGGTCGGTATGAACAGGCGCATGGACAGTATCGACATTCGGCTCGACCGGATTGAGCGCCGTCTGGAACTCGTCGACGGCTGAGTGCGCACTTGCACTAGGATGCAGGTTCAGATCCATCTGCGGACTCGCGTCTTGTAGGCCTCGAACTCCGGGCCGAATTTCGCTTTCAGCGCGGCTTCTTCCGGCAGGATCTGGAACACGGTGATCCAGCCCATGGCCGCGGCGAGGAAGACCAGGCCCAGCGGCTGACGGAAGATCAGCGCGGCGGCCAGCGTGGCCAGCGCCATGCCGAGATACATCGGATTGCGCGAGATCAGGTAGATCCCGTCGGTGACCAGTTGGCTGGTGCGGTCGGGATGATGCGGATTAACGGTCGTCTTGCGCGCCATGAAACCGGCCCCGGCCATCAGCAGTACCAGCGCGCCGAGTATGCCAATCGCAAGGCCGATATTCGGCAGGAGCGGCCAGCCGAGCCGGGTCACCGGGAAGAGGGCGCCGGCCGCCCAGGTCAGCAGGATCGCGAGCGCAAAGACCAGCGGCGGCGGGATGAGCAGTTTCATTGCGCGCCATCTCGCTTGCCGCGCCGCCAGGCATTGAACCAGCTGCCAAGCCCGACACCCGCCGCCACGCCGAGAATGGCGAGGGGCGTGATCAGCCCGGCGAGCGACAGCCCGCCACCGATCAGGGCGCCGACAATCACGCCGATCAGGCCCTCGGCCACGGGGGAGAGTGTCAGTTTCTGTCCATCGCTCATACAGGGGCCCTTCGGGTCAGTCGTCCATTGGCGTTTGCTGATGCTGGATCAGCCTCCAACCCTTATCGGTCTCCGCATAGGTCGAGGTACAGACACAGCGATACATCTCGGCATCATCGCGCTGGCCTTCTGCCTTGTAAGCGAGGACGAGCACACTCCCGTCCGATGCAATCTGGCGGTCCGACATGGTCACACTATCCCATCGGGGCGCGTGTTTCAGCGTGTCCAGAATGGCTTCGCCATGCAGCAGGCCCATACCGGGGAACGCCATCACACAGTCTGGATGCATGCGCGCTTCATAGGCCGCAACGCCTGCGGTCCAGAAGCTTTCTTCCGTCTCCCAGATGGCAGGATCATGAGTCATGCCGGCTCCTCCGTTTTCAGGACGCCGCGATTGATCTGATCGCGCTCGATGCTTTCGAACAGGGCCTTGAAGTTGCCCTCGCCAAAGCCTTCCTTGTAGTCGCCCTTGCGCTGGATGAACTCGAAGAAGACCGGCCCGATGCGCGGCTCAGCGAAGATCTGGAGCAGGAGGCGCGGCTCGCCGCCCTCGGTCGTGCCGTCGAGCAGGAGACCGCGTGATTGCAGGGCGTCGACATCCTCGCCATGGCCGGGCAGGCGAGTGTCGAGCATCTCGTAATAGGTGTCCGGCGGGGCGGTCATGAAGGGCACGCCTTTCTCTTTCAGCCGGTCATAACAGGCATAGAGATCGTCGCAGATCAGGGCGATGTGCTGGATGCCCTCGCCATTGTATTCGCGCAGGAATTCCTCGATCTGGCCCTTGCCGCCTTCGCCTTCCTCGTTCAGCGGGATGCGGATCTTGCCGTCCGGCGCCGTGAGAGCCTTGGAGGTCAGGCCGGTATATTCGCCCTTGATGTCGAAATAGCGGATTTCCTTGAAGTTGAAGAGGGTCTCGTAAAAGTCAGCCCAATAGGCCATCCGCCCGCCATAGACATTATGGGTGAGGTGGTCGATCAGCTTGAAGCCGCAGCCTTCCGGATGGTGCTGCACGCCGGGCTGGAAATCGAAATCGATGTCATAGATCGAGAGTTCGCCGGCGCCGGTATTGTAGCGGTCGACCAGGTAGATGATCGAATTTCCGATGCCGCGAATGCCGGGGATGTGCAGCTCCATCGGCCCGGTCTGGACTTGTACAGGTTCGGCGCCCGCCGCGATGAGATGGTCATAGGCCTTGCGGGCATCCTTCACGCGGAAGGCCATGCCGCAGGCGCTGGGACCATGCTCGCGCGCGAAGAACCAGGCCGGCGAGCGCGGCTCGTAATTGGTGATCAGGTTGATCCCGCCCTGGCGCCAGAGTTCCACCTGTTTCGACCGGTGGCGGGCGACCTTCACAAAGCCCATCGTCTCGAAGACCGGCTCCAGCAGGCCCTTTTCGGGCGCGGAGAACTCGATGAACTCGAAACCGTCGAGGCCGGCGGGATTGTCGAACAGGTCTGCCATGGCGTCCTCTCCATTTTGTGCATGCTTGCCAATTGGTTTCAAATGTAACTAAATGGCGGCAAGAGTGCAAGCGAGCGGAGCTGAAAAATGAGTGAGCCGGAGACAGGGCAGGGCGCAGAGCCCAGGCTGAGCCTCAACGACTTCCTGCCCTATCGCCTCTCGGTGCTCTCAAACACGATCTCCAGCGCTATCGCCGCGCGCTATCAGAGCGCCTTCGGCCTGACGATCTGGCAGTGGCGGGTGATGGCCGTTCTCGGCGAAACGCCGGGCCTGATGGCCAGCCAGGTCGCCGAACGCACCGCCATGGACAAGGTCGCCGTCAGCCGAGCGGTCTCCGGGCTGGAGGATGTCGGCCGGCTGGAGCGTGTGCGCGATGAGAGCGACGGCCGCGCCGCGCGCCTGCATCTCACGCCTGATGGCGAGGCAGTCTACGCGCAGGTCGTGCCCATTGCGCTTGCCAGCGAGCGTGACCTTATCCATGGCCTCAGCCCGGATGAGCGCGCGCAGCTTGCCACGCTCATGGGCAAGCTCGCGGCGGCTGCCTCCCCCGACGCGCCGCTCTGGTAGGGCTGAAAGCGCGCCCATGAGGCGACTGGCAAGGCATTTGCTTCCCCTGATACGCGAAATCCGGACCTGACCCGCAATGGGGCAGGCCTGCCGCTGACAGGGAGCATCTGAGCCTTGAACCTGCTCGTCTTTGCCTTCGCCGCCATCGTGCTTGTTTCCGCACATCTCCTGCGCGCTGCGCGCCCCGGACACCTTGCCGGCGGCGCTGTTGCCTTCCTGATCAGTCTCGCCATCAGCGTCATGGCCGTGAAGGCCGCCGCCGCCAGTTTCGGGCTTGGTCGGACGACCGATTTCGACCGTGTCGTCAATCATGCCGTCGCTCAGGTCGAAGCCGATCCGCGCGTCCCGCTGATCGTATTCACCGGGGCCTCCTATTCGCGCAACGCCCTTGATGGCGAGGCGCTCACCCGCCAGCTGCGCGCCGACGGTTATCCCCACCGCGTGATCAATCTCAGCCTGGAGGCCGCGAGCCTTGCCGAACGCGAGGCCCATCTGGACGCTTTCCTGTCGCGCATTCCGCGCGCACCGGACCTTGTCTTCGTCGAGGTCGCTGCCGCCTTCGACCAGCACCCGGCACAATTCTTCGACAATTCGAAGTTTTCCCTGCGCGGCATTGAGCAGTTCGACCTGCGCACCAGCGCCTGGACCGGCGTCGGCCTGATGCAGGGCGGATGCGCGGGTGCGGCCGACTGTGCGAAACAGGCCGGCCTGACGGGCGCCCATTTCGGGCTTAACGCGCTCAATATCGGCCTCGTTTCCCAGGGTGAACGCGCCGAGGATGCCGGCGACCTTGCCGCCTATGACCCTCAGTATACCGCGCGCGAACCTGTCGATCCGGAGTTCCGGTTGGATGGCCTGCGCGCCGGACCGAATTTCGCACCGCGTCCCGGCCCGCTCTGGATCGCCAGCCTGCGCGCCCAGCTCGATGCGCGCCTCACCGCGCGCGGCGTGCGCGAGGTCGGCTATTATTTTCCGCCGGTGATCGATGCCCATGAGCGCGCCTATGTCGATGGTCTCTGCTTGGGTGAGCTTGCCAGCGCGCCGTGCATCTCACCGACAGATCCGGCCCTGCTCGCCGCGCTCGAAGGCGAAGTCTGGTTCGATCACAGTCACCTGCTTGCTCCGGGGGCGGAGATTTACACTCAGTGGCTCGCCAATGAGCTGATCGCGACAGGCGCACTCGACCGTGCACCACGTTTCCAGATCAGCCAGGAGGCCGCCGCGCCATGATTTTCACCGAGCCGGTCTTCCTCATATTCTTTGTGCTGACCTTCACGTTTTACTGGCTGATGAAGGGCAGGGAAGCGCGCCTGTCGCTGCTGCTGGTCGCCTCCATGGTGTTCTATGGCTGGTGGGACTGGCGGTTCCTCGGGCTGATCGGCTGGGTGATCCTCGTCAGCTGGGCCTGCGCGCTGATGGCCGCACGGCTGCGGCCGAGGACGGCAGGCCGGCGCATCCTGCTGGCCACCGCGATCACCAGCCATCTCGGCGTGCTCGCGACCTTCAAATATTTCGGCTTCTTCTCCGCCAGCGCGGCCATGGCGATGGAGTCCATGAGGCTCACGCCGTCCTGGCCGGTGCTGCACATCCTGCTGCCGGTCGGCATCTCCTTCTATGTGTTCCAGGCGATCAGCTATGTGGTGGATACCGCGCGCGGCGATCTCGCGCCCGAACGCCGCCTGCGCCGGGTCGCGCTCTATATCGCCTTCTTTCCGCAGCTCGTGGCCGGCCCGATCGTCCGTGCGGCGAGCTTCTTTCCGCAGATGGAGCGCGAAAAGCGCCTTTCGCGCGCGCTCATCGCTTCGGGTCTGCGCGCCTTCCTGATCGGTTTCGTATACAAGGCCGGCATCGCGGACAATCTCGCACCTCTGGTCGACCCGGTCTATTCCGGCGGCGATCTGGCGGCCTGGTCAAACCTCGCGCTGGTCGGCGCCACGCTCGCCTTTGCCGGGCAGATCTATTTTGACTTTGCCGGCTATTCGCTGATGGCCATCGGCGTGGCCCGCCTTTTCGGCTATCACATCCCGAAGAATTTCGATTATCCGTATGCCTCGCTTTCCATTGCCGACTTCTGGCGCCGCTGGCACATTTCGCTGTCTTCCTGGTTGCGCGACTATCTCTATATCCCGCTCGGGGGGAACCGGGGCGGCCGCTTTGCGACCTATCGCAACCTGATGATCACCATGGTGCTCGGCGGGCTCTGGCATGGCGCGGCCTGGACCTTCGTGGCCTGGGGCGCCCTGCAGGGAGCCGGCCTCAGCCTGCACCGCGCGCTGTTCGGCCGCTCGTCCCTGCGCATCGGCTGGCTGCCGGCACTGATCCTGACACAGGGCTTTGTCCTGCTCAGCTGGGCCGCGTTCCGGGCCGAGAGCTTTGCCGATATGGGCGCGGTCTGGCTCGCCTTTACCGGCCTGCGCGAGGGCGGCCCGCAAATGCTCGCATGGTATGTCTGGCTTGTGCCGGGGCTCATCGCGATTGACGCACTGCTCGGTCGCCACGGCCGCCGGCTCGCCCGCGCCCTGCCGGCCCTGAAACGGCCCGCGGTCTACTGGAGCGGGCTCGGCGCCACGGCCGGATTGCTGCTCGCGCTCTATCCTCTGGAAGCGGCGCCCTTCGTCTACTTCCAGTTCTAGGCGCATCGCTATAAGCATCGGGTATGACCCCCGGCCCGATTCAGATCGTGATCGATGCATGTGACGCCCCCGGCGCCTTCGATGGCGCGGGCGGCCTGCCGCCACTGGTGGCGAGCCTGAAAAGCTGTGAGCCCTTCACCCATATCGATTTCGCTGCTCCGGTGATCCTGTGCGCCGAGCGCGATGCCGCCCGGGCACGCGGCGCCTTCCTGGTGTCGGGCGACAGCGATGGCCGCGTGATCGCCTTCGATCCGCCCGGCAGCGCGGAAGACCGACTCGCCCTGGCGAGCCTACCCGGCATGATGGTCGCCTGCCTGCAACCGGGACAAGCATTTTCCCCGCAAATGACCATCTCTGAGATGACGGGAACGGGCATATCCTTGATGCCGGCCAGCCTGCGGGGGGTCTGGGTGCCCGAACCCAATCAGTGGGCAGAGCGGTGCGGGACAGAGTTTGGAGACGAGCAGCATGGCTAGGTATTTCGGCACCGATGGCATCCGCAAGAAGGTCGGCACACCGCCGATCACCCCGCTCGGCATGACTCGGCTCGGCGAGGCGCTCTGGGCCTGGCTGACGGCCACGGTGGAAGGCACGCCGCACATCGCCATCGGCTGGGACACGCGCGCGTCCAGCGGCTGGATCATGCATGCGCTGACCGCGCCGATGCGGGCACACGGTGCACGGATCGACCTGCTCGGCGAAGCGAGTACGCCGGAGCTTGCCCGCTATACGCGCACCAGCGAGGCCATGCTCGGCATCATGATCACGGCCTCGCACAATCCGGCCACGGACAATGGCGTAAAGCTGTTCGATGGCGCCGGCTTCAAACTGCCGGGCGATGCGCAGACCTGGATTGAATCGCTGATGGGCGAGCTCACCGACAGCGCCTTCATTCCGGGCGATCCGTACCAGGTCAATCTGGTCGAATGGGGCGAGCCGGACCTTGCGCCCTATGGCCTTGAGGCCGGCACGCTGGAGGGCCTCCATATCGTGCTCGATGCGGCCCATGGCGGCGGCGCGCCGCGCGCGGGGGCTGTCCTCAAGGCTTTCGGAGCGACGGTGACAAGCATCGGCGTGGAGCCGAACGGGGTGAACATCAATGACGGCCTCGGTGCGACCCATACCGACACGCTGGCCGCCAAGGTGGTCGAGCTGGGCGCCTATGCCGGCCTCGCGCTCGATGGCGATGCCGACCGGGGCATCATGGTGGACGAGACCGGCGCGGAGGTCGACGGTGACCAGCTCATCGCGCTACTCGCCACGGTGATGCAGGAGGAAGGTCGTCTGACGGGCGGCGGCGTGGTGGCAACCGTGATGTCCAATCTCGGGCTGGAGCGTTATCTCTCCGAACGTGGGCTTACCTTGCAGCGCACCGGGGTCGGCGACAAGCTTGTCGTCGAGGCGATGCGCGCGGGGGGCTATAATCTCGGCGGAGAACAATCCGGCCATATCGTGCTGCTCGATCACACAACAACCGGAGACGGCCTGCTGGCCGGTCTGCATGCCTTGGCCATCGCGAAGGCGGACGGGCGGAAATTCTCCGAGATTTCCAGGGTGTTCGAGCCGGTTCCTCAGAAACTCGTGAATGTCAGCTTCGAGGGCGAAAGCCCGATGCGAACCGAAGCGGTTCAGGATGCGATGCTGGCCGTGGCCAATCGTCTGGGGGCGGACGGACGCGTGCTGGTGCGCGAGTCCGGCACCGAGCCGCTGATCCGGATCATGGTCGAGGCGCTGGATACGGATGCGTTGAAGGCCGGGCTGGACGAGCTTGAAGCCGCCGTGCGGTCTGCGCTCGCCTAGGCTGGCGTGGCGCAGAGGTCGTACTCGTCCGCCTCATCGATCCGGACACTGAGGATGTCGCCCGGGCGGACGTTTTCCGCCTCTGAGAGATAAACGACACCATCGACTTCCGGCGCATCGGCTTTCGAGCGGGCGATCCACTCACCGGCGGTCTCGCCCGCCGCGTCCACGATTACATCCTGCACAGTGCCGACCTGGGCTGCCGCGCGCGCAGCGGACACTTCCGCCTGGGCCGCCATGAAGCGGTGCCAGCGCTCTTCCTTCACCTCTTCGGGCACATGGTCGGGCAGGGCTTGGGACTCCGCATGGGCGACGTTCTCGTATTTGAAACAGCCGGCCCGGTCGATCCTGGCCTCGCGGATGAAATCGAGCAGGATCTCGAAATCCTCCTCGGTCTCGCCGGGGAAGCCGACAATGAAGGTCGAGCGGATCGCAAGCTCAGGCACGGCCGCGCGCCAGGCCTTGATGCGCTCCAAAACGCGGTCCTGCTTGGCCGGGCGCTTCATGGCCTTCAGCACGGAGGGGCTGGCATGCTGGAAGGGGATGTCGAGATAGGGCAGCACGCTGCCATCGGCCATCAGGTCGATTATCTCATCTACATGCGGATAGGGATAGACATAGTGCAGGCGCACCCAGGCGCCGAGTGTGCCGAGCCCGCGCGCGAGATCAATGAAACGGGTCTGGTATTCCCGGTCCCGCCATTTTTCCGGCGCGTATTTAACATCCAGTCCGTATGCGGAAGTGTCCTGCGAGATGACGAGGAGTTCCTTCACGCCCGCATTCACCAGCCGCTCGGCCTCGGTGAGAACATGGTGGATCGGGCGGCTGGCCAGATCCCCGCGCAGTTTCGGGATGATGCAGAAGCTGCAGCGATTGTTACAGCCCTCTGAAATCTTCAGATAGGCATAGTGGCGCGGGGTAAGCCGCAGGCCGCTTTCCGGGATGAGATCCAGCCTCGGGTTCGGCGGCGGCGTCAAGTGCGTGTGCACCGCGCCCATCACCTGCTCATACTGGTGCGGGCCGGTAATGGCGAGCACCTTGGGATGGGCCTTCTCGATCACGTCGGGCTCGGCCCCGAGACAGCCGGTGACGATCACCTTGCCATTCTGCTCGATCGCCTCGCCGATGGCATCGAGGCTCTCCTCGCGCGCGCTGTCCAGAAAGCCGCAGGTGTTCACCAGCACGAGGTCTGCGCCGGCATAGTCCGGGCTGATCGCATAGCCCTCCGCGCGCAGGCGCGTGATGATGCGCTCGCTGTCGACGAGGGCCTTCGGGCATCCGAGCGAGACGATGCCGACCTTGGGGGCAGATTGTGGGGTCATCGGCGCGCTTCAATCAGGTTTGCCCGTTTTCGGCAAGCCATCTTGCGCGGCCCGACAGAAATGATAGCGCTCACTAGGCTGGCCGGAAAAGAGCATGGGAGGTGAGAGAATGGCGCATCGGGATGGTATGGGCATGCTGATTGCGGCAGCGCTGACACTGGGCGCCTGCGTGGCCGAAACGCTGGATGCGCCCGAGGGCGAGCTTGCCTTCCGCCAGCATTTCGGCGGGCATGAGAACGGGCCGAACTGGCCCTGTTTCCTCGATTTCGCCGAACGCTATTTCGAGCCGGGCTGAGACTAGGTCACGGCTTTTTCGGAGGCCTGAGTGCAGCGCTGGTGCGCGCCTGGATGCTGCGCGAGTGTCCCGACAGGTCGAGCGCGCCGCGGCGGGAGGTGACGGGATCGACGATCATGATGCTCGCCCGGGCCGAGGCGATGTTCAGGCCTTGTGCGTCGCGCGCCTCTGCGGTGACCGTCACCATGCCTTCCCGGGCGGAGCTGAAATACCAGCTCGCAGAGCCCATCGACGGGGGCAGGGTCGTATAGTCCTGGTTGCTCGTGCTGAAATGAACGAAGGCGGTTTCCGCCGGCACGCTCTCTGCCCGCACAAGAACAGAGGCGTTCCTGTTCGCCCGGCTCTCTAGGCTCAGATACATGGGGTCCTGCTCCCGGTCTGCTTCGACGAGACGGGGAGACCATGCCATTCGTCAGTCTTCTCCGCCTGCCAGTATAGGCGCAGGGGAACGGGATTTCAGGTCAGGTTTTTCTGAAAGGGCAGAGCGGTCAGGCTGCCAGGTCCACGCCCTTGTCGGCCATGAAGTCGCGCAGTTCGCCGCTTTCATACATCTCGCGGATGATGTCGCAGCCGCCGACAAATTCGCCCTTCACATAGAGCTGGGGAATGGTCGGCCAGTCGGAATAGAGTTTGATGCCCTCGCGCACGGCCTGGTCTTCCAGCACATTGTTGGCGACATATTCCACGCCGAGCACATCGAGGATCTGCACCACAACGGATGAGAACCCGCATTGCGGGAAGGTCGGCGTGCCCTTCATGAACAGGACGACATCATTGGTTTTCACGGCTTCGTCGATAGCGGCCTGGACGGCATCGGACATTTGCGGGGCGCTCCTTTGCGCGGGATCCATTGCAGCCATGAGATGTGAGGGCGCAGCTGCCGGGCGTCAAGGCGCCTTCGTCTTCAGTGCGAGGGCGTGCAACTCGCCGCCCATTTTGCCTTTCAAGGCGGCATAGACCAGCTGGTGTTGTTTCACGCGCGGCATGCCGGCAAATTGCGGCGAGACGATCTCGGCCTGCCAGTGATCATTGTCGCCGGCGAGATCCGTCAGCGTGATCTCGGCCTCGGGAAAGGCCTCGCGCAGATGTGTCTCAAGGGTTTCGCGGTCCATTGCCATGGCAGTCTCCGGTCGGTCAGGCAGGTCGCCTGTCTCCTAACAGGGGTCTGTCCGCCGCGAAAAGGGGTTTCAGTCAGAAACAGGCAGGCTTGCCCGGCGGGCGCAAACCGCTAGCTTCGGGCAACCAGGATATAGGGGCAGGAGGAAACATGGGGGATTCGCGAGACCGCGCGGGCGGCGGGCGCACCACGCGCCAGATGATCGGGCTCTGGCTAGGGCCGTTTGTGGCCGTGCTCATCCAGCTTCTTCCGCTGCCGGACATCCTGCTGGAGACCTCGGGCAGTGTAGGCGATGCGCGCGCCGCCTGGATCGTGCTCTCGCTGCTCTCGCTGATGGCAATCTGGTGGGTGACCGAAGCAATCCCGATCCCCGTGACCTCGCTGCTCCCCATGGTTGTCCTGCCCATCTTTCAGGTCTCCAGCATGCAGGCGGCCACCTTTCCCTACATGCACCCGGTCGTGGTGCTGCTGATGGGCGGGTTCATCATTGCCAAGGCGATCGAGCGCTGGCGCCTGCATGAGCGTATCGCGCTGGGCATTGTCGCCCAGGTCGGCAATCACCCGAACATGCTGGTGGCCGGCTTCATGGCCGCAGCAGCATTGCTCTCGATGTGGATCTCCAACACGGCCACCTCGATCATGATGATGCCGATTGCCATGTCGGTGGCCGCCGCGGTGCTGGGCGGGGCCGACCGGATGGAACGGCCGCTGACCTTCGCGCTGTTGCTGGGCATCGCCTGGGCCTGCTCGATCGGCGGGCTCGGCACACCGGTGGGTACGCCGACCAATCTCATCGTCATCGGCTATCTCAATTCCGAGGCGGGGTTTTCCATCGGCTTCCTGCAATGGATGATGCTTGGGATTCCGGTGGTCACCGTGCTTGTGCCCGCGGCCTGGTTCGTGCTCACGCGCTGGGTCTTTCCGCTGCATGCCGAGGATGCCAGCGAAGGCCAGGCCGTGATCGCCGAGCGGCGTGCCGCCCTCGGCCCGATTACCGTGCCCGAACAGCGCACGCTCGCGGTCTTCGCTGTCATCGCTTTTCTCTGGATCTTTCGCCAGCCGCTGGAGCTGATCGAGCTTGGCGGCATGCGACCGCTGGCGGGCATGACCGACCATGTCATCGCGGTGTTCGGTGTGATCCTGTGTTTCCTCGTGCCCTCCGGCGCGAAGGATGAGAAAGGCAGCGCGCTGCTCGACTGGAAAAGCGCGGAGTCCATTCCCTGGGGCGTCCTGCTCCTGTTCGGCGGGGGCATGTCGCTCGCGACCGCGATCACCGCCACCGGGCTCGGCACCTGGATCGGAGAGGAAATGTCGGGGCTTTCGGCCCTGCCCATCCTCTTGATCATGGTGATCCTGACCACCGTGGTGATCTTCGCCACCGAGGTGACCAGCAATATCGCCACTGCCGCCGCGCTGATGCCGGTGATCGGGGCCATGGCGCTCTCGACCGGCCTGCCGGTGGAACTCCTGGCCGCGCCGCTCGCCATGGCAGCAAGCTGCGCCTTCATGCTGCCCATGGCGACGGGGCCGAATGCGGTGGTGTTCGCGACCGGCCAGGTAACCCTGCCGCGCATGGCCGCAGCCGGCATCCGGCTGAACCTGATTGCCATCCCGATCATCTCCGCACTGGTCTATCTGATCGCCCCGCGCGTGTTCTGACCGGAGCTCGTGCGTCCGCCGTTGACGAGTGCCTTGCGCAGACTGAGCAATCGCGGGAAAAGCGCGCGATGGATCAGACGCCTGAAAATATCAGCCCGGAGGAAAATCCGAGCCTCGATCCGGTCCTGCTGGACGATCTTGTCGATGCAATCGACGAGCACGACAAGCCGTGGCTGTCGCGCACCCTCCTGCGCCTCCATCCGGCCGATGCGGCCGATGCGCTCGAACAGCTCTCCACAGACATCTTTCTGGAGGGCGTGCGGCTGCTCGGCGGGGCGCTGCCGAGCGAGATTCTGATCGAGCTGCGCGACGAGTATCGCGAGCGCGCTGTTGAGATTCTGCCCGACGAGGTCGTCACAGAAGCGCTCGACCTGCTCGATTCCGACGATGCCACCACCATCCTGGAAGACCTCGACGAGGAACGCCGCGACAAGATCCTCTCTGAAATTGCCCCGCACGATCGCGCCGCGTTCGAACATGGCCTGGCCTACGAGGAAGAAACCGCCGGCCGCCTCATGCAGCGCGAGGTGTTCGCGGCGCCGGAATTCTGGACGGTCGGCGAGGCCATCGACCATGCCCGCGCCCAGGGTGACCGGCTGCCGGAACAGTTCTACGAGGTCTGCATCGTCGATCCGGGCATGAAGGTGCGCGGCGTGATCCCGCTCTCCATGCTGATGCGCACCGACCGCGCCGTGCCTCTGGTCGATATCATGCTGCCGCTGCAGAGCGATATCCGCGCCGACATGGACCAGGAAGAGGTCGCCTACCAGTTCCAGAAGTACCACCTCGTCCAGGCGCCGGTGAAGGACGCCGATGGCCGCCTGATCGGGATCATCACGGTGGATGACATGGTCGAGGTCATCCAGGACGAGAACACCGAGGACTTCCTGGCCCTGTCCAACGTGTCGTCGGCTGACGGCTCGCACACCGTCTGGGAGAGCGTGCGGGCCCGCGCGCCCTGGCTGGCGGTGAACCTGATCACCGCCTTTGTCGTGTCCGCCGTCATCGCCCTGTTCGAGGGCACGCTGCAGCAGATCGTGGCGCTGGCCATCCTGATGCCCGTGGTCGCCGCGCTTGGCGGCAATGCCGGCAGCCAGGGCCTGGCTGTCAGCGTGCGCGCCATCGCCGAGCGCGAGCTGGAAGGTTCGGCCGCGCGCCGGGCGATCCTGCGCGAATGCCTGACCGGGCTGGTCAACGGCGTCCTGTTTGCCATCGGCGTGGCGATTATCGCCTTCATCTGGTTCCGCGATCCGGGCCTGTCGGGCGTGATCGGCGTGGCGATGCTGGCAACCTTCATCTGGGCCGGGCTGTCGGGCGTGCTGGTGCCGCTCAGCCTCAAGCGCATGGGCGCGGACCCGGCGGTTGCATCTTCGGTCTTCGTGTTGACGATGACCGATATTGTCGCCTTCTTTTCCTTCCTGGGGCTGGCCAGCCTGGTCCTGCTGTAATTTCGGCAGGCGGAGGGCAACGGCTTATCGATTGCAGTTTGCAGGGCTAGAACGGGACGAGGTGTCCCAATTCGGAGCAGCCGATGTCCGGGCGCATGCGCACATCACCGGCAGGGATAGACCTGATCATGCGGTTCGAGGGGTTTCGCGAAACCTCTGCGGAACTGCCGAACGGTGGATATGTCATCGGCTACGGGCACACGACCCATGCCAAGGCACGCCAGCGGATCACCGAGGACGATGCCCGCACGCTGCTCAAGGGCCACGACCTTCCCCCCATCGAAAAGGCGATCATCACGCGCACCCTGGCACCGCTCAGCCAGAACGAGTTCGACGCGCTGGTTGCCTTCGCCTTCAATATCGGCCTCGACAATTTCCTCGAAAGCGATGTCTTCGCGCTGGTGAATTCAGGCGCCAAACTCAATGCTGCCGAGGCCATGGCCTCCTGGCGCAAGGCGCGTGTGGATGGCCGGGTGATCGTGGTCGATGCGCTGGTGCGCCGCCGCGCGGCCGAGCGTGCGCTGTTCCTGGAAGTGCCCGGCGGGCCGACCCCGGCGCCGACCCCGCTCGTCCGCCCGGTGCTCGATCTCGCCAGCGCCATCATGCATCCGCGCGAAGCCGCCCGGCAGATCACCGCCGAGGATGACGATGAAACCGGCGCGGTGCGGCTCGGCATCGCTGAGGATGAGGTGCCCGCCGCTGCAAGGCCGGCTGAGAAAGAAGAGGGTGAGCCACGCAAGGAAAGCGCGCCGGAGGCCGCCGCCCGCGCAGTGACCGAACGCCTGACCCGCATCCTCGGCGACGAGGCCGGCCTGAAGCCGGCCAACGATATCCCGCCCCAGTCCGAGGGGCCGAGCGTTGAGGAAATCACCCAGGCGGTATCGGAACTGGCCGATCCGAGGCCGGCCAATGGCGACCAGCAGGTTGCCAGCAATGATCATGACGCCCCGCGCGATCTGCCCCCACCCATGGTGCAGTCGAAGACTTCGCCCGTGCAGGCGGTGGAAGAGGCCGAGGAGGTGGGCGAGGAGGCCGAGGAGGCCGAAGCCGAACCCGAGGAACAGCCCGTCGAGGTCAATGGCACCGACCACACCGAGCCTGAGGATGTGCCCGATCATCTTCTGGAGCGCTCCATGGTTGACGACCTGGAAGAGGTCGCCGCCCAGACCCTGGCGCGCGACCCGGATTTTGATCCCGACGTGAACGGTGCGCCCGCGCCCTGGGGGTCGCTACTGCTCTACGGCCTGGCTGCCTTCGGCGGGGCGATGATCGGCGCCTGGGGGCTCGACCACCTTCTCGACGCCATGTCGTCCACCTCGCCGCTGCAGAGCGACTGGGACCTTTATGCCGGCCCGTTCGCGCTGATGGTCGGCGCGCTGATTTTCCTGGTGATGACCTATTACCTGTTGCGGGCGCTGTTCTCGAAATCCTGAGTTCCTCCGCGGGCGATTGGCAGGCCATCCGGCTTGGTCTAACTCTTCCCTCATGAGCACATATACCGATCTCCGCCTGCGCCTGCTTCCGGGCAAAACCGTATGATGGCGCGCGGGTTGGTGCAGAACATACAGGGCTGGAACAATTATGCCCGCGCCAGCATCGCCTTTCTCCAGCAGGATTTCGAAACCCTGAAAGCCGAACGAGACCTGTTGGCCGCCCGGGATATGCGCGGGCTCAACACCAGCGCCGTGGACGGCCTGATCCGCTGTTTCGACAGGCCCTATCTGGAAGCCTATGGCTCGGCCGAATGCCGCAACCCGCCTTCTGATCCGGCCCCGGAATGAGCGGGCTGACGATCCGCGCTGCAACAGCGGAGGATGCGCCGGCCATCGCGGCGATCTACGCTCCCATCGTCCGTGATACCGTGATCTCATTCGAAACCGAGCCGCCCGGCGAGGCCGAGATCGCACGGCGGATCGCGGCGGTGCAGGCGGTTTATCCCTGGCTGGTTTCAGTGGGCGCGGAGGGCGGGGTGACGGGCTATACCTATGCGACGCGGTTCCGCGAGCGGGCGGCCTATCGCTGGTGCTGTGAGTCCACTGCCTATGTCGCCGAGAGTACACGCGGGCAGGGGGTGGGCCGCCGGCTTTATGCGGCGCTGTTCGACATGCTGCGCCGGCAGGGCTTTCTCTCGGTGGTCGGCGTCATCACGCTGCCCAATGCCGCGAGTGTCGGTCTGCACGAGGCGATGGGGTTCGAGCCGGTGGGGGTCTACCACAATGCCGGGTTCAAGTTCGGCGCCTGGCACGATGTCGGCTGGTGGACGCTGGAACTGGGTCCGTTCGGGAACGAGCCGCGAGAGCCCATCCCCTTTCCCGAACTCGGCTGAGGCCGGGCGGAACAAGCCCTCTCGGCATCCGTTGATCGGTCATGTTCTCGGTACGCCGCAGTCAGACCGCCTCGTCGCAAGCGCCCGGCCGCCCGGACTATTCCGGACTGTCGGCGCTGTTCATCAACACGACGCTGAAACCCTCCAGCCAGCACAGCCACACATCTGCGCTCATGGACGTGCCCGCACAGGTGATGCAATCGGCGGGCGTCGCCGTCAGCCATATCCGCGCCGCCGATCATGATATCGCGCCGGGTGTCCAGCCGGACATGCACGAGGCGGGCTTTCCCGGCGATGCCTGGCCCGAGCTCTGGCCGAAAGTGAAGGCCGCCGATATCCTGGTGATCGGCACGCCGATCTGGCTGGGCATGAAAAGCTCGATCTGCCAGCGCGTGATCGAGCGTCTCTATGCCCAGTCCGGTCAGCTCAACGACAAGGGCCAGTCGGTCTATTACGGGCGCACGGGCGGGGTGATCGTGACCGGCAACGAGGATGGCGCGAAGGCCTGCGCGCGCGAGGTGCTCTATGCGCTTTCGCATCTGGGCTACACCGTGCCGCCGCAGGCCGACGCGGCCTGGCTCGGTGAGGTCGGCCCCGGGCCGAGCTATGGCGATGAGGGCTCTGACGGGCCGGGTCTGGAGTTCACCCAGAAGAATGCGGTCTTCATGGCCTGGAACCTGATGCACGTATCCTGGATGTTGAAGCAGGCCGGCGGCCTGCCAAGCTATGGCAATGACCGGCGCGCCTGGGAGGAGGGCGCGCGCTTTGACCATCCCGAACCGGAACGGATCAGGGCCTGAGCGATAGCCCTCATCCCGAGTGGAGATGCGGGGCGGCGAGGGCGCTCTCTCATTGCATCCCCCACGGTTCGTCGCCGCTCACCATGAGGCGAGGCTTAACCCGTCAGGGTTTCCGCCATCAGGGTTTCGCCGATGCGCCTGCTCTGGCTGGTGCTCGGGAACAGCTCGCCGCCTTCGAGCGCGATCCTGGCCGCTTCATAGCCGGCCTCGACGGACTCGTCATAGGCCTTCCAGTCGCGCAGTTCGACATCCTTCAGTTCCGGCAGGATCAGCATGTCGGTCAGCTCGCGCCCGGCATTCGGATTCACCTTCAGCGTCGCTGCGCGCATCAGGAGGCCGGCAATCGGCGGCGGGGCGGAAAAGCCGTGCTCTGCGACCCAGGAGAAAAAGCCCTGCGAGCGCTCGAACTCTTCAGCCGCCAGGCCCTCCGGCGCACGCGCCACATCGCAGCCGATGATCGCGCCGCGATGAAAGTCGCGCATCACATCGACGGGGAAATTGTTCAGCACCGCGCCGTCGACCAGCACCTCGCCATTGTCGACCACCGGCGGTAGGATGCCCGGCAGGGAGATGGTCGCACGCAGGGCCTCGCGTAGCTTGCCCGATCGGTGCACGCGATAGGCGCCGTCGGTGAGATTGGTCGACACCGCGAAGAAGGGCAGGGCGAGATCGCCGATCTCGGCCTCGCCGAAATGCTCCTTCAGCCGGTTGTTCACCCGTTTGCCGCGCACCATGGAGACCACCGGCAGGGTCCAGTCACCCAGTGGGTTGGAATCCACGAAAGCCTTGCGGATACGCTGGTCGATCTCTTCATCGTCCCAGCCCATGGCCACACAGGCCGCGACCACCGCGCCCATGGAGGCCCCGCCGACAAAGTCGATCGGCACGCCCTTTTCGCGAATGGCGCGGATGACGCCGATATGGGCATAGGCCCGTGCGCCGCCGCCCGACAGGACCACACCGACAGACCGGCCGGCCATGACCCGTGCAAGCCGGTCGCAATCCTCGCCCTCCAGCCGGCGCCAGTGCAGCACGCGGCTCGCCCCGGCGGCCTCGCGCCATTCCACCGGCCGCGCGGCCGAGCGTTCCGCGCCCGGATGGCAGATCACCACATCGACCAGGCGGAAGGCCTGGGCCGGGGAATTGTCTTCCGGCATCAGCGGGTTTGAGGGCCGGGCATCGGCGCGCGCCATGACCCAGACCCGGTCGGCCTGGCGCATGGCCAGGCGATACCAGGAGGAATCCTGCAGCGGCGTGATCAGCATGACGATATCGTTCTCGCGTTCGAGCTCGTCGAAATAGGCCGCCGGCTTGTCGTCGCCCATGGCGGCATCGATGATACAGGCGCGCAGCCCCTGTTTCGCCAGCGCATCGCGGATGGCATTGGCGCGCAGCTCCAGGTCGAGCGTCGGCGAGGTGGCGACCATCGCGAAGACTTTCGGCTCGGCGCGGTCAGAGCGCCGGCGCGACTGTTTCAGGCGCAGGAGGATAAGGCGGATCATCGCTTCCAGGATCTCCGGCTCGGCCTTGATCAGGCGCTCAAAGCCCTTGCGGGAGATGCGCAGCACTTCGGAATCGCGCAGGGCATAGACGCTGTTGGAATGGGGCGCATCCTCGACCTCGCCATCGCCGTCGCTGTCCTGGGCCAGGAAGAGCGCCATCTCGCCGACCGGCTCGCCGGCACGGATATGGCCGACAAACTCGGTGCGCCCGTCCATCGCCTTGCGGAAGGTGCCGAGCGCGCCGGAGATGACGAAATAGATGCAGTCCGACAGGTCGCCGGCCTCGAACAGTGCGGTGCCGGCCGGCAGGCAGAACCAGCTGGCTTCCTTGCCGGCGGCACGCAGGGCGCGTCGGGGGACATCCGCCAGAAAGGGGATGGACTGAAGGAAAGAGGCCAGATTCGTATTCATGCGTGTAAACATGAGGGAGGCCGATCCTTCTGAAAAGTGCCTGGGCGCCTTCTGTTGTCTCACCGGGTGGTGACGTTCACGTGACGTGGGGTGCCGATACACCCGCCGCCCTGTGTTTGCGGGCTTGCAAAAGCCGCGCCTTGTATGTGTGTCAGAAGAAGGCTTGCACTGGGATTAGAATGTACTGATATGTAGCGTTCGGACGGATCGCATAGCGGTACGTTCGGCGATTCCGCACTCAAAGGCTATCGACAATGACCGACTCTCGCCCCGAAGGATTCAACTACGTCCCCTATGTGGTGGAGCAGACCAGCCGGGGCGAACGCGGATACGATATCTATTCGCGTCTTCTGAAAGAGCGCATCATCTTCGTGACCGGCCCGATCGACGATGGCACCGCCACCACCGTGACGGCCCAGCTGCTCTATCTTGAGTCGGAAAACCCCAAGAAAGACATCGCGATCTATATCAACAGCCCCGGCGGCTATGTCTCCTCCGGGCTCGCGATCTATGACACCATGCAGTATATCCGCTGCCCGATCTCCACCGTGTGTATCGGCCAGGCGGCGAGCATGGGTTCGCTGCTTCTGGCGGCTGGCGACAAGGGCCAGCGCATCGCCCTGCCGAACGCGCGCATCATGCTTCACCAGCCGTCCGGCGGTTATCGCGGTGTCGCGACCGATATTGAACGCCACGCCGAGGAAATCATCGATCTGAAGCGCCGGCTGAACGAGATTTACGTCAAACACACTGGCCAGGAATACGACACTATTGAGCGTAAACTGGACCGCGATACCTTCCTCACGGCCGAAGAAGGTGTGGAATTTGGCATCGTTGACCGCGTTTTCCAGCGCAGAGTGGACGAAACCGAGACAAAATAGCAGCCTGGAGTTGGCCCCTTGCTTGCGGGGCATGGTTGCATATGATCGAGTAGTGGGGCCGGCAAGGATGCGGCGCGTGTAAGGACGCCGTTAACCCGGAAGCCGGCATTGAGGCCAGTATGACCAAGCAAACCAACAACGGCGATTCAAAGAATACGCTCTATTGTTCCTTCTGCGGCAAGAGCCAGCACGAGGTGAAAAAGCTGATCGCCGGGCCGACAGTGTTCATCTGCGATGAATGCGTCGAGCTGTGCATGGATATCATCCGTGAGGAGAACAAATCCTCGATCAGCCGCTCTCGCGAGGGGGTGCCGACGCCGCAGGAAATCTGCGACGTGCTCGACGACTATGTGATCGGCCAGGGCTATGCCAAGCGCATCCTCTCTGTGGCCGTCCACAATCACTACAAGCGCCTGGCGCATGCTGCGAAGAATGACGGCGTGGAGCTGGCCAAGTCCAACATCCTGCTGATCGGACCAACCGGTTGCGGCAAGACCCTGCTCGCCCAGACCCTGGCGCGCGTGCTCGACGTGCCCTTCACCATGGCCGATGCCACCACGCTCACCGAAGCGGGCTATGTCGGCGAGGATGTCG
>DHQO01000019.1:4808-8016 GCA_002408125.1 Hyphomonadaceae bacterium UBA5336 | reverse complement strand
CCACCTGCTGGGGCGAGCCATCCACGCCGCGCAGGTTGGTGTAGCCGGCCTCGCGAGCAAAATGCAGCAGGGCGCCGTGGCCGCAGCCGAGATCCAGCACCACGGCGTTCTTGTCGGCCGGGAAGTGTTGCTCAATCAGTCGGCGCAGCGCATGGGAACGCGGCGCCAGGCCGGCGAGCGTCTGCGGCGCCAGCGCCTGCTCGCGTGCCTGGACGTAGTGGGTGTAGATGCGGGAGCGGTAGGTGTCGGTGGTCACTCGGGTCGTCTCCGGAGGTGTCACGGGTGGAATCAGCGGTGTGGCCGGTTCGCTAGCACTAGGCGCCGCAGCAGTGCCGCTGATCCCTGCATGCTCTGCGGGGCGAGCGTTTCGTAGTTTCCGATGATGAGGACTTTCACCCGAGAGGTTGTTGGGCCCTTATGAGACTCGTCCGAAGAACGGCATCGACGCCGTTGAACGGCTGCGGCACTTCGAGCAGCGTTTCGAGTGTCAGCGAAAAAGGCGGGCTTTCCAGGAAGACACCCGACTTGCGGTACAGCCTGATATCGGGACCGGCCGCCTTGTCCTTGTTTCTCACGACACCCGGCGCGGTCGGAACATGTTCGGTGACAATCAGATCGGCAGCTCTCAATTTCGCCAGAATCGCTGCAATCTGCGTATTGCTCAGATGCTGCAGTACCTGCCGGATCAAATAGAGATCTCCCGGAGGCAAGGTATCGTCGACGATGTTGAGGCACTTGAATTCAATGCCCGGTCTTGCCGCACTCGCATTTAGATGAGCGATCAGTGGCCGGGTGATGTCCACACCGGTATAGCGCACGTCCGTCGCAGCAACAATGGCGCTTCCAACCCGAAAGTCGCCACAACCAAGGTCGACGATATTCCCGATTTCATTCGCGCGGATGTAATGCGATACGGCCTCGACATAGGGGCTGGCGGCTGAGCTGGCGCTTCCGCTTCCGGAATTGAAAGCTTCGTTCCCCCTGCCCCCCCCCCACATGTTCTTGCCGTAGATGTCTTCGAAAACATCCTGCAGGCCCATGTTGCGATAGCGAGTCGCCGCAAGACGCGCACGGAACGCTCGGGCTTGATGTCTCAGAAAGTCGATCATCGATGAGCGCTCCTTGCAATTGATGCGGGAATATCGCAAAGACGTCCCCCGCGAGCTTTGACGTGGATTAAATCATAGTCCCAAGTGACGGGTGTTCATGGAAAGCCCATAGATCCCGATCCCGGAGCGGTAGTCGTCAGTAGTCATGACATTGGGCTCGCTGTCGCGTCAGGAATGGTCGGATTTGACTGGCCATCCATGAGCGAGCGGAGCGTCGCAATACTGCGTTGCCGGTAGGTCATCCAGCTGAACTCCAGGGCGCGCTGACGTGCGCTGGCGCCCATCTCGCGTCGCCGTTCCGGGTTTGCGCGGAGGTATTCCAGCTTTTCCACGATGGCATCGGGATCACGGATGGGAACGACGAAGCCATCGACACCGTCGCGTACGATGTCGCCAGGACCGTTGGGGGTGGTAATGACCGGTAGTCCGCTGGCCATCGCCTCCAGTACGACGAGTGGCATGCCCTCGATCAGGGTGGGGAATACGAACACGTCAGCGTTGCGGTACTGCCCGGCCAATTCGGCGTGGGGAATGTGCGGGATGTGTTCGAAGAGGTGTCGGTGCGGCGTGAGCGCCTCTTCGCTACCATACAGGCCTCCAATCAAGGTGAGCCGGGTTCCCGGTCCGTGAAACGCAGCATAGGCGCGCAGCAGATAGGAAATGCCTTTTCTTTGGGACATTTGCCCGACAAACAATAGGCGAAACTGGTGCCGCGTCCTCCGATCCGATTCAGACGCAGGACAGAACGTGCTGACATTCGCCCCGTAGGGTATGACGACAAGCTTTTGCTCCGGAACGCCCTCGGCGACAAAGCTGTCACGGACAAAGGACGAGCCGACCAGAATGTGGTCTGCTAGCGCGCACTCGGCGTCCAGCCGGGGCTCTATCCAGGACGGAACAGCAGCCCAATCCGGGAGAGTTTCGGCAAACTCGGGTACGCGCTCAGCTTCTTCCGCGACGAATTGTTGGATAAAGCGGTGATGAGCGATGGGGTAATTCAAGACCTTGATTCCTTCGCTACACCGAAACGCAGGCTCGGCGACAAGGTAGCTCGCTACGATCACTTTCGAGTCAGCACCAAGATGTGCCCCGACCTGGGCGATGCGCTTCTGAGTGCGCCAGTGCAACTGGGGTACGAGGGCCCTGGCTTTGGCGGCCGGGAAATGTCGGAGGAAAGCACCGAGCAGATCCGTGGCGATCGCGGCCTCATGAAGATGATCTCGCCGCAAGCCTTGCGGCATGCGCCGCCGGCCGAATGTTCGTCCGTAGAGAGTCGATGCGCCTGGCAGTGCTGACAGAACCCTTTCCCATCCCCGCTCGAGATTTGCGTATGGACGCACGTAGTGCGTGAGCAGGCGCGCTTCGTCAGCGCCCGCGGCAAGATGATTCAGTTCCGGTGCAGTGTAGTTGATGATGGTTACTTCATTAGGGTGCATTACGGCCTGCTCTCCGCTACTTCCCGGTGGATCGTTTGACATTAGCTGTCATCGCCCAGGCGATCGCAACGGCGGGTAATATCGAGAACGACTCCAGCATGACGTTAGCCTTGAACGAAGTGACGAGGTCGCTCAAAAGCTGCATGAATCCGGCGAGTAGCAATCCGGTACCACCGCCATTCAGAAACACTTTGCGGGCAATTACCGAGCCGGTGACAAGAAAATATGACGCTAGCAGGAGAACACCCAAAAGTCCGTTCCGGAGGAGATAGACTATCCAGCTGATATGCGCGTGGTGCATTCGCCCGCTCGGGGTCTGTACGCTGGTGTCGAATACCATCGGAATTTCAGCGCCCATACCAGCGCCCAGAGGCAGGTCCATAAGATTGGATTCGTAGTACGCCTCGACATTGTCGCGTTCGTACAGCCTGGACTGGTAACTAACGTCTATTTCCACGTCCGGGTCGATGAAGCCTTCTATGATTCCGGACACGCTGCCAATCAGCGCAGTTACCCGATTCGTGAACATTCCACCGCCTGCGGCCTGAATAGGCACCACAAGGACAGCGATCACGGTCGTGGCCGCCGCACAGGCCAGAAGAAGTCTGGAAAAACGCCGCGCCGAAAAGCGGAGATTCTGGCCACGAAGCATTGATACGAAGA
>DHQO01000019.1:3481-4622 GCA_002408125.1 Hyphomonadaceae bacterium UBA5336 | reverse complement strand
CGCGATGGCCCCGAGTCCGAACAATAGCGGTACAAGTGCACGAAAGGGATATCGGGACAGGTACGCGAGCCCCAGGAAGAGGCCCGGCATGTAGGCCGAAGTGCTGATTTTGAATAGGTTGAAGCGGAGGTACAAAAGCATCGTCACAAGCGCATCCACTACGGCGATCACCGCAATTGCCCTGATGAGCATTCTGCGGGAGCTTTCCGCCTGTTCTCCCAACAGCATGCGTGCGCCAATGATGCCGAAGAGTCCGCCCCAGGACACCAGGAAGCGAAAGATATCACCGAACACATAGCGCAGCCCGTAGTCGTCGGTCACCGCGCCCAGCAGGCCACGTGCCGAGGAGAACAGCAGACTCGTGGCCGCCAGCGCACCCAGCAAGCGCAGCGACTGAGGAAGACGGTTGAGTGCACCGCTGTAAAGTGCCAGCCCAAAACCCGCCAGTAGCGGGACTTGCAGACCCAAGCGCGCGGCGGTGATGGCCGGCGTCTCGACGGCGCCTGCGGTCTGCCACCAGGAAGCGAACCAGGTGAGCATCTGCGAAAACAGATACGAAGCGAGTATCAGCCGCAGTATGAGCCGACCAGTTTTTGGGGCATGTGTAGCAAAGTTATGGACGAGCAGCGGGTCTCGACTTTGCCAGCTATGACGTGAAGAAATGGTGTGTGGCATGCGTAAGAATCTACACTTTTTGTATTAACGGTCTTTTCTCTATATAGGTGCCGGCGCCGGCTCTCGTCGATCGCGCTAAAGAGAACTCCTTTTTATTCCAAGTAGTCCGACATGTGATGCTGTTCTGTAATGATTTGCTCCGGCCGGCAGCGTGTTGAACGTATAGACGTCGCACATCCGTGATATTTGTTTTAAATTATTGAAAGCAGAATACGAATATGCGAGGCCATCGCCCTCGGATAGTGTGTAACCCTTTCCGCCGGTCTTCACGAAATCCGCAATATTCCAGACCCTCATCGCATTCAGGATCTGTTTCATTGCGCGGGAAATGCGCGAGCCCTGTCCAAAGTTGTTCGAGTCAGAAATAAAAATGCCTTTTTTAGCTACTCGAAGCATTTCGTCAACGGCTGTGCGCGGATTCTTGATGTGGTGGAGGACGCCAAATTCGCATACTAAGTCGAATTCG
>DHQO01000019.1:0-3229 GCA_002408125.1 Hyphomonadaceae bacterium UBA5336 | reverse complement strand
GCAAAATAATGCTCATCCTTTTCATGAAGATGAGAGCGGTCATAAGTTGACGCGGTTGCTTTATAATATTGGCGCTGTCGTAAAATCTCGTTGCTTTTCATATTCCGTCCTTCACTCATGGGAGGGGCT
Source organism: Hyphomonadaceae bacterium UBA5336 (assembly GCA_002408125.1). Lineage (GTDB taxonomy): Bacteria > Pseudomonadota > Alphaproteobacteria > Caulobacterales > Hyphomonadaceae > UBA5336. The sequence goes on along the minus strand of DHQO01000019.1, from coordinate 3,100 downwards.
ACCGTTCTTCGCGGAAATTGTATCTTTATGACAAAACTCCGCGGATCAGCGATGCTACTCTTGTCCGCACCATTTGCCGTATGGGTGGCGGAGGAGGTGCGGGCATTTGTAACCAGCGTTCATATGTCGCGGTCATTGATGATGCAGCCGCAAGCTCGCGCAGGCGGTTCCTACATTCTGGATCATCAATGACAAACGGATAGTCACATAGATAGTTAAGCAGATAGTTCAATCCGCTTCGGCGGACAGATTTGATCGTGCGCTCCTCAAGACGAGGCTGGCAGGGAAAGCTCGGGATCGTATCCAGTAAATAACGGCAATAATCCATCAGAAGGAGTGGTGCTCGCTTCGATTGCAGCTCGGGTCGTGCGACGACCCTATACTGCGAAAGGCTTTCGGGGATCTTTATGAAGTCGCCGTGAAGGCCAACCTTGAGCCAGAACATCCAATCCTGAAAAAGGTGGAAATCGTCCGGGAATCCACCGACCTTTTTCCACGCATCTTTTCGGCATGCAAAAGCCGCGAAGCTGACCTTCGGGCCGTAGAGCTGCTCTTGCCAGGTCTTCGGCGGCTTGGTGATGCGGGAAACGCTGAGCTGGTGATGAACTATCTTGATTTTACCTTCGCCATCAATCACGTCCCAATCGGTGCGAACGAGAACCGCATCGCGGTGTGCAGCTATCGCCTGACGGACGCGCTCGGCAAAGCCGGGTTTCAGCAGATCATCCCCGGACAGCAGTGAGAACCAATCGCTGCCCATGGCGCCCACGCAAAAGTTCCAGTTCTCACTCATCGACAAATGCTGAGGGGGGCGGATGACGCGGACCCGGTCCGGGAATGCAGCGAGACGTTCGCTGGTTCCGTCCGTCGAATGATTGTCGACGACGACAACCTCATCGAAAGGCGCGGTCTGCGCCAGAACGGAGGCGATCGTCTGTTCGATGGTGCCAGCCTGGTTATAGACCGGAATGCCCAAGGACAGGGAGACAGCATTTGTTTTCAATTCTCCACCCGCTTAATCAAGAAGAAAGACATATTCAAGTCTGCTCGACCCGGCCGCCGAGATACGCTGGCCATCGCGTCAGCGCACGGCAGAACCTCACTAACCGGTCCTCTGTCAGCACCAGAGAACTTGGAAGCACGAACAACGCCATCCCCAGCTCGATGGCAAGGGTCGCGGCGGCTGCACCGGCAAGACCGTATCCTTGTGCAAGCGGTACGGCAAGAAGCAATGCCATACCCGAAAACGCCACATAGACCAGCGCCATGCGCTGATGTTGATTGACCGATACGGAAACCACGGAACTGGTGAACCAAAGCGCGTTGATTGCCATCGCTGCGAGGAGAAACCGATACGCGGCAACGTCCAGAGTGACTTTCCCGTGTGTCCATACCCGCAGGAGATCCGATCCCCCGATTGCCAACACCCCGAGCGCGCCGACTGCGAGAGCGAGCGAGGCTTGAACGGCGCGGCGGTGTAGCTCTCTCGCCGCAGTCACATCCTGGCGTCCGAAAGCACGGGACAGTTCAGGCCAGACCGATGTGTTGATCAGGTTCATCGCCTGGCTGGCGACTCGGGAAATCGTACGCATGGTCGTAAAGGTGACGAGCGGTGCCGAACCCAGTTGCGTACCCACGAGAAGCGAGAACCCTTGCAGGTTGATCGCATTGCCCACAGGAAAGGCCATGAATGATAGTGCCGGCCGTGCAAGCGCGCGGATACGAGCTCCTTGTGCATGCTGCAAACTGACTCGTGACCAAGGCGCAAAGCGCAAGGCGCATCCATGGATTGTCGCCATGCCCAAGCAGCGCGTGCCCAATATGGTTGCCGCCAGTCCGACCGCATTCCAACCTGCCGCGAGTGCCGTAGCGGTAACTGCAAATTCAGCGAGCCGGAGCAGGTTTGAATAGACCATGCCGGTGGCAAAGCGGCCTTCAGAGCGATAAACGGCCGATATGATTCCCCCCGCCAGGGACGCGGCAACGCTACCCCCTAACAGTAGAACGACCCAAAAGACCTCAGAGTCCGGCATGGTGTGAATGCCGAGCCATGGGGACTGTGAGGCGATCAGCGCAATTGCTGGTACCAATACCAGCAAAAGGATAAAGATGACGCCAAGCAAGGCCCAGGTGCTTTGGTAGGTGGTGATGACGCGATCGCGGTTTCCAGCTCCGGCCGCCATGGTCATTTCGTTGGCTGCCGCGCTGCCGAAGCCCAGATCGGACAAGGCCAAGTACGAGGGAATTGCCGACAGAATTAGCCATTCGCCGTAGCGCTCGATGCCCCAGTATCGAAGAAACAAGGGGATCGAAGCCAATTGCACCAGAACCGTTACGGCTTGGCCGAAAGCGCCCGCCCCCAGAGCTCGGCCTATTCGCCCGCGTATCGTGCCCGTGGCCATTAGTCACGCGTCCCCAATAATGAAGGATTGTGAATCAGGTACAGCCTTGTCCGGCAGCAGGCAATGTTGTGGCTCAGGTGATAGGAGCACGACAGCCCCGCAAGACCGGCACCGAGGATGAGGGTCACGACGGCGCCTTCGCGGATGCAGCTGCCGCTTCGGTCTGGATGGCCTGACTCACACCCTGCTCAAGCGTGTAATCGGCGTGCCATCCGAAACGCTCCAGTGCGGTGATGTCCGCCGCCGATTCCATGATCTCGCCCTCGCGATACGGCAAGGCGCCGAATTTCAGCTCGGTGCGGCTCTGGCTCAGGCGATGGACCAGCTCCACGAAGTCGCGGATGCGTACGGCCTGCCCGGAGCCGAGACCGAATTGTGCGAATGATCTGGGCAGTTCGAGATGGTTTTGCAGCAACAGCAGGTAGGCCGAGACGACATCGTCGATGTAGATGAAATCGCGTTTCTGCTCGCCGGGCGTGAGCCGGAGCTCGGGTACGTTGCCGAGGCAGCTTCGGATCACGTGCGTGGTGAATTTGCTGGCGTCGTCGCTAGGGCCGTACATGTGTTCCAGGCGCAGGTTGAGGAAGCGGATGCGCCCGGCTTCACCATAACTCTGGCCCCACTCGGCGAAATGGTTCTTGGAGAGCGCATAGGCGTTCAGGTACTTGTAGAGAATCGTGTCGGTGTTGAAGAACGTG
>DHQO01000018.1 GCA_002408125.1 Hyphomonadaceae bacterium UBA5336 | reverse complement strand
GCTGAAAGCATCTAAGCGGGAAACCCACCTCAAAACCAGGTTTCCCTTGAGAGCCGTGGAAGACCACCACGTCGATAGGCCGGGTGTGGAAGCGCAGTGATGCGTGGAGCTAACCGGTACTAATTGCTCGATAGGCTTGATCGTGAAACTCATGTGTGACGGCGAGTGCATCGCCTCATCGCACCTGTAGTCCTTCGATCAGAACACCGTCTCAATGGCACGCCCTGCGGCGCGCCGAAATGGAACATGTTGGTTTGCACGCCGCTCATTTCCGCCGACCCGGTGGTTATGGCAGGGGCTCCCCACCCGATCCCATCCCGAACTCGGTCGTTAAGTCCCCTAGCGCCAATGGTACTGCGTCTTAAGTCGCGGGAGAGTAGGTCGCCGCCGGGTCCGCTGAAATGAGTGCAAGTTTGCAGATATCTTTCCCATACCTTGCCCGGCTTTTGCCGGGAGGCCCCGTGGCCCCAGGCCGAAGCCCTTATCGGGCCAGGCACGGACCGTCGGGGCCATGCTGTTTTGACGCGGGATGGAGCAGCCCGGTAGCTCGTCAGGCTCATAACCTGAAGGTCGCAGGTTCAAATCCTGCTCCCGCACCCAACCTTGGTAGCCCCTGATTTCCTTCCCGGATTTCAGGGGCTTTTCTTTTGTCTGTCCGAGATCCGAGCCACCGGCCTGCGGATAAAGAAGCCTTCGGCATGAACGCAGCGGGCCGGCATCTGGCGCAGGTTCAAATTTCGAGCCCGCACCCAAACGGGGCACACAGCTCCCTGCTCCGCATCGGCCTCAGCCCTCCACGGCCGCGCCGAACAGCGCCATGGCGAGGCCCAGGCCGGCGAGAGCGCCGTAGACCAAACAGCGCGGGCCCCAGCCATGGGCTTTCCAGGCCGCCCGCGCGGCGATGGCCGACTGGATGGCGTAATAGAGCGCGAAGGCGCGCGAGGCATAGCTGATGATCTGAAACACATCGGCGAGCCAGGTGATGCTCACCCCGACCGCGACCAGTAACAGATAGCCCATCCGGCTGGAGACGCGGCCCTCCGTCAGTTCCTCGAACAGCCCGCCGGACCCGTTGGTGTCGGCCACGGCGGCGCTCAATTGCGCGCTGAGCGCGGCGGCCACGAGCAGGACCGGCAGGATCGGCGCGACCACGCCCATCATGTCGACAATCGCGGTTTCGGAGAATTGAAGCTCGTCGCGGGAGAAGACGAAGGTCACAAAGCCGATATAAATCAGATAGATAATCGCCGATATCAGCTGCGCGAGCTGCATGGAGCGCACCCGCATGGCCGGGGAATAGGTCGCGCCCAGATAGCGCGAAGTTTCAAAGCCCTGCACCGTCACGATCAGGCCGAAGATGAGGGTGGCTGCCCCCCAGCCAGACACGGTCGGCGGGTTCAGGACAAGTTCGGACGAGGTTGCCTTGCCGGTAAAGTAGACCGCCAGCGCCACCAGCAGGCCGGCAATGATCGACAGCTTGATCCCGACCGAAAGCTCCTCCAGCCGCTCCAGCGCGGAAAAGCCCCGCGTCCAGCCGACCAGAAGGATCAGGCCGAAAACGGCCGTGGTGAGCAGCCGCGCCGTCGTGTTGTCGTCCACCGGCGTCAGGCTGACGCCGAATGCGCCGAACAGGTTCAGATAGTAGGCGACGGAAATGATATAGGCGAAGGCCAGCACCCAGGAGGCGGCATGCTCCAGTCGCGAGAGAATCGGCCCCTCCTCGCCCTCCTCGGAACTGCGCGCGGTGATGTTGAAGCGGATGGCCGAGCCGAACGCCGTTGCGATCGCGCACAGGAGCGCCATCACGATGAGGCCGTACTGGCCGAACTTGTCGTCCAGGATCGGGCCGAGCACGAGGAAGCCCGAGCCGATGATCGAGGCGAGCGGGGTCAGCGTGGCCCGCCACAGCTTGTTGTTGGAGAGCTTCGGCCAGGCCAGCAGGCCGCCCACGGCGATGACAGCAATCAGAATGGCCGCGTTCAGCATCGCTCAGGCCCGCCCTGCAAACACACCTTGTGTCTTGTGCAACGCTTGGAGGCCTCCCGGCAATGATGCCGGCCGTAACTGCCGCGCAGGCAAGGCGCGGAAACCGTTGAGGACGGGCCTAGTTGGTCGGGATCGGGTTGCCGCCCGTAGCGCTGCGAATGTCGTGGTTCATGCTCGCCAGCCGCACGCTCACCGAATAGGCCTTGCTGGTGTCCATCCCGGCCATGATCTGGCCGGCCTGTTCGCTCGGCAGGAGGCGCAGGAAGCCCGCGGCGAAACCCGGATCCATCTGGTTGAAGATATCGGCCGCATCGTCGGCCTTCATCGCGCCGTACATTTCCGCCAGGTGCTGCATGTCTTCATCGGCCGAGGCCTGCATCTGCTGCCAGCGGCCATCCAGCGTGGCCTGGAGCCGCTGCAACTCGGCAGCCTGGTTTTCCAGTTCCAGGCGCCAGGTTTCCAGCTCGATCTTTTCCTCGCGCAGTTCCTGCTCTTCGGTTTCGAACAGCCAGCGATCTTCCTCCAGGCTGGCGGCGGCTTCCTCGGTGAAGCAGACCTGGCCGGCCAGCGGCACCTCGGAGGCCGTGGACTGGCCGGTATAATCGATCGGCTCGCTCGACATCTCGTGCAGGTCGGTCGGCTGGGCCGGTTCGGCCATTGCGAAGTTGGAAAACACGATGCGCGTCGCCGCGCCGAGCGTGAACAGCGCGCCGAGCGTTACCAGGACATGGGAGCGGGAGGGGGCGTTAATACTCATAGCGATAGCGCGATTTCGTGTCGTCGTTGGGGGTGGGGGTGTCGGTAAAGTCTTCCGGCGCCATGTCGGTCGCCGCATCGATCAGCGCCTGCATCTGGCGCATCTGGATCTTCAGGTCGAGGATGCGGTCCTTCGATTCCTCCAGGAGGTCGCGCAGCGATCCGCTGATATCGGACTGGGCCGCGCGCAGCTTGGCATGGCCGGCTTCCATCTCTTCCAGAGCCTTGACCTGCTGGGCATTCATCTCGCCTTTCAGTCCATTCAGCTTGCCGCACATGGCATCGGCATCGGCGAGCAGCTGGCTGAGACGCGAGGCGAGCTCGCCGGCCTTTACACGAGTGTCCTGGGTGGTGGCCGAGACCGCCGAAATGGATTTCGACAGCGCCATGATGGTCGCGCCGAGACCGTCCTTGGTGTCCTGCAGGGCGCGCAGGCGCCGGCTCAGCACGAAGCAGTAAACGCACGCGGCGAGCGAGACGAGGATAATCGCGATGTCGGTGGGCTGGACGCTCATCATCATCTCATCTCAACAGGAATTCGGTGATCAGGACGCCGTCAGTGACCGATCCGCCAAGTACAAGTTCTGCCCGGCGGGCCAGTTGCGCACGCATCTCGGCATAGAAGGCCGGATTCTCGAAGTCGCTCAACTCGACCGAGCGCAGATAGTTCACGAAGGCGTCGGTCAGCACCGGCTGGGACTGTTTCACGAAATTCACTTCGCTGTTCGAGGTCACTATGGAGACAGTGAGCTTCAGGTAGCGAGAGGCTGGCTCGCTGCCGATGGTGACGAGGAACTCGTCCATCTCGACATAGGCGCGGTCCTTTTCGACCAGAGGGCTGGCCGGGATCGGCTCGGCAAGATCGGTCGGACAGGCGGCAATGGTCGCAGATTCTGCAGTGGGCGTAAGCAGGTAGACGGTCGCGAATGCGGCCACCAGCGACCCCATTGCCAGGATCACCAGGCCCACAACGCCGCCGCCCGACTTGCCGCCGGTTTGCGCGTCTGCCTGTTCGTCCTTCTCCGCCATTCCAGCCCCTTCGACCCAAGCTCTCGTCTGCCGTTAAGCAATGCGCCTAGTAAAGGAAGCGTTAATGATTTCAGGGTCAGACATTAACTATTGGGTTGCAGCAACGTCCGAGAAACTGGCGGAGAGTGATGAAGTTTATCGAGACCCTCCGGGCCTTGCCTGTGTCGCGTCAGATCATGCTGGCGGGCGCCGTTTTCGGTGTTGTTTTCGCGATGTATTTCCTCGTGCGCGGCACCATGCAGGAGCCGATGGCGCTGCTCTATTCGGGCATAGACCCTGTGCATGCGGGCGAAATCATCGATGAGCTGGAACAGGGCGGCATTCGCTACGAGATCAAGGGCGAGTCGATTTTCATCCCGCAGAGCAAGCGTGATTCGGTACGCTTTTCGCTGGCCACCCAGGGCCTGCCGCGCCAGTCGGTACAGGGCTACGAACTGCTCGAAGACATTAACGGCTTCCAGATCACCTCGGAGATGTACAACGCGACATACTGGCGGGCCAAGGAAGGCGAGCTGACGCGCACCATCCTGGGCATTCCGGGCATCACCTCGGCGCGCGTGCATATCGGCGCGCCGTTGAGATCGGGCTTTTCGCGCTCCCAGCCTGCGCAGACCGCGTCGGTGACGCTGACCTCGGCCAGTCCGCTGACCGCCGGCCAGGCCGAAGCGGTGCAGTTCCTTGTTGCGCTTGCCGTTTCCGGTCTCGACCCGGAAGAAGTTGCCGTGATCGATCCGGTGGCCGGTATCCTCGCCGGCCCGGGGATCGACAAGGTCGAACAGCCCGGCGTGGTCGCCGAGTCCCAGGCTTCGATGCTGGAACAGAAGATCATGAACCTGCTCGATGCCCGCATGGGGCCGGGCAATGCGCGCGTGTCGGTGTCCATCGACGTGAACCGGGATCGCCAGCGCACCTCCGCGGTGACCTTCGATCCGAGCTCGCGCGTCATCCGCAACCGCACGGTCAGCGACAATAGCGAGACCAGCCGCGGCAGCACGGCAGGCCTGACAGTCGCCAGCAACCTGCCCCAGGGCGAGGGCGCGAATGGCGGTACGCCGAGCCAGAATGAGACCAGCAATTCCACCGAGACCGTCACCTATGAGATGAACGAGACGCGCACCGAGATCGAGACCATGCCGGGCCAGATCCAGCGCATCTCCATCGCCGTCCTCTTGAACGAGCAGGCCCTCGGCATCGACCTTCAGGCCGATGGCGCGGCGACGCAGATCCAGCGTGTCATCCAGGATTTCGAACAGCTCATCACCTCCGGCGCGGGCCTGGACACCGAGCGCGGCGACACGCTGACCGTGGAGCTGATGCCCTTCCAGGCCCTGCCGGCCCAGGACCTCATCGCCGCGCCGGGCATGTTCGAACAGCTCATGGAACGCTATTTCTGGTCCGGGTTGCAGGTGCTCCTGCTTGGCCTGGTCGTGATCGTGCTGGGCCTGGGCGTGGTGCGCCCGCTGCTCTCGCCGAAACCGCGCGCGGTTGAGGGTGATGCCGGCGACACACCTATGCTGCCGGGTACCGAGGGCGCGGCCGAAGCACCGGCCGATCCGTTCGCCTATCTGCGCGACTATGCCAGTGAGCGCCAGGACGAGACCGCCGCCCTGCTGCAGGACTGGCTGAACGAAGACCGCAACGTGGCCGTCAATGAGTAACTCGCCGCTCTTCTCCAACCTGCCACGGTTCGACGATGCGCCCGCCCACAAGGTGACGCTGCCGTTCGGCATGGCGGAGTTCGACGCCGAGAGCGGCGCAGCGGCGCCAAAGCCGGCGCCGCTGCCGGAACCGGAGCCTGAAGTGGTTGCCGAGGCTGAGGTCGACGAGGAGCAACCTGTCGAGGCCATGCCTGAACCCGCGCCGGCCCCCGCCGTGCCCACAGGGCCGGACCTTGCCATGGTCGAGCAGACCACGGCCGAGCTTCAGGCCACCATTGCCCGCATCGAGCTCGAAGCCGCCCAGCAGGTCACTGCTGCCATCGAGGAGATGGCCCACCAGCTCTTCCCGAAACTCGCCAGCCGGTTCCTGGCCGGCGAGATCGGCCTGCACCTGCGCGATCTGGTACCGGTGTCGGTGGCGAGCGTGGAAATCCAGGCCGCGCCGGCCATGGCCGATGCGCTGGCAGACATGGTGGACGGAATGCCCGAACTCTCCCAACATTGCACCATCCTGCCGCGAGAGATGGGAGAGGAGACCGCTGTGGAAGTGTCCTGGCGCACCGGAGGGCTGAGCTTCGATTTTGCCGGGCTCCTGGCGAGCTGCCTTGCCCGGCTCGGACCCAAACAGTCGGAAACAGGGGGCTAGCGCAATGGCAAATCCGAAACCGCAGGATGCTGAACCGGTCCTCGTCGAGCGCCGCGAGGCCTCGGCCGAAAACACCTATCGCCGCACAATTTTCAGCGTGCCGGTCACGGTCACCGTTTCGCTCGGCAAGATCCGTCTGAGCGTGTCGGAAATCCTCGACCTGCAGCCGGAATCCATCGTGCCGCTGACCACGCGGATCGAGGACCCGATCGACCTGACCATCGATGACAAGATCATCGCACGCGGGGAACTGGTCGAGACCGAAGATGGCGGGCTGGGCCTGAAGATCACGGAAATCCCCGAGGAAGCCGGAGCCGAGGATGCCTAGAGCCTTTTATGTTCAATTCGAGCCGCTTGATGTTGTAGATCATTCGTCCCGGTCAGGAGCATACCGGAGCAGGATGCAGGCATCCTGCGAGGATTGCGACGCCGACGGGGCGGATGAGATGCAACAAGCGGCTCGGAAAGAAAGCAAGACGATAGGACATGCGGTATAGCCAGCCCCACCCTTCGGGCCACTGGCCTTTTCCGCCATGGCGTCGTTCCGCAAAGTCCGACGATGCTCGCATCGCCGGACTTCACGCGCCTAGCCCTGACGAAAAACTCCAGCGGTCAAGTGGCTCGAATTGAACATAAAAGGCTCTAGCATCCCCCGGCTTGGGAGACTTGTCGGGCTGCTCGCTGCGGCCACGATCTTCCTTGCCCTGCCAGCGCTTGCCCAGGAAGCGCCGGAAACCATTCCCGGGCTTCAGGACGCCCTGACCGGCACCGGTGAAGGTGGCCTGTCGGGCACGGTGGTCCAGCTCTTCGTCCTGGTGACGGTGCTCAGCCTCGCGCCAGGCATCGCCATGATGGTGACCTGCCTGCCCTTCATGGTGATCGTGTTTTCCTTCATGCGCCAGGCCGTGGGCGTGCAGCAGGCCCCGCCCAACATGATGATCATGGCGCTGGCCATGTTCCTGACCTTCTTCGTCATGGAGCCGGTCTTCATGGATGCCTGGGGGAACGGCGTGTCGCCCTATATGGACGGGCTGATCGACGAGGCGCAGGCCTGGTCGCAGACCACCGAGCCGTTCCGCAACTTCATGACCGCGCGCACCGATCCCGAAGCGATACTGACCCTGGCCGATGCCGTGAACCGTCCGCTGGCCGAAGGCGAGACGCCCTCCTTCACGCTGCTGTCGACCGCTTTCATGCTGTCGGAAATAAAGCACGCTTTTCAGATTGGGTTTGTGGTCTTTTTACCCTTCATGGTGATTGATCTGGTTGTGGCCTCGGTCCTCATGGCCGTGGGCATGATGATGGTTCCACCGACCGTGGTGTCGCTGCCGTTCAAGCTGGGCTTTTTCGTCCTGGCCGATGGATGGCTGAAAATCACCGAGGCGGTCTTGCGGGGATATGCCGGATGAATACCCAGACCAGACCCCTGCTGCAGGCTGTCCCCAGTGCCGGTGCCCCCGCCGTGGCGCGCCAGCCCGCAGCGATGAATGTCTCGCCAGCGCGCCGCGCGGCCGTGATCATCGCCATGCTGGGTGAGGGCGCCGCGCGCCCGATCGTGGAAAAGCTCGACGATGCGGCGCTGGCCAAGGTGGTGCGCGAACTGGAGACGATCCATGTCCTGCCGCGTGATGTGCTGATCGAGATCGTGATCGATTTCCTCGGCCACCTGAACAACAATACCGGCGCCCTGCGCGGCGGACGCGAGCGTGCGCGTGAGATGATGGGGACGGTGATCGATCCCAAGCGCCTCAGCATGATCATGGGTGAGAGCCAGCCCGAGGAGGAAGACGAACCGCCGGCCTATATGCCCACGGCAGACGCCTCGGTCTGGACGCGTGTCCAGCAAAGAGAGCCGCGCATTGTGGCCGAATATCTCTCCCGGCTCACCCCGAACATCATTTCGCTGATCCTCGGCAAGCTGGACGTGTCGTTCACCTCCGATGTGCTGTGCTTTCTGGATGAGGCCAAGCTCGCCCCGGTGATGGGCTATATGGTCGAGGCCGACAAGCCCGATCCCGGCATCGAGTCAGTGATCGCACGCATGGTGCAGATGGAGTTCCTGAACGCCGCCCAGGCCGTCGAGGAGGACGATACCGCCCATCTCGAAGCCATTGGCGAACTGCTAAGCCTGATCCCGTCCAGTCGGCGCGAGAATGTCGTACAGTTTCTGAAAACAGAGCATGAAGGCAAGCTGGCCAGCATCGAAAAGGCGATCCTGACCATCGAAAGCCTGCCGGAGATTCTCGTGCGCAATTCCGTCCCGGTCCTGTTCCGTGAGATCGAGGACACCACAATCACAAAGGTGCTCGGTATCCTGCAAGCCAGCAAGCCGGATGTGGCCGATTATCTGCTCGGCAACATCTCCTCGCGCATGGCCGATCAGTTCCGCGACAATCTCGAAGGCTTCCATGCGCCTTCCCCCGAGGAGTCCGAAACGCTGCTGCGCGATTTCCTGGCCACGATCATGGCACTGAAACAGGACGGGCTGGTGACGCTGCAGAAGATGGAGAAAGCCGCCAGCTAGCGAGCCGGTACGCCCCGTTTCGTAGAGTGCGTAGAGTTGTAGACTGGAGAAGCGCCCGGCCTGTTGTCGGGCGCTTCTTGCATTTCTGGCGCTAGCGGATCACCAGGTCAGCGTGGATCGCGCCGGCAGCGCTCATGGCGCGGATGATGTCGACCATTTCCTGCGGCGAGACACCCAGCGCATTGAGCCCGGTGATCAGCTCCGACAGGGTGGCATTGGCCTCAAGGATCGCGACCTGGTCGTTGCCGGTCTGGTCGATCGTGATGCTGGAGCGCGGCACGGTGATGGTTTCGCCCCGGGCAAAGGGATTGGGCTGGGACGGGATCGGGGTCTCGCGGATCGAGATCGAGATATTGCCCTGCGCGATGGCGACCTTGGAGATGGTGACATCCTCGCCGAGCACGATGGTGCCGGATTTCTCGTCGATCACGATGCGCGCACGGGTGGCGACGGCCACGGGCAGGTTCTCGATGCTGGCGAGCACGCGAGCTGGCGAGGCAGCCAGGGGGCGCAGGTCGAGATCCACGGTGCCGGGGTCGCGCATGAAGGCGACAGGCTGGCCTATGGCGCCGTTGATGGCATCCTCAATCCGCGCAGCAGTGGTGAAATCGGGGTCGCGCAGAGCGAGCGTGAGTGAGTCGCGCTGGTTGAAATCGTAACCGATCTCGCGCTCGACCCGCGCCCCATTGGGCACCGAGCCGGCGGTCGGCGTGCCGCGCGTCTCACGCGCCGCCTGGGCCTGGACGTCGATGCCGGAGACGATCACCGCGCCCTGGGCCACGGCATAGACCTGGTTGTCTGCGCCTTTCAGGGGCGTGAGGATGAGTGTACCGCCTTCCAGGCTGTCGGCATCACCGATGGAAGACACCGACACATCGATGGTTGATCCGTTGCGAGCAAAGGAGGGCAGTGTGGCGGTGACCAGAACCGCGGCCACATTGTCCGGCTTGATCTCCTCGCCCTGCACATTGATGCCAAGGCGTTCGAGCATATAGGTCAGGGAATCCTCGGTGAACGGGGAGTTCCGCACCGAGTCGCCCGTCCCGTTCAGGCCGACTACGATGCCGTAGCCGACCAGGTCGTTCTGGCGCACGCCTTCCACATCCACCACGTCGCGGATGCGCACCTGGGCCTCGGCGGACGGGGCGGCTATGAAGCTCGTGAGACTGAGGGCCAGGGCCGCGAGCAAGGGGATGCATCGTGTCATGGGACTACCTCAGGAAGTTCAGCAGGTTCAGATTGGCCAGGCGCGAGGTCAGCACATAGGAGGCTTCCAGGCTGGTCTCCAGCTCCTTCAACTCGCTGGCCGCTTCATACTGGTCACGTGACGCCAGCACATTGAAGGCATTGGTCAGCACGGTTTCCTCGGCGCCGAGCGTTTCCAGCTCGCGGCTGATCTGGGACTGGGTCAGCCCGCGCGAGGCGCGCAGCTTGGTCACTTCGGTAACGCCGGTCGCGGTGCGATGAGCGGCAAGCTCCAGAAACTCCGGATTGCCGGAAACCGCCGGCACGCCTTCCTCCGGATTGCCCAGCGCCATGACGGCGAGGCCGGAGATGAGCTGGGTCAGCGCCGGGTCCGTGCCCGTGACCCCGTCCGGATCGGAGCTGGTCGGCAGGCCGTTATAGATGTTCGCTTGCCAGCCGCCGGCCGGGTCGTTGAAATAGGTTTCCAGCGCCGCCTCGAAATCGGCTGGCGTGGCTGCGCCGGCCGCCAGTGTGCCGATATCGGCGAGTAGATCATCCACGTTGCCCATGGGGACGGTGGAAGTCGCATCACCGGCGAACAGGAACCGGTCGCCATGGCGGACATTCATCGCGGTGAAAGCCTGCTCCAGCGCGGCGCGGGCATCGCGAGCGGTATTCTCCTGGACGATGGCATCGCCAGTACCGGCAGCCGACAGCATGGTCACCGACAGCCCGTCGGCGCTTTCCTGGATCACGCTGAGACTGTCCTGGGCGATGTCCAGACGCGCTTCGCGCAGGGTCAGGCGTTCGCGGTCCTGCTGGATGGAATCGATCGCCTGCTGGCTCAGCATGGCGTTGCCGATACGGCCCGACAGGTGTTTGGTGAGATCGGAATAGCGCCCGGTGACCGCTTCCTGCGAGGTGGTGGCGACGCGCTCGCGCAGGTCGGTGATGGTCTTGCTGAGCGTGGAGGTCAGCGACAGGCTGGGGGGCAGGAGGCTCATCGGATTACAACTCCATCAGCCGGTTGATCATCTGGCTCGCCACCTCGATGATACGCGCATTGGCGGCATAGGCCTGCTCGATCAGGAGGAGGTCCTGCATCTGGGCGTCGACATCCACGCCTGAGATGTCCTGGGTGGCTTCCTTCAGCATGGAGTGCTGTTGGGTGGCGGCGGTCAGCACCGAGTCATGATGCACGCGCGCCTGGCCCGACAGCGAGGCGAGCTGGGCGACCATGTCGGTGGAGGAAAATGTGCCCTGGATGCCGTTCTCGTCAATCGCGCGCAGGTCAGTGAAGGCGCCGAGCAGATTGTTGAGAATGGTCGCATCGCCGGTCGGGCCGACCATGGTCGCGCCGAGACCATCGCGCAGGCGCGTGGTCGTGCCACCCTGCTGGGGATCGACCAGCGGGTTGACTGCGATCCGTCCGGCAAGGCCCGGCGAGGTACTGTCGGCGGGGTCGATGAAGAGGCCCGGCTCGCCATCGGCTGTGGTCGGGTCCACGCCGGCGGCCGACAGGCGGCCCATCATGTCGCCAGCAATCGTGTCGAGCTGGGCGGAGAAATTCGGGACATCGCTGTCGCGCATGGTGAAGAGTGCGCCGAACATGCCGCTGGAGACCGCACCGAAGGTGGCTGTGCCCGGCGTGATGTCCGTGTCGCCCACCATCAGGCCGGACAAGGCGCCGCTTTCGAGCGTTTCGGACGGCCCGAAAGCGCGCGAGGGGGAAAACTCGATCTGCTGGGCGCCGGAGGTGGTGACGAGATAGACACCCTCGCGGCTGAGCACTTCGATGGCGCCGGAAGAGCGCTCCACGGTCTGGATCGGCATGTATTCGCCAATCGTGTCGAGCACGCGCTGGCGCTCATCCAGCAGGGCGGCCTCATGGGCGCTGCCATCGGGCGCGCGGGCGATCTTGGTGTTCAGCGTCTCGATCTGCTTGAGCGCCTGGTTGACCACGGCGACCCCGTCATTGATCGACTGGTCGGCTTCCCCGCGCAGGCGCTCGGCCAGGGTCGAGAGATCGTTCAACTCGCGGACGATCGCCTTGGCGCCATCCAGGACGGAGGCTGCCTCGGTGGCAGATTCCGGCGAGAGGGCGGCGTTCCGCAGGGCGGATTCGAAATCGGAAAAGGCGGCGAAGAGACCCGTGCCGTCGGCAGTATCGCCGAGCCGGCTGGAAATGGACCGCCAGGCGGAGGCCATGACGCTGGCCTGGGAGAGGTCGCTGGAGGCCAGGCGGCGCTCGGCGGTGAGGCGGGCATCCTCGGTGCGCCCGATCCCGGTCGAGCGCACGCCGGAGGTCTGCCCGGCAACAATGTTCTCGGCGATGTTGACCGACCGGCGGACATAGCCGGGCGTGGTGGCATTGGCGACATTGTTCGCAACGATGTCGGCCCTCAGACCAGTGATCTGAAGGCCGGATCGCGCTGCGTTGATGGCGCTTGAAATGGTCACGATGCGTCCTGCCTGTCAGTCAAGAAGATCACCGTTTCAGGTTGGTGGTTTCCTGCAGCATCTCGTCCACGGTCTGGACGATCTTCGCATTCGAGGAATACGAGCGCTGGGTTTCGATGAGATCGGTCAGTTCCGCCGCGATGTCGGTGGTCGATTCCATCAGGTGATAGCCGGCGATACCGCCGACCGGACCCGTGCCGGCATCCCACAGATACATGTTCCCGCTGTCGGCCGAGACCTGGAAGGCCTGCGCGTCGAGCGATTTGAGACCGTTCATGTTCGGCACGTCGCCGACCGGGATCTGATAGAGTGTGCGGCGGTAGCCGGTATTGTAGATGGCCTGGACATTGCCGGCATCATCCACCTCGACCGATTGCAGGTCGCCGATCGCCGTGCCGTTCTTGGTCACCTCGGTCGGGGAGTAGGGGGCAGACAGCTGCTGGATGCCTTCGGTGCCACCCGGCTGGCCGATGAAGACGGTAACCGGGCCATGTTCGAGATTGAACGAGACCTCGCCGGTGGCCGGATCATAGGTCGCGCCGCCGCCGGCCGACGCCGCGGACAGGCGGCCGCCGGAATCCACCGCGTCGGAGAAGGTCAGGTCGAGCGTGCCGATGGCGGTGTCGGGGTCGCCGGCCGCATCGAAGATCTCCACGGTCCACTGGTTGGAGGCGCCGTCGGCCGGCACGACCGGGGAGAATTGCATGGACAGCGTCTGGGAACGGCCAAGATTGTCGAAATACTCGATCGGCAAGTCATAAGCGTCGCCCGAGGCGCCCGACATGGTCGCGTCGGCCGGCAGGTTGATGCCCAGCGCGATCTCTGTGGTCGGGCTGGTGGTGAACCGCGAGGTGGTGATGTTCACCGGCTCGAGATCGGCGCCGCTATTGCGGCTGACATTGCCCACGCTGCCGGTGTCGTCGGCCGGCCAGCCGAGCAGGAAGTGCCCGCTCTGGGTGCGCAGGAAGCCATCGGAGTCCGGATAGAAGGAACCGGTCGGCAGGAGGTTCAGTACCCGCTCGGAAGACAGCGCATTGATGCCGGCGGAATCGGTCACCGGAAACAGGCCACGGCCCGACACGGCGATGTCGGTGGCGTTGCCGGTGCCGATCAGCGAGCCGGTGGCGGCGATGTCCTTGAAGGTGTCGGTGGTCACGCCACCGGCCGAATAGGCCGAGGAGCGTTGCTGAAGAACCATGCTCGAAAAGTCGACCATGGTGCGCTTGTACCCATAGGTCGCCGAGTTCGCGATATTGTCGGAAATTGTAGAGAGGCGGGTGGCGTTGGCGTTCAAGCCCATCACGCCCGCATTGAGGGAGGATGAAATGCTCATATCGGTTGCTCCGGTGGCGGATGACACCCGATATGAGAATTGACTGGTTAATAAGCCGATAACCCAGAGTTAAGCGACGGCGCTCAATTGGTAAGGATCGTGATCGAGATCCGGCGGTTCTCCGGGGCGGTCGGATCCTCGGTATCGAGCGGCTCGGTATCGGCCCGGCCGGACACTTCCACAATGCGGTCGGGCGACAGGCCGGCATGCACCAGCAGGCGTCGGGCAGTATTGGCCCGGTCGGCCGACAGGTTCCAGTTGTCGTAGACCGCGTCATTGCGATAGCGCAGGCTGTCGGTATGGCCGACGATCTTGATGTCGTTGCCGAAAGCGTCGAACGAGCCGGACACAGCCTCAAGCAGCTCTTCCATGAGCCCGGACGGACGGCTGGAGCCGACCTGGAACAGCGGGGCATGCTGGGAGTCGGTGATTTCCAGCACAATGCCTTCCGGCGACATCTTGATCAGCAGGTGATCGGAGATCTGGCGGCCTTCCTCGCTCAGGCTTTCCTTGAGTTGCTCCAGGCTGCCGGCAATCGCATCGCCGCTGGCTTCAGAGCCCGGCGCCTCGTCATTGGGCGCGGTGTCGGATTCCCGGTTGGTTGGGAAAGGCTCGTTCTCCTGGCGTGCGCCGCCAGTGCCTGAGCGCGAAAGCGTCTCCTCGGTAAAGACCGACGAGCCGCTGAGGCCGTCCGTGCCGCCGCCGGAGATCCGGCTGATCGGGATCGAGGGGCTGAAATAGTCGGAGATGCCCTTGCGCTGTTCTTCCGTGGTGGCGTTGAGCAGCCACATCAGCAGGAAGAACGCCATCATCGCGGTCACGAAGTCGGCATAGGCCACCTTCCAGGCACCGCCATGGTGCCCATCGGCCTTCACGATCTTTTTCCGCTTGATGATTGTCGGCTGTTGCGCAGCTGACGAGTGCCTGTCCATTCGCCCCACCATTCTAGTGTGATGGTGAAGGGGTAACAAAACTCGGTGAAATAAGAGTGCGGGTCTGCCTCGGAGTTTCCCCCGCATTGCTAATCTTTTGTAAACCGTTGCAGCGACAGACAGTTAGGAATTGTTCACGATTTCCCGGGGTCTGCTGGCTGTGTCGAACGTGCTGCGAAAGAAGATCGATCTCGCGTCCGGCTTGCCGCCGAGCGTGCTCGAGCTGCATGCGCTCTGGCACCTGATGGTCGACCAGGTCGGCCAGTGGGCACGCGAGACCTTCGACTATGATGCCAGGCCGGCCATCGAGTCTCGCAAGGTCATGTCCGGCGCCGACGCACAGGCCCTGATCGAGAACGGCTTTGCCAACTGCTTTACGTCTGCGGCCTCACCCGGGCTTGTGGCGATCCTGCTCGATAATGGCGCGGCGACCCATGCCGCCGCAGCGCGCCTGCGCCAGGTGCCCGCCAGCCTCGCCGATTCCTCCAGCCTGTTCCTTCGGCTGATGAGCGAACAGCCCGCCATTTCGCTCTGGCAGGACCTTGTCGACAATCTGCCCGGCCATTCCAGCGAAGTGGAAGCGCCCCCGCTGGGCGAGCCGGCAAGCGTGACCGGCGGTTTTGAGCCGGCTCACCGCTATCTCAATACCACGATCCGGGTTGAGCTCACCGAGGGGGAAGGACGGATCTCCTTCCTTTTCGACATGGAGTACCTGCAGGCCACCGCGCGCGTGCTCGGGCATGCTGCAAAGCATGGCGGCGGGCAGGTCAGCGCGCAGGGCCTGTCGACACTGCGCGAACGCGTGCGCGGCTCGACCATCACGCTCGATGCCGTGCTCGACCGCATGACCATGAGTCTCGGCGACTGCTCGCGCCTTGAGGTCGGCCAGGTGCTGACCCTGTCGGAAGTCAATTCCGACCGGCTCACCCTGTGTGCCGGCACGGTCAATGGCCGCGTGGATATCGGCGAGGGCCAGCTGGGCGTCTGGAAACAGCGCCGGGCAATGAAGCTGACCACTGAGGTCCTGGAGAGTTTCACCAGGGACCTGGGGAGTTTGTGATGTGGATCGGGGCTGAACAGTTGAGAGTTCCTGGAGGGGTTCGATGAATGCGATCGGCGGTATCATCGTCACGCTGGTGATGGTGTTTGGTGGATATCTGTTGGCTGGCGGCAAGCTTGGGATCATCACCCATGCCCTGCCGTTCGAGCTGATGATCATTGGTGGGGCGGCGGTCGGCGCCTTCCTGTCGGCAAATGACTTCACCACCATCAAGCATACCGGCGGCGACCTCGTGGCCGCCTTTGCCGGTCCGAAATGGAAGAAGAAGGACTATCAGGACCTCTTGTGCCTGATGACGGAGCTGCTTCAGGTCCTGAAGGAAAACCCGGTCGATATCGAAGCCCATATCGAGGCGCCGAAGGATTCAGAGATCTTCCAGCGCTACCCGAAGATCATGAAGGACCATGCCGCGATCGAGATGATCTGCGACACGATCCGCTCGATGATCATGAACTTCGACAATGTCCACCAGGTCGAGGAATTGCTGGAAGACCAGCTGGAAAGCCTGCTGGAGGAGCACCTGCACGGCGCCCATGCGCTGCAGAACATGGCCGACGCCCTGCCGGCACTGGGCATCGTTGCCGCCGTGCTGGGCGTGATCAAGACCATGGCCTCGATCGACAAGCCGCCGGAAATTCTCGGCGGGATGATCGGCGGCGCCCTGGTCGGGACCTTTCTCGGCGTGTTCCTCGCCTATGGTATCGTCGGCCCGTTCGCGAACCGCGTGAAGCATATCCGCACCGAGGAGCACTTCTTCTACGCAATGATCGGCGAGGTGCTGGTCTCCAACCTTCACCGCAATCCCGTCAATATCTGCGTCGAGGTCGCCCGGCGCCATGCGCCCTCGCGGGTGCGCCCGACCTATGACGAGGTCGAGCAGGCCATCAGGGAGCTCAAGCGCGCGGCATGAGACAGCTTCCCGCCCTTCTTCTCGGCCTTGCATGGCTTCTGCCTGCCGGCACGGCGCTGGCGGAAGATCCACCCGCAACGCCGCCGCCCGAACGCGACAGCGAGGCCCTGGCCAGCGAGTTGGACAGGGTCGTGCGCGAGGCGCTGGAACAGGGACTTCTGGCACCGGTCGGGCAGAGCGGTGCGCCCGCGCATGAGGCCGCAGCCGATGCGCCTCACCTTCCCGAAACCGACAGCCACGAGGCGGCCGCCCCCGAGCCTGTGATCTATGGCTGCGAGGGCATGGTTGCGCCGGATTTTACCGCGGTGGCCGAACTGGGGCGCTACCAGGACATCTATGCCCTGCCGATCCAGGGCGGGCCCTCGCCGGACCCTGCCGAGGTCAAGCTGCTCACCAAGGCCTATATCGCGCTCGGCATGAACTCCGAGGCGATGATGGTCATGCAGCGCAGCAGCGATCCCTCGCTGGCGCCGTATCGCGAGATCGCCATCCTGATGGAAAGCCGCTCACGTCCGAATACCGAGTTCTTCCGCACGCTGGCCGAATGCGATTCAAAGGCCGGGTTCTGGCTCTCCATCGCGCTGATCGCCGACAATCGCCCCGATGGCGTGGCGCTGCTACGCGATCACATGGCCGATTATCGCCGCCTGCCGCTGCAACTGCGCGCCAATGTCGCCACCATCACGGCTTCCGCACTCAGCGGGCTCGACGAGATCACGCTGGGCCGGCGTCTGCTGGCCGATTTCACCGAGGAAGAGATCGCCGATTCCGCGCGCCTGCAATTCTCGCTCGCGCTCCTGAACATGGGCGAGGGCCGCTATGACGGCGAGGATATCGTCCGCGACTTCATGCTTGAGCCGCAATACCAGCAGGAAGCGCTGGGCGCGATCCTGCGCAGCGATCGCGCCATTACCGGGGTGGAGAAGGATCTCGTGATCGAGGCGCTGATGCGCCAGATGGCGCTGGGCGAGGACGAGGCCGATCTCGCCGCAAGCCTCGGCTTTACCTTGCGCGAGCTGAGCTCGGGCACCTATTATGAAGAGATCGCCGAACTGGCCGACCTGCCGGGCCTGCAGGGCGAGGCCTCTCAGGAAGCGATCCGCCACCACTATGTCGGTGCGCTGCGCCGGGGTCTGGCGAGCGAAAGCCCGCTCGGCAATCTCGCCGCCATCCGCGCGCTGGTGTCGGAGAAACGGCTGGTCGATGGCGAGGCCGAGGAAGCCGACCTGTTCCAGCAGGCGACCCTCGTCGCCGAGCGTCTCGGCCGCACCGCGCTGGCAGCGCGCCTCGCCGAGATCGCCCATGATGGGGACAGCGCCGTGCTCTACCATGCCGAACTGGCCTACCGCCACGGCGAGGACGCCGCCGTGATCTCGCTGGCTGAGGCCCATACCGGCAATCCGGACATCACCCTCCTGGGCGCGCGCAGCGCCGTGCGGATGGGCGATATGCGCCTGCTGGCGGGCCTGGTCAGCCGTCTTGAACTGACGCCGGAAACCGTCCTGACGCTGATCGAGGACGATGCCGACAGCGGCAAGTGGGTCGTGCCCGACCGCGTCTATGGCGTCGCCCAGGGCCTCAGCGACGGCGATAGTGTCACGCGCGTCACCCGTGTGCTCGCTGCCCGCGCGGTGGCCCGGCGTGCCGTGGCAGCGCCCCAGCCCATCACCATCGCGAAAGTGCCGGAGGTCCTGCAGGGCACCCGGCAGGCGCTTGCCGCCCTGACACGGGAGATGAACTGATGTCGAACGCGATCTATGCCTCTCTCGCGCGCCAGCAGGGCCTGTTGCAGGAAATGCAGGTTGTCGCGAACAATCTCGCGAATGCGTCCACCACGGGCTACAAGTCCGACCGCGCCATCTTCGGCGAGCTGCTCGTGCCCAACGGGCCGGGCGGGGCGGGCATGTCCATGGGGGCGCTGTCGGGCCATGCCTTCATGTCCGAGCAGGGCGCGCTGAAATTCACCGGCGGCGCGTTTGATTTCGCCGTCCAGGGCGAGGGCTATTTCGTCATCGACACGCCACAGGGGCAGCGGCTGACCCGCGCCGGACACTTCCAGCTCGATCCGGAAGGCCGCCTGGTCGACGCCCATGGAAATGCCGTGATGGGCGCGGGCGGCAACGAGATCACCATCCCGCTGGAGGCGACCAGTATCTCGGTTGGCAATGACGGCACCATTTCATCGAATGGCGAGATCCTCGACCGGATCGGCGTCGCCCGGGTCGACGGTGAACTGCTGCGAGATTCCAACTCCTATTTCAACGCACCGGACGGCTTCGAGAATATCGAGGAGCCGACCATCATCCAGGGCGCACTGGAGCAGTCGAATGTCTCTCCGGTGATGGAAGTGTCCCGCATGATCGAGGTGCAGCGCGCCTATGAGGCCGGACAGACCATCCTGGAACGCGAAGACCAGAGGATCACCCAGCTCATCACCGCCCTGCGCGAGGGATAGGGCCCAATCAAGGGAGTAAAGCGTGAAATCATTGCAGATTGCCGCAACCGGGATGGCCGCCCAGCAAATGCGTGTCGAGGTCATTTCGAACAATATCGCCAATATGAGCACGGCGGCCTACAGGCCGCGCACGGCGGAATTCTCCGACCTGATGTACCAGCAGTATCTCACGCCCGGGACGATCACCTCCCAGGTCGGGACGCTGGTGCCGGCCGGCATCCAGCTCGGCACGGGCGTGCGCCCGTCGACCGTGTCGATGGAAATCACCCAGGGTGCCCTGCGCGAGACCGGTTCCGAGCTTGACCTGGCTATCGATGGCGCGGGTTATCTGGAAATCACGCTGCCGTCGGGCGATCCGGCCTATACCCGCGACGGCAAGCTCAACCGCAGCGCCGATGGCGAGATCGTCACCTCTGACGGTTTCCCATTGGCCGACGGCATTGTCATTCCCGATGATGCGCGCCGGATCTCGATCAGCGCCGATGGCGAGGTGGTGGCCTATTTTGACGGCGAGCCGGAAGGCCAGCCGATCGGCACGATATCTCTGGTCCAGTTCGTCAATGAAAAGGGCCTGGAAGCCATGGGCGGGAACATGTTCCGCGAGACCGAGGCGTCCGGCACACCGAACCAGCTGGTGCCCGGCACCGAGGGCGTCGGTTTCCTGCGCCAGGGATACCTGGAAGATTCCGCGGTGGATGTGGTCAAGGAGATCTCCGACCTGATCGAGGCCCAGCGCGGATACGAGCTCAACTCCAAGGTCATCACGGCATCTGATGAGATGCTCGCGGCCACAACCCGGCTGAGATAGACCCATGATCACGCACGCTGCCGCCGCCATTTCCGCCATGCTCCTCATACCCGGCTCCGGGTCGCTGGTCGCGACCGACGTGATCCGGGCCGGCGACCAGGTGACCCTGTCGAATGCCGATCCGGGCGACAGTATCGATGCCGGCGACGAGGCCGTCATGGGCCGCGAGGCGCGCCGCACCATCTATGCCGGCCAGGAGATCACGCTCGACAATACGCGCGCCATGCGCCTGGTGAAGCGCAACCAGATCGTGACCGTGAAATATATCAGCGGCCCGCTGGAAATCTCCACCACCGGCCGGGCCATGGGCGAAGCGGCGGCCGACGAGCCGGTTTCGGTCCTCAATCTTCAGACGCGCCAGATGGTGCAGGGAATCGTTCAGGAAAGCGGATGGGTACTGGTCCAATGAAATATATTCTCTCTATGCCCGCCCTCGCCATGGCCGTATCGGCCTGCGCCAGCAGCCCGCAGCCGGACTATGCGTCGGCCGCGCCGCAGACCACGCAATGGATCCCCGCCGAGCCGGAGCAGCAGCCTGCGCGCCTGCAGACCGCCTCGCTCTGGGAAACCTCTCCGAACTCCCTGCTCGCGCTACGCCGCGCCAAGGATGTCGGCGACCTTCTGACCGTTGTGGTTGAGATGGACGACCAGGCCAATCTGAAATCCTCGCTGTCGCGCTCGCGCGGGTCGAGCGAGAATATGAGCATCGGGGCATTCCTCGGCCTGGAGAATCTCGCCGGGAACTTCCTGCCGGAAGGCTCCAGCCTGTCGCCGGCGATCGACTTCAACCGCGATTCAGACCTTGCCGGCTCCGGCGCGGTGAACCGGGCCGACCAGGTGACCTTCACCCTGGCCGCGCGCGTGGTCGGGGTCGAGCCCAACGGCAATCTCATCATCCAGGGCTACCAGCAGACGCTGGTCGGCAACGAGGTGCGCTACCTCACCGTGTCCGGTGTGATCCGCAGCCAGGACATCACCCGCGAGAACACGGTCAGCTACGACAAGATTGCCGACGCCCAGTTCTCCTATCTCAGCGAAGGCGAGGCGACCGCGGCCATGCAGCGCGGCGCCGTGCCCAAGCTGATTGACCGTGTGAACCCCTTCTAGAGCACAAGGCACGACGACCCATGAAACACATCATCGCTGCGATTGTCGTGATTGTCTGCATCGTGCTGGGCGGGTTCGGGGCGCATTTCCTGAAATCCGGCAGTGGGGGCGGCGGTGAGGCCCATGCTGCCTCCGGTGGTGGCGGGCATGGCGGCGATGATGGTCATGGCGGAGGCGATGGTCATGGCGGGGGCGGGCATGGCGCACCGGCGGCCAGCAGTGGCGGACATGGCGGCGGCCACGGCGCCAGTAGCGGGGGCGCGTCGGGCGATGTCTCCTATTATCGCTTCACCCGCGAATTCGTTGTGCCGATCCTCGATGGCGACCGGGTGGCAAGCCTGGTGATCCTGAACATCAACCTGGAAGTGGATAATTCGATCTCCTCCCAGCTCTTCACCCAGGAGCCCAAGCTGCGTGACAATATCATGTCGACCCTGATCGCGCTGAGCAGCGACGGCGACACCTTCCAGAGCATCACCCGGGTCGAGAGCTATGAATCGGTGCGCTCCATGGTGTTGATGAACCTGAAGAATGTGGTCCCGCACGGCATCGAGAACGTCCTGATCGTGGATATGGCCAAGCAGGATCTGTGACCGGCTGCTCCCCTCTCTCCGATTCCCCGCGACTTGATCCACTGGGTCCATCAACTGCCATCGATCCCATGCCATGGGGTGAAACAGGAGACCGGCAGCCTCGCCCAGAGCCTACGCCGCCAACTCTCCCATCGCTTCGCCCAGAGATGGACCCAGTGGATCAAGTCGCGGGGAGTCGGTTCCGTCGCGCCGCGAACTTGGAGTGGGGAGTAGACTTGGAATCCCGGCCCCATGGTTCGTCTCCGCTCACCATGAGGCTGATCCAGGCTCAAAAGTAGCTGCGCCTAGTCTTCCTTGCGGGCGTTGCCCACATCCGTAGTGAGGTGGGAATCGGTTCCCAGGACGGTTTCCCCGCCTTCGGTCGAGACATCGGTTACCGTGGTGATGATGCGCGGTGCCATGGTGCCGAGATAGCCGCCATCCTCGTCGAACAGGTCGATGGAGAACTGGTAGATCCCGTCGGCGGCGTCCTCTCTCGTGCCGTCCAGGTCCCCGTCCCAGCTATAGGTGGCGTCCTTCGACTTCAGGGTGCGGGTGTGGACCACATCGCCATCGGCATTGCGCACCGAGAGCACCGCCCGGTCGGCGGCGTCGGGTATGTCGGCGGTGAACTCCACCTCAGAGCCGCCATAGGGCACCCAGGAGGATTCCACGGAGATCTTCTGGCCCAGCCAGTCGCTGGCAATGATGGCGTGCAGGTCGCCGATCATGGCGGCGATACTCTCCAGGCTATCATTGGAGCGCACCTGTTGTTCCAGGGTGGAGAAGGTGGCGAGCTGTTCGACGAACTGGGTGGAGTCCATCGGCGAAAGCGGATCCTGGTTGCGCACCTGCGCGGTCAGCAGCTGGATGAAGCTGGTGAATTCCTGGCCGAAATTCTGCGGCGTGGCCGGCGCATTGCCGTTACCGGTGGTGTTGGCCGTATTCGTGGTGGAGGCAACTTCAGTCATCGTACACTCCTAGAGCCGGATGTTCAGTCCGCCGCCGGCGCGCGGCGGCTGGATGTTGCGGGGTGGGGGAGAGGCGAGCCGCACAGACATGTCGGCGCGCTCATTGGCTGGTTCTCGGCCGGTGCCGGCAAATTGCGGGCGGTCGGACCCGCCATTCTGGCCATTGGAGGTTTCCTGCCGGAAGGTCATGTCGCCGGAAGTGAGGCCCTGGCGTTCCAGCGCCTGGACGAGCTCGAAATGCATGGCGCGCAGGTGGCGCATGGCTTCCGGCGTCTCGCCGGTCACGGTGATGTGCTGCACGCCCTGGGCGTCGATCTTGAAGTCGATCGAGACCCGGCCAAGCTCGGGCGGATCCAGGCGGATGACCACGCGGTCCTGCGGATCCTCGGCGCCAGAGACCGTGTCGGTGATGATCGAGACCACTTCGGCCGGCGAGGCCGTGACCATGGCCTGGCCGGGCGGCACGGCGAATGTCGTTGCCTGCGCCTGGGCGGTCGTCGCCGGCGCCGAGGCCGCAGCCGGGGCGCCGGCGCTCATCATGGCCGGTGTAGTACTGGATGTGCCTTCGACGCGGCCAGCCGCATCGCCGGTGGCGGCGCCATGAATGGCATGGTCGGTCCCGCTGCCGGACGCGCCTGAAGCGCTGGCGGCATCGAGCGCGGCGAGATCGGATTTCGGCGCATCCTCGCGAGCCGGGGCAGGCGATGTGTCGGCCGGTTCGGCAGTCGCTTCGGGCTCGATATCGGCCTGGAACTCAAGGTCTGTCTGAGCTTCGCCTCCTGTGGCGTCGGAGCCATCGCCCATATCGGCATTGGTGCCGGGCTTGATCTCGGTCTCTCCACCCGCTTCCACAGCGGGGGCTTCAGCCCTGGAGTCCTGCGCCTGATGACCGGGCTGGGCTTCTTCAACGGGCTGCTGCGAGGCCATTTCAGCGGCGTCCGCGGGAGTTCTTGCCGCTGGCTCAGCGGTCTGCGGCGGGGCTGGAACGGCGGCCAGGAGAAGTTCTTCCTCGACTGAGTCGGCCCCCTCGGAATCGGCTTCGGAGGCTTGGGCCGCAGCAATTTCCGGGAGGCCGGTTCCAGGCGCTTCGGCGCCAGCCGGCATGTCTTCAGCCGGGATAATCCAGGCAGGCAGAGCGGTGGCGGGGTCTGTTTCGTGCGCGGAATCTGTTGCTGCCACGGGGGCAGGACGCTCAGTGCCGGCTTCGATCAGGCTGAAGCGGAAGGCCTCGCCCTGGCCGGGCGCGCGGCGGGGCGCTGACAGTGGGTCGAGCGATTTTGCACCGGTCAGACCTAGCAGGTCGGTTTCCATGGTCCGGTTCATTCGCGCCCTGCTCTTAAGAGTTCATTTACCCTATTCAAACAAAGCCTAGTAAATCGGACGTTAATGAAACGGGCTCTGCAGTTAAGTCTTCCGCAGCCGGACGAGGAGCGATGACATGGCCATTCCAGTCTTTCCGCTTCGCCCCGCCATGGCGGGGCCAACGCCGACCGCCCAGCCCGAACCGCGCCGCGAAGCCGAGGGCGCGCTACAGCTGGGCCAGCGTTTCGAACAGATGCTCTGGGCCGAGATGCTGAGCCATTCCGGTCTGGAGAAAGCCTTCACGCAGAACGGCGGCGAGGCGGCGGCCTCCTTTTCCCGCTATATCGTCGAGGCCATCTCCGAAGACCTTGCCAGAACCCATCCGCTGGGCTTTGCCGACGAGATAAATCTTCCCGCGACAGGCGAGCCAACTGTAAACACTGGCAATTCGGAGTCCGGGCAATGAGTGGCCGGTTCGACCTGGAGACACTCACCCGGCTGCGCGACATCCTTGTCACCGAGCGCGAACTGATCGTTACCGGCCGGGCCAGGGAAGCGGCCGGACTGATCCGCGACAAGGCCAGCGCGATGGAGGCGGTCGAGGCCGCCGTCAATGCCGTTCCGGCGGCTGCGATCCCCGCGCCCGAGCGCCGCGAGATCGAGAACGTCATTCAGCTCGCCCGCGAGAATGCCGTCTATTTCGAAGCAATCCGCAATGGCCTTCGCAGTGCGATCACGCGCCTGGAGTCCATGCATGCCAACGCATATGTTGGTTCCTATGGCGCCCACGGCCAGCAGCTTGCCTTCCCACAGGCAACCGGCGCCTACAGAAAAAAAGCCTAGCCGATTAACTAATCATACACGTGCGGCTGGTAGCGCTTGACCCAACAACCAGGACCGGTTGCAGGGGCTACCCGATCGTCAGGATGACACGTTTGTATATTCCCGCGGCGCGGACGACGCGCCCACACTGAGAGAAGAGGCAAGACAAATGTCCAGCATTCTTACCAACAACAGCGCCATGGTTGCGCTCGAAACCCTGCGTGGCATCAACAAGAATCTGACAACGGTTCAAAACGAGATATCCACCGGCAAGAAGGTGGCCACCGCCAAGGACAACGCGGCGATCTGGGCCATCTCGACGGTCATGTCGACCGACGTGCAGAGCTTCAAGCAGATCACGGACTCCCTGAACAAGGGCTCTTCCGTTGTCGGCACGGCCCGTTCGGCCTCTGAGCAGGTCACGACCCTGCTGCAGGAAATGAAAGAGCTGATCGTTTCGGCCCAGGAAGATCTCAGCGCCGATGACCGCGCCAAGATCCAGACCGAGATCGACGGCAAGCGCACCACGATCAGCAACATCGTGAACGCCGCCCAGTTCAACGGCGTGAACCTGCTCAAGGGCACTGACGACATGTCGGTCCTGGCCTCGCTCGACCGTGCGGCGGACGGCACGGTCACGGCGACCAAGATCACCGTGGCCCGCAACGACCTGACCACCACGGGTGCTGTGGACGCCGCCGACAAGGAAGCCGGCGATGCCGGTTATGTGTCGACCGAAGACACGCTGACGCCGAGCAATATCGACAAGGAAGCCGGTGATGCCGGTTTCATCACGGCCTCGCAGGCTGGTGCCCTGGCTGACACCGAAACCCTGACCCTGACCTTCGCTGGCGGCGATATTGCCGAAGGCGACGTGTTCGCCTTCACACTGGGCGGTTCGGACTTCACCTACACGGCCGCAGACGGCGACACGATCAATGACGTGGTCGCGGCCCTGCGTTCGGATATCGACGATGCAGGTATCGCCAATCTCGGCGCGGCCGGCGGTGCCGATGCCGGCGACCCGAGCGTCGATGATGCGACCATCACGGTCACCGCGTCCGGCGCCGTGACCTGGGATGAGACCACGATCGAAACCACCTTCGAGCAAGAGCAGATCGCCGACACGGAATCCGTCGACGTGACGGTTGCCGGTGGCACCATCGCTGAAGGTGACATCTTCACGATCAGCGTCGGT
Source organism: Hyphomonadaceae bacterium UBA5336 (assembly GCA_002408125.1). GTDB lineage: Bacteria > Pseudomonadota > Alphaproteobacteria > Caulobacterales > Hyphomonadaceae > UBA5336. Next base: position 45,355 of record DHQO01000018.1, on the reverse strand, counting down.
GGTGAGAGCTACGAGTACATCGCGGAAGATGGCGACACCAACAATGATGTCGCTGCGGCTCTGAAGACCCTGATCGATGCCGACGAGATCGAGAACCTTGTCGTCACGGTGACCGATGCCGACGATCCGACCACTGACGCGGCCACGATCAACCTGGCTGCCGATGGCGGCGCCGTGGTGATCAGCCTCAGCGGCCTGGGCTCGCAGGACGCGGCCACGGATGCCGGCGGCCTCGGTGCCCTGGAAGACCTGTCGGTTGAAACCGAAGCGGAGGCGACGGCCGCCCTGAGCACGATCGAAGACCTGATGGACACCGCGATCTCCGCGGCTGCTTCCTTCGGTTCTTCCCAGAAGCAGATCGAAGGCCAGGCCACGTTCGTTCAGTCGCTGATCGACTCGATGACCTCCGGTATCGGCGCCATGGTCGATGCAGACATGGAAGCGGCTTCGGCCAAGCTTCAGGCTCTGCAGGTGCAACAACAACTGGGCGTGCAGGCCCTCTCGATTGCGAACTCTTCGCCGCAGACCCTGCTTGCGCTCTTCCGCTAAACCCGGCGGTGACCCGGGCGCCTCGCGCCCGGGTCATTTCCGACCCAAAGTTCATTAGGAGTGCAAATTGCAACAACTGGCTTCCAAGGCGTACGGCCAAGTCACCCAGCGTACGGCGAACGAAAAACAGATCGAGTTTGCGCTCTTCCAGCAGATTACCGACCAACTCGAAGAGGTTGAGCAGGCCGAAGCGCCTGCTCCGGCCATTTGGGCCGATGCCATTGACCGCAATCTCCAGCTCTGGACGATGCTGATGGCCGACCTGCTTCTCCCTGAGAATGCCCTGCCGATCGACACCAAGCAAAGCCTGCTGAATGTTGCGCATTTCGTGCGCCGTCACTCCATGCAGCTGCTGTCCGGAAACGGCGAACTTGCCGATCTGATCGAAGTCAATCGTACCATCATGGCCGGTATCTCGCCGGCCAGGGGCAATCTTGGGGAGGTAGCTGCCTGATGTCAGGACTCGTTTTGAAGCTCGCCGCTGGCGAGCGCGTCGTGGTCAACGGCGCGGTTCTCGAAAATGGCGACAAGCCGGCGCGCGTGCGTATCGCGGACAGCAATGTCCGCGTGTTGCGTTGCCGCGACGCCCTGCGCCCTGAAGATGTCGATACGCCGGTCAAGCAGGTCTATTTCGGCGTCCAGCTCCTGATCACGGGAGACCTGGACGAGGCCCGCGCCCTGCCGGCCATCGATGCGGAATGCTGCAAGCTGCAGGACGTGTTCGAGCTGATCGATCCCAAGCTCGTGCCGCTGCTGCGCACCATGGTTGAACGCGGCAATTACTATTCCGCCCTCTGCCATCTGCGCCAGATGATGGTGATCGAAGACGAGCTCTTGCGGCATGCTTCGACCTCTTCTTCTCCCGTCCTGCAGGCGGCGGTATAATCCCATGTACCAGCCGGCGATACCGGTGTCGGGATACAGTGGCTGGAAGTTCCTCCAGTCCACCTATTCCCGTCAGCTGGAAAACTTCGCCGACACCGCCACGGTCAAGAATGACCGGGACTATCTGACCTCCAAGCTCTCCGAGCCGATCTCCAAGGAAGACTTTCTGGATGATCGCCGCCTCCTGCGCATTGCGATGACCTCGTTCGATCTGGGGGGAGAAGAGTGGAAGCGCGGCTATATCGACAAGGTCCTGGAGGAGGTGAACGACCCTGACAGCACCTTCCTCGCGCGCTTGAACAATACCGCCTACACGGCCTTTGCGGAGACCTTCGCGCCCAACGAAGACGAGATGATCTCCCTCAGCGAGGCGCAACTTTCCGTACTTGCCGACAATTACGAGACCGCCGCCTTCAAGCTGGCTGTGGGTGAGGTCGACGGCAATATGCGCCTGTCGCTGAACTACCAGTCGCGCATCGCGGACATTGTCGGCACGGCCTCCAGCGACAATGCGATCCTCTATCGCATGCTCGGCGACGTGCCGATCCGGACCGTACTTGAGGGGGCGCTGAACCTGCCGAGCGAGTTCAGCAAGCTCGATCTCGACCAGCAGGCAGGCATACTGAAGGACAAGCTGTCTTCCCAGTTGGGCATCAATGACCTGCAGACGCTGACAGACCCGGCAAGGATCGACCGTATGCTGGAGCGGTTCCATGTCATGGAGACCGTCCGCAATGGTACGGTCGACTCCCTGACACCCGGCGCCACGGCGCTGACCCTGCTCGGCAATATGGGGTCTTCAGCCAGTCAGAACCTGTTCCTGAGCATGTTCTACTAGGCGGGTTTCGCTTCCGCCCCCGCCGGCTCGGCCGGCATCAGGATCGCCCGCAGTGCATCGAAGGCCGCCTCGACCCCATCCGGGTTTGGCTGGCTGACAAAACCGTCGAGCAGGGCCGCGAGGGCAATCGCGCGGTCGGTGTCGGGGTCCTTGCCCATTTCATAGAGATTGGCGCGCAGCATGGGCGCGACCTCTTCATAGAGCGCGACCAGGCGCCGGTATTCGCCCAGCAGCACATTCTCCTCGCGCGTGGCCGCCGAGGGGAGCGCGCGCGAGATCGAGCGCAGCACATCCACGGCCGGATAGCGCCCGCGCTCGGCGATCTCGCGCGACAGGATCATGTGCCCGTCCAGGATGCCGCGGATCATGTCGGCCACGGGCTCTTCCATGTCCGAACCGGCCACCAGCACCGAATAGATTGCGGTGATATCCCCGGTGCCCTCCGTGCCCGGCCCGGCGCGCTCGCAAAGCTCGGCGATGACGCGCACGGTGGAGGGCGGGAAGGCATTAAGGGCCGGGGTCTCGCCGGCCATCAGCGCGGTCTCGCGATGGGCCTCGGCAAAGCGGGTGATGGAATCGACCAGGAGCAGCACCTGGTGGCCCTGGTCGCGGAAATGCTCGGCCGCGGCCATGGCGCAATAGGCCGCGCGCTTCTTCGCGCCCGGCGGTTCGCTGGAGGTGGCGGTGACCACCACGGTACGCGGCAGCACGCTGGCCGGCAGTTTCGAGCGCAGGAAGTCGTTCACCTCGCGCGAGCGTTCCCCGATCAGCGCGATGACCACCCGGTCGGCTTCCAGCCCGGCGGCAAGCGATCCGAGAAAGGTCGACTTGCCGATGCCAGAGCCTGCGAAGAGGCCCATGCGCTGGCCCTGGCAGACCGGCAGCAGCGTGTCGGTCACCATCCAGCCCGACGCCATGCGCGCGCCGAGCTGGCGGCGGGCATGGGCGGGCAGGGGAGAGGCCTGCAGCGGGCGTGAGGTGGCATTGCGCTTGGGCCGCGCGGCGCCCTCGCCGGCAACATGGCCGCGGAAATCCACAACTTGTCCCAGCCAATGATCGCCCGGCTCGACGCGCGCTTCCGGCTCGATCTGGACCCGGTCGCCGATCCGGATGGATTCACATGGTGAGAACAGGAGCGCGGTCACGCTGTCGGCCGACACGCGCAGGATTTCCCCGAAGGCGGAAAGTCCGGGCTTTTCAATGCGGATCTCGTTGCCCACCCCGGCAAGCTCGCTGACACCGGCGATCCTGATCACGCCGGGCGCCACATCGGTGACCGTTCCCCACAGCTCATAGAGGCGATTCTTGAGAGGTGCAGAGGAGGCGGCCATGCGCTGCGAACCGTGAATCAGCGTTAATCCTTTGTTTAACCTATCGCCCCATTTCTTGTGCAAAGGTTAAACAAGGTAAACAGAATTGTCCTCTGGGTTCACACTTTTGCAGATTTACGGCGCAATGGCCCGCCATGCTGCGGAGGCCCAGCGTGTCAGCGCGACCAATATCGCGCATGCCAACGAGCCGGGCTACAAGGCCCAGGACGTGGAGTCCTTCCAGGATTTCATGTCGCGCGTGACCTCCGGCCAGGCCCAGAACGGGCTCGACAGCGCTTTCCGCATGCTCGACTCCGATACCCCCGTTTCCCCCAATGGCAACTCGGTCAGCCTGGAGGCGGAAGCCTTCAAGTCGGCCGAGGCGATGGGCAACCACACCATGGCGCTGACCGTTTACAGCAAGTCGCTCGACCTGTTGCGCACGGCGCTTGGCAAAGGCAGGTAGGAGGCTGACCCATGAATCCGCTCAAGGCGACAATGATGCAGGCCGTTTCCGGCATGCAGGTCCAGTCCCAGCGCATCGGCGTGACCTCGGAAAACATCTCCAATGCCGACACGCCCGGTTATCACCGCAAGGTGCTGACCGTCGAGGAAGGCACCGGCGCCGAGCAGTTCCAGTCCGTACGTGTCACGCTCGACCAGGCACCCGGCGAGCAACGCTTCGATCCCAGCCATCCCATGGCGGACGCGGAAGGCTATGTGACCATGTCGAATGTCTCGCTGGTGACCGAAATGGCCGACATGCGCGAAGCCAACCGGTCCTATGAGGCCAACCTCAATTCGTTCCAGCAGGCGCGCAGCATGTACCGCTCGCTGCTGGATATCCTGCGGCGCTAAGGAGGAGTGACCCCATGTCTGTGACGTTCAATCCCTACACGGCCCTCAATACCCCGCGGCCCACGGATGCGGCCAAGACCGCCGACACGGCCAAGAGTGCCGAGGGCGCCGGCCAGGGCGCCAACCCGGTCGCCGACGGCATTTCCGAGTTCAAGCAGGCCATGGAAACGGCTGAGCAGACGGCGGTGCAGACGGCTGTTTCCGGCGCAGACCCGCATGCCATGGTCGAGGCGCTCGCCAATGCTGAAATGATGCTCGATACGGCCGTAACCATCCGTGACAAAGTGGTCGAAGCCTATCAGGAATTGCTGCGTATGCCGGTCTGAGCCTTCGGCGGCATCTGCAGTTACAGGAATGAGATCCCCGGCCAGAAGGCCTGAAAACGGGGGAGGCGGTGATGTCGGAAGCGGAAATCTTTGAAATCGTCCGGGCCCATATCTGGGGCGCGGTGATGATGGGCCTGCCGATCCTGGCGACCACGCTCGTGCTCGGCTTCGCCATCGGCCTGTTGCAGGCCCTCACCTCCATCCAGGAAATGACGCTGACCTTCATTCCGAAGATCCTCGGCGTGGTCGTCGTGTTCCTCTTATCGCTCGGCTACATGGCGCGGATCGCCCTCGATCTGTTCAACAATGCCGTCCTTCCCATGATTGCCGGATAAGGGCCCGACATGCCGACATCCATGAACCTGCTCGAACTGTCGCGGCCGACCTCGCTGCTGGCCATCGGGCTGATGCTGATCATCCTGCTCATGGTCCTGCCGGTGCCGGCCTGGATCATGGATATCGGCCTGACGGTCTCGTTTGCCTTCGCCATCCTGATCTTCACGACCTCGATCTTCATCGAGAAGCCGCTGGATTTCTCTTCCTTTCCGAGCGTGCTGCTGGCGTCTCTCATCCTGCGGCTGGCGCTGAACGTCTCCTCCACCAAGCTGATCATCTCCGAGGGCCATTCCGGCACCGGCGCAGCCGGTCAGGTGATCGAGGGCTTTGCCATGTTCATCATGGGCGGGAACCTGTTTGTCGGCCTGGTGGTGTTTGCCGTTCTGGTGATCGTCAATTTCATGGTCATCACCAAGGGCGCTGGCCGGATGGCCGAGGTCGGCGCGCGCTTTGCCCTGGACGCCATGCCCGGCAAGCAGCTTGCCATCGACAGTGATCTCGCCGTCGGCGCAATCAGCCATGAAGAGGCCAAGCAGCGCCGGGCCAAGGAACAGGAAGAAGCGGCTTTCCTTGGCTCCCTCGACGGTGCCTCGAAATTCGTGAAGGGCGACGCGGTGGCGGGCCTGCTCATCACCGCGCTGAACCTCATCGCCGGCATCGGTTTCGGCCTCACCGTGCACCAGCTCAGCTTCACCGAGGCGCTGGCGAACTATTCCATCCTCACCGTGGGAGATGGCCTTGTTTCCCAGATCCCCGCCGTGATCGTGTCAGTCTCGGCCGCGCTCCTGCTGTCCAAGGGCCGCGATGAGGGTGCCATCGACAAGGCGCTCGGCAGCCAGCTCGGCAACAATTCCGTTGCCCTCCTGATCGTGGCGGGTATCCTGGCGATCTTCGCGCTCTTCCCCGGCCTGCCCTTCATCCCCTTCATGGCCGCCGCAGCGGCCTTCGCCGTGACGGCCTATTTCCTGAGGCAGCAAAAGGCGGCCGAGGCCGAGAAGGCCCTGGAAGAGCCGGAAGAGGAAGCCGCCAAGCCGCTCACGCTCGGCGATTCCATCCATGCCGATGAGATCCACCTCGAGGTCGCCCCCGATCTCGTGAATGTCGTGCTCACCGGCGAGACGGGCTTTGAAAGCCGTATCGACAAGATCCGGCGCTATATCGCGGAGGAGTACGGCTTCGTCCTGCCGCCCATCCGCATGACCGACAATCCGACCCTGCAGCGCAACGAATACCGTTTGCGCATCCAGGGCGTGCGCCTGGATTCCGGCTTTCTCAGGCCCGGCAATGTGCTGGCGCTGATGGAAGACGACCAGCTGCCCCATATCCAGGGCGAGAAGGTGCGCGAGCCGGTCTACAAGGCCGCCGCGCGCTGGGTGCCAGCCAGTCGCAAGCAGGAGCTGGCGACCTCCGGCATTCCCACGGTCGAGCCGATGGAAGTGCTCGCCACCCATGTGCTGGAAATCATCCAGTCCAACTTCTCGCTGGTCTTCACCCGCATGGTGATGATGGAGACGCTGGACGCCCTCACCGCCGTCAGCGAAGCCGACCGTGCCGCCGCCAACCGCCGTTTCCTCGACGAGTACATCCCCGGCAAGGTGACGCCGGAAATGCTGCTCTCGGTGCTGCGCGCGCTGCTGGAGGAACGCGTTTCGATCCGCAACCTCTTCCTCATCGTCGAGACCATTGCCGAGGTGAAGCCGACCTCGCCGGGCGTGCCGCGCATTGTCGAACTGGTGCGCCAGCGCCTGTCCTTCCAGATCGTCGATCGCCTGCAGGACGATCAGGGCCGCCTGCCGCTGGTCCAGCTGTCGAGCGAATGGGAACAGCGTTTCTCGCAATATGAAGTCAACAATGACAATGGCGGATCGGACATTGCCCTGCCGCCGGAACTGTTCGGCGAGCTGACGCGCTCGGTGCAGTCCAAGCTCAACGAGGTCGCCAAGAAGGGCGTGGTCGCCGCCGTGGCGACCTCCTCGCGCCGGCGCCGCTTCCTGCGCACCGTGCTCGCCGGCAATGGGATCCGCAACGCCGTGCTGGCCTATGAGGAGATCGGCTCGCGCACGAAGCCCTATATCATCGGCGTCGTGTGATGGAGGAACTCGCCCCTCTTGTGGGCAATCTGCCGGTCTGGGCGGCGCTGTTCGTCACTGTGGTCGCGCGGCTCTCCTTCATCGTCTTCTTCATGCCGGGGGTCGGCGAGCAGCCCATCCCGGTGCGCGTACGTCTGGCGGTGCTGTTTGCCATCGCCACGCTGCTCGCCACCAACGGGATTGTCGAACCGCCGAGCTTTGACCCGCTCGGGCCTTTCTTCGTCACCCTGTTCGGGGAAGTGGCGATCGGTTTCTTCTTCGGGGTCACCCTGCGCCTGGTCATATGGATGCTGTCCATCGCCGGAACGATCATCGCTCAGGTGATCGGCCTGTCGCAGCTGCTCGGTATCGCGACCGACTCAGAGGCCGCGACCATGACATCGAACCTGCTCTCAATGGCCGGCGCGGCGATGCTGCTGAGCATGGATTTCCACGTCACCGTGGTCTCGGCCATGGTGGAAATCTACACCGAGATCCCGGTCGGCGCGCTGGAGCGGGTGAACCAGGAAATGCTGATTTCCAGCGTGTTCGACGCGGCCAATTTCGCCTTCCTGCTGGCCTGGCCCTTCGTGGCGGTGAACCTGCTCTACAATCTGTGTCTCGGCTTCATCAACAAGGCGCTGCCCCAGCTCATGGTGGCCTTTGTCGGCGCGCCCTTCATGGTCGGGGCCGGCGCGGCGCTGTTTGCGCTTTCGGTCGGATCACTGCTTTATGTCTGGAAGGAACGCATCTTCCAGATTCTGGGCTGGATGTAGGGATCCGCCATGGCCGAAGACAACAATGACAGCGGCGAAAAGGAACTAGAGGCCTCCGAACAGAAGCGCCGGCGGGCGCGTGAGGAAGGCGATGTTCCCCAGTCCAAAGAGACCAATACGCTCGCGTTGATCCTCGGCATCATGGCCGCCACCTATACGCTGAAAGCGGCCAGCGGCACGGCGATCTTCAGCGATTTCTCCGCGCTGCTCTATCATGGCGATGCCTTTGCCCATGACATCTTCGAATCCGATGGCGAGGTGACGCGCGGCTGGCTGCAGGGCGCGCTGATCCACTTCCTGCCGGTGCTGCTCATCCTGATGGCAGCGGTGATCGTGGCGCTGGTGGTGCAGCGCTCGGTGACCTTCTCCATGAACAAGCTCAAGCCGAAGGTGAAGAACCTCTCCCCGGTGGAAAACCTGAAAAAGCGCTATGGCCCGCGCGGCATCACCGACTTCCTGAAGGACACCGCCAAGCTGCTCTTTGCCGGCGGGATCGGCGCGGTGTTCCTCTTCCAGTTCGTGCGCGACTATTATGGCACCAGCGCGCTGCAGGTTGGCCGGTTCGCTGATTTTACCTTCCGCCAGGTGCTCAATCTCATTCTCTATTTCTGCATCTTTCAGGTCGTGCTCGCGGCCATCGACCTGCCGCTCCAGCAACAGCTCCATGCCAATCGCCTGCGCATGACGCGCGAGGAGATGAAGAAGGAGATGAAGCAGAGCGAGGGCGACCCGATGCTGAAACAGCAGCGCCGGGAAAAGGGCCGCAAGATTTCCAGCGGCCAGATGCTCCAGAACGTCAAGGACTCCACCGTGGTCATGGTCAACCCGGAACACTATGCCGTGGCGCTGAAATGGGATCCCGACAGCGACCGCGCGCCGGTCTGCGTTGCCAAGGGCGTGGACCATCTCGCCGCACGTATCCGCGAGGTGGCACTGGCCAGTGACGTGCCGATCTATCGCGACCCGCCGGCCACGCGCTCGATCTATGCGCTGGTGGATATCGACGAGGAGATCCACAAGGAGCACTTCGCCGCCGTCGCCGCCGCCATCCAGTTCGTCGACCGCGTGCGCGCGAATATGGGGCGCGGCGATGCGTGATCCGGCCCGTGAGCTCCAGAAACTCGTCGCGCTCAAGCGCCAGCGCGCCGAGCAGCGCGTCCAGGCCCTGCAGGTGGAGCTGGATGCCGAAAGGGCCCGGCTTGCACAGGCCGAGGCGAATCTCCGCGCCGTTGACGATCCCGGGCTCGATTTCGCAGCCCGCAGCCTGTCTCTGCAGCAGGGGCGGGTGGACGGCCTGATCGCCTCGGTGAAGGCGCGCCAGGGCGATGTCAGCGCCGCCGAGGCGCGGCTGGTAGAGGCGCGCGAGGCGCTGAAATGGGTGATGTATTCCGAAGACCGGCTCGACGATCTGACCGATTAGCCGCGCGATCCGATCATGGGGCTAGCCGTGCGCGAATGGCGCGCTAAGATAGCGCTATCACCGGGACGCAAGCAGCCCGGAGAAAACCCCAGGGAGAGACCCCATGCGCCGCCTTCTCACTGCGCTCGCCTTTGCATCCGTATGGCCTGGCGCCGCACTGGCCCAGCCCGGCCTCGACGGCCCGCTCACCGATCATGGCGTGCTCCAGCGCGATACACCGATTGTCCTTTCGGGCATGGCCGCGCCGGGCGGCGAGGTGGAAATCGCGCTTGCCGGACAGAGCGTGGCGGTCATGGCCGGCGAGGACGGCGCCTGGGTTGCCGAGATGCCGGCCCTGCCCGCAGGTGGGCCTTATGAACTCACCCTCAGTGATGGCGATGGCACGGCGGAGATCGAAGACCTGCTCATCGGCGATGTCTGGCTCTGCTCGGGCCAGTCGAACATGGAGTATCCGGTCTATCGGGCGCTCAACCCTGATCGCGAGATTGCCGGCCCGCACAGCGCCGAGATCCGCCTGCTCAAAGTGCCACTGGTGTCGGACCCGTTGCCACAGGAATACTTTCCCGAAGGCACCGCCTGGACGGCGGCCACGCCGGAAACCGTGCGCGATTTCTCCGCCGTCTGCTATTTCACCGGCCGCGCCCTGCATGAGGCGCAGGGTGTGCCCATCGGCCTGATCAATGCCTCCTGGGGCGGTTCGCAGATCGAGGCCTGGCTACCGGCTGCCTCCCTGAGAGAGGTTGGCGGTTTCGAAGACAAGCTCGCCCAGCTCGACCTTTATGCCGAAGACGCGGCCGCTGCCATGGATGCATTCGGCGAAAGCTGGGAGGCCTGGTGGCAGGAGAATTTCGACACCGCGCCCTGGACCGGCGACGGCGCGGAAGAAGACTGGTCCGAGGCGCCGGCGGAAATGGCCGACTGGAAGACCTATGGCGACCCGATGGCGGAGAACCATCTCGGCCGCGCCTGGTATGCCTTGCAATTCTCTCTCGCGCCCAGCCAGGCCGCACAGGCAGCCACGCTCCATCTCGGCGGCTTTGACGATGTCGATGCCACCTGGCTCAATGGGGAGTTCCTCGGCTCCACCTTCGGCTGGGGCGATCCGCGCGTCTATAATGTGGAGCTGCGCGATCTCAAGCCCGGCCCGAACACGATCTATATCAACATCCTCAACACCTGGGGCCTCGGCGGCATGCTCGGCCCAGCCGAGGGTGTGAAGCTCGTCCTGGATGATGGCAGCGAAGTCGCTCTCGGCCTCGGCTGGCGCTATGTCATGGTCGCCAATGGCAGCCAGGGCGAAGGCCCGCGCGTGCCCTGGGAATCTGTCGGCGGCTTTACCAGCATCTATAACGGCATGATCCACCCGCTCGGAAACTACCCCATGCGCGGGGGCATCTGGTATCAGGGCGAGACCAATGCCGGGCGTGGGGAAGCCTATGCCGGTTTGCTGTCAGCCCTCACCGCGCATTGGCGCGCAACCTTTAATCCCGACATGCCGGTCGTGGTCGTCCAACTCCCCGGCTATGGCGGGCTGTCGGATGATGCCTCATGGGCCGGCTGGGGCACCCTGCGCGAGGCCCAGCGCCAGGTCGCGCTGGCCGAAGACATGACCGGCCTCGCGGTGGCCATAGATGCGGGCGACCGCATCGATATCCACCCGGCGAACAAGCAACTCGTCGCCCAGCGTGTCACCCACGTCGCACTCGGCCTGATGGGCGAAACCGAGACATTCCTGGATGGCGTGGCCCCGCTCGGCGTGGAGCGCAACGGCGACTGGGTCCGCATCGCCATGCCGGCCGCCGGCCTGAAGGCGGTCAGCGGGGGGCGGCCGACAAGCATCGCGGCATGCGAGAGCGAAGGCGCGTGCGACTGGGCCGATGCCGTCGTCTCCGGCGATGCGATCCTCGTCTATCTCGGAGAGGCGAGCGCGGCGCGCGAGATACGCTATTGTTGGGGCGATGCGCCGGTCTGCAATCTCTACACCGGGGGCGACCTGCCGGTCGCCCCCTTCCGGGTAGAGCTGGACTAGCTCGTCGTCAAAGCCACATTCGATGCCGCCACGGTGAGGGCGGACTGGTCGGCATCGAGAACCTCCGGGCGCAGGGCCGTCGGATAGGCCGCGCCCAGCAGGGCCAGCGCCTCGCGGATGGCCGCCGCGCCATCGGCATTGGCTGCCTCGATCTCGGCCTCGGAGGCCTCGAATTCCAGCCTGGCAGTCTGATAGAAGCCATATCCGTCGAGATAGGGCTCGTAATACTCAGACTCCGACGCCAGGCGGTACATGGCCGTCGCCCGGTCGATCATGTCGGCGACCACGCCAGTTGTGATCTCGGCCGGGGTCGATCCGTCATCGGGGGCTTTTTCGTTCGCCGCTTGCAGCGTGGCGAGGATCTCCTCGGTGCGCGCCGCGATCTGCTCTGCATTTTCGCCCTCGAACACGGCGCCCGAGGCATTGATCAGCAGCATGTTGAAGTCTTCCACGCCGCGTGCCTCGAAGACCGGGGCCATATCGGCCAGCACTTCGCTGACCGGGTGGGCGAACATTTCCGCCGCCGCCTCGTGCTCGCCCTCGGCAAAGGCATCGCGCGCGGCCAGGACGTGCGCCTTGGCGACGCCGATGGCGATACCGTAGACCACCGGATCGTGCACGGCTTCCTCGATCGGCACGCCGCCCTCGCCCTCGCCGGAGACAGGGGCCGGCTCGGCGCTCTCGGCCGGAGCCGGCGCCGGGGCGGCCGGAGCAGGTGCCGCCGGAGCCTCGGTCGTCTCGGGTGCGCTCTCGGGCTCTGTCGGGCTGCAGGCCGTCAGGGCCGTGGTGGTCGCAAGGGCTGCGCCCAGTCCCAGACCCGCCCAGCGCTTATAGGTGACATTCATGTCGAATCCTTCCGCATGTCTCTCGATTCCGCTACACCTGTTAGACTGAAATGATAATCATTCGCAAGAGGGTGTCTGATGAGCCTGTTGATTGCCGGCGTCCTGGACGGCGAATCCCTGACTGAGGCGCGCGCGCTGGCGGGCACGCTGGCCTGGCGCGACGGGGCAAAGACCGCCGGCGCCACGGCGCGGGCGGTAAAGCGCAATCTGCAGGCCGACCTGACCTCGCGCACGGGGGTAAAGCTGCGCGACATGCTGAGCGAGGCGATCTCAGAGCATCCGGTGCTGCGCGCGGCAGCCCATCCGAAGAAGTTCTCCAAACTCCTGGTCAGCAAGACCGGGCCGGGCGGGGCCTATGGCCTGCATATCGACAATGCCTTCATGGGCGCGGGCGAGGCGCGCCTGCGCACCGATCTCTCCTTCACCCTCTTCCTGGCCGAGCCGGAGACCTATTCCGGCGGCGAGCTGGTGGTGGAGCTGGCCGGCATGCAGCAGAGCTTCAAGCCGGCCGCCGGCGATCTCGTGCTTTATCCTTCCACCAGCCTGCACCAGGTGGCGCCTGTGACCGAGGGCGAACGCCTCGCCTGTGTCGGCTGGATCGAGAGCGCCGTGCCCGATGCGGCCGCGCGCGACGTGCTGTTCGATCTGGAAAACCTGCGCGCCAGCCTGGCGCCGCGTTATGACGCACAATCCCCGGAAATGCTGGTGCTGGCCAAGTCGATCTCCAACCTCCTGCGCCGGTTCGGCCAATAGGCGCAGCCCTGAGCGCGTCTCATGTGAGCGCAGCGATACGGAGACAAACAAGGAGGCAGCCCTGAGCGCGTCTCATGTGAGCGAAGCGATACGGAGACAAGCAAGGACTCAGCCCTGAGCGCGTCTCATGTGAGCGAAGCGATACGGAGACAAACAGGGACTCAGCCCTGAGCGCGATCCATGTGAGAGCGCGAGCCCGATACGGGATCAGACAAATACGATTGCATCGCGCCGCGGGCGGCCTTATGTCTGCTCGCTCACCGCTGGGATGGCCCTGTGGCGGAGTGGTGACGCAGCGGATTGCAAATCCGTGTACGCCGGTTCGATTCCGGCCGGGGCCTCCATTCCTGTTTGATCTCCGCTTCGCTGTACTACGCGATAGATCGGGCTCAAGGCTGCCGGATGGATGGTTCAGATCCAGCCTCATGGTGAGCGAAGACGAACCATGGGGCGCGATCGCAATCCGTTCAAATTCCACAAGTCCTAATATCGTTGACGATACCGGCAATGTTTGGCGCGCATTGCGCAAGTCCTGATTCACCGAACCGAATTTTTCGTTAAGCCTTTACGCCCTGTTAACCATCTTCACGCGATACACACCCCGTCTTCTTCTTTTGGAGACACCCACCATCACCCAACGCCTCGGCGGAAGCATCAGCTTCCGCCTTTTTTCTTCCGCAGGGTGCGAAATGGGCTTTGACAGCCCGGCGCCTTTTGCTATCAGGCGCCCTTACCTCTGGTGATCCGCGATAGCTCAGTTGGTAGAGCAGGCGACTGTTAATCGCCCGGTCGTAGGTTCGAGTCCTACTCGCGGAGCCAGGGATTTCCCGGAAAACTAGTCCTGATCCTCATCCTTGAAGATGCGGTTGGTGTATATCGGATAGCTGTCATGCGCGCTGAGCCCGGCCCGGTCGCGCATCGTTTCAGCCCCCATCTTCTCCAGATAGGCGTGATCCTGATAGAGCGTAAGCTCCGGCTGGCTGGCGCTGCCGATGGCTCCAGCCTGCTGGATCCTGTCGAGATCTATGCCGGAATATGAAAAGCAGGCATCCATCGGGCAGTCAGATGATCGGCGCCCTTCAAAATTGCGATAGTCCGCCCAGCCCTGACCATAGCTGATCCGGGCCTGTTCGGGGATTGTGGGGCTTTCCGGGTCAGCTGCGAGCACCATGATTTTCAGGGTCGAACTGTACTCGCGTCCCGCCAGCACCACCACAGTGTGGGCGAGAACCTGATTGCTCCACTCGGTTTCGCCTTCCATCACAGTAAATGTATGGGCATAGCCGGGATCGCCAAAGACCAGGCCGCGCTCGAAGCGGCTCTCCTGCGGATTCCAGAGCCCCCAGCCTTCTTCCTCGGCGTTCCAGCGCAGGTCATAGCCCCTGGACTGGACGGCGCGGTTGATATTCATCAGGTTCATCCGGTGGCGCACCATGTTTGCCGCCTGCTCGGGGGTGTAGTCTTCGGTCAGTTCGGCCTGACGCGTCTGGATGAGCTGTTCCAGCTGGCCGGCATTCGCGCCGGCGGACTGGCGGATATAGTTCACCAGGATCTGCGCCATTTCCATCTGCTGAGGTGTTGCAAGTTCCTGGAACTTGGGTTCGCCCGCGATGCGCAGATAGGCAAGGAGGTCGGCATAGCCCTGCATCGCGACACTGCCGGTCAGCATGGCGGCGCGGTCGCAGGGGACCTGCGCGATGGCCGTTTCCAGCTCTGCGCGGATCGGGGCGGTCGCGTCACCGACGGCGCCGAAATAAGCCTCGAAATCGGCGGGATCCTCGGCCAGCACGGCGGGCAGCTGGGTCATGGTCGACAGCGCGATATCGTCCACCATGTCCCGGTCGGCGAAAGACATGGTGTGGCATTTGTCATCGGCCATCTGTGCCGAGAGGAAGAGCCGGTACCTGGCCGTCATGGGGTCTTCCTGCGCCTGGCTTGCCATCGGCCAGGCCAGGGCCGCGCATATCAACGCGAATGCGATAATTGTCTTCATGATTGTCCCTCCTCGCAGCGTCCCGAGCCTGCGTGGAGCCCATGTCTGGGCGGAATCCGGCAGTATTTCAAGGGCCGGTAGCGGACCGGGGCAGCAATGAACTGGCCAGCTTTACACCTGTAAATGAGAATGAGTTGCAATCTCTCTCGGAATATGGATCATGGGAAAGCCGCCGAGTCTGCGGCGTGGCTGGATGGACAGATGTCAAAGGAGCTTTCTGCATGTGCCTGCCCCTCGATCAAACTTCACTGCTTTGCTGGCTGCACACCCAGGTGCGCGTGCTGGAAGCCTGGCGCGAGGAACTCGCCATGCAGGCCGACATGGACCTGAGCCAGATCCAGCGTCTGGAACAGCATTATCAATGGCTGACCGGCGAAATTGCCGTGCTGGAGGGCGAGGCCCGGCAGGCGGCGTAAAAAAGCGCCTGTCCGTTTGGCAGGCGCTTCCTTCTCTTGCATAGCCCTCATCCTGAGCGGAGAGGAAGGGCAAGGGCGGGCTCTCTCTTGTTTGATCCCCGCTTCGCGATGGATCGCGCTCAGGGCTGAGTCCTTGTTTGTCTCCGTATCCTCGCTGCGCTCGTCACATGAGACGCGCTCAGGGCTGCGCTCCGTCTCCCCGCCCCATGGTTCGTCTCCGCTCACCATGAGGCTGTATTGGGACTGGCTGCCTAGCCGACGATATCGGCCTCGGAGAAGAATTGCGCGATCTCGATCGCGGCGTTTTCCTCGCTGTCGGAGCCGTGCACCGAGTTCTCGCCGATCGAGTTCGCATAGAGCTTGCGGATCGTGCCCTCGGCAGCCTCGGCCGGATTGGTCGCGCCCATGACATCGCGATAGGCCTTCACGGCGTTTTCGCCTTCCAGCACCTGCACCACCACCGGGCCGGAGGTCATGAATTCGACGAGTTCGCCATAGAAGGGGCGCTCGGCATGGACCTCATAGAAGCGCTTGGCCTGGGTTTCGGTCATCTGGATGCGGCGCTGGCCGATGATGCGCAGGCCGGCATCCTCGATCACCTTGTTGACGGCGCCGGTCAGGTTGCGCGCCGTGGCGTCCGGCTTGATGATCGAAAAGGTGCGTTGGGTCGCCATGTCTGGCTCCTGGTAGACTTGTGTGAAAATGCGAGTGTTGACGGGCCTATAGCGGGGCGCGCCGGGCGGGGCAACAGGGCTTTTACGCCCCGGCTTCCTTCCATCCGCCAGATGGCGTCTGCTGGAAGTAGCGGCAGGTCAGGCCGGCATCCTTGGCGGCCTTGAACTGGGTGCGGGCGGTGTCGCGTGTGGCGCGGTCATTGCCCTCAAACATCACCATGCAGCGGGCGAAGGGGGCATCTGTCGGCGCGCTGGTGCCGTCGAGCAGCAGGAGGGCCTCCGCGCCGTTCTCGTTCTTCAGCTCCGGCGAGATCAGCACGGGCTGGCGCGCCGGGTCGAGCCCGGCGGCCTCGGCCTGGCCATGGGGCAGGAAACTCTCGTCGGAAAAGGTCCACAGCGCCTGGTCGAGCGCGGCGCGGCGGCGCTCATCCGCGCTGACCGCCAGCACCCGCCAGCCGCGCTCCAGGCATTTTTCAAGCAGCGGCCCCGCCGCCCGCTCCGGCCCGGAACGTTCGAGGTGATAGAACCACCATTGGGGGCCGTCACTCATGCTTGATCAGCCCTCATACTTGTCCGCGATCCACTGGCTCAGCAGGCGCGGGCCGAAGCCGGACGGCCAGCTCGGGTCGGCGGCGGCCTTCGCGCCTTCCTTCCAGGCGACCCCGGCAATGTCGAGATGGGCCCAGTTCGTGCCCTCCTTGATGAAGCGCTTGAGGAACTGCGCTGCCGTGATCGAGCCGGCTGCGCGCCCGCCAATATTGCGCATGTCGGCGAATTTCGACTTCAGCAGGCTGTCATAGCTGTCGCCCATCGGCAGGCGCCAGACCGTCTCGCCGGAGGTGAGGCCGGCGGCGGTGAGACCCTCGGCGATCTCGTCGCTGTTGGAGAACAGGCCCGCATTGTCATGGCCGAGCGAGATGACGATGGCACCGGTCAGCGTGGCGAGATCGACCACGGCCTGCGGCTTGAAGGTCTCCTGCGCATACCAGAGCACATCGCACAGGACGAGCCGGCCTTCGGCATCGGTATTCTGCACTTCAATCGTCTGGCCAGACATGGAGGTGAGGATGTCGCCGGGGCGGATGGCATTGCCGTCGGGCATGTTCTCGACCAGTCCGATCAGGCCGATGACATTCGCCTTGGCCTTGCGCTTGGCGAGCGCCAGCAGCGTGCCGGTGACAGCTGCCGCCCCGCCCATGTCGCCTTTCATGTCTTCCATGCTGGGTCCGGGCTTCAGCGAGATGCCGCCGGTGTCGAAGCACACGCCCTTGCCGACGAGGCAGACCGGCGCGTCACCCGTTTTGCCGCCCATCCATTTCATGATGGCAAGCTTGCTCTCGCGCACAGAGCCCTGGCCGACGCCGAGCAGGCCGCCCATGCCGAGCTCTGTCATCTCTTCCTCGCCGAGGATTTCCACTTCAAGCCCTTCGGCTTCCAGCTCCTTCACCCGCGCGGCGAAGCTTTCCGGATAGAGCACGTTCGGCGGCTCGTTCATCAGGTCGCGGGCGAGATAGGTTCCGTCGGTGTCGGCATCCATCGGCTTGAAGGCGGCCTTGGCGGCCTTCTCGTCCTCGGTGACCACAGTAAACGTCTTCACGCTCGGCTTCTGGTCGGCTTTCAGCTTGGTGAAATAGGTGTCGAAGCGGTAGGCGGCGAGCTTGGCGCCGGCAGCAGCTGAGGCCGCGCCATCTGCGTCCTCGACGGTCAGGGCGAGCGACTTGAACCCGCTCATGGACTGGCTCTTGAAGAGTTCCGCGCCGATGCGCTCATAGGCCTTGGTGTCGCGCTTGCCCGGCTTGCCGCCGCCGATCAGGACGACGCGGCGCGCCTCGACCGATTTCGGCATCACGACAATGGCCTGCTGGGCAAGCTTGCCGGAAAAGCGTTCGGCGGCGAGGGCTTCGCTGAGAAGGCCACCGCTTTCTTCATCGAGAGCGGCAGCGGCTGCCGGCAAATCGCCATTTTCGTCGACAATGAAGGCCTGGATCTGGGCGTCGGACTGGGACTTGAAACTGATTTTCATCTGAAAGAACTCCTGCTTGTATGATACCTAGCCATCGACGGGACGGACGCAACTCGCTAGTTGGGTAAAGTCGCAATTTCACTGCGCTTTATTGCGCGCCATCAAAACGTTTCAGAGCCTGATGACCCGCATCCAGCGATACCTGTTCCTTGCCGTGTTTCGCACTGTTGTGATCATCGTTGGCGGCCTGGCGCTGCTGGCCCTGCTCGCCCAGGGCCTGTCGCAGACCGACCTGATCATCGAGAACCGCCAGTCGGCGGTAACCTATTTCTGGATCGTGATGCTTGGCGCGCCGCAGATCGTGGCTCTGCTGACGCCGCTTGCCCTGTTCATCGCCACCGTCTGGTCGCTGAACCGGATCCACCGCGACAGTGAGATCGTGGTGGCCCAGGCCGCCGGCATGACGCGCTGGCAGATCGCCTCGCCGATCATCCGGCTGGCCGCCGTCGCCGCCGTGGCGCACCTGACCATCAATTTCTGGGTCCAGCCCGCCGCCCAGCGCACATTGCGCGAGAATGTCGCCGATATCCGCCGCGACCTTGCCACCGCGCTGATCCAGCCCGGCCAGTTCAACCAGGCCGAAGACAAGCTGACCTTCTATGCCCGCGAGTCCCGGGGCGACGATCTGCGCGGTATCCTGATCTCCGACGGCCGCGACCCAACACGGCGCGTGGACTATCTCGCCCAGGAGGGCACGGTGATCCGTGTCGACGGTGTGCCCGCCATTGTCATGCGCAATGGCCAGATCCACGACCTGGACCAGAACCAGTCCCTCTCCATCCTGGATTTCGAGCAGTACACCTTCGATCTTGAGCCCTTCATGGCCGAGCAGGGCGAGGTGACCCTGAAAAGTTCCGACCGGTATCTCCACGAGCTCTTCTTCGTGGACCGGAAGAACTATCTTGAAGTGCAGAATGCCGACAATTTCCTCGCCGAGGCCCATGCCCGCATGACCATGCCGCTGCTCGACATCGCCATGGCGATGATCGCCATCCTTGCCGTGGTTGGCGGGGACTTCTCGCGGCGCGGATACAGCCGGCGGATTTCCATCGCCACGGCCGGCGCGCTGACCCTGGTCGTGGTCCAGCTCTCGGTGCAGTCGGCCGCCCAGGACGATCCGGCGCTGAATGTGGTGCAGTGGATCGTGCCGATCTCGGTGATCGCCCTGGTGTCCTGGCTGAATTTCGCCAAGGGGCGCGGCCAGAAGCCGGCCCGCCAGCGCCGCTTCCTGCTGCGCGACCGCCTGGGCGAGGATGGGACCGCCGCCGCATGACCGTCTTTCCCCGCATCTCGCGCTATATTCTCGCCCAGTGCCTGCAGGGCCTGGGGCTGGTGCTGACCATTTTCGTGCTCGCCATCATGCTGGTCGACGTGGTCGAGCAGATGCGGACCGTGGGTGGGGATGTGGAGCTCTCGCCCTTCCAGGCGGTGCAGCTCTCCCTGATGAAAATGCCGATGCTGATCGAGCAGACACTGCCCTTTGCCCTGCTGATCTCCGGGATCATCGCCTATTCGCGCCTCAACCGGCGCTCGGAGCTCTCGATCATCCGCGCCAGCGGCATGTCAGCCTGGCGGTTCCTCGCGCCGCTGATCGGCATGGCGGCGGTGATCGGTGTGTTGACGACAACTGTGCTGAACCCGCTCGGTGCGCGCCTGACTGCGCAGTTCGAGCAGACACGCGCCTCCATTCTGCGCGACGGCGCTCCCGCCCGGGTGGCCGAGACCACGCCGCGCGATATATGGCTGCGCCAGGGCGACCAGACCCGCCAGATCGTGATCTATGCCGAACAGGTGGTGGACGGTGCGGAGCTGCGCGGGGTGAAACTGCTGGAAGAAGAGCGCGTCATCGTGAACGGCCAGCAGACCGACCTCTTTCAGTTCGTGCGCCGCATCGATGCCGAGCGCGCGCTGATCCGCGACGGCTTCTGGCAGCTGGAAGACCTGGTGGAGAACCAGCCGGGCCAATCCCCGGTCCAACGTGATTTCCTCTCGATCCCGACAGATCTCGATGCCAGCCAGCTGCTCGACCGGTTTGCCTCGCCGAGCACCATCGGCTTCTGGGAGCTGCCGCGTTTCATCCGCCACACGGCGGCAGCCGGGCTGGATGCCTCGCGCTACCGCATGCGGTTCTGGGGCCTTCTGGCGACGCCCGTCCTGTTTGTTTCCATGGCGCTGATCGGCGCGCTGGTCTGCCTGCGCCTGTCGCGCATGGGGGGCACCTCACGCCTGATCGCAACCGGGTCGCTGGCGGCGGTTGGGCTGTTCTTCATCACTCAGCTCTCCTCGAGCCTGGGCTCTGCGGGCGCGGCGCCGCCGGCCATCGCGGCCTGGTCACCGGCCCTGTTTGCCCTGTTCACCAGCCTTGGCGTGCTCGCCTATCGCGAGGATGGCTAGCGCCGCACCACCTGGTTCGCAATGGTCACTTCCGTGCCCGGCGTGAGGCCAAGCTCCTCGAAACTCCAGCTCACCGTCGTGCCCTCGGCGATCAGCGCCTTGCAGGGATCGGTCCGGATCCGGTCCAGGGTGAGTGTCGCCTCATCCGCGCCGTGATGTTTCACATCGACCTCGAAATAGGTTTCGTCGGTGCAGCCGTTCGACGTCACCATGAACTCGACATGATCCAGATGGATGCTGGCGCCATAGACGGTACCCGCCGTGCCGCGGTCAATATCGACACGGACATCGTCATGGATGCTGTCGGATTCGATCACGACGCAGGCCGACAATGCCGGCACGGCCAGAAGCGCAATGGCGAAGGCGGTTCGTTTCATTGGAGAAATTCCTTATTGACATTCAATAAGTTCACATATTGAATATCGGTAAATTGCAGTCAAGCAAAACCCTCAAACGTCACCACGGAGATTTCCATGATGCGTCTTCTGACCGGTACCGCCGCGCTCGCCGTCCTGGCCGCCTGCGTCTATTCCAATTCCGCCAACATGCTCGCCAGTGCCGAGCCGCTGAGCAATCCGCCGAACCTTGCCGGGATCGAGGAACTCGACACCTCGGCCGGCCTCATGGTGATCTACACCGTGTCGGACACCTATTCGATCGATGTCGAGGTACGCCGCGGCAATCTGGAGGATGTCCGCGTGGAGCGCGACGGCGACACGCTCGAAGTAGGCCGCGTGCACCGCAATGGCTGGAACTGGAACAACAATCTCAGCGCCACCGTCACCATTTCCGGCCCGAACCTGGAAGGCGTGGAAGCCTCTTCGGGGTCCTCGGCCCGGGTATCCGGCATCAGTGCCGACGAGTTCGATATCGATGTTTCCAGCGGCGCCTCGGTGACCGTTTCCGGCACATGCCGCGAGCTGTCTGTGGACATGTCCTCCGGCGCCAGCGTCTCGGCCGAGGACCTGATCTGCGTGGATGGCGAGGTTGACGGCTCTTCGGGTGCCAGCGCCGACCTCTATCTCACCGGCAGGGTGGATATCGATGTGTCCTCGGGCGCTTCGGTGGATATCGAGGGCGGCGCGCGCATCGGGGAGGCCGACAAGTCCTCCGGCGCGAGCTATTCGGTCAGCCCAGCCCCGCTCTGATCGCCTCGATAAAGTCGATCAGCACATCCCGGTCGGGCCCCCCGGACACGGTGATCCGGGTCCCGCCCAGGCGAATCTGCCACCAGCCATGTTTCTCGACAGGGTTGGCGAGCAGGTCAGCCCAGGAAATGAATTGCGGCTGGGGAAAATCGGCCGAGGAGTGATGCACCCGCAGGCCCGTCTCGGTCACCAGCATGGCATCATTGGCGTTCTTCATCACCGTGAAATCGACGAGGGCGTGCACCGGTTCGCCCTCCGGCAGGCCGCATTTCACCGCGGCATTGGCGCGCTTGTCCTCCGGGATCGCATCGCCGACATGCAGCTGCTGGTCGACCTCGAAGCGCTTGAAGCCCTCGTCCAGTCCGGTCAGGCTCCGTGCTGGGCCGGCTGTGGCCTGCGGCACGCGGATCGGTTCCGGCGCTGCAGGCTTCGGCGCCGGCGCCGCCGAGGAGGGTGAGATGATCCGCTCGAGCACATCGGCGAGCCGCCCGGCATCGTCGGAAAAGCGCGTGTGGGAGACCTCCGCCGCATTGCGCCGCGCCAGGCCCTTCAGGCTGTCGGGCAGCTTCTCGGCCGGCGGCATCTTCGCTCCGTCGACCAGCACCGGAATGACGCGCACATTGCGCTCCAGCCCGGCGGAGATCTCGATGCGCACAAAATCGTTTTCCTCGTGCAGCCGCTCGCTCAGCCAGTCCGGCCCGATCACGGCGATCAGGGCATCGCACTGGGAGACATTGTCGGAGATTACCTGGTGGAAATCCACACCGGGCTCAATGCCATCGACATCCATGAAGACCTGGTGCGCGCCCAGCCGGGCCCGGAGGTGATCCGACAGGCGCCCGGCCGATGCAGCTGCATCCCCGCGGCGATACGAAATGAAGACACCGGACATGAGGCTCCCCTCTCAGTCTGCCGTGGTAAATCTAGCGCCGAGTGACCGGTTGGGGAAGCTTGCTTGCATCCATGGCTTACCCGAAATCATAATCCTCCAGCTTCAGCGGCGGATCGGGCTGCGGCCAGGCCGGGGCCATCTCTTCCAGCGTGCCGCGGATGATGCGCGCGATCATGGCATTGCGCCGGGTGCGGCTGTCGCTTGGCACGATGTACCAGGGGGCATGGTCGGTCGAACAGCGCTCCACGGCGGTCTCATAGGCCTGCATGAAGTCCGGCCAGAGCCGGCGGTCATCGAGATCGTTGGGATTGAACTTCCAGCGCTTGTGCGGCTCGGTGATGCGCTCCTGAAGACGAATGCCCTGTTCCTCATAGCCGACATTCAGCATGAATTTCAGGACCTTCGTGCCGGACTCGCAAAGCAGTTTCTCGAAGGTGTTGATCTGCTCGTAGCGCTGCTCGACCACCTCGGCGGGCGCAAATTCGCGCACCTTCACCACCAGCACATCCTCATAATGGGAGCGGTCGAAAATGCCGATATGGCCCTTGGCGGGCACGCAGCCGTGCACGCGCCAGAGGAAGTCATGGGCGGCTTCCTGCTCGGTCGGCGCCTTGAAGGCGCGGATGGTGATGCCGAGCGGGGAGGTCAGGGCGAAGACCTTGCGGATCGTGCCCGACTTGCCGGCGCAATCCATGCCCTGCAGCACGACCAGCAGCGCCTGGCTGCGCTCGGCATAGAGCTTGTCCTGCAGCTCGTCGATCGCAGCTGCATCGCGCTTCAGGCAGGTCTCGGCCTCCTTCTTGTCCTCAAACAGCTCCGGATGCCGCGTCGGGCGTTTGGTGAGGTCGAAGGACTTGCCGGGCTTGGCGACAAGCTCGTCGCGGACGGTTTCGAAGGAAGGGTGGGTCATTGTTTTTCTTCTGTCAGAACCATACCGCTGAGGAATGGCTCAGAGATCGGGTCTTTTGCTATCGCAAACTCCAATAGCGGTTGGGCATATTCGTCGAGTTGAGTCCGCCCCATGCAACTGGGTCGCGACGTCATAAACCCTTCTGAGGGAGTCATCATCCATGCGCGCAGTCGTGAACCGTCTAAACAATCAGGGGCCGGATCGATCCTAAATGGAGCTAAATCAATCAGTTCAGGAATTTCTGCGGCAATATCATTAAGTAGAGGACCGACCTCAGTATCGGACAGCTTGTATCTGACGGATCGAATGCTTGCAGACCTGACTTTCTGACGATTGGTATTAGTATCGTCGTCCTGATACATACCATGTATATCAAGATACCACCCAGTTTGATCTCGCCATAACATCAATGAGTCCAAACTGAGATAAGTGAGGCTGTAGGAAACCGTTACAGCGTAAAGTTCCTCGACTGCCCCCCCGCTTGGCAGGATAAGACTCTTGACTAGGAGCGCACACGGATGAGGCAGAGGATTGTCGGCATCTTCAATGCGACAATCGAATTCTTCAGGGACGGGGTGTGCGCTTGCCGGGGGTCCGCTCCATGCAATTGTCGCGAATAGGGCCATCATCAGTCGCATGCACACCTCCAACTGAAAAAGCCCCGCTAGCGTGGCAGGGCTTTTCCGAAAGCTCAAGGGATACAGGCGCCTAGGAAGAGTAGTATTCCACGACCTGGGACGGTTCCATCTGGACCGGGTAGGGCACGTCGGCCAGTTCCGGCACGCGGACGAAGGTCGAGGTCATCTTCTTGGGATCAACATCGAGATATTCGGGAATGTCGCGCTCGGCCGAGCCGAGGGCTTCCAGCACCAGCGCCATCGAGCGGGATTTCTCGCGCACTTCGACAACGTCGCCGGGCTTGAGGCGATAGGAGGGGATGTTCACCTTGGTGCCATTCACCTTCACATGGCCGTGGTTCACGAACTGGCGCGCGGCGAAGATGGTGGGCACGAATTTCGAGCGGTAGACAAAGGCGTCCAGACGGCTTTCGAGCAGGCCGATCAGGTTTTCCGCGGTGTTGCCCTTGCGGCGCGCGGCTTCGTCATAGGTTTTGCGGAACTGCTTTTCGGTGATGTCGCCATAGTAGAATTTGAGCTTCTGCTTGGCCATCAATTGGAGACCATAGTCAGAGGTCTTGGCGCGGCGGCCCTGGCCGTGCTGGCCCGGCTTGTACTGGCGCTTGTTGACCGGAGACTTGGGGCGGCCCCAGATATTCTCACCGACACGGCGGTCGATCTTGTACTTCGTCGAGTGACGACGTGACATGTAGTACCTCTAGTTTTCAGCGCAGTCCGGCAACGCGTCATCATTGAACGCTGCGATTGCAACGGCGGAAGCTGCACCAACCCGTCCTTGAAGGGGGCGGATAAACGCCAAAACCGGGCCGGCGTCAAGTCGCCCGGCCAGTCGGCGCGGAAAGCTCCTGTTAACCTGAACAGGAGCTTGCGCCCTGCAGAAGAGTTAAAATCCCTGCGTTGCCAGTTTCTGAACACCGCCCGAATACAAGGGTATACAGATAGAAGGCGACAATCGAGGGAAGTACATTGTTCTGGCGGAATACGCGCGGATCAGCATTACCGTTGATGACACTCATGGTGAGCTTGCTCGTGGGTGGCGCTGCCTTTGTGTTCGATCTCAGCCTCTGGCGGTCGGACCAGGCAGAGCTGCAGCAATATGCCGACCTGGCCGCCTTTGCGGCGGTGCCGGACTATACGCCGGGCAATGGCGCGGGAAACATCAACGCCATGCTGGCCGAACAGGCCACCCTGCTCGACCCCTCCGGCGCGCTCAGCCTGTGGGCCAGCGAAGAGACCGTGAACGGCAATTCCGTCCTGATGGTCACCGCCTCGCGTGTCTCTGAATCCTATTTCGCGCGCATCTTCGGGGCTGGCGCCAAGGCGCTTACGGCCCGGGCCGGTATCGGCCTCAGCGGATCTGGCGGGGCATCGGGCGCCTGCGTGCAGACCCTGGCCGAGACGCCCAATACCGGCAGCTGGGACGGCAACCGGTTCGGCGTGAAGATCCACAACAATGCCACGATGAACCTGACCGGCTGTGACTTGCACTCAAATGCCAGCTATTCGCCGCTGGAAAGCTGGCAGACCCAGCGCCAGTCGATCTATCTCGACAATGGCCAGCTCTATGCTCGCAATGTCAGCGCGGTCGGCACCTATGACCAGTCGAATGGTGGCGGCAACGTGCTGCAGATCGACAATCTGTCTGAAAACGCGCCGGCGCGCTCCAACCCGGTGCTGGATTTCACGCCGGTCGCCTCCGGCCCCAACCGGGTCAGCCCGCAGAACCGGGTCCATGGCGGCGGCAACCATGTCGAGATCGAGCCGGGGATCTATTCCAACGGCATCCTGGCGAGCAACAACAACTCCGTGCACATGCAGGCGGGCGTCTATTACATCACCGGTGGGGATTTCCGCTCGGTCAACGGCACGGCCATCACCATGGATCCCGGCGTGTCGGTGATCATGCTCAGTGGCGGGAAGTTCGAGGTCACCGACGGCTCGGGCGTGCGCAACTGGATCGCGCCGGAGAGCGGCGAAACCGCCGGCATCGCCTTCTGGCGCTCGGACGCCGACAATTGCCAGGAGAGCTGGGGCGCGAACAAGACCGCCACCTTTGCCGGCGGGGCGAGTTTCCAGTTCGACGGCATCCTCTATTTCGGCGACTGCGACCTGGTGATCTCCAACAACGCGCAGATCACCACCTATGACAAGGCGACCTATGTGATCGCCAATTCCATCGAGATGACCGGCAATGCCGGCCTCTATATCGATGTCAACGAGCCCTATGGCCTGGCCGAGACATGGGGCGGGGCGCCATCCACGCTGGGGCTGGTCTACTGATGTACCGCCAGATCCTATCCTGGGCCCGCGACCGGAAGGGCACGGCCGCGCTTGAGGCAGGGCTGATCTTCTCGCTGTTCCTGGCCCCGCTCAGCCTGGCGACTGGCGAGTTCCTGCACATGCGCACCGAAAGCAAGCAGATGCGCGAGGCGGTGCACAATGTGATGATCTCCATCGCCCAGTCACCTGAAAGCTATACCGACGATCAGGCCGAAGTGCTGCTGGAGGCCGCTGCCGGCACGGGCGCATCGGCCACGATCACCACCGCCTGCGAGGATCCCGACCGGCTCTATGCCACCGGTGGTGCGGAAGGCGGTGAGCATACCGGCTATTGCGGGCCGGCCGACGAACAGGTGGTCTGGCGCGTGGTCACCGTCACGCGGCCCTACAGCCATATCTTCTTCGACGGCCTGGTGAAGAACGACCAGATCGCCGTCCAGACCGCGTGGAGGGTTCAGTGAAAGCCGTATTCCTGCGCAACCGTTCCGGCGCGACGGCGGTGGAGTTCGCCATGGTCGCGCCGCTTGTGCTCTATTCGGTCGTCGCCCTCCTGGATGTCAGCCGCTATGTGATGACGAGCCAGGCGCTGGAGGCCGGTGTCGACCGGGCCGCGCGCGTGGCCATGGTGTCGAGCGCTGACAGCGCCGCCGAGGCGACCGAGGATTCGCTGCGTGCCGTGGTGCTGGAATATGCCTTCTCCCCGGACGCCGCACCGAGCGTTTCGGCCGTCTGGGACGATGGCGGGGCCAAGGCGGTCGGCTCGACCGTGACGATTACCGCCACCCAGGGCTTTACGACATTTGCGCCCTATCTCGATGGCGTGCTGGGCACGATCGAACAGTCCAGGTCCACCGTGGTGATCAGCTAGCGCGCGTCAAAGCGCTGCGCACAGATGCCCGCCATCCACGGTGATGCAGCTGCCGGTCATGTAGCTGGAGGCCTCGCTGGCGAGCAGCAACAGCGCGCCATCCAGTTCGTGATACTCCCCTGAGCGGCGCTGGGGCACGCGCTTTATCAGTGCCTGGCCATAGTCGCTCTTGAGAAACTCGTCATTCAGGTCGGTCGAGAAGTAACCCGGCGCGATGGCGTTCACGCGGATGCCGTAGCGGGCCCAGTCCAGGGCAAGGCTCCGCGTCATGTGGATCACTGCGGCTTTCGAGGAGCTGTAGGCCGTGCTGCCGGCTTGCGGGCGCAGTCCCGTGATCGAGGCGATGTTGATGATCGATCCGCCGGCCCCGCGCGCGATCATGGCCCGGGCGGCGGCCTGGGCGACGAAGAACACCCCGTGCGTGTTCACGTCATAGGTCCAGCGCCACTCCTCTTCGGGCGTGTCGATGGAGCGTGTGTCGCCCACCACGCCGGCATTGTTGACCACGATATCCACCGCGCCGACCTGCTCGAAGACGGCCCGCACCGCCTCCCCGTCGCTGACATCCAGCGCCAGGGCGGAGGCGCGCCCGCCGGCGCCCTCGATATCCTTCACCAGCGCCTGCAGCCGGTCCTCGCGGCGCGCTGCGGCGATCACCGTCGCGCCGCTGGCGGCCAGCACGCGGGAGAAGTGGGCGCCAAAGCCGGAAGAGGCGCCCGTCACCAGGGTGGTCTTTCCTGTCAGGTCGGCCGTCAGCATGTGTCTCTCCTCCGTCTCGTCTTGCGGCATGCCTACGCGTGCGGCTTGAGCTTGTGTAGTCCTGTCCCGACGCAAAGCGCCCGCGAGTGGGCTCGCGGGCGCCTGGAGGGTGCATCCGAATGCCCTGCAGTTAGGGAACCATCGCCGTGATCGTCGCGATGCCTTTGGCACCGTTCGTGGCCGTAAAGGGCGTGGTCAGGCCCACGACGGGCTGCTGAGAGATATCCTCGAAGGTTACACAGGTCTCTTCGCCGGCATCGGATGTGGCGCACAGGGTCGCGGTCTCAAGGTCCCAGACATAAGTGCCGGCGCTGTCGTCGGAGGCCTTGTAGGTGCCATCATCGACAAAGGTCGCGACCAGGACACCGTCCTCGCCCTCGGCGGCGAATTCGAAGGTCATGGAATCAGCGAGCGCCGGACCCGCGATCAGGGCGCCGAGCGCGGCAAGAGTGAGCAATTTGCGCATATGAAAAATCCCCGGGAACTGGCATTGGTCATCTGGACGGGAAGATGTCGCCCTATGCGATCATCCCGATCCCGCACCCGGACGAGCAGATCCGGTAGGGAGAAAGTATGGCAGCGATGTTCGCCCACCAAGTCAAAGCCTTTTGCCCCGTATCAGGTGTCGACCGGCTTGTTCATGCGCCGCTTGGTCTGGTGGCCGTCCGCGCCGCCGCCTGTGACGGTCTGCCCGCGCATATAGTGGCGTTGCCAGCGCTCCTTCATGGCGTTCTGCTCGCCTTCGCCGAGGCGCTTGTTGAAGTCCGTCCGGCTGTCGCGCCAGGCCTCGTATTCCTTCACCAGGTCGGGGTTTGACGAGAGCAGCTTCCGCTCCGGCGTGATCTCTTCCAGCTTGCGATGTTCCATCAGCGTGATGAAGCAGAAGGGCTCGCCCTTTTTGAAAACCACCTCGCCGGGCCGGGTCATCTGCCAGTTCATGGTGAAGGGAAAGGGCAGCCAGTCCGTTTCAATGAGGCCGGTCAGCGGCGCGATACCATCCTTCGGCCAGTTCGGCGCGCCGGTCGCCCAGACGCCCCAGCCGGGCGGTGTGCGAAAGAGGTGTCCGGTATGGAAGGTGACGATGCCGCGCCGGAAATGGCTGTCGGCGAAGGCGGCCAGCGCGCGCGGATCGCCGGTAGTCAGGAGCTGGAGGTTCTCCTCCATCGGCCCGCCATCCCAGACGATCTTCACGTCGAGTGGGCAGAGGATCTCCCAGCCGGTGGAATTGGCCATGGTCAGCGGCAGGCAGCGATAGGGGTGGCGGTCCGGGAAGGCATCCATCCAGTCGCGCTGGGAACGCGCCGGCACGATTTCCGGGGCAACCTCGTAGATTTTATAGCAATCGAGCTGCATGTACCTTACTCCCGCCTGATACGCTTCGCGTGCCGCCCTCTCCCCTCCCAACCGCCCACAGGGTCGCACCATTGGGGCGGTTGGGAGGGGAGAGGGCGGATCTTGACAATTGCACAGAGCCTTGCCGAAACGCTGTGATGATCACAAGCCCCGAAGACCTGTTCGCCTGGCTCGATGCGCGAGATATCCCGCATACCACGCACTGGCACGAGGCCGTTTTCACCGTGGAGGAAGGCCGCGATCTGAAGGCTGCCATGCCCGGCGGGCACACCAAGAACCTGTTCATGACCAACAAGGATGGCGACCTCATCCTGATCTCGGCTCATGCCGACAGCCAGCTGCCGCTCAACAAGCTGCACCGCGCGCTCGGCGTGAAACGGCTGAGCTTCGGCGCCCCGGAACTGATGGAAGAGGTGCTCGGTGTGACGCCCGGCTCGGTGACGGCCTTCGCGCTGGTCAATGATCCGGGCGCACGGGTGCGCTTCATCCTCGACCATGCCCTCATGCAGCACGACCCGCTGAACTTTCACCCGATGCGCAATATCGCCACCACGGCGATCAGCCGCGCCGATTTCGAACGCTTTGTCACCGAGAGCGGGCACGGGCTGGAGGTGCTGGATTTCTCTGAGCTCACCTGAAATTGCCATCTCACAGGGCTTAAACGCGGGTTTAAGCAATAAGCGCGCAGATTGACGCGATGATCGCCGAGACCCCATCCGAGCTGGAAAAGGCCCTGCCGCCGGGCCAATCGCGGCTTGGCGACGGTCTGCGCTCGGTCGTGCGCAATGGCGCCTGGCTGCTCGGGGCGAGCTGGCTGGCAACGCTGCTCCGGCTTGTCTATGTCGCCATCCTCGCGCGCTGGCTCGGCCCGGAGGGCTTTGGCCTGATCTCGACATTGCAGTCGACCTATCTTGCCGTGCTCGCGACAGCGACGGCAGGGCTGCCGGCTTTCCTGTCAAAGACGCGGTCGGAACGCGGTGACCTGCGCGGCATGCTGGGCGAGGCGCTGAGCGTGCAGGGCGCGGGGCTTCTTGCCTGCGCGCTCGCCTTTGTCGCGCTGGCGGCGGGTTCCGGCGCGAGCGGCACCGAATGGCTGCTGATCGGGCTCTTTGCCGGCGCGCTGGTGCTGCGCGGGCTTTCCATCGCCGTGGCGGACGTGTTCACCGCCCATGAGGACAGCGCCATGGTGCTGCGCCTGGTGGGATCCTTCCGCTTCATGGAAGTGCTCGCCGGGACCTGTGTGCTCTGGCTTGGCGGTGGGCTGATCGGCGTTGCGCTGGTCCATCTTGCCTCCTGGCTTGCCGAGGCGGTGACCGGGTTCTGGCTGATGCGCCGGCGCGTCGGCCCGCTCGGCGGATTGAGCCTGGACCTTGCCGGGATTGCCGGGCCGCTTTTCGGGGTCGGCATCGCGCTGGCGGCCGGCCACTGGATCCGCTCCGCACCGCTGGTGCTGGTACGCTACTCAGAGGCGGCCGGGGACATGATCGGCCAGTTCGCACTGGCATGGAACGCCGCGCTGATGCTCGCCACGCTCACCGTCACAGTCCTGACGGCGGCCTTCCCCGTGCTGGGCCGCGCCCATCAGCGCGCCGATGGCAAGGATGTGCGCTATCTCGATTTCTGCGTCCGCTATGGCTTGCTGGCCGGCGCCGCGGCGGGCCTCGTCGCGTACGCCATGGGCGGCGTGCTGATGCATGCCATCGGCGGGGGCGACTATGGCGCGGCCGAGGCGGTGTTCCAGGTGGCGGCCTGCGTGATCGGGCCCGTGGCGGCGAGCTTTGCCGTCGACCAGATCCTCTACCTCAAAGGCCGCCTGGGCTGGCTGACGGCAGTGAACGCGCTGGCCGTGCTCGCCCTGGTGGCGGGCTTCGTGCCGGTCTTTTCCGCGTATGGCGCGCCAGCCGCAGCCGGGCTGACGCTCGCGGTGGTGCTGGCAGGGCTGGTGGTGAAGCTGCTCGTCCTGCATCGGCTGGCCGAGGTGAAAGCGCTTACTGCGCTCGCCCGCCCCGGGCTTGTCTGGGCCGTCGTGGCAGGTACAGCCTGGCTGGCTGCGCCGCTCGGGCTCTGGCTGCAGCTTGGCGTGGCGGGCGCGGCGCTGATCGCCACAAGCTTCGCCACGGGTACGGTGCGGCTCACCGAATGGCGCGGCGGACTGAACGCCCTGATGGCGCGCCAGCCGGCCTAGACTTTCACGAGGCTTTTCAGTTCCTCGGCCAGGTCGGTCTTCTCCCAGCTGAACTCCCCGTTCGGGCCTGGCTCGCGGCCGAAATGGCCATAGGCCGCGCTCGGGAAATAGATCGGGGCGCCCAGGCCGAGATGGGTGCGAATGCCGCGCGGGCTGAGATCGAACAGCTCGCGCAGGGCGGCCGCGATCCGGTCCTCGGGCGCCCGCCCGGTGCCGAACGTGTCGACAAAGATCGACAGAGGCTGGGCCACACCAATCGCATATGAGACCTGGATCACGCATTTCTTCGCGAGGCCCGCGGCGACCACATTCTTCGCCAGATAGCGCGTGGCATAGGCCGCCGAGCGGTCGACCTTGGACGGGTCCTTGCCTGAGAAGGCGCCGCCGCCATGCGGGGCCGCGCCGCCATAGGTGTCGACAATGATCTTGCGGCCGGTGAGGCCCGCATCGCCATCCGGGCCGCCGATCACGAAACGCCCGGTGGGGTTCACATAGAACTTGTCTTCCGGCGGAAACCAGCCATTGGGCAGTACGTCTGCCACCACCGGGCGGATGATCTCGCGCAGGCCGTCGAGCGAGGCATTGGCCTTGTGCTGGTGGGAGACGACCACGGCGTTCACGCCCACCGGCACGCCGTTCTCATAGCGCAGCGTGACCTGGCTCTTGGCGTCGGGCTCCAGCATGGGCTCGGCGCCGGAATGGCGCAGATCCGCCAGTTTCTTCAGGATCTGGTGGGAATAGAGCAGCGGCGGCGGCATCATTTCCGGGGTTTCGTCGGTGGCATAGCCGAACATGATGCCCTGGTCGCCGGCCCCTTCCTCGGTATAGGTGCCCTGGCCTTCTTCCACGCCCTGGGCGATTTCCACCGACTGGCCGTGGACATGGTTTTCCACCGCCATGGTCTGCCAGTGGAAGCCCTCCTGCTCATAGCCGATGCGTTTGACGACATCGCGCGCGGCCTGGTTCATCTCTTCATGGCTGACGTCTGTACCATTGGTGGTGCGCACCTCGCCGGCCAGCACCACGCGATTGGTTGTGGTCAGGGTTTCCACCGCCACCTTGGCGCGCGGATCGCGGGCCAGGAACAGATCGACAATGGCGTCGGAGATCTGGTCGGCCACCTTGTCGGGATGGCCTTCGGAAACGCTTTCACTGGTGAAGTCGTAGCTGGTCAAGATGAGTGTCCCTCAGGCTGGTGTCGTCGATCTTGCGGCCCGCAAGGTCATTGGGCCACAGGGTGAAGTCAAATCAAGGCTCATGTGAGAATTACGGTGCGGTGACCGCTCAGGAAGATGCGGCGTTCGGCATGGGCGCGAACGGCCCGCATCAGGGCCTGGGCCTCCAGGTGGCGGCCGATCTGGATCATGTCTTCCGGGCGATGGGTGTGGTCAACCGGTTCGGTGACCTGGGTGATGATCGGGCCTTCATCCAGGTCCGAGGTGACATAGTGCGCGGTCGCACCGATCACCTTCACGCCGCGCGTATGGGCCTGGTGATAGGGGCGGGCGCCCTTGAAGCTCGGCAGGAAGGAGTGGTGGATATTGATGCACCGGCCTTCCAGATGTCGGCATACATCATTGCTGAGCACCTGCATGTAGCGGGCGAGCACGACCAGTTCCGCGCCGGTCTCCTCGATCAGTTCGAACAGGCGCGCTTCGGCGTCGGCCTTGGTCTCGGCGGACACCGGCACCTGGTAATAGGGTACGCCCCAGTGCGACAGGGCGGGCCCGAGCGTGTGGTGATTGGAGACGAAGCCGACCGGCTCGATGGCCAGCTCACCCGAGCGCGCGCCGGCCATCAGGGCATTGGCGCAATGGGCCGATTTCGAGACCAAGATCAGCGTTTTGACCTTGTCGTCCTCATTGGTGACCTGGAACTCGGCCTCCAGCTTGTCGGCGACGGGCTGGAAGTCCTTGCAGAACTGTTCCGGCTCGAAACCCGACCGGGTCGGGCGGAAAGCCAGGCGCGTGAAGAACTGGCCGGTCTCCTCATCGCCGAAACTGCGCGAGCGGGCGATGAAACAGCCCTTCTCCTCCATCTGGCGGGCGATGGCTGCGATGATCCCGACCTTGTCGGGACATGAAAGGGTGAGGAGGTAGGTCTCGGTCATGGGGCGCGGGTATAGCTCGGTATGGGCAAAAGGCGAGGGGCCGCAAATGGCCCCCGCCAGGGCCTAATAGCGGTAATGTTCCGGCTTGAACGGGCCGGTGGTTTCCACGCCGATATACTCGGCCTGTTCGCCGCTGAGCTCGGTGAGTTTCACACCGAGCTTTTCAAGATGCAGGCGCGCGACCTTCTCATCGAGATGCTTGGGCAGGGTGTAGACCTTGTTCTCGTACTCATCCCCGCGCGTCCAGAGCTCGATCTGGGCGAGGGTCTGGTTGGTGAAGCTGGCCGACATCACGAAAGAGGGGTGGCCGGTCGCGTTGCCAAGGTTCACGAGGCGCCCTTCGGACAAGAGGATGATCCGCTTGCCATCGGGGAAGGTGATCATGTCGACCTGCGGCTTGATGTTCGTCCACTCGAAATTGCGCAGGCCCTCGACCTGAATCTCATTGTCGAAATGGCCGATATTGCAGACGATCGCCATGTCCTTCATCGCGCGCATATGGTCGACGGTGAGGATATCCTTGTTGCCGGTGGCGGTGACGAAGATGTCGGCCTTCGGTGCGGCTTCGTCCACGGTGAGCACCTCGAACCCGTCCATCGCCGCCTGCAGGGCGCAGATCGGGTCGATCTCGGAGACGGCGACGCGCGCGCCCGAGCCGGCCAGCGACGCCGCCGAGCCCTTGCCGACATCGCCATAGCCGGCCACGAAGGCGGTCTTGCCGGCCAGCATCACATCGGTGCCGCGGCGGATAGCGTCAACGAGGCTCTCCTTGCAGCCATACTTGTTGTCGAATTTCGACTTGGTGACGCTGTCATTCACATTGATCGCCGGGAAGGGCAGGCGGCCCTTTTCCATCAGCTGGTAGAGGCGGTTGACGCCGGTGGTGGTCTCTTCCGAGACGCCCTTGATGGCGTGGCGCTGCCTGGTGAACCAGCCCGGCGAGGCCTCCATGCGCTTCCTGATCTGGGCGAAGAGGACGGTCTCTTCTTCCGATTTCGGTTTCGACAGCACGTCCTCACCTTCCTCGGCGCGCGCGCCGAGCAGGATATACATGGTGGCATCGCCGCCATCATCGAGGATCAGGTTCGCCATCTTGCCATTCGGCCAGTGGAAGATCTTGTCGGCAAAGTCCCAGTATTCCTCCAGCGTCTCGCCCTTGTGGGCAAAGACCGGGGTGCCGGCGTCGGCGATGGCCGCGGCGGCATGGTCCTGGGTCGAATAGATGTTGCAGCTGGCCCAGCGCACTTCCGCGCCCAGGGCTTCCAGCGTCTGGATCAGGACGGCGGTCTGGATCGTCATGTGCAGGGAACCGGCGATGCGCGCGCCCTTGAGCGGCTGAGACGGACCGAACTCCTCGCGCGCCGCCATCAGGCCGGGCATCTCGGTCTCGGCAATCGCGATCTCCTTGCGGCCATACTCTGCCAGCGAGATATCGGCGACGGCATAGTCGGTCATATCAAAGTTCCTTTATATGATTTCGAGCTTGTCCGGGGCGTATCAGATATGGCGCGGCGGGGGAAGAGGCCCCATGTAGGCAGGTGCGATGAAAGACATGGGGACACGGGCGCCGGGCTGGAAATCCCGGCAGGCCAGGGCGGCGCCGACGGGCGTCAGCCTGAACCTTGTGGTGTTCCTGATCGGCGTCGCCATCGCCTTTCTCGACCGGCTGATCACGATTGTGTTCATCGTTCTGCCGCGCGATTGCGACCACATGCAGCTCGGCTTTTTCGGCGGGCCGGAGCGGCTTGGCATGGTGGGTTGGCTCGCCGCGATTGCCGGCGCCCTGCTGATCTTCCAGCTCTTTCTGGCCTGGTCGGGCTGGCGCGAGCGTAACTGGCGCTGGCCGGACGCGGTGCTCGGTCTCGTCAATCTCGGCCTGATCTCGATCCCGCTGGCCTATGCGCTCCTGAGCTGGGCGTTCTTCACGCCGACCCACCCGCTCGCGCAGGCGATCAACCGGGGCACCCAGATCATTGCACCGGTCGAGTTCTATGATCTCTGGCCGGTAGAGGACAGGACGTTTGATCCGGAGCTGGGCTGGGTGGAAATCGCTCCCGGCGAGTGGCGTAACGAGGCCTTTGGTGTCGTCATGCGGTATGAGCTTGTCGGACGCTGTTGGGGCGAGGACTTTGTCCGGGCGAATTTCGAGGCCCGGTATCCCGGCAGGGAGTTTCAGATGCCCGGCTGGGTCGAGCGGACAAGATGGGTCTGGTACGATCTGGAAGGCCGCCTGATCGAAGGCCAGCATGATGGCCGAAGAAACTGGCTTGAGCCTGCCGATGGCGAGTTCTCGCCACTGACCTTCGACGATATCGGACTAAACATGTGGATTGCACGCCAAGAACGCGAGCCGGCCCGCCCCACCGCGCCCGACGGCATGCCGATCCTCACGCGTGAAGAAATCGATGCCATCGTCGCCGAGGCCTGGGCGGAGGCTGAGGGGCCGTGACTTTCTCTGGAGTCCGTTGCCGGAAAATCGGCACCGCCTTCCCCCCGCATCCCCCGCGGGGGGAGCAGGACTGCTGTTCCGTCCGGCGTGGTTGTCGCAAAGCTGGTCCCTGGATCCCCGCTTTCGCGCGGATAAGCGGCTCTGTGTGGCACACAGCCCTGAGCGCGTCTCATGTGAGCGCAGCGATACGGAGACAAACAAGGAGGCAGCCCTGAGCGCGATCCATGTGAGAGCGCGAGCCCGATACGGGATCAGACAGAAAAGCCCGCTACAAATCCCGCCAGCGGGCATCCACGCCGAGCTCGTCGAGCACCTCTTCCCAGAGTTCGCGCAGGGGGCCGCGCTGCTGGTCCATGCGACCTTGGCGCGGGATGAGGCGCACTTCCAGTTCCACGCCGCGCAGATCGCTGCCGAACCGGTCTTCCACCGCCTCGGCGATCACTTCGGGGGCTGGTAGGGGCGTGCTGGAATAGGCGCTGAAAATGGTCGAGTTCTGCAGCATGTCGGAGACGACGATCAGGTGGCGCTCTTCGACATCGCGGCCGAAATTTTCCGTCAGGGCGAGGCGCGCAATCGCCTCCAGGATCGGGCTGGCGGGCGCTTCCCTGGGTTCGACGAGATCGGCCACCACGGCCTCCAGCGGGCCTTCGAACAGCTCATTATAGCGCGCCTCGATCTTTTCCGGATTGCGGAACAGCGGGTTCACCTGGCTGCCGCGCCCGGGATTGCACAGCGAGAACCGCCCGCGCGGATCGATCTCCCCGCGCGCATCCAGCTCGAACAGGGTAAAGCGCTCGCCGACATTCAGCCGGTCGCTTTCCCGGCGTACCAGCGCGGCGATCAGCTCGGCCTGCTCGGGGCTGTACTCGTCGGTCTTGTCGAGGATGATGGCGGTATGGGGCGGGGCATCGCCGTCGATGCACAGCGTTGTCTCGTCATAATCGGGCGGCTGGACCTTCACGATGGCATAGGCCGCCAGCGCGACGACGCCCACCGCCACGGCGATATTGACGAAGGCCATGCGGCGCTGGCGCCGGCGACGGCGTCGGCTCATGAATTGCTCCCATAGCGGCGGACCAGCGCGACCACTTCGCCGTCGACATCGAACTCGTCGGCGAGCAGCTTGTCAGCGGTTTCCAGCATGACGGCATATTTCTCCACGGTATGGTCCATCGCCTGGCGCAGGTTCACCTTGTCGGCTCCGTTCAGCTTGCCGTCGAAGTCGTGTTCGATTTCCTCGATCACGTCCTCATAGCTGTCATAATAGTCTTCCAGGGCGAATTGCAGGTCGCGGCGCGCGCCTTCGAAGTGCCGCGCGGCATCCGACAGGCCCGGAAAGGCACTGTCGGCCTTGCGGCCCTCGAAGGCCGCCAGCGCCGAGATAGCAAGGCCGAGGGCGAACAGCACCATGGCGTCGAGGGAATGCAGCGCGAAAGGCCGGCACATGGCATTGGTTGCCGCCGTGCCGATCGTGTTGCCGATATCCGAATTCAGCACCGCTTCGCAGACCTCCGGCTCGATGAAGAAGCGCGGGAAGGTGGTGGTCTTGACCTCGGGGAAGGTCATGCCCAGCGCCTGCAGGTCGAGAATGTTGCGGTAATGGGCCGCCGACAGGTTGACCATCAGCACCGTGGCCACGCCGAAACAGATCGCGAAAAAGCCGAACAGCTTGATATAGATGCGCCCGTCGCGAATCCGGAACCAGGCCAGCACGCCGAGCCCGGCCAGCGTCAGGGCTCCGGCAACCCAGAAGGGCGGGGCGAAATTGCTGTTGGTGGCAAAATAGAGCGTGAAGACCACAGAGACGAGTGCCACCAGAAGGCCCGCCACAGCGAAGGAATCGCTGGCATTCTGCTCCCGGCTCAGCGGCACGGAGATGTGCCTGAGCCCCCAGTAGCCGATGATGAAATAGCTGGTCGCGACATTGGCGAGCGACACCGCGGCGGCCTGGAATACCCCGCCGAACAGGCCGAACTCGCTTTCGCGGGCAAAGAAATAGGCGTTCGCCGCGCTCTCGAAGATCACCAGGAGGAAGATGAAGGAGAGGCTCAGGATGCGCACTTCCGGGTGGTCGGAGACATAGTGCACGCCCTGGCCGGAATGGTCGCCGAGCTTCAGCGGGACATCCTTGTTGGGCGGCCGGCTGCCACCGCCCAGCTCGCGAAAGCGCCAGAAACTGACCATGGAGCGGGCGAGATAATCGGCCTGGATGCGCACCTCGTCGAGCTCCGCGCTCGGCCGGCTGGCATAATATCCGATATGCTCGTCGCTGATCTCCACCGGCCCTTTCGGCGGCGTGGCAGGAGCGGTCGGTGCGGGTGTGGGAGTGGGGGGCTGTGTCTGGTCCAAGGTTTCGTCTGCCATGGCCCGCCCAGCACCTTTCGAACGTATTAACTATTCAGCCCGTTCCCTGAAAAGCGTTTTTTCAGCCTGCCTGCAAGACCTTATCCGCCTGCCTTTTCTCCGGCGCTCTTCTCAACGCCGCCGACAGCGCGCGCAAGGCTCGCCTTCGCGCTGCCCGGACGCTTCGGCTGCGGCTGGTCCGGTGCGGGGGCCCAGCCAGACAGCCAGACAATCTCGAAGCTCGCGCGCACCCGGCCATCAGGATCGGAGAACTGCTCGATATAGAGCTCGGCCATGCGCATCAGGATGCGGCGCGAGAGCGGGCGCCCCCCCGCCGCAAAGGCGGCCTGCTCGCCCATGCCGCGCAGATCCTCGATCAGCTTCAGTGGATGGCCATAGCGCACGGTGACATGGTCGACATCGGCGACCGGCAGGGCAAAGCCGGCGCGCTGGAGCAGGGCGGCGCTGTCCTGCAGGCCGGGCAGGGGCGAGACGCGCGGGGCGGCCCCGCCGGTCAGCTCGCTTTCGGCCTGGAGAAGACAGGTGCGTAGCTCAGCCAGCGTGCCCGCGCCAAACCAGGCGCCGAGAAAGAGGCCGTCCGGCTTCAGCATCCGCCGGATCTGGACCAACTGGCCCGGCAGATCATTGGCCCAGTGCAGCGACAGGGCGCTGGCGACGAGATCGAAGCTCGCCTCCTCGAATGGCAGGGTCTCGCCCGGCGCGCTCACCGCCTCGAAGCCGCTTTCGCGCGCCGCCGCGGCCATGGCCGGGCTGGGATCGAAACAGGTGACATGGTCGACCTGCGCGCTTTCGCCCAGTTTCCAGGCAAGCGTGCCACTATGGCTGCCAAGATCGAGCGCCTTGGGAAACCGGTGTGCGCTGTCGGCCAGCCGCTCGACCATCCCGCTCGACACGCGCTGTTTGAGAAAGTCATACTCATCGAAACCGGGCGCGGCGCGGTCGCGAAAGGCGATGTGACGCGCGCGGTCGAAGACGAGCGGGGGCGAATTGGCATCCATGGAGCTGGATATGGCCCGGCTGGGCGCGCGTGCAAAGGCCCTTGTGCGGGCCGGCGGCGAGGTGCTGTGGCCGTCGCGCTCGCTGGTCTCGGGTGCACGCAATATCGGTGAGGGCGCGCTGTCGCCGGCAGAGTTTGCGCGCCTGACCTTTATCAGCCAGCCGGTCTGCGACACGTGCGGCCAGCCGCAGGAGGTGGATCTCGGCGAAGAAACGGTCTGCGCGGCCTGTCTCGCAAAGCCCCCGAAATGGGGCGCGGCGCGCTCGGCGCTGGTCTATGACGAAGCCTCCCGGCGCATCGTGCTCGACCTGAAACGTTCCGGCCGGCGCGACGGGCTCGCGATCATGTCGAACTGGATGCTGGAGGCCGCCCGCCCGCTGCTGGCCGATGCCGACATGGTCATGCCCGTGCCGCTGCACTATCGGCGCCTGGCAAGCCGTGGCTTCAACCAGTCGGGTTGGCTCGCCGCCGGCCTTGCCCGCCGCGCCGGCCTGCCCCTGCGTGTGGACATATTGAAGCGCGTGAAAGCCACCCCGAGCCAGGGCGGGCTCAGCCCGCGTGCGCGCAAGCGGAACGTTTCCGGCGCCTTCGCGCTTCGCAAGGGAAAGGCGCGCGCCGTGGAGGGCCGCCGCGTGCTGCTTGTCGACGATGTGCTGACCACTGGCGCCACCCTGGAAGCGTGCATCCGCCCGCTCCTGAAAGCCGGCGCAGCTGGCGTGGATATCGTGACACTTGCCCGCGTTGTGCGGGCGCGGGATACCTCTATATGATCAGTATGAAAACCAATGGAGTATGCCCGGTAATGGCCAAGGTCGAGATCTATACGCGTGCTTTCTGCCCGTACTGTGTGCGGGCGGTCAGCCTGCTCAAGGACAAGGGGGTCGAGTTTACCGAGATCGATGCCGGCATGGATGTGCAGAAGAAGTCCGAAATGGTCCAGCGGTCCGGCGGGGCGCGCACCTTCCCGCAGATCTTCATCGGTGAGGCCCATATCGGCGGCTGCGACGACATGATGGCGCTGGAGCGCGCCGGCAAGCTCGACCCCATGCTGGAGGGCCTTTGAGCTTTGATCCGCTACGCCCTGATCTGTCATGACTGCGCGGCCGAGTTCGAGGCCTGGTTTGCCTCATCGGAAGGCTATGACGACCAGTCCGGGCGCGGCCTTGTGACCTGCGCGGTCTGTGGCGGGTCCCATGTCGGCAAGCAGATCATGGCCCCGGCAGTTTCGGGCACGAAGAAATCCGCCGGCGGCGACCCGGCCGAGGCGCTCGCCCACAAGGTGGCCGAGGCCGCGCGCCAGCATGTCGCGGACAATTTCGACTATGTCGGCCGCGACTTCGCCCATGAAGCGCGTGCGATGTATTATGGCGATGTGGAAGAACGCCCGATCTGGGGCGCGACCACGGTCGATGAGGCCAAGGCGCTGAAAGACGAAGGCGTCCCCGCCAGCCCGCTGCCCGCGCCTTTCGTCCCCGAACGCCCGCGCGAGCCGGATGAGAGTTTGAATTAAGCGATCTTCTCTTCGACTCCCCGCGAAAGCGGGTCTTCTCTTCGACTCCCCGCGAAAGCGGGGGTCCAGGGGCCGGCCTCGCATCTGCCTCTCCCGGTTGGAACAACGGTCCAT
Organism: Hyphomonadaceae bacterium UBA5336; assembly: GCA_002408125.1. Classification (GTDB taxonomy): domain Bacteria; phylum Pseudomonadota; class Alphaproteobacteria; order Caulobacterales; family Hyphomonadaceae; genus UBA5336. Next base: position 4,284 of record DHQO01000018.1, on the reverse strand, counting down.
GGATCCCCGCTTTCGCGGGGATGAGCGGCACTGGGGGCGGTTTTGGGGCGCAGCCCTGAGCGCGATCCATGTGAGGGCGTAAGCCCGATACGGGATCAAACTATAAGCCCCGCCCTTCATCCTTCGTCTCCGCTCAGGATGAGGGCTTTTTAGCTGTCACACAGGAAAACCGCCCCCCTGCGCCGTGGTGACGTCTTGACCGCAGCGCTTCGCCGGGTCATCTGGGGCGAGATCAAGATTTGCAAGGGTCGACACCGAAAATGGCAGCTTCCGAATATACCCGTGGGTCCATGGACATTTCCGACCAGACGAGCACCTGGAACGGCTTCATCAAGGGCGCCGTCTGGGGTTCGGCGCTGCTGCTGACGGTCCTGGCCTACCTCACCTTCACCCTGGCGATTGGCATGAACTGGCTGATCGCCCTGATCATCTGCGCCGGCGCGGCCGTGGTCGGCGGCCTGCTCATGGGCATGGGCGGGGCCTGGATCGGCACGGTGATCGGCCTCACCGCCCTGGCGGTCTTCGTCCAGATCATCATCTCGATTTCCCGCGCCCTCATCGGGTAGGGCGTGGCTCAGGCCTCGTCACAGTCGCTACAGCGCGACACGGTCGGGTCCTGGCATAGGCGTTCGAGCGCGATCGGCGCAGCGCAGCTTTCGCAATATCCGAAAGCGCCGGTTTCGAGCCGGTCGAGCGCATCCTCAATGTTCTGCAGATCATTGCTGCGCGCCATCGGTTTGGCCGGTGGGCGATTGGTCCGCAGGTGCGGCGAAGGTCCCAGATCGAATTTCACAAGCCAGATGCTGCTCGCCGATTAGGGGTTTGGCAAGGGCTTGTTTGCGAACTAAGGCGTGCTTTTATCGACTAACGATGTTGCCTGTTCCGAATGGAGACACCGCCTGTGGCAGAGCCTTCCCTAGTCCTGAACGGTGCGACCAAACGGTTCGGCGCCTTCACCGCCGTTGACCGTCTGGGCTTCGAGGTTCCGGCCGGTTCGATTGTCGGATTCCTCGGGCCGAACGGGGCCGGAAAGTCGACCAGCCTGCGCATGGCGCTGGGCATCATGACCCCCGATGAGGGTTCGGTTTCGCTGTTCGGCGAAACCCCGGAGCTGTCGGCCCTGCGCCGGGTCGGCTTCCTGCCGGAAGAGCGCGGGCTCTACAAGAAGATGACCGCGCGCCAGACGGTGGCCTATTTCGCGCGCCTGAAGGGCCTGACGGCCAGCGAGGCCAACGCGCGCGCCGACGAACTGCTTCACTCCACCGGCCTTGGCGAGTTTGCCCGCGCGAAGATTTCCAAGCTGTCCAAGGGCATGGCCCAGAAGGTCCAGATCCTGTCCACGCTGGCCCACAATCCCGATTTCCTGATCCTGGACGAGCCGTTTTCCGGCCTCGACCCGGTCAACCAGCAAGCGCTGGAAGAGATTATCCGCGAGCAGCATGCTGCCGGCGCGACGGTACTTTTCTCCACCCATGTCATGGAGCATGCCGAGCGGCTGTGCGAATCCATCGTGATGATGGCACGCGGGCGCAAGGTCTTCGACGGCACGCTGGAGGCGGCCTTCGACGCGCTCGGCCGGCGCGCCAGGATCGCCGTCGAGCCCGGCTTCGACCTGCCGGCGGCCTTCACCGAGACCGGCTTCCAGCTTGAGCGCGATGCGGCCGACCACGAAGACGGCGCCGACTGGTGGGTGGTTTCCCTGCCCGATGGCCGCAGTGCCCAGGGCGCGCTCAGAACCGCCATCGAGGCCGGCGCGCCGATTGCCGGCTTCATGCAGGAGGAAGCGCGCCTGCGCGATGTCTTCGTCTCGCTGGTCGAGCGTGAGGAAGCGCGCGGCAAGCTGCCGCCGAAACCCGAACCGGAACACCCTGCGGAGGCCCTCTAGATGCTGCGCTCCATCTATCTCGTCGCCCGCCGGGACTATCTCGGATACGTCACCGCCTGGGGCTTCTGGCTCGGCCTGCTGATCACGCCGATCCTGTTCAGCGTCGGCATGATGGTGCCGGCCATGGCCGCCAGTTCCGTGCCCGTGCGCCATTTCACCATTGTGGATGCCGGGGGCGATTTCCACGCCGCCATGGTCGAGGAACTGGCCGACCGGCGTGTGCGCAGCGCGCGAAACCTGGTCGAGGGCGCGGGGCTCCTGCTCGGCAGCGATGCCGACCGGGACGCCGCGCTGGAGCGCTTTGACGCCGCCATCGAAGCGGGCGACACGCCCACTGAAGCCCTCGCCGTCGCCGCGCCGCAGCTGCCCGAGCTGCAGATTCCCGAGCGCGATTTCGTGCTGGTCGACCCGCCTGCGGGCACGCTCGACGGTCTGCGGCCCTATCTCACCGGCGCGCGACACGTCGAGACCGAAGACGGCCCACACCCGCTCTTTGCCGCCCTCATCGTGACGGAAGAGGGGGTGGAATACTGGAGCGAGAATGTCACCGTGGATGGCATCAAGGCGCTCGCCCGCCGCGCTGCGAGCGATATGGCGCGCAACCAGATCTTCGGCGATGCCGGGGTTTCGGTGGATATTCTCGACGAGATCAGGGCGGCCACACCCGACTTGCTGGAAAAGCGCCTGCGTGAGGAAGCCAGCGCCGATTCCGAAGTGACGCTCGCCGACCGGGCGCCTTTCTTCGTCTCGGTGGGTCTCTCCTTCTTCCTGTGGACGCTGATTTTCTCGGTGGTGAACTATCTCCTGATGGGCACGATCGAGGAGCGGTCGAACAAGATTTTCGACACGCTGCTGACCTCTGTGAAACTGCCGCACCTGCTCGCCGGCAAGCTGATCGCGGTGCTGGCGGTCTCGCTCACCCTCATGTCGGTCTGGACCCTCGGCGGCATCGGGGCCACCTCGCTGGGCGTGTCCTTCCTGCCGGGCGAGGCGCGCGAAATGGTCGGCGCGATTGCCGCCGCCGCGCTCGACCCCGGTATTTTGGTCCCGGCCCTGATCAGCTTCCTGCTCGGCTATCTGATGTATGGCTCGATCTTCCTGGCCATCGGCTCGCTCTGCGACACGATCCAGGAGGCCCAGACCCTGATGACGCCGCTGCTCATCTTGCTGATGATCCCGCTTTTTGTCGTCATCGTCGCGATGACCGATCCGGAAAGCCCGATCCTCGCCGTGCTCTCCTGGGTGCCGCTGTTCACGCCCTTCCTGATGATCCTGCGCATGCCGACTGACCCGCCGGCCTGGGAGATCACCGCGCAGATGGCGCTGATGATCTGTTCCACCGGCGCGATCCTGTGGCTCGCCGCGCGCATCTACCGTGCGGGCGCCGTGCATGGCGCGGGCGTGAATGACGCGATGGGATATCTGAAGCGGTCCCTGAGCTTCGGGCGGGGCTAGGGCAAGTCCCTGTCTGATCCCGTATCGGGCCCACGCCCTCACATGGATCGCCTGAGTCCTTGCCTGTCTCCGTATCGCTTCGCTCGCATGAGACGGGCTCAGGGGTGAGTCCTTGCCTGTCTCCGTATCGCTTCGCTCACATGAGACGGGCTCAGGGCCGAGTCCTTGTTTGATCCCCGCTTCACTGCGTTTTGCGATGGATCGAGCTCAAGGCTGCCTGCCCCCAGAGCCGCTGATCCCCGCGCAGGCGGGGATCCATGGACTGCTGTCCGGCCGGGAGAGGCGGATGCGAGGCCGGCCCATGGACCCCCGCTTTCGCGGGGGGATGCGGGGGGAGAGGGGCTTGTGCCCCTGTTCCGGCAACGGCCCCCAGAGCCCGACTCCCCGTGGCTTGACCGCGGGGCCCATCACCCACTCTTGCGGCCATGCCATATGGAGAAACAGATGCTCCGGCGGCGACGCCCGACTCCAGCGCCACCATCTCTCCCGCCGCCCTGTCCAGAGCTGGACCCCGTGGTCAAGCCACGGGGAGTCGACCGCTCGTATCCGACCCACTTGCCGCGGCCCGCACACTCTCGGGCATGAACCCGCTCGCCGATCCCTTCTCCCGGGTGCACCCGCTCTTCTGGCCGGTGCTGTGGGTTTCCCTGCGCGCCTTCGTGGCCTGGACGGGGAAGTTGATCGAGGCGGGGCATGGCTATGCCAGCATGCGCGTCGAGATCACCTGGTATGGCTGGATCCATGTCGTGTATCTGGACCTCAGCCCGCAGCGCGCCGCCTTCAACCGGCATATGGCCGGCGTGGAGGACTGGCGAGGCGTGCTGGCTGTAGCGAAGCGAAAGATCGAGGATCTGATCTCAAGGGAGAGTCCCGACCTGTCCCATCGGCACGTCACCTGCGCCTTGCGCCTCCCTCTCCCGGTCGCGGGGTGTGAGGGCAAAGGA
>DHQO01000025.1:83997-223838 GCA_002408125.1 Hyphomonadaceae bacterium UBA5336 | reverse complement strand
GGCAAACCGCCGCCCTCACCCCTAACCCCTCTCCCGCATCCGGGAGAGGGGAACGCTCTGAATTTATAGACCGATCTACCGCAGCGCCTATGGCACTGCGGGTGCCGGCGCTGGCACCCGCGGGCTACTCGCTTTCCGGCGCCAGCTTGTCGGCAGTCTTCGTCTCGAAATCGGAGGCGTCGTGGCGCTCATGCAGCTGTGAGGACGCCTCGCCGAAGACGCGATTGACCATGCGCCCGCGCTTGACCGGTTCGCGCGCGCCGAGCTGGTCGGTCCAGCGGATGACATGCTCGTATTCGTGGACCGACAGGAACTCGCCGGCCTCATAGACAAGGCCCTTCACCAGCGCGCCATACCAGGGCCAGATCGCCATGTCGGCGATGGTGTAAGTATCCCCGATCATGAACTCGCGGCTCTGCAGGTTGCGGTTGAGCACGTCGAGCTGGCGCTTCACTTCCATGGCATAGCGGTTGATCGGGTATTCCTGCTTGAACGGCGCATAGGCATAGAAATGCCCGAAGCCGCCGCCGAGGAAGGGCGCGGACCCCATCTGCCAGAACAGCCAGTTCAGAGTCTCGGCGCGCGCCGCGCCGCTTTCAGGCAGGAAGGCACCGAACTTCTCGGCCAGGTGCACCATGATCGACCCGCTCTCGAACAGGCGGATCGGTTCTGGACCGGAGCGGTCCATCATGGCCGGGATCTTGGAGTTGGGATTGATGTCGACAAAGCCGGAGCCGAACTGGTCGCCATTGCCGATATTGATCAGCCAGGCATCGTATTCCGCGCCCGAATGGCCCGCCGCCAGCAGCTCTTCCAGGAGCACCGTCACCTTCACGCCATTGGGCGTGCCGAGCGAATAGAGCTGGAGGGGATGCTTGCCGACCGGCAATTCCTTGTCATGGGTCGGGCCGGCAATCGGCCGGTTGATATTGGCAAATCGCCCGCCGCTTTCCTTGTCCCAGGTCCAGACTTTCGGGGGGACGTACTCTGTGTTCTCGCTCATCGCGTCACGCTCCTGGCTGATCTGACAGGCAAGATGAGACTGCCAGGAGCAAAAAAGAACCCCGCCGGCCAAATCCCTGACCAAACAGTTCCGTGAGCAGGCCTCCGCGAGCGCGCAGGCGAATTGCCAGTTGCCAGCACCGCGCGGATGGGGAATATCGATAAACAATCAATTCAGGAGAGTCCGATGTCACAGTCCCGTACCATTCGCTCCAGCCTGCTTGCCGGGCTTTCCTTCTCCGCACTGTTGCTTGCAGGTTGCGCGACGACCGCCGTAGCGGAGGAGCCGGATACTTCGAGCGTCGAAACCGCGTCAGAGGCGACCGAAGCCCCCGCCGTCGATGAGAAATATGTCTGGGATCTCACCGACCTCTACGCCACCGAGGCAGACTGGAACACCGCCCGCCTCGCCGTGCTCGAGCGGGTGGAAGACCTGAAGGAATTCGAGGGCACGCTGGGCGACAGCGCGGAAGCCATGGCCACCGCCATGGTGGACATCAGCGACACCTACAAGGAAGCCGCGCGCGTCTACACCTATGCCTCGCTGAGCGCCGATGTCGATGTCAGCAACAGCGACACCGAGGCCAACCGCCAGCTCGCCCAGCTGATGTATGCCGAGCTCAGCAACTCGATCAGCTGGGTTGACCCGGAACTGCTCTCCGTCGGCGAGGAAACGGCCACGGCCTATGTCGAGGCCGAACCGGAACTTGAACCCTTCCGCTTCTATATCGAGGATGTCCTGCGCCGCGCGCCGCACACGCTCGATTCCGCCGGCGAGAGTATCCTGGCCGCGACCGGCCTCGTCACGTCAGGGCCGGGTGACATCTACAATCTGATGGCCAATTCCGACATGCCCTGGCCGGAAATCACCCTGTCGACCGGCGAGACCGTCACCATCACCCAGGCCGGCTATTCACGCTATCGCCAGGCGCCCAACCGGGACGACCGCAAGGCCGTCTTCGATGCCTTCTGGGGCACCTGGGGCGAATACGAGAACACCTATGGCGCGATCTACAGCGCCCAGCTGCAGGGCCTGCAACTCGCCACGAAGCAGCGCCATTATGACAGCTCGGTCGAGCGCGCCCTGTTCGACGATGCCATGCCGGCGGAGGTCTACGAGACGCTGATCGAGCAGGTGCATGAATCCCTGCCCACGCTCCACCGCTATTTCCAGCTGCGCAAGCGCATGCTCGGGATCGAGGGCGACATGGGCTACTATGACATCTACCCGCCGCTGGTTCAGCTCGACAAGACCTTCACCATCGAGGATTCCATCACGTTGTCACGCCGCGCGCTCGCCCCGCTGGGCGAGGAATTCCTGGCCGCCTTCGACACCGGCGTGGAAGGGCGCTGGATGCATGTCTACCCCGCACCGACCAAGCGCTCAGGCGCCTACATGAACGGCTCGGCCTATGACGTGCACCCCTATGTGCTGCTCAACCATAATGACGATTATGACGGCGCATCGACCTTCGCGCATGAGTACGGACACGCCGTCCATTCGGTCCTGTCCAATGCCGCCCAGCCCTGGGCAACGGCGGACTATTCCACCTTCGTGGCCGAGACCGCCTCGATCATGAACGAGATGCTGCTGCAGGACCTGGTGACGAAAGAGGCCCAGACGCCGGAAGAGCGGCTCTACTATCTCGGCTATGCGCTCGAGACCCTGCGCGGGACCTATTTCCGCCAAGCCATGTTCGCCGAGTTTGAATACCGCGCCAATGCGCTGGCCGATGCCGGCGAGCCGGTGACCGGGGCGAAGCTCACGGAGATCTATCTCGACCTCCTGAAACAGTATCATGGCGACGCTGAAGGCGTAGTGAAGATCGACGACGCCTATGGCATCGAGTGGGCCTATATCCCGCATTTCTACTACGACTTCTATGTCTTCCAGTATGCGACCTCGATTGCCGGGGCGTCCTCGCTGGCCGAGCAGATCAGCTCAGGGGATACCGAGGCACGCGACCGGTATATCGACCTCTTGAAGGCGGGCGGATCGGACCATCCCTATGACCTCGTAAAAGCCGCCGGCGTGGACCTCGCCACGCCCGCGCCCTACCAGGCCCTCGACCGCCGCGCGAACGCCATCATGGACGAGATGGAAGCCATCCTCGCGGAAATGGAGGCAGATGAGGCGGAGTAAGCTCCGCCTCTAAATATCCGCATAGACATGCCGCTCGCCGGCGAAGCCCTCATGGGTTACCGCGCCCTTGTGCGCGGGGCCGACAAGCTTGGTATACTTCGACAGGGTGCCGGAGCCATAAGCGGTCTGGCGCGGCTCCCATTTTCGCTTGCGGTCCTGGATTTCCGCCGGGGTAAGCCGGACATCTATAGTGCCCTTTTCCGCATCGATCATGATCAGGTCGCCGTCCTCGATCAGGCCGATCGGCCCGCCATCGGCCGCTTCGGGGCCGACATGGCCGATGCAGAAGCCGCGCGTGGCGCCCGAGAAGCGGCCATCGGTGATCAGGGCCACCTTGTCGCCCATGCCCTGGCCGTAGATCGCCGCGGTGGTCGAGAGCATCTCGCGCATGCCCGGCCCGCCCTTGGGACCTTCATAGCGGATGACCAGCACGTCGCCTTCATTGTATTCGCGGTTTTCCACCGCGCGGAAGCAGGCTTCCTCGCCATCGAAGACGCGCGCCGGGCCGGTGAATTGCAGCTTCTCAAGTCCCGCCACTTTCACGATGGCGCCATCAGGCGCGAGCGAGCCCCACAGGCCCACAACCCCGCCGGTCGGCGTGATTGGATTGCTGGCCGAGCGCATGACTTTCTGTGTCGGATCGAAGGTGACGTCTTCGAGATACTCCGCCCAGGTCTTGCCGGTCACCGTGAGGCAATCGCCATGGATGAGGCCCTCATCGAGCAGGGTCTTCATCAGCATGGGCACGCCGCCGGCCTCGCCGAAATCCTTGGCGACATACTCCCCGCCCGGTTTGAGCGAGGCGATATAGGGTGTCTTCTTGAAGATCTCGGCAACATCGCGCAGCTCGAACTCCACCCCGCACTCATGCGCCATGGCCGGCAGGTGCAGCGCGGCATTGGTCGACCCGCCGGTCGCGGCCACCACGATGGCGGCATTCTCGAAAGCCTTGCGCGTGCAGATCTCGCGCGGGCGCAGATTCTTCTCCACCAGCTGCATCACCACCTCGCCCGAAGCGCGGGCATAGCCGTCGCGGTCGGTATAGGGCGCGGGCAGCGCGGAAGAGAGTGGCAGGGCGAGGCCGATGGCTTCGGAAACACACGCCATGGTGTTGGCCGTGAACTGGCCGCCGCAGGCGCCGTCGCCCGGGCAGGCGACCTTTTCCAGCGCGTGCAGTTTCTCGTCCGTCATGGAGTTCGAGCCCGCCGCATGGGCCCCGACCGCCTCGAACACGTCCAGCACGGTCACGTCCCGGCCCTCGAAACTGCCCGGCATGATCGAGCCGCCATAGAGGAAGACCGAGGGCACATTCAGGCGCAGCATGGCCATCATCATGCCCGGCAGGGACTTGTCGCAGCCTGCCACGCCGACCAGCGCATCATAGGCATGCCCGCGCATGGTCAGCTCAACGCTGTCGGCAATCCAGTCGCGCGAGACCAGCGAGCTGCGCATGCCTTCATGGCCCATGGCGATGCCGTCGGTAACCGTGATGGTGCAGAACTCGCGCGGGGTACCGTCGGCGGCCTTCACGCCTTCGGAGACGGCATGAGCCTGGCGCATCAGTGTTGTGTTGCACGGCGCGGCCTCATTCCAGCAGGAGGCGACCCCGACAAAGGGCTTCCTGATGTCCTTGGTCGACAGGCCCATCGCGTAGAGATAGCTGCGATGGGGCGCGCGCGAGGGGCCTTCGGTCACGTGGCGCGAGGGGAGTCTGGACTTGTCCCAGGTCTTGGTCATGGGTGCACTCTTTATCGATACGGCAATTGCGTTTCGCCGATAGGCGCTTTTGTGGCGATTGTCACCGCCTGAGCGGTGATTTCAGCCGGCAGCGGGAGGAATATTCCATTCCGGCAGCTCCGCCGAGCGGCCACCTCGCATCAGCTGCAGAACACCATGAAGCTTGGTTAATGCCGGTGAACTCTCCTGATTGGGGAGCGTTGGTTGGACGTGTGACTTTCCACACGCAACCGAACGAGCAGATTGATGACCAATACAATGAAACTGTTGCTTGCGAGCACCGCGCTCGGTGCGGCGGCGCTTGCGGGCTGTGGGAACCCCAATGATGTCTATACCGACCAGGAGTATGCACAAACCGATGCGGAAACCGATGATGCGGTGATGACCGAAGAGGATCGGGTGCTCGCTGAAAACGACACCTTCACCGAACGCAATCCGGAATACGGCCCCGGCGCCAATCAGCCCGGACCGCCGCCGGTGACCGAGGATCCGATGATGCCGGATACCACCACTGATCCGACCATGGATCCGGGCGACATGCCGCCGGCCGATCCGACGGATGCAAGCTATGACACGGCCGAAGTGGAAACTTCGGTAGTGGAAGTGGCCTCGGAGCGCTCGGAGCTGTCCACCCTGGTCTCGGCTGTCGCGGCAGCAGATCTTGAGGAGACCCTCAGCGAGGACGGTCCCTATACCGTGTTTGCCCCGCCGAACAGCGCGTTCGATGCCCTGCCGGAAGGCACGCTCGACACGCTGATGCAGGATGACCAGAAAGATCGCCTCTCCGAGATCGTGAAGTATCACGTGGTGGAGGGCGAACTGCACAAGTCCGATCTCGCCCTTGAGATCGTGGCCGCTGGTGGCACCTACGACCTCCAGACCCTGGACGGTGACACCATCACCGCCAGCCTGGATGCCTCCGGTGACGTGGTGCTGACCGATGCGAGCGGCACGACGGCAAGTATCGTCACGGCTGATATCGATGCCGACAATGGCATCGTGCATACGATCAGCACAGTCGTCATGCCCAGCAGCTGATGGACATCAGAACCCCGAGATAGACGGCCCGGCCCGATAGCCGGGCCGTTCGCATGCTTGAAGGCGGCTAGCGGGTGTCGAACTTGTCGATCTTCTTCTGGCCGAACAGCATACGTTGCTCCAGCCGGCGGCGCAGGCCGGCATAATAGGCCTCCAGGAAGCGGCGGTCATTCTCGTTGGGCTGGCGCTGCCAGCCGATCTTGGCGCGGATCCGCTGGGCGACTTCCTCGCGCACTTCCTTGGGAGCCTGGCGCAGCACGTCTTCCAGGACATGCAGCTCATGAATGCCATAGGCATCGAGCTGGGCCGGCGTGAAGCTGAAGCCGGAATGCTGTTCGGCCGACACCGAGGACACCACATCCGCCATGAGCTTGTCCCTGGGCGCATGGATCACCCAGGTGCCGGCCACGAGATCGCCGACGCGCAGCTTGTCCTTGTTGAACAGCGGGAAGAACATGAAGATTCCGGCCCAGAGAAAGCCGAACAGGGCCAGCACGCCGCTGAGATCGCCGCCGATCCCGAACAGGAAGGTGAGTGGCAGGCCAACCTCGATCTCGCGCATGAAATTGCGTGCGAACACGGCATCGGCCTTCAGCGCCCCGCCATCGCGCGAAGCCACGCGCAGGCCGACGATCCGCTTGCCCGGTGTGGCCGACCTGCGGCCCATCTCGAAGAAGATGAACCAGAAATTCCGGAAGATGAACACGAACACCGCCAGGAAGGCCTGGCCAATCTGCCAGCCGCCCCACCCCAGGGCCATGGTCATCACGCCCACACCGTAGGCGACGAGCAGGACGATGCCCCACTGGAAGATGAAATCCAGCAGGAACGCCCCAGCCCTTTCGGCAAAGGTCGCGATCTTCAGGTGCAGGACCGCGCCTTCGGGTGTGAGGAGTTCGCGGATATATCTGCGCTGCTGCTTTTCCAGCGCCAGGCGCTGGCGCCGGCGCAGGGCCGCCTGCTGGAGCTGGGCCTGGGTCTGGCCCGCCGCTGCCACGCCCGCCTCGGTCATGCGCGCGCCTCCAGCTCCGCGCTGATCCGCCCGCGGCGGGGAATGTAGAAATAGGACAGCCAGATGATCGCCGTCGTGCCGGCAATGGCATAGCGCACGACATCCGAATTGATCATCTGGCGCCCGAAGCCCTCAAGCAGACCCGCCAGGAACAGCATGACCACGCAGCCAGCCGCGATCAGCGCCGCACGCCGGCCGGCATCGCGCGCTGAGGCCATACGCGAAAGCTTGCCCGGAAAGGCCACGGCCCGGCCGATGACAAATCCCGCCGCGCCGGCCAGCACGATGGCGAAGAGTTCCGTTACGCCATGGATCAACAACCAGCCCATCACCTCATAGCCGAGGCCCCTGTCTGTGAAGACCGCCACGAAGGCGCCGAGGATGACGCCGTTATACATCAACAGGATCGCCGTCGGCAGGCCGAAGGCAAAGCCCAACGCAAAGGCAAACAGGGCGATCTGGCTGTTATGACTGAACAGCTGCGCCGCGAAGGCCCCCAGCATGTCGGCGGCATGAGCGTCTTCGGTATAGAGCGTCGAGCGGAGATATTCGGTGGTCGCATTCGGGTTGCGCCCGCCCATCATGTTGTCATTGAAGGCCCAGAACCAGTCCATGTCCATCATGCACAGGGTGAAGGCCAGTGCGGCGGCGCCGAACATGCAGGCCATGGCCAGCAACGTCGACAACCCCGCACTGCGCACCGCCGCCGGCCAGTCGCGCCGGAAGAACAGGGCCAGCCGCTCGCCAAAGGTCGAGCGTGTGCCATAGACGAAGAAATAGGCGCGCGAGCACAGGCCCTCCAGATAGACGATGACATTCTGGTCGAGCGAGATGGACCGCGCGACCGACAGCGAGCTGATCGCCTGGCGGTAGAGCCGAGGCAGGGCCATCATGTCCTCGTCCGACAGCTGGCGCGCACCGCCCGATTCCGCGCGCTTGAGCAGCGCCTCCAGCGCCTTCCAGTCGCCCTCTCGCTCTTCCCGGAACCGGTAGGATTTTAAGAGGTCGGTCATATCATCTCCCGCCGCTTGATTTCGATATAGCGCGAGACGAGATCGGCGCCGAAATGCTCCGGACGCGCCTCGATCACCTGCGCGCCGAGACGCTGCAGCTTGAGCAACACCAGTTCGCGTTCCTGCAACAGCGTATCTGCGATCACGGCGCGCGCGACATCGCCCGGCTCCTCGGGATAAACCTCTGCCAGGCTGCCGAGCGCGCGGTCCTGGAAACTGGCAAACAGGATGAGATGCCGGTCGGCCAGGCGCCGGACATTTTCCAGCATCAGCTCGGCCGAGATCGTGTCGACAAAATCGGTGAACAGGATGATCAGGCTGCGCCGGTCAAGCCGGGAGGCAAGCTCGGACAGGGCGAGGGTATAGTTCGCCTCGGCGGAGGAATAGTCGAACTTCGCGGCCAGCTCCTGCAGGCGCGGATAGGCGCGCGTGCCGTGCATCTGGCCGGAGGTGAGGCCTGGGCGCGCATCGAAGCTGTAGAACACCGTCTTGTCGCCCGCCCGCAGCGAGACGAAGGATAACAGCAGCGCGGCATTGATGGCGCGGTCGATCTTCGGCACGCCGTCGATCGGCTCGCTCATCAGCCGGCCGGTATCGAAGGCGAAAATGATATTGTGGTTGCGCTCGGTGCGGAATTCCTTGGCCAGCAGGTGGCGGTGGCGCGCGGAGTGCTTCCAGTCGATGGCGCGCCGGTCCATGCCGGAGGTGAACTCGCGCAGGGCATCGAATTCCGAACCGTCGCCGCGGTCAATCTGGGTCTTGATCCCGAACTCGGCATCGCGGGAATAGAGCCGCACGGCCTCGTCCTTCACCCAGCGCACATTCGGCACGATGGGAATCTCCATGTTCAGGCGAACCTGCGCGCGCTTTTGCACAAGGCCGAGCGGCCCGGTCCAGCGTGCCCAGAGCATCTTCAATTCGGCAAGGCCGCGCCGCTTCGGCGTGATCGTGTAAGTCGCGGTGTGCGCACGGCCTTCCCAGCCATGCAGGCGGTGCAGCGGCAGGGGCTCGATCTTGTCGCCGACATCCAGGCGCAGCTCCACGCGCGAGGGCAGCGGGCCTTTCTCGAAGCTCACAGTCACCGGCAGCGGATCGCTGTCCTGGATATAGACCATGGCCGGGGCGTGGATGTGGTGGCTGAACTTGCGCAGGCGCGCGCCGAGTGCCCCGTCGGCCAGCATCAGCGCGCCAACCACACCGACCCAGACCAGCCCCAGCGCCCAGAGCGCCGGCGCCAGGATGGCCACCGCCAGCAGCACCGGCACACCGGCCAGCATCAGGATGATGGCGCGCAGCGTCGGGGCGATCATGACCGTGCCCTCACCGCGGCGCCGCCTGTTGCTCGACGATGGCCAGCAGGGTCTCGTCCGCCGTGCGGCCTTCAATCTCGGCGGCGGGCGAGAGCAGGACGCGGTGGCGCAGGGCCGGCAGGGCGAGTGCCTTCACATCATCGGGGATGACAAAATCGCGCCCGTCGAGCGCGGCGCGGGCGCGCGAGGCCGCCGCGATGGCGGCGGCCGCACGTGGGCTGGCACCGGCCTCCAGCGCCGGGGTTTCCCGTGTCGCGCGGATGATATCGACGATATAGCCGATGATGTCGTCATTGATCCGCGCCTGAGAGATCGCCTCCACCGCCGCGTTGAGCTCCTCGGCCGAAACGGCGGCTTCCACGCCGAGCCTGGCCGCCGTCACCATGCCGGTGCGCCGGCCATGCCCGCCGACAATGGCGATCTCCTCCTCGCGGGTCGGATAGTGCAGCACATGCTTGAACAGGAAGCGGTCGAGCTGGGCTTCCGGCAGCGGATAGGTGCCCTGCTGTTCCAGCGGGTTCTGCGTCGCGATCACCATGAAACGCTCATTAAGCCCATAGGTGTCGCCGTCGATGGTGACCTTGCGTTCCTGCATGGCTTCCAGCAGGGCGGCCTGGGTCTTGGGCGGGGTCCGGTTGATCTCATCGGCCAGCAGGATGTCGGTGAAGATCGGACCCTTGGTGAGCTGGAACTCGTTTGTCTGGAAGTTGAAGAGATTGGTGCCCAGCACATCGCCCGGCATCAGGTCGGGGGTAAACTGGATGCGCCCGAACGCCATGCTGATGGCGGCTGAAAAGCTCTGCGCCAGCAGGGTTTTCGCGGTTCCCGGCGGGCCTTCCAGCAGGATATGGCCGGAAGAGAACAGCGAGACGAGCATCAGGTCCACAGTGTCGGTCTGGCCGATAATGGCCTTGCCAACCTGCGTTCGGATACGGCTGGCGATCTCGCCAATCTCACGAATGTCCATGCGTAATCTCCTTGTGCCAGCGCCACAGGCGCCGGGCCTTGTCCATCAGGTCTTCGCGGGAGGCGGCCGGCTGGGCCAGCCCGGCCTCCAATTGAGTGAATTTCTCGCCCTCTTCGCCGCTCATGCGGTCGAACATGGCGGCCAGGTCTGTCTCACTGAGCGTGCGCGGCGCCCCCACGGCCTTGGCCGTTGCCCGGCGTACCAGCGAGAGATAGCCCGGCGCCAGGCGAGTCTCGCGCCGCGCCATGGCGATCAGGCCGGCTGTATTGTCGGTCAGCGCCTGCTTGCCGAGCGCGAAGGCGCGCTCTTCCGGCAACGGTGCGCCGAAGCGCACAGCTCCCGCCCAGCCGATCATCAGAAAGGCGGCCAGCGCGGCCAGGGTGGCGCCGACAAAGGGCACGTCGAAGATCAGCTGCAGGAGGTTTTCCGAGCGCTCGAAGCCATGCAGCGTGGCATCCAGGATCACCGGGTCTTCCGGGTCCCATTTCAGCCAGTTGGTCAGCGCCATGGCAAAGCTGGCATTCTCCAGCTCGGCAAGGCCGGCCGTGTTGAGAATATCGGGATCGGCGAGGAAATAGACATCCCGGTCGGGCAGTTTGGCGATGAGGTCGCCGCCCGCCACCGGCACGATGGATACCAGGCTGTCGGCGCGCAGCACCTGCATGTCATCGCCCAGCACGGGCGAGAACTTGCCGAACGGGGTCTTGATCGAGGCCGGGGTGCGCAGGCGCCAGACGCCGGCATCGCTATCGAAGGGGCGCACAGAACCGGCGACGACCTCTGTGTTGAGCAGGAAGGTCTCAACTTGCCATTCCGGCTTGTCCGGATTGCGGTAGCCCTGCCACTTTGGCAGGACGACCAGCGCCGGGCCGGCAAGGTCGAGCTCATCGAGCCGCTCATCCATGCCATAGGGCGTGAGCGTCAGCACCTTCAGCGTGCCATAGTCATTCTCCAGCCGCTGGGCCGAGCGCGAAATGCTCACCGGCACACCGCGCGCCTCCAAGAGACGGTAATATCCCTGATACCCCAGCGCCGATGTGGAATAAGGATGCAGGCCCGCCCGGTCGCGCGTCTGCAGCTCCGGTGCCCAGGCCGCCAGGATCAGCAGAGCCAGGAAGGCCAGCCCGGACACGGCCACGATGATGCCCACCACGCCGCCGGCAAAGGGCGAGCCGCCTCCGGATGCAGGTGGCGCGGCCTCAGCCATTGGGCAGACCTCCAAAGGCAAAGTCCTCATAGGAGGCCCGGGCGGTCTGCCAGCCGTCGCTGTCGACCTCGCGCCCGCCGAAGAAGCTGCGC
The DNA here is from genome assembly GCA_002408125.1 of Hyphomonadaceae bacterium UBA5336. GTDB lineage: Bacteria > Pseudomonadota > Alphaproteobacteria > Caulobacterales > Hyphomonadaceae > UBA5336. The sequence continues at coordinate 212,317 of DHQO01000025.1, read as the reverse complement.
TCGACGACACGGATGATCGGTGAAAGCGCCGCGCGGGCGCGCTCGGGCAAGTCGCTCAGCCCGCCGATTTCACGGGCGGTCAACGCACTGGAGAGCCGGCCTTCCTTCCGGGCCTGGATATCCTCGATAGAACGGAAGAGCAGCAGGTGGACGGCTTCGGCGAACCGGCCCTGCGAGGCCAGGTGATCGGCTTCCTCCAGCAGCGAGCGCGCCGCGGCCTCGTCGGGCCGGATATCGGCGGCATGGCTGTCGAGGACAGCATCCTTGTCCTTCTTGCCGAAGCCGAAGCGCGCACTCAGCGCCTCGCCGAACAGAAACCAGAGGAGCCAGCCGACCAGTGCGACCACGATCACAAGGCCGGCATAGCCGAGCAGCGGACCGATGGCGCCGAACAGGGCGGCGAAGAAATTGCCGATCGCACGCAGCCAGCCCGGCGGGGGATCTGGCGGGCGAATGGGCTCACGCTCCTGGCGGCCGGGGCGCTCAAGCTGCAGGTCACCGTCATTGAGATAAATCTCGTGCAGCTCTTCCATGCTCAATGGCTTGTCGGCGGCGGGTGCAGGCTCATCTGCATCCTGAGCAAAGGCAGGCGCCATCCCGGCACACATGCCCAGGAGCCAGGCTGTGAGCAGCACAAGCAGCCTTGCAGATCGCACCTTTGCGTATCCCCTCTTCTACAACGGTCCCGCCGAGACTATTTCAGACCCGCAATGCGGCGTCCATGGGCGAAGTGTAACCCTCATGCCGCACATGAACAGGATGGGCCATGCCATGGAAAAAGCAGCGATTTATGACAGCCTGAAGGCGGAAATCGACAGCGTGGTCGCGGGCGAGACCTATCGCCCTGCCCGTTTTGCCAGCGCCGCCTGCCTGCTTTCGCAGGCCTTCACCCCACGCTTTTTCTGGACGGGGTTTTACGTCGTGGACCCGCAAAAGCCGCGCGAGCTCGTCGTCGGCCCCTATCAGGGCACGCTCGGCTGCCTGCGCATTCCCTTTGGCCGGGGCGTGTGCGGTGCGGCGGCGGAAACTGGCGAAACCCAGCTCGTGCCGGACGTGCACGCCTTTCCCGGTCACATCGCCTGCGACTCGCGCTCAAACTCGGAAATCGTCGTTCCGGTGTTTGACGGCGACGGCAAGCTGGCGGCAGTGCTGGACGTGGATTCCACTGAGCATGATGCCTTCGACGCCATCGATCAGGCCGGCCTCGAAGCGATCTGCGCGAGCCTGCTGACGGTCTAGTTCCTCCGCGCCATCGCCGCCTGGATCTCCGGGCGCGCCTCGGATGTGGCCAAATACTGCGGCTCGACCCGCATCCCGCTGGCCTGCTCATAGGCATAGGCAAACGACAGCACCTCGGCGTCCTGCATGGCACCCGCCATGAAGGAGAGCCCGATCGGGACGCCGTGCACATCGCCCATCGGCACGGTGATATGCGGATAGCCGGCAATGGCCGCCATGTAGCCCGCACCGGCCCAGTCCGGCCAGACATCGCCATTCACCGGATCTACCAATGAGGCGACCGGGCCGGACGGGGACACCAGCACATCGACACTATACTCCGCCATCAGGGCCGTGATCCCGTCTTCTCGGGAAGCCTTCTGCAGCTCCGCGACCGCAGTCTGATAGACCTCCGCCTCAAGCCCCGTGCTCTGCTGGGCCCGCTCAAAGATGGACTGGTCAAACAGGGCAAGCTCGATATCGCCATGCTCGATATTGAACGCGATCAGCTCTTCCAGGGTGCGGACCGGGAGATCGGTCGGCGAGTCGGCGAGATAAGCGTTCAGTCCCACCTTGAATTCTGTATCAAGAATGGCAAGCGCCTTGGCCCAGAAGTCCTCCACCTGCGGATTGAACTCAGTGATTTCGATGAGTTCGGCGCCCTCGGTTTCCAGAACGGCAAGGGCCTCATCAAACCGGGCGATGATCTCCGGGTTCGAGCCCTGCGCAAACCGCAGCACGCCAATGCGTGCACCCGCCAGCGCGCTTTCGTCCAGCGCGGCGGCAAAGTCGGTTGCGCCGTCGCCGTCCGCCATGGCCGTGCCGCGCACCGTCTTCGTCATCGGCCCGGCGGTATCCTGAGAATGCGAGATCGGGATGATGTATTGCTGGCTGACAAGGCCCACGGTCGGCTTGAAGCCGACTATGCCGTTGACGTTCGAGGGGCAGATGATCGAGCCGCTTGTCTCGGTCCCGACCGTCCCGGCTGCGAGGCTGGCGGCTGCCGCTGCGCCCGACCCGGCAGACGATCCGCAGGGGCTGCGGTCGAGCACATGCGGATTGCGCACCTGCCCGCCCAGCGCCGACCAGCCGGAGATGGAGCGGTCGGAGCGATAATTGGCCCACTGGCTGAGATTGGTCTTGCCGAGCATCACCACGCCGGCCTCGCGCAGGCCCGCCATTAGCGGCGCATCTCGCCCGGTGACATTGCCCTCCAGCGCCAGGGCACCTGCCGTGGTCGCAATCGGGTCAGCGGTCTCGATATTGTCCTTGAGCAGGATCGGCAGGCCATCCAGGGGCCCGAGCGCTTCGCCCGCCGCGCGCCGACCGTCGCTGGCATCGGCCTGGGCGAGCGCATCGGGATTGACGGCGAGCACGGCCTGCAGATGCGGGTCGACCAGGTCGATGCGCGCAAGATAAGCCTCGGTCAGCTCGCGGGAAGTGACCTCGCCGGCCGCCAGCGCATCCGACAGTTCGGGCAGGGTCATCGCCGTCCATCCCTCGGCGCGCAGATCGGAACCTGTCTCGGACATCGCGGTTTCCTCTGATGACTCAGGCGGAGGTGTTGCAGGCGCGCATGCTGCCAGAAAAAGCCCACACGCAACCGCCCCAATCCAGCTTCTCATCCCAGCCCCTCCGGCAATGACTTGAATTTTCACTTTTAGAGCAAGCGTGTGTCATGGAAAGTGGGCAATCAGGAAAGGTACGCGAGCCCCGTTTGGCGCGCAGCAAAGGAGGTTGCCATGCTGTTTTCACTTATGGGGTCGCTCGGCCGGTCGTCGACGAAACTCGTCTTGTCCTTTGTCCTCGTGATCGTGATCATGATCTTGTGCTTTGCCTTCGCGCCGGGCGTGATCCGGGGCATGCAGGACTGGATCGAGGGGATCAATGACATGATCCGCACCCCGCCCATCCTCACCGATCAGGGCCTGATCCTCTATCGCACGCTGGTCAATGAGAGCACGATTTTCGGTATCCTGATGACGCTGGTCTCGCGCGGCCTGATTGAGATCGCCGCCTGGGCCTTTGGCCAGGGCTACCAGGCCGCGCGCAAGGGCAAACCGGCCAAGCCCACAGTGGAGGCCGACATCTCGGTCTAGGCTTTGGTGAGCGCCACGACTGCATTGTCGAGCGCAGAGAGAAAGCGCGAGCGGTCTGCCTTGCTGAAGGGTGGCGGCCCGCCCTGTGGCCCGCCGACAATCGTGTCGCGCAGATCCGCCATGATGGCGCGCGCGGCAATCTGGCTGCCGATGGAATCCATGGTGAAGGGTTTGCCGGTCGGTGCGATCACCCGCGCGCCGGCCTTCAGGCAACGCTCGGCCAGCAGGATGTCGGCGGTTATGACGATGCTGCGCGGCCCGGCATGTTCGGCGATCCAGTTGTCGGCCGCGTCAAAGCCATCGGAGACCACGATGAGCCGCACCGTCTCGCTTTGCGGCACGCGCAGGAAGCTGTTGGCCACGACACGCACATCGAGCCCATAGCGCGCGGCAACGCGGTAGCACTCATCCTTTACGGGACACGCATCGGCATCAACCAGGAGGGTGACCGGCTCTCCCATCAGGTCTTCGCGGCCCAGTCGAGCGCCTCTTCCAGGCGATCATCGCCCCAGAACAGCTCCTCGCCGACGGTGAAGCTCGGCGCGCCGAATATGCCCTTCGCCTGAGCTTCCTCGACATTGGCGCGCAACAGGTCCTTGTGGCTGTTGGAATAGGCTTGGTGCATCGTGATCTGTTCGATACCGCCGGCGGAGACGACACAATCGGCCACCACATCCGGCTGGGAAATGTCCCGGCCCTCGGCGAACTGGGCCTGATAGACCTTGCGGCAGAACTCCTTGCCCCAATCTTCATGGAGGGCGGCCGTCGCGGCGCGCGCAGCCAGCAGGCTGTTCTGCGGAAACCCTTCCGGACGCTGGAATTTGAGGCCGAGCGCCTCAGCTCGGCGTTCCATGTCCCGCCACATATATCTGCCCTTGGCGGGATAGATGTTGAACGGGGAGTTGTCCCAGCCCTGAGCATGGAAGATCGGCCCGAGCAGGAAGGGCCGCCAGACGACCTCGACGCCACGCTTCGCCGCCTCATCCTCCGCCCGCATGGCTGCGAGATAGGAATAGGTACTGGCAAACTCGAACCAGAATTCGACTTTCTGGGGCATGGCGCGTTTCCTCAAGCTTCCGCGTTCAGCTTCTGCCACTCGCTGACGGTTTCCAGCAAGTCATTGAAGGTGGGTTCGTCCTCATCGCATTTCAGGATCGAACAGATCGTGGGGTAGTCGCGATCATAGTCTTCATACCGCGCAATCATGAAGGTCGGACCGGGGATGGATTTGCGCTTGGAAACTGTACTGAGCCAATCCCTGACTCTGCGGATAGCAGTCTTTGGATCGCCCCCATGAGCATCCACATCCTGCCCGGAAATGTCGGAAATGCACTTCTGATAACGAAAACGGTCAGAATCCATGATGATGAGCCGCTTCGACTTCTGGGACGTATCGCCATAGCGCTTTGCACCAAGGAACAGCCCCAGTTCCAAAGGCATGTTGAAACGCGGCAGACCAGTATCGGGATCAAGCTTCATGTTCGACAGATCGTGAATGCCGAACTTGCAGTCTTCTATCAGGCGCTCGATTTTCTGGAGACGAACCTCTCCGCCATCAATATCCTCAAGAGCGCATCTCGGCCGGAATCCGCAATCCATCACGGCGAATACAATCGCCCGAAACATGGGTTTGAAATCGCTTGTGAAGGGACAGTTCACAAACACCGAATTGGCATATGCTGGTTTGCTCACCCGGCCTCAGCGCGCAGCCGTACCTCGCGAGCCTGCTTCACGGCAGCCCGGATTTCAGCCTTGCTGTACTTTCCGCCTCTGGCGGGTTCATAGATTTTCCGGCCGTCCTTCAACGTGATGAAGCGACCAGACGCACTTTCGCTGGTCGACTTCCTGCGTTGCCGGAGAATTTCGCTCTGCTCGCTCATACAGGTAATGTAATACACCCTGTATTGTTCGCCAAGCATCACCCCCGCGCGAACTTCTTGAAGCGCAGGCGTTTCGGCTCGACGGCGTCCTCGCCGAGGCGGCGTTTCTTGTCTTCCAGATAGGCGGTGAAGTCGCCTTCGAACCATTCGACATGGCTGTCGCCTTCGAAGGCGAGAATGTGGGTGGCCATACGGTCGAGGAACCAGCGGTCGTGGCTGATCACCACGGCGCAGCCGGGAAAGGCCTCCAGGCCTTCTTCCAGCGCCTGCAGGGTTTCCACATCGAGATCGTTGGTCGGCTCATCCAGCAGGAGGAGGTTGCCGCCGCGGCGCAGCATCTTGGCGAGGTGCACGCGGTTGCGTTCCCCGCCCGAGAGCTTCCCGACATTTTTCTGCTGGTCAGTCTTCTTGAAGTTAAATGCGGAAACATAGGCACGAGAGTTGACCTCGACCCCGCCAAGGTCGAGCACGTCCAGCCCATCGGAGATTTCCTGCCAGACATTGTTGGCATCATTCAGCGCATCGCGGCTCTGGTCGACATAGCCGAGCTTCACCGTGTCGCCGAGGCGCATCGTACCGGAATCGGGTTCTTCAACGCCGAGGATCATCTTGAACAGGGTAGACTTACCCGCCCCGTTCGGACCGATCACGCCGACAATGCCGCCCGGCGGCAGCGAGAAGGAGAGATCCTCGATCAGGAGATTGTTGCCGAAGCCCTTGCGCAGGTCCTGAACCTCCAGCACCAGGTTGCCGAGGCGGGGCCCCGGGGGAATGCGGATCTGCGCGGTCGAGATCTTCTCGCGCTCGGCCTGGCTCGCCATTTCCTCATAGCGCTGGATACGCGCCTTGGACTTGGCCTGGCGGGCCTTGGCGCCGGCGCGCACCCATTCCAGTTCGCGCTCCAGCGCGCGCTGCTTGTTGCTTTCCGAGCGGCTTTCCTGCGCCATCCGCTTGGCCTTCTGCTCCAGCCAGTCGGAATAGTTCCCCTGATAGGGAATGCCGCGCCCACGATCGAGCTCCAGGATCCACCCGGTGATGTCATCGAGGAAATAGCGGTCGTGGGTGACCAGGATCACGCAGCCATTGAAATTGATCAGATAGTTCTGAAGCCAGGCCACCGTCTCGGCGTCGAGATGGTTCGTCGGCTCGTCCATCAGGATCATGTCGGGCTTTGACAGGAGGAGCTGGCAGATCGCCACGCGGCGGATTTCCCCGCCCGACAGGCTGGAGACATCGGCGAAATCGTCCGGACAGCGCAGGGCGTCCATGGCCATCTGGATCTTGGAATCCACATCCCAGGCATCGGCCGCGTCGATCTGCTCCTGCAGCGCGGTCATCTCTTCCATCAACTCGTCGGAATAGTCCTCGCCGAGCTTTGCCGAGACCTCGTTGAACTTCTCCAGGAGCTGTTTTTCCGGCACCACGGATTCGATATTCTCGATCACGTTCTTGCTGGCATCGAGCTGGGGCTCTTGGGGCAGGTAACCGACCTTGATGCCATCGGCCGCCCAGGCTTCGCCATTGAACTCGGTATCCACACCGGCCATGATTTTCAGCAGGGTCGATTTCCCCGCGCCATTGACGCCGACCACACCGATCTTGGCATCCGGCAGGAAGGACAGGTGGATATTGTCGAAGACCTGCTTCCCGCCGGGATAGGTCTTGGAGACCCCCTGCATGTGATAGACGTATTGCGGACCTGCCATGGTGTTCTGGTTCCTGACCTGTGGGGAAAAGCGCTGGGGGACTTCTCCCGTAAGGCGCAGCCGAGATCAAGTGGGCCCGCTCACAGATTGCGTCTGGCGGCACAGCTGGCCTGGCCCGACAGCGACGATGAGACCGCGCCGAAGGCTTGACGAAGCCGGCGCGGCGAGGAACCAATTCGCGCCATGCTGATGACTCGCCTCATTCCCGCCCTCCTCGCGCTCGCGGCCACCGCCTGCGCCTCCCAGCCATCCCTTTCCGAGGAGCCGATCATGGCCGAGCAGCCTGCTGCGCCCGAACTCACCCTCGAACGGCTCTATGCCTCGCCCTCACTCAGCGGGCCGTCGCCGCGCGGAGTGAAGTTCTCCCCGGACGGCACGCGGGTCACCTTCCTGAAGGCGCGCGAGGACGACCAGAACCGGTTCGATCTCTGGCAGTTCGACGTGGCGACCGGCGCGCAGTCCATGCTGGTGGACTCCACCCTTCTGGAACCGGAAGAGGTCGAGCTGTCGGAAGAGGAAAAGGCGCTGCGCGAACGCAAGCGCATCGCCGGCTCGCGTGGGATTGTCAGCTATGACTGGGGCACGGCGGACACGATTCTGGTGCCGCTTGGCGGGGATCTGCATCTCGTTGCGCTGGGCGAAAACGGACCAGAGGTATGCCAACTCACCGAAACTGACGCCTTCGAATACGATGCCCGCGTTTCGCCGGACGGTTCGCGTGTCAGCTTTGTGCGCGACGGGGCGGTCTATGCCATCGAGCTGGCGACCGGCAAGGAAACCCGCCTTACCCCGCTGGCCGAACCCGAAAAGGCGATCTCCTATGGCGTGGCCGAGTTCGTCGCCCAGGAAGAAATGAGCCGCTATACCGGCTACTGGTGGAGCGCCGACGGGAACTATGTCGCCTATACCCGCGTGGATGAGAGCACGGTCGATATCATCCCGCGCTTCGACATCGCCGCCGAGGAAGTCACCGTCATCGAACAGCGCTATCCGCGCGCCGGCCGGCCGAATGCCGTGGTTGATCTCTTCGTGCGCGACATGGAAACCGGGGCTGTCCATGAGGTGACCTGGCGGCGCGAGGACTGGGGCCCGGCGACCGACCAGTATCTCGCGCGGGTCAACTGGGCCGGCAGCGCTCTGGTCGTGCAGGTGGTCAACCGCGAGCAAACCGAGATCCGCGCCACCCAGCACTGGCCGGAAACCCTGTTTGCCCGCGAGGCCTTCTACGACGAAGAGCAGGAGAACTGGGTCAATCTGAACAGTGATTTCAAGGTGCTGGCGAGCGAACCGGGCAACATCCACCGCCAGGGCGAGATCACCCTGCTCACAAGCATGGAGAACGAAGGCTACCGCAATATTGTCGAAGTCAGCCCGGATGGCCTGCGGCCGGTTGTCATGCTCGATGACTGGGCCGTCGACAGCCTGCTCGGCCTCGATCGTGAGAAGGGTCTCATCTTCTTCACCGGCTACAAGGACACCCCGCTTGAGCGCCATCTCTATGCCGTGCCCCTGCCAATGAGCGCAAAGGAACTGGGAGAACGCGGCTTGGAGCAGTTGCCCGACAGTCCCTGCATTGATCTGGAGCCCCAATCCGCCCGGCTTATGAAGAGCTGCCCCGTCCCCGCCCGCCTGACCGAGGCTGGCAAGTCCTGGTCGGTCACCATGTCGCCCGACGGCAAATCCTTTGTCGGCACCTCTTCCAGCCCGACACAGCCATCACAGACCGGGCTCTACAGGTTCCTCAGCGAGGAGGAGAAATGGGACGCCTTCGCCGAGGCCGGCGGCGGGGCCCAGTCGAGTGATACCCATCCCTGCGAAGACCTCGCACCGGGATCGGCCGCTCTGCAAGTCTATTGCGGGTCGCAAACGCAGCTCATCGCCTGGATCGAGGAGAACGCCCTCGACGAGCGCCACCCCTATTTTCCGTATCTCGCAGAGCACACCGTGCCGGAATACGGCACGTTGAAAGCCGAGGACGGCAAGACGCTCTACTATTCCATCCAGACCCCGCCGGATTTCGATCCCGTGAAACAGTATCCCGTCATCATTGAGGTCTATGGCGGGCCGCACGCGCAGACCGTCACGCGAAACTGGGAGCGGATGAGCGACCAGTATCTCACGCGCGAAGGCTATATCGTCTTCCGGCTGGACAATCGCGGCTCGTCCAATCGCGGCAAGGCCTTCGAGGATGTCATCTACCGGCGTACCGGCGGGCCGGAAGTGCGCGACCAGCTGGTCGGCGTGGACTGGCTGAAAGCCCAGCCCTTTGTCGACCCGGACCGGATCGCCATCCAGGGCTGGTCCTATGGCGGCTACATGACGCTGATGACGATCCTGCAGGCCCCGGAAGGCACCTTCGCGGCGGCGGTCTCCGGCGCGCCGGTCACCGACTGGTCGCTCTACGATACCTTCTACACCGAGCGGTACATGGACACGCCGCAGGACAATGCCGAAGGCTATGAGGCCAGCTCGGTCTTCCCTTATGTGGACAATTTGACGACGCCGCTCCTGCTGATCCACGGCATGGCCGATGACAATGTCACCTTCGACAATTCCACCCGCCTGATGGCGGCGCTGCAGGAGGCCGGCAAACCGTTCGAGCTGATGACCTATCCCGGCCAACGCCATGGCATTCGCGGCGAGGCGCTTCAGATCCACCTGATGAAAACCCGTATGGCCTTCCTGAACCGGATGCTGCAGCCGGAGAAATGAGCATCGCGCTGAAGCTTCTGGCCTCCGGCCTGATCGCTTTCGCGGCACTTCTCTTGTGGGGCATTGGCGAGCCCCTGATATCGCGCCTTGGCCCGGCATTCACGACCAATGTCCTGACGACCGGGCTCTTCCTCCTGCTCGGTGCGGCAGGCGCTTTCGCCCTGTTCAGGATCTGGTCGGCGGCATCCGAACAGGGAGACTAGGGCACCGTCTGAGGATTTTTTACCAAACCCTTTCGGCGATCTGCCGATACGGCGGGAATCGGCAACACATAATATTAATTGCCCTCCTGTAATGTTCGAGTTCTCCACCACGCCACAGGACCCGACATGCTGAAATTTCTCTCTGTTCTTGTGATCTGCGCTTCGATCGGGATGGAGGGCTATGTCCTGTTCACGGGCAGTCGCGTGATGGTCTGGCAAAGCTCGGCCGATGCCGGCCAGGCGGTTGCCGCTCTGGGCAACCATCCCGCCGAGTATGACATGCTGGTCTGCCGCCATTTCGACGGTCGCCAGATCCACACCTCGCTCTATCGCCACTCCGATGACGATGTCCGCGGGTTCAGCCGCTGCCCCCTCATTGTCGAGGACGGCGAGGGCACCCAGCGCGTCAGGCTCTCCTGACGGCAGGGCTTGCGCCCACAACTGAGCATGGCAGCCTCCGGCAAAAGACACGTCCGGAGGATCAACAGACATGCCCGCCTTCCAGCCCACAGGCGACCAGTTCCGCGCCTTTCGTGACGATCCTTATGACGGCCCGATCGCGCAGGTGAACCTGCTGAAATTCCGCGTAAAGGCCGAATATCCCGAAGGCGCGCCCGAACATGGTCGCGATGAGCCCGGCGCGGCGGCCTATCAGCGCTATGCTGATGCCTTCGGCGTGGCGGCCGCAGAGGTCGGCGCGCATTGCCTGCTGATGGGTGAGGTGGAGCGCTATTTCATCGGCCAGGGCGACTGGGATGCGGTGATGGTGATGCACTTCCCGGACCGGCGCGCCTTCATCGCCACGCTCAACCACCCAACCTATCAGGAGATGCACCGCCACCGCGATGCAGGCCTTCTATGTCAGGAATTGCTGACGACACGCGTAAAGCGCGCCGAGGGATTGTCCGGCTAACCGCCCACCGCATGCAGGTCGCGGCCATTGGCGCGCAGCCAGCGGCGGTGGCGCTTCCAGTCCGGGCAGGTGCGCTCGACATGGCCCCAGAAGCGGTCGGAATGATTCATCTCCAGAAGGTGCGCGCATTCATGGGCGGCAACATAGTCGAGCACATCCGGCGGCGCGCAGATCAGGCGCCAGGAAAAGGACAGGACGCCTTCGGAACTGCACGAGCCCCAGCGCGAGCGGGTGTCCTTCACCGACAGGCGCCGGGCTGTCACGCCCAGCACTTCGCAATGGCGCTCCACCGCCTCGGCAAGGTCGGTCTTGGCTGCCGCTTTGAGATAGCGCGTGATACGGGCATGGAAGGTCTCCTCGGCGCCGGGCGCGCGCAGGACAACCTCCTCCTCGACATCCAGCCGAGCGCGTCGGCCGGGCCCGTCCAGGCTCAGCCGGCAAGGCTCCCCGCGCAGGGGGATCACCGCGCCGGGCTCGAAGGCCACCGTCTCCGGCATCCGCGACAGCTGGCTGGCAATCCAGTCGACCCGCTCGCTCGCGAAGGCGGCTGCAGCAGGAATATCGCGGGGGCGCGGCGCCACGGCAACCGCCTCGCGCGCCTTCTCGTCGAGCCGCAGGATCAGCCTGCGCGCGCGCGGATTAACCTCAAGCCTGACAATGACCTGACGGCCGTTACGCGCTTTCAGCGCCATTTTCTGGCCATTGTCGCGGAACATGCTAAACCGAGAATCGCTTTGTTTGGGTGAGTTTAGGGCACCGTGACCTTCAAGGGGATCAAAAACTGATGAAACACCTCCTAATTACTGTAGCCGCGGCGACCTTGCTGGTGGCCTGCAACAACAAGAGTGCCGAAGATACGGTCGAAGGCGCCGGGACAGCCGCTGTGGACTCTGCCGAACGCGCCCTGAGCGATCTTGGCAAAATCACCCTGCGCAGCGGCGATGCTTCCGAAGCGTCTGCCGCGCTTGCGGCAATGAACCTTGCCCAGTCCGGCTCGGGCCGTGCCGCATTCGGCGAAGTCAGCCAGGACGGGGATGGTGCAGTCTACTCCAATGTAACGATCGAAATCCCAGGCGATGCCGACGATCCGGAAGATGAGGGCGCCACCATGGTGATCGGCACCATGGAACTGGACGGCCTCGACATGGTCGATGGCCAGGCGAGCTTCTCCAAGCTGTCACTCTCGAACATCCAGATCGAGCCGCATGATGCCGAGGCGGCCGCCAATGGCGATCTGTCGATTGCCGGCATCGAGCTGCTCAACCCCTCCCCGGCACTGGCCGCCTGGGTGGCGAGCCTGAACGGCTCCGGCGATCCGGCCGAGTTCCCGCCGATCGAAGAGGTCAGCTTCGACAGCTGGTCGCTGTCGGACTTCAATCTCGACTTCAATGATGATGGCGATGAAGGCAGCTTCCTGATCGATTCCATCCAGTTTGGCGGTGTCGAGGACAGCAAGATCTCCGTGGCCAGGATCTCCTCGCTCAGCCTCAGCGGCCAGAGTGATGATGACGACCCCTTCACCGCTTCGCTGGGAGGCATCTCCTTTACTGGTGCTGCGCTCGACGTGCTGGCCGCGGGCTTCAAGGAGGGTTTCGAAAACGACGAGGATTTCGCCGCGACCCTGATGGAGAGCATGTACGACAATCCCATGGAGCCGGGCTATGACACCTTCTCCCTGGAGGCGTTCGACTTCCAGATGGGTGGTGTGTCCTTTGACCTGCCGAGCTATGCCACGACCGTGGATCGCAACGCAGATGGCGTGGCCGTTGGCGGCGTGACAGCGCCTTTCACGGCAACGCTTTCTGCTGACCCGGAAGGCGGCGAATCTGGCGCAGAGCTCGCCGGTGCGCTGGGCATGATGGGCTATGAAACGCTGGTGTTGTCCGGCGCGGGCAAGTCGAGCTTCGACCCGGAAACCGACACGGTGCAATTCTCTGCCGCAGACAATTATCTCAGCCTGGCCGATGGCTTCACGATCCGCTTCGGCGGCGACATGACCGGTTTCAGCGACTATATGGAACAGCTCCAGTCGCTGGACTTCGAAGCCATGAACGAAGGGTCGCCGGCGAACGAGAAGGTGATGCAACAGGCCATATCGGCGCTGTCACTCAACCAGTTCACCCTGTCGCTGGAAGATGATTCCATCATCGACCGTGCGATCAACCTGTATGCGGCCCAGTCGGGTGAAGACCCGGCCGCGGTGCGCCAGCAAGCGACCTTCGGGGCAGCCATGCTGCCGATGATGGCGGCCCAGACCGGGATCGACCCGGCCATTGCCACCGATATCTCCACGGGCCTGACCTCCCTGCTGCAGAATTCCGGCACGCTGACGATCAGCCTCAACCCGCAGACCCCGCTGTCGGCGTCCACCTTTGCCGATATTGAGGATCCCAGCATCATCACCAAGGACATGCTGGGCCTGACGGTAACCCACGAGGAATAGTGCCGACATAAATGGCACACAGATGATTGCGCGCACTCGCCCCGGCGGGTGCGCGCTTTTATTTTTCCCCCGACAGGCGCATAAGAGCGTGATGAGGCTTGCATTTTTTGGTGACGTGGTGGGGGCACCGGGCCGGTCGGCGGTGACCGAGCATCTGCCACGTCTGCGACGCCAGCTGGCGCTCGATTTTATTGTTGTGAATGCTGAAAACGCAGCCGGCGGCTTCGGCCTGACCGCCGCAATCGCCGAGGATTTCTTCGAGGCCGGCGCCGACTGCCTGACCCTGGGCGACCATGCCTGGGACCAGCGCGAGATGCTCAATCATATCGACCGGGACCCGCGCATCATCCGCCCGGTGAACTATCCCAAGATCGCCGCAGCGCCCGGCCGGGGCGCACACCTGTTCGCCCTGCCCGATAGCCGGCGGGTCGGTGTGGTCCAGCTGCTTGGCAATGTCTTCATGCGCCAGGCCATGGACAACCCGTTCGAGGCCGCCACGACCGCACTGGAGGAACTGGCGCTTGGCAGCGTCACCGATGCGCTGATCGTGGACATGCATTGCGAAGCCACCAGCGAGAAAATGGCCATGGGCCATCACTGCGACGGGCGCGCCAGCCTGGTGGTCGGCTCGCACACCCATGTGCCGACCGCCGATGCCATGATCCTGTCGGGCGGCACGGCCTACCAGACCGATGCCGGCATGTGCGGGGACTATGACAGCGTGATCGGCATGCGGAAGGACATCTCGCTCTACCGCTTCGAGACTCAGCTGCCGGGAGATCGCTACCAGCCGGCCATGGGCGACGGCACGCTGTGCGGCACCTATGTCGAGACCGACGATGCAACAGGCCTGGCCACCCGGATCGAGATGATCCGCCTTGGCGGACGCCTCAGCCCGGCCCTGCCCGCCTGATCAGGCGGCGGTTTCCGCCCTTTCCTGCGCAGCCGCTTTGTCGCGCGCCGGCGGCAGGCCGAACATCCGCGCATATTCGCGGGTAAACTGCGGCACGCTCTCATAGCCTACGGCATAGGCGGCATGGCTGGCAGAACTGCCTTCGGCCAGCATCAGACGGCGCGCCTCGATCAGGCGCAACTGTTTCTGGAACTGCAGGGGCGAGAGCGAAGTGATGGCCTTGAAATGGCTGTGGAAGGAGGACGGGCTCATACCCGCCACATCGGCCAGCCCGTCCACCGGAAGCGTCTCGTCATAGCGCGCGCGGATCACCGCAACGGCGCGCGCGATGCGGGCTTCATGCCCTTCGGCCCAGCCGAGCCTGCGGATCGCGCTGCCATGCCGGCCCATTAACAGCCAGTAATGCAGCTCCCGGAGAAGCTGTTCATGCAGAACGGGTACGGCCTCGGGCCGGTCGAGCAGTTTCATGATCCGGTGGGCGGCATCGGCCACCTCATCACGGGTCGGCACGATCCGCACTGGACCGGCCTCCGTTTCCCCCTGCGATCCCATCTGTAGCCGGAGGTCGGCGATCATACCGGGATCGAGATCGACCGCCAGGGAGAGATAGGGCGTGTCTACGCTCGCTTTTGTAATCTGGCTGACCGTGGGAATATCGGCGGTGATAAGCAGGGAATCCCCGGCGCCGAACTCGAAACTCTGCGCGCCCATATTCACCTGCTTTCTGCCCTGCAGGACAAGGCAAACCAACGGCTGCATGATCGAATGACGGATCATGTTCGGCACGGTTTCACGTATGACTGTGAAGCCCCGGATCGGAGTCATGTGCTGGCTGCCGGTTTCGGCATGGGCATCGGCATAGCGGCGAACGGCATCAAGAAGCGCATCTGTCATGAGCCCACTCTATGTCAGCGCGGGCCGCATTGCACCCGAGTTTGCAGGATCAGGCAAAACTTGCCGAGGTTTCGGCAACGACCTTTCCACCCCGCTTCCGATATCCCTGGCTCAACAGAACACGCAGAAGGAGACCTGCCATGTCCACTATCACACTCATTACCGGCGGCAGCCGGGGCCTCGGGCGTAACACGGCGCTGAATGTTGCCCGCAAGGGCGGCGATGTCGTGCTGACCTATCGCAGCAATGAAAGCGAGGCCGAAAACGTCGTCGCAGAGATTCAGGCAATGGGCCGCAAGGCCGCCGCGCTCCAGCTCGATACAGGCGACGTGTCGACCTTCGCCGATTTTGCAGCTCGCCTGAAAGCCGCCCTGGAGACCGGCTGGGGTCGCGAGACCTTCGACAATCTCGTCAACAATGCCGGCCATGGCGATGGTGCGCTTGTCACCGAGACCACCGAGGCGCAGTTCGACGCCCTGTGCAATGTTCACTTCAAGGGCGTCTACTTCCTGTCCCAGACCCTCTACCCGCTCATCGCCGATGGCGGCCGGGTCGTGAACATTTCCTCCGGCCTCACCCGCTTCGCCCTTCCGGGCTACGCTGCCTATGCCGCGGCCAAGGGCGCGGTGGAAGTCCTAACGCGCTACATGGCCAAGGAGTGGGGCAGCCGCGGGATAACGGTTAACACCGTCGCCCCCGGCGCCATCGAGACCGACTTCGATGGCGGTGCCGTGCGCGACAAGGCCGATCTCAATACACAGATCGCCTCCATCACCGCCCTCGGCCGGGTTGGTGTGCCCGATGATATCGGGCCGATGATTGCGAGCCTGCTCGAGCCGGACAATCGATGGCTGACGGCGCAACGCATCGAAGTGTCCGGCGGTCAGGCGATTTAGGCCCCATTGCCCCTTACCGCTCGAACCCACCGCCCGCGCATCTGTTAAGGATCGCGGGCGGCTTCCGGTTCAGGCGGCGTATTGCTGGTCTTCGTGTGCGCCGACCACCTTGTGCCGTCCCGTGCGCAGGACCTGCAGCATGGCAGATTCTGCGTGTGCTACCGCCAGTTCGGTCGACACATCGCTCGTCGCGATGCAGCTGCCGACACTGACACGCACGCGCACCTGGAGGTGTTTGTTACCTTCCTCATTATTCTCGACGCACTGGATGATACGCTGGCCGAAGCGCTGAAGCGTACCGATCGTGTTGAGATGACCGGCAATAATGAACTCCTCGCCGCCAAATCGCGCGATACGCATATCCTCGGTCGCGCGGCTGCGCAGACAGTCGGCGACATGGATCAGGACGGCATCGCCAGCCTCATGACCGAACCGGGCATTGATCGATTTGAAGTGGTCAACATCGATGACCATGAAGAAGAACACTTCGCTGCTGCTCGTCAGCTGGCGCATGTTTTCAATCTGACGGAAGAAGCTCCTGCGGTTGAGCAGGCCGGTCAGATTATCGCGAGCGCTCGTGTCCTGGCTCGCAGACTTTAACCTTTCAGATTGCAGCCCGTCGTGAATCGCCAAGGCAATCGCGAAGGGCGCAATGATCATCGGCAGTACAATCGCCAGTGTCTGGATTTCATGCGAAGAAACCTTTGCGTCCCAACCGGCCATGGCATGCGAAAGGCTCGCGCAGGCAACGATACAGCCGAACGTGAGCAAGAATATCCGAAGTATATATTCACGATATGGGACGATCATATTGCGTACACTCCGTAGTCGCGGGTGGATAAACTTTCTCAAAGCTATTAGGAGCCATCTAAACGGCACCTTCACACAATCTGTGAAATTCAATCAAATCGGATCAACTTTTTCCAACCCTGGAGTTCGCAAGGCCCTGTCACGGCAGGGCCTGCCTTCCCTGACCCGTCAGATTAGGTTAGTCAGGCGGCAGACGAACACACCACGAAATGAGGCATTCATGGCCGGCCATAGTAAATGGGCGAACATCCAACACCGCAAGGGCGCGCAGGACAAAAAGCGCGCCGTGCTCTTCTCGCGGCTGAGCAAGGAAATCACCATTGCGACGAAGATGGGCGGGCCGGACCCGGACGCCAATCCGCGCCTGCGCCTGGCGATCAAGAACGCCAAGGGCTCCTCGCTCCCCAAGGACAATATCAAGCGCGCCATCGACAAGGGCGCGGGCGGCGGCGGCGATGATTATGTCGATATCCGCTATGAGGGTTTCGGCCCCGGTGGCGTCGGCATCATTGTCGAGGCCTCGACCGACAACAAGAACCGCGCGGCCAGCGATATCCGCTCCACCTTCTCCAAGAATGGCGGAAACCTGGGCGAGACCGGCTCGGTCAGCTTCGGCTTCGATCAGGTCGGCGAGATCATCTACCCGGCCGAGGTCGGCGCGGAAGACGATGTCATGATGGCGGTGCTGGAGGCCGGCGCGACCGACATGGAAGTCGATGGCGAAACCTATGTCATCTATACCGAGCGTGAGGGCCTGAACGAAGTCGCGAGCGCGCTGGACGAGGCCTGGCCGGATGTCGAAGCCACCTCCACCAAGCTGATCTGGAAGCCCCAGAACACCGTGCCCGTCGAAGGCCAGGCCGCCGACACGCTGATGAAGCTCCTTGACACGCTCGACGAGCTTGATGACGTGCAAAACGTCTACGACAATTCCGAACTCTCCGACGAGGAAATGGAACGCCTGGCGAGTTAGGCAGAACCAGTTGGGGGAAACGTGTCCGCGTTCGAGATTGTCGATGCCGTGAATTCCCCCGGCAATCCGGGCAAGACCGGGGATGACCGGTATGGCTATGATGAAGGCGCCGGAACGGCCTGGGTGCTGGACGGGGCGACGGATGCGACGCCGCTGCAACCCTTTCCCGGCGCGGAAAGCGGCGCGGCCTGGTTCGCCGATACGCTGTCATCTCACCTGATAGGCCACGCCCCGAAAGAGGGCGAGGCACCCGAGGTTTATTTCAGGCGCATCCTGGAGCAGGTGCGGGCCCGGGCAGAATCCGAGAGCGACACGCCGCTGGATAGCCTGCCGCCCGCCGCCTGGCCGATCGCGTCAGGCATTTGGCTGCGCCGGCTGGGCGATGTGGCCGAGCTCTGCTGGCTGGGCGACTGCATGGCCCTGGACCTGATCAGCGGCGAGGAGTACGGGCCTGTCGGTGCCTCCGAGCAGGAAAGCGAGGACAATCGCGAGGTGCTCAAGCGCAGCGAGGAGGAGATCTGGAACGCCGTGCGCGAGGCCCGGGAGGCGGCTTTCGAGGCCGAAAAGCCGATCTTCAGCCTGCGCCCGCATGTCATCACCCGTCTGAACCGGGTCAGCATTCCTGCCACCGCGCGAACGCAGATTCTCCTGATGTCGGACGGGTTCTACCGCCTGATCCATCCTTACGGGCTGTATGATGGCCCCGGCCTGGCCAGTGCCGTGCGCACATGCGGTCTTGGCGACCTCGTCACGCAGCTTCGCCGCCACGAATCCGGCCTCTCCCGCCAGGCCATCGGACGGGTGAAACGTGCCGACGATGCCTGCGCCCTCTGGTTGAGTTTTGACTAGGACAATTTTACAGAGCATAGGAAATAAATCTCCTCACCGTTAGTGATTATATGCTCACTAGACACGTTTCCGCCACAATTAGTGATCATGCGATCACATATCGGCGGGCGCTCCGGCTTGCCGAAACAATGGCATGATGGAGACTTTTATGCCGATCACATTGACCATCGCCCTTCTGAAGGGGGTGGGAAAGATCTTCGCCGGGCTGCTTCTGGCAGACTTTGTCTCCGGCGTGTTTCACTGGTTCGAGGATCGTTATGGCGATCCGAAATGGCCGGTCCTGGGCCATACAATCCGCATGAACCAATATCATCATCACCAGCCGCGCTTCTTTCTTCGCGGCACCTTCTATACCCGAAATCGCGAGGTGATCGCGTTCGGCATCGTCTTCCTGCTGGTGTTCTGGGCCGTGGGCTGGCTGAACCTGTTCACCGGCGCGGCGGTCGCCTTCGGCATGCTCGCCAACGAGTTCCACGGCGCCGCCCACAAGAGCCCGGCAGAGAACGGGCGGCTGATCACCCTCATTCAGAAGACCGGCCTGATGCAGAGCTTTCGCCACCACACCGCCCACCACCGCAAGGGCAAGGACACCCATTACTGCGTGATGACCAATTACCTCAATCCGGGCCTGGAACGCGTGCGGTTCTTCCAGAACATCGAGTGGGTGATCAAGCGCCTGACCGGGATCACTCCGCGCCCGGATGACAGCGTGAACCCGCGTTACCGCCGCGCGGTCTGATCCGCCCGGCCCGATCCTTTCCAGGCATCGCCCTTCCCCAAGGGCGGTGCTTTTTCTTTGCCTGCCGCAGGTCTAAGCTCGCCGGGAAACGCAGCAATAAAATGGGAGCGCGCGAAGCATGGGCATTCTGGACGGCAAGACAGTACTGGTCACCGGCGGCGGCAACGGTATCGGCAAGGAGTGCGCCCTGCTGGCCGCGCGGGAGGGCGCCAATGTGGTGGTCAACGATCTCGGCGGCAGCCTTTCCGGCGGCGATGAAGGTGATGCCGGCCCGGCCGAACAGGTCGCACGTGAAATCCGCGCAGCCGGGGGCAAGGCGGTGTCGAATTCTGACAGCGTCACCGACTATGCCGCGGTGGCGGGCATGGTCGAACAGGCCCGCGACGAGTTCGGCGGCCTGCATGCGGTGATGAACCCGGCGGGTATCCTGCGCGATGGCATGTTCCACAAGATGAGCGAAGCCGACTGGAAGGCGGTCATCGATGTGCACCTGCATGGCAGCTTCAATGTCACACGCGCCGCCGTGGAGCTTTTCCGCGAACAGGAAGGCGGCGCTTTCGTGCTGTTCACGTCCACCTCCGGCCTGATCGGCAATATCGGCCAGGCCAATTACGCCGCCGCCAAGCTCGGCATCATGGGGCTGTCGCGGATCGTCGCCATGGAAGGCGAGCGCAAGAATGTGCGCTCCAACATCATCGCGCCCTTCGCCTTCACACGGATGATCGCTTCCATCCCGGTCAAGGACGAAGCCGGCGCCGAGCGCGTGGAGCGCATGCGCCAGGGCATGCGGGCCGACCAGGTCGCCCAGCTCGCTGTGGCCTTGTGTGCCGACAAGTCGAAATCGGTGTCGGGCCAGGTCTTCAGCGTGCGCGGCAATGAGGTCGTGCTGTTCAGCCAGCCCCGGCCGGTGAAAAGCATTGCCCGGCTGGAAGGCTGGACGCCGGAGACCCTGTGCGAGCAGGCCCTGCCGGCCATGGGGCCGAGCTTTACAGATCTCGGCGCGACGACCTCGGTTTTCCCCTACGAGCCGATCTAGCTGGAACCGGAAAAATCAGAAAGCCGGGATGCGACAGGTCCGGCTTTCTGAAGTGTGTCCACGTGCGTCCCCACACACTTTGGGCGTCTTTTCCCACCGCGCCGTCTGAACATGTGCTTACATTCTAGATCATCGCTTGGCATCACCCTGCAGGGTGATAAGGGTGAACTGTAATGTTCGGCTGTGTTTAGTTTTCGATGCATTAGGTGGCGTGAGAAGGAGCTGTCTTGAGCTCGGACCCAAGTGCAAACCTGCTCTCTGCCGTCGAGGCGATCTACCAGACAGCGCTGTCCCCAGACGATTATGAATCCTTCATCCAGCACTGGGACAAATATGTCGCCAGCCTGGATCCCGGCAGCCTGGAGGCTGACCAGCTGCTGACCCATATCGACCGGGCAACGGTCATCCTGGACCAGCTCCATCCCACCAGCCGGGCCTCCTTTTCGCCCGCCACGCTGGTCGAGGCCGAAACCGGCCCGGCAGCGATCGCCGATGATCACGGCGACTTCCTCGCCTGCAATGACAGCTGGAAGCGGGCCATGGGCGAGCAGGCCCGCCGTCTGAGCGACCTGTCCGACGAGCCGGAGGAAAAGCAGGCCCTGACATCAGCCATGCACATGCTCCATGAGGTCGGTCGCGCCCAGAGCGGGTTTGCCCGCATCACCGACCGCCGGAGCGGGACCTCCATGGGCGTTGTGATCCGGCGGCTGGGGCGCGGCGAGTCCGGCCTGCATAGGCCACGCTATCTGGTGCGCACCTCCCATGCGGTCTGGTCCGATGCCGTGGGCGAGGTCCTGGCCAGCGAGTTCAACCTGACAGGTGCCGAACTCGCCCTGCTTGAGCGCATCGTGCTCGGCGAGAGCTTCAGCAAGATTGCCGAGGCGGCCGGACGCTCAACCGATACGCTCAAGACCCAGTCCAAGGCGATCTATCGCAAGATGGGCATTGCCGGACGCGAGGATGTGGTGCGCCTGGCGCTCCAGCTGCACCATCTCATGCAGGGTGTCGCCCCGCGCGGTGCGCGCCGTGCCGACGGCCTCGACCGGGGCATCATCACCCTGAAATCCGGGCGGCAGGTCGGCTGGACGAGGCGCGGCAATCCCAGCACCCAGCCGCTGATCTTCCTGCATGGCATGTCCCTCGGCCATGGCATGACCGAGCAGTTCATCCAGGCGCTCGGCCGGCACGGCCTGCACATGATCTGCATCGACCGGCCGGGCTATGGCCGCTCCGACCCGCCGCGCAACTGGCGCCATACGGTGGAGGAATGGGCGCAGACCTTCCCGCAGATCCTCGACGGGCTCGGCCTCGACCAGGCTATGGTGGTGACCCATACCAGCGGCGTCCTCTACGGGTGCGCGGCGGGCATGGGCGCGGCGGAACGCGTGACCTCGATCTGCGCCCTTGCGGGTGGCGTGCCGATCCACGATCCCGACATGCTCTCGGACTATCCCTCCATGGTACGGCTTCTCTCGCGTACCGCGCGCCTGTCGCCCCGCGCCCTGCGGTTCATGCTGGGCACCTCGGCCGCCTATTACCGCAGCGAGCCCGGGCGCAACCGCCTGCTCGAACGCACCTACAACACAAGCACCGCCGACAGCGCGGCCCTGAAGACCCCGGAAATCATGGAGCTGGTCCATGAAGGTTTCGGCCTGATCGATGGTGGCGGGTTTGACGGCTTT
Source organism: Hyphomonadaceae bacterium UBA5336 (assembly GCA_002408125.1). GTDB lineage: Bacteria > Pseudomonadota > Alphaproteobacteria > Caulobacterales > Hyphomonadaceae > UBA5336. The sequence continues at coordinate 190,351 of DHQO01000025.1, read as the reverse complement.
GTCGGCGATGGGCTGAAGATCTTTTCCGACTGGAGCGATCAGGTCGAGGACCTCGACCGGCCGCTGCACTATGTGATCGGCGATCAGGATCCGATCTGCCCGCTGAAATGGGCGCGTGCGTTCGCCCAGCGCTATACCCATGTCGATGTCACGCCCATCGAACAGGCCGGCCAGCTCCTGCACCACACCCATCCCGAGGCGGTGGCGGACCTGATTGCCGGGATCTACCGCGACACGGCCTGAACACTCCGCGACAAGCCGCTCCGCACATATACCTATAGACGTTCGGATAGATTGAGTTTCCCATTCTTCCGATGACAATATCCTCCGTCATGGAGGATGGGGCGCTGGCGCCCTGAGGAATGGGAGACCTCGTTTGAGTTATGAAGACGTCTTTGCGGCCTGGTCGGCCGATCCGGAAGGTTTCTGGCTGCGTGCGGCCGAGGATGTGGCCTGGTTCGAGCCACCGAAGACCGCCCATGAGACCGGCAAGGGCTGGTTTCCCGATGGCAAGGTGAATGCCTGCCATGCCGCCGTGGATGCCCATGTCGAGGCGGGATATGGCGGCCAGGTTGCGATCTATTATGACAGCCCGGTCACGAGCACGAAGCGCCAGATCACCTATGGCGAGCTGCAAAGGGATGTTTCCGCCTTCGCCGCCGGTCTTTCCGAACTTGGCGTCGGTCAGGGCGGGCGCGTGCTGATCTATATGCCGATGATCCCCGAAGCCGTGGTCGCCATGCTGGCAACCGCGCGTCTGGGCGCAATCCACTCGGTGGTGTTCGGCGGGTTCGCCGCGCGCGAACTGGCCAAGCGGGTCGACGATTTTGCCCCCGATGTGCTGGTCACCGCCTCCTGCGGCATCGAACCGAACCGCAAGATCCCCTATCTGCCGCTGGTCGACGAGGCGCTCGCCATGTCCGCCCACCCGCCGGCAAAGGTGATCATCAAGCAGCGCCCCGAGCAGGATGTTGCCATCAGGCCCGGCCGCGACCTCGACTATGAAGAGATCATCGCGCAAGGCGGCACGACGCCCTGCACGCCCTGCCCGTCCACCGACCCGCTCTATGTGCTCTACACCTCGGGCACCACGGGCGCGCCCAAGGGCGTGGTGCGCGATATCGGCTCCTATGTCACCGCCCTGAAATGGTCGATGAGCCATATCTACAGCGCCCAGCCGGGCGAGACCTATTGGGCCGCCTCCGATATCGGCTGGGTGGTTGGCCATTCCTACATCGTCTACGGGCCGCTGGTGAACTGCTGCGCCACGGTGCTCTATGAGGGCAAACCGGTCGGCACGCCCGACGCCGGGGCCATGTGGCGCGTGATCGAGGAATACAACGTCACCGTCGCCTTCACCGCACCGACCGCCGTTCGCGCCATCAAGCGCGAGGACCCTTCCGCCTCCCATGTCGGCAAGTATGATCTCCGCCAGCTGCGCTATCTGTTCCTCGCCGGCGAACGGGCCGATCCGGACACCGTGGAATGGGTCGCCGACGCGCTGAAGGTGCCAGTGATCGACCATTGGTGGCAGACCGAGCTTGGCTGGCCGGCGCTTTCGGCCTTCCCGGGACTTGGCGACACGAAAGTCCATATCGGCGCGGCGGGCCGCCCGGTACCGGGCTATGCGTTCGACATTCTCGATGAGGACGCCAAGCCTGTCCCGCGCGGGGAATCGGGCGCCATCGTGATCAGGATGCCCCTGCCGCCCGGCGCGATGACGGGACTCTGGAATTCTCCCGGCCGGTTTGAGGAACAGTATCTCAGCCACTTCCCCGGCTATTACCTCACCGGCGATGCCGGTTTCATGGACGAGGACGGCTTCGTCTTCGTCATGGGCCGCACAGACGACGTCATGAATGTCGCCGGCCATCGCCTCTCCACCGGCGCCATCGAGGAGGTCATTGCAGCTCACCCAGCCGTGGCCGAATGCGCCGTGGTTGGCGCTGCCGATGATCTGAAAGGCCAGGTGCCGGTCGCCTTCGTCGTGCTGAAGGCCGATGTCGTGGTCACCGAAACCCTGGAGCAGGAGCTGATCATCAGTGTCCGCCAGGAGGTTGGCGCCGTAGCCTCCTTCAAGCGGGTCTACCGCTCCTCGGCCCTGCCCAAGACGCGGTCCGGCAAGATCCTGCGCAAGACCATCCGCAGCCTGGTCGACGACAAGCCCTTCGATGTTCCCGCCACCATCGACAATGCCGACGCAATCGATGCCGTGCGCGATGCGATTACACCTACACCCCGTTCCTCCTAGAGCTTGTCATCAAGCTCGTTGCCTCGGGCCGGGACATGTTCCCGGCCTTTCTTTTTAGCGGATCGAAACGGAAGCCTCAGGTATTGTGATATTTTCCATAACACTTTTCGTGTAGACAGGTGTCACTTCTCATCTCCTAGGAAGCCCACATGCGCCTGACCGCCTACACCAATTACGCCCTGCGCATCCTGATGTATTGCGCGGTCAATGCCGAGGGGCTGGTGCGGGTGCAGGATATTGCCGACACCTATGGGATCTCGAAGGCGCATCTCCTGAAAGCCACGCGCCAGCTCGGCCAGCTCGGCTATCTGGAGAATGTGCGCGGGCGCAATGGCGGGGTGCGCCTGAGCCGGCCGGCGAGCGAGATCCGCATCGGCGATGTCGCCCAGGAATTCGAGCGCGACGATGTGTTCGTCGAGTGCTTCAATTCCGCGACCAATACCTGCCCGATTGCCGGGGTCTGCCGGCTGACTGGTGTGTTCCGGGTGGGCCTGGACGCCTTCTTCGCCGAGCTCAACAAAGTGTCCCTGGCCGATCTCGTGGCGGGCAATGCCGGCCTGCTGCATAGGCTGGAGCTTAGCCCGGCCCATTAGGGGACACACCGCCTACTCGGCCTCCACCTTTTCGATACGGGCAAAGCCCTCGGGCGCATCCACATCGTCGAGGATCTGCATTTCCTCGGAAAACTCATTCCAGAGCGCATTGAGAATGCCGAAGGTGAGCGCCAGGCCAAGGCCGAGGATCCAGGCAAAATACCACATCTTGAAATCTCCTTGTCCTAATAGGCGTGTTCGCCATCGGCCCCGGTGGCTTCAGCCGTGGTCAGACGGCCCCACAGAACCTTGTAGACCCAGGCGGTGTAAGCCAGGATGATCGGCACGAAGATCACCGCCATCACCAGCATGAAGAACAGGGTGAAATGGCTCGACGAGCTGTCCCAGACGGTCAGGCTCGACTGCGGATCGATAGAGCTCGGCAGAATGAAGGGGAACATGCTCGCTCCCACGCTGAGCACGATGCCGGCAATGGACAGAGACGAGCCGACCATGGCGAGCGGGGACTGCTTGCGATGGCCCATAAAGGCGAGCACCGCGCCGCCAAGGCCGGCCAGAGGCGCCAGGATCATCCATGGATAACGGCCATAATTGGCCAGCCAGGCGCCGGTCGCCATCTCGGCTTCCTTGCGCAGCGGATTGGGCAGCATGTTCGGATCCACCTCATTGGTGATCCGGTAGCCCTCCACCCCGAAGGCAAGATAGATCCCGGCCAGCGCATAGAGCACCAGTGTCGCCAGCGCGGCCCAGGCGCCGATCTTCGTCGCCCGGTCGCGCACGACACCCTTCTCGATCTTCAGGCTCAGCCAGGCTGCACCATGGGTGACGAGCATGGTGACCGAGACAAGCCCCGCCAGCAGGGCAAACGGCGTGAGCAGGTTCAGAAGGCCCATGACCAGGCCGCCCTCATAGGTCATGCGCATGGTGTCATCGAGCTGGAACGGCACGCCCAGAAGGGCATTGCCGACCGCCACGCCGAAGATCAACGCCGGGATGAAGCCACCGATGAACAGCGCCCAGTCCCAGCCCGAGCGCCATTTTGCGCCCTCGATCTTGGAGCGGTACTTGAAGCCCACGGGCCTGAGGATCAGCGCGGCCAGCACCACGAACATGGCGATGTAGAAGCCGGAAAAGCTGACGGCATAGACCAGCGGCCAGGCGGCGAAGATCGCCCCGCCGCCGAGGATGAGCCAGACCTGGTGGCCTTCCCACATCGGGCCGATGGAGTTGATCACCAGCCTGCGCTCCTCATCCTTCTTCGCCACGAAGGGCAGGAGCGAGGCGACACCGAGATCATAGCCATCGGTCAGGGCAAAGCCCATGAGAAGCACGCCCAGGAGGCCCCACCAGATGACCTTCAGCGTCATGAAGTCGAACGGGATTTCCATGAGGTCCGCTCCTATTTGTCAAAGACATTGTTGTTGGGCGCGGCGGGCTCGGAGATGCCGAGTGCATCGGACACCCCGCCCCCGCCGAGCGGGACAACCGGTCCGCCACCAGGCCCGAGGCGAATGGCCCGTAGCATCAGGCGCATCTCGATGATCAGCAGCACGCCATAGATCAGGGTGAAGCCCACCATGGTCGTGATCACCTGGCTTGCCGACAGGCTCGATACGCCCAGATGCGTCGGCAGCACGCCATCGATAATCCAGGGCTGGCGGCCCACCTCGGCCACGATCCAGCCGAGTTCTGCCGCGAGCCATGGCAAGGGCGCGGCCCAAACGGCCACATGCATGAACCAGCGCGGCACATTCCGGCGCAGGTTCATGAAGTAGAACCCCGCGCCGAAGATTGCCAGGAACAGGAAGCCGATACCGACCATGAAACGGAAACCCCAGAAGGTCATTGCTACATTGGGGACGAGATCTTCAGCCGCGGCATCGATCTGTTCCGGCGTCGCCTGGCGCGGATCGTCGACATAGCGCGTGAGCAGGAAGGCATGGCCGAGATCTTCCCTGGTGGCGTTGAAGGCTTCCTGCGCGGCGGCGTCCTCGGGATTGGCGCGGATACGCTGAAGTGCGTCATAGGCGGCGATCCCGTTGCCGATCCGGGCCTTCGCCTCGTCGACCAGATCGTCGAGCCCCTGCACTTCCTCATCCAGCGAGCGTGTCGCGATCAGGCCGAGCACATAGGGGATCTGGATTGCGAAATGGGTCTCCTTCGCCTCCCGGTCCGGCCAGCCGACGGCTGTGAAGGAGGCCGGCGCCGGCTCGGTTTCCCACATCGCTTCAATGGCGGCGAGCTTGAACTTCTGGCTCTCGCCGGCGACATATCCGCTCTCATCGCCGAGCACGATCACAGAGGCCGCCGACAGCACGCCAAAGGCTGAAGCGACCATGATCGAGCGCTTGGCCAGGCCCAGATGCCTGCCGCGCAACAGATACCAGCACGAGACCGCCAGCACGAAGGCCGACGCTGTCACATAGCCGGCCGAAACAGTGTGCACGAACTTGGCCTGGGCGACCGGATTGAACAGCACTTCCATGAAGTTCGTGACTTCCATCCGCATGGTCTCGGGATTGAATTCGGACCCCACCGGGTGCTGCATCCAGCCATTGGCGATCAGGATCCACAGCGCCGAGAGGTTCGATCCGAGCGCGACCATGCAGGTCACCATCCAGTGTGCCGGTCGGGAAAGCTTGCCCCAGCCGAAGAACATGAGGCCGACAAAGGTCGCCTCCAGGAAGAAGGCCATCAGGCCTTCAATCGCCAGCGGCGCGCCGAAGATGTCGCCGACATAGTGCGAGTAATAGGCCCAGTTGGTGCCGAACTGGAATTCCATGGTGATGCCGGTCGCCACCCCGAGCACGAAATTGATGCCGAACAGCGTGGCCCAGAACTTGGTGATCTTCTTCCAGACTTCCTTGCCCGTCATCACATAGGCGCCCTCCATGACAACAAGCATCATGGACAGGCCGAGCGTCAGCGGTACGAACAGGAAGTGGTACATGGCCGTCAGCGCAAACTGCCAGCGCGACAGGTCCGCAACCAGGAGATCAGGCATGGACAGGCTCCATTGGAACAAGAGGCGCAGAGGCCCGGGACATGGCCAAACACTTAGACCCGTGATGTGACCGACGATATCGCACAAAAAGTCGCATCAAAAATATCACTTTTATGATCTAGGCCACAAGCATGGCTTCGTCTGGCGCTTCTCAGGACAAGAATATATCGCGAGTCGCACTTCGCCGCTGGGGCGAGGCGGCGCGCGGCAATGTGCGCGGTGCGCTTGCACTTCATACACTGGCCGTGTGCGCCTGGGTAGCGATCGCCTGGGGGCTCGGTCATGCGGTCGGGGCACTCGCAAGCGGCGGGGCCGCAACCCCCTGGCTGGGGCTTGCCCTTTCCGGCGCGGCTGTGCGCACTGCGGCCGTCTGGGGCGCGGAAACACTCGCCGCCCGCGCTGGGCTTGGCATGGTCGGCGCCGCGCGCGGCGAGGTGCTCAGCGCAGCGGCAAGAGCCGGTCCGGCCATGCTCGGAGGGGAGTCTGCCGGCGCGCGGACCAGCCAGATCGTGGACCGCACAGGCAAGCTCGCCGCCTATGCGGCAGGCTGGCTACCCGGCCAGCAGCTCGCCCTGATCGGCCCGCTAATCGTCCTCATCGCGTCAGCAACGCAGACCTGGCTTGCCGCCATATTGCTGCTGGTCTCGGTGATCGTCCTGCCCCTCTTCATCTGGCTGACCGCCAGCGAAACCGCGAGCCGAGCGCGCGCCCAGCAGGCTTCCCTCGATCTCCTCTCCGGCAGCTTTCAGGCCCGCGCTGCACAGGCCGGCCTGATCCGTGCCTTTCGCGCAGTGACCCGCGAAACGCGGGCGCTTGAGCTTGCCTCCGAGAGCCTACGCCAGCGAACCATGGCGATCCTGCGCGTCGCGTTCCTCTCGACCGCCGTGCTGGAATTCTTCGCTTCGGTCTCCATCGCGCTGGTGGCGGTCTATGTCGGCTTCAAGCTGCTCGGCGTCTTTCCCTTCGAAACCGGCGAGACGCTGACCCTCGCCGAAGGCCTCACCGTGCTCATCCTCGCGCCGGAATTCTTCGCCCCGATCCGCAAGCTCTCCGGCCTGCATCATGACCGCGCTGACGGCGTGGCCGCCGCCGAGATGCTCGCGCCCTGGATCGCGGCCGCCGAGGCCACCGAAATCCGTCGCCTGCCCCGCCTGAATGCCGCTCCGGTCATTGCCTTCGAAGAGGTCGCCCTCGCCCATGCCGGCCAGCGCGCGGCGGTGCGCGGTGTCAGTTTCACCGCCCGGCCGGGCGAGCTCTGCGCCCTCTCCGGCGTGTCCGGCTCGGGCAAGTCCTCCTGCCTCCTCGCCCTGCTCGCACGCACACGGCGGGTTGAAGGGCGCATCCTGATTGACGCCAGGCCACTGGAAGACGGCGCAAGCCTTGCCGAGAGCGTCGCCTATGTCGGCCAGACGCCCTGGGTGGTGGAGGGCACGGTGCGCTCCAATCTCCTGCTCGGCGCGCCCGCCGCCAGCGAGGCTGCGCTGGAAGATGCCGCGCGCCAGACCGGACTACTCAACCTGCTCACTGCCTCGGGCCGCACGCTCGACAGCCCGCTCGGCCGGTTCGGTGCCGGGCTTTCCGGCGGCCAGCGCCAGCGCCTTGCGCTTGCCCGCGCCCTCTTGCGCGATGCGCCAATCCTCCTGCTTGATGAGCCGACAGCGCATCTTGATCCTGATGCCGAAGCCGGCTTCCTCGCCGTGCTGGAATCCCTCGCCAGGGGCCGCACTCTCCTGATTGCCAGCCATTCCGAGGCCGTGCTCGCCGCCTGCGATCTGGTCGTGCCGCTCGGCGAGCCCGCAGAGATGGAGCCGGCATGATCCGGCTCTGGCGCGCTCTCGGCTCCCCGGCCCGCACGAGATTTCTCTTCGCGCTCGCCCTCTCGGCGCTGGCGGGCACATCGGGCGTTGTCCTGCTCGGCCTGTCGGGCTGGTTCCTGACGGCGGCAGCGCTCTCGGGGCTTGCCGGGACGGGCCATGTCTTCAACCATCTCTATCCCAGCGCCGGGGTGCGCCTTGCCGCCTTTGCCCGCGTCGTGGCGCGCTATGGCGAACAGCTGGTCGGCCATGACGCGACCCTGTCGCTCTCGGTCCGCCTGCGCCCGGCCATCTTCTCCGGCAGCGCCCATGCACGGCGCGGCTTTGCCAGCCTGCCAGCGAGCCAGCTCAGCGCCCTGATCGACGATGTCGACGATGCCGAGCGCGGCTTCCTGCGCGTGATGAGCCCGGCAGTGGCGATTGCCGCGAGCCTCATCGTCGCGCTGGGCCTTGCGCTGGCGGCCGACTGGATCTCCGGCCTCCTTGCCCTGGCGCTCGCAGCCCTGTTCAGCCTCGCCCTGCCCTGGCGCGCGGTGCGACAGTCCCATACCGCTGCCGAAGCTCATGGCCGGCAGGGCGAAGCGGTGCGCGAACAGGTCTCGCGCCTGGTCGAGAACGCTGTGGAACTCGACATTGCCGGCGCGCTGCCCGTGGAGGCCGAGCGCACACGTGAAGCGCTCAATGCACATCTCACTGCCGGCGAGACGATCCAGCGCCCCTTTCGCGGGCTCGGCGCGCTCGGCAGCCTTGCCGGGCTGGGCCTCGCCGCGCTCCTGCTCTGGCGCGTGGCCGGGAGCGGATCGGATCTTGCGCTGGCCGTCGGCGCGGGGCTGGCCCTGATCGCGGCGTTCGATGCGGCGACCGCAATGATCAAGGTGTTCGACGCCGCCCCGCGCGCCGGCCTTGCTGCCGAGCGGCTGCGCTCCCGGCTTCTCCTCGGCAATGCGCCCTGGGATGCGCCGGAAGAGACGGCGAAGGCGCTGGAGACCGTCTTCCCGATCCGGGCGGACGGGTTGATCGCACAGGCCTCAGACGCCGCCCCCGCAACCCCTCCCGTCAGCTTCACCCTCACACCCGGCGACGTGCTGCAACTCATCGGCCCATCGGGCTCGGGCAAGACGACGCTGGCCGAAACCCTGATGCGCCTGCATCCGCCGGCCGGCGGCGCATTGAGCTATGCCGGCATCCCGGGCGGCGAGGTGCGGATCGCCGCGGTGCTCGAACGCATCGCGCTCAGCCCGCAATTTCCCGCCTTCCTGCCTGGCACGCTGGCTGACCAGCTCCGCCTTGCCGCGCCCGGCGCCAGCGAGGCGGGGCTCTGGAACGCGCTCGATCTGGCCCTGGCCGGCCCTGTGGTGCGCGCGCATCCCGATGGCCTTGATGCCCTGTTCTCAGACAGCGAGGCGCCCTTCTCCGGTGGAGAGCTGCGTCGGATCGGACTTGCCCGTGCCCTGCTGATAGAGCCCGAAGTGCTGGTTCTCGACGAACCCTTTGCCGGGCTCGACGGCTCCACGCGGCGCGCCCTTGCCGCCAATCTCTCGGCCTGGCGACAGGGGGCGCCGCGCGCGCTTATTCTACTTACCCACAAGCCGGTCGGATTGGAGGGCCTTGAGGCCAGCGGGACGGTGCGGCTTGAGCCCTCATCCTGAGCGGAGACGAAGGGCGAAGGGCAGATCACGTCGCTGGCCGATAAAAATCGCACAACGTATCGATCAGCGCCCGGCCGATGCCGCCGGCACAGCGATAATAGATCGTCTGCGCCTCGCGCCGCGATTCCACCAGGTTCGCCGCACGCAGCTTCGCCAGATGCTGGGACACTGCCGAGGGCGACTGATCGGTAAGCTCGACCAGCTGGTTGACCGCCAACTCCCCCTCGCTAAGGGCGCACATGATCTTCAGCCGCGTATCGCTCGACATCGCCTTGAGTACGTCAGAGGCCTCCTGGATCCGGCTGGACATCAGGTCGAAGGCATCCCTGGAGTTGGGGTGTGGTGTCGGCATCAGGTCGCAGCCTCCATCAGTGTGGCGTCGATTTCTGTCTCGTCTGCTTCGGGTTCCGGCGTCCAGTCCGGCCCGCGCAGGGCAATATAGATTGCCGGAATAACCAGCACAGTCAGCGCGGTGGAGGAAGCCAGCCCGAACAGTAGCGAGATGGCCAGGCCCTGGAAGATCGGGTCGGTCAGGATCACCGCCGCGCCGATCATGGCGGCCAGCGCCGTGAGCAGGATCGGCTTGAAGCGGATCGCGCCGGCTTCCAGCAGGACATCCTTCAGCGGCGTCTCGGCATTCTGCAGGTGGCGGACAAAGTCCACCAGCAGGATCGAGTTGCGCACGATGATCCCGGCCAGCGCGATGAAGCCGATCATCGAGGTGGCGGTAAACGCCGCGCCGAACAGCCAATGGCCGATCATGATCCCTATCAGGGTGAGCGGCACGGGCGTCAGGATGATCAGCGGCACGCGGAACGTGCCGAACTGGGCGACCACCAGGATATAGATCCCGATCAGCGCCGCGCCGAAGGCGAGCCCCATGTCGCGGAAGGTGACATAGGTGATCTCCCATTCGCCATCCCACAAGAGGGTCGGGCGGGTCTCGTCCGAGGGCTGGCCATACATGCGCACCGCCGGGGCGGTGAGGCCGGCCTCCTCCCAGTCGAAGGCCTTCACCCGGTCCTGGATCTCGAACATGCCGTAGATCGGTGCCTCATACCGCCCGGCCAGCTCGCCCTGCACCATGTCGGCGAAGTAGCCATCGCGGCGGAAGATGGTCGGCGATCCCATTTCCTCTGAAACATCCACCAGCGCGCCGAGTTCCACAGGGCGCGCGCCCTGCCCGGCCAGGCGCCTCGGCACGGGGATGGCGGCGATCTCCTGGCTCCAGTTGCGCTCGGCCTTGGGGAAGAGGATGCGGATATCGAGCGGGTCGCGCCCTTCTCCGCGCGGGCTTACGCCGACCACCTGCCCGCCGAAGGCCAGCGAGATGGTGTCGAGAATGTCCTGCTGGGCGACGCCATAATCGGCCGCGCGCGGTTCGTTCACTGAAAGCGTCAGACGCGGAGCACGGTCGCCGATGGAATCGTCGACATCGACGATGAAGTCGGTCTCCTCGAACATGGACCGGACAATGGCGGCGGTCTCCCGGCGCGCTTCCGGCGTGGGGCCGTAGATCTCCGCCATCAGGGTGGAGATGACCGGGGGCCCGGGCGGGACCTCGACAACCTTCACATTCGCGCCCTCGCCCAGCTCCACAGCCAGGAGGCGCTCGCGGATATCGAGCGCGATATCGTGGCTCGCCCGGCTGCGCTCGGATTTTTCCGACAGGTTCACCTGCAGGTCGCCGAGTTCGGGAGAATTGCGCAGGAAATAGTGGCGCACCAGGCCATTGAAGTTGAACGGCGCGGCGGTGCCCGCGTAGGCCTGAATGGTCGTCACTTCCTCCACATCGCGGATGGCATCGGCGAGCGCGAAGAGCGCACGTTCGGTGTCTTCCACCGAAGCGCCTTCCGGCAGGTCGAGCACGACCTGGATTTCGGACTTGTTGTCGAAGGGCAGGAGTTTCACCGGCACGGCCTTGGTCGCAAACAGGCTGAGCGAGGCGAGCGTCGCCAGGCCCACCGCGATCAGGAAGGTCCAGGCATTGCGCTTCGAGGCGACAATCGGCGCGGCGACGGAGCGATAGAAATTGCCCATGCGGGTTTCGCCATGTTCGGCATTCTCGTGGCCCGCGAGCTTCGCCTTGCCGGCGATCTTCATCAAGAGCCAGGGCGCGATGCCCACGGCGACGAAGAAGGAGAACAGCATGGCCGCCGAGGCATTGGCCGGGATCGGCGCCATATAGGGGCCCATCAGGCCGGAGACGAACATCATCGGCAGCAGGGCTGCGATCACGGTCAGCGTGGCAATGATGGTCGGGTTGCCGACCTCGGAAACCGCATCCACGGCAGCATGGGCACGCGTGCGGCCATCCTTCATTGCCCAATGGCGGGCAATGTTCTCGATCATCACGATCGCATCGTCGACCAGGATGCCGATGGAGAAAATCAGCGCGAACAGAGAGACCCGGTTGATGGTGTAGCCCATCATCAGCGAGGCAAAGAGGGTGAGCAGGATGGTGGTCGGGATGACGATGAGCGTCACCAGCGCCTCGCGCCAGCCAATGGCGAAGGCGATCAGGATGACGATGGAGACCGTGGCGAGGCCGAGGTGGAACAGGAGTTCGTTGGCCTTGTGGTTGGCCGTCTCACCATAATCGCGGGTGACTTCCACCCGCACGCCTTCGGGGATGAGATTGCCTTCCAGCTCATGCACGCGGGTGAGGATGGCTTCGGCCACATTCACCGCATTGGCGCCGGGGCGCTTGGCGAGCGACAGGGTCACGGCCGGGCGGATATCGAAGCCCTCCCCATCGGCGCGGTGGTCGAGCGTCCAGACGCGGCTCTCGCTGTCCTGGCCGGTTACCCGCACCTGCGCCACATCCGACAGGTAGACCGTGCGGCCATCGGCGCCCTGAAGCTCCAGGCGTTCCAGCTCGCCGACCGAATTGATCCGGTCGCCGGCCTGCACCATCAGGGAGTTGCCATCCTGGCGCACGGTGCCGACCGGATGGGCGGCTGCGGCCTGGCCGACGGACTCCACCAGCGTCTGCAGCGGGATGCCATAGGACGCCATGGCCTGGACATCAGGCTCGACGCGCAGCTCCAGCCGGCGCCCACCGGTGATGGATGTGAGGCCGACATCGTCGACCTTGATCAGTTCTTTCTGCAGCTCGTCGGCGAGCATGCGCAGGCTGGTGTCAGTCCACACATCCCCGGTCCAGTCTTCCGGCGACAGGGTGAGCGTGACGATCGGCACATCATTGATGCCGCGCCCGATCACCATCGGCATGGGCACGCCGGGCGGGATGCGGCCCAGATTGGCGCGGATGCGCTCATGGATACGCAAGATTGCATCGTCGGCATCGGTGCCGACCATGAAGCGCGCCGTCACCATGGCACCATCATCGCGGCTCTGGGAGTAAACGTGCTCGACATCCGGGATCGCCTTGACGATCTCCTCAAGCGGCTTGGTCACCTGCTCGACCACATCGGGCGCCTTCAGGCCCGGCGCGGAGACCAGCATGTCGACCATGGGCACGGAGATCTGCGGCTCTTCCTCGCGCGGGATGGTGAGCAACGCGATCAGGCCGACGGCGAGGGCCGTGAGCAGGAAAAGCGGGGTCAGCGGCGAACGGATCGTGCTGCGCGTGATGGAGCCGGAAATGTCGAGTTTCATCTGTCCCTACTCCGGTCTTTCGATGCGGTCGCCGGGGCGCAGCCCGCTCAGCACTTCGTAATAGCCTTCGGCATCGGTCAGCGTGGAGGCCAGCGCGACGGGCGCATCGACATAGCGGTCCCCCACGGCCACGCGGACGAAATCCACGCCATAGCGGGTCGTCACATAGTCCTCCGGAACGCGGATCGCGCGGCGCTCGCCCACCGGGGCCAGCACGTCGACGCGCTCGCCGACCAGCGCGCTGAGCCCGCCCTGCACGGTGGCATCGGCGATCACGGCGCCGTCGCGCAGCTCAGGATAGACTTTCACGATGGTCGCCGTGCGCACATCATTGTCGCGCGAAGGCAGTCTCAGCGTGACGGTCTCGCCCTCGGCGACCTGCGAGGCATGGCGCTCGGGCAGCGACAGGCGGACAATGCCGTTGAGCGTGGCAAAGCTTGCAATGACTTCGCCGGGGCTGACAATAGAGCCTTCCACCACACCAACGCCGGTCACGCGGGCATCAGCCGGCGCAAGGATGCGGCCTTCACCCTGACGGGCGGCCAGGGCGCGGCGCTCGGCCTGCGCCGAAGCGAGATTGCGGCGCATGACATCCAGCGCGGTGCGCTGTTCATCCAGACGCGCGCGCGGGAAGAAGCCGTCCTCGAACAGGGCTTCGTTGCGGGCAAGGTCGTCCTCGGCCTGGGAAATCTGCGCGGCCAGCGCCTCGATCCGCGAGGCAATCGCGGCGAGCTGCGGGGCCAGCGTATCGTCTGTCACGATGGCGACCACATCGCCGGCCGCGACCACATCGCCTTCATCGATAGACAGGCGCGTGACCACGCCCTGCAGGCGCGAGCGCGCCGTGGCCGTGTCGCCCGCTTCGATCCGCGCCACGACGGGGCGGTAGTCGATCACGGTGGATTCCTCGATGGTCAGCGCTCCGCCGGAAACCACGGATTCAGCAATTGCGGTTGCTGGCATGACGCCAAGCAGGACCGCCAGCGCGATGCTCCTAATAGCGGCCATGATCTTCCACCTGCCCAGTTGCCGGATTGATCGAAATGCAAGGCAGACCCGCACCTTTCCAGGCGCCGATGCCCCCGGCGAGATGCGCTGCATCCGCGCCGGTGGCAGCTCTATAGCTGTCCAGCGCCTGGCGCGAGCGCTTGCCCGAACCGCACTGGAAGATCACCCGGCGCGAGCCATCAGTCGGGATGGCTTTCGGCTCGAAGGTCGAGAGGGGATGCAGAAGCGCGCCGTGAATCCGGCCCGCCGCAAACTCGGCAGGTTCGCGCACATCGATGAGCAAGATCTCGCCGGCCTTGAGGGCATCAAAGACGGTGGATGGGGAAAGGTCGCGTTCGTCGGCCATAAGGGCTCTCCCGGATTCTGGTGGCACACACAATTCGATAGCCTCCTGTCTACAGAGGCTTGGCCAGCCCAGCCATGTGACAAAGTGCGCATTTTATAATTTACGCATATTATGCATTTATTACTCAACTAAAGGGAGGCCGGATATGGCTCGGATTGTTGTTTTGGGCGCAGGGCTTGGCGGCGTGATTGCCGCTTATGAGATCAAGAAAGCCGCGCGCCGCCAGGATGAGGTCATCGTGATCAACGAGACCTCCTTTTATCAGTTTGTTCCCTCGAACCCGTGGATTCTCGTCGGCTGGCGCGAGCGCAAGGATATTCTCGTCGACCTGGAAAAGCCGATGAAACGGCGGGGCATCCAGCTCATTGTCGGCCGCGCTGCGCGTGTCGAAGCCGCCGGCAAATGCGTGCGCATGGAAGACGGTTCCACCATCGAATACGACTATCTCGTCATCGCCACCGGCCCGGAGCTTGCCTTCGACGATATCGAGGGCCTCGGCCCGGAAGGCCACACCCAGTCGGTCTGCCATATCGACCATGCCACGGCGGCCTACGACGCCTTCCAGAAATTCTGCGAGGATCCCGGCCCGGTGATTGTCGGCGCGGTGCAGGGCGCCTCCTGTTTTGGCCCGGCCTATGAAACCGCGATGATCATCGAGACCGAGCTGCGCAACCGCAAGATCCGCGACAAGGTGCCGATGACCTTCGTCACCTCCGAACCCTATATCGGCCATCTCGGCCTGGATGGTGTCGGCGACACCAAGGGCCTGCTCGAAAGCGAAATGCGCGAGCGCCACATCAAGTGGATCACCAATGCCCGCGTGAAAAAGGTCGAAGCCGACAGGATGATCGTCGAGGAGGTCGCCGAGGATGGCTCGGTGAAGACCACTCACGAACTGCCCATGAAATACGCCATGATGCTGCCGAAATTCCGCGGCGTCGCGGCTGTGCGCGACATAGACGGCCTGGTCAATCCCGGCGGGTTCATCATCGTCGACAAGCATCAGCGCAATCCGAAATACCCGGAAATCTTCGGCCTCGGCGTCTGCATTGCCATCGCGCCGCCCGGCAAGACGCCGGTTCCGGTCGGCGTACCGAAGACCGGCTTCATGATCGAATCCATGGTCACCGCCACCGCGGAAAATCTCGGCGAAATCCTGCGCGGTAAGGAACCCACCCATGAGGCGACCTGGAACGCGATCTGTATCGCCGATTTCGGCGATGGCGGCGTGGCCTTCATCGCCCAGCCGCAGATCCCGCCGCGCAATGTGAACTGGTCGGCTTCGGGCGGCTGGGTCCACCTGGCCAAGGTCGCCTTCGAAAAATACTTCCTGCGCAAGATCAGGTCCGGCCGCTCGGAGACCTTCTACGAGAATGCCGCGCTCAACCTGCTCAAGACCCACAAGCTGAAATAGCGGAGCCCGGACCATGGCCACGGCGGCTGACAGCACCTCCATTCTCATCTGCCCGGCCTGCGGCGCGGCCAACCGGGCACCAGTCTCGCGCGCCCTGACCGAGGGCAAGTGCGGCAAGTGCCATGCGCCGCTGTCGGCCAATACGCCGATCGAGATCGACGGCGACACCCTCACCCGCCTCATCGCGCGCGATACCGGCCCGTTCCTCCTCGATGTCTGGGCGCCCTGGTGCGGGCCGTGCCGCATGATGGCGCCCTCCTATGACGCGGCCGCAAGGCGCTTCGGCGACCGGGTGCGCTTCTTCAAGCTCAATTCCGACCAGCACCAGGAGGCCGCCGGCGCCCTGAACATTCGCGGCATCCCGACCCTCATCGCCTGGGATGGCGGCCAGAAAATCGCCCAGCAGGCCGGCGCCCAGTCGGGCGAAGCCCTCCTGCGCTGGGTGGTCTCCGTTTTCAAACTCTAACCCAACTCTCTGACCCGAGGAGAACTGCCATGAATATCGATCGCGCTGTCTTCGCCTTTGCCGGCCTTGTCGTGCTGGCCAGCCTGCTACTTGGCCACTATGTCTCCGGGTGGTGGCTGCTGCTGGCTGCTTTTGCCGGCCTCAACATGCTGCAAGCCGCCTTCACCGGCTTCTGTCCGGCGGCCATCATCTTCAAGGCGCTGGGCATCAGGTCCGGCTGCGCCTTCAAATGATCCAGCGCCTGCTCAGCTCCATCGCCGTGGCGGGCCTGCTGGCCAGCCCTGCCCTGGCCGAACCGGTCACGCTCGGCGAAGCGGTTTCTCGGGCCGTCGTCTATGACCCGGCCATCGCCCAGGCCGAAGCCGGCCTCGACCAGAGCCGGGCGGGCGTCGATGCTGCCCGGGCCCAGCGCGGATTGCAGGCCGGCGTGCAGGCCGAGGTCGGCGCGCTGGAGACCGACTTCACCTCCGACACGATCAGCCAGATCCCGCGCAGTGTCGGGCTCCAGGCCGAATGGACGGTCTATGCCTCCGGCGCACTCGATGCCGGCGTGGAAGCCTCCCGCCATCTGCAACGTGCCGCCGAGC
The DNA here is from genome assembly GCA_002408125.1 of Hyphomonadaceae bacterium UBA5336. Taxonomy (GTDB): domain Bacteria; phylum Pseudomonadota; class Alphaproteobacteria; order Caulobacterales; family Hyphomonadaceae; genus UBA5336. The sequence continues at coordinate 173,637 of DHQO01000025.1, read as the reverse complement.
TGCAACTCATCGGCGCGCGTGAACGCACCGTACTCGACACGTTCGAGGCCTATGCCCAGACCTGGCTCAGCGAGCGGGTCGTCGAGGTCGGCGAAGCCACGGTGGAGACGTTCCGTATCCGCCTGGACGAGACCAATGCTCGCTTCAACCAGGGCCAGGTGACGCGCACCGATGTGGCGCTCACCGAAGCCCGGCTCGCCTCGGCCGAGGCCGAGCAGGAAGCGGCCATGGCCCGCCTTGCCGCGACCCGCGCGCGGCTCTCGCGCCTGACCGGCGTGGCCGAAGCGACACCGCAGGCGCCTGCCGCGCTCGATGCCGTGCTGCCAGTGTCTGCCGACATGGCGCTCCAGCGCGTGCTGGACGACAATCCCGATCTCGCCGCGGCCCGCTCGGCAGGCCTTTCGGCCGAGCAGCGCCTGCGCGAGGCGCGCGCGAGCTTCGGCCCGAAAGTTTCCCTGCGCGCCCGCGCCACCCATGGCGAGGACATGTACTTCTTCTTCGAGGACCCGATCAGCGATATCGGCGCCTTCGTAAAGGTCGAAATCCCGCTCTTCACCAGCGGCATGAAATCGGCCAGCACTCGTCAGGCGCTTGCCGGCCAGCGCGCGGCCGATGCCGGTGTGCGCCTGGCCGAGCTTCAGCTGGAAGAAGCCGTCAACGGCCTCTGGGGCGATATCGAGGCCCGGCGCCTCGCGCTCAATGCCGCCCGCCGCGCCGAGACCGCCGCCGAACTCGCCGCCGAAGGCGCCCAGCGCGAATACGAGGCCGGCATCCGCACCCTGGTCGACGCACTCGACGCCGAAAACGCCTTCCGCGAATCCCAGATCGCCCGCTACAGCGCCGAAGTGCAGCTCCAGATCGCCCAGGCACGGCTGCTCAGCCTGTCTTCGGATCTGGAGGGCAGTATACCTGCCTAGGTGCCTGTCGCGCCCTTAAACCCCCGACTCCCCGCGACTTGATCCACTGGGTCCATCACCGCCTCTCCAGGCCGCACCATATGGTGAAACAGGAGTGCCGGTGGCGCCGACGCAGCCCCTTTGTATCCATCTCTCCTGTCGCCTCTTCCCGAGTTGGGCCCAGTGGATCAAGTCGCGGGGAGTCGGTTTTGGAGGCTATGAAGTGCCTTCCATGATCAGTGCGCACACCAAGCGCCCGCAGCCCCCGGTGGGGCAGCGGTCAGCCGGTCTGATTCAGACAAAGCCTCAAGGCGGAACGGGCCGGTTGAGCCGCTCGCGCGCGCACGCATCGCACTGCATCACCACATCCTGCTCGCGGTCCATGAGATCGGCGCCGACGCCCGGCGGGCGGCCGGGGCGCAGCGGGCATGTGCGCGCACCCCTCCCTCGGGCGAGCCAGAGCGCCATGCGCCGGATCGCCGGTGCGGGATTGTCCACCAGTGCGGCAAGCGCCTTCAGGCGCGCGGCAAGCCCGGCGGTTGAATGGCAGACTGTGGCGGACGGGCCCGACCTTTCTGGAACGCCATCCCTTTGAAAGGCAGGCTCAGGCAACGCATCGAACAGGGCAAATCCGGGTGTGACCGGGGCCCTCGCCTTGCGCTTCGCCACGCCGACACGCACCTGCCCCATCGCGGCTACGGCTTCGACCGGCACATCCCCTGCCAGCACGACCAGCAGGCGCCGGGCGGCGGCTTCGGCGCGGCGCAGCTCGGCAAAGGCGCGAACCCAGGCCGGGCCGGACAGCCAGCCGGCCTTCAAGCCTGCCAGCGCGCCGAGCCGCGCCAGTGTCGCAGCGACAAGGCGCCAGCCGAGTTCCAGGGCAGATTGGGTGCGCGCATCCATGTCCGCCAGCTTGCCGGTGGCGGCAAGCCGGTCGGATTGGGGCGGGGATCAACTCACGCCGTCCGTGCCCGTACGGGTCGTAAGGCGCGCGCCGATCTCTGCCGGCAGCTGGCGCAGCGGCACCAGGCGCAGGCCACGGGCCGCGCGGGACGGCTTGGTCGGCGGGGCGAGGCGCCAGCTCACCGATTCCAGGTCGGCATTTGAGTTGAGCAGAGCCATCGCCTCCTTCGGGGTCAGGCAGCTGAGATAATCCTCAACCGATTTCACCCGCTCGGCACGTGCGCGGGCGAGCGCCAGCGGTTCGTGCACCTCATGGCGCGCCAGCGGCCAGAAGCTGTCGACCAGATGGGCGCGGTGCTTCTGTTGCGCGCGGTCGTGCAGCAGGAGGTCGAGCGTGAGCGGCGCAAGGCCGGTGAAATGATCGCGCTCGGCCTTGGCCAGCTCGAAGGATTCCGGGCTGTCGGCCTCGGCCGGGCTGACCAGCCAGCCGCCACGGCGCGCCGCGCGGCCGGCCGACATGCGGCTGGTCCAGTAAGACAGCGGGCCAGACAGGATCAGGCCGAGGGTCGCCGGGGCGAGCCAGGCGGCATAGATCGGCGAAATGATCACTGCCGCACTGGTGAGGACGATACCGAGAATGGCCGCGCCGCGATGGTGGCGCATCGTGTCGGAGAAGGTGTAGCCGTCCCCGTCGCGCTGTTGCGGCGACCAGCCGGCATCGCGGCCGAGGAAGACATTGATCACGGCCCCGGTCTGGGTCGCCATCATGATCGGCGCGGTGAGCACCGACAGGAAGACCTCAAGCAGGACGCCCTTGATCGTGCCGAACACGCCCACGGTGCGGCGCCATTCGCGCGAGGCGAGGCCATAAAGCAGGCCATAGATCTTCGGCGCGAACAGGATGCCCATGGTCACCAGGAACAGGGCGAAGGCGCGCTCGGAGTCGATCACCGGCCAGGTCGGGAACAGGGACGCGCCCTTGCCGAAATAGTCCGGCGCCAGGAAGCTGTTCTGCAGCGAGAGCAGCATCCCCACCGTGATGAAGATCAGCCAGAGCGGCGAGGCGAGATAGGAGAAGATGCCCGTGATCAGGTGGAACCGGCTGGTCCAGGTCAGGCCCTTGGTCTTCAGCAGCACGGCCATGTGCTGCATGTTGCCCTGGCACCAGCGCCGGTCGCGGATGACGAGATCGATAATGGTCGGCGGGCCCTGTTCATAGGAGCCGCCGAGGCCCGGGCGGATCTCGACATTCCAGCCGGCACGGCGCAAGAGCGCGGCCTCGACAAAATCATGGCTCATGATGTGCCCGCCAAAGGGCGCGCGGCCCGGCATTTCCGGCAGGCCAGCGGCCTCGGCCAGCGCCTTCACGCGGATAATCGCATTGTGGCCCCAGAAATTGCCTTCGTTCTGCGCCCACCAGGCAAGGCCATGGCCGAGCACCGGGCCATAGAGCGCAGCCGCGAACTGCTGGGTGCGGGCAAACAGGCTCTCGCCGCCGACCAGCTGCGGGATGGTCTGGATCAGCGCGGTGTGGGGCCTGGCCTCCATCTCGCTGACCAGCTGAACCAGCGTGTCGCGCTCCATATAGCTGTCGGCGTCATAGACGATCATATAGTCGTAGCGCCCGCCCCAGCGGGTGACGAAATCGCGGATATTGCCGGACTTGCGGTGCAGGTTGATCGTGCGGCGGCGATAGCGCACGGCGACATCGGCAGGCGCCTCGGCGAGGAGGCGCTCGAAGGCGGCCTCTTCCTTCAGGGCGATATCCGGATTGGTGGTGTCCGACAGGATGAAGCATTCGAACTGGCTCGGCGCCCCGGACAGCATCCTAGCCGTGGCGGCCACGGTCGCAAACACGCTTTCGACCTCTTCATTGTAGATCGGGAAGGCGATCACGGTGCGCGCATGGCGGATGTCGGGCGGCGAGACGCTGGCCGATTTCCGGCGCAGCGACCACAGCGCCGAGAGAAACCCGATCGTGGCGTTCACGAAGGCAAAGGCGACCCAGGCGATGTTGATCACGAAGATCACCAGCAGCGCCCACTCCAGCAGGGTGAGGCCCGAAACCGAGAGCACCTGGAACATCTCATAGGCCGCATAGGCCGACAGGCCGATTGAGGCGATGAGGACGAAGAGTTTCCGCCAGATCATGGAGGCCGGCGCGCCGCGCACACGCCGTGTGCGCTGGGCGAAAGGCTGGTCCGGCATGGTCAGCGGGAACTCGGTGGGACGGCGGTTCATCTGGGTCATTCCGGTCTCCAGCGATAGAGCCAGGTTTCCGTAACGGGGCGCCCGGCTTTGGTGACGAGGGCGCGAAACTCAGTGACGTTTGCACCCTGGGGGTCGAATTCGAAGGTCAGGCGCGTCCGTCCCGTCTCGCGGTGACGCACCAGGTGAGGGTTGAGCACACGCCCCTGCGAGGCGGTGACGAAGGGCTCCGCGCCGTCCAGAAAGGAGGCGGGAACGCCCGTGCCATAGTCGATGGCGAACATGTAGCGGCGGCCCTCGCTGCCGGGCGAACGGCCCGCGCGGGTTTCCGCCACGGCGACGACCGAGGAAATCTCCGGCGGCGTCATGGACCAGGTCATGGAATAGGAAAGCCGTTCCGGCTCACCGACCTGCCAGGGTTCGCGCGGACGCCAGAAGGTGACGATATTGTCGTTGTATTCGTTGGCGGTCGGGATCTCGACCAGGGTCAGCTGGCCCGCGCCCCAGTCGCCCTTCGGCTCGATCCAGACATTGGGGCGGTACTCATAGCCCGCTTCCATGTCGGAATAATCGTCGAAACCGCGCCGGCGCTGCATCAGGCCGAAGCCACGCGGCGACTGGCCGGCCAGCACCGAGACCTGCAGGGTCTGCGGGTTCGACAAGGGGCGCCAGACCCACTCGCCATTGTGCATGCGGATCGCAAGACCCTCGGAATCATGCACGGCAGGGCGATAGTCGCCGGTCTGCTTGCGCGAATCCTGGGGCGAGAAGAAATACATCGAAGTGACCGGGGCCACACCGACAGTACGCAGCTCGCGGCGCGGGAAGAAGACCGCGTCCACATCCATCCTGGTCATCGGGCCGGGCGTTATGTCGAAGGCGAAAGCACCGGTCACGCTGGCGCTATCCATCAGGGCATAAACGCGCACGCTGCGATCGCCGGGCTGGGGCTTTACCAGCCAGAACTCGCGGAAGAAGGGGAATTCCTCGCCATCGGGCGAGGCGGTGCCGATGGACAGCCCGCGGGCAGACGCGCCGAACACATTGCCAGCGCCCAGCGCGCGGAAGAAGCTCGCGCCCTTGAAGCTCACCACCTCGTCGAACTTGCCCGACCGGTTGATCGGCGCGAGCAGGCGAAAGCCGGAAAAGCCAAGATTTTCCCTGGCTTCGTCGGGCAAAGGGAGGTCAAAGAAGTTGAAGTCCTCGGCCGAATAGGGCCGCGCCTTCACCTCGCCATCCTCGACGATGTTGATCTTCACATTGTGGGTGAAGAGATAGCCACGCGGATCGAACAGGACGCGGGTCTCCTCGCCATCCCTGCCCCAGGCCATGGCAGACTCGGTCGTCTGGATCCGGCGATAAGTGTCATAGTTCAGATTGGCGGCCGCCTGGGGAATGGTGGCGGGCTCCTGGAAGGTTTCCTTCGACAGGTCGCGGGCCGCCTCGGCCGCCTGCTCGAACCCGAATGCCGTGCTGGAAACCGGAGCAGGCTGCTCCTCGGAGACCGGCATGGGCGAGGGCTCGGGGGTCGGTTCGGTTTCAGCGGCGACAACCGTGACTTCCGGCTCATCGGTCGGCGCCGGATCCGCCTCGGTGCTTTCAATCGGAACTTCCGGATCCTCGGGCATGTCAGGCAGGGCTTCCGGGCTGATGGTATCCATGGCATCGGGCGCCGGATCGGCCTCCACCGCGGGCTCACTCGCCCCCGAACAGGCCGCCAGTGCCAGAATGAAGCCGGCCAGGCCGAACTGACCCGCGCGCGCCATGTTGCGGCGCACTATGCCAGCCGCCGCGCGCAGACGCGAAACAGCACCATTGAAAGCCGAAAAACGGACGGCCCCGGCACCATCAAGGGCCAGGGCAGACTCCAAATGCATCCCGCTTACTGGCGCGAGCGAGCGCGGCGCAGTACAGGGCTGACAATACAGTTCGAACCGGGACATTGTTCTGGAAATTCGCTCATCTGGCAGGAGTTTGCGGTTGGCCCGCACGCAATTCACTCAATAGGGCAGGCCACTTCGCAACCGCGTTCACTAAACCCAAATCTGGTGCGGGAGTTCCACATTAGCCCCGCTTCGAGCGTGTATCTCGTTCACCATTGAGGCGCAGATGAGGCAAAAATCGGATGAGTCCGCGCCAAAGTCTTATTCACAGGACAGATTTCGGATATTTAATTCAATTGTGGCAGGGACTTAGCAGAATCGTGTCGCATTGCTGCAATGCAACCTGGCATGAGTGGCGATCATGCCGCATTTCGCACAGGGATCGCCCGGGCGGCGCAAGTTTCCGCTTTTCGCCTCCGGCAGGCGATGCTGCGTCGCGAAACCAGCCCCGGAATGCACGGAAAGGGCGCAGCCGGAAACCTCTCCCGCACATCGGGAAATCGCTTTCTATGAAGGCGGAAGCCCTCTATGCAAGCCGCCATGTCGGCGCCGGATCAGATCGATCGGAATGAACCCGCCTTTCGCGTGCGCGGCCTGACAAAGACCTATGGCGAAGGCCCGGCGGCGGTACATGCCCTGCGCGGGGCCGATTTGGACATTCCCGATGGCGAACTGGTCGTCCTCCTGGGCGCTTCGGGCTCAGGCAAGTCGACGCTTCTCAACATTCTCGGCGGGCTCGACCGGGCAAGCGGTGGCAGCGCGCATTTCTTCGACCGCGAACTTACCGCCATGTCGGATGCGGGGCTGACGGCCTATCGCCGCCACCATGTCGGCTTCGTCTTCCAGTTCTACAATCTGATGCCCAGCCTCACGGCGCTTGAGAATGTCGAGCTCGTCACCGAGATCGCCGACAATCCGCTGGGTGCCGGGGAAGCGCTCGGCCTTGTCGGCCTCGACAAGCGGGTCGATCATTTCCCGGCCGAGCTGTCGGGCGGCGAGCAGCAGCGTGTGGCCATCGCCCGCGCCATCGCCAAGCGTCCGACCGTACTTTTCTGCGACGAGCCCACCGGCGCGCTCGATTCCACCACCGGCCGCCAGGTCCTGCGCGTGCTGCAGGATGTGAACACCGAGCTTGGCACCACGGTGATCATCGTCACCCATGCCGCCGCCACCGCCGCCATGGCCCACCGCGTGATCAATATGGCCGATGGCACCATCCGCGAGGAGACCGTCAACAAACACCGCCTTTCCGCCGAGGAGATCGAGTGGTGAGCCCGCTCGACAGGAAATTGCTGCGCGATATCTGGCGCATGAAGATCCAGGCCGTGGCGATTGCCCTGGTCATCGCCGTGGGTGTCCTGTTGCTGGTGATGATGGACGGGCTGGTGAACTCCCTCGAACAGACCCGGCAGGCCTATTATGAGCGCTACCGCCTTGCCGAGGTGTTTGCGCCGGTCAAGCGGGCGCCGGACCATGTCCTGCAATCCATCGCGCAGATCGAGGGTGTTGCCGCCGTGGAAGGCCGCGTCGTCGGCGGCGCGCTGATCGATATCGAGGGTCAGGCGGTTCCGGTGCGGGCCCAGGCCGTCTCCCTGCCCGATTTCTCCAGCCCGCGCCTCAATGACATCTACCTCGCCGAGGGCCGGCGCATCGACCCGCGCCGGCGCGAGGAAATCCTGCTGCTGCAGGGCTTTGCCGATGCTCATGATCTCAGCCCGGGCGACACGCTGTCGGCCACAATGAACGGCTCGCGGCGCACCTTCCGGATCGCCGGCCTCGCCCAGTCGCCGGAATTTCTCTATTCGACCGCACCGGGCGAACTGGTGCCCGACGATGCCCGCTTTGCCGTGATCTGGATGAGCGAGGAGGCGCTGGCGGCGGCCTATGATGTCGACGGCGCGTTCAACCAGGCGCTGATCGCGCTGGAACGCACCGCCGAGCCGCGCGCGGTGATCGCGAAGGTGGATCGCATACTGGAGCGTTATGGCGGCACCGGCGCCTATGACCTGGAAGACCAGATCTCCAACAAGTTCATCACCGAGGAAATCCGCAGCCTGCGCATGTCCTCGCGCTCTGTCCCGCCGATCTTCATGGGGGTGGCGGCCTTCCTGCTCTATATCGTCATCTCGCGCATGATCGAGGCCGAGCGGATGCAGATCGGACTGCTCAAGGCCTTCGGCTACACCAGCGCGGAAATCGGCTGGCACTATTTCAAGTTCGTCGTGGTGATCGCCGCCGGCGGAGCCCTGCTCGGCTGCGCGCTCGGCGTGATCAGCGGCCAGCTCATGGCGGCGGGGGTGTATCAGGACGTCTACAAGTTCCCCTTCCTTCTGTTCCGTGTCGATCCGGCAGCCTTCGTCACAGCCATCAGCGTGAGTATCGCCTCAGCCTCGGCAGGGGGCCTCTTCGTGCTGCGAAAAGTGTTCGCCCTTTCGCCCGCGGTGGCCATGCGCCCGCCCGCGCCGGCCGACTATTCCAGCTCCGCCCGGCTTGTGGCGGCCCTGCGCAGCGTGCTCGACCAGCCCAGCCGGATGATTGTCCGCCGCATCGCGCGCCAGCCCATGCGCACCTTCGCCGCCGTGCTCGGCATCGGCGTCGGCATGGGCCTGTCGGTGGGCATGCTCGGCGTGCTCGGCGGCTTCGACAAGGCAGTCGATCTCACCTATTCGGTGATCGACCGGTCCGACGCCTCTGTGGCCCTGATCGAGCCGCTCGACCAGAAGACCATCTTCGAGCTTCGCCGCATGGACGGGGTGATCGCGGTGGAGCCCTATCGCGCCGTGTCGGTGGTCCTGCGCAATGGCGTGAGATCCCATCGCGGCGGCATCAATGGCCTGATCAGCGAACCACAGCTCAGCCGCGCCCTCTCTCTCGACATGTCGCCGATCTATATTCGCGCGGACGGTATCACCCTCTCGCGCACCCTGGCCAACAAGCTCGACATTTCTGCCGGCGACCTCCTCACCGTCGAAGTGCGCGAGGGCCGCCGGCCGGTGCTGACCCTGCCTGTGGTGAATGTCGCCGAAAGCCTGCTCGGCTCGCCGGCCTATTTCGAACTGTCCGCGCTAAACGAGGCGCTGAGCGAGCCCGGCCGGGTCTCGGGCGCCTATCTCAAACTCGACATGGACAAGTCCACGCAGGTCTATGAAGACCTCAAGAACATGCCCGCCGTGGCCGGAGTTTCCATCAAGGAAGAAGCGCGCGCCTCCTTCCAGAAGATGATGGACCAGGGCGCGGGCGCGATGCGCTATGTGATGGCTGTGATCGCCGGGATCATCACCTTCGGCATTGTCTACAACACCGCGCGCATCGCCTTTGCCGAGCGCGCCCACGATCTCGCCAGCCTGCGCGTCATCGGCTTCACGCGTGGGGAAACCGCCTTTGTGCTGCTCGGCGAGCTTGGCGTGATCACCCTCTTCGCCATTCCGATCGGCCTTCTGGCCGGCGTCGGACTGGCCGGTGCAATCGCAGCGGCCTTTTCAACCGATCTTTACTCCATTTCGGCAGAGGTGGGCCCGGTGGCGATGGGCATCGGCACACTTGCCGTGCTGATTGCCTCCGTCATCGCCGGCTGGATGGTCAAGCGCGATGTCGACCGTCTCGAACTCGTTTCGGCTCTGAAATCCAGGGAATAGTCATGGCCCAGTCCAAGCCCCGCTCTCGCAATTACATTCTCGGCAGTGCCGGCCTTGCCCTGCTGCTCCTGCTGGCCTGGGCCTTCTGGCCGCGCCCGACCCCGGTCGATCTCGGCACGGCAGCGACAGGGGAAATGGTCGTGACCATCGACGAAGAAGCCCGCACCCGCGTGCGCGACGCCTATGTCGTCTCCGCCCCCATCGCCGGGCGCCTGCTGCGCATCGATGCCGAAGCCGGCGACGAGGTGATCGGCGGGGAGACGGTGATCGCGCGCATGGTCGCCGCCCCGCCGTCTGCCATCGATGTACGCACCCGCGAACAGGCCCGCGCCGGCGTGGACGCGGCCGAGGCCGCCCTGCGTGTGGCCCGCGCCGACCTCAACTCGGCCCTCGCCGACCAGGACCTCGCCAATGCCACGCTCTCGCGCAACCGCATCCTGCTGTCGAGCGGCGCGGTCGCCCAGGCCGCCGTCGACCAGGCCGAGCGCCAGAAGCGCGCCGCCGATGCCTCCGTCGACACAGCCAAGGCCGCCATCTCCATGCGCGAGGCCGAGCTGGCGAATGCCCGCGCCCGCCTCATCGAGTTCAACGAAACCCCCGGCGGGGTGGAGACCGTGAACGGCCAGCCGGTCAACGCCAATGCCATCCCGCTGGAAGCGCCGATTTCCGGCCGCATCCTGCGCATTATCCAGGAGAGCGAGACCACGGTCAGCCCGGGCCAGGCCATCCTGGAGATCGGCGATGTCTCCAACGATCTGGAAGTGCTTGCCGAGCTGCTGTCGACCGATGCGGTGCAGGTCGCGGCCGGCGACCGGGTGATCATCGACAATTGGGGCGGTGAGGAGCCCCTCAATGGCGTGGTCGAGCGCGTCGAGCCTTGGGGCTTCACCAAGTTCTCCGCCCTCGGCGTGGAAGAGCAGCGGGTGAACACCATCATCCGCTTCACCGATCCGCTGGAAGAGCGCGCCAGCCTCGGCCATGGCTATCGCGTGGAAGTGAAGATCGTGGTCTGGGAGGATATCGGTGCCCTCACCGTGCCCTCCAGCGCGCTGTTCCGGTCCGGCGGCGGCTGGGCCGTGTTCGCGGTGGAAGGCAAGCGCGCGCGTCTCACGCCGGTGGAGGTCGAGCGTAACAATGGCGATCTCGCCGCCATTACCGGCGGGCTGGAGGCCGGCGCGACGGTGATCCTTTATCCCGGCCCAGGCATTTCCGCCGGCACACCGATCACGGCGCGGGAATTGGCCGAATAGCTCCCGGCCTGATCCGGCCACACCGGTTTGATCGGTGTCTGCTGGTGATGGACGAGCTGCCAGTCATGGTCGTGGCAGATATAGTTGGAACTGCACCAGGCCCTGTAGGGCTCCTCCTCGCCGCTACGCCGTGCCTCTACCTTGTAGGCAATGAACAGGAGGTCGCGATGGGGGGCTTCGGCGTGGCGTGCTTCCATCGCGACATGCCGCCATCTCGGTTCCGCGTCGAGCGACGACAGGATGCCTTCATGATCAAGGATCCCGACCGGGTCGGGAAAAACCATGAGCACATGCGGGGCCATATGCTTGCGGAAAAACCTCTCCTCGCCTCTCCAGAAGCGGGTCTCGAGATCCCAGATGGTTTGAAACTCATGTGGCATGTGATGTGTCCTTCGTGGCTGTACTCTCCTGGGAAAATAACTGTGTTGATCCTGATTTGGTTGCCTGAAGGCTGATGCAAAAACCCCCTGCTTCCGGAACGCGGAAGCAGGGGGCGCGTGGGCATATCCGCAGGCGGGTCTTTGAAAATCACCGGAAAGCGGCTAGTGACGAAACGGGACGCACGGGGCCGGACGCATTCAGGCAATCCCCCCCCCCCGCGCGCAAGGCTGGCGACTTGCCCGCCAGAGACCAGAGAGCCCGCGAGACGGGCCAGGGAGGACATTCAATGCGTTATCGTTCCGCCGCCGGACTGCATGTTTCAGCTGCCGCTTTGTTATCGCTCTCATTTGCCGTAGCCAGCTGTGCCACTGCGCCCGCTGCCGTGCCGGAGCCGGTAGAAGTCACGCAGGTCGAGACTCCTCCGGAACTCGCCCACCTGCCGGTGGCGGCCCAGGCCACCCAGCTTGGCCTGACCGGCGAGGCGCGCGTCGATTATATCCTCGCGCGGATGAGCGTGGAGCAGAAGCTCGGCCAGCTCAACCAGATCCCCGGCGGGCGCTCGAAGAACCTCAATTCGCGCATCAACGAGGCCGAGCATGAGCGTATCCGCGCCGGTGCGGTCGGTTCCTACCTGCATGTCGCGGGCGCGGAATTCCTCGGCGACCTGCAAACCACGGCGGTGGACGACACCCCGCTCGGCATCCCGCTGCTCTTTGCCATGGACGTGGTGCACGGCTACCGCACCATCTTCCCGGTGCCGCTCGCCATGGCCGCGAGCTTCGATACCGAGGCCGCCGAAACGGCAGCCGCCATTGCCGCCGACGAGGCCAGCGCGTCCGGGCTGCACTGGACCTTCGCGCCCATGGTCGACATTGCGCGCGATGCACGCTGGGGCCGGATCGTCGAGGGCGCGGGCGAGGAGCCCTATCTCGGCGCGGAAATGTCGGCTGCCCAGGTGCGCGGCTTCCAGGGCACCGACCTTGCCGCCGGCAACACGGTGCTCGCCACCACCAAGCATTTCGGGGCCTATGGCGCGGGTATTGGCGGGCGCGACTACAACAGTGCCGACATTTCAGAACGCACCCTGCGCGAGGTCTACCTGCCGCCCTTCGAGGCCGCAGCGGATGCCGGCACGGGCAGCTTCATGGTTGCCTTCAACGACATTGCCGGGGTGCCGACCACGGCCAACAGCGCGCTGCTGAACGGCGTCTTGCGCGGCGAGTGGGGCTATGACGGGGTCCTGATCAGCGACTGGAACTCCATTGCCGAACTCATGGCCCATGGCGTGGCCGAAACGCCGGGCGAGGCCGGCGCGCTCGCCCTCACCGCCGGTGTCGACATGGAGATGACCTCGGGCATCTATGCCAGTGCGCTCGCCGATCGCGTGAAAGCCGATCCCGAACTTGCCGCCGCGCTGGATGCCAGCGCCCGGCGCGTGCTGATGGCCAAGGAAGCGCTCGGCCTGTTCGACGATCCGATGGCCTATCATGACGGCGCGCGCGAGGCCGCTTCCCTGCTCTCGCCTGAGCATCGCGCAGCGGCCCGCGAGATTGCCGCGCGCTCTGCCGTGCTGCTCAAGAATGACGGCCGCCTCTTGCCGCTGGCGGAAGATCCGGGCCGTGTGGCGATTATCGGCGCGCTGGCCGAGGACGGGTTGACCCAGCTCGGCTCCTGGCGCGCACAGGGCCGGGCCGAGGATGTCGTGACCATCCGCGATGCGCTCGAAGCGCGCCTGCCGGGCGCCACGACCTATACGCCGGGCGCGGACACGAAAAACCCCGCCGATGCAGACGCCATTGCCGAAGCGGTCGCCGTGGCCGAGACCAGCGATGTGGTGGTGCTGGTGATCGGGGAGGATTTCGACATGTCCGGGGAGGCCCGCGCCATGTCGACCGTCGCCCTGCCCGCCCCGCAGCTCGAACTGGCCGAAGCCGTATTCGAAACCGGCAAGCCGGTGGTCGTCGTGCTGGTGAATGGCCGGCCGGTGGATCTTTCCCCGATCGCGGGCAAGGCCGATGCGATCCTGGAGACCTGGATGCTCGGCGTGGAGGCCGGCCCGGCCGTGGCCGATCTGCTCTTCGGCGATGTCGCCCCCGGCGGGCGCCTGCCGGCCAGCTTCCCGCGCACGACCGGCCAGATGCCCTGGTATATGGGCCACAATGCCACCGGGCGCCCGGCCGATCCGGATATCACCAGGGATACCTCGCGCTATGTCGATATCCCGATCACGCCGCTTTACGCCTTCGGGCATGGCCTGACCTACTCTGATTTCACCTATGGCGGCCTGACGCTTTCGGCAGCAGATATTGGCGAAGGCGAGAGCGTGGCGGTGAGCCTCAATGTCACCAATTCCGGCGACACCGCCGCCGATGAGGTGGTCCAGCTCTATATCCGCGACCTCTATGCCAGCATTGCCCGCCCGGTGCAGGAACTGCGCGGGTTCAAGCGCATCACGCTTGCGCCGGGCGAGCGGGCAAGGGTGACCTTCACCCTGACACCGGAGCAGTTTGCCTTCTTCGGCGCCGAGGACACCTGGGTGGTGGAAGCCGGCGAGATCGAACTGATGGTGGGCTCGGCTTCGGATGATATCCGCCAGCGCGCCAGCCTTCACGTGACCGGGAGCTTTGAGACCGATGGCTCGGCCGCCGCGATCCTCACGCCTGTTGAGGTCGAGGAGGCGATAGCCACCCCCTACCCCACCATCGGCGAGATCCTGGTTTATGCCGACGGTGCGGAAGACCTCTTCGCACCCGGGGCGCGGATCGAGAAGCTGACCGACGATCTCTTTGTCTGGTCGGAAGGCCCGGTCTGGGTGCCTTCGATGCAGGCTGTCCTGTTCTCCGACGTGCCGGAAAACACGATCTACAAATGGACCGAACGCGGCGCTGTGGAAGTATTCCTCATGCCGTCAGGCTATGACGGCCCATACAATCCGGCCTTCCGCGAACCCGGCTCAAACGGGCTCATCCTCGGCCCGGACGGCAATTTGCTGATGGGTGATCATGGCAACCGCGCCATTGCCGCGCTGGACCTTGCGACGAAGGAAAAGACGCTGCTCGCGACCGGGTTCGAGGGCAATCGTTTCTCCAGCCCGAACGACCTGGTGCTGGCCGGCGACGGGGCAATCTATTTCACCGATCCACCCTATGGCCTGGCCGGTCTCGACGCCGCCCCGCTGAAGGAAACCCCGGTCAACGGCGTCTACAGCCGCGCGCCGGACGGCACGATCACGCTGGTCGATGGCGAGCTGACCCGGCCCAATGGCGTGATCCTCTCGCCGGATGGCACCACGCTCTATGTTGCGCAATCGGACCCGCAAGCCGCACAGATCTTCGCCTATGATATCGCCGAGGACGGCAGCGTCTCGAACAGGCGCGTCTTCGCCGACCTCACCGAGTTTGTCGGCGAGGGCATGCCCGGCCTGCCCGATGGCATGGCGATGGATGTGGATGGCCACCTCTATGCCACCGGGCCCGGCGGCGTGCGCATCTTCTCACCCGAAGGCGAAGTGCTGGCGCTCATTTCCACCGGCACGGCGGCGGCGAATGTCACCTTCGGCGAGGACGGCTATACGCTGTTCATCACCTCCGGCGATTTCCTGGCGCGTGTGCGGATGGCGACGAAGGGGCTGGGCTTCTAGCTCGGCCCCAGCGCGGCGCGGATCTCGGCGACGAGCGTCTCGACCGGCTTTTCGATATTCACCCGGATGGCCTCTTCGGGTGGTTCCAGCGCAGCAAACTGGCTGTCGAGCAGGGAGGCTGGCATGAAATGCCCTTTCCGTGCCTTCATGCGCTCGGCGATCAGCGCCTTTTCACCCTCAAGCAGCACATAGGTAAGCGGCGCCGCGATCTGTTCGGCGAGCCAGCCGCGCACTGTCGCGTTCAGTGCCGAGCAGGCCAGGACACAGCTGGCCGGCCGCGCGTTCAGATCAGCCGCGATAGCGGCGATCCAGCCTTTCCTGTCTTCGTTCGTCAGCGGAATTCCGGCCGCCTGTTTTTCCCGGTTGGCCGGCGGGTGATAGTCGTCGGCATCGATGAAATCGGCCCTAATTGCCGCGCCCAGGGCGGAGCCGACGGACGACTTGCCGCTGCCCGATACCCCCATCACGATGATGACCTTCTCCGCCAATGCACGGGCTCCATGAAAATCAGCACCTTGCCGACACAGCCGCAGCTTTAATGGTGCACTGCCGCACAGAAAGTTCGCCGTGACATATAGACTGTTAGCGCTAACTAAACTACTCCTCACTTCAGGGCAAAGCGTCAGGCAAGAACCGGACATCCGTCAAGAAGCAGGCGCAAAAGACGCCGCGGCGGACACGTATCAGGAGGAGACACCAGAATGATCAGGACAGGCTTAAAAGGGTTGCGCGGGATGGGTTGGCTTGCCGGCGTGGCCAGTGCCGCACTCATTGCAGGATGCGTCCAGACCGCCACCGAGGCGCCAGCCATGGACACCGCTCGCGCCGAAGCGGAAACTGCCGGGCCGGCCTATGATTATCCCTTCCAGGACCCGTCCCTGACGCCTGAAGACCGCGCGGCCGACCTCGTCTCGCGCCTGACGCTGGAGGAAAAGGCCGCCCAGATGTATGACAAGGCCGCGCCCATCGACCGGCTCGGCGTGCGCCGCTTCTACTGGTGGAACGAGGCCCTGCACGGGGTGGCGCGCGCCGGCGAGGCGACCGTCTTCCCGCAGGCCATCGGCATTGCCGCAACCTGGGACGAGGACCTCATGCTGACGGTCGCCACCACCATTTCCGATGAGGGCCGCGCCAAGCACCACCAGTTCATGCGCGACAATACCTTCGTGCAGTATGGCGATCTCACCTTCTGGTCTCCGAACATCAATATCTTCCGCGATCCGCGCTGGGGCCGGGGCCAGGAGACCTATGGCGAGGACCCCTATCTCACCGGCCGCATGGCGGTGAATTTCGTCACCGGCCTGCAGGGCACCGACGAGCATTACATCAAGACCGTCGCCACGGTGAAACACTATGCGGTGCATTCCGGCCCGGAGCCGACCCGGCATTCCGACGACTATTATCCAAACTTTGCCGACTTGCGAGAGACCTATCTCCCGGCGTTCAAGATGGTTTTCGACGAAACCGATGTCGCCTCGGTGATGTGCGCCTACAACGCCGTCCTGGGACAACCAGCCTGTGGCAGCAAGTATCTTATGGTCGATCTCCTGCGCGGCGAGCTTGGCTTTGACGGCTATGTCGTCTCCGACTGCGGCGCCATCGGCGATTTCTACTACGACTACGCTCATAACTATGTGGACACGCGGGCCGAGGCCGCTGCGCTGGCCGTCAATACGGGAACTGATCTGAATTGCGGCGATGGCGAAGGCAACAAGTTCGACGCCTTGCCCGAAGCCATCGCAATGGGACGGACGTATGAAACAACAATAGACCAGGCGGTCGAGCGCCTCTTCACCGCGCGCATGAAGCTGGGCGAGTTCGATGATCCGGCCGATGTGGCCTATACGAGCATCCCGTTCGATGTGGTCGCCAGCGATGAACATATCGCGCTCAGCGAAGAGGCCGCACGCGCCTCGCTGGTGCTGCTCAAGAATGACGGCATCCTGCCGCTGGCCGAGGGCACGAAAGTCGCCGTGATCGGGCCAAATGCCGACAACTGGATGACGCTGGTCGCCAATTATTACGGCATTCCGACCCAGCCGGTCACCGCGCTGGACGGGATTGTCGCGAAAGTGGGCGCGGAGAATGTCACCTATTCCGTCGGCTCGCCCATCGCCGGGGATGTCTACACCAATTATGACGTGATCGGTCCGGAGAGCTTCTTCCATGAGGTCGAGGACGGCTCGCTCGAACCGGGCCTCGTCGCCGACTATTATTCCGAGCCGGAACTGGGCGGCGAGCTGGTGAAAACCCAGGTCGACCCGAATGTGGATTTCTACTGGACCCATTCCCCTTCCGATCCGTCGCTGATCAGCGACTTCTTCTCGGTGCAGTGGAAAGGCCTGCTCGCGCCGGCGGAATCGGGCACCTACAAGATCCAGGGCACACGCTGGACCGAGGTCGCGCTGAACGGCGAGCCTGTCGGCACCGAGACGCATATGCTGGAGGCCGGCGAGACCTATGAATTCGAGGCCACGCTTTCCATGGCCCAGATGTGGTTCCGCAACACGGTCGAGCCCGAAGCCCGCATCAGCTGGGTCGATATCGGCCAGGACTTCCATGCCGAGGCCATGGCGGCCGCGGCAGAGGCCGATGTCATCCTCTTCATGGGCGGTATCGACGCCAATCTGGAAGGCGAGGAAATGGATGTCGAGATTGACGGTTTCCTGGGCGGCGACCGTACCCATCTCAACCTGCCCGCCCCGCAGGAGGCCCTGCTGAAGGACCTGTATGCCACCGGCAAGCCCGTCGTGCTGGTCAATTTCTCCGGCTCGGCCATGGCGCTCAATTGGGAGGATGAAAACCTGCCGGCCATCATCCAGGCCTTCTATCCGGGAGAGCGCGCCGGCGCGGCGATTGCCGACCTTCTCTGGGGCGAGTTCAGCCCGTCCGGGCGCCTGCCGGTGACCTTCTATTCCTCGCTGGACGGCATGCCGGCCTTCGACGACTATTCGATGGAGAACCGGACCTACAAATATTATGAGGGCGAGCCGGTCTACGCCTTCGGCCATGGCCTCAGCTATACCGACTTCACCTATTCTGCCATCGAGGCGCCCGAGACCTACACGCCCGGCGCGCCCATGCCGGTCTCGGTCACGGTGACCAATTCCGGCGACATGGCGAGCCGCGAAGTGGTGCAGGCCTATCTGACCCGCAGCGAGCGGGAGAATGTCTCCGTCCCGCGCGTGGAACTGGCCGGCTTCGAGGTCGTGGACCTGGCACCCGGCGAAAGTGCGGTGGTCGACTTCCTGATCCCGGCCGACCGCATCGGCTATTATGACGAGGCGGGGGCGCTCATCTTCCCGACCTCTGGCGAGATCGGCGTTTCCATCGGCGGTGGCCAGCCCGGCCATGTCGATGAAGACGGCGCAGCGGCCGTTTCGGTCGCGTTCGGTGCGGTCGACTAGGCCGCCAATTCCTCCGATGGACTGAAAGGCTCCACCCCCGGGTGGGGCCTTCTTTTTTCCTCGCGCCATGCTTGCCAGACCGACCATTCGCGGCCATCCCCGGCCCATGAGCGAAACGCGCGCGCCGATCCTGCACTCCCACCTTCCGGTGCGCCCCTGGGCCAGCCTGCAGGGGATGCGACTGCCCGGCCTGATGCCGCTCGCGCCGGATGAGTGGCTGGTGCGTGACGAGGTCTTCGCCGAACAGATGGCCTATCGCGACCATCTCGTCACCGAGGAGACCGAAGAGGTCGTCGCCCTGCAGCCCGGCGCGGAAGATGCCGCCGGGGAATTGCTGGCGGAGCTGCTAGGATACCTGACGGATATGCAGGGCTATGAGGTAACGCCCGACAGCGTCCTGCGCCCTGATGGCGTGCGGGTGGAACTGGGGGCCGCGCCCGCGCTGGAGACCTGTGGCCGGCTGGTCCAGGAAGACCTCCTCTTGATGCAAAAGCCCGGAGACACACATGACCTGGTCGGCGGCGTCTTGTGCTTTCCCGCACTCTGGCGGCTGCGCGAGAAAGTCGGGCGCACCCTCTTCGATGTTCACCGGCCCGTTGCGCCCTATACCGAGGACCTCTCATCGCGCGTGGAACGCGTGCTGTCGGTCCTGCGCACCGGCCAGGTGCTCATGCGCGCCAATGCCCTCATCTATGAGCGCCCGGACCTCTACCAGCCCGCCAGCGAGGGCGCGCCGAAAGCCCTCACCCCGGGCACGCCGCGCTATGTGCGTGTCGAGCGCCAGACCTTCCGCCGCCTGCCGCAGACGCGCGCCGTGGTGTTCGCCATCCACACCTATCTCGTCGCAGCCGAACAGCTCGGCCCGGACGATCATGCCAGTCTCGCTGAAATCCGCCCGGACCTGCTGAGCTGAGCCGGGCCGGCTGAATCGGAAATTGTCGCAAGGGCGACAGATTTTCCCGCGCGCTTCGTTCTAGCTCCCGACAAGAGCATGTGGGGAGAACCTGTCCATGTCGAACCTGAAGATCGCCGTCGCCGCGCTGGTTGCGCCTTTCCTGTTCCAGGGCTGCGCCAGCCAGGCCCAGCCTGACCCCTCCGGCCATGTCACCATCGCCTCCGGCGAGCTGGCCGGGACGCGTGAGGACGGGGTTGTGAGCTTTAGGAATATCCCCTTCGCCGCCCCGCCCGTGGGTGAACTGCGTTGGCAACCACCGGCTGCGCCCGCCGCCTGGGAGGGTGTGCGCGATGCCAGCGCGTTCGGCCCCGCCTGCCCACAGCCCTCCCGGCCCGACCGCCCGCAAAGCCCGGCCCTCGCCAATCAGAGCGAGGACTGCCTGAGCCTGAATGTCTGGGCGCCGGAAAATGCTGAGAATGCGCCGGTCATGGTGTGGATCCATGGCGGCGCGCACCGGCTCGGCTCCGGCGCGCTGCCCTATTATGACGGCACCGCCTTTGCCGAAGAGGGCGTGGTGCTGGTGACCATCAATTACCGGCTCGGCCTGCTCGGCTATTTCGCCCACCCGGCGCTGACAGCAGAGGCCGAGCCCGGCGAGCTGCTCGGCAATTACGGCCTGATGGACCAGATCGCGGCGCTGGAATGGGTGCAGGAGAACATTTCCGCCTTCGGCGGCGATCCGGGCAATGTCACCGTGTTCGGAGAGTCCGCCGGCGGGGCGAGCACGCTCTACCTGCTCACCGTGCCGGCCGCCCATGGCCTGTTCCAGAAAGCCATTGTGGAATCCGGCGGCGGCTTCCAGCAGCCCGACACACTCGCCCAGCAGGAAGACAAAGGCCTTGCCGCCGCGGCCAGCGCCGGTCTCGGCGCGGATGCGGACGCCGCGGCCCTGCGCGCCCTCAGTGCCGATCAGGTGCTCGACATGGCCGGCCCGCTGCAGGGGCTCGGCTTCGGCTCGTTCATCGACGGCACACTGGTCACCGAGCCCCCGGCCCAGGCCTTTGCCAGCGGCCGGGAAGCCGACGTACCGCTGATCATCGGCGCCAACAGCAATGAGGCCAGCGTGATGCGCACGCTCGGCGTGAACAACCGCGTGGTGGCTGCGGCGGCGGGCGGACGGCTGGACGAGCTGAAGGCCGCCTATAATGCCGATACGATCGGGGAGGAGGAGTTCCTGCGCCAGGTCCTGGGCGACTATTCCTTCGTCGCGCCGGCGCGCTGGGTGGCCGGCGAGACCGCCGATGGCGCGCCGAGCTATCTCTATCATTTCGACTATGTGATGCAGCGGCGCCGCAACCGGGCGCCCGGCGCCTCGCACGGCTCTGAGATCCCGTACATCTTCAAGACGCTTGGGGAAATCCCCCTGATCGGCCGCTTCGTCACCGATGAGGACAGGGAGATGTCCGACATCATGTCGGCCTGCTGGGTGAGCTTTGCCCGCTCCGGCGCGCCCGATTGCGGCGATGGGCTCGACTGGCCGGCCTATGGCGCGAACGACACGCTGATGCTGTTCGATACCAGCCCCGGCGCGCAGACCGGCTATCGGAGCGCGCAGATGGAGATCATCACCGAGCTGCTCGAAGCACGGTCGGGTTTTGCCGGCCAGTGAGGCCTCCGTCCCCCGCGATCTAGTCCTGAGGCGGGTTCATCCCGCGCCAGTAATAGGCAATGCCGCGGATCGAGCGCGTCAGCCAGGTCAGGAAGGCCTCGTCATCGGCCGGGTCGCCGGTTTCGGTCCAGCGGACATAGGCGTCCAGCAGGAAGGCCGTGATCGTCTCGGAGATCAGCGTGCCCTCGATGACCGCTTCGGTGTCGCCGAGGATTTCCGCCTGCCGCTCTTCCACACGTGCCACAAGCGCGCGTTCGAGCTTTTCAAAATGGACGCCATATTCCGGGTCGTGCGCGGCATGGCGCACCAGCAGCTTCATCGCCGAGGGCACTTCGCGCGCCACTTTCAGCGTGCGCGTCATGCGCTCGGTCCACCAGTCGGCCGGCTCCTGGTCAACCTCCAGCACCAGCTCGACAAACTCGTCCAGCACGGCGTGGACCAGTTTGTTCTTGGCGCCGAAATAGCGGTACAGCACGACCTTCGACACGCCGGCCTGCTCGGCCACATCATCCATGGTGGTGTTATGGATGCCGCGCTCGGAAATCACGTCGGCCGCCACGCGCAGGAGTTTCACCCGGCGCGCCTTGCGGTGCTCTCCCATCAGATCGGCATATGTCTTTGTCATCCCGGCTCCTTCTCACCTCCGGCGCGGGAAAGTGCAAGCACCTGTCTCCCAACCGCCCGGCCGGCCGCAATCGGCTGACCGGAAACGAGACCCATTTACACTAGAGTAACATAGTGTTACTTCAGCGTATCACTGCTCGATATTGAATACGCCACAAGGCGGGCTGCGGGCAAGACCGGGAGGAAAATTCGGATGATCACTGGGAAACTGAGCCTTGGCTGGCAGCTGCGTTCGAGCGCGGCGGCCCTCGCCATCGTCGCTGTCGCAGCGGGCAGCGCCGCCGCGCAGGAAACCGGCACGGACACGGATGCGGATGCGGCGACCGAGCAGGCGGCCAATGACGAAGCGCGCGTCTATGAGACGGTCACGGTGCGCGCCCGCAAGCGCGATGAATCCATCGAGGACGTGCCGTCTTCCGTCACCGCGCTCTCGGCGGAGAATGTCGACAACCTCCTGATTGAGGCCCCGGCGGACCTGGTCCGCCAGGTGCCCGGCGCGATCCTGGTGGCTTCCGGCCCGAGCTATCTCGACGATATCGCCCTGCGCGGCCAGGGCAGCGGCCGGCTCGGCTTCACCGAGTCCACCACCGGCATCTATCGCGACGGCATCTTCATCGCCGGCGGCGGCTTCGGCGGGCGGACCTTCTCGGAAATCGACTTTCTGGATGTCCAGAATATCGAGGTCTATCGCGGGCCGCAGGGCGCCCTTTACGGCCGTAACGCGGTGGGCGGCGCGGTCAATGTGATCACGGCCAAACCCGTCGACGAGGTCCAGGGCCGCATCAAGCTCGGCTACAATTCGGTCGAGGAATACAGCGTCGAGGGCATGTTCAACACGCCGGTCAGCGACACGGTCGCGCTGCGGGTGGCCGGCTTTTATTCCGACCAGCAGGACGGGTTCTACGAGGAAGTTCCCAGCGGACGGGCGCTCGATGCCCAGACGAACTGGGGCTTGCGCGGCATTCTCGGGATCGACGCCTCACCGCGCACCCGCATCAACCTGACCCTGGAAACCTCCGAATCCGAAGGCCCCGGCTTTTCCACCATGGGCCAGAACGCCGTGCTCGACCCCGATCCCTTCGAGCGCACCAATATCTCCACCGAAGAGCTCGTCACCATCGACCAGACCTCGGTTTTCGCCGAGCTGACCCATGAGTTCTCGGGCAGCACGCTGACTGTTCTTGGCAACTACAAGGAGCGTGACGGCGAGCGGACGGGCTCGGATTTCGACCACTTCTTCGGCCTTTATTCGCCGCTGCTTGAACTGCTCGACGAGCAATCGGAAGAGTTCGAGCGCGAGGGTTTCGAAATCCGCCTCGCCTCGAACGAGACCAGCGCGGTGAACTGGATGGTCGGCGCGGACTACAATGCCTTCACCTCCGACATCACCACCCTGCGCTATGGCACGCTGCAGGGACCCTATGCGGCGAGCCCCGCCCTGCGCGCGCAGATGCGCTCGGACTATGCCACCGAGGAGCTGACCTCCTACTCCATTTTCGGCCTGGTCGACTTCAACCTGACAGACCGGATGGTCCTGACGGTGGAAGGCCGCGTCCAGACCGACCAGAAGGATTTCGCCATCGAGCGCGTGGACGATGATCCGCTTACGGACGAATCCATTCCCTATACCACCTTTTCCGATGAATGGACGGAATTCCTGCCGACCGTCTCGCTGACCTATACCGCCACCGAGAACACCACTTTCTACGGCAAGATCGCGACCGGCTACCGGCCGGGCGGCTATAATCAGAACCCCACGCCGGGCTTTTACGACCGCGTGCCCTTCGACCCGGAAAACCTCTATAGCGGCGAGATCGGCGTGAAGGGCAACTACCAGTTCGGCAGCACGCTGGTGCGCCCGCAGCTGGCCCTCTTTTATTCCGAAACCGACGATGTGCAGCAGACCACCACGGTCTCGACCGAGAACACCACCTTCACCCTGCAGAATGTCGGCGGCAACAATATCTACGGTGGCGAGTTCGAACTGACCATCCTGCAGCCGGTCGGCAAGGGCCTGTGGAACACGGTGCTCGGCCTGTCGACCACAAATGGCGAATTCGACGAAGGCACCTCGATCCTGTTCCAGGGCGAGGAAGTGGACCTGTCGGGCTACCGCGTGCCGCGCACGCGCGACTACATGCTCAACCTCTTCACCATGCTGTCCCAGCCAGTGACGAACAGTATCGAGATCTTCGGCAGTATCAGCGTGCAGGCCGAGGGCGGGGGCTATGACAACGCGGCCCATACGCGCGAAAGCGAGGATTATGAGCTGTTCGACCTCGCCGTCGGTCTGAATGGCGAGAGCTGGAAGTTCTCCATCTTCGGCAAGAACGTCACTGACGAAACCTTCCGCACCGTCGAGGTGAACAACAATGCCTATTACAATCAGCCGGCCCTCTATGGCGCCAGGCTGACCGTGGACTGGTAGGCCGGCATGACGCTCCACCTTCGCACCTCCGCCATGGCGCTCGCAGGCATGCTCCTCCTGGCCGCCTGCGCCGCGCCGGCCGGGACGCCGCCGCCCGATGCGAGCATCGCTGCCGTGTCGGTGTCCCAACCGCTGACGCTCACCTCCAGCGGCAAGCAGCGGATCTATCGGCTGCACGTGCCGGCAAATGCGAGCGGCGAGCTGCCGCTCGTCCTCGCCCTGCATGGCGGCGGCGGCAATTCCGCCACCATGGTCTCGGTCTCCCACTGGGTCGAGACCGCCGATGTGGAGGGCTTCATCGTGGCCTTCCCCGAAGGCGTCGGGCGCATGGCAAACCGGGCGACCTGGAATGCCGGGGGCTGCTGCGCCTATGCCATGACCAGCGGGTCGGAAGACATCGCTTTCATCGGTGACCTGATCGACCATCTCTCGGCGCAGTATCCGGTCGATCCGGGCCGGGTCTATATGGCGGGCCTGTCGAATGGCGGTATGCTGACGAACCGGGCCGGCGCCCTGCTCAGCGACAAGCTCACGGCAATCGGCACGGTGGTCGCGGGCATGTTCGAGGACCAGCCCGTCCCCGAAGCCCCGATCCCGGTGATCGCCATCAATGCCCTGCACGATGATGTGGTGCCCTATGGCGGCGGGATGAGCCCGGTCTCGCTGGTCGCGCGTTCGCAAAACGCGCCCTTCCTGCCCGCGAGCGAAAGCGCGGCGCGCTGGGCGGGGTGGAATGGCTGTGGCGAGACACCGTCCCGGTCCCAGACCGGCACCATTGTCACGACACGCTATCAGGGCTGCGAGGCTGATGTGGTCTTCGTCACGCTGGAGGAAGGCGGGCATGGCTGGCCCGGCGGCCCGACGCGGCGCCAAGGCGCCCTGCCGGCAAGCGATGCGGTGGACGCAACCGATCTCCTCTGGGACTTCTTTTCCCGGCACCCGGCACCTGCCGCCCAATGACCGAAACGCCGCCCGACCTCACTTATGAGCAGGCCTTCGACCGGCTGACCTCCCCCGGCTCACCGCTGGAACTGGAGACCGTGACCGGCCCCTACGGCCCCGAGCGGCGCTTCGCCCACGCCCCGCCCAATCTCGGCAGCCTGCTCGACCGCGCCGAAGCCTATGGCGAACGCACCTGCTTTCACCATGGCCAGGCGTCGATGACCTATCGCGCCTTTGTCGAGGCGGTGCGGAAGGTGGCGGCCGGACTGCTCGCCCATGCCGAAAAGGGCGAGCGGGTTGCCATTCTCGGCGCCAATCATCCCGACTGGATGCTCGCCTTCTGGGGCGCGCTCTATGCCGGGCTGGTGCCGACACCGCTGAATGGCTGGTGGCGCCGCCAGGAGCTGGAGCACGCCATCGCCTATACCAGGCCGAAGCTCCTGATCGGGGATGCCAAACGCCTCGCCAAGCTCCAGATTCCCGAAACCGGCCCGCTGCCGGCCGAACATGTCTTCTGCTGGGACCGACCCGATGCGCACAAGCGGTTCCTCCCCTTTTCCGTGCTGCAGGAGGCGGTCCCGGCAGGCCCTTACCCCGTGACGAGCGAGGATCTCGCCGCGCTGATCTTCACCAGCGGCACCACCGGCAAGGCCAAGGCCGCCGCGATCACCCATGGCGCCTGGATCAGCGGGCTGATGAATGGCCTCCTCGCCTCGATGATCGAGGTCACACGCCGGCCGGGCTTGCAGGCCCAGAGCGATGTGGTCACCGTCCTGTCGGGCCTGCCCTTCTTCCATGTCGGCGGCGGGCATGGCCTTGTCATCGGCGGCATTGCCGGCGGCCAGGTGCTGATCATTCCCGATGGCCGGTTCAGCCCGTCTGAGACCCTGCGCATGATCGAGACTTACAGGGTCGAGCGCTGGTCGGCGGTGCCGGCCATGGTCCAGCAGGTCTGCCAGCATGGCAATCCGGAGGGGCGGGACCTCTCCTCCGTGCTCACGCTCGGCTATGGCGCAGCGCCCTCCGGCCCGGCCCTGCAGCAGAGCGCCGAGGCCCTGTTCCCGAACCTGCGCGCGATCACCAATGCCTATGGCATGACCGAGGCCTCCAGTGTCTTCACCATGAATACCGGCGAGGACCTGAAACAGCGCCCGGACTCGGTCGGCCGGCCCTTCGCCACGGCCCAACTGCGCGTGGTCGGCGAGGCCGGCGCGCCGCTGCCGACCGGCGAGACCGGCGAGGTCCAGGTGCGCGGGCCGTTCCTGATGCGCGAATACTGGGAGGCGCCCGAGGCCACCGCAGCCGTCTTCGCGCCGGGCGGCTGGCTGCGCACCGGCGACCTTGGCCGGCTCGACGAGGAAGGTTTCCTCTATCTCTCCGGGCGCCAGAAGGACATCATCATTCGCGGCGGGGAAAATATCCTCGCCGAAGAGGTCGAGCGCTGCCTGGAAGACCATCCCGGCATCCTCGAAGCCGCCGTGATCGGCGTGCCGAGCGAAACGCTGGGCGAGGAGCTGAAGGCCGTGCTCGTCACCGGCGGGCCGGACGTGCCGGGCGAGCTTGCTGTGCGCGAATGGGTCGGCCAGTCGCTCGCCCATTTCAAAGTGCCGCGCTATGTCGAGTTCCGCGAGGCGCCCCTGCCGCGCAACGCCGCCGGCAAGATCCTGAAGAAGGAACTCGCCGAACGCGGCACCAGCCAGTTTGACGAGATGTTGTGAGCGGGCCGGGCCGCAAGCCAGGGTCAGGCAGGCACTTCGCCCTGCCCGGCATAGGCCGCCAGCGCCTGGCGGTCGGTGATCACGATCTGGCGGTAGCTGATCTCCACCAGCCCTTCGGCCTCAAGCACCTGAAGCTGGCGGTTCAGCGTCTGGCGCGACAGGCCGAGCGCCCGCGCAAGGCTTTCCTGGGAAGCCAGGATCTCAACCGCGGAATCGTCCGGCGCGGCAGCCGCATAAAGCAGGAGCTGCGCCCCGAGCCGCGCCGGCCCGTCGGAAAGATTGGTATTCCAGACCCATTTCAGGACCGTCTGGAACCGGCCGGCGACCTCGCCCAGAAGCACCTTGTAGATCATCGGAAACCGGTCGGCGGTTTCCAGCACTTTCTCGTTGGGAAAGGCAATGAACTCTGCCCTGGACGAGGTCCAGTAATCCTGCAGGACGGGCCGGTGGGCGAAGGTGCCGATCCAGGTGGCGAACTGGCCGGGATAGATCGGGATCAGCTCGGCGGCTTCCCCGCCCTCGCGCGAGGCCCGCGCCACCATATGTCCCTTCACCACATAGCGCAGGGCGGTGACGTGCTCTCCGCCGCGCACCAGCAGCGTCGGGCTGTCATAGCTCTCGCGCCGGGCAAAGACGGCCAGCCGGCCGATCGCCTCTTCGGGAAGGCCGGCAAAGACCGAATTCGACTTCAGGGCAGTGCGCGCTTCATGGACCAGACTGCGATCGGCCATGTCTTGTCTCCCTTGGATTTCGGCCCGGCAATTGTCGCCTTTTTGACAGTCTCTCTCGCCGGGCTCGGCAATTCTACGCTGGCAAAGCCGCGCTGCCCAGAGCCAGATCGAGGATTGGGATCGGGGCGCGCACCCTGTCGTGCCGGAAACACAACACCATGACAGGACTTCGGAGAAAACGACCATGAGATTGAAGACACACCTGCTCCAGAGTTTCAGCCTGCTGGCCCTGGCGGCCTGTTCCGGCGTCGCACCGGACCCCGGGCCGGACACCGCTGCGCCGGCAAATGTCGAGGCGCCGGCGGCCGCAGAGCCGGCCCCGGCGCAGACCCGCACGCCGGACTATAGCGAGACGCGCAATGCCTATTTCGGCGACCTGCATGTGCATACGAAATGCTCTTTCGATGCCTTCATCTTCAATGTCCGCGCGACACCCGATGATGCCTATGCCTTTGCCAAGGGCGCACCGATCCGCCATCCGGCCGGCTTCACCATGCGCCTGAGCGGGGAGCCGCTCGACTTTGTGGCGGTGACCGATCATGCCGAATATCTCGGCGTCCTGCCATCCATGGCAACGCCCGGCACGCCGCTGTCGGAAGTGCCCTATGCCGCCGACATGTTCTCCTCCGACCGCAACAAGATCAGCGCCGCCTTCGCCCGCGTTGCCCAGAGCCTGGCCGAGGGCGACAAGCGCGCCGAGCTCAGCGATGCGCAGGTCGAAAACGCGGCCTGGCGCGATACGATCGAGGCCGCCGAGCGCCACAATGATCCCGGCACCTTCACCACATTCATCGGCTATGAGTTCACCTCCGCGCCGGAGGGCCGCAACCTGCACCGCAATGTGATCTTCTCCGGCGATGTGGTGCCCGATGCGCCCTTCACCGCCTTCGATTCCCAGAACCCGGAAGCGCTCTGGCAATGGCTTGACCAGCAGAGGGAAAACGGCATCGAGGCGCTGGCCATCCCGCACAATTCCAACGGCTCGAACGGCACCATGTTCGAGACCGTGAACTGGGCCGACCTGCCGCTGGATGCCAGCTATGCCGAGCTGCGCATGCGCAACGAGCCGCTGGTGGAAATCACCCAGGTCAAGGGCACCTCGGAAACCCACCCCCTGCTTTCGCCGAATGACGAGTGGGCCGGCTTCGAGATCATGGACTTCTATATCGGCGCGACAAACCGGATCACGCAATTCGAGGGCGGCTATGTCCGCGACGCGCTCAATACCGGCCTCGAATTCGAGGATGTCGAGGGCTTCAACCCCTACAAGTTCGGCTTTGTCGGCTCGACCGACACCCACAATGCCGCCGGCGCCTATGACGAGGACAATTACTGGTCCAAGATCGGCCTGCCGGACTCCACGCCGATGCTGCGCGGCGCGGTGCCCCCACCCGGGCGAACCTGGGAGAATTATGAGGTCCCGCTCAGCAATTCGCGCTTTGCCCAGTGGGGCGCCTCGGGCCTGACCGGGGTATGGGCGGAGGAAAACACCCGCGAGGCGATCTATGCCGCCTTCCGGCGCAAGGAGACCTTCGCGACCACCGGCCCGCGCATGCGTGTGCGCTTCTTTGCCGGCGCGGACTATCCCGACGACCTGCTCCGGCAGGACAGCCTGCTCGACACCGCCTATGCCGAGGGCGTGCCCATGGGCGGGGACATGGTCAGCACTGGCGCGGAAAGCCCGGATTTCGTGGTCTGGGCCGTGCGCGATGCCAATGAAGGCTGGCTGCAGCGTGCCCAGGTGGTGAAGGGCTGGGTCGAGGACGGCGTGGCGCGCGAGCGCGTCTATGATGTCGCCTGTTCCGACGGCCTCACCCCCGACCCGGAAACCCGTCGCTGCCCGGACAATGGCGCCACGGTGAATGTCGAGACCTGCGAGGTGAGCAAGGCAACCGGCGCCACCGAGCTGAAGGCGGTCTGGCGCGACCCGGACTACGAGCCTGGCCAGCTCTCCTATTATTATGTCCGCGTCCTGCAGAACCCGTCCTGCCGCTGGTCGACCTGGGATGCGATCCGCTCCGATGCCGAGCCCAATCCGGACCTGCCGCTGACCATCCAGGAGCGCGCCTGGTCCTCGCCGATCTGGCTGAATTCGAAAGGATAGAGTGTCGTGTCAGGCCCGAGTTTTACGCCCATCCTGCTGGCGGCGCTTGCCCTGCCCGTGCTCGGTCAGGGCGCCGCCGCACAGGAGAGTCTCCCCGATGCCCCCTACCCGGAGAGCGAGGCGCAGACCCATGACTATAATGGCCTGCGCAACGCCTATTTCGGCGACCTGCATGTGCACACGAAGTACTCCTTCGATGCCTTCATGTTCGCCGTGCGCGCGACGCCGGCCGATGCCTACCGCTATGCCCGCGGCGAGGCGATCCGCCATCCGGCCGGCTATGATGTGCGCCTGTCCGACCCACCGCTGGACTTCATGGCCGTCACCGATCATGCGGTCTATCTCGGCAGCCTGGCGGCGATGGAGGACCCCGGCAGCACGATCTACCAGCACGAACTCAGCGATACGCTGATCACCACAGACCGCGCCCGGATCGCCGCCGCCTGGCGCAGCTTCCGCACCCTGATGCCGCAATATCGCGAGCTGTCGGACCCCTCCGTGGTCAAATGGGCCTGGGGCGATATCATCGCCACCGCCGAGGAATTCTACGAGCCCGGCCGGCTCACCACCTTCATCGGCTATGAATACTCCCTCGGCCCGGAGGGGCGTCACCACCACCGCAATGTGATCTTTGCCGGAAGCGACGTGCCGCCCGCGCCCTTCTCGATCCTGGATTCCGACAATCCCGAGGATCTCTGGGCCTGGCTCGACGGCCTGCGCGCGGACGGCATCGAGTCGCTCGCCATCCCGCACAATATGAACCAGTCCGATGGGACCGTCTTTGTCGGCACAGACTGGGCCGGCGCGCCGATCACGGCAGACTATGCCGAGACCCGCATGCGCAACGAACCGCTGGTCGAGATCACCCAGGTCAAGGGTACGTCGGAGACCCATCCGGCTTTGTCGCCAAATGACGAATGGGCCGGTTTCGAGATCGTCGACTACACGCTGATGAACGGCCAGCCGGTCAGTGTGTTCAAGGGCGGCTATGCCCGCGACGGGCTGAATACGGGCCTGGAATTCCAGGCGCGCGAGGGCTTCAACCCGTTCCGCTTCGGCTTTATCGGCTCGTCCGATACCCACAATGGTGCAGGCCCATATGAGGAGGACAATTATTTCTCCAAGGTCGGCCTGCGCGACAGCCGGCCCTCCTATCGCGGCAGCGTCCCGCCCGGTGGCGCACAGGACTGGGATGTCACCCTGCTGCCCGACACGGTGCGCATGGCAAGCTGGGGCGCCTCGGGTCTAGCAGGCGTCTGGGCCGAGGAGAACACGCGCGAGGCGATCTATGCCGCCCTTCGCCGGAAGGAGACCTTCGCGACCTCCGGCCCGCGCATCCGCCTGCGCCTGTTTGCCGGCGGCGCCCTGCCGGAGACCCTCGCCGGTGAGGCCTGGCCGATCGAGATGGCCTATGAGACCGGCGTGCCCATGGGCGGGTCGCTGAGCCTGACTGAGGGGGAGAGCCCGCACCTCTTCGTCTGGGCCGTGCGCGACCCGCGAAGTGGCTGGCTCCAGCGCGCCCAGATTGTGAAAGGCTGGGTCGTGGATGGCGAGGCGCGCGAGCAGGTGTATGATGTCGCGTGCTCGGATGGCCTCACCCCGGACCCGGAGACCCATCGCTGCCCGGACAATGGCGCGACTGTGAACATGGAGACCTGCGAAGTCAGCCGCGATGTCGGCGCCACGGAGCTGAAAACCGTCTGGACCGATCCGGATTTCGACCCTGTCACGCCGGCCTATTATTATCTGCGCGTCCTGGAAAACCCCTCCTGCCGGTGGTCGACCTGGGATGCTATCCGCGCGGGCACGCCGCCGACGCCGAACCGGCCCGCCACCATTCAGGAGCGCGCCTGGTCGTCCCCCATCTGGTATGCGCCCTCCTGATGACAACACCGCCTCACCGCCTGCTCTCCCGCCTCGTGCGAGAGCCGCTCCTGCATTTCCTCATTCTCGGGGCGGCGCTGTTCGTGCTGAGCAACACGCTGCAGGGCGAGCGCAATGAGCGCTCCCTGCAGATCCATGTGACCGGAGAGCGTATCGCCGCCCTCGCCTCGGCCTGGGAAATCCAGCGCGGTGCCCCGCCGGACGCCGAACAGCTGCACAGCCTGGTGATCGAGGATGTGCAGGAGGAGATCCTCGCCCGCGAGGCCATGGCCATGGGCCTGGACGGTGATGACACCATCATCCGCCGGCGCCTTGCCCAGAAACTCCGCTTCCTGCTGGAGGATGCCAGCCTGCCGGCCGCGCCCGGCGAGGGAGAGCTTGAAGCCTTCTACGCGGCCCACCGCGCCGAGTATGCCCGCCCGGCCCGGCTGGATTTCCGGCATGTCTATTTCAGCGCCTCCTCGCGCGAAGACCCGGCCGGCGATGCCCTCGCCGCCTTTTCCGCCTCTGATGGCGGACTGCCGGAAGGCGGGGATCCCTTCTTCCTGCCCGGACAGTACCGGCAGGCAACCGAGGTCCGCATCGGCACCGATTTCGGACGCGGCTTCTGGCAGGCCCTCCAGACCGCGCCGGAAGGGGTATGGAGCGGGCCCCACACCTCCGCCTTCGGAGAGCACCTGGTTCTCGTGGAGTCGCGCACACCCAGCGAAGATGTCCCACTCGGCGAGGTGCGCGAGGAGGTCATCGCCGACTGGCAGCGTGAGACCCAGACCGGGGAAACCGAGCGCAAGCTGCACGAGCTGGTCTCGCGCTATACGATTGTGCTCGATGATGAGTTGCTGGCGCAATGAGGCTGGCTGCCCGCCTGCTCGCATTCCTCGCCTGCCTTGCCGCCTTTGCCGGTAGGCCGGCGAGTGCGCATGAGGTGCGCCCGGCCCTCCTGGAAATCACCCAGACCAGCGAGACGGACTTCCTCGTCCTGTTCAAACAGCCGCAGGCGCAGGGGCGCTGGCTGAACATCCAGATTGCCTTTCCCGAGGGGTGTGAACCGCTGGCCGATGCCGTGCCGAGCCTGACGCCATCAGCCATCACCGAGACCTGGACCCTGCACTGCACGCAGGGCCTGAATGGCGGCGTCATCGCCTTTCCGGGCCTGGAGCGAACGCTGACCGATGTCTTCGTGCGCATCTCCTGGCTGGGCGACCACCAGTCCGCCGGCCTGGTGAAAGCCGACAGCCCGTTTTTCGAGCTCTCCGGTGGGCAGAGCCTCGGCTCCTATGTCGAGCTTGGCGTGTGGCATATCCTGCTCGGGCTCGACCATGTGCTCTTCGTGGTGCTGCTCACCCTGCTGGTCGACGGCAAGCTCCGCCTGCTGAAGGCCGCGACCGCCTTCACCATCGCCCACAGTCTCACGCTCGGCGCGGCGGCGTTGAATTTCGTCACCCCGCCTCAGGCGCCGGTCGAGGCCGTGGTGGCGCTCTCCATCGCCTTCCTGGCCTATGAAGTGGTACAGAAGGCGCGCGGCATCCATACGCTAACGGCGGCCATGCCCTGGCTCGCGGCCTTTGCCTTCGGCCTGCTCCACGGCTTTGGCTTTGCCGGCGCGCTGGTCGATCTCGGCCTGCCCTATGGCGCGCGCCTGCAGGCGCTGCTGCTGTTCAATGTCGGGGTCGAGGTGGGCCAGATCATCGTGATCGCACTCACCCTGCCGATCCTGGCGGTGGTCATCCGCCTCGGCGAGCGACCGAGCGAATTGCTGTCGCGCGGCGTGGCCTATGGCTGCGGCAGCCTTGCCGTGCTCTGGGTGATCGAACGAACGGGAGGACTATAAATGCGACACAGCCTCATGACATGTGCGAGCCTCGCCATCCTGGTGGCAGCCTGTGCGCCCGCCGAACCGGACCCCCAGCCTGCACCTGAACCGGCTCCACCCACCGCCGAACTTACCGTCGCCGATACGCCGACGCGTGCGCAGACGCCCGATGGCCAGTATATCTCGTGGGCCGAGCACCTCGTCGATGCCGAGGACGTGAATGGCGGCGAGCCGATTCGCGGCGGCGACGGACTTGTGATGGCCGATCTCGACCGGGACGGCTTTCTCGACATCGTCTCCGCACAGGAGGACTCCAACCATCTGCGCGTCGCCTTCGGCAGCGCCGACGCGGATGTCTGGGTTCTGAAAACCATCGCCATGGGCGAGCTTGCCGCCGCCATCGAGGATGTCGCCGTTGGCGACCTGAACGGCGATGGCTGGCTCGATATCATGGCCGCTTGCGAGGAAGCCCATCTGA
Source organism: Hyphomonadaceae bacterium UBA5336 (assembly GCA_002408125.1). Lineage (GTDB taxonomy): Bacteria > Pseudomonadota > Alphaproteobacteria > Caulobacterales > Hyphomonadaceae > UBA5336. Next base: position 140,148 of record DHQO01000025.1, on the reverse strand, counting down.
TCTATCTGGAAAATCCCGGCGAGGCCGCGCCTGAAGCCGACTGGGCTTATCTCATCCCGCCGATGACTGAGGGACGCGGCTCCTGGCTGCGCGTCTTCATCGCCGACATGAACGGCGATGGCCGCCCGGATGTCACCGCCGCCAACAAGGGCACCTCCGATATTGTCCGCCCGGACGCCGGGGATAGACCGGAAGGCCCGGTCTCCCTGTTCACCCTTTCCGGCCCGCCGCTGGAGGCAGAAAGCTGGACCGAAACCGTGCTGCACCAGGACGGCGTGCCCAACACAGCCCTGCCGGTCGACATCGACAGTGATGGTGACCTCGACGTGCTCGCTGCCGCGCGCGTGCACTACCGGATGAGCCTACTGGAACAGACCAGCCTCGGCGCGGACGGCTTGCCCGCCTTTCAGGCCCACCCGATCCGCCTGCAGCCCACTCACCCCGTACCGGGCGACTGGACCGGGCTCGCCGATGCCTTCCAGGCCGATTTCGCCGATCTCGACGGCGACGGCCGGCTCGATCTCGCGGTGAATGTGATCGAGCTGCGCGGCGGGAGCGGGGAGAGTCTCGGCGCCGGGCTCGGCTGGCTCTCCCAGCCGGAAAGCCTCGACCAGCCATGGCCCTATCACCGCATCGGCAACATCCTGCCGGACTGGGTGACGGGCATAAAGCTCACCGATCTTGATGGCGATGGCGACATGGACGCCGTGGTCGGGGGCTATTCGGGGCTCAATATCCTTGCCGGGGCCTATTCCGGCGCCTCGCGCGATTTTGACGAACCGTCGGTCACGGCCTCATCCTCGGTGGCGCGCATTGCCTGGTTCGAGAACCCCGGCGATCCGGCCGCCGAGTGGACGCGCCATGACATCTCCCGGCGCGTGCGCGGCATGTATGACATGTTCGTGCCCCACGACATGGATGGCGACGGCGACATGGATCTCGTCGCCACGCGCGGCAATGCCGGGTCTTTCGATGGCGTCTTCTGGCTTGAACAGATCCGCTCGGACGAGCCGCGCAAGGCCTTCACGCAAGCACGGGATGAAGAGAGCCGCCCCCTACCCCTGCCGCCGGCAGACTGGGTGGACCACTATGACCGCGAGGCGACCTATACCGCGCCGAACAAGGTGGAGTAGCCGGCCTAATTCGATGCCGCCGAGAGCACATAGGCGAGCATTTCCGTCGTCGGGTAGCCATCGGCGATGAAGCCATTCGCGGCCTGGAAGCGGCGCAGCGCGCCCTTGGTGCCGCGCCCGGCAATCCCGTCCACCGGCCCGGCATCGAAACCCATATCGTTGAGCGCCGACTGGAGCTGTTTGACCTGCGCCACGCTGAGCGGTTGCAGGTCGCTCGGCCAGGGCGTCGACAGGCCCGGGCGACCCGCCACAGCGTCCGACAGGAGCCCGACGGCAAGCGCGTAACTGTCGGCGCGGTTATAGGTCTTGAAGACGTTGAAGTTCTTGAACAGCAGGAATTTCGGCCCGCGATAGCCCGCCGGGATCCACAGCTCGCCATATTTGCCGTCGCTGATCCCGGCGCCCCGCGCGGTATCGACAATCGTCACGCCCTGGGCCTGCCAGCTTTCCACCCGCCGCTCGCGGCCATCGGCGAGGGAATAGTCGAAATCCTCCGGCAGGGTGACTTCCAGGCCCCAGGGCTCGCCGAACTCATAGCCGGACATGGACATATAGTGCGCCGCAGAGGCCAGGGCATCGCCGGTATTGCGCCAGATATCCTTGCGCCCATCACCGTCGAAATCCTCTGCATGGGTGAGATAGGTGGTCGGCATGAACTGGGTCTGGCCCATGGCGCCGGCCCAGCCGGAGACGAAATCGGTCCGCACTGCGTCCCCGCGCTCCAGGATCTTCATCAGGGCGAGCAGTTCGTTTTCCGCAAAGGTGCGCCGGCGGCCTTCCACCGCCATATTGGCGAGGGTGTTGGCCGCATCAAAAGTGCCGATATAAGAGCCGAAATTCGTCTCCATGCCCCAGATGGCCACAAGCGCTTCACGGTCGACCCCGTAGCGGTTTTCCAGCCCGATCCAGAGGTCAGGCGAGCCCGCCAGCAGCTCCGCGCCGTTCACCCGGCGCGATTCGCTCACGGCCGTGCGCAGATATTCCCAGATCGGCTTGGCAAACTCGGCCTGTTCCTCGATGGCCGACTGGGTCGTCACGGTCTCGCTGAGATAGAGATCGAGCGGGGAGATATCTTCCAGCACCGCCCGGATGGCATAGGCGTCGCGGCCATTGGCGCTGGCGCGCGCGGCAAAGCTCGCCCGCCAGGCATCCATGGCGGCATGTCCCGATGGCGCATAGGGCGCCAGCGGGTCGACCTGGCTCGGCTGCCCGTTCGGATCGGACGGGCTGGGCGAGGTCTGCGGCGGCGTCTGCGGGCCGGCCGCGCAGGCTGCCGCGAGCGCTGTCAGGGCGCTGATCACCACCCAGCGGGCGGGTGTACGTATCGAAACCGACATGGGGTCTGGTCCTTTCTGGCACTGACCGCAGGATCTGAATTGACTCAGACCCCGGCTTGACTGTATTCGCTCACCTTTCGCGTTTCCGCGACCACACTTTTTACGACCGAGACAGACCGATGAAAGTCCGATCCTCCCTGAAGGCCCTGAAGACGCGCCACCGTGATTGTAAGGTCGTGCGCCGCCGTGGCAAAGTCTACGTCATCAACAAGACCGATCCGCGTTTCAAGGCGAAACAAGGCTAGGCAAAGTTGAACGCAGGCTGCGGTTAACGAGGCCTGAATGACCACAAGCATCGTCCTCTTCGATCTGGGAAATGTCCTGATCGACTGGGATCCGCGCGCTCTTTATGCGCGCCGCTTTGGCGATCGCGCAAAAGCCGACTGGTTCTGCGACACTATTTGCACCCTCGCCTGGCATACCCGCCACGATGCCGGCGAAAGCTTTGCCGACACAATCCCCGAATTGCAGGCCCGCCACCCGGACTATGCCGAGCATATCGCAGCCTGGCGCAGCGAGTGGCTGGACATGTTCAACGGCTATGTGCCGGGCATGGACACGCTGGTTCTGGAGCTGAAGGCCGCCGGCGTACCGCTGTTCGGCCTCTCGAACCTGTCAGCTGAAATCGCCGACGAAACCTTCAATGCGTTTCCGGTCATCCATGAGTTGGAAGACGTGGTCGTCTCCGGCGCCGAGGGCGTGGTGAAGCCCGATCCGCGCATCTACCAGATCGCGCTCGACCGCATGGGCTGCCCCGCACCCGAAACCGTCCTGTTCATAGATGACCGGCTGGACAACATCCGCGCCGCGGAAGCCGCCGGAATGGTCGGTCACCTGTTCGAAGGGGCAAAAACTGTGCGCGAGCACCTCGTTCACGCGGGATTGCTCGCCCGCCACTGAATTGCCGCTTGCAGGACGCGCCGTTCGCCCCATAGTCATTTCCCATGTTCAAAGCCATGTTCGCCGCCGCCTTCCTGCTCATCGCCGGTGCTGCCCACGGCCCGTCCGAGGAAATGTTCGACCGGCTGGAACAGGCCCCCACCGATGAAGAAGCCGAAAGCGTCGCCCTCGACATCTGGGCGGCCTGGCTGGAAAGCGGCTCGCCCACCGTCGACATTCTCATGGAACGCGCCGTCCAGGCCCAGGCCTTCGGCGATGTGAAACATGCCCGCGAGCTGTATGACCGGGTGATCCGCATCCAGCCGGACTATGCCGAAGGCTGGCACCGCCGCGCCGGCCTGTTCCTGGAGCGCGAGCAGTATGACGAAGCCCTGCGCGACCTGAATGAGACGCTGAAGCACGAGCCCCGCCATTTCGGCGCCTGGTACACGCTCGGCGCCATGCTCGAAAGCCTCGGCTCACAGGAAGAGGCGCTCGCGGCCTATCGTGAGGCGCTGGACATCTATCCACGCATGGATGCGGCCCGTCAGGGCGTTGCAAGGCTGCAGCAGGCCGTCGACGGCACGGCGCTTTGAGAGCGGTTGTGAGCGCGGTTCTTGTGAGCTTTCTCGGCGTCACGCTCGGCGGATGCGTGCACAGCTCGGTCTATACCTCTCGCGTGGAAGCGCGCTTCCCGCCCGATGGCGAGATGGTGGAGGTAAACGGTACGGACATGCATGTCCTGCGCATGGGTCAGGCCGGCGCACCGCCTGTCCTGTTCGTGCACGGGGCCAGCGCCAATGCCCATGAATTCGACTGGAGCCTCGCGCCCTGGCTGGAAGACCGGTTCGATCTCCTGCTCGCCGACCGGCCCGGGCTCGGCTATTCCGAGCGCCCGCCCCATGGCGAGCAGCTGGCCGTGCAGGCGCGCCAGATGGCCGGCCTGCTGGACGCCATGGCCGACGGCGAGCCGGCCGTGGTGGTCGGCCATTCCCTGGGCGGGGCGGTGGCGCTGCGCATGGCGCTCGACTATCCGGAACAGGTCAAGGCGCTGGTCCTGCTCGCCCCGGTCACCCATGCCTGGGAGACGGGCGGGACGGGCTGGTACAATCATGTTGGCGCCCTGCCCGTGATCGGACCGGCCTTCTCCCAGCTCGTGCCGATTGCCGGGCCGGAAATGGCGCGCAAGGGCGTCTCGCGCACCTTCTCGCCGGACCCTGTGCCGGAGAACTATCTGGAGAACTCCGCCGCCAACCTGCTCTTCCGCCCGAAGGCGTTCCGCGCCAATGCCGCCGACCTGTCGGCCCTGCGCGGGGAGCTGGCCGCCCAGCAGGCGCGCTATGGCGAGCTGAGCATGCCCATCGTGGTCTTCTCCGGCGCGCAGGACACCGTGCTCAACCCGGTCGTCCAGGCCGGCCGGCTGAAAGATGAGGCGCCCAATCTGGAGCTGGTCAAACTCCCCGATAGCGGGCACATGCCCCACCATGCTCATGGCGAGGACGTGGCCGAGACCATTGCCCGCCTGGCCGGCGCAAGCTAATCCCGCCACTCAACCAATAAGAGACCGAGAAAAGGATGCCCCATGGACGATGCGGCCGCCAGCCACCTGACCGAAGCCACCAAGGAAAAACTCCGCCAGACCATCGACCGGATCGAGCGCCTGGAAGAGGAAAAGAAGGAAATCGCCGAGCAGGTGAAGGAGGTTTATGCCGAGGCCAAGGCGTTCGGCTTCGACACCAAGGCGCTGCGCCAGGTGATCAAGATCCGCAAGATCGACCGGGCCGAACGCGAAGAGCAGGAAATGGTGCTCGACACCTATCTCGCCGCCCTGGGCGAAATCTGAGCATTTTTTGTCTGATCCCCGCTTCACTTCGTTACGCGATGGATCGCGCTCAGGGTTGAGTCCCTGTTGTCCCATGGTGAGCGGAGACGAACCATGGGGTCGAACCGGGTCAGTCGCCTGCGAAAGCGGGGATCAGCGGCTCAGTGTGGCACACAGCCCTGAGCGCGTCTCATGTGACGAGCGCAGCGAGGATACGGAGACAAACAAGGACTCAGCCCTGAGCGCGATCCATGTGAGGGCGAAGCCCGATACGGGATCAAACAAGGAAGCCCGCCTTCCCATTCCCGCCGCACCGGCCTATCTCCTAGGCCATGCCGCGCGAGATTGACGAGCGAAAGAAGCGCAAGGCCTTGCGGAAGCTCCGCAAGGCGCAGGCGCTCGCCGAGCAGGGGCTCGGCCCGCCCCTGTCAGACTGGGAACGCGAATTCCTGGAAGAAGTGGAAGCGCGCATCGAGACTTATGGCTCGGCCTTCCGTGACCGCGAAAAGGGCGATCTCGACGAGCCGCTGTCCGCGCTCCAGCAGGTCAAGCTGAAGGAGATCGACAAGAAGGCCCGCGGCAAGGGCCTGAAACGCTCCGGCTTCAAGTCCCGCCTCCCGGCAAAGGGGGCCGATACCGGCTCAGCCGAGGCTGAGGAGATGCCCCCCTCCGAGCCCGAAAAGGCCCCGGATCTGCCGGAGGCGGAACAGCGCGGACCCTTCAGGGTTATCAAAGGTGGAAGGGCCGACTGATCCTTCCTGCCCGGTGTTGCGTACCCAATGTTAGACCAGCAGGGACGGACCCATCATGCAGACAGTTGTGATTACAGGCGCCTCCACTGGCATTGGCCGCGCTGCGGCGCGCCATCTCGCCGAGCAGCGCTGGCGCGTTTTCGCCGGCGTGCGCAAGCAGGCAGACGCCGATGCGCTCGCCGCCGACCATGCCAGGATCACCCCGCTCATACTGGATGTCACCGATGCGGCCTCGATTGCCGCGGCCGTCGCCACAGTGTCCACCGCGATCGAAGGCAGCACGCTGGGCGGCCTCGTCAACAATGCCGGCATCGCCCAGATGGGTCCGCTCACGGTACAGCCGATGGACGAGATCCGCGCGCATTTCGAGGTCAACCTGTTCGGTGCCCTGGCTTGCTCGCGCGCCTTCGTCCCCCTGCTCGGCCTGGATGAGACCCGCACCGGCGGCCCCGGGCGGATCGTCAATATCACCTCTGTGGGCGGGAAGATTTCCTCGCCCTTCCTCGGCGCCTACACCGCCACCAAGCATGCCCTGGAGAGCGTCACCGACACGCTGCGCCGAGAGCTCATGGTCTATGGCATCGACGCAATCGCCGTCGGGCCGGGCGCTGTGGCCACGCCGATCTGGGACAAGGCGGAGACCGAAGATGGTCTGCTCTACCAGGACACGGTCTGGGCCAAGGCCATCGCCAATTTCGCCGACATCATGCTGAAGGGCGGGCGCGAGGGTCTGCCGCCGGAAGACATCGCGAAAGTGGTGGAAACCGCGCTCAGTGACCCCAGCCCGAAGGCGCGCTATGCGCCTGTGCCGAACAAGCTGACCAATTTCGCCATCCCCTCGCGGCTGCCAAAACGCTGGCTCGACCGGATCTTCGCCAAGCGCTACGGCATGGAGATCAAAACCTAGTTTTCCGCGCCGGAGACCTCCTTGTAGATCGCCACGGCAAACACGGTGTGGGAAAGGCTGAACATCGCCGTCATCGCTCCGCCGACCACCTGGCCGTCGAAAGAGCCCGGCAGAAAAGCCGCAACAATCCCGCCGGCAAAGGCTGAGGCAAAGGTCAGGACCAGCAGGGAAACGAGATACACGATATAGCTGACCAGCACGGCGCCGAAATTGCGCCAGACTCGCAGGACACTTTCCTTCAGCGCATTGAACACGGTGGGCCGCTCAGCAATCATGATCACCCCGGAGAGGCCCAGCAGCATGGTCAGCGCGATACCGGGCAGCACCAGCGCCACCAGGCCGGCCGAGATCACGATCCGGCTGATCAGCGTGATCGCCAGGAGCGGAATGAACGCGCGCGAAGCCACATCGAGGCAGGTCGTGATCCGGTCGCCCGGCTCACCCCAGAGCGTGGCCTGCGCCACTGCGCCGGTGATGAAGGCAATGGGCAGGAGGTTTGCCTGCAGGAACAGGCCCATATCCTTGGGATCGTAGCCGATCAGGTTGACCTGCACGAGCATGATCGCCGAGGTCATCGCCCAGCCCACGGCGAACAGGATGAGCAGCCGGTCCCAGTGCGCCAGCAGCATGCCGGTATAGCCGGTCACGATGGCGCCCGCATTGGACTGGTGCGGAGTTCCGTCGGGCGTATCAGGCATCAGCGGAATGGCGGTTCGTCAAAGGCGCGCAGCTTGCGCGAATGCAGTTTCGCGCCGCCGCCGGCCGCAAGCTGCTCCAGCGTCTCGATGCCGATGCGGATATGCTCGCCAATGGCGCGCTCATAGAAGCGGTTGGCCGCGCCGGGCAGCTTGATCTCGCCATGCAGCGGCTTGTCGGAAACGCACAGGAGCACGCCATAGGGCACGCGCAGCCTGTAGCCATTGGCCGCGATGGTGGCGCTTTCCATGTCGATGGCGATGGCGCGCGACTTGTTGAACCGGCGCGCGGTTTCGGAAAAACGAAGCTCCCAGTTGCGGTCGTCGGTCGTCACCACCGTGCCGGTGCGCAGGCGCTTTTTCAGCGCCTCGCCCTGCTCGCCGGTGACCGCCGAGGCGGCCTCCTGCAGTGCGACCTGGATCTCGGCAATCGGTGGAACCGGAATGTCCGGCGGCAGCACGCTGTCGAGCACATGATCGTCGCGCAGATAGGCATGGGCGAGCACATAGTCGCCAATGGTCTGGCTGTGGCGCAGGCCCCCGCAATGGCCGACCATGATCCAACATTGCGGGCGCAGCACGGCGAGATGGTCGGTGATCGTCTTCGCATTGGACGGGCCGACGCCCATATTCACGAGTGTGATGCCAGGGCCATCCTCGCGCATCAGGTGGTAGGTCGGCATCTGGAAGCGTCGCCAGGGTGCAGCGGCGATGCGTTCCAGTGCATCGCTTGTGTCGTTCTCGATCAGCACGCCGCCGGGCGAGGAAAGCGCCTTGTAGCCCTTGGCCCCAGCGATCTGTTCGACCGCCCAGGAACAGAAGGCATCGACATAGCGGTGATAATTCGTGAACAGGATATAGGGCTGGAAATGCTCCGCCGGCGTGCCGGTATAGTGTTCCAGGCGCTTCAGGGAAAAGTCCGTGCGCTGGGCATCGAACAGGGCCAGCGGGCGGGCCGATCCGGCGTCGTAAAGCTCGCCATCGGCCACCTCGTCGCCGATCATGGAGAGCTGCGGGGCGGGAAACCAGCGCGCCAGTTCGGCCGGCGAGATCGCGTCCAGGCCGTCGGCCTCGGCCGCGTCCCAGACATAGGCATAAGGGATCTCGCTGTCGGACTTTCGCACCTCGACCTCGACATCATAGTCGCGAAGCAGAGGGGTGAGCTGTTCGATCAGATATTCGCGGTAGAAGTCCGGCCGGGTGATGGTCGAGGCATAGATGCCGGCTTCCGACATCTTGCCATAGCTGCGCGAGATTGGCGGCGGCGGCCCTTCCGGGTCATAGCGGATGACGAGTTCGGGATAGCAGAAGGCGCCGCTCTCGCGCTGGCCCTCGGCGGGCGGGATACCTTCCTGCAGAAAGGTGACAAGCGCGGCCTTCAGGCTGGTGACAGCCTCGGCATAGATCGCCTCAAGGGCGTCGACGATTTCGCTGGGGGATTGAGTCTTGCGTAACATGGCTTCGTTTGCCGTGCACGCCCGGCAGCGTCAAGATGCCTTCGCGCCTGTTCCCGCCACCGAGTCCCGGCGCACGGCATAGACCGGGCTGCCCTCCTCGACCGGCGTGAACCAGGCCGGCAGCGTGCCCTCGGCGAAGGCCGCGGCAAGCCCGTCGGGCGCGCGGCTGGCATAAAGTTCCATCTCGTCGAGGCCGGGGCAGGCATAGACATAGTCCGCCCCGAGTGCCTGCAACATCTGGCGCGCCTCTTCCGGCGGGGCCTCGAAGATCTCGATTGCGCTGGCGATGGCGCCGACATTCCTGTGATAGGGCGCGGCGAAGATGGAATGGTCGGTATGGGCGAGGATCGCCGTGCCGAGATCGATCGGCGCGAACACCTTCGCGGGCGGCAGGGCGGCGAGATTCTCCATCGCTTCGGTCGAACGGCAGGAGACGCGGTTCTCGGCGCGCTCGGCCTTTGTGTCGTTCTTCGGAGAGATCCACACCCCGGCGGTCTGCCAGGAGGTGGGGGCAAGGAGGAGCAGGGCTGCCAGGGCGCCGACGCGCGCCGTGCCCTTCCGCGCCATCAGGACCGGCCAGAGAGCACCGGCCACATAGCCTGCGGTCAGAGCTGCGAGGCCATGGGCAAAGACCATCGCGCGCACCTGCCAGGCCGTCACCAGGATCGACAGCGCGAGCAGGGCAACAAGGCCCACCAAGGATGCGCGGCCCGGCTTGTCGGTCTGCCGCAACACGAACAGCCCGCCGGCCAGCGCGGTCAGGGCAAAGCCGAACACGCTGAGCGCAAAGCCCGGATTGGAGGAAGCAAGGCGGAAGATGTTGCGCGCCTCGGTGACGTGCGACATCCAGTTCTGCATCACGCCAAGGCTCACCCCGGCATAGGGCGAGGCGAGACAGCCCGGATCGACTGCCACGCTGGTGAGCGCCACGGCGACACCAGCGCCCACTCCCGCGACCAGCCGGCCACGCCAGTGCGCGAGGCGCTCGGTGGCATGGGCCAGACCGGCAAGCGCGGCGCCACCGAGGATCAGCCCGACAGCGTGGAAATTGCCATAGGCATCGCAAACCTCGCGGCCCGCGCCCGGCCCCGGCGCATCCGCGAGATAGAAGAAGGCGGCAAAGCCCGCGAGCCCGGCGGCGAGCCCGAAGAGCAGCGAGCGCGCTGCCTCGGCCCGTACAATCCAGATCAGGCCGGCAAAGCCGATCAGCCCCACCGCCATGGGCAGGCTCTCGATCGCCACGGACATCATCGCGGCAATGCACAGGCCGGCAAACACGCCGCTGCGCCAGGTCGCGTTCGCGCTGACCAGTGCGGCGAAGGCGGCGAGCACGAGGACGAGCTCAAGCCCGTGATGGTCGATACGGCCCGGCTGAAACTGTACCATGGCATGGGTGACAAGGAAGAAGACCGCGCCGACCAGCATGCCGACACGACCTGCGCCAAGCCGGTGCAGGGCCAGCACGAGCGCCGACAGCGCGCCCAGCAGTAACAGGCGCGGCCACAGGATCAGCGCGGCGTGCTCTGCGCCCTCTGCCCCGAAAAACGGTTTCAGAACAAGGATCAGAGTGCCGATCATGAGATCGGGGATGCGCGACCAGTGCATCGCCCCGCCCTCCGGCGTGAGGAAGCGCGACTGTGACACATCCCACCATCCCTGCCCGCCGAGCAGGTCGCGCACCTCAACGAGGCGCATCAGGTCGTCATTGCCAGGCAGCGTGCCGGTCCACACAAGACCGGCAGATATGATAAGGTAGAGCAGAACAAGGCCAATTCCGAGCGCAGCCTGGTGCAGCGGAGCCTGAATCCAGGCCGGCAATTGGGTCTTCAACCTCGTCACGCGCGTACTCCTCTCAGGGGGCAAAAGTCGGTTGAACCCGTGAACGCCTCATTAAGCCTGACGGCATATGACAGAGCGAGGTTACTGAAAGGCTGCACGTCTATGAGTTTGGCCACGACTCCGTCCTATCTCAGCCCGGCCCCTGAGGCCGAGCGCGCGCTGGAAATCGCCGTCACCATCCCCTGCTATAATGAGGCGGCCACCATCGCGCAGGTCATCGCGGACTTTCGCGCCGCCCTTCCCAGCGCGACCATCTATGTCTTCGACAACAATTCCACCGATGGCACAGCCGATATCGCCGCGCGCGCCGGCGCGGTTGTGCGCCGCGAGTTTCGCCAGGGCAAGGGCCATGTGGTGCGCCGCATTTTCGCCGATGTCGACGCCGATATCTATGTCATGGCCGACGGCGATGCGACCTATGACGCCGCCATGGCGCCGACCCTGGTGGAACTGCTCCAGCGCAACCATGTCGACATGGTGGTCGGCACGCGCGCGGATGTCACCCGCAATGCCGGCCGCGAGGGCCACGCTTTCGGCAATCGCATATTCAATGGGCTATACCACCGCATTTTCGGGCGCGAATTCACCGACATCTTTTCCGGCTACCGGGTTTTCTCTCGCCGCTTCGTGAAGAGCTTCCCGGCTGTCTCCGGCGGTTTCGAGATCGAAACGGAAATGAGCGTGCATGCCAGCCAGCTCGGCATTCCCTGCATGGAACGCCCGACCCGCTATGGCGTGCGCCCGGAAGACAGCGCGTCGAAGCTGCGCACATTCCGCGACGGTTTCCGCATTCTCGGCATGTTCGCCATGCTGACCAAGGAGACCCGCCCGGCCCTGTTCTTCGGCTCCATTGGCGCGGCCTTCATGCTTCTGGCCGCGCTTATCTCCGCGCCGCTGATGGTGACCTGGATCGAGACCGGCCTGGTGCCGCGCTTCCCGACGGCGATCCTGGCCACGGGCCTTGTCATTGTCGGCGTCATGTCTGTCTTCTGCGGCCTGATCCTCGACAGCCTGGCGCGCGCGCGCATCGAAGCCAAGCGCGCCGTATTCCTGAACTATTCCGCCCTGGCCAACCGCAAGGACTGACGCCCCCCATGAGCCGCGAGACCCTTCTCGATCAACTCGGAAAGCTGCGCCGGTTCATCCTGGTCGGCCTGATCGCGGCTGGCGTGGATATTGGCGGCATGCAGGCGCTGATCCTTGCCGGGCTCGACCCGCTCGCAGCGCGCGCCATCTCACTGCCTGTGGCCATGCTGACCGCCTTCATCCTCAACCGGGCCTATACGTTCGGCGCCTCGCACCGTTCGCCGGGCGAGGAAATGCTGCGCTATGGGCTGGTCAATGCCGCCTCGGCAGCGACCTCCTACGCCATATTTGCCGGCCTGATCGAGCTGGTGCCCGGCATCGTTCCCGCGCTCGCGGCAGCGGTGGGTCTCGGCCTTTCCATGTGGGTCAGTTTCTTCGGGGCGCAGTTCTTCGCCTTCGGCAAACGCCGGCAGGCCTGATCTTCCGACAATTCCTGTTGACCCTATTGGCCACTGGGCGCATTTGACCTCGCCATGAGCGAGACCGCTGAGACACCCAGGCACGGCGGTAACGCCTTCTTTTTCGTCATTGTCTGCGTCACGCTGGACATGCTGGCCTTCGGCATGATCATCCCGGTGATGCCCGACCTGCTGGTCGAGCTGACCGGCCTTCCAGCCGAAGAGGCCGTCGCCTGGGCCGGGCCGCTGACGGCCACCTTTGCGCTGGTCAATTTCATTGCCATGCCGACCCTGGGCGGACTGTCGGACAGGTTCGGGCGCCGGCCTGTCCTGCTGGCTTCCATGGCGACGCTGGCTTTGGATTTCATCATCATGGGGCTCGCCTCGGCGCTGTGGGTGCTGTTCCTGGGCCGGTTCCTGTCCGGCATTTCCTCGGCCACCTTCTCCACCGCGAACGCCTATATCGCCGACACGACGACACCGGAAAAACGCGGCCAGGCCTTCGGCATGATCGGTGCCGCTTTCGGGATCGGCTTCGTGCTCGGCCCGGCCATTGGCGGACTGATCGGCATGATCGACCACCGCGCGCCTTTCTTTGCCGCGGCGGCGGTTGCCGGCCTGAACCTCATCTATGGCCTGTTCGTGCTGCCGGAGTCCCTGAAGCCCGGGCACAGGCGGGATTTCGAGCTGAAGCGGTCCAATCCGCTCGGCGCCTTCATGCATTTCTCCAAACTGCCAAAGGTGGCCTGGTTCCTGATCGGACTGGCCATCGCAGCGCTGGCCAATGCGGTCTATCCGGCAACATGGGCCTTCCATGGCGAGATCCGCTATGATTGGGGTCCGAGCGAAATCGGTCTCTCGCTGGCCGCCATCGGTGTGTCCTCGGCGCTGGTGCAGGTCGCGCTGATGGGGCGCATCCTGAAATGGCTCGGCACCGTCCAGACCCTGGTCTGGGGCATGCTCATCAATGTCGTCTCCTTTGCAGCCTTCGCCTATGCCGATGCGGCTTGGATGGCGCTGGCGATCCTGCCCTTTTCCGCGCTGGGCGGCGTGGCCGGGCCGGCCAATTCGACCATCATGTCGAACCTCACCCCGGACAATGCCCAGGGCGAGCTGCATGGCGCGACGGCCAGCATCAATGCCCTCTCTCTGGTGATCTCGCCGCTGATCATGACCCAGGCGCTGTATTATTTCTCCAGCGGCGCAGCGCCGATCCATTTCCCCGGCGCGGCCTTCCTGCTGGCGGCCATTCTCACCGGGCTGGCGCTGATCCCGATCACGGCAGGCATTCGCGCCAATCGCGAGGAAACCGCACAGATCGCGTGAGGTGCGAGCCTGCTGGATGCGGGGCGGAAATCGCCCTACAGGTCTGGCCATGGAGATACGCCCTGCCCTCTTTCTCGACCGCGACGGCGTCCTGAACAAGGATCGCGGCTATGTCGCGCGCGTGACGGACCTGGAATGGGTCGAAGGCGCGATGGAGACCGTGGCGGCGTTCAAGGCGCGCGCCTGGTTCGTCTTCGTCGTCACCAACCAGACCGGCATCGCCCATGGCCTCTATACCGAAGAGGACATGCAGGCGGTGCACGACCACCTGCTCTTCGAATTCGGGGCCCACGGCGCCGAGATCGACCGGATCTATCACTGCCCCTTCCACCCGGATGGCAGCGAACCACGCTATGCCCGCGAAAGCCTCGACCGCAAGCCCGGCCCCGGCATGCTGCTGCAGGCCATGGCCGATTTTCCGGTGCGGCGCGAGGGCAGTTTCCTGATCGGCGACAAGCCCGCCGACATCCAGGCCGCCCATGCCGCGGGCGTCGGCGGTTTCCTGTTCGAGGGCGGCAATCTGGCGAGTTTTGCCGAATGGGCACTGGCCGCCTTCGAGGATGGCTCGCGCTAGTTTCGGCTCTGGCCAAATTCACCGGCGCGGCCTAATCAGGGCGCATGAAAATCGCCACCTGGAACGTGAACTCGATCAAGGCCCGCCTGCCCACCGTGCTGGAGGTGCTCGGCGCCATCGACTGTGATGTCGTCTGCCTGCAGGAGCTTAAATGCGAGACCGATGCCTTCCCCTATCTGGAACTGGAAGACATGGGCTGGACCTGCGCGGTGCATGGCCAGAAGAGCTATAACGGCGTCGCCCTGCTCTCGAAGCATCCGCTGGAGGATGTCGAGATGGGGCTGGCCGGCGATGATGGCGACGATCATGCGCGCTTCATCGAGGCCGTGGTGATGAGCGAGCGGCCGATGCGCGTGGCTTCACTCTACCTGCCCAACGGCAACCCCGCACCCGGTCCGAAATACGAGTACAAGCTCGCCTGGATGGAACGCCTCTACAGCCATGCAGAACGGCGCATGGCCGAGGAGGACCCCTTCATCCTGGCCGGGGACTATAACTGCATCCCGCGCGACGAGGATTGCTGGGACTATTCGGTCTGGAAGGATGATGCGCTCGGCCTGACGGAGACCCGCGCGGCCTTCCGCAAGCTCAAATGGCTCGGCCTCACCGAAGCCTTCGAGGCCCTGGACGGGCGCGCCCACCAATATTCCTTCTGGGACTATCAGGGCGGTGCCTTCGCCAAGGATCACGGCATCCGGATCGACCATCTGTTATGCTCGCCCGGCGCGGCCGACCGGCTCACCGGCGTGGAGATCTTCCGCAAGGCCCGCGAGCTTGAAAAGCCGTCGGACCATGTCCCGGTAATTGGCGAGTTTGCCGACTAGTCAGGCTCTTCCTGGTTTGCTCCCCGCTCCACTTCGTTTCGCGATGGAGCGCGCTC
The DNA here is from genome assembly GCA_002408125.1 of Hyphomonadaceae bacterium UBA5336. Taxonomy (GTDB): domain Bacteria; phylum Pseudomonadota; class Alphaproteobacteria; order Caulobacterales; family Hyphomonadaceae; genus UBA5336. Next base: position 125,063 of record DHQO01000025.1, on the reverse strand, counting down.
AGGGCTGAGTCCTTGTTTGATCCCGTATCGGCGCGTTGCGCCTCACATGGAGCGCGCTCAGGGCTGTCACGTCGCTCTCAACCATCTGCCTGGGCACCTGACCTGGCTCGGGTTGAGGGCTCTTGTACCTCTCAGCCGCCGGCGCAGCGGGCGTTGAACTGGGTGATATCGGCGTTCAGCATCTGCGCCTTGGAGTGCAGATCCCTGGTGGTGCGGATGGCGGCGTTGCGCGCGGTGACATAGGCATCGCGGGCTTCATCGGCCTCGGCCGCATGGCCCGGGCTGAAATTGCGCACTTCTTCCTTCAGTTCCCAGGCTTCGCCCAGCTTGTCTTCTTCGGCGGCAAGTTCGGCCTGCAGGGCCTGTAGCTCCAGAACTTCGGTCTGGCGGACCTCGAAGCTGCGCGCCATGGCATTGCACTGGGCGGCATCCTGGGCCGTCGCCGCGCCGGCCGGCACGGTAAGGGTCAAAGCGGCGGCAAGGGCCGCGAAACCGGCTTTGATGGTCATGCGTCGTCTTTCAAGTCTCGGCCGCGAGGTGCGGGTATCTGTTTCTGGCCTCATCAGTACAGGGAGAGGGCTGAAGCAAGCCTGAACGCGCCCGCCCAGATTGCGTCACCACTTTGCCTTATCTCCCCGAAAATGCGGCACTTTTAAGTCGGCAGAGCCCCGCCGGCAGACCCTAACCGACGCAGGGTCCAGCATGGGCTCCCGTCATGTCGGCGCGGATATGCAGCTCGCTGCCATCTTCGCGCCGGCCTTTCAGGGTCATGCGGCCCAGGGTGGTGCGCCCGTCCTCGCCGGCCGAGGCCACCATGGTGCCGTAGAAAGTCAGTTCGGACTGCCGGCAGACCAGGACGAAGCTCATATCGGGGTCCTTGACCCAGATATCGGACACCGAACAGCCCGGCCCGGCCAGCTCGGCCGCATCAAGCACATGATCCTGCGGCGTTATGCAGGACTGGGAAATCTCGGTGCGCGTTTCCAGCACCATTTCCTCTTCCGTCTCGCCGACCACGCTGATGGAGATTTCCGAAGTGGATTCCCAGCGCCCCGGCGTCACGGTCAGCCCGCTGACATCGGCTTCGGCCAGGTTCTCCCAACCTGCAAGCGCTGCGAAGACGCAGATGGATTTCCACCACATGTCCCACCCCCATCACGGGATAAGCCGGGCCGCCGCAGACCCGGTTCACCTGAGGAGGGTTAAACATACGTTCGCCGGGAGAATTCCACAGGCTGATTCTCCACCGACGAGAGAGCGACTCGCTCGATGGGGGAATTTCCGCAAGAAATTCGCCTCAGATGTCGCGGGCCCGGTAAATTTCTTCGTCGAGTTCGCCTTCCCACTTGGCAACTGCAGTAGCCACTGCAGCATCGCCGGTGACATTGGTCAGCGTTCTCATCATGTCGAGCAGCCGGTCGAAGGGCAAAATGAAGCCGATGATGAGGAAAGCCTGCTCCTGAGGGATGCCAACCTGCTGCAGAGCAAGCCCTGACAGGAAGAGCCCAGCAGAGGGGATGCCGGCCGCCCCGATCGAGACCAGCGTCGCCATCACCGCGACGAGGAAATACTGGCCGAGCGTGACATCGATCCCCATCGCCTGCGCGCCAAACAGGGCCACCATGCCGATATAGATCGCCGTGCCGTCCATATTGATGGTCGCGCCGAGCGGCAACACCGAGCCGGCCACCGCCTTGTCGATGCCAAGGTTCTCCTCCGCGCAGGTGATGGTGACGGGCAGCGTCGCCGAGGAACTGGCCGTGGAATAGGCCACGGCCTGGGCGTCGGTGACCCCGCGGAAGAAATACATCACAGGCAGGCGCAGAATCGTGCGGATGATGATGCCACCATAGGTGATCACGATATGCAGCGCGCAGGCCAGATAGAGCGCGATGGTCAGGGTGCCGAGGCTCTTGAGCACCCCAAGCCCCTGCGTCGCCATCACCACGGTCATCAGGCCGAACACACCGAACGGCGCAGTTTCCATGACGAACATGGTAACCTTCATCATGATTTCAGACGCACTGTCGATCACAGCGGCAACGGGCTTCCCGATATCGCCGGAGATCAGGATACCGACCCCGAAGATGATCGCAAAAAAGATGATCTGCAGGATGTCACCATTGGCCAGCGCCTCGACCGGATTGGTCGGCACGATGGCAAGCAGGCGCGCAATCAGGCTGGGCGGCTCGGGCTGGACCGGCGCGGCGGTGACCCCGGCAAAGGTCTCCGGCGAGAGGCTGGCGCCCGGCTGGAAGAGGGTTGCCATGACGAGGCCCAGCGTCACGGCAATCGCCGTGGTGCCGAAATACATCCCCAGGGCCCGCGCGCCGAGACTGCCCAGCCGCTTCGGGTCGCCCATGGCGATCACACCGGAGACCAGCGTGAAGAAGACCAGCGGCACGATCAGCATCCGGATAAGCCGCAGGAAAAGCTGGCCGAGCCAGCCGAACCATGTCTCTGCAAACGCACCGCCGGCTTCCGCCCCCATGCCGTAACGCAGGCCAAGCCCGAAGATGAGGCCCAGGACAAGGAAGGCGATCACGCGCTTCCAGAGATCGATCTCAAACCATGCGCGCATGCTCGCCCTTTCCCAGTGCCCCAGCTCAACGCCTTGGATTCGCTACGCCACCGAGCCTAGGCCGGCGCGCGCCTGCGTCAATCGGCGGGTGCGGGAATGATCTCGCGGGCCAGGGCCTGCATGGCCGGGCCGAGCGGCGTGAACACCTCACGCGTGATCAGGTCTTCCCAGCGCTCGCCGGTGATCTCTTCCAGCATCGCCCCGGCAATGATGAAACCGGCATTGGAATACTCAAAGCCCTCGCCGGGCATGTATTTCGGCGCGCGCGTCAGCATATAGGTCGCGTAATCGAGCCGATCAGCACGTGCATCCTCGCTGATCCGGTCATAGCGCAGGAGTTTCAGCATCGGGATATTGGCCGCGAGGCCGGAGCGGTGGGTGAGCAGTTCGCGGAAGCTGACGGCCTCCCAGGCCGGGTCCATATCGGCGATGACCTCGCCATAGACCTCCCCGATCGTGGTGTCCCAGCTCACCACTTGCTTTTCCACCAGGCGCGCGATGAGTGTCGCGGTCATGGATTTGGTGATCGAGCCAAAATGCCAGAGATCGCCGGGCTGGGCGGGAATATCATAGTTTATCGCGCGCTTGCCGACGGCAATATCGTCCACAACTTCCCCGTCGCACGTGACCACGATGGCGAAGGCCGGCGTGCCGGTGTCCGCGCGAAGGGCCTCGGCGCGGGCGGCAAGTTCCTCGCCCGACAACTGCGCCAGCGCGGCGGGAACCCATGCGAAGACGAGCGCGTAGAGCAGGATGAAACGAGCCATGACCACCTTCGCGATGATTCCCGGCCAGGATACCGGTACCAAACCGTTGAAGCGGCCAGACTCCCGGTCGTCAACGCGTTCTTATTGAGTTACACCTGAACCCATGATGCAGCTCGTCTTCATTTATGGTCCCCCCGCTGCGGGGAAATACACCGTTGCTCAGCGCGTCTGCTACCGAACCGGCCTGCACCTCTTTCACAATCACCTTATCGTGGACGCCGTCGCCTCGGTGTTTCCCTTCGCCAGCCCCTCCTTCGTCCGCCTGAGGGAAGAATTCTGGATGGGCGTGTTCGAAGCCGCCGCACAGGAAGGCCGCTCCCTCATCTTCACCTTCCAGCCGGAATCTTCGGTGTCTCCCGATTTTCCCCAGCAGGTGGTCGAAACTGTCGAACGCCATGGCGGGGAGGTCGTGTTCATCCACCTCAAACTGTCGGCGGAAGGCCAGCGCCGGCGGATCGCCAATCTCGACCGGTCGAAATTCGGCAAGCTGCGCGACCCGGACATCCTGGAACAGAACCTCGCCCAGTTCGCCGCCTGCGAAGCGGCCATGCCGGCGTGCCACCTGGCCATAGACACCGGCCAGACCGATCCGGAATGCGCCGCGGACAAGATCCACCACTTCCTGGAAACGCGCACCGTTCACGGCTGAGACGCGGGCTTATTTCTCCGGAATGCCCTGGTCCATGCTGCGCGCCGGTTCAGAGCACTGGCAGCCGACAATCTTCGCCGGCACGCCCGCCACGGTGCAGCGCGCGGCCACATCCTTGAGCACCACCGACCCGGCAGCCACCTTGGCTTCGTCGCCGATGGTGATGTTGCCCAGCACCTTGGCGCCCACAGAGAGCAGCACGCCGCGCCCGATTTTCGGGTGCCGGTCGCCGACCTCCTTGCCGGTGCCGCCCAGGGTCACGCCGTGCAGCAGCGAGCAATCGTCGCCGATGACGGCCGTTTCGCCCACGGTGATGGCGGTGGCATGGTCAAGCATGATGCCTGTCCCGATGCGCGCGGCCGGGTGGATGTCCACGCCGAACAGCTCGCTGGAGCGGGACTGAAAATAGAAGGCCAGCGTCTCGCGGCCCTGGTTCCAGATATGGTGGCCGATGCGATAGGTCTGCAGCGCCAGGAACCCCTTGAAGAAGAGGAAGGGCTGCAACAGCCCCCTGCAGGCCGGGTCACGGTCGAGCACCGCCCACATGTCGCGCTCGGCGGCCTGGACGAGGTCACTGTCATCATCATAGCCGCGCTCGAAGATGCGCCGCACCTGCAGCGCGCCCATTTCCGGGCCGGCGAGCTTTTCCGCGAGGTGATAGGACAGCGCCTGGCACAGGGAATCGTGGCTGAGAATCGCCGAATTGATATAGCTCGCCAGCGCAGGCTCGTCAGAGGCCGCAGCCTCGCCTTCGAACCGCAGACGGGTCCAGGCCGGCGGGCGCGCGCCCGTATCGGGATTTTCGACCATGCTGTTACCTCCAGGTCCGATCTGGTAAGTGGGCGCTATCGCCCTGAGCCGCAAGCCCAATTTCGGTTTTGTGAAAAATCGGACAGGTTGAACAAATCGATTGACTACACTCGTAGACGACGATACGACCACATACGTAGTCGAAACATGGAGGTGCCGTAAATGCAGGTTACCGATGCAGAACTGGACGTGATGCGCGTGCTGTGGGCGAGCCCCGGCATCTCCGCAGCCGATGTTCATACAGCCCTCGAAGGCCAGAAGGACTGGTCGCGGCAGACGGTCAAGACCCTGCTGACGCGGCTTTGCGAGAAAGGCGCGGTCTCGGCCGAGGCCGATGGCCGCAAGTTCCTCTACACGGCGCAGATTTCGCAGGACGACTATGAGACCGGCGCGGCGAAGAGCTTCGTCGACAAGGTTTTCTCCGGCCGTGCCGCCCCGCTTGTCGCGCATCTCGCCGACAGCCGCGGGCTGACCGAAGACGATATTGCTGAACTGGAATCCCTCATTGAGAGGCTGAAGTCATGATCTCCACTTATATCTCCGTCGCGCTGCTGATCGGCCTTGTCCTGATCATCCGCCGCCCCTTCGCCCGCGCTTTCGGCGCGAAGGCCGCCTATGCCCTGTGGGCCCTGCCGCTCGCGAGGCTGGTCATGCCGCCCCTGCCGCACTGGATGTCGCCGCGCAACTGGCTGATGTCCGGCGAGACTGCCGGCGACGTCGCCGCCTCGAAAGGCTTCATCACGCAGGATGCCGTGGTTGCCGGCCCGCCCGCGCCTGGCCTGAAACCAGACATGGTGTCCGTACCGGCAACACCGGCCCCCGTAGAGCCCGCGCAGGGCTGGGTGTTCGACACAGCCGAGCCCGCCACGAGCAGCTTCTTCTCGCTGCCCTCGCTCGCCCTGATCGCCAGCCTTCTGATCGCGGTCGTGCTGATCGGCGCACTGGGCATCATTGCCCGCCAGGCCTGGGCGCAGATGACCTTCTCGCGGCTCATCCGCTATGACTCAAGGCCCGCTGAAGGCCGGCTTGCCGCCCTTGCTGCCATGGTGCAGCGCGAGGTTGGCCTGCGCCGCGACGTACCGGTGCGCACCAGCCTTCTGTGCGGCGCGCCGCTGGTGACCGGCGTCCTGCGCCCGGTGATCCTGGTGCCGAGCTGGTTCGAAGAGGACTATACGCCCGAAGAGCAGCGCGTCGCCCTCACCCATGAGGCCATGCATGTGAAACGCGGCGATCTGCTCGCCCTGCAGCTGGCCCATCTCATGGTGGCCTTCCAGTGGATCAACCCGCTGGCCCGGCGCGCCATGGATGCCTTCCGGGCCGACCAGGAAGCAGCCTGCGACGCCGATGTCCTGGCGCGGGGCACCACCAGCCCGCGGACCTATGGCGCGACGCTGCTGAAGGCGATCCGCCAGTCCCGACCCCATTCGGCGCCGGCCTTTGCCGCTGCGCTGCCCCTCAATCACTCCATCAAGGACCGTTTCGCCATGCTCCAGGCTGATACCCCCACCCAGCCGCGCAAGCGTCTTGCACTCGCCCTGACCCTGTCGGCCGGCACCGCTGCCATGCTTGCCACCGCCAGCACTGTGAGTGCCGACGAGCCTGAGCTGGAAGGGGGCGAGCGCTACACGAAGGAGCTCGTCTATCGCTCGGACTCCGATGATGGGCGCCAGATGGTGCTGCTGACCAATCCGATGGCCGAGTTCGAAGTGCACATGTCGCAGCTCGACGAGATCGAATGGCCGACGCCGCCGGAACCGCCCATGCCTCCGATGCCGCCCATGCAGCTGGACATGGAAATGGATTTCTCAGCCCTGGAAGAGCTTCAGATCGAGCTGCAGAACCTGCACGGTATCCGCCATCTCATCGAGCTGAACCTCGACAGCAACATCACCCATCTTGATGGCAAGCAGATCATCGAACTGTCCCAGGACGGCGCCAGCATCCGCATGGAAATCGATGAAGACATGCTTGAGGAGCTTGAAGACCGTATCGAGGAGCAGGAAGACCGCATCGAGGAACAGGCAGAGCGCATCGAGGAAGAAGCCGAGCGCTGGGCTGAACAGTTCGAAGCTGAATATGAGGTCCACTTCGAAGCCTTCGAGGCCGAAATGGAAGCTGCCTCAGCCCGCGTGGAAGCCATCACCGACTCCTACGAATTCGAAGAGCTGCTGGACTCCGGCACGAGCGCCATCGAAGAGCTTCGCGATGCCTGCGATGATGTCGACTTCGATGGCGGGGATGTCGCCGTGGTCGAAAGCGAGTCCGGCGACAAGGCTGTGTGCATCGACCGCACCCGCGCCGACCTGTCGGACGAAACCATCCTGGCGGCCGTAATGTCCGATCCGAACCTCTCCGAGGCGGAAAAGGACGCCTTCATGCAGAACCGCAACCAGAATGTGCGGATCACCATCCACCGGGACATGCACCGCGATGACCGGGACCGGCATCGTGACCGTGACCGCGATCGTAACAGCGAGCTGGAGGACTGAGGGCTGAGGTGGCTATCCCCCCAAATCACCCCAATCTCGACCTCGGCTATTCAGCCGCTTGCGGGGCGCCCGATGGGCGTCCCGCAACGATTCCGGCCAGGCGCCTGAACGGCTTCATGGTCATGATCCGGAACACCGCCGGCGTGAAATAGAGCGCCAGCAGGGCCGAGCCCGCCACCCCGCCTGCAATCGCTGCGGCAAAGGGCATCCAGAACGCATCGCCCGACAGCAGCAGCGGCACGAAACCGCCCATGGTGGTCAGGGTCGTCGCCACGATGTGCCGGGTGGCGTCCACCACCGTCTCGCGCTGGGCGGCAACATCATCGGCCATGCAGGCCGGATTGGCCCGCAGCATGGACAAGACGACAATCGAGCCATTGATCGCGATCCCGAGCAGGCCGAGCGCGCCGATGATCGCGTTGAACCCCATGGGCAGGTTGAACAACCAGACGCCGAAGAAGGCCATGAACACGGCGAGGAACCCCGAGGTCAGGATCAGGAGCGACATGCGGAAAGAGTTGAACACCAGCGCCACCGCCCCGGCCATGGCCAGGATCAGCGGCACGCCGAGCGACATGAGGCCAGCCATGGCCTCGGAGCTGTTTTCGGCATCCCCGCCCGTGATCTCTTCATAGCCGGGCGGCAGGCTGAAACCGGACGCGGCCAGGCGTGCCCGGAAATCGGCCAGAGCCGGTGCTGGCAGTGTATAGGGCTCCAGAAAGGCGTGAATATCGTTCACCCGCTGGCCATCGCGGCGCGTGATCACGCCAATATCCGGGTCCAGTGTCAGCTCGCCCAGCGCCGTGAGCGGCGTGCCGTCGCCCAGCGTCTTCGCACCGAGATCGGCGATGGCCGTGCGGCGTGCATCCCTTGCGATCACGCGCACGGGCAGCTCTTCCACGCCTTCCAGCACGCTGCCGGCGAGCACGCCTTCCAGCTCGGCATGCAGTTCCTCGGCGATCCCGGTGAGGCGCGAACCGGAGAGGACCGAGGCCACCTCATCGGCGCGCAGGGTCAGGCGCGGCTGGCCGGTCTGCAGGCTGGCGGTGGTGTAGGTCACGCCCGGTGTCTCCGCCAGCACGCGGCGGGCTTCATCTCCGAGGCGCGAAAGCGTCTGCAAGTCGTCGCCGGCAAAATAGATCTGGATCGGTGCCGGCGCGGGCGGGCCCTGCTCAAATGGCAGGGCCAGGAACACCGCTTCGGGGAAAGCCTGGCGCAGCTCGGCCTGCAGGCCGTCGATCATTGCGCGCGTCGCTTGGGGAGAAGACGTCTGGACCCAGCCGCTGGCCATGCCCTCCACACCCTGGGTGGAATTGATGGTGTTGTAGTAGACGCGTGGCGCCGGCTCGCCGAGCACAAGGTTCACCTCCAGCACATCCGGCTTGGCCAGCAGATACTCGCTGGCTTCCTGCGTGATGCGCGTGATTTCCTCAATCGAGGCCTGGGGCGAGAGTTGGACACTCAGATTGAACTGGTCGCGCTCGGTCTGGGGGAAGAACTGGCCCGGCAACTGGCCTGCGAGATAAAGCCCGACAAAGGCCGGCGCGACGCCGATCAGGATGCCGAGCGGGGGAAAGCGCAAGACGGCGCCCACGGTGAACCGGTAGCCATCGCTGACCATGTCGAGTGCCACCCCGTCGCGCCACCAGCGGCGCTTGTATGCACGCGGGTCCTCACCGGCGCGCTTCCGGTCGAACCAGCCGGCCATGGCCGGGATGACCGTCATGGCCACAAGCAGGGACGTGGCCACCGAAAAGATCACCGACACGCCGATCATGCCGACAAACTCGCCCGATGAGCCAGGCAGGAGAGCGATCGGGGCAAAGGCGAGCGCGGTGGTCAGCGTTGAGGCAAAGAGCGGCGCGGCCAGGTGGCGGATCGATTGATCAATGGCTTCCAGCCGGCCAAGACCACGTGCGCGCTTCTGGTCGAACTCGTCGACCACCACGATGGCATTGTCGATGAGCAGGCCGAGCGAAATGACGAGACCGGTCACCGACATCTGGTGCAGCGGCATGCCGAAGAGGTTGAACAGGATCAGCACCAGGCAGACCGTCAGCGGCAGCGCGGTGCCCACCACGAAAGCCGCGCGCCAGCCCATGCAGAAGAACAGGACGGCGAACACGATCCCAGCCGAGAACATCAGGTTCTTCGCAAGATCTCCCAGCCGCGCATTGGTGTATTCACTCTGGTCGAAGAGCACATCCACGGCGATGCCGCGCGGGGCCTCGGCGCGGAATTCGTCGACCAGGCTGCGGGCATTGGCGGCCCAGATATCCACCCGCTGGGCCGGCTGGATATAGGCGCTGACAAAGATCGCCCGCTGGCCATTGTGGAAGCTCAGCCGGCGCACCGGATCTTCCAGGCCCTTGCGCACATCGGCGACATCGCCGACGCGCACCGCTGTGCCTTCCGGGCCTTCCACCAGCGGCACCGCCCGGATGCGGGAAATGGAATCGAAGGCGCCGCCGACATCCACGCCCACACGCGCCCCGCCGGTGCGCAGCTCGCCCGCCGGCGCCTTGGCATCCCCGGCGGCGATGGCGCGCGCGGCGGCGATGGTGCTCAGCCCGGCGGCCGACAGCGCCTCGGGATCGACGACGACGCGGATCTCCTCGCGCGGCTGGCCGAAGATTTCGGTCTGCTCGGTCCCGCCGAGATTCTGCAGCTTGTCACCGAGTGCGCTGGCCATGCGCGACATCACCGCCAGTTCCGGTTCGCCCTCGCCTTCCCAGACCAGCGCCACAGTCATGGTGGTCGCGCCGACATATTCGCGGCGCACATAAGGCGCGGAGGTTCCGGCCGGGAAGTTCACCCGCGCGGCCTCGACCTGGTTGCGGATCAGCGTCCAGGCATCCTCGACCTCGGCGGCCGACAGATCCTCGGCGACATTGAGGCCGATCTGGCTGACCCCGGCGCGCGAGACGCTGTAAAGCTCCTGCAGCTCATCGAGCTCCTGCAGCGCATTTTCCAGCGGCTCGGTGACCAGCGCCTCCATGCGCTGGGCGTCGGCGCCGGGCAGCGTCACAAGGACATAGCCCCAACGCTCGATCAGGGTCGGGTCTTCCTGGCGCCCGAGGCCGAGAATGGCGCCGGCCCCTCCGGCAAAGGCGACCAGCAGAAACAGGACCGTCAGCCGTGGCAGGCGATAGAACAGTGTGCGCATGGCCCCCTCTCTATCCTAGAGGTCTTCGACGCGCACGCCGGAGGGCGCGCCAGCGCGGGGCTCTTCCAGCGGGCTGACCTTCTGGCCGGGCGTGATGCGCTGCAGGCCATCGAGGATCACCAGTTCGCCATCCGACAGCGCGCCGCGCACAAAGGCGCGCGGGCCTTCGGCATGGATGATCTCCACCAGGCGCGGATGGGCGGCCCAGCCGCCATCCTCGGGCTCGGCGACCAACACAGACCAAAGCCCGCGATTGGCCTCGGTCAGCGCGGTGACGGGGATCCACAGGCCGCGCTCGCCAATCGCGCGGTCGAGCGGCAGGCGCACCACCGAGCCGGGTGCCACGCCCTGGTCCTCGGCAATGTCGAAAATCGCGGTCACCGTGCGCCGGCGCTCATCGATGATGCCGGTCTGGGTGCGCAACGTGGCCTCGATCGGGCGCTCGTCCACGGTGAGCCGGTAGGCATCTCCGGGAGAAAGGCCGGCAAGCGCGGATTCCGGCACGCCGATGCGGGCCTCCAGCGCACCGGTCTCGATCAGCTCGAAGACCGGCTGGCCGGGCGCGGCGATGACGCCCTCATCGACCAGCCGTTCGGTGATCACGCCACCGAAGGGCGCGTGGATTTCCGACAGGTCGATCTGCACGCGCAGGGCATTGGCCTGGGCCTCGGCGGCGGTCAGGCGCGCCTGGGAGGCGGTGGCCTGGGCGGCGGTCTCGTCGACCACCTGCTGGGAAACATGGCCCTGACCCTGCAGGCTGCGCTGGCGGGCGAGCGTGCTCTGGGCGAGCTGCGTGCTGGCGCGCGCCTCGTCAACCTGGGCGACGGCGGCGGCCAGCTGGGCCTGAAGATTGCGGGTGTCGAGCACGGCCAGGCGCTGGCCCTCGCTGACCCGGTCGCCAATATCGGCATAAAGGCCGGCCACGCGGCCGCCGGAGGTAAAGCCGAGCGCGCTGGACCGGCGCGGCGTGACAAGGCCGGTATAGGATTCCAGGAGGTCGAAATTGGTCTGCACTTCCACCGCCATGACCGCGGCCGAGATTGGCACTGGGCTGGTATGGGCCACCTTCGGCCCTTCTTCCGAGCGCAGGGAGAGCGCGGCATAGGCAAGGCCGGCACCGATGAAGCCGAGAATGAACAGGAAGAGCAGGCCCTTCCAGATATTCGGCTTTTTCTCGCGGGTGGGCAGTTGGGTATCCATCAGGTCTGGCCTTTTCCGACCGCAGTGTAGCAGGTTTGATTAACCGGGTGTTTCACGGATTGAATCATGACCGCATCAGCCCGTTGAGAATGAACTCGGCATGTTGCTGAAGGAAATCATTCCGGTCGAGCGAGATCGGGCACGGCTCGCCTTCCGGGAAGGTCGGCATGTGCGCCATCAGGCTCGCGGCGCCGTGGATACAGCACCACAGCATCTTGGCCACCGCCACCCGGTCGAGCGCCTCATCGACGAGGCCGAGCGACTGGCCCTCGCGCACCATCTCGATCAGGAACTCGAAGGCGCGCGCCTTGTTGGAGCTGTCGGAAATGGCATGCTGGCCTTCCAGAACGCTGGAGAAGGCGGCGAGATAGTGCTGGGGCTTTTCCAGCGCGGTGAGGACATAGCCGGTCAGACAGGCGCGGGCCCGGTCGCGGAAGGGCGCATCGCTCTCGCGCAGCTGGCCCACACGCTCCAGGATGCGCGCGAAGAAGAGCTCTTTCAACTCGTCGACGAGCTCTTCCTTGGAGCCGAAATACTTGTAGATCGCGGCGGGGGAATAATCGATCTCCTCGGCCAGGCGCCGGATCGACAGGCCCTCCTCGCCCTCCTCGGCGAACACCTTTTCGGCCGCCTCCAGGATCGCCGCACGCACCCGCAGCCGCCGCCGCTCGGCCGGGCTCGTCGCGTCTGAAGTGGTCATATCGGTCATCAGGCAGGCTCCGGGAGGGGATCTGCCGTTTATATAACACTTCTCATAAAGTGAACAGTGTTTACCCGAACACAAGATATCTTTTCGAAATATGAGAATGCGTCGCATTTGCCTCTTCCCTTTGTCGTCACCCTCCCCTATCTGCCCTGTCATGACCAAAACGCTTCCTTCCGCGCCCGTCACGGGCGACTGTCTCGATACTGCCGGCGGGCCCGAAGGCCTGGCCGGGTTCCTGGCCACGCGCCGGTCTTCCGGCAAGATGGCGCTCGCCGAGCCCGGCCCGGATGCCGCTACCCTCGCCGACATCCTGCGCATCGCCGCGCGCGTGCCCGATCATCGCCGGGTCGAGCCCTGGCGCTTCATCACCTTTACCGGCGCGGCGCGAGAGCGGTTTGGCGCGGCGCTCGCCGAGATCGCCGAAGCGCGCGCGGACAAGAGCGAGAGCGATGCGAGCACGGCCGCGAACCTGCCCCTGCGCGCGCCTGTGGTGGTGGCGGTGATTTCCAGCCCCGACCCGCTGCACAAGACCCCAGTCTGGGAGCAGGAGCTGTCGGCCGGCGCGGTGTGCTACAACATGCTGCTGGCGGCGCGCGCGGCCGGCTTCGGCGCGGTGTGGCTGAGCGAATGGATCGCCTTCGACCATGATGTCGACGCGCTGCTGGGCCTGACGGCGGGCGAACGCGTGGCCGGCTATCTCTATATTGGCACGCCCACCGCCGAGGCGCCCGAGCGCCCGCGCCCGGACATGGCGGTGAAGGTCACCGCCTGGGCGGGCTAGGCCGGCTTCAGGCCTCGCCGGAGAGAAACTCGATGCCGGCGGCCTGCTTGTTGCGCCAGGCGATACAGCCGCTGGCATTGATCGATGCGGGGAGTGAGAACACCCGCACCTTCTCGCCGACCTGCAGGTCTGCCGCGTCGATGATCTGGACGCCGCCGCTGCCGACATCGCCAATCACGCCGTGAAAGACACGGCCTGTTTCGTCCCGGATCAGGCACGGAGAATATCTGGTTTCCCGCGCCTTGCCCCGGCGATCGTTTGGTGTGGTCATTTCGGCCTCCTCGACGATCCGGTTACAGATCGGTTTCCAGAAGCAATGAAAGTGCCAGACCCTGTTAACCAGGCCTTAGGAATCGCCCGGCGTCAGCCCCGCCCGCGATAGGGCGCGACGCCCGTTTCGGGTACCCAGAGGCCGTCCGGCGCCGGGCCGGTCTGCCAGAAGACATCGATCGGAATGCCGCCGCGCGGATACCAGTAGCCGGCGATGCGCAGCCATTTCGGCTCGATCAGGTCGGCAATGCGCTTGCCGACATCAATCGTGCAATCCTCATGGAAGGCGCCGTGATTGCGGTAGGAGGAGAGAAGGAGCTTCAGGCTCTTGCTCTCCACCAGCCACTCGCCCGGGGCATAATCGATGACGAGATGGGCAAAGTCCGGCTGGCCGGTAACCGGGCAGATGGAGGTGAACTCCGGCGCGGTGAAGCGGGTGAGATAGAGCGTGCCGGGGTGCGGGTTGGGCACGCGCTCCAGCTTGGCCTCGTCCGGGCTCTGCGGCAGACCGGTCTGCTGGCCGAGTTGGTCGAGGCCTTTGTAGATGTCGTCCGTCATTGCGGCGCGCCTTCCAGTTCATCGCTGAGTTCCTCGGCCGGCTCCTCGGGGGTGTCGGTGGTATCACCTGGCTCGGCAGGCAGCTCGGACGGAATCTCGGCCGGCGGCTCAGCCTCTTCCACCACGGCAGGCTCAGCCGGCGGGTCGCCCTTGTTGAACGGAGTGGGAATGAACTCGAACAGCATGCCCATATAAAGCACATAACCGCCGAGCAGGACGAGGCCCTCCCAGCGCGAGAGCCGCTTTCCGGTCAGCCCGAACAGGATGAGCAGGGCGGTGGCCAGCACCAGCGCGCCGATATGCTCCCAGCCGATGATCGGCAGCTCTGTCAGCCCCTGCGGCGCAGCGCGCGTGTCGAGGATGGAGCGTGCCGCCGGCTTCTTGGCGATCACCGAAAAGGGCGAGACCAGCGCGGTCACGCCGATAATGCCCGACAGGTTGAAGATGTTCGAGCCGATGACATTGCCCAGCGCCACGTCGGCGCGCCCACGGACCGCCGCGATGGCCGAGGTTGCAAGCTCCGGCAGGCTGGTGCCCACGGCCACGATGGTCAGGCCGATCACGGTTTCGGAGATGCCCAGATCATTGGCGACCTGCACTGCGCCGGTCACCAGCCAGCGCGCGCCGACAATCACGCCCGCCACGCCGATCAGTGCCAGCAGGAGGCCGAGGATCAGTCCCGGCGGCACCGTCATGACATCGGCTTCCTCGCTGTGCATCTGGGCCGGCTCGGCTTCGGGCCGTTTGTCCAGGATCACCGAAGCGATGACATAGACAATCAGGCCGCCGACCATCAGCCCGCCGGTGAGCTGGGTGAACATGTCCTTGTAAAGCAGGACAATGAAAATCAGCGTCACCACCACCATAACTACCGTATCGCGTGCCAGGGCGCGGGGATTGGTAAGAATGGGATGGAGCAGCGCCGCCAGGCCGAGCACCAGCAGGATATTGGCGATGTTCGAGCCGACCACATTGCCCACGGCGATGCCGGTTGCGCCATCGGACGAGGCCTGCAGCGTGGTGACCAGTTCCGGCATCGAGGTGCCGAACCCCACCAGGGTCAGGCCGATGACAAGCTCGGACAGGCCGAGCTTGCGCGCCACCGCCACAGAGCCGCGCACCAGGGCCTCCCCGCCGAGAAACAGGGCGATCAGTCCGATCACGATCAGGCCGTAGCTCATTTGCGGGTTCCTCTTTGCGTGGCGCTGCAAGGTCTTATGCCAAGCTCCCAGGGCTTCGCCAACGGCCAAGTTGGATGCGGGCTGACAGGTCTTGGATTGGTGGGCCTGCCGTGTCACCGTCTGGCCCTGAGTGTAAAGCCGGAGGAGTGAAGGCATGGCCTGGCGCTGGGTTGGAATGGTGTTGCTGGCCATGGCGGTGGCGTGCCTTGCATGGACCCAGGAGCCGGGCGAGCCGGCACCGGCCGAGCCGATCGCGGCCATCACGCCAGACGCGGTTCACCCGGCCTGGGCCGACTTCGAGCCGCGCTTCACCGAATATGTCTGCCCCTTCCCCGTGCCGGGAAAGTATGATCCCGACGAGATTGTCTGCGGCTATGTGCTGGTGCCGGAAGACCGCACCAATGCCGCCAGCCGGCTGATCCAGCTTTCTGTGCTGGTCATCAGGTCGACCTCGGAAACCCCCGAACTCGGCGCCATCATGCGCCTGACGGGCGGGCCCGGCGGCCCCTCGCTCGGCAGCGGGCGAGTATCGGCCTATTCCAGCCCGAGTGCGGCGGACTTGCGCGCCAAGGCCGACCTCATCTTCTTCGACCAGCGCGGCGTGGGCTATTCCGAAGGCAGCTTCTGCCGCGCCCTGCCCCTGCCTTACCAGTATGGCGTGCAGCTCCACCCGGACGGCTATGACGCCTATCGCGCCGCCCGCGCGCAATGCTTTGAGGAAGCCCGCCAGCGCGGCATCTTCATCGAGGGCTATACCAACTGGCAGAACGCCCTGGACGTGCGCGATATCCGCCGCGCGCTCGGCTATGAGGAATGGAACCTGTTCGGGGTTTCCTATGGCACCGAGCTGGCCCAGGGGGTGATGCAGGTCGACCCGGAAGGCACGCGCGCGGTCATCCTCGACAGCGTTGTCCCGCAGGGGCTCGCCTCGCCGGATCTCAACCTGCTCACGGCCAATGGCTTCCGCTCCGCGCTCAGCGGCATGCAGGAAATGTGCGATGCAGACCCGGCCTGTGCGAAGGCCTATCCCGATCTCGATGAGCGCCTGATCGCCGCCATGGCGAGCTATTCCGAGAAGCCGCTGGTGCTGGAGGATGTTTCACCCACTGCCGGGCGCAACCGGCTCGTGCTCGACGGCTATGTTGTCGGCGATGCAGTGTTCCAGGCGCTTTATTCGCGCGGCGTGTTCGGCGACCTGCCGGCGCTCTTGCATGTGCTGGAAACCCGCGATGCCGAGACGCTTCGGACCTATGTCGATGTGCTCGGCTATCCGCTCGACCATGTTTACGGCTCGGGCATGTCTGTGACGATCAATTGCCGGGGCGGCTTCCGCGAGATGGCCAGCGCCCCGCCGCCGCCCGGCCCGGACGGCACCGCGCTCCTGCCCTTTGTCGGCTCGACGAATTTCGCGAGAGACTGCGGCGAGGTGTTCGAGACCAGCGCCGACCCGAGCGTGGGCCGCGTGCAATCGGACATTCCGACACTTATCACCACCGGATCAGTCGACCCGATCACGCCGGCTTATTATGCCGACCTGGTCGAGGCCGGCCTTCCCAATAGCCAGCGCCTCGATTTTCCCTATACCGGCCATGGCGACCTGATCAGCCACTGGAATGCCTGCGGGCGGGCAACGCTGATTGCCTTTTTCACCGATCCCATGGCCGAGCTTGGCACGGCGTGTCCGGACAGCGTCTCCACGCCGGATTTCCTGGTCGACATGCGCTTTACCAAGGCGCCCTACCGTTTCGCGCTCGACCTGCAGGGGGGACGCTATCCCGTCTTCAAGCTAGCTGCGGCCGCGCTGCTCATGGCGCTGATCATCACCTTCCCGCTGACCGCCATTGCCCGGCGCGTCGATGGCCGGCCGGGAGCCGACTATGGCCGCGCGCGCCTGCTCACCGCCTTCGGCGCGGCCTTCTCACTGACGGGTGCAGCACTGGCGATCAAGACCGTGCTCGACACAGCCACAAGCCACCAGGCCAGCCTGCCGGTGGCTGTGCCCGCCAGCATCGGCTGGTCCGGATGGCTGGGGCTGATTGGTGTTCTGCTTTGCCTCATCGCCCTCTGGCGCACCTGGCAGACGCGCAGCCCGGCTCAGCGCTTCGGCACGCGGCTTGCCATCCTCGCCGGCGCCCTGGCCAGCCTCACCCTCCTCTGGTTCCTCTTCTCCATCGACGCCGGCCCCTTCCTGCTCTAGCCTCTACAGAAAATGGGAGGAAGAACATGAAAGACCTGGATGGACGCAAGGCGGTGATCACCGGCTCTTCGGCGGGGCTCGGACGCTCCATGGCGATCAAGCTCGCCGAGCGCGGAGCGGATGTTCTGGTGAACTATTCCTCCAGCGCCGCGGCCGCCGAAGAGGTCGCCGCCGCGTGCCGAGAGCAAGGCGTCGATGTGAAACTCGTAAAGGCCGATCTCAGCACGGATGAAGGCTGCCAGGCCATCGCCGATGCCGCCGCCGACTGGGGGCGGGTCGATATCCTCATCAACAATGCCGGGACCACAAAGCGCGTGCCCAACCATGCCGATCTGAAAGGCCTCACGCGCGAGGATTTCCTCTGGCTCTATTCGGTGAATGTCGCCGCCCCGTTCCTGGTGGTGCAGGCCTGCGAGGACCTCCTGCGTGCCTCCCATGCCGAAACGGGAAGACCGGCCGCCGTGCTCAACACCTCGTCCATCGCCGCAGTGACCGGGATTGGCTCCTCGGTGGCTTATGCCGCTTCCAAGGGCGCGCTTAACACGCTCACCCTGTCGCTGGCACGCGCGCTGGCCCCGGCCATCAGGGTTAATGCCATCTGCCCGGGCTATATCGACACCCGCTGGTTCTCCGAGAACATGCCGGAGGAAAAATACCTGGCCTTGCGTGCCTCGGTCGAAGCGGGAACGCCGCTGAAAGTGGCCAGCGGACCGGACGATATTGCCGATAGCGCCCTGTTTTTCGTGAGCGATGCGTCGCGCCACGTTACTGGCGAAACCCTACTCGTAGATGCTGGCACGCATCTTGGATTCGCGGCGCTTTCCATGCGCTGAATCAGCAGATTAACCGCAGTTCATAGTGATAAACGGTAAGGATTAAGGTCAATTTTGAAGCACTGGCCTGTGCTGGTGGTCAGGAATTAGGCAGTGGTGGGCCTTCCCTCTTTATGCAGAGTGATTTGATTGCTGCGTCAGCGAAATGGCAGCCTTTTGGGGTGGCTGACTATCACTGAGAGGGAAGGACTTCAGATGCGGCAATTTATTAAATCACTTTCAGCGGCCCTGATCATCGGCGGAACCATCGCCGGGACGGCCCAGGCCGAAGGCGAGTTTTCGGGCAATGTCACGCTGACATCGGACTACGTGTTTCGGGGGATCACGCAGGCCGACGGCGCACCGATGATCCAAGGCGGCTTCGACTATGCTGACGATGCCGGCTTCTATATCGGGACCTGGGCTTCCGGCGTCGATTTCGGCGACGGCACGAGCACCGAGATTGACATCTATGCCGGCTGGACCCCGTCCGTTGGCGTGTTCGATCTCGACCTCGGTGCGATCTACTACATGTATCCGGATGCTCCCGACGATCCCGAGCAGAACTTCCTTGAACTGTATGCCGGCGCCGGCACGACAGTTGCCGACACCGTCGATCTGGGCTTCTCTGTCGCCTATTCGCCCGACTTCTACTACGAGGCCGGCAGCGCCGTTTACTACTCAGCCTCTGTGGGAACGGCTCTGGGTGACATGTTCGGGATTGACGCCTCGCTGGGCTACTCCACGTTCCTGGACGACGATGACTGTGCCGATTGCGACTATGGCGACTATTCGGTCGGCCTGACGACGGCGTTCGAGGGCTTCGACCTCGACTTCCGCTACATCGATACGTTCGACCTGGACGACAATGACGAGAAGTTCGTCGTGTCGGTCTCGCGCTCGCTGTAATTCGCGCTGGGGAGGCGCGAGCCTGGTGGGTGTTGCCGGGCACTCCTCCCCTCCTCCCTTCTGTCCGGATGGTGCCCTCCATCTCCGGACAGGCTAACTTTCTGGCCGTTGCGCGCTCCTTGGGCGCAACGGCCTTTTCTCTTTTGAAGAGCGCCCCATCTGAATGACGGCAAGGATTTCAATGAAGGCAGTATAAGCAATGGCCGCAGAGTTTACGCCCATGGACCTGCTGGTCCCGACCGTGGCCATCCTCGGTGTGGGCGCGGCTGCAGCGCTTGCCTCGCGTGCGGTAAAAATCAGCCCGATTGTCGGATACCTTCTGGCCGGTGTGCTGATCGGGCCCCATGCCCTCGACGCGGTGGGCGAAACCGACATGACCCACCTGCTCGCCGAGCTGGGAGTCGTCTTCCTCCTCTTCGATATCGGCATGCACATCTCCATGCGCGAGCTGAAGGAAAGCCGGCAGGACCTGCTCGGACTTGCCCCCTCGCACCTCCTGATCAATGCACTGGCCTTTACCCTCATTCTCGGCGGGCTGGGCATCGCCTGGCCGGTGGCGATTGCGATCGGCCTCTCGCTCGGCCTGTCATCAACCGCCGTGGTCGCACGGCTGCTGGCCGACCGCGGGCTGAATTCCTGCCCGCTGGGGCGGTCTGCCACCAATGTACTGATCTTCCAGGACATCATCGCCATCTTCCTGCTGATCTTCGCCAGCGCGCTCGGCGGTGATCCAGGTTCCATTCCGCTCACCATGGCGATTGCCGCCGGGCAGGCCGTGATCGCCTTTGCCGCCGCAATACTGGCCGGGCGCTACCTGATCGGGCCGGCCTTCCGCCTGCTTGCCGAGGCACGAAACTCCGAAGCCTTCACCGCCGTGACCCTGCTGCTTGTCCTCGGTGCGGGGCTGGCAACCTATGCCATCGGCCTGTCGCTGACCCTGGGCGCCTTCCTCGCCGGCCTGGCGGTGTCCGGCACGGCCTTCCGCCACCAGATCCAGGTCGAGAGCGGACCGTTTCGCGGCCTGCTGCTCTCCTTCTTCTTCATCAATGTCGGCATGATGCTGGATGTCCCGGCCCTCATCGCGAACCTGCCATGGGTACTCGCCACCGCAATCGGCATCATGGTGGCGAAGACCGTGGCCGGCTATATTGCCGCGCGCTTGAATAAATGGACCGTGCCGGGCGGCACCCAACTCGCCTTCCTGCTCGCCCAGGGCTCGGAGTTCACACTTGTCGTGCTCTCCATTCTCGGCATGGCTTCGGCCCAGCTGGCATCTGCCGGCGGTGAGCCGCTCGTCGACCCGCTTGTCGAGACCGTGATCGTCGCCTCCGTCGCCCTGTCGCTGGCCGCTGCGCCTTTCTGGTCGGATGCCGGCATGCGCCTCTCGCGCCGTCTGGCCGTCAAGCTGCGCAACCAGACCGCAACGGCGGCAACGCCGCTGCCATCACCGGCTGGCCGGCCGCCGGTCATCGTGTTCGGCATGACTGCGCCAGGACGCCTCGCCGTGGACGCGCTAAGCGATCATGGCGTGCCCTATATCGCGCTCGACAATGATCCCCAGCGTTTCCTTGAGGCTACGGCCGACGGCTATACTGTCGGCTTCGGGGACGCGGCAAACCTGCGCCTGATCGAGGCCATCGGCGCCAGCCATGCCCGCGCCATCGTGATCGGCGTGCCGCGCTATTCCGTCAGCGAAGCCCTCACGCCCATCATGCGCCAGAAATTTCCCGCCATGCAGCGCTACATCGCCTTGTCGGACGAAGCCGAGATCGACCGCTTCCGTGCACTCGGCATGCGCACCCATCCGATCATGGCTCAGCCGCCGGGGATCGAGATGGTCGTCGACCTCCTGCGCGAGCTTGGCATGGAGGACGAGGCGATCATCGCCTGGATGAAAAGCGAGGCGGAACGCTTCGACATCGAGGACATGTCGGAAACGGTCATGGAATCAGCCGAGGATGCGGTGCAGGCGGCCTGACTTTTAATTCCTTTACAGTTGAGACTTTGACTGGAAATACTCCGGGATGAAACTCGCAGAAGCCCTGATCAATCGCGCCAACTACCAGCGTCGGCTGGAAGAGTTGCGCCAGCGTATCCTCCGAAACGCCAAATACCAGGAGGGGGAACTCCCCGCGGAGGATCCCACAGCCCTGACCAAGGAATACAATTCCCTGTCATCTGTGCTTGAGGATCTGATCGTGAAGATCAACCGGACCAATCACTCCATCGTCTTGCAGGATGGAAGATCCATGATCGCCGCGCTTGCCGAACGCGACATGCTCAAGAAGCGCCATGAGCTTTACAAGTCTCTGGCGGATTCTGCCACACCGCGCCAGGACCGGTACTCCAAGAAGGAAATCAAGTTTCTCAGCTCTGTGAACGTTGCGGAGATTCAGCAGAAATCCGACGATATCGCCAGGAGCTATCGGCTGCTCGACATGGCGATACAGGAAACAAACTGGACCCACGAATTGGAGGAATAGCATCGAGTCGGTAACTGCGAAGCAGTGAGTGCCAACCCCGCAACAGGGTTACGTTGCTCCATGGAGGGACCAAGAGCGGTCCCGAGGGTTCGACCCCCGGTATTCATACATCATGCTCAGTATTGTGACATGAGTATAGCTTATCGATGATTGTCACTACCACGGCACTAGGTTTCAAAGTGAGGGCGGGTTTGGGGAATTCGATGCCTTCCATGTGAGATATGATGGCGTTATATGCCCTGAAAGCTTCATCGGCCTAATGGGCCGTTCTGAAAGGAAAACATATGCGCATCGGTGTCCCAACAGAAATCAAGAAGCAGGAATTTCGTGTCGGGCTAACGCCCGAAAGTGTTGGTGAGCTGCTCGCCGCCGGCCATGAGGTCGCCATCCAGGCCGGCGCGGGCGAGGGCTCCGGTTTCACCGACCCGGAATACACCGATGTGGGCGCGACCATCCTGCCCGATGCCGATGCGGTCTTCGCCGCCAGCGAGCTGATCGTAAAGGTAAAAGAACCCCAGCCGGAAGAATGCGCGCGCCTCACCCCCGCCCACACTCTGTTCACCTATCTCCACCTCGCCGCCGACCCGGTCCAGGCCGACGGCCTGATCAAGTCCGGCGCCACGGCCATCGCCTATGAGACGGTCACCGACCGCGACGGACGCCTGCCGCTGCTCACACCGATGAGCCAGGTCGCCGGCCGGATGAGCATGCAGGTTGCCGCCTGGGCCTTGATGAAGACCCGGCGCGGGCGCGGCCTGCTGCTGGGCGGCGTGCCCGGCGTGGCGCCGGCAAAGGTGCTGATCATCGGCG
Organism: Hyphomonadaceae bacterium UBA5336; assembly: GCA_002408125.1. GTDB lineage: Bacteria > Pseudomonadota > Alphaproteobacteria > Caulobacterales > Hyphomonadaceae > UBA5336. Next base: position 102,694 of record DHQO01000025.1, on the reverse strand, counting down.
GCGGCGTCTCAGGCACCAATGCCGCCGAAATCGCGGTCGGCATGCGCGCCGATGTCACCGTCTTCGACCGCAACACCCAGCGTCTGGCCGAGCTCGATGCCCAGTTCAATGGCGCGGTGAAGACCATGTACTCCACGCGCAAGGCGCTGGCCGAAGCCGTCACCGAGGCCGATCTGGTCATCGGCGCCGTGCTGATCCCCGGCGCGGCCGCGCCCAAGCTGATCACCCGCGCCCAGCTCAAGACCATGAAACCTGGCGCGGTTCTGGTCGACATCGCCATCGACCAGGGCGGGTGTTTCGAGACCTCCGAGGCCACAACTCATGCCGACCCGATCTATGAGGTCGACGGTATCCTGCATTATTGCGTGGCCAACATGCCCGGCGCCGTGCCGCGCACCTCCACCTATGCGCTCAACAATGCCACCCTGCCCTTCGTGATGCAGATCGCCGAGAAAGGCGCCCATGGCGCGCTCAATTCCAATCCGCATCTGGCCCGCGGCCTCACCGTGGCCGACGGCATGATCACCCATGCCGCTGTCGCCCGCGATCTGGGCATGGCGTTTTCCACGCCCACCTGGTTCGACCCTGTGGCCTGAGGTTCCATCCATTCCGGTCATTTGTTTGTGAACGGATTCCCCCTCGCCAAGCGCCGCCTCCTTGCCCATGATAGGGCTAACAATCCCGGAAGGAGGTTTCATGGTCCATCACGCAGCGTCCCGCCGCCATTTCCTTCAGCTTGCCGCCGGCGCGTCCGCCCTGCCCTGGGTCGCCTCCTGCGCCAGCGCCGGCCCGGCCGAAACGCTTGAAGGCGAAACGCCCGGCAGCCACGAAGTGCGCGCCATCGGCCAGCCCATGCCGCGCGGCGTGCGCCTGCCCGACACCCCGCCCCAGCCGCGCAGCGCCGACAGTGTCGGCTTCGCTGTTATCGGCCTCGGCGGCTATGCCCTGCACCAGATGATGCCGCGCTTTACCCGCTCGCGCCGGGCCCATATCGCCGCCCTTGTCTCGGGCAATGCGGAGAAGGCCGCCACGATCGGCGCGGCCTATGGCGTGCCGGAAGATGCCCGCTATTCCTATGACAGTTTCGACGAGATCGCTGCCGATGACCGGATCGAGGCAGTTTATATCGTGCTGCCCACAGGCCTGCATGCCGAGTGGGCCGAAAAGGCCTTCGCCGCCGGCAAGCATGTGCTGTGTGAGAAGCCCATGGCCATGGACCCGGCCGAATGCCAGCGCATGATCGACGCTTCAGAGCGCGCCGGTCGCAAGCTGATGATCGCCTATCGCTGCCATTTCGAGCCCTACAATCTGCGCGCCATGGAGCTGATGCGCGAAGACGCTGTCGGCGATATCCGCCTCATCCGCACAGACCAGCACTATAATGCCGGCCCGGCCACGCCGGCAACCAACTGGCGGCTCAGCCGCGCGCTCGGCGGGCGCGGGCCGCTGGAGGATTATGGCATCTATGGCGTCCAGTCTGCGCTCTATCTCTCCGGCGAAATGCCCAAGCTGATCGGCGCGCGCGCCTTCCAGCCCGCCGGCGACCCGCGCTTTACCGAGATCGCCGCCTATGTCGGCACGATGATGCAGTTTCCCTCCGGCGCGGTGGCCCAGCTTTCCACCTCCTATGACGCGGCCGGCTCCAACCGGGCACTGGTGCGCGGGGTGGGCGGCACCCTCACCATGGACCCGGCGACCAATTATGACGGCATCGAGATGTCGCTGAGGACCGGCGGCGCAACCGAGGATTTCCAGCTCGGCGATTCCACCGTGCAGTTTGCCGCCCAGCTCGACCATCTCGCCGATGCCATCCGCGACGGCACGCAGATCAAGACGCCAGGCGAAATGGGCCTGCGTGATATCCGTCTGATGACCGCGATCTACACCGCCGCCGCCGAAAACCGCCTCATCGCGATGAACCCCGACGGCACAATGAAGGCCTGAACCGACAAGCTGATTTCCCTGCCGCGCCAAACGGAGTAAGCCGGCGCGGCGATGTCGACATCCCCTCTCTCCCGCACACGGACGCTGGCGCTTGCCTGGCCGATCGTGCTCGCCCAGATGGCGACGGCCACGACCGGGATCGTCGACACCGCCGTGATGGGCCGGTTCGGCACGGCGACAGACCTCGCCGCCGTGGGCGTGGCGGCGGTGACCTTCAATTTCCTCTACTGGAGCGCTGGCTTCCTGCGCATGGCGACCACCGGCATGACCGCCCAGGCTGAGGGCGCCGATGACACGGCCCAGTCGCGCGCCATCCTGAAGCGCGCCATGGTCCTGGCAGGCGGGCTCGGCCTGATCATCCTGCTGCTCAGCCCGCTGGTGGTGCGCCTCGCGCTCTTCCTGTTCCAGGCCGAAGCCGATGTGGAAGCCGGCGTATCATCCTATTTCTTTGCCCGGATCTGGGGCGCGCCGGCCGCCCTCATTGGCTTCGTCGTCACCGGCTGGCTGATCGGGACCGGGCGGACCCGCGCCCTGCTCGCCTTCCAGGTGGTGATGAACGGCGTGAACGCGGTGCTGGATGCCAGCTTCGTGGCTGTGCTCGACTGGGGGCCGGCGGGCATCGGCGCAGGCACGGCCATTGCCGAATGGACGGCACTCTTGTTCGGGCTCTGGGCCGTGCGCGACGGGCTGGGCACCAGTCACCGCCTCATGGACCGCGCCCAGCTCATTGCCCTCTTCGATGCCAATTCCAATATCCTGATCCGCACGCTGGCGCTGCTCTTCTCCTTTGCCTGGTTCGTGAATTCCGGCGCGCGGCAGGGCACCGCCGTGCTGGCGGGCAATGAAGTGCTCTTGCAGTTCATTGCGGTCTCGGCCTTCGTGCTCGATGCCTTCGCCTTCGCCGCCGAGAAGGAAGCCGGCGCAGCCTATGGCGCGCGCGACCGGGCCGGCCTCATGCGCGCCATCCGCATCACCGGCGAGCTTGCCGTGGTCTCCTCCATCGGTTTCGCGCTGGCTTTCTGGCTCGGCGGAGCTTGGGTGATCGAGACCTTCATTGCCGATCCGGCCGCGCGCGAGGCGGCGATGACCTATCTGCCCTGGTGTGCGGCGGTTCCGCTGGTCGGTGTCATCGCCTGGCAGCTCGACGGGATCTTTCTCGGCACGACGCAGGGCCCGGCGCTGCGCAATGCCGCCGTACTGGCCATGCTCGCCTATCTGGCCACCGACATGATCCTCGCGCCTCGCTTTGGAAATCACGGCGTTTGGGCGGCCTTCCTGTTGCAATATGCCTTCAGGGCAGGCGCGCTGATGCTGTTCTGGCCACAGCTGATGGCGCGGATGCGCTCGCTTACAGCTCCGCCAGGATCCTAGCGATCAACCCGGGCCCCTCGAATACCAGCGCGCTGTAGAGCTGCACGGCCTGCGCGCCAGCCGCCAGTTTTGCCCAGACATCCTCCACGCTCGCGACGCCGCCGGCACCGATCAGGTCGAGACTGTCGCCAATCTCACCCTTGAAGGCCGCGAGCACCCGGGTCGACGGCTCCATCAGCGGCGTGCCGGAAAGCCCGCCCGTCTCGCCCTTGTGCGGGCTGCGCAGGGTGACAGGCCGGGCGAGCGTGGTGTTGGAGATGATCAGCCCGTGGAGGTATGGCGCAGCTTTCGCCGCCGCCGCAATATCGGCGATCTGCACGTCCTTCAGGTCCGGCGCGACTTTCAGGAAGACCGGCAGGAAACCGTGGGCCGAGGCCAGCGCCTTGCCAGCCTCGCCACAGCGCCCGAGCAGGTCTTCCAGCGCGCTCTTGCCCTGCAGGTCGCGCAGGCCTGGCGTGTTCGGCGAGGAGATGTTCAGCGTGATATAGTCGGCATAGCGCCAGACGGCTTTCATGCCGGTGATATAGTCGGCGACGAAATCCTCCGAGGTCTTGTTCGCTCCGACATTCGCGCCGACCTTGCCCTCGCCCTGTTCGCGCGCCGAGAGGCGATCGACAAAGCCCTCAAGGCCCTCATTGTTGAAGCCCATCCGGTTGATGACCGCCCGGTCCTCGTTGAGGCGAAAGAGGCGCGGGGTGGGATTGCCCGGCTGAGGCTGGGGCGTCACCGTCCCGCACTCGACAAATCCGAATCCGAAACCGAGCATGGCCGAGAAGGCCTCGGCATTCTTGTCGAACCCCGCTGCGAGGCCGATTGGATTGGGCAGCTCCAGTCCCGAAACGGGGAGTTTGACCTTGTGCGTATCGGCCCCAGGCGGGCGTTGAGCAGGCACGCCAAGGCCTCTTTTCATCGCCTGAATCGTAGCCCGGTGAGCCGTTTCAGGCTCAAGGTTGCGCACCAGCGATGTGGCAAGATCAACAAGCTGCATGAGGGAAACCTGACAGGAAATTTATGGCGCGTCCTGCACCAAATCACAGAAATGTACCAGAATATCTTGAAGATTTTCCCGCCAAGAGCGAAACTGTAGGTATTACATCCTAAGATGCGTTGATATTCCTATACTCCGAGAATATGGCCATGGAAAACGATGTCGGAAGTGACCTGGCCATGCGTCATCAGGATATCTGGCGTGGAATCGACGGTCTGGCGGAGCAAAACGCCCTGACCCCATCAGGCCTTGCGCGCCTCGCTGGCCTGGACCCCACAGCTTTCAATCCTTCCAAGCGATTCAACAAGGATGGCCGCCCGCGCTGGCCGTCGACCGAAAGCGTTGCCGCCGTCCTCGATGCGGTGCAGGCCAGTTTCGGGGATTTTGCCAGTCTTGTCGAAGGCCATCGCGGGCCGGCTGCCCCCCTGCTCGGCTTTGCCGAGGCCGGGCGTGAGGGCTATTTCGACGATGCCGGTTTCCCGGTCGGCGAGGGCTGGGACCAGGTGCGTTTTCCCGGTCTTGGCGATGAGCCGGTCTATGCGCTGGAAGTGTCCGGCAACAGCATGCAGCCGACCTACCGCCCCGGCGACCGGCTCGTGGTCGCGCCCGGCGGCCCGGTGCGGCGCGGCGACCGGGTTGTGGTGAAGACCGCTGGCGGCGAGGTCATGGCCAAGGAGCTGGGCCGGCGCACCGAGCGGCGCGTGGAACTGCTCTCGCTGAACCCGGAATTCCCGCCCCTGTCGCTGGAGCCGGGCGAGATCCTGTGGATCGCGCGGATCATCTGGGTCAGCCAGTAGGCTTTTCGCCCGCCCTCAGAACCCGACCGTCTTGGCGCCGTCCCGGCCCCGGAAGAGCAGCGATTTTCGCGCCGAGCCCTGATAGATCGAGACCAGCGTCTGCTGGTCCGGCCAGATCTCGCGCAGGGCATCATGGCTGACGGTCAGACGCTCCATCGGGCCTTCCAGCGGTGCCTGCTCATAGACCCAGATGGCGCCGTCATCGATTTCCCAGCCAAGCAGGGAAAGCTCGATCATCTCCCCATCCCCGCCCGCCAGCGCGAAATGGCGGGCGACATAATTGGCGAAGGCTTCCTGGGTCGCTGGATCGCCGAGCAGGTCGGCATTGGCATTACCGGTCTCGATCAGGGCATGCTCGGCATCGTGCAGGGAAAAGCGGTGGGCGACCTCGATATAGCCGGTCCGCTCATTCAGGATGATGTCGGCCACGGCCACGCGCTGTGGATGCGCGGCCGCACCGAATGCCATCATCAGGGCCAGACCGGCCAGGAAGATGGCGCGGAACATCATTCGCTGTCGCCAGACGCCTCGGTTTCCCCAGCCTCGCCGGGATCTTCCTCATCGCCGGTGTCCAGCTCGGTCGTGCTGTCGTGCATGATGTCACGACGCGTATAGGAGCTGCCACGCTGGCTGCGATAGGCCTCAACGCGGGTCGGGATGATCTGGCGCGGGAAGGAATTGTTCGTCACATCCGTATCGGCGGTCTCCCAATCAGGATCGACCACCACCTGCACCAACTCCTTGCCATGGTCGAAGACCAGGAGCTTGCGGACGCTGCGCGGATTGCGGCGCCAGATCTCAGCCGGGATGTAGACCTTTTCGCTGGTGCCGTCGGAGAACTCCAGGCCCAGGATGATCGGCATCACCAGCCCACCATGGTTGGAGAACTCGAAGACATAATAGGCCTTGTCTTCTTCCACCGCGCGCTCGAAGGTCTCGCGCTCCCACGGGTCCAGGCCTTCCAGGAAGGACTGGTAGGCATTGCGCTCCTTGTTGGTCACCGTGAAGATGTCGTTCTCGTCGTAAAAGTCGGTGACGTCCGGGTGGCGATCGACCCAGGGCTGGATGCCCTCTTCCTCATTCAGGCGCACGCCGACCGGGGCGGGCTTCTCCGCTTCCTGCTGGCGGGCCCGTTCGAAGTCGATATCCGGGTCCTCGGTATCCATGCTCATGCGGTAGACCTTGTCGAGCGAGATATCCACATGGTCGGTGGTGTAGAACCAGCCGCGCCAGAACCAGTCGAGATCCGTGCCGGACGCCTCTTCCATGGTGCGGAAGAAATCGGCCGGCGTCGGGCGCTTGAACTGCCAGCGGCGGGCATATTCGCGGAAGGCGAAGTCGAACCGCTCGCGCCCGATAATCGTATCACGCAGGATATGCAGCGCGGCGGTGGGCTTGGAATAGGCGTTGGGGCCGAGATGCAGGACCGATTCGGAATTGGTCATGATCGGCACCTGGCTGGAGCTCGACATATAGGCCGTGACATCGCGCGGGATGCCGCCGGTCCAGGGCATGTCCGGATCCCATTCATAGCCTGCGATGGAGTCGAGGAAGGAGTTCAGCCCTTCATCCATCCAAGTCCACTGGCGCTCATCGGAGTTCACCGTCATCGGGAAATAGATGTGGCCGACCTCGTGGATCACCACGCCGACAAGGAACACCTTTTCCGACATGGTGTAGGTGCGCGTGCCGTCATCCTGCAGCGTCGTGCGCGGGCCGTTGAAGGTGATCATCGGATATTCCATCCCACCAACCGGGCCGTTCACCGACTGGGCCGTGGGATAGGGATAATCGAAGGAAAAGCGCGAATAGACATCCATGGTGTGGGCGACCACGGCAGTGGAGTACTTCTCCCACAGCTCGCCGCCCTCCTTCGGCCAGAAGGACATGGCCATCACGGTCTCATGCTCGGCGCCGGGCTGGTGGTGGCCCATGGCATCCCAGATGAATTTCCGCGAGCTGGCCCAGGCGAAATCGCGGACATTCTCGGCCTCGAACACCCAGGTCTTGGTGCCTGTCGGGTTGGAGCTTTCATTTGCCAGCGCCTCTTCCGGTGTGACGATAAAGACCGGCGCGTCGGCGTCTGCCGCTTCGCTCATGCGGTTGATCTGCGCGCTGCTGAGCACATTGCGCTGGTTCACCAGCTCGCCGGTCGCCGCCACGATATGATCGTTGGGCACGGTGATCTCGACATGGAAGTCGCCGAATTCCAGGGTGAATTCGCCGGTGCCGACGAACTCCTTGTTGTGCCAGCCTTCATAGTCGGAATAGACCGCCAGGCGTGGATACCACTGGGCGACCTCGAAGATCTCGTTGCCACCTTCGCGTTCATCATCGGGGAAGTGCTCATAGCCGGCGCGCCCGCCGACGGCCTGCTGCTCGATCATGGTATAGGACCAGTCGATCGAGAAGCCGAAGCTCGCGCCCGGGCGCAGGGGCTGTTCGAGATCGATGCGCATCAGTGTGCCGACAATGGTGGTGTCGAGCGTGCGCCCGCGCGAATCGGTCACCGAGGTGATGTCATAGCCGAACGCGTTGTCGTCCATCGCATGCATGCGGCGCAGCTGATTCAGGCTGATGCGCGGGCCACCGGCACTGCCGGGTGTGCTTGTGGTCTGCCCGGCGCCGGACATGTCACCGAATGTGGAGGTCGTGTTGCCGATCGAATCAGCGCGGAAACGGTTCTGGTCGAGCTGCAGCCAGATATAGCGCAGTGTTTCGGGCGAATTGTTGCGATAGGTGATGTCGGCCGAGCCGGTAACGCGCTTGTTTTCCTCGTCGAGGGAGACCTCGATGTCATAGTCCGCGCGCTGCTGCCAATAGGCCGAGCCGGGCTCGCCAGAGGCGGTACGGTATGTGTTCGGCGTTGGCAGGACCTCGTCAAGCTGACGGAACTTGTCCTGAAAATCACCCACTGTCTGTTCGATGCCCTGTCCCTGGGCAGTCAAGGCAATTGTGAATGCCGCTGCGAATAAAACCCCCCAGCGTCCCGTTTGACCCATTCTAAGCACCTTCCATGCGAATTCTCTCACCGGCCTGTAATGGATAGAGGCAAACTCTGTGCGTCAAGGTGCACAACAGCGCATTCTGCTTGCTCTCCGGCAGCCCACGCGGCAAACACACGACCATTATGGACTGGGACAAACTCAAATCCTTTCATGCTGCTGCCGAAGCAGGCAGCCTGACCGCCGCCGGCGAACGCCTGGGAATCTCCCAATCTGCGGTGTCGCGCCAGATTGCCGCGCTGGAGGAACATCTCGGCGTGTCGCTGTTCCAGCGGCATGCGCGCGGCCTTGTGCTGACCGATGCCGGCCATACCCTGCACCGCTCCACCGCGCACATGGCGGCGGCCGCGGCGGCGGCGAACTCGGCGCTGAAGGACCAGCAGGACACCCCCCAGGGCGAGCTTGTCGTGACCGCGCCGGTCGCCTTCGGCTCGACCTGGCTGGTGCCGCGCCTGCGCGCCTTCACCGAGGCCTATCCCGAGCTGGTCCTCGACCTGCGCCTGGACGACCGCGAATACGATCTGCTCAAACTTGAGGCAGAATGCGCGATCCGTCTGTGGGCGGCCGACAAGGCCGACCTGATCCAGCGCAAGCTGGCATCGGTGGAAACCTCGCTCTATGCCGCGCCGGGCTATCTGGAAAAACACGGTGTGCCCCAGACGCCGGACGATCTCGACAATCACCGCATCATCGGCTTCCGCCAGGATGGCGCACCCTCACAGATGCGGATCATGAATTTCGCCCGCCAGGTCGGCCGCGACGACCTGCCCCCGCGCGATGTCTCGATCCAGGTGAACAATGTGTTCGCCATGCTGCGCGCCGTTCAGGCCGGGCTCGGCGTCGCGGACGTGCCGGACTATATGGCCGCCACCGTGCCGGAACTGGTGAAGATCCTGCCGGAATATACCGGGCCGGGCTTTGACCTCTATTTCATCTATCCCAGCGACCTGCGCCGGTCGAAACGGATCGCCTCGTTCCGCGATTTCCTGACGACCGAGATCGAAGCCCTGCGCAAGACTGAACGCGCCGACACCCGGTGAGGCAAGCCAGCCATGCGTTTGCGCATGCAGTTTTCAGCCGATACCTCTTGAGTCGCAGGGCTGATACTATATCTTGTTCACCAAGAGCCGTGGTCCCCGGCCTTACCCGATCCTCCGATTGGGCGTTTCCTCCCCCAGAGGGACCCACTTTCGAAGCCCGGCGCCTCTCATGGCTGCCGGGCTTATTTTTGTTTCCGGATCAGGCGGGGGCGTTCCCAATGAAAACGCCCGGAAACCATGACGGCTCCCGGGCGGCTTTTCTCATCAGTCTTGCGGGCAGGATGGGCTAGAGGCTGGAGCGCAGCATCCAGGCGGTCTTTTCGGCCGCGGCGGCCCGCTGGACGAACAGGTCCGCTGTCACCTCATCATTGGCTTCACCGGCCACTTCCATCCCGATCTTGGCCGCCTTGGCGATCACCTCGTGGCCGCGCGCCAGGTTTTCGACCATTGAGTCGGCATCGGGCACGCCATTGTCCGGCTTGATGGTGGCTTCGGCCAGCATCTCATCAGTGGACCCCGGCGCATAGGCGCCCAGCTGGCGGATGCGCTCGGCGATCTCGTCGAGCGATTCCCACAGCTCGCGATACTGGCCTTCGAACATGTTGTGCAGCTGGTTGAAGCGCGGGCCGGTCACGTTCCAGTGGTATCCGTGCGTCTTCACATACAGCGCATAGGTTTCGCCGAGCAGAACCTTCAGCGTTTTGACGGCGTCTTCGCGTTGTTGATCTGTCAGTCCGAGATCGGGGGTCATGGGATTGGTCTCCATCCAGAATTCGTTCACCTCCGACAGGTGGGGTGCTGTCGGGCGAGTTCAAATTGAAACGCATATGGCGAGCTATAGTTTCTGCCTATAAGAATACGGGCCTGGTCTCGCCGTGACACAACAGCGCCGGAGCGTCCTGGCTGCGCCGGCCCAGGCCTCAGCGCAGCAGAAAAACTTCAATCACGTCATCACAAAAGCCCCAAATTTCGCCCGCCGCCGCGTTCCACGCCCAAGCCAGCGGTCATCGCCGGGCACTGAGCATTGCCGGCATTGACCACCTCAATGGCACCGCCAACACCTGGTCTGCGGCGACGAACCGTGCCGTAGCGTGCACATGGAGCCCATCATTTCCGTCTGTCCGGTCACCTTTCGGAAAGACAGATCTGCTAGAAGTCTGCGATTATCATGTGCTGCTGGGACGGGCACCTGGATCTTGAAACATGGCCGACTTGAACGCCACTCTTCGCGCTGCAAAACGGGAATTCTCCGAGTTCCTTGAATATGTTTGGGAATTCATCGTCGGCATGTCGATGGCCGAGCAGCTGCTGGCCGGCTGCATGTTCTGTCTTATCGCCATGTGGATGTTCGTGCGCCGCTCTGACGATGGCGACGATACGCCCGGCATGGCCCGACAGTTCGGATTTGCCGTCGTCACCGTGATGATTTTCGGTGTCGCCTTCGGCTTCACCCTTGGCCCAAGCGTCCTGTCACTGACAGAAACGCTCCTATAAGCCCTCGCGCGGCCCGATGTGGCGCCCTAGATTGCCCTGATGAGCGATTCAACCGATCGGCCGACCGCCCGGCGCGGGGTCGATATCATTGCCGACAATCTCTCCCGCCTGCCGCCCCGGCCGGGCGTCTACCGCATGTATGGCGCAGGCGAGGAGGTGCTCTATGTCGGCAAGGCGCGGAACCTGAAGAACCGGGTGAGTTCCTATACCCGCATGGGCGGGCACACCCAGCGCATCGCGCGGATGATCTCGTTGACCACCGCGATGGAATTCGTCGTCACCGAGACCGAGACCGAAGCGCTTCTCCTCGAAGCCAATCTCATCAAGCGCTTCAAACCGCGCTTCAACATCCTGCTGCGCGATGACAAGTCGTTTCCCTATATCCTCATCCGGCGCGACCATGAGGCTCCGCAGATCCTGAAGTATCGCGGCGAAAAACGCGACCGGGGCGACTATTTCGGCCCCTTCGCCAGCGCCGGTGCAGTGATGCGCACGCTCGACACGCTGCAAAAGGCCTTTCTCCTGCGCACCTGCGAAGACAGTGTGTATTCGATCCGCTCGCGCCCCTGCATGCTGCACCAGATCAAGCGCTGCTCGGCGCCGTGCACTGGCGAGATCTCGATTGAGGACTATCAGGCGCTCGCCGACCAGGCGGCCGATTTCCTGCGCGGGAAATCCCTCGACCTGCAAAAACAGCTCGCCAGGGAGATGGATGCGGCCTCCGAAGCGATGGAGTTCGAGCGCGCCGCCCGCCTGCGCGACCGGATCCGCGCGATCAGCGTCGTGCGCGCCAGCCAGGACATCAATCCCGAGGGCGTGGAGGAAGCCGACGTTTTCGCGCTCGCCCGCGATGGCGGGGTCTCCTGCGTGCAGGTCTTCTTCATCCGCGCGGGGCAGAACTGGGGCACATCGGTTCACTTCCCGCGCCACGAGACCGATGAGGGCGACGCGGAAATCCTCTCCGCCTTCCTCGTCCAGTTCTATGACAGCCGCCCACCACCGCGCCTGATCCTGGTCAACGAGACGCCCGACCAGATCGAGCTGATCCAGGACGCGCTGGAGCTGACCGCCAGCCACAAGGTGGAAATCCGCACGCCCCAGCGCGGCGGCAAGAAGGACCTGCTCGCCCAGGCCGAGCGCAATGCCCGCGAAGCGCTGGCGCGTAAGCTCGCCGAGGCCGCCAGCCAGCAGCGCCTGCTCAGCGAAGTGGAAACCGCCTTCGACCTGCCGGCCCAGCCGCGCCGGATCGAGGTCTATGACAACTCTCATATCCAGGGCTCGAATGCGGTGGGCGGCATGGTGGTGGCCGGGCCGGAGGGCTTCGACAAGAGCCAGTACCGCAAGTTCAACATCAAGGATGAAGAGCTGGAGCCGGGCGACGATTACGGCATGATGCGCGAGGTGATGCGCCGCCGCTTCACACGCCTCATCAAGGAGGGCGAGGAGGCCGGCAAGCCGATTTCGGAACTCGACACATATCCCGATCTCGTCCTGATCGATGGCGGACAGGGCCAGCTCTCGGCTGTGCTGGAGACGCTTGCCGAACTCGGGCTGGGTCCAGATGACCTCAATCTCGTCGCCATCGCCAAGGGGCCGGACCGCAATGCCGGGCGCGAGACCTTCTTCCGGCCGGCCCGCGCCTCGTTCCAGATGCCGCCCAACTCGCCGGTGCTCTACTATCTCCAGCGCCTGCGCGACGAGGCCCACCGCTGGGCCATCGGCGCCCACCGGGCGAAACGCTCAGCCGATATCAAGAAGAGCCCGTTGGACGAGATCGAAGGCATCGGCCCGTCACGCAAGAAGGCCCTGCTCCATCGCTTCGGGTCCGCGCGCGGTGTCGCCAGGGCCAAATTGTCCGATATCGCCGAAGTCGAAGGAATCAGCGCGGCACTTGCCGAACGGATCTACGGGCACTTCCATTCAGGATGACGGCCAGGCAGGCTGTTAGCCGCGGTTTTTCCCGAAGCCCTCGCCCTCATCCAGGCTGGCGATCACATCGTCGATGCTGCCGCCATTCTGGTCAAGGATCGCGGCGATCTGGGCGCGCTGTTCGATGGCAAGCCACAGGCCGAAGGCCTGTACGTCCACCACACGCCAGGAGCCGTTGCGGTTGATCACGCGCCAGCGCACCGTCTCGGGCGCCTCACCCGGCAGGGTCACGCGGGTGGTGACGATAGAGTCGTTCGGCGTGCGGTCGACCGAGCCGACGACATCGATACGCGCGCCGGAAAAGCGCTGGGCCTGGTCGTCGAACGTGGTGTCGAGAAACCGGTCAAAGGCAGCTGAAAAACGCTCCACATCGGCTTCCGGCAGGTCGCGGGCATGCCGGCCGAGGGTGAAGCGGGCAATCGCCGTGGTGTCGACCACATCGTCGAGAACGCGGGAATCGACCTGTCCGGTGGTCAGCTCGGTTGCGGTTTCCGCGATCAGGGTCTCGGCTTCAACACCTGCATGTGCAGCACCGGCCATCATCATCGCGGCGAAAGAAATCAAGGCAGTCCGCACCATCTTTCAAACTCCATCACTTACTTCTTGCGTCACTAGCTCTACGAAATCGGGCGCCCGGTGGTTCAGGAAAAGCCTGATCTGCGCATAAGTTCCGTTCCAAAAAAGCATGGGTCGGCTGCGTGACCGCTTTTCGATTGAAATGTGCTCAGGAAAAGGCATCAAGTTACTTCCTTGAAAAGGCTCCATAAAAAATTACGACCTCGTAAGGCTCGTCTCGCATATCGCAAGAACTGGGCCAGCGCGGGTCTCGCAGCTGGGGAATATTAAGACTTGGAAAAACAACCCTATGCGAGGCCGAAGACCTGCATGATCCGGCTCCATAGCCGGAACAGGACGTAGATCGAGGCAGCGAGGCTCAGCCCGGCGCCGAGGATCACCAGGCCGTCACGCGAGGTCAGGCCGAGGCCGAAAAGCATCACCGCAATGCCCGGCAGCACTGGCCCAAAGGGCACAAAACTCAGCGGGAAGCAGACAATTGCCGCCGCCACGCAGATCAGCGCCACAAGCTGGGCGAAGGGTGGCTCGGTCAGGAAGGTCAGGCGCGGGCGCAATAGCGCATCGATCCTCGCGACATATTTCTGCGAGCTTTCCACACCGCTGAGCAGGTGCTTGCGCTCGAAGGTGAAATCGAGCGCACGCTTGGGCACCCAGGGATATTTCCGCCCGAACGGGATCTGCACCGAGATGAGCAGGATGAGCAGCGATGTCAGCGTATTGGCGCCCGGCACGATGGTCAGCGGGCTGATCGAGACAAAGCCCAGAAGCAGCAGAACCGGTCCATAGGAGCGCCGGCCCACCGCATCGAGCAGGTCGCGCACGGTAATCTTGTCGCCCTGAGTGTTCTCAACCAGCGAGTTCATCAGGGAGCAAAGATTGTGGACCTGTGTCATCTCCCGAGTATCGGAGCTTGCTGTGTAAACCACCAGACTTTTCCCAATCGCCATCCGCTGGGCGATTTACGCGGGAGCCGGTACTGGAGTTCCCTCAAACCCGCCGCCAGGTTGAGCCTCCAGCCCCGTCCATGACCTCGATGCCTTCGGCGGCCAGCTCCTTGCGGATGCGGTCTGCCTCGGCCCAGTCCCTGGCCACGCGGGCAGCGACACGCGCCTCGACCAGCGCGTCGATCCGGGCTTTCTCTCCGGCATCCCCGCGCTGTTCCCAGGCTGCGGGCTCCTGGCCGAGCAGGCCGAGCAGCTCGCCGGCATCGAGCAGGTTGGCGCGGGCGCGGGCCATGGCGGGTGCGTCCTTCTGGTCGGCGGCGGTATTGGCCTCGGTGGCAAGGCGCGCCAGTTCGGCCAGCGCATTGGGCGTGTTCAAATCATCGCACAGCGCCCTGTAGACGCCATCGTCGGTCGGTTCCTCGCCCGTCTCGGCCCAGACCCGGCGCAGGGCGCCATAAAGCCGGTCGAGCGTCACCTTGGCCTGGTCGAGCAGGTCTTCGGTCCACTCCAGCGGCGCGCGATAATGGCCCGAAAGCAGCGCAAACCGGATCACCTCGCCCGGCCAGGCTTCGCGCAGCTCTTTCAGCAGCACGACATTGCCGAGCGATTTCGACATCTTCTCGCCGGCCATGTCGAGGAAGCCATTATGCATCCAGTAATTGGCGAAGGGCACGCCATGGACGCATTCCGATTGCGCGATTTCGTTCTCATGGTGAGGAAACTGGAGGTCGATCCCGCCGCCATGAATATCGATGGTCTCTCCCAGGTGCGCCGCCGCCATGGCCGAGCACTCGATGTGCCAGCCCGGGCGGCCGCGGCCCCAGGGACTGTCCCAGATCGCATCATCAGGCTCGCCGGGCTTGGCGAACTTCCAGAGCGCGAAATCGGCCGGGTCCTTCTTGCCCGCATCGACCTCGACGCGCGCGCCGGCCTCGTTATCATCCAGGTTGCGGCGCGACAGGCGGCCATAATTCGCCATGCTGGGGACATGGAAATAGACCCCGTCGGCGGCGACATAGGCGTGGTCCTTGTCGACCAGCGCGCCGATCATCGCGATCATGTCGCCGACATGGGCGGTCGCCCAGGGCGTCAGCGTGGTCTCAAGGATGCCGAGCGCGGCGAGATCCTCGAAATAGGCTGCGGCATAACGCTGCGTGATGGCCTCGATGGCCGCGCCCTCCTCACCGGCACGCGCAATGATCTTGTCCTCGATATCGGTGATGTTGCGGGCATAGATCACCGCTTCAGCGCCATAGGTCCGGCGCAGAAGGCGAAACAGCGTGTCGAACACCACCGGCGGGCGGAAATTGCCGATATGGGCGTAGTTATACACCGTCGGCCCGCAGACATAGAGCGTCACCCGGCTCGGATCGATCGGGACAAAGGCCTGCTTGGCGCGCGCCAGCGTGTTATAAAGCTGTATCGTCATCGCGCCGCTTTACGCAGAAAGCGGGCATTCGAACAAGAGCCCAACCGACTTCGGCGCGGCCAATCTCATCAAATCGGCACATATAATCGTAAACTGTCTGCACGTATGTTTGCTGCAGTGCGCATGGCGTTTTCGGCAAATTGCGCGTAGGGAATCGCGGCTGGTTCCCCGGCGACATGCTGGAAACCGGCACTTCTCCTGCTTAAGTTGGGAGATATCGCCCTGAGGGTAGCAACTCGGGCGGGCGTTAAGTCCGGGCTTCGGGAGGGCGTATTGCCCCGATTAAGCCCCGGCTCGACCCTCGTCCCTCAGTGAAGGAAGTACACATTGGCCATGGACGCCATCACACCGAAGAACACGTTCGAGCGCGCAGAAGAACTTCGCCGCCCGACCCAGGAGGAAGCCGAAGAAGCGGTTCGCACCCTGATCGCATGGGCCGGAGACGACCCTCAGCGCGAAGGCCTGATCGACACGCCCAAGCGCGTCGTGAATGCCTACAAGGAGTGGTTTTCCGGCTATGCCGAAGACCCGGTGAAATATCTCTCGCGCACCTTCGAGGACGTGCAGGGCTATGACGACATCGTCATGCTGCGCGACATCGAGGTCGAGAGCCATTGCGAGCACCATATGGCGCCCTTCCTGGGCAAGGCCTATGTCGCCTATATGCCGACCCAGTCAGTGGTCGGCATCTCCAAGCTCGCGCGCGTGGTCGAGATCTTCTCCAAGCGCCTGCAGACGCAGGAGACCATGACCCAGCAGATCTGCGATGCAATCACCGAAAGCCTCGCGCCCATGGGCGTGGCCGTGCTGATCGATGCGGTGCACGAATGCATGACGACGCGCGGCGTCCATCACCGCCATGTCTCCACCGTGACCACCCAGTTCACCGGCGTCTTCAAGACCGACAAGGATCTGCGCAACCGCTTCCTGCGCCTCGCCGGGAAGTAAGGCGCGTACTCAATTGAGATTTGGAAAGGCCCGCAGCCATTGCGGGCCTTTTTGCTTGGCGGAGGTGCCACGCCCTCGGCTTAGCCCGGCAGTGCAAAACCATATTGCCGGCCGATGAAGATGATGCCTGCGATCTGTGCGGCGATCGTCGTTCCGGCATTGATGGTGACCAGGATCAAAGCGAGCAAGGCTGCACGCCAGGCACGTCCGATCCTGGACACACTCGAAAAGCCGCCCCGATACCCGGCCTGGAAATCAACCAGCAGGGTCGCGACGGCCAGGACCATCCCGTAGGTCGATATCATGGTCTGAGGGATAAACAGCATGATGGTCAGGAAGACCGGCATCAGGCTCGCATTCGGAACCATCACGGCAAACAGATAGCGTTGCCTGAGCGCAAGCGTCGTGCGCCTTCCCCAGACATTGTAGACGGTCGAAAGCAGGAACATGCAGATGATCTGAAGGATCGGCACCAGGCCAAAGACCCACAGCACCGCCTCGGCCCCGACATCTTCGTAGGTCACGCCCTCGGGCAGCTGAATGCCCGCATTCGCGAACCCGGAGGCAAATGCCCCGATCATTCCCTCATTGGTTCCGAACCACCAGAATTTGAGGGCGGACAACAGCGCAAAGAAGGACAGCCAGAGCCTGATCGACGGTGTGTATTCGTCCTGCCAGTCCGGTGTTTCCGCCGCACGAAAATACCGCTGCGGGTCACGCCACAGCGTCAGGATGGATTTCATCCCACGAATATTGAGACCGAACAGATCCTCGGCGACGGCATCCAATGCCAGGCCCGATGACTGTTTTCTGGAATCTTTCGTGGTCACGCGAACCCCCACAATGATTTCAATTGCTTATGAGCGCTCTGACGCGTGCGAGCAATCTCCGGGACGGATGTATTGAAAAGAGTGGGTATCTGTTTGGCAGCCCGAACATGTCTTCGGAGTGGGTATTTCTTCCGTAATTTTGATCCCCCAACCAGTACCAGTGAGTTGCGTGCACCACCACCACGTCTCCACCGTGACCACCAAGTTCACCGGCGTCTTCAAGACCGACAAGGATCTGCGCAACCGCTTCCTGCGCCTTGCGGGAAAATAGGTTTGGCACTGAGCTAAGATTGAGAGAGGCCCGCAGCAATCCGGGCCTTTTTTGGTTAGCTTGAGCTTCGCGCTGCGGCTAAGATGGGAACTGGCGGCGATTGGCCCTTAATGGCCGCTCAGCACGGGCGCCTAGTGTAATGAGTATCCCGACATCGATCATCAGAAATCGCACAATCCGGCCCGTGCATTCTCGCCGGTCTGCCTGATCGCATCGCCGATTTTCTGCATCGTCTCCGGCGGCACTTGAGAACCAAACCGCCCGCGATACGCCGGCTCGCCTGTATCCTTGTCAATGATCCCAATATCCACCAGCCCGAGCTTGGCATCGGGATCATCGACGCGGCAACGAGCAGACCAGCTGCCGTCCACAGTGTCCTGCTCTACGTCCAGTTCCGGAAAGTCCGGTGAAATGACGCCATCCAATGCGAAGCGGCATTCGAGATTGCGCGATTGAAGCGCCTCGCCGGTCGCCGCCCCGATATTGCGGAAAAACACATTTACTGCCAGCGGCCCTGCAAAAAAGCCATTGGCTGCGAACAGAACAAGTTCCCGCCTCTCACTGTTCTCAAGCCCGACCGTCCCAAACCGTTCATCGACCACCGGGAAGGTGAGCGAAGTGCTGACTGCGACACTTCTTGGCGCGAGCGGGTCGCTCAGAAGCGTACCGGAATTGAGCTGGTCCATGGGATTGTAACTATAGGCAGAGACGAATACCTGGACGCCATTCTCCTCGAAACTCTCGGTGCAAAGGAAAGTTGAACTGGCGGCAGACTGCCCGATGGCCGGCACAGCCAAACTGCCTGCCCAAATGACAATCGTCACCGGGCGCAGCAGGTTTTTGTAAAGAAGCCACCAGAATAGCATCCTGAGTCAAACCTGACGGCGGATTGTCGCAGCGTCAAGCTGAGAAACCTGGCGACCCAACTACGCCTCATCCTCTGCCTAAAATCGATCCCCCAGATCGATTTTCCCACAGTAAGCTGCGCACTCACTGGGGGCAGCCCTGAGCGCGATCCATGTGAGGCGCGTAGCGCCGATACGGGATCAAACAAAGACTCCAGTCAAAACCGCAGTCGCCCAAAGAGTCTTTCCTAGCCCCTGCCGGGACATTTCTTCCGTAAATCTGATC
>DHQO01000025.1:0-83744 GCA_002408125.1 Hyphomonadaceae bacterium UBA5336 | reverse complement strand
GATCAGATTTACGGAAGAAATGGTGCGGACGGCCGGGCTTGAACCGGCAAGACCATACGGTCGGCAGATTTTAAGTCTGCTGCGTTTACCAATTTCGCCACGCCCGCACTTCGGCATCGGGATAACCGGTTTTGCCGGGCGATGCTATGCTTGTCTCCCTCACGCGCTGCGCGGGGATTCGGGAGGAGAGACATGAAACAGATTGCCATCATCGCCGCGTTCGCGGCGCTTGCCGCCTGCGGGCCATCGGGCGGGGAGCACTATGCCGCCGCGCCTCAGGATATTTCCCGCCCGCCGCCGGGCTCGAACGAGATGCTGCGTGCGCCGGTTTCCAGCGTCGAGGGGCTGGAGGTGATCATCTCCGATGTGGTCATCCCGCCGGGCGCCCAGGTGCCGCGCCATTTCCATCCCGGCGAAGAGTTCCTCTATGTCATCGAAGGCTCGGCGGTGCATGTGCAGGAAGGCCAGGAGGATGTGATCCTCCAGGCCGGCGACAGCTATGTCATCCCGCCGCGCGCCGTGCACAGCCCCTATGCCGGCGAGGAGGGCGCTCGCGCCGTGGTCTTCCGCGTGCACACGGCTGGCGAACCCGAACGCACGCTGGTCGAAGCGCCAGAAGAGACCGAGACGCCCTAGCTGACCCGCTCGAATACCGCCGCAAGGCCCTGACCGCCGCCGATGCACATGGTCTCCAAGCCGTAGCGCGCCTCACGGCGGGCCATCTCATTCAGCAGAGTGGCGAGAATCCGCGCGCCGGTTGCACCCACCGGATGGCCGAGCGAGATGCCGGAGCCGTTCACATTGGTGCGGAGGAAATCCCCCGCGCCGAAACCCCACACCTTGGTGCAGGCCAGAACCTGGCTGGCAAAGGCCTCGTTGAGTTCGATGAGGTCGATATCCTGCAGGGTTAGACCGGCGCGCGCCAGCGCCTTTTCCGTCGAGGGCACCGGACCGATGCCCATGGTCGCCGGCGGCACGCCTGCCACGGCCCAGGACTTCAGCGTCGCGAGCGGGGTGAACCCATGGCGATCCGCCGCTGCGCGCGTCGCCACGATGCAGGCTGCCGCGCCGTCATTCTGGCCAGACGCATTGCCGGCGGTGACGGTGGCGTCCGGGTCCTGTTTCAGGCGGATGGGCTTGAGAGCGGCGAGCTGTTCTGCCGTCGTGCCCGGGCGCATATGCTCGTCGGTGTCGACCACCGTCTCGCCCTTGCGGTGGCGGATCGTGACGGGGACGATCTCATCGGCGAACTTGCCGGCCTCCTGCGCGGCTGCGGCACGTGCCTGGGACCGGGCGGCGTATTCATCCTGCGCCTCGCGGGAAATGTTGTATTCGCGGCGCAGGTTCTCGGCGGTCTCCAGCATGCCGCCGGGCACGGGGAAATTCTTCCCGCCCGCCGTCACGCGGCCCTGGGTGAGGCCATCCTCGAACACCATGGACGGCGCCTTGATGCCCCAACGGTGCTTAGTGGAATAGAAGGGCGCATTGCTCATGCTTTCCGCCCCGCCGGCAAGGATCACCTCCCCTGCCCCGGTCGCGACCTGCATCACCGCATTGATCACCGCCTGCAGGCCCGAGCCGCAGCGCCGGTCGAGCTGGTAGCCCGGCGCCGACACAGGCAGGCCGGCATCGAGACCGATCACACGGCCAGCCGCCGGCGCGTCCATGCTGGGATAGCATTGCGCGAAGATGAGATCGTCGACCGCCTCGCCCGGCAGGCCGGTCCTTTCCAGGATGGCAGAGACCACCACGGATCCAAGTTCATGGGCATGGAGATCCCTGAACGCCCCGCCAAACCGGCCGACCGGCGTGCGCAGGGGCGCGCAGATCACCACATTATCCAATCCACTCATCGATATTCGCCTTCTCTAATTCTGGTCGCGGCCGCGTTCGATCACCGCCTTGCGCGCGGCTTCCACGCCCTCGGCGGTGACGGTCTTCGCGTGCGCCTTGCTGCGCTCGATTTCCATGGCCATAGCATCGGCGAAAGCCATGCCGTAGCCATCATCGATGACCCGCTTATAACTCTGAAGCATCGCAGGATCGCAGCTCGCCATGTCGTGACCGAGCTTGACCGCGTGGGGGACCAGTTCATCGGCCGGATAGACATGGTTGACCAGCCCCCAGCGCTCGGCGGTGTGGGCATCGAGGAAATTACCGGTGAAGGAGAGCTCCTTGGCGCGCGAAATGCCGATGAGGCGCGAGAGCTTCTGGCTGAGGCCCCAGCCCGGCATGATACCGACGCGCGCATGGGTGTCGGCGAACTTGGCATGCTCGCTGGCCAGCAGCACATCGCACATCAGGGCGAGCTCGAACCCGCCGGTGATGGCAAAGCCGTTGATCGCGCCGATGATCGGTTTGGGAAAATCCTGCAGGGCCTTGGCCATGTCGATATCGCTGCCGTCGGCGCCGAGGGCGAAGCCGGTTTCGCCGGCCTCCTTCAGGTCCACTCCGGCGGTAAAGGCCCGGCCTGCGCCAGTCAGCACCACCGCGCGGATGGTGTCATCTTCGGCAAGCGCGGCGAAGACTCGCACAATTTCCGCGCGCAGGTCCCGGCTGAGAGCATTCAGGGCGTCCGGCCGGTTCAGCTTCACGACTGCAACAGGCGCATCGTGGTGTACGATGACTAGGGGTTCCGACATGGTGATCCTCATGAGTAGGGCTTATCTAGCTGACGGACTTTCATGGATGCGCAGACCGATGCCAAGGGGAGACGCCGCGTGACCTTACCGCCTGCCGATGTGAACTATACACTCTCCGAAAGCGAACTGGCGCAACTGATGCCCTATGGCGAGGTGCGCGCGCACGACAAGGGCACGCTTCTGGTTCGCGATGGCGACAGTCAGGTCGACATGCTGGTGACCCTGACGGGCCAGACCGACATCTTCGTCACGCTGCCCGACGGCGACAGGCGGGTCGGTTATATGGAGGCGGGCCAGTTTGCCGGCGATCTCGGCGTGCTGACTGGGCATGCCTCGCTGGTGCGCGTGGAAATGGGCGAGGCCGGCGAGCTCCTGCACATCCCCTATGCCAGCTTCCAGCGCCTGCTGGTGGAGAACTCACACCTGTCGGATGTCTTCGTACGGACGCTGACGGCGCGGCGGGAGTTCGGCCGGGCACGCGGCATCGCCTCGGTGCTGATCATCGGCCTGGCGCAGGACCGCAGCGTGTTTGCCGCCCGCGACCTGCTCACCAAGCACGCCATCCCGCACACCTGGCTGGCGCCTGATGTGGACGAGGTCGCCCAACGCATCATGGCCGCCCGCGGTATCGAGAAATCCGACCTGCCGGTCTGTATCCGCGGCGCGGCGGGTATGCTCATAAAGCCAACCCTCTCAGATCTTTCAGATGCCTTCGGCCTCGACCTGCTGCCGGATGGGTCGCATGCCGATGTGATCGTGGTGGGCGCAGGCCCGGCGGGCCTTGCCGCCTCGGTCTATGCCGCGAGCGAAGGGCTCTCCGTCCTCACGCTCGACACCGATGGCCCGGGCGGACAGGCCGGCACTTCGTCCAAGATCGAGAATTATCTCGGCTTTCCGATGGGCGTGTCCGGCCGGGAACTGGCCGAACGCGCCAGCATCCAGGCGCAGAAATTCGGCGCACGCCTCGCCAGCCCCGCCCAGGGCAAGTCCCTCACCCGCGAGCCCGACGACACCTATTGCCTCAGCCTGCAGGACGGACGGAAACTGAAATCGCGTGCCATCGTGATCGCCACCGGCGCGCAGTATCGCCGCCTGCCGATCGAGAATCTGGAACATTTCGAGGGGCGCGGGGTCTATTACGGCGCGACGCCCATGGAAGCGCAACTGTGCCTCGGACAGAATGTGGCCGTGGTCGGGGCCGGGAACTCGGCCGGCCAGGGCGCGGTCTATCTCGCCCAGACGGCGAAGGAGGTGCATGTCGTCTTCCGTCGTCCGGATATTCGCGACACCATGTCGGAATATCTGGTGCGCCGGCTGGAAGAGACTCCGAACATCCACCTGCATCCGCAAAAGGAGATCAGCCAGCTGCACGGTGTACCCGGCGCCGATCCCATGGAAGACCGGCTTGTGAATGTCAGCTGGAAGACAGCCAGCGCAGCAGAGGAATACTGCCACGAGATCGGGCATGTCTTCCTGTTCATCGGCGCAGCACCCTTCACCGAATGGCTGCCGGCCCAGATCGCCCGCGACGCAAGGGGGTTCCTGAAGACCGGGCCGGATCTAGCCAATCTCAACCTTGTGCGCGCCGGCTGGTCGCTCGACCGGATGCCGACGCAATACGAGACCAGCTGGCCGCGCGTCTATGCGGTCGGCGATGTGCGCACCGGCTCGGTCAAGCGCGTGGCCTCGGCGGTCGGCGAGGGTTCGGTGGTGGTCAGCGACATCCACAAGGCGCTGGCCGACGCCCCGCTCTAGCTGCGCCAGCGCCGCCAGAGCGACGTGAGGCAGATCCACACGGCCACCGCCATGCCGAGAACGACAAACGCGAACTTTGCCGGCGTGAGGAAGCTCTTGGCGCCAAGCGCGGCTTCATCGCCCGCCAGCCCCTGAAGCTGCGTCAGGTTCTCGGCCACGTCGAACCCCACCGCGAGCACCATGGGGACGGCCAGCAGCAGGCTGTGGCTTTTTGAAAACCGGATGGCGAGGCTCGCGAAGAAGAGGCCATAGGCCAGCGGATAGGCCATATCGAGGCGCCCGGAAATGAACCGGTGGACCTCAATCCCGTTTGGTGTTCTGCGCAGCTCCTGCAGGCGCGCAATGGCATCGGCGCCGGTCATCTGGAAGTCGAGCAGATCTCCACCGATGGAGGCCGCCGAAGAGCGGATCAGGAGGCCAATGGCCAGCATGGCGAAGCCGGAGATGAAAACCACCGGCAGGCTGCCCAGCCATTTCGCCGCTCCGGTCATGCCGCCGGATCTTCCATGCGCACCGGCTCAAAGCCTTTCGAGCGGATGAGGACCACGACCTTCGCCTCAGCCTCGGCCAGCAGGGCCTCGTCACTGCCGCGGATCACGATCTGCACGCCGCTATCGTTCATGGCCCGGAACCACGGATAGGAGCCGATGGAAAGCTCTGGATAGTCCTGCGCGAGCGCGCCAAGGGGTTCGGCGATGTCGCCTTCGCGCAGGCCCTTGCTGCGCAGGGTCAGCGCATGCACCACCGTGCCGGTCTGCAAGCGATGGGCAATATCGCCCAGCATGCCGCGCACGATGGAGGGCACACCCGCCAGGGTGAACACGTTTCCGGTCTGGAAGCCGGGCGCGCCGCTCACCGGATTGGCGATCAGGCTGGCGCCATGAGGCACGCGGGTCATGCGCCGGCGGGCGGGCGTGAACTCGGTCTCCATCGCGGCATAGCGCTCTGTCAGCAGGATCACCGCGTCGGGATGCTCGGAAATCTCCACGCCGAACGCCGCAGCGATGGCGTCGGCTGTGATATCGTCATGGGTCGGCCCGATGCCACCAGTGGTGAAGACATAAGTGTAGGCCGCACGCAGGGCGTTGACGGCCGCAACGATGGCATCCTGCTCGTCGCTGACAATCCGCGTCTCCTTCACCGGAATGCCCAGCGGGGCGAGAAATTCGGCAATCTGCTGGAGATTGATGTCGCGCGTGCGGCCCGACAGCAACTCGTCGCCGATCAGGAGCACTGCCGCTGTGGGTTGGGTGTCTGTCATGGTCCTCGCCTGGCGCAGCCTGTGGCCGACTTTGTCTTGGCGCCAAATTGCGCCCGCCGCACTTCGCGCGCAAGTCTGGACCTTGCCGGCCGTGCGTGACATGGGGCAGCCCCATGAAACTGCCTGCCCTGAAAACCGGCCGTCTGGAGCGCCGCTACAAGCGCTTCCTGGCCGATGTGACGCTGGACGAAACCGGCGAGACCGTCACCGTACACTGCCCCAATCCCGGCTCCATGCTGGGCCTGAAGGCGCCCGGCAGCCGGGTCTGGGTGTCGACTTCGGACAATCCGAAGCGCAAGCTGAAGCACACGCTGGAACTGATCGAGGCCGATGGCGCGCTGGTCGGGATCAACACCAACCTGCCTAACCGGCTGGCCGAGGAGGCGATCCGGGCAGGCACTATCGCAGAACTCTCCGGCTTCGAGACGCTGCGCCGTGAGGTCAAATATGCCGAACGCTCGCGCATTGACCTGCTCCTGGACACCGGCGGGCGGAAAACCTTTGTCGAGGTCAAGAACTGCCATCTGATGCGCCGGCCGGGCCTCGCAGAATTTCCCGACAGCGTCACCTCGCGCGGGGCGAAGCACCTGCTCGATCTCGCCGGCGAAGTCGTCGCCGGCCACCGCGCGGTGATGCTGTTCATCGTCCAGCGGCCCGATTGCACCAAATTTGCCACCGCCGCCGATCTCGACCCGGTCTATCATGCCGGATTACAGGCCGCCGCAGGTGCCGGGGTGGAAGTTCTGGTGTATGACTGTCATATCTTAACCGATGAGATTACTGTGCGTGGCAGGATCGACTGGATTCCCGCGCCCTGCGAAATTTGAGGCAGACCTGAAATGACCATTGTCGACACTGACCTGATGCCGATGCGCACCGGCGAAATCCGGATCCATGGCGAGGAAGGCTTCGAGGGCATGCGCAAGGCCGGGCGTCTTGTGGCCGAGTGCCTCGACATGCTCGTGCCGGAGGTGAAACCCGGCGTCACCACGGCCCATCTCGACGACCTGATCCGCGAGTTCGTGCTCGACAATGGCGCCCTGTCGGCGACCATCGGCTACCGCGGCTATCGCCATGCCTCGTGCATCTCGCTCAACCATGTCATCTGCCACGGCATTCCCGGCTCGCGCGTGCTCAAGGAAGGCGACATCGCCAATGTGGATGTCACACTGATCCTCGATGGCTGGCATGGCGACCATTCCCGCATGTACGCCGCCGGCGCGCCCAAGCGGAAGGCCGAGCGGCTGATGGACCTGACCTATGACGCCATGATGGCCGGCATCGCCGCGGTCAAACCCGGCGCGCGCCTCGGCGATATCGGCGCGGCCATCGCCGCGATTGCCCGCAAGAACCGGCTTTCGGTGGTCGACGATTTCTGCGGCCATGGCCTCGGGCGGCTCTTCCATGACGAGCCCAATGTGGTCCACAGCGCCAAGGCCGGCACCGGTCCGGAGCTGAAGCCCGGCATGTTCTTCACCGTGGAGCCGATGCTCAATCTCGGCCGCAAGGATGCCGCGATCCTCTCGGACGGCTGGACCGCCGTCACGCGCGACCGCCAGCTTTCGGCCCAGTACGAGCATTCGGTGGGCGTGACCGAGGACGGCGTGGAGATTTTCACCACCTCGCCCAAGGGCTGGCACAAGCCCCACACTGTCGAGCTCTGAGAGTCCCCTCAATGCCCTGCCCTGAAAGGGCTTGACGGCACCGCCCACTCGGAACACAATAGGAACATTGTGATGTGACTGGTGGGAGTCTGAACATCCGTGAGCGCCCTTGAGGAAGCCCCCCTGCCCGGTCTGACCGGCATGCGGCAGACGAAACCGGCCCCGCCGCACTGGCAGGGCCATCGCGACCGGCTGCGCAGCAAGCTGCTGGCGCGCGGGCCCGGCGCGCTGGACGATTATGAGCTTCTGGAGACGCTGCTCTTTGCCTTCATCCCCCGCCGGGATGTGAAGCCCATTGCCAAGGCCCTGCTGAAACGCTTCGGCTCACTGTCGGCCACACTGGCGGCCGAACCGAAGGATCTGTGCGCCATTGCCGGCATCGGCGAGACCGTGGCGGCCTATCTGAAGGCCATGCGCGAACTGCATGAACGCGCCGCGCGCGAGGAGATCGCCGCCCGCCCGGTCATATCGTCCTGGACCGCGCTGATGAACTATGTCCAGCAGAGCCTCCAGCACGAAACGCGCGAGCAGTTCCGTGTCGTGTTCCTCGACCGCAAGAACCAGCTCATCGCCGATGAAGTGATGGGCCACGGCACGGTGGACCATGCCCCGGTCTATCCGCGCGAGATCGCCCGGCGCGCCCTGGAACTGGCCGCTTCGGCCATCATCCTGGTACACAACCACCCGTCCGGCGACCCCACCCCCTCGCGCGCGGACATCGATACGACGCGCGAGATCATTGATGCGCTGACTGCGCTGGAGATCACCGTTCACGACCATTTGATCGCCGGACGCGACGGTGTCACCAGTTTCAAGACAGCCGGTCTGATCTAGCTTCCCCTCGCGGAAAGTCTTGCAGCCGGCCGGCCGCGCGCTAGTGTCGGCAGCAAGAATAAGTGCTGCACAAAACGATGCAGCCTCTTGGGAGGAGTAAGAATGACCGACGCGACGGCGCAGACCGGCGGGGCTTCGGCTGTGCCGGGCCATGTTACCGGCTTCGGCAGCCGCGGATACCGCACCTATGTGCTGCTCGCGCTGATGCTGGTCTATACGCTCAACTTCATCGACAGAACGGTGATCAGCGTCGTCGCGCAGCCGATCATCAATACGTTCCAGCTCACCGACACCCAATGGGGCGTGCTGGCCGGCTGGCCCTTCGCCGTCTTCTATGCCGTTTGCGGCATCCCGATCGCCATGCTGGCCGACCGGATCAACCGCGTGATGATCATCACGGTGTGCATCATCATCTGGTCGGTGATGACGGCGCTGTGCGGGCTGGCCGCCGGCTTCCTGTGGCTGGTGCTGTTCCGGATCGGCGTGGCGATTGGCGAGGCGGGCGGCACACCCCCGGCCAACTCCATCATCACCGACTATTTCGCGCCCAAGAGCCGCGCCAATGCCATGGGCATCTATGCCATGGGGGTCACGGTGGGCGCCGTGCTGGCCCAGCTTTTCGGCGGCACCATTGCCGGCATCAAGGGCGCCGATTTCGGTGCCTGGATCGGCTCCATCGGGCTCGGCGGGCTGTTTTCGGGCCTCGACTGGTCCACAGTGGAAGGCTGGCGCATTGCCTTTGTCGTGATCGGCCTGCCCGGCGTGCTGATCGCCGTCATCCTGATGTTCACGGTCAAGGAGCCCCCGCGCGGCTACTCCGATCCGCCCAGCGGGCCGGTGGCGAAGGCGGGGTTTTTCGAGGCGTTCCGCGAATTCTCGAAGAAACACACCTTCTGGTACAATGCGCTGGCCGCAGCCTTTGTCGCCTTTGTCGGCTATGGCCTGATCAGCTTCCAGGCGCCTTTCCTACAGCGCGTGCATGGCATCGGCGTGCGCGATGCGGCTGTGCTGTACGGCGCGCCGCTCGCGGCCGTGGCCGCGTTCGGCACTTTCATGGGCGGGTTCCTGATCGAGCGCCTCACCCCGCGCCACCCCACCGTTGTGGCCTGGTTGCCGGGCGCAGGGCTCCTGATCGCCATTCCGGCCTATATCGCGGCCTTCTTCGCGCCAAGCCTCTCGATTGCCTTCCCGCTCTGGATCGTGGCCGGCATCACGCACTATGCCTATCTCGGTTCGCAATACACGATTGCCACTTCCATCGTTAGCCCACGCTCGCGCGCCACGACAGTCTCGGTGATGCTGCTGATCATCTCGCTGATCGGCAACGGGCTCGGCCCGCTCTTCACCGGCTGGATGAGCAGCTTTTCGATGAACTCGATCCTGGCCAGCAAGGGCCTGTCGGAGCATCTGGAGAGCTTCAATCCCAAGCTCTGCGCAGGCAGTATCGCCGATCTGGGCGAACATGGCCCGGCCCTGTGCAGCGCCTATGCCGAGGGCCTGCGATGGTCCATGTCCGCCACCGTCCTGGTCTTTCTCATCGCAGCGGCCTGCTTCTTCCTCGCCGCGCGCAACTATCGCCGCGACGCCTATGCGCCGGCCAGCCTGGCAGATGAACTGACATGAGCGAGGTGACAACGACCAATCCGGGCACACCGGAAATCGCCGCCGCCCCCGCCAGCGAAGGCTATGGCACGAAGGGCTACCGCGCCTTCGTGCTCGGATCGCTGCTGATCGTCTATATCTTCAACTTCATCGACCGCTCGATCATCAATATCCTGACCGAACCGATCAAGCACAGTTTCCAGGTCGAGGACTGGCAGATGGGTCTGCTTGGCGGGCCCGCCTTCGCAGTGCTCTACACCTTTCTTGGCATTCCCATCGCGCGGCTGGCCGAGCGCCATCACCGGGTGTGGATCATCGCCATTTCCGTGTTCGTCTGGAGCCTGATGACCGCCCTGTGCGGGATCGCGACCTCCTTCCTGGTCCTGTTCCTCTTCCGCATCGGAGTGAGTGTGGGCGAGGCCGGGTGCACCCCTCCGGCCCAGTCCCTCATCGCGGACTATTTCAAGCCGTCGAGCCGGGCGACGGCAGTGTCGATCTATGCCCTCGGCGTGCCGCTTGGCGGGATGTTCGCTGCTGTGTTCGCCGGCTTCATCGTGGGCGCGCTGGACGGGCCGTCCCTTGCCGCCATGTTCGAAAGCTGGGGCTGGAACTGGGCACTTGGCCTCGCGGACTGGCATGAGATCGAAGGCTGGCGCGTGGCCTTCGTGCTGGTCGGCCTGCCGGGCATCCTGATCGCCATACTCGTGAAGATGACCGTGCAGGAGCCGCCCCGCGGCCACACCGACCCGGCCGCGCTGCAGCAGAAAGAGCGCGCGAACATGCGCCAGGTGTTCCACACGCTCAGCGAAAAGCCGACCTTCTGGCACATCGTTGTCGGTGCGACGGTGGCCTCCTTTGTCGGCTATGGTGTTGCGCAGTTCACCACCTCTTTCCTCGTGCGCAGCCATGGGGTCTCCCTGCAGACCGCCGCGCTGCTGTTCGGCGTGATCATCGGCCTGATGGCCGCGCTCGGCGTGTTCTCGTCGGGCTTCCTGGCCGACAGGTTCGCCAGGCGGCATCCACGCGCGCTCTCCTGGCTGCCGGCGCTCGGCATGGCCTTGTCGGTGCCGCTCTATGCCATGGGATACCTGGCCGACTCGCTCTGGCTCGCCCTGCCCCCGCTGATGGCGGCAGCCACGCTGCATTACTTCTATCTCGGTCCGATGTATGCGGTGGTCGGCGGCGTGGTCGACAGCCGGATGCGGGCAACCGCCGTCGCCATCACTCTGTTCATCGTAAACCTCCTGGGATACGGCCTCGGCCCGCCCCTGATCGGCATGCTGTCCACACTGCTGAAATCCATGTTCCTGTCCGGGGCCGATCTCGGCCTGACGCTGGAGGCGTGCAAGGCAACCGAACTGCTCGCCGACGCGGAAGCTGCCGCCTGCGATTCGGCAAACAGCGAGGGGCTGAGATGGTCAATCATTGCCTTCTGCTGCCTTTATGCCTGGGCAGCGCTGCACTATCTGCTCGCCGGCCGGACGCTGGTACGAGACATGGTTGCCAATCGGGCCTAGAAGGTCGGTATGGCAGTTTATACACAAGTCGACAGCGCCGCCCTTGAGGCCTTTCTCGCCGAGTATGAAATCGGCATGCCGCGAAGCTTCAAGGGTATCGCCGAAGGCGTTGAAAACTCGAACTATTATCTGGAAACGGATCAGGGCCGGTTCATCCTGACCCTGTTCGAGAAGCGTGTAGATGCGGCCGACCTGCCCTATTTCGTTTCGCTGAAGCAACATCTTGCGGCACGCGGGTTCCCCTGCCCGCGCCCCATTCCTGCCCGCGACAGGCTTGCCCTGCGCGAGCTGTGCGGCCGTCCGGCGGTGATTGTCAGCTTCCTCGACGGGCTCAGCCCCCGCCAGCCGAGCCGGACCCAGTGCCGCGAGATCGGCGCCGGTCTGGCGGAAATGCACCTGGCGCTGGAGGATTTCTCCATGACCCGGCCCAACAGCCTGGGTCCGGCGAGCTTTGCCGGCCTGTGGGAAGGCCGCGCGGCAAGCGCCGATGCGCTGGAAGCCGGGCTGGCGGCCGAGATCGAGGCGGACCTTGAGGACATTGCCGGCGCGCGTACCCTGTCGGCGCACCTGCCGCGCGGGACGATCCATGCCGATCTCTTTCCCGACAATGCGTTCTTCCTGGAGGAGCGCTTTTCCGGGATCATCGACTTCTATTTCGCCTGCACCGACGCGCTGGCCTATGATCTGGCGATCTGCCTGAATGCCTGGGGGTTCGACGACATCGGGCGCACCAGCGGGCTGCAATTCTCCTACAGCCACGGCGCGGCGCTGGTATCGGGCTATGACGCGGTGCGCCCGCTCAGCAAGGCCGAGCGTGAAGCCTTGCCCCTTTTATGCCGGACTGCCGCCATGCGTTTCTTCCTCACGCGTCTCGTGGACTGGAGCGACACGCCGGCCGATGCCCTCGTAAAGCCCAAGAATCCTCTGGAATACGCCCAGAGGCTGCGCTTTCATCGCCAGGCAAACGGGCCGGCCGACTACGGAGCCTGATCCCATGCAGAGGGATAGACATGACCGATACGGCCCATTCTGAAGTGCAGACAAGCCCGGCGGCAGAGGCGCATTCGGACTATCGCTCGCCGCATCCCGGCAAGGTGAAACGGCTCTGGTTGGCATCCGTTCTGGGGGCTCTGGCCGCCGTCCTGCTCGTAGCCCTGTGCGCTCTTGTGATCGGGGTATTCGTGAGCCTGGTCGGCAATGTCCTGACCGACGCCAATGGCAGCCTGTTCGAGAACGGCTTCGGCAACGACTCGCCATTTCTCATGGGCATGGCCGGGGCTTTCTTTGCCGCGCTGTTCAACTGGTATTTCTTCTGGATCACAATTCCGGTGACGACGCTGGTCTTGCGCTTTTCGCTCGGACGGTTTCCCAAGCGGCGGATCTCGCGGCCCGGCCCCTATTTCCGTTGGGGCGCAATCTGGGGAGCCCTACTTGTCATCCTGCCGAGCCTGCTTGCCGGCTATTTTATCAGCCAGACCAATTTCGATACCATGGGTGAGGGCTCCAGCGAGACTTCGCTCAGCCTTGCCTTGCTTGGTGCCGCGCTTGGCGGCGGGATGATTGGCGGAGCGTCCGGCATCGGCGTGGGCGGGCTGTTCCTGCTCATCGTGAAACCGGCCAAGCAACTGATGATGACCGATCCGGCGGCCGAGTTCTGAGCCCTGATCCCCTTGCCCTTGCCGGCAAGGCTCTCTAGCTCTCTGCCCTTGCCAGGAAAGGAGCCCCCATGGCGAAACTGATCGAGATCTGGACCGATGGCGCCTGTTCGGGAAATCCCGGGCCGGGCGGCTGGGGCGCGCTTCTCATCAGTGGACATCACCAAAAAGAGCTGAAGGGCGGCGAGGCGGAAACCACCAATAACCGCATGGAAATGATGGCCGCCATCGAGGCGCTGAAAGCCCTGAAGGGCCCGTCCAAGGTGCGCCTGCACACCGACAGCACCTATCTCAAGGACGGGCTGACCAGGTGGATCCATGGCTGGAAACGCAATGGCTGGAAGACCGCCGCGAAAAAGCCGGTCAAGAACAAGGACCTCTGGCAGGCGCTGGATGAAGCCGTGAAACCCCATGATATCGAGTGGATCTGGGTGAAGGGCCATGCCGGCGACCCGGGCAATGAACGCGCCGATGCCCTGGCGCGCGCCGGTATCGAGCTGATCCGCTCCCGCCCCTGCGACGATTGATGTAATCAAACCGTCACAGTTTTCACTTGTGAAAAACGAATCGGCGCGCTATTGGGCTTTTGCTCAGATTGCGCATAAGGGGCTGTCCGGCAGAAAGTCTGGACTTGGCTCACCCCCGTTGATCGTCAACCGACTTGAAACGGCACTTGTGCATAACCATATTATGCTCATATTGAGCAAAAGCCCGCTGAGTGGGTGAAGGAGGTAGAGATGGCGAGACTGATTGATCGTGGCCCCGGTTGCCCGACGCCAACGCCCAAGCGCGCTGAAAGGGCCGCCGAAGCGCGCGGACTGGCCTATACCGCAGAGGTCAAAGCCGCCACGGACGGACTTTATCCGCTCGTGAAGGATTTCATCACGCCGATGGAATGGCCGGCAGTTGCCCCGCTGGTGCACGCCATCAATACGCTCAAGGCCGAGAAGGATGCCGTCATCCTGGCCCACAACTACATGACCCCGGACATTTTCCGCCTGGTCGGTGATTTTCGCGGTGACAGCCTGCAGCTGGCGCGCGAAGCCGCCGAGACCGAGGCCAGCGTCATCGTCCAGGCCGGCGTGCACTTCATGGCCGAGACCTCGAAGATTCTCGCCCCGGAAAAGACCGTCCTCATTCCCAGCATGGAAGCGGGCTGTTCGCTCGCCGCCTCGATCACGGGTGAGGATGTGCGCCTGATCAAGGAGCGCTATCCGGACTATCCGGTCGTCACCTATGTGAACACCACCGCCGATGTGAAGGCCGAGTGCCACATCACCTGCACCAGTTCGAATGCCGCGCAGGTGGTCGAGGCCATCGCGGCCGAATGGAACACCGACACCGTGATCCTGGTGCCCGACCAGTACCTGGCGCGCAATGTTGCCGCCCAGACCGGCATCCGCATCATGACCTGGCCGGGCGCGTGCGAGGTGCACGAGCTATTCAGCGCCGAGGATGTCGAGCAACTGCGCGAGGCCCATCCGGGTGTGGTCATCCTGGCCCACCCAGAATGCCCGCCGGACGTGCTGGAAGCGGCCGATTTTGCCGGCTCCACCGCCGCGCTCGCCAATTATGTCGGCGATCATCAGCCCGCCCGCGTTGTGCTACTCACCGAGTGCTCGATGAGCGACAATGTGGCCGCGGAGAACCCGGAGGTGGATTTCATCCGCCCGTGCAATCTCTGCCCGCACATGAAGCGCATCACACTGGAAAACATCTATGACTGCCTGGTCGAGATGAAGCATGAGGTGCTGATCGAGGAAGATGTGCGTGTCCGCGCGAAAGCCGCAATCGACGCCATGCTGGCCCTGCCGAAAATGAAGGCACCGCTGGCCTTCGAGACCGGTTTGCCGCCCAAGACCATCGACATGGTCGACCTCACAGCCGTGCACGCCTGAATTTTGCCTTGAAACCGGCAGGGTTGCGCGAAACACTGCTTGGGTGAGGATCTACAAAGGAAGGGCGTGAGAATGCTGGCTCGTGGACTGGCCCTGGCGGCTCTGATTGCCCTGTACGCACCCTCTGCGGTGGCAGACCACCCTGAGGACGACCCGAGCGACATTCTCGGCGTCTGGAGCTTCCAGACCCAGCCCTATCGCGATGGTGCCTGCCTGATGACAGGCACCATGCACCTCAGCCATGATGAGGAAGACGGTGTCTATGACTGCGAGCTGACGGCACTGGAGATGTGCTCGCTCTGGGGCCAGTCGATTGTCCGCCAGTCCTGCACCGCACGCCGCTTCGGAGATCAGGTCTCGGTGCGCTCGCAGATCGCCGAGGTGCTCGAGCGCAAGGGCGAGGTCGAAGGCATGCAATTCAACTATGTGCCCGACAATTTCGCCCTCACCGTGAAAAGCTCCATGCGCATGTACGGCTCGCTGGTCTCGGCGGTGAATGCGCCGGTGGAATTCCGCCGCTCCGATGAGGGCGTCTCATGACATGGCGCCGCGCACTCCTGGCGGCCGCTCTGATCGCCGCTGCGCCGATGGCCTCGGCCGATCTCGGAGCGCAGGTCTCGAGCGAACCGGACATTTCCGGCAACTGGGCCTTCAAGAGCTACACCCATGACGCGTGCGAATTCGGCGGTGTGGCGACCCTGATGCCCACCGAGGAAGACAACACTTATTCCTGCGAGCTGACCGCACGCCAGTTCTGCCCGTCGGTTGAATGGGTCGTGCGCCAGAGCTGTGTGGCACACCGCACCGGCGACCGTCTGGTGATCCGCTCACAGATCGAGGAATTCATCACCGGCCCGGAGACCGCCTCCTACTGGCCGGACAATTTCATCCTCAAGATCCAGAGCGGCGACCGGATGACCGGTTCGCTGATCTCGCACGGCACCCATGCCAGCGAGTTCACTCGCCAGGCCGAAGGCATTTCCTGATGCTGAAACCGGGCGCCCTTGCCATGGCCTTTGCGCTGGTCGCCCTGCCGGCGACTGCCGAGGATCCGGCCGGCGCCTGGGAATTCCGCACCGACATCGTCAACAAGGGCTGCACCATCACCGGCTATATGACAATCGGCATTGAAGACCCCGGCACGGGCGAGCGCGCCTGCGAGTTCGTCAGCTCGGAAACCTGCGGTGGGGCTCTCCCGGAAGGGATACAGATGCAGCAGGCCTGCGAGATCCAGTTCGAGGGCGACTATCTGCTGATCCGCTCTGAAGTGCTTGCTTCGCTGACCGAAGGGCGCGGGATCGACGGCTATCTGCCGGATAATTTCACGGTCCAGCCAAGCGGCACCGGGCGCATGTCCGGTACCTGGTATGACCTCAACTATGCCGATCTCGTCGAGTTCTGGCGTGCGCGGGGCGGCGCGACCTCCTGATGACTGAAACAGTGCGTTCCGAGCCCGTGGCCAGCCGCGGCGATGCCAGCGATGTTCTGATCATAGGCGCAGGCTTGGCCGGCCTGTTCCTGGCGCTCAAGCTCGCCCCTCGAAACTGCACGGTGCTCACCCCTGCCCCGCTCGGCCAGGCCGCGTCCTCGGCCTGGGCGCAGGGCGGGCTCGCCGCCGCGCTCTCGCCGGAAGACAGCCCCGAGGCCCACGCCGCCGACACAGTGGCCGCCGGTGCAGGCCTGGTCGATCCGGTGGTTGCACGCCTCATCGCCGAGGAAGGCCCCTCGCGCGTGCGCGATCTTCTCGAACTCGGCGTGCCTTTCGATCGCATCCCGGATGGCGCGCTCAGCCTCTCACTGGAGGCGGCTCACTCCTTCCCGCGCGTTGCCCGTGTGGCCGGCGACCTTGCCGGGCGCGCCATCATGGACGCACTCGTCGCCGCCGTGACGGCCAACTCGCATATCCGCATCATCGAAGGCGCAAAGGCCGTGTCCCTGCTGCAGGACGATTCCGGACGTATTGCCGGGATCGTGACGCAGGACCGGGACGGGAAAACCGGCACACTGACCGCCCGCGAAACCGTGCTGTGCACGGGCGGAACAGGCGGCCTCTTCGAGGTCACTACCAATCCGCCCAGCGCGCACGGCGATGCGCTCGCCATGGCCTATAGCGCCGGGGCGTTGCTCGCGGATCTCGAATTCGTCCAGTTCCACCCCACCGCCATGGATGTCGGCTTCGATCCAGCCCCGCTCGCCACAGAAGCCCTGCGCGGGGAAGGCGCGATCCTGCGCAACGCAGACAGGTCGGCCTTCATGGCGCGCTACCACGAAAAGGCCGAGCTTGCCCCGCGCGACGAGGTGGCCCGCGCGATCCACCGCGAACGCATGGCCGGGCGCGGGGCTTTCCTCGACACGCGCGAGGCGGTCGGCGCGCATTTTCCCGACGAGTTTCCTACCGTGTTCGCCGCCTGCCGGCGTGCCGGCTTCGATCCGCGCGAGGTGCCCATCCCCGTGGCCCCCGCCGCGCACTATCATATGGGCGGCATCGTCGCTGACTTTTGGGGCGCGAGCAGCCTCAATGGCCTGTCGGTCTGCGGAGAGTGCGCCTCGACCGGTGCCCATGGCGCCAACCGGCTGGCCTCCAACTCCCTCCTGGAGGCCGTCGTCTTCGCCCAGCGCATCGCCCAGCGCCTGCGCGAGGGCGAGCTCGGCTCTGCCGGCGCGAGCGCGGGAATTGTCCCGCCGGCGCTCGATGACGACGCATTGCAGGCCCTGCGCCGGGGCATGCAGGCCGAGTGCGGCGTGGTGCGCACCTCGAAGGGGCTCTGCGACCTGACCGACCAGATCCTCGCCTTCGCCGAATCCACCGGTCCGGCCAATGAGCTTGTCTGCGCCGAACTGATCGTTTCCAGTGCCTATAATCGCGAGGAAAGCCGCGGCGGGCATTATCGCAGCGATTTTCCGGAGCCCGCCGAGACGGCCGACCGCCAATACCGCCAGAAAGGGAGCCAGACATGACCCCGCCCCCCCTGCCCGATATCGTGCTCGACCCCATTGTGCGCCTGACGCTGGCCGAAGATCTCGGCCGCGCCGGGGACCTTACCACCGATGCCACGATCCCGGCCGGCACGCAGATGAGCGCCCAGATCCGCGCGCGCGTCTCTGGCGTGGTCGCGGGTCTCGATGCAGCGGCCTATGCGCTGAAACTGGTCGATGACAACATAGCGCTGGAGATCGCCCTTCCCGATGCCAGCGACATCGCCCCCGGCGATGTGATCGCAACGCTGTCGGGCGAGGCGCGCTCCATCCTGATCGCCGAGCGGCCCATGCTGAACTTCATCGGCCGCCTCTCGGGCGTGGCCAGCCAGACTGCGAAATTCGCCCGCGCCATCGCTCACACGCCGGCGCGTGTGGTGTGTACGCGCAAGACAACCCCCGGCCATCGGGCGCTGGAAAAGCGCGCGGTCCGCTGTGGCGGCGGGACGGCGCATCGCTATGGCCTCGATGACGCGATCCTGATCAAGGACAATCATATCGCCGCCTGCGGCTCGATCAGCGCCGCGCTGGAACGCGCCCACGCCTATGCCGGCCATCTGCGCATGGTGGAGATCGAGGTGGACACCCTCGTCCAGCTGGAAGAAGCGCTGAAAGGGCGCCCGCATGCGGTCCTGCTCGACAATATGCCTCCCGAAATACTGCGCGAGGCCGTAGCCATGGTGGACGGCGCCTGCACCACCGAGGCGTCCGGCGGCGTGACGCTCGATACCATCGCCGCGATTGCCGAGACCGGTGTCGACTTCATCTCGGTCGGCGCGCTCACCCATTCGGCTCCCAATATTGACGTCGGCCTCGATGTGGTCTGACCTGTGGTGAAAAGAACACAACAGGGAGAATTTCAGGCATGGGCCGGGCACACGGGCGAAAGAGCATCTTCGTAACGGGGGCGGCGAGCGGCATTGGCGCCGAGACCGCAAGGTATTTCGCCCAGCGCGGCTGGTTCACCGGCCTTTATGACGTCAATGAAACCGGCCTTGAGGAGGTCGCCGATGTGATCGGCAGCGGCAATTGCCATGTCGCCCGGCTGGATGTTCGATCGCGCGAGGACTGGGCCACCGCCGTCGCCGGCTTTTCAGCCGAGACCGATGGCAAGATGCATGTCCTGTTCAACAATGCCGGCGTCGGGCGCCATGGCTGGTTCGAGGACATCGCACCGGAGGACCATGACTGGGTGATCGACGTGAACCTGAAGGGCGTCATCAATGGCGTGCATGCCTCTATCAAGCCGCTGACGGACACGCCCGGCGCGCGGATCGTCAACACGGCCTCGACTGCCGGCGTGATCGGCAGCCCACAGCTCGCGGTCTATTCGGCCACCAAGTTCGCCGTGCGCGGCCTCACCGAAGCGCTGGACGTGGAGTTTCGCGATCTCGATATCCGCGTCACCAGCCTGATGCCCTGGTTCATCGACACACCGATCCTGGAAATCGGCAATACAGACGGCGCCAATGAGAAGATGTCGGATCAGATCCGTGCCACCGGCACCAAGGTCTATCCCGTCTCCATGGCGGCTGAGCGCGCCTGGGAAGCGGCCCATGGCGAGGAGGTGCACTATATGGTGGGCAAGGATGCCGAACGGGCGCGCTTCTTCGCGAAATTCCTGCCCAAGCGGCTGCGCAAGCAGCTTTCCACGAACCTTCCCGAGCGGGCCTAGCTGTCCTTCACACGGGCAATGGCAAGGCCGTCATGGCCTTTCCGCCCAACCTGCTGCAGCACGATGGCTTCCAGCCGCGGATGGCTGGCAAGTGCCTGGTTGAAGGCCTTCGCCCCGATCACCGCAGGATCCATCGAATTGCCGAGTACAGCGCCGCGCCGGACCACATTATCGGCCAGGATCAGCCCGCCAGGCCGGGTCAGCCGCACCGCATGGCTGAGATAGGCCGGATAGGATTCCTTGTTGGCATCGATGAAGATGAGGTCGAACGGCCCCTCCAGCTTTGGCAGGGCCTCCAGGGCCGAGGCCGTGACCACCTCGCACCTGTCGCTGAGCCCGGCCTCTTCCAGCGATGTGCGCGCCACATCGGCATGCACCGGATCGATCTCGATCGTGGTGAGCTTGCCCCCCGGCGGCATGGCCCGGCCCAGCCATATGGTGGAGTAACCCGCAAGCGTGCCCAGCTCCAGGATCCGCTTCGCGCCAATCATTTTCGCCAGCAGGTAGAGAAACTTGCCCTGCCCGGGCGAGATATGGATGTCGGGCAGGCCCGCGGCAGCCGCGCGGCTCAGGACATCGCTGAGAATGTCCTCATCCGGCGTGAACAGGCTGTCGATATAGACGTCGACATCCTCGAAGATGGAGCCTGACATGTATCGGGCTCCCTCAGAGGATTACGGGGCGGCGGTTGCGCTGGTGGCAGGGGCCGGTTCGAGCACCTGAAGCGACTTGGGCGCCGGTGCAGTATCGGCCGAGACTGTCTGGATGCGGCTGGCATCCTCGGTGGCGCGACGCGCGGCCATGCGGGCACGGGCATCGGACCATTCACGGCCCTGCGGGAAACGGTAGAAGATATGCGCGCCGATCCGCTCCGTGCGCACCAGGCCGGAATTCCAGACCGGGTCGACATAATCCGCGTGATAGTGCGTGGCGTTGTGCGTGCGGCGCTCGTTGAGGTCGAGAATGACCTGGGCCGCCACGGCCTGGGCCTTCTCCCAGCGCTGGCCACGCGGGCGCAGGGCCATGGAGCCATCGCAGGTGAAAGTGAACTGACACCCGGTCGTGCGCGTTGCACCCTGATAGACGACCTCGCAGACCGAGTTCGGATAACGGTGGTCGCGCACGCGATTGGTGATGACTTCGGCCACGGCAAGCTGGCCGGATATGCTCTCGCTACGCGCCTCGTAATAAACCGCCTCGGAGAGGCATTTATGCTCTGCGGCCAGTGTCTCGGCATGGGAGAGGTCTGCCGGATCGAAGGAAACGACCGAGCTCAGCGCGGCGCGGTCGCGGTCGAGCGCGGCATAGCGGCCGAGTGCGGACTGGCTGTCACGCTCCAGGCTCTGTTCCAGGCGCACGATCCAGGGATGGGCAATCAGCGACGGCGCGTCGGGCATGGCGCGGATGGCTTCGGCGCCATCGCCCAGCTCGGCAAACAGGGTCGTGCGAAGACGGGCTTCAGCCTCTTCCTGCTCGGACTGATACGACGAGCTGATCATCGGCAGCACAGAGGTCACGGCAACCGCGCACACCGCGATAGACGCCCCCCGCACCATAACGCGGCGTTGTTCTTCGTCTGTCATGCTCAACCACCAACGACCAAGGGCACGCTTTTGCGCGGCACCACATGGCAGAATGCGTGCTATCGCTTTCCACAAAGTTAACATCATCGTCCCACCAGCTTCCTGACCACAGGCCCGTTTTTGTGTACCTATCGGGCTCGGCCCCTGAACGGCAGATGACTGCCAACCAGTTCTGAAGAGCACAGCCCATATGCTGTCTGAGCGGGACTAAGCAAGTTTCTCGCCGCTTCCGGCGTGTCACTTTGTGGTGAGAATAAGGTAATCTTAACGGATCGCTTGACTGGGAGAATCGATGTTCCAGTCATCAGCACGCTGATTTTCTGGCGATTTCGACCGGTCAGACCGGTAAACCAAGGGGTTGTCCCCCTTCGACCGGTGTGACGTAAATATCACACGCTTTCGCAGTGTATGTTTACGGTTAACGCGCGATTAACCCGATTTCAGCGCCGCATGAGCGGCCGCGAGTCGAGCGATCGGAACCCGATACGGCGAGCAGGAGACATATTCCAGTCCCGATTCGTGACAGAAGGCGACAGAGGCCGGATCGCCGCCATGCTCACCACAAATGCCCAATTTGATGTCAGAACGGGTGGCGCGACCACGCTCGGCAGCAAGACGCACCAGTTCACCAACACCGGACTGGTCCAGCGTTACGAACGGGTCTTTTTCATAAATGCCGAGATCCTCATAGGCTTTCAGGAATCGGCCCGCATCATCGCGCGAGATGCCCAGCGTGGTCTGGGTGAGGTCGTTGGTGCCGAAGGAGAAGAAGGCCGCCGACTGGGCGATCTCGCCGGCCTGCAGCGCGGCGCGCGGCAGCTCGATCATGGTGCCGACCAGATAGTCCAGCGTGGTCCCGGTCTCGGCGAACACGGCCCTGGCGGTATTGTCGACCACCTGTTTGAGGATCTGAAGCTCCTTGTGGGTCGCGACCAGCGGGATCATCACCTCCGGCACGACGCCCTTGCCGGTCTCCCCCGCGACCTGCACGGCCGCCTCGAAGATGGCGCGCGCCTGCATCTCGTAGATTTCCGGATAGGTGATCCCGAGCCGGCAGCCGCGGTGGCCGAGCATGGGATTGCTCTCATGCAGCTCGCCGGCGCGGCGCTTCAGGATATCGATATCCACACCCGAGGAGGCGGCCACCGCGGCCATATCCTCATCGGTATGCGGCAGGAATTCGTGCAGCGGCGGATCGAGCAGGCGGATCGTGCAGGGCCGCTCGCCCATGATGCGGAAGATCTCCGCGAAATCCTCGCGCTGGAAGGGCAAGAGCTTGTCCAGCGCAGCGCGCCGCCCGGTCTCGCTCTCGGCCAGGATCATGGAGCGCACCACCGGGATGCGCTCGGCATCGAAGAACATGTGCTCGGTACGGCAAAGACCGATACCTTCCGCGCCGAACTCGACCGCCGTGCGGGTATCGGCCGGGGTTTCGGCATTGGTGCGCACTTTCAGGGTGCGCGCCCGGTCGGCCCAGGTCATCAGGCGGGCAAAATCGCCCGACAGGTCCGGCTGGCGCATCTTCACCGCGCCCATCAGCACCTCACCGCTCGCGCCGTCGACCGTGATGATATCGCCCTTGTTTACTTCCCGGCCGGCCACGCGAAACACGCCGGCCGTCTCGTCGACGTGCATGGCGCCGGCGCCGCAGACGCAGGGGCGGCCCATGCCGCGCGCCACGACGGCGGCGTGGGAAGTCATCCCGCCGCGCGCGGTGACGATGGCTCTGGCGGCATGCATTCCGTGAATGTCTTCCGGGCTGGTCTCGATCCGCACCAGGATCACATCCACGCCGCGCTCGGCGAGAGCGGCGGCCTCATCGGAGTTGAACACAACCTCGCCGACCGCCGCGCCGGGGCTCGCCGGCAGGGCCTGGACGAGCACATCGCGCACTGCATCCTCGGCAATGGTGGGGTGCAGAAGCTGATCAAGCTGGGCTGGCTCCAGGCGCAGCACAGCTTCTTCCTCGGAGATCAGGCCCTCATCGACCATGTCGACCGCGAGCTTCAGCGCCGCGGCGGCGGTGCGTTTCCCGGTCCGGGTCTGCAGCATGTAGAGCTTGGATTCCTCGACGGTAAACTCGAGATCCTGCATGTCGCGATAATGTTTCTCCAGCGTCTCGGCCACGCCGACCAGCTGCTTGAACACTTCCGGCATCGCCTCTTCCAGGCTCTGCTCTTCCGACGACAGCGCCTCGGCGCGCGCCTTTGAGATCGGCGCCGGCGTGCGGATGCCGGCCACGACATCCTCGCCCTGGGCGTTGATCAGGAACTCGCCATAGAAGATGTTTTCTCCGGTCGAGGGATCGCGCGTGAAGGCCACACCGGTGGCCGAGGTTTCGCCCATATTGCCGAACACCATGGACTGCACGGTCACCGCTGTGCCCCACTCATGGGGAATGTCATTGAGGCGGCGATAGACGATGGCGCGGTCGTTCATCCAGGAGCCGAACACGGCGGAAATCGCACCCCAGAGCTGGTCCTTGGGGTCTTCCGGGAAGGGCTTGCCGAGCGCGTCCTGAACGGCCTGCTTGTACTGGACGATGATCTCCTTCCAGTCCTCGGCCGTCATCTCGGTGTCGAGATCGTATTCCTC
Source organism: Hyphomonadaceae bacterium UBA5336 (assembly GCA_002408125.1). Lineage (GTDB taxonomy): Bacteria > Pseudomonadota > Alphaproteobacteria > Caulobacterales > Hyphomonadaceae > UBA5336. Next base: position 60,087 of record DHQO01000025.1, on the reverse strand, counting down.
GCGCTCTTTATAATCGTCCAGGATGTGCTCGAAAGTGTCGTGCTTCAGGCCCAGCACCACATTGCCGTACATCTGGATGAAACGGCGATAGCTGTCATAGGCAAAGCGCTCGCCGGCCTTGGCGGCCAGGCCCTTCACGGTCTCCTCGTTGAGGCCGAGATTGAGCACCGTGTCCATCATGCCGGGCATGGAGGCGCGGGCGCCGGAACGCACGGAAACGAGCAGCGGGTTTTCAGGATCACCGAAGGTCTTGCCGGCATTGGCTTCGAGCTTGGCAAGCGCTGTTTCCACTTGCGGGGCAAGCGTGTCGGGATATTTCCGGTCAAGCTCGTAGAAGGCCGTGCAGACTGCTGTGGAGATGGTGAAACCGGGAGGAACGGGCAGGCCGAGCTTGGCCATTTCGGCCAGGTTGGCGCCCTTGCCGCCCAGAAGATTCTTCATGGAGGCCTCGCCGTCCGCGCTGCCGCCTCCAAAGCTGTAGACCCAGGTTTCTTCCGCCGTCGCCATCGCAATCTCACTCATATTCAATCAGTCCCCTAGCCTTCAATCTTAGAGAAGTCGGCAACTTTGTGCACTGCAGCACGAAGCGCCGCAAGAAGATTCAACCTATTCGCGCGCACACTCGCCTCATCGGTGTTGACCATCACTTGTTCAAAGAAGTGATCGGCTGGTGCGCGCAGTTTTGCAAGATGGCCCATGGCCGCTTCGAAGTCTTCCCGCGCGAGCGCGCCGTCGACTTCGGCGGTGGCCGATTCGATGGCGGCGAGCAGCGCGCGCTCTGTCGGCTCGGTCATTTTCGCCGGGCTGGGCGCGCCGTCATAGGTCACGCCGTCCTTCTTCTCCTCGGCCTTGAGGATATTCGCCGCGCGCTTGTAGCCCGCCAGCAGGTTGGCGCCATCTTCGGTGGCGAGGAAATCGGAGAGCGCCTCGACGCGCTTGACGATGAGGACAAGATCATCCTCACCCAGTGAGAATACGGCATCAATCAGGTCGTGCCGCTTGCCCTCATCGCGCAGGACTTGTTTCAGGCGGTCAGCAAAGAAGGCGAGGAGGTCTTGAAGTCGCTCGCGTTCCTCCGCCTGAACACGGGCGCCCAATCTGAAGCGAGCCTCAAGTTCGTTCGCTTCTGCAGCCAACTCTGTAAGCCGGTGAGCTGTTCCTCGGTTGTCGCTGGCTTTTCTGCCAGCCAACTTCCGTTGTTCCGCAATGTTGCGCGCCAAAACATTCAATCGAAGTGAAAAGACCAAGTCGGGGATAATGTTAAGTCGAACCTCATTCTCCAAAACGATCCGCACCACACCCAGCGCCGCCCTGCGCAGCGCGAACGGGTCCTTGCTCCCGGTCGGCTTCTCGCCAATCGCCCAGAAGCCGACCAGCGTGTCGAGCTTGTCGGCAAGGGCCACGGCAATCGAGACCGGCGCGGTCGGCACGGCGTCCGAGGGGCCCTGCGGCTTGTAATGTTCGGCGATGGCATTCGCGACCTCGGCCGGCTCACCGGCTTCCAGCGCATAATACCGCCCCATAACGCCCTGCAGTTCGGGGAACTCATAGACCATCTCGGACACGAGGTCGGCCTTACAAAGACGCGCTGCCGTTTCCGCGAGATCCGGATCGGCGCCGACTTTCGGGGCAAGCTCACGCGCCAGCGCCGCCACCCGCGCCACCTTGTCGCCGATCGAGCCGAGCTCTTCCTTGAAGGCAATCGTCGCCAGTTTCGGCGCCATGGCCTCAAGGCCGGTTGCCTTGTCATTCTCCCAGAAGAAGCGCGCATCATCGAGGCGTGCGGACAGCACCCTGGAATTGCCCGCCGCGATGGCAACGCCGCCATCGCTGGCCTCGATATTGGCCACGACAATGAAGTTCGGCGCGAGCTGGCCGGTCTTTTCGCCCTCCACCGCGAAGTATTTCTGGTGGGTACGCATGGAGAGCTGGATGACTTCCGGCGGCAGCTCAAGGAAGGCCGGGTCCATATCGCCGAGGATAACCACCGGCCATTCCGCCAGCCCCGTGACCTCTTCCAGAAGACCCTTGTCCTCAATCAGGGTGAGCCCGCTCTTTTTGCAGAGCGCCAGCGCCTGTTTCTCGATCAGGTCGCGCCGCGCCGCGCGCGTGAGCAGCACATGCCCCTCGCCTTCCAGCTGGCTCTGATAGTCCGCCCAGCCCGTGACCGTGTACGGCCCGCGCCCATGCACGCGGTGGCCCTCGGTCTCATTGCCGCTGGCGATGCCGTCGACCTCGAACGGTACGACCTTGCCGCCGAGCACGCAGACAATCCGCTGCAGCGGGCGCACCCAGCGCAGCTCGCCCGTGCCTGTACGCATGGATTTCGGCCAATGAAAGCCGCGAATGATGGCGGGAATGGCTTCGGCAATGATCTCTTCGGCCTTGCGGCCCGGCGTCTCGATCACGGCGACATAGAAGTCGCCCTTCTTCGGATCGGAGCGCACCTCGGCCTGGTCGATGCTCTCCAGCCCCGCCCCGCGCAGGAAGCCGGCCACGGCCTTTTCCGGCGCGCCAAGCTTGGGCCCTTTTCGCTCCTCACGCACATCCTCGGACCTGGCGGCGACATCCACCACACGTACGCCAAGCCGGCGCGGGCCGGACCATGTGCTCACCGCGCCATGTTTCAGGCCCGCCTCGGCGAGCTTGGCTTCCAGCGCCGCGCCAAGATCGGCTTCGGCCCTGGCCTGCATCCGCGCGGGGATTTCTTCGGAGAAGAGTTCGAGAAGGAGTTCGGGCATCACTTACACACCACACCAGCCAGAATGCCCGACAACAGTAGAACCTGCCGCGTTGCGAACCGTTATCGTGCCCTTGTATTCCCAGGCTTCCTGATACGGAGTATCGGGACCGTCCTGGTCCAGGTTCATGACAATTTCGACGCTATATTGCCCATCAGACGTGGCGAGCTTCCAGACCTGCTGCGACGCCGGGTCCCCTGTCCGGCTGATGCCGACAAGGTCGCGCATTTCCCCATCGATCAGCATGACGCCGTTTTCTGTATCGAAATCATCAAGGAAAAGGAAATTCCAGGTCTCCGGCTGGTCAAAGACGATCCCGCCATCAATCGGCTGGAAGGAACAATAGCTGTCCGGATTGGGGTTGTTGATGACACCGATCACCGGGGCGCCCTCCTGGGGCTCGGCGCTTGCAACCGACTGAACCGACGGCATCACACCGCAGCCGCCAACAAGGCATGCGGCGATGAACAGGACGAATTTCTCGGCGATGCCGACAGGCCTAATCATGACGCCCCCGCCTCCTGCTCGGCATAAAGCGCCGCCGCACCGCGCGCGAGGTCCCGGACGCGGGCGATATAGGCCTGGCGCTCGGTCGGGCTGATGGCGCCGCGCGCATCGATCAGGTTGAAAGTGTGGCTTGCCTTCAGCGCATAGTCATAGGCCGGCAGCGGGAAGCCCGCCTCGCGCAGGGAGTTCGACTGGTTTTCACAGTCGGCAAACCAGCGCAGCAGCATCTCGACATCAGACTGCTCGAAATTGAAATGGCTCTGCTGGACCTCATTGCCCAGGAACACATCGCCATAGGTCAGCGGCGTTGGCGAATCCGGCGCGTTGAAGGGCAGCTCATAGACATTGTCGACGCCGAACACATACATGGCCAGACGCTCCAGGCCGTACGTCAGCTCACCCGAAACCGGATGCACATCCAGGCCGCCCACCTGCTGGAAATAGGTGTACTGGCTAACTTCCATGCCATCGCACCAGACCTCCCAGCCGAGTCCCCAGGCACCGACCGTGGGGTTTTCCCAGTCATCCTCGACAAAGCGGATATCGTGCACCGTGTCATCGATGCCGATGGCTTTCAGGGAGCCGAGATAAAGGTCCTGCAGGTCCGGCGGGTTCGGCTTCAGGATCACCTGGTACTGGTAATAGTGGCCGAGCCGGTTGGGGTTTTCGCCATAGCGCGCATCGGCCGGACGCCGCGAGGGCTGGACATAGGCCGCCCGCCAGGGCTTCGGGCCGAGGGCGCGCAGCACGGTGGCCGGGTGCAGCGTGCCGGCGCCAACCTCCATGTCATAGGGCTGCAGGATGGCGCACCCCTTGTCGGCCCAATAGGCCTGGAGGGTGAGGATCAGGTCCTGGAAAGAAGCGGGTTTTGTCGGCGCGGCGGGCATGGCGGGCTCTTGTCGTCTAAGAGCGCTTGGCCTAGCGCCCGCCGCCGCTTTCCGCAAGCGGGGAGACCCGCCTGCCGGCCTCTCTGTCTCAAACGGGCCTAGAAGCCTTCATTGATGTCGTGATCGTCGGTGCCGTCGCGGCGGCCGCCAAGCAGCATGCCGCCGATTTTCGGATGTCCGAGCGCGGCAATGACGAGGCCCAGGACGACGCCGATCACCATGACCAGTTTGAAAAGCATTTGCGTGCTCCTTCCGTCAGGCCACGCCCCTGTCCTCCAACTCTATATAGGACAGGTGGACCTATCGTGTAAGGCGAAACCGGGCCGGAAACCGGGTCATGCCCAGTCGAGACTTTTTCCGGCCATGACCGAATCCAGGCGCTCTGCATCGTCCAGACGCAAGCCATCGAGCAGCGTGACTGGCCCCCTGCGCAGGCCTTTACGCGCGCGGATCAGCACCCGTTTGGCCGGCGCACCGGCGCGGGGGCGGATCGGCAGGATGGTGATCTCACCGGCCCGCCGGTCGAGCGCGGTGAGCAGTCCGGCAAGTTCCGCCGCCCGGTGGATCACCACCAGCCAGCCCTTCGGTCGGGCGGCAAACAGCATCTGCCTGATCCAGTCTTCTGTGGTCAGGCTCTCCAGATAGGCCGCGTCCTTGCCCGCGCCGGGCGCGCTGGTGCGGCCCGGCTCGAAAAAGGGCGGATTAGAGAAAACGAGGTCGAACCGGTTCTCCCAGGCTCTTGGAAGGTCGGCGAGATTGCCGGTTTCAATCTCGCAGCGTGCCTCAAATCCGTTGAGCGCCACGCCAGCCCGCGCGAGATCTGCCATCTCCGTATCGCGTTCGAGCCCGACGAACCGGCTCTCGCCGAGCCGCCAGGCCGCCGGCAGCAGCGCACCCCCTGCCCCGCAGCCAGCCTCCAGCGCCAGGTCCACCTCCGGCAGGCTGGCGGCCAGCAGGATGCTGTCGGTTCCCGCGCGAAAGCCTTCCGCCGGCTGCTCGATAGAGACCCGGCCGCCGAGCAGCGTGTCGCGCGTGGTCTTCACCCCGGCTCCACATCGCGCAGCGCGTGCTTGGCGCGCGAGGCATCTTCCTCATGCACCATCACCCGGCGCGGAAAAGCGCCTATATTGCCCTCGACTGCAGAAATGTGTTCATCGGCAACGAAGTGTTCGATACCCGCTTCGCTGAGCACATGACGCACATAACTCAACTTCACGAGATCGTTTGTTCGAAAAATCTCTTCCATGTATCAGCCTAGAAACTGCAGCCTGCGGCTCAGCGCCGCGTAACGTGGTGGGCGTTTTGCCCGTATCCATATCGTAACTCAGTCGCAAGACCAGAGCAGGATCCAGCGTGACCCAAACCCTGACGCCCCGACGACCCAAATCAAACGGGTCTGCCATCGAAACCCTGCAGTCGCTGCTTGCAGGCGATCTGGAAGCCGTCGAACGCCTGCTGGTGGCACGCGCGGCCAGCCCGGTTGCCATGATCCCGGACATGTCGGGCTATATTGTCGGGGCCGGCGGCAAGCGCCTGCGGCCCATGGTGACGCTGGCGGCAGCCCATGTCGCGGGTGGCGCGACACCCGGCACTCATGCCCTCGCAACGGCTGTGGAATATATCCACACCGCGACCCTGCTCCACGACGATGTGGTCGATGACAGCGACCTGCGCCGGGGCAAGCAGGCGGCCAAGCATGTCTGGGGCAATTCCGGCTCGATCCTGGTCGGCGATTTCCTGTTCGCGCGCGCCTTCACGCTGATGGTGGAGACTGGCAGCCTGGAAATCCTCGATATTCTCTCCCATGCCTCCACGGTGATCGCCGAGGGCGAGGTGCGCCAGCTCGCCGCCCAGGGCCGGCTCGACCTGCCGACCGAGGACTATCTCGCCATCATCGAAGCCAAGACCGCCGCCCTGTTCGAGGCAGCTGCGCGTGCCGGCGCTCTGTCAGGCGGCAGCGAGACGCTTGCCGACCCGCTGGCCGCTTATGGCAAGAATCTGGGTCTGGCCTTCCAGATCGTCGATGATGCGCTCGACTATGGCGGCACGACGGCCGTGATCGGCAAGTCGGTGGGCGACGATTTCCGCGAAGGCAAGCTCACCATGCCGGTGATCATCGCGCGCCGGCGCGGCTCGGACGAGGACAAGGCTTTCTGGGACCGGGCCATGCATGCCGAGACCCGCAAGGAAGGCGATCTCGCCCATGCTATCCACCTGATCCGGGCGACCGGCGCGGCCGAGGCCACGATTGCCGAGGCCCGCGCCTATGCAAGCCTCGCCCAGCAGGCGCTCAATACCGTGCCCGCCAGCCCCTATCGCGACGTGCTCGACGCCCTGGCAGATTTCACCGTCAGCCGGGTGAGTTAGCACTGCGCATATGCACAAGGCGGTGCGCGGTCCACAGCGCCGCGCCGGTTGTGGCCAGGGCAATGAACGCAGCCATATTGAGACCGGTGACATAGTTCTCGTCCGCTTTCACAAACTCGAAGAACACGCCCGCATAGGCGGCGCCGGCACAGACCAGCGTCATCGCCCACCAGAGCCCCGCAACCTTCCAGTGCGCCCAGCCCGCCGCCCGCAGGCGCTGATAGGCATGGTCGGTATGAGCCTTCAGAATATTCTTGCGCTGCCAGGTGCGCAGGGCGAGCGTCATCAGCACATCCACGGTGAAAGGCAGCGTCACGGTCAGCACATACCAGATCACCGCCATGCTGGAGGGTAGCGCCTGCAACAGCAGGATCGCGAGCAAACAGAACAGGCCGCCCAGGCCGAGTGCGCCGGCATCTCCGGCATACAGCTTGCCCGCCATGTTCCAGACAAGAAAGCCAATCGCGGCGGCCGGCACGAAGATGGTCAGGCCCGCGCCGGGCTCTACAAATTGCAGGCCAGGACACTCGCCCTGACAATACGCTGCGGCGATAAAGAGCGGAAACAGGCTTGCGATCATCAGCGCCAGGCAGCCCACCGCCAGGCCGTTCGACCCGTCCATGAAATTGGCTGCATTCACAAACACCAGCAGGAATAGGCCAACCAGACCCATCGCCAGCGCCACGCCCGGCGACAGGATATAGGCCTGATCGACCAAGACAGCCAGCACGGCCATAATCCAGGCGAGCAGGAGACCGAGCTTGACCAGTGCAGGCATGCCGCGCCAATCGTCCGCAAGACCGATCAGAAACGGCGCCAGCAGCAGCACGAGAACGACCAACAACTCAGGCAAGTCCGCCAGATAGACAAAGGCTGGATCGCCATAGGCCCTCAGAAAAGCCAGAGTACACAGCACGCCCGCCACAAGAATCCCGATCCCGCCAGCTGTCGGCACAGGCGCCTCTTGCTGCTTGCGCGCGCCATCGGGCGCATCGCGCAGCGGCAGCCAGCGGATCAGGCCGCAAAGTCCCCAGGAGAGGACAGCGGCAACCAACATGAATATGAGGATCATCCCCCCTCCCCCAGACGTGTGGCGCGCACCCACCAGTGGGGCGCTTCCTTCATCAGGACCGTCTGGGCAAAAAGTGCGTCATCCATGTGATCGAACAGGGCAAAACAGGTGGCACCGGAGCCCGACATGCGCGCCATCCGCGCGCCGTCGAAATCCCGCAGGCGCTCCAGGAGGAAGCCGATCTCCGGCACAAGGTCGATGGCGGGGGCTTCCAGGTCGTTGCGCGTGTGGCGGATCAGCCAGTCGATCAGTTGGTCGTGATTGCGCAGGCGCGGCACGGGGATGTCATCGAGCGGCGCGACCATGCAGGTCTCGTCATAATGGCGGAAGACCGGCCCTGTCGGGCAGGCAATGCCGGGATTGACCAGCAGGGCCGGGAGGCCGCCGCCGCGCTGGCGCAGGAAAAGATCGAGAATGGAACCCTGCAGCAAGGGCGTGACACGGTCGCCATCCCCGCGCATCAGGGCCGGCGCGGAGTAGACGCAGGCCAGCACATCCCCGCCGAGCTGGGGCGCGATATCGGTGGCGACATAGGCCGGCAGCTCGAAGATTTCGCGCGTCAGCAGGCGCAGGGCGGCGGCTGCATCGGCCGAACCGCCTCCGATCCCTGCGGCCACCGGCAGGGCCTTGTGCAGCTCGAAGGCGACCGGCGAGTTGCGCTCGGGCGGCACACGCACCTGCCCGCGCAGGCGCGAAAGGGCATCGAGCACGAGATTGTTGCCCACAGGCTCCAGCGCCACGGCATAGGGTCCGCTCAGTTCCAAGCTGTCCTCCTCGCTTTGCCGGGCAGTCAGGCGATCCGCCGCCTCGCGCCCGGCGAACACGACCAGGGAATCGAGCGGGTGGCGTCCGTCCCGGCGGGGCGGTCCAACATGCAGGTAAAGATTGACCTTGGCCGGCGCGAGGGCCGTGTGGAGGCTCACGACGGTCCGTGTCCCTCATGAGCATCCGGCAGATTGGGCGAGCTGTCCTCGGCCGGCAGTTCGACCACCGACATGAGGCTCTTGTGTTCCACCGGCAGGCCGGTCTGCAGCTTGGCATGCAGCGCGGTCACATCGCTCGGCCGGGGATTGAGCGTCAGCGCCCGGCGCCACTGGAAACGCGCCTCCAGCCGGCGTCCGGTATACCAGTAGGCATCGCCGAGATGTTCGTTGATCACAGGATCGCCGGGCGTGAGTTCTACCGCCCGCTCCAGATGCACCACGGCGCGGTCATAGTCGCCGAGCTTGAAATAGGCCCAGCCGAGGGAATCCAGGATCAGGCCCGAGCGCGGCTCCAGATCCACCGCGCGGGAAATCAGGCGCATGCCCTCTTCCAGAGACTGGCCACGATCGACGAGATTGTAGCCGAGATGGTTGAGGATCTCCGCATTGTCGGGCGACAGGGCGAGCGCCTGGCGCAGGTCGGCCTCGGCTTCCGGCCAGCGGCCAAGCCGTTCGCGCGCCGCACCGCGGGCGAGCCAGATGCGCCAGTCCATCGACCCGCTTTCAATATCCATATGGATGACGCGCGAGAACACCTCTTCAGCATCGTTATCGCGGTCGAGCGTGGTCAGGAGGTCACCGATCTGCACCATGAGATCGCGGTCCTGGGTGGAGGCCAGTGCATCATTGGCGACTTCCAGCGCCTCGTCATTATAGCCCTGCCGGCGCAGGGCCCAGGCGATCTGGCCGCGCGCCGTGGCGTAGAATTCCGACTGCTCGGGCACTTCCGACAGCACAGCGATGGCATCGCCGCGCCGGCCCGAGGTATCAAGCGCATCGGCCCAGAGCGTGCGCGCCACGTCCATGTCGGGGTCCAGCGCCAGGGCCATGGAGAAATAGACCCCGCTAAGGTCTGATCCGGTGCGCGCCGAGAGGGCTGCAGCCGGTGCGTAGATGGCGAGCGCGGCGCCTTCGCGCAGGCTTGGCCGGTGCACCGTAATCTGCTCGCCGGCGTCCAACTCGGCCTTCAGCCGGTCGATGGAAGGGTTGGGGCCGACCTCGCGGCGGAAGGCGGAGAGGATGGTCATCGCCTCCAGCGTGCGCCCGCGCTGGGCCAGCAGCCGGGCCTGGGCCTCTGTGGCCTGGGCCAGTCGGGGCCCTCGCTCCCAAAGCATCTCGAATACGGCCAGCGCCTCGGCATCCTCACCGGCGGCGAGATGGATCGTGCCGAGCATGTAGAGCGTGACGCTATCAATGATCGGATCATCGCCGAGCAGGGTGAGCAGCTGTTCCTTGGCCGCTTCCGGCCCGGACCGCTCAAGCGTCAGCCAGGCCATGAGATTGGCGGCCATGGTATGATTGAAATGCCCGTAGCTGCCGGCATGCAGATAGTCTTCGGCGCGGGAATAATTCCTGTCGCGGATGGCATCCACGGCCAGCGTCAGGCGCACGAGCGAGGAAGTCTGCGTCACCGCGCCCTCGACCTCTCCGGCAACGCGGGCGGCATCCTCGAACCGGCCGGCCATGAGCGCGGCGAAGACCGCGCGTTCGGCCAGCTCGGTTTCCCCCGGTGCAGCATCGAACGCGGCTTCGTAGCCCTCCAGCGCGCGGCGGGGATCATTGGTCAGGGCGGCATAGCGCGCGACGAGAAAGGCGCTGTAGCTGTCGGCCTCTGCCGGACGCGCGGAGCCGCCATACATCAGCGTCGCGATATGCCCGCGGTCCTGCACAGAGGTCGCCGTACAGCCCGCGAGGAGCGAGGGCAGCAGGGTGGTGCCGAGAAGGAACGCAAACGCTTTCATGACGCGAGTGTGACAATACCCCAGAGTCGTTGCAAGGATGTTAGGATCAGGTTTTCCGCTGGGTCGTTTCACCTTCATCCAGCGAAACGCGCGGCAGGGTGCGCCGCTCCGGCGCCGGCTCGGTCAGACCGTTCTCGATCTTCTCACGCAGCTCCTCGGCGACCTTGTAGGGCGGGAACTCGTCCAGGGCGGTTTCCCAGGCTTCCCGCGCTTTGTCTTCCTCGCCGGTATACCAGTAGAGGTCGCCGAGATGGTGCTCGATCTCCCAGTGCTTCTGCGGCGCCAGACGCGCCCGCGAGATCTCGATCATGCGCAGGGCATCCTCGATATGGCCCATCTTGAAATAGGCCCAGCCCAGGCTGTCGGCGATGTACGGGTCGTTGCGCGCCATATTGTTGGCGCGGAAGAGGATCTGGTAGCCCTCGGCCAGACGGTCGGTATGGCTGATGAGATAATAGCCCAGCGTGTTGAGCATATAGGGGTCGTTCGGGCGTTTCAGGCGCTCGCGCTGGATCAGCAGGAGGCCCTCATCCACCTGGCCGGCCTCGCCGAGCACATTGGCCAGATACATACGGCGATTATGGGTGTCGTCGATCTCGCGGGCGGTGCGGGCGAACTCCACCGATTCATCAAGGCGGCCGAACTGTTTCAGGATTTCCGCCTTCAGCGCCGCGGCCATGGCATCCTCGGCCGGGTTCTGGGCAAGCTCCATGGCTTGTCCGGCGAGCTCTATGGAGCGGTCCTCATCGCCCAGCAGGGCATGCAGGCCAACAGCGCCGGCGACGATGCCGAGACGCTCGTCTTCTTCCGCCAGGCTGAGGGCCTGGTCTAGCGCCGCACGCGCCGCATCGGGCTCGCGCGCCCACAGATAGGACTGGGCGGCGGAAATCTGCAGCGAGGCGGTCGGCTCCGGCGCGGACTGGGCGACATGAGCCGCGCCTTCGAACAGGGCCTGTTCCTGGAGCTGGTCGATCACATTTTCGCGCAGGCCTTCATTCTCCGGATCGATCAGCAGGGCGAGCTGGTTCATAGTCGCGCGCTGCTCGTCGAGACCATCCAGGCGCACGCCGATCATCGCATTGCGGATCAGGCGCTGTTGCCAGAGGGCCAGCGACAGGTCGGCGAAGGCGCGGGCGAAGGCCTTTTGCGGGGTGAGCACCTCATCATCGATGCCGCGTCCGGTCGCGAGAGATTCGATGGCGGCGGCATAGCGGGCGGCCTGTTCCGGCTCGGCTTCGGCGAGCTGGCGGTAGACATCCTGGGCCTCCTCTATGCGGCCGAGACGGCGCAGGAGCAGCGTGCGGCGGGCGATTACCATCTGCACATGGCCGAACATGATGCCCTTGGGGTCGAACTGGTGGTCCGGCGCCTCGATCCGCGTCGGGGTCATCACTTCATAGACCGCCAGGGCCTCCTCGGTGCGCCCAGCCGCTTCCAGCATGGCCGCCAGCGAGAGATCCGCCGTCAGGCCCGGCAGGTTCGCATCCATGTCACGGTGCATCTCGATCGCGGCGTCGAGATCGCCTTCAAGGGCATAGATCCAGGCATCGACAAAATCGGCCAGCGACTGGGTAAAGGGCGTCTGCTTGTTGGCAGACAAGTGGGCGCGCGCAGCGTCATAGTCGCCCGCGGCAATCTCGTCGACGGCCAGGATGACCTCGGTCAGCCCTTCCGGGCCAGCATCCTCGCTATCGGCCATGCGCACCATGGCGATGAAGGCAGCCATGTCGCCGGCCTTCACCGCGTCGAGCGGCACTGCGTAGGCCGCGATCCCGACCGGTTCGCCATCTTCGCCGCGCACGGCGGTCGCCATCGCCACATCCGAGACATTGTACTGTCCATTGAGCGCGGCTTCGATTTCACTGACGGGAAGTTCCGGTCCGTCTGCGGGCGGCGATGCCATGGCCTGACCAAGGATAAGTGCCGATACGGCGCCAGCCAGAACGAAACGCATGCGTCCTCTCCATATCTTGTTGCCACAACTGTGCATGCGGCACGCAGCCGCCGCAAGGGTGACACACAGGTTCGAGCTGCAGATGGACAGTTTCGCGGCAGGAAACCGCCCTGCTGCAGGCCAAACCCTCGCCCTCAGGACGAAATCAAAGCGTCTCAGCTTCAGGTGAACCAAGTCTTTACTTCGCTGCAAGCTTCTCCACCCCGCCCCTGAGGTTCAGGAACAAGCTGGGCGAGACGCCCCCGCATGTGCTGGATGTGCCGGACATATATCCCTTCATGGATGAAGAGCTGGTTGCTCTTTTCCATGAGCGGGCCGGACCGCTGATCTGGCCCGGCCGCCGGTGACCTACATATTCGGATAGGCCGGACCGCCGCCACCTTCCGGCGTCTCCCAGTTGATATTCTGGTTGGGGTCCTTGATATCGCAGGTCTTGCAGTGGATGCAGTTCTGCGCGTTGATCTGGAAGCGCATCTCGCCATTCGCCTCCTCGACCCATTCATACACCCCGGCCGGGCAGTAGCGCGCCGACGGGCCGTCATAGATGCCCAGCTCGGACGCCTTCTGAAGCTCCATATCCTTGACGATGAGATGAACCGGCTGGTCCTCGCCATGATAGGTGTTGGTGAAGGAGACATTGGTCAGTTTGTCGAAGCTGATCACGCCGTCGGGCTTGGGATAGTCGATCGGCTTGAAATTCTTCGCCGGCTTGAGCGCTTCCGCATCGGTCTTGTCATGGCTGAGCGTCGGCAGGTAGCCGAAGCCGAACCAGGAGCGCAGATACATGTCCGGCATGCCGAGCATGGCGCCCATCATGGTGCCGTAGCGCGACATCAGCGGCTTGGTGTTCCGCACGACCGAGAGGTCGTCATAGATCCAGCTGGCCTTGTAGGCATCGTCAAGCTCATGCAGCGCGTCGCCGGACCGGCCGGCCTGCAGCGCCTCCATCACGGTTTCCGCGCCGAGCATGCCGGATTTCATGGCATTATGCGTGCCCTTGATGCGCGGCAGGTTCACGAAGCCGGCCGAACAGCCGATCAGGCCGCCGCCAGGGAAGCCGAGCTTCGGCACAGACTGGATGCCGCCAGAGGTGATCGCCCGCGCGCCATAGGCCACACGCTTGCCGCCCTCGATATGTTTGAGCACATCGGGATGGTGCTTGTAGCGCTGAAACTCCTGATAGGGTGCGATGTAGGGGTTCTTGTAGTTCAGGTGCACCACATAGCCGACCGAGACAAAGGGCTCGCCATTGTCGCGAAACTTGTAGAGGAAGCCGCCGCCGGAAGAATATTTGGTGTCGGCCGGCCAGCCGAAAGTGTGCTGGACGAAGCCTTCCTTGAAGCCCTCTTCCGGGACCGACCAGACCTCTTTCAGGCCAATGCCGTATTTCTGCGGATCGCAATCGGCTTCCAGGTCATATTGCTTTTTCAACCGCTTGGTCAGCGAGCCGCGCGCGCCTTCGGCAAACAGCGTGTACTTGCCGAGGATTTCCATGCCCGGCTCATAGTCCGGCTTGTGGGTCCCGTCCTGGGCAATGCCCATCACGCCAGCGACCACCCCGCGCACCTCGCCCTGCTCGCCATAGAGCACTTCAGAGGCGGCAAAACCCGGATAGATCTCCACGCCCATATTCTCCGCTTCCTGGCCAAGCCAGCGGCAGACATTGGCGAGCGAGCCGGCATAGCAGCCGTGATTGTCCATGAATTTCGGGAACATGAAATTCGGGAAAGCCATGCTGCCCTTCGGCCCGAGCTGCTTGTAGCACTCCTCGGTCACCTCGCTGCGGATCGGGCGGTCATCGCGCGTGCGCCAGTCCGGGATCAGTTCGTCCAGCGCCTTGGGATCGAGCACCAGGCCGGACAGGATATGCGCGCCGATCTCACCGCCCTTTTCCAGCACGACACAGGTGCGCTCCTCGCCCGCTTCCTGGGCCAGCTGCATGAACCGGATCGCCGCAGACAGGCCCGCCGGCCCGCCGCCCACGATTACGAGATCATACTCCATGGACTCCCGCTGAACTTCGTCCGACATGTTTGTCTCTCCCAAAAGCTGGCGCTGGCCGGTCAGGCGCGCCTATACTGAAATCCCTGACGTTCTATTTCCACGCCCACGGTTCTTCACTGCGTCCCAATGACCGAAAGTTCAAGCGAATCCGCCCTGAAAGCCCTCACCGACTGGTGGGGTGAAATGGGTGTGGACGCAGACCCGGCGGCGATGAAAGCCTACCTTTCCGTCGCGGCCACGGGGCCTTCAGCGCCCGCCGCCCCTGCCCTGCCGCAAGGGCAGACGCCGGCTCCGCGCCCGACCCGGGCCGCGACAGATTGGGTCGCCATGGCCAGCTCTGCTGCCGCGGCATGCAACAGCCTGGCCGAACTGAGCGCGGCCATCGCTGCCTATGACGGTTCTCCGCTGAAGGCCGGCTGCCAGAACACGGTCGTCTTCGACGGGTTGGAAGGCGCGCCCGTCATGGTGATCGGTGAAGGCCCGGGCGCGGAGGAAGACCGCCAGGGCAAGCCCTTTGTCGGGCGCGCCGGACAGCTGCTCGACCGCATGCTTGGCGCCATCGGCCTGTCCCGGCAGTCCAATGCGCTTATCACGAATGTGAACTATTGGCGCCCGCCCCAGAACCGCAATCCCGAGCCCGGCGAACTCGCGGTGTGCCGGCCCTTTGTCGACCGGATGGTCGAACTGACGGCGCCGAAGCTGATCATCGCGGCCGGCGGCGTACCGGCCAAGGCCCTCCTGGACACCTCCACCGGGATCATGCGCCTGCGCGGCACAGAGAAAGTGCTGAAGCTTCGCGGCGGGAGGCAGGTGCCGGTGTTCCCCATCATGCACCCGGCCTTCCTGTTGCGCCGCCCGCAGGAGAAATCGCGCGCCTGGCGTGACCTGCAGATGATCGAGCAGCGCGCAAAGGCTCTCGGCGTCAATCTTGGCGGCTAGGCGGGCCCGGCATCAGACCAACCAGTGATCGAGCAGCAGACCGGTTTGCTTGCGAAAGGCAATGGCGTCCTCGCGCAGGGCATTGGCGAAGCGGCGCTTCATTTCGGCAGGAATCTTCGGCGGCTCCGGCGCCTTGTTGTTCTTCACCATGGACTTCACGGCCCCGACAAAGCGGGGCGAGGCGATGGCGCGAGCACGCACGCCGACCCCGGAATCGCGCAGCGAGTGCCACCATTTCGGCATCCGCGCGACCTGCTGGGCGCTGTTGTGATGGTCGAAATCCTGAAATGCTTCCGGCATTGGAAATCCGATATGGGAGGAAATCTTGCGCAGGGCGAGCTTTGGCCGGGAGACCAGTGTCCTGAAATCGATGACGAGGATCTGCTCCAGCGAGAAATGCTCCAGCCAGGCTTCCATCTGCCAGGCATAGCGGCTGGTCGCCAGGATATGGCGCTCTTCCCATGTGCCTTCGAGCCTGGACGGCTCGGGCAGGCCGGCCACGCCCCAGGTATGCTTGTACTGCGACAGGGCCCGCTGGACCGGGTCGCGCACGACATAGATCAGGCGTACATCGGGATTGGCGCTGGCAACATTGCCCGGCACTTCGGGAAAGACATCGCGCTTGGTGTAGTTCGGGCTGATCTCGCCGGGGATCGCCGCGCCCTCGGAGGCGAACAGGCTCTCATACCAGCTCATCCCCAGCGACCAGTTCTTGGACGCGATAAAGAAATCGGTTTCCTTCATTTTGGGGAGGATCAGGCCGGGCAGGCTTGCAAGATAGTTGTGTAGCGTGGTGGTTCCGGCCCGCATGGCCCCGATCACGAGAAACTCAGGGACACGTCGTACAGGGACGAGTTCTGTTCTTGCAGAAGCCTGGGCCATAAATTCGTGCTCTATCTTAAATTGTCAAATTCGCCTTTTCTTATTTGTCTTCTCCCTTTTCAGGATTATTTGGCAGACTTATAGACGTCCATTCAAGTGATCACACGTATCAGGTGAATACATTTTTTGATCCTATGCCATCTGTACTTTCTGTAATAATTCCAGCGCTTAACGCAGCATCAGAATTACCTCTTTGCCTAGAGGGACTTATGCCTGGATTATCTGCCGGACTCATCCGTGAGGCGATTCTGGTCGATGGCGGATCTGAAGACGCAACTCCCCTCATTGCACAAGAAACAGGCTGCCAGCTTGTCACTTGTGCGCCCGGACGGGCCGCGCAATTGCGCGCAGGCGCGGGCATAGCGCGCGGAGACTGGCTTTTGTTCCTCCATGCCGACACTTTTTTATCACGCGACTGGCCCGAACGGGTGGAAGCCCATATCAGGGAGCGCCCGCACAAGGCTGCGAGCTTCACCCTCGCCTATCGCTCCGATGACTCTGCCGCGCGATGGCTGGCAGCGCGGGCCAACCGGCGCACGCGCTGGTTCGGCCTGCCCTATGGCGACCAGGGCCTGCTGATTTCGCGCAAGCTCTATGAGGAGGTTGGCGGCTATCCGGACCTGCCACTGATGGAGGATGTGGCCATCGCCCGGGCGATCGGAAAATCGCGCCTCACCCTGCTCTCGGCCGAGGCCCGCACAAGCGCGGCGAAGTATGAGCGCGATGGCTGGCGCAGGCGGGCCTATTCCAATACCTGGCTGCTGGGCCGCTATCTGATGGGCGCCAGCCCGGAGCGCCTGGCGCGTCACTATACATGACGCGCACCCTGCTGATTTTTGCGAAATCCCCACGCATGGGCCTGGCCAAGACACGCCTGGCGCGCGGGACCAGCCGGAGTACGGCACGGCGCATTGCCCGCCTGGGGTTTGCTCACACCCTGCAGGCGGCAACCGACCCGCGCTGGCAGACCCGGCTTTATGCTGCTCCCGACAACGACCTCTATGAATGTTTCGGCGGGCTGTGGCCGGTCGGTCTGCAACGGCACTCGCAGGGGCGCGGCGATCTTGGCGAGCGGCTTGCGCGGGGCCTCAGCGAGGCGCCGCTCGGCCCGGTGGTCTTCATCGGCTCGGACGCTCCGGATGTTTCCAAGGCACTGGTCTGGCGCGCCTTTCGGGCCCTCTCGCGTGCCGACTGCGTGATCGGCCCGGCCAGCGATGGCGGCTTCTGGCTGCTCGGCCTGCACCGGCGCATTCGTGCGAACCATCCTTTCGACAATGTGCGATGGTCGAGCGCCGAGACCCTGTCGGATGTGGAAGTCAACCTGCCGGCAGGCGCGCGCATCGCCCGCCTGCCTGAACTGGTGGATCTGGATGAAGCCGAAGACTGGCGCGCCTGGGCCGCTAGCCGAAGGCGCTCATGCGCTGGGTAAACTCCTGCGGCGGGGAGGTTTCCTGCATCAGCGAGGACTTGATCGGACGCGGCGAGCCGAAGACATGGCCCTGGCCGAACGGAATATCGTATTCCAGCACTTCCAGCACCGTAGCCTCGTCCTCAAGCTTTTCGGCGATCATGGTAATGCCATAGCGGGAGAACACAGCCGAGACATCCTCACCCTTGATCTGCGCCATGATCGAGGAGGTCGGGCGCGGACCACTGGCATCGCGCAGCTGGTCGATCAGGTCCGCACCCCTGAATTTCACGAAGCGCACGCCGGCATCCTGCAGGCGCGGCAGATCGAGATCGAGCGAGGCGGCATGGTCGAGCGAGAAACGGAAGCCCATGCCGACCAGCTTGTCCATGTTCTCGCGCATCTCGCGCGAGCGCTGGACGAAGGCATCGGCCGGCAGTTCGAAGATCACAGCGCCCGACAGCGATTGATAGTCGGACATGAAATCGAGCACGAAGGGGAAGAACTTGGTGTCTTCCAGCGTCGCTGCGGAGATGTTGCAGAACACGCCCACGCGCCGGTCACGGTCGATCAGGCGGCGGACAATCTGAACGCAACGGAACAGGGTCAGCGCCTCGATCATGCCAAGAAGGCGCGCACGGCGAGCAGCATCGAGAAACTCGCCCGGCATGATCAGCGAGCCATCCTCCCGACGCAGGCGCGAGAGCCCCTCATAGAAGGCAACCCGGCGCTGGGGCAGCGACACCACCGGCTGGAGATGCAGGTCAACCCGGTTGTCCTCAAGCGCACCGCGCACATCGCGCAGGATCGGATCGACCCGGCCGAGCGACGGCGCAGAGGTCGGCGCGTGCACGCCATTGGCCGATTTCTGGGATTCCACATTCACCGTCAGGCGCTCGATCAGGCCTTCCAGCTGTTTCATTTCGGCCACCAGCGCATCGCGGCGCTCGGTCAGCTCATGCTTCAGCGTGGTTTCCACCGCATCGGTGCGCGCTTCGAGCACATTCACCCGGCGCGAGGTGCTCTCCTGAGCCGAGACAACGTCATCGAGACGCGCTTCAGCGCCCTTGTCCTTGCCGGAGAAAATAAACAGGTGCGCCTGGCCGAGCAGCAGCGCGAGCACAGCGCCGCCGCCGCCCGCGATCATCCAGTCCTGGGCGAGGTAGGTGTGCGCGCCGTAGGCGGCACCTGCCCCGAAGGCCAGATAAAGGAAAAAGAAAACCGCTTTCATGCCCCAGACCACGTAGCATACTTCGCACCTATCTTAACCGATAGACATGAGAAGTTAATGAATTTGGAGTCTTAACCAGACTTTCATGGCATTTCCATGGCTCGTCTGCCGGTCTCCTGTGCAATTGGTTTGCCAGTCCCAACCTACCGTCCCGGCGCATATGACGAAACCCCGAATGGCTACTGCACAATCAGGTGCGTGCGGGCCGGAAACGGCCATCCGGCAGGATCGGACAAGGCGTCGCAGTCCAGAGAAATATCCAGTGGCACGCCCTGCATCGGGGTCACCGGGCCGTTGCAGGGCGAAATCTGGAGGGCGCGTCCATCATAGCGAACCAGATAGGTCAGCTGGCCCGATAGTGCGGCCAGCGCATCGACTGTCAGGTCGCCGGTATCGAACACGCGCGCCTGTCCTGCAGGCGGCACGGCGGTCGGCGCGAGCAGTGCGGCATCAAAGTTACCGGCGGGGCGCTTGTTAAGGTAAACAACCGCGTCGGAACGGGCATGGGCCTCGTCGAGATGGGCGGCGAATGTGTCGATCCCGTCCGGGCCGACGAGGCTCAGCGGTAGGGTTCGGCCAAGCACCCAGCTCCGGTTGCGCAGGCGGGCCAGCCCCTCCAGCCCATCGGGATTGAGCGTGGCGACGAACACTGCATCCGGGATCGGGCGCTCCAGCTGTTCCAGTGCGCCCGTCACGCCTTCCGGCGCGCCGAAGACCAGGGTCTTGCCGCCGGCCATCACCACCAGACAGGGCATGCCCGCATTCAGGCCTGGACAACGCATGACGGCAAAGGCCGACGGTGCAATCGCGGGGGTCTCTTCAGGTTCAGCCGAGGGCGCGTTCGAAGCGCCGCATGCCGCCATTGCGGCCAGAGCAAGCGCTGCCAGCGCGCGTTTCAATCCCCCGCGTCCCATCCTAGCCAATCCGCTGCGTATCCGGTTCGGGCACCACGGTGTGTTCGATATGGCCGATGCCGTCGATCTCGACCCGCATCGTGTCTCCGGCTTTGAGGAATTTCGGCGGTTCGAAGCCCTGACCAACGCCCGCCGGCGTGCCGGTGAAGATCACATCGCCCGGCTCCAGCGTGAAGGCAATGGAGAGATGCGCAATCTGCTCAGGGATAGAATGAACCATCTCGCTAGCCCGCGCCTGCTGGCGGATATCACCATTTACGATGCCGCGAATTTCCATGTCCTGAAGCGTCGGTGCTTCATCCAGAGTGACAATCGCCGGGCCGAAGGGCGCATGCGTATCGAATCCCTTGCCCATCATCATGGTCGGGCTCGCCTTCTGCCAGTCGCGTACGGAATAATCGCAGCCGCAGCAAAATCCGGCGACAACCTCCCAGGCCCGCTCAACCGGCACGTGCCGGCCCGGTTTGCCGATCACAACCACCAGTTCGGCCTCATAGTCGAGGCGTTCCGACACGCGCGGCAGGTGCACCTCACCATAGGGCGGATGGGCGGCGGTGACCTGCTTGTTGAACCATTTCTGCGTGCCACCGGCCTTCATGCCGGAAAAGCTCACGCTTTCGGCGGCATGCGCCACATAATTCAGGGCCAGCGCGAGGATCTTTCCCGGCCGCAGAATCGGCTGAAGCAAGCGGACCTCTTCAAGTGGATGAGAATCGCCCAGCCGGGCGAACAGCTCATCCGGCGTTTTTCCAAGCCAGCCCTGCAGCGGAGAACGGCCCAGACTGCGCACAACTTCTGACTGAAGAATACCGGAGAATACATCATCCCGAAATTGATAGGTCACGAGTCGCATCGTCCGTGTTCCTCCTGTCACACTCCGGCTTCAATTCAACATGGCGCCGGAGTAATCTTGTTGAGCCGTGTTCGGCTTCGGAGTAGCGAAGTTGGTGTGGTGGAGAAAGTGAATTCATGGCCTTAGGCGTCAAGTCGGAAACCCAGGACATCGCGACCCTCTTCGGACCCGGTCGATTCCTGTGTCTGCCGCCCTATCAACGCAGCTATTCCTGGGGCGAGCGTGAAGCCATGGCCCTGCTCGGCGACCTGACCGAGGCGATGGATGCAGGTGTAGTGCATTTCATCGGCGCGATTGTGATGGTCAATGAGCCCGGTCACCCGATCGAGATCGTCGACGGCCAGCAGCGCCTGACGACCCTGACAATCCTGCTCTGCGTGCTGCGTGACCTGGAAAGAAGCGAGGAGCGCAGCGATGCGCTGCACGCGCTGATCCAGTCCGACGAGCCCAACTCCAAGGGCCTCGGCTGGCGCATGTCGCTGAACCATCTGGACGGGGATTTCTTCCGTGCCACCGTCCAGCGCCGAGGCAGCGCCGCGCTGTTCGAGGACGAACCGCACGAAAGCGCCAGCCAGCGCCGGATCAGCGAAGTGGCCCTCGGCTTCAAGCGCGAGCTGGAGAAGATGAGCCCGGAAGAGCGTTCCCACCTCGCCGATACCATCGTCACCCGCTGCGCCATGGTGATCTGCACCGTGAAGAACCGCGACATGGGCTACAAGGTGTTCCGCGTACTGAACGATCGCGGCAAGGCGCCGAACGCCCACGACATCATCAAGACCGACATTCTCGAACGCGCGGGGCTCACCCTGCAGGAGGCCGATCACTATGCCTCCCAGTGGGCCGAGTATGAGGCCATGATCGGCGGGGCGGCCTTTGACGACCTGCTCCGCCAGATCCGTGTGTTGTTCGACAAGTCGGCCAAGGGCGACCTCATCGCCGGCCTGCGCAAGAATGTGATCCCGCGCGTGTCAGCCCGCACCTTTCTCGATGTGATCCTGCCGCGCCATGTGAGGGCCTATGGCGAACTTATCACCGGCAGGGTGGAATTCGGCGCCCTGAGTGAACCGATTGGCGCCTATGTCAACCGCATGCGCGCGCTCGATCATCACACCTGGCGCGCCCCGGCCCTGAAATTCCTGGTCAATCATCGCCACGCCACCAATTCCGCGGTGGAGTTCTTCCGCCGGCTGGAGCGCCTGGCCTATTGCCAGCAACTGATCACCCCGAAAAAGGACCAGCGCGACCGCCGCTACCGCCGCGTCGTCGAAGCGCTCGACAATCCGCGCTCGGTGTTTGCCGACACCAGCCCGCTCTCGATCACGCCGGAGGAAGCCAAGAAGGTGCGCGAGCGCCTGCTCGGCCGGTTCGCCACATTCGGCCAGCGCCGGGCCATGGCGTTGCGCATGAACGCGGCGCTGGAAGGCGGCCAGACCCTGCCGCCGGAAGCCGATGCGACGGTAGAGCACGTCCTGCCGCGCAATCCTGGCGATGACAGCTACTGGCACACGGTCTGGCCCGATCCGGCCAAGCGCCGCGAGCTGTGCGACACGCTCGGCAATTTCATCCTGCTGCCGCACTCGCAGAACCAGAAAGCCGACAGGCTGGACTACCGGGCCAAGAAGAAGGTCTACTTCAACGGGTCGGGCGGCGCGCACTTCGCCCTGACCCGCGACCTGGAGCTGCAGGAAGCCTGGACAGCGGATGTGGTGCGCCAGCGCACCGAGCGCCTGGCGGAAATCCTGATGCGTGACTGGGGCCTGGACTAGGCCTGACAAGGAAACCGGAGACCCGCGCAATGACGAGACAGGAAGACAGCGCGGCCGTCCGCCGGATCCTGACCGAGCGCGGACCGCTGCTCGGCAAGGAGATCGCCGCGGCCCTGCCCGGCCTCAGCCATCTCGCGCTCTGGCAGGCCTGTTTCAGCGATGACGATATCCAGATCTCCCACTTTGCGAGCTATTATCTGCGCTATGATGTCCAGCGTGCCGATCAGGTGCGGCTCAGCCCGTCCGTGCTGCGCGACTTTCTCTCCTTCACGCTGATGAGCCTTGCCGGCCAGCGCGGCGCGGTAATCGACCGCCAGATCGAGCTGTCGAATTATCACCGCGGGGTCAGCCAGTCGAAAATCCAAATCGCGCGCACCATCATGACCGATGTGATGGGCACCCTGACCCAGGCGGAAAAGGGCACGATGTGCGCCTTCATCGCCGGCGACAATGCCTATTTTCTCGGCCATGAGGAACCGCGCCGGATCGAGCAGACCGGCCAGACCGTCAGCGGCTCGGATATCGACATCATCATCGTGCATGACGGCCTCAGCGATGAGAGCGTGGCGATGATCGAGCGCACCATCCTGCAGGCCAAGACCTTCTATCTGCGCTCGCCGCGCTTCAACCAGGAGGTCGATTTCATCGTCAAATCGGTTGACAGGATGTTCGACCAGTTTGCCTATTCGAACATCCACGAGAAGATTGCCAGCAAGATCGCCTATGAATCCATGCTGATTGCCGGTTCGGTCCAGCTCTACAGCTCGATTGTCGAGGGCCTGGAGACCTCGGGCGTGAAACAGCTCATCGAGGAAGACTTCGAACGCGCCCGCGCCCTGCGCCAGACGGCCATGCGCACCCTCCTGCATGCCGACCCCGACCTGCTCGACGAAAACACCGAGTCACTGTTTTTCTTCTCACGCGAACGCTTGGAATTCTCCTGAGACTTGCCGCATAAGGGGCGCCTCAGTTCACCCCTTTCCGCCCTCCGGACCCGGCTTCTCCATGCGTTTTTCCGTCGTCATCGTGAATTTCAATGGCGGCGAATACCTGCAAGGGGCGGTGGATTCCCTGGCGGCACAGACCTTCCGCGATTTCGAGGTCATCGTCTGGGACAATGCCTCGAGCGACAAGTCAGCCAGCCATCTCGACACCTCGAAGCTGGATCGGTGCAGGGTCGTCGAGTGGCCGGAAAATCTCGGTTTCGCGGCGGGCAACAATCGCGCGGCCGAGCAGGCCAGCGGCGAATGGCTGGCCCTGCTCAATCCCGATGCGGTGGCCGCGCCGGACTGGCTGGAGCGCATGGACGCGGCGATCAGGGCCGACCCGGCCTGCCGCATGTTCGCCTCGGCCCAGTTCAATCTCAGCGATCCCACTATACTCGATGGAACCGGCGACAGTTATCTCGTCTTCGGCTTTCCCTGGCGCGGCGGCTTCGGCCATCCCGCCAGTACCTTGCCCGGCCCGGGCGAGTGTTTCAGCCCTTGCGGCGCCGGCGCGATCATCCACACTGCCAGCTTCCGTGACTTCAACGGCTTCGATGAGCGCCTCTTCTGCTATTGCGAGGATGTCGATCTCGGCTTCCGCATGCGCCTGGCCGGAGAATACTGCCTGTTCGTCCCGGATGCCGTGATCCTGCACGAGGGTGGAGGACTTGCCGGCAAGCAGAGTGAGTTCGCCGTCTATCACGGCACGCGCAACCGGCTCTGGGTCTATCTGACCCGGATGCCGCTGATCCTCTTGCTGCTCACCCTGCCGGGCCACCTGATCCTGACACTCTACCTGATCGCCCATGCCGGCCGCAGCAAGCGGGGCCGGTATACGCGCCAGGCCCTGCGCGACGCCCTTTCAGGCCTGAAAGCGCATCAGCGCAACACGGCCTGGCCGACACCCAGGCGCAAGGTTTCCCTGCTGGCCCTCGCACGCTCCATGGCCTGGAATCCCTGGCGCATGCACAGGCTGCAGCCGCATATTCGGGCCAGACGCAAATCATGACATATTGGTCACTGCAGGTTTCATCGCCCGGCCCTTGCAATCCGCCGCGACGTGGGCTTTCAGGGAACGGGTCATTCCCGTAGCGTAGAAGAGTTTTTCATCGCCATGTTTGTGCCAACGCCACTTCCGGGCGTGCTGGAGATCCAGCCGCAGAAAAATTGCGATGATCGCGGCTTCCTCGTCGAAACCTGGAACATGGAGCGCTACCGTGCCGGCGGGATCCATGTCGATTTCGTCCAGGACAACATGTCCTTCTCGCGCCATCGCGGCACGGTGCGCGGCCTGCATTTCCAGCTGCCGCCCCATGCCCAGGCCAAGCTGGTCACCTGCCTGAGCGGCCGGATCCTCGACATTGCCGTCGACCTGCGCCCCGACAGCCCGCATTTCGGCCGGCATATCTCGCTGGAGCTGTCGGCGGAAAAGGGCAACCAGATGTATGTGCCCGAAGGCTTCGCGCATGGGTTCTGCACGCTGACCAAGGATTGCCTCGTCGCCTACCGCCTGTCGAACACCTATGCCCCGCAGGCCGAGCGGTCACTGGCCTTCGACGACCCGGAGCTCGGCATCAACTGGCCGATCACGCGCGAGCAGGCCCATCTCTCCGACCGCGACCGCACGGCCCTCAGCTGGGCCGATATCCGCGAAAGCCTTGTCGCATGAAAGCCCTCGTCACCGGCGCGGCGGGCTTTATCGGATCGGCCCTCTGCAAGGAGCTGGTGGCCCGCGGCTGGCAGGTGACCGGGTTCGACGCCCTCACCTATGCCGCCCATCTCGGCTCGCTGGAACCGGAACTCTCGACCGGCCGCATGCGCCTCATCCGTGACAGCATCTGCAATGCCTGGGCGGTCAGCTCGGCCCTCTCGGACCTCCAGCCGGACGTGATCTTCCATCTTGCCGCCGAGAGCCATGTCGACCGTTCCATAGACGGGCCCGAGACATTCCTGGATACCAATATCCATGGCACCTTCACCCTGCTCCAGGCCTCGCGCGAGCTGGCCCGGCGCAGGCCCGGCTTCCGGTTCGTGCATGTCTCGACCGATGAAGTATTCGGGGAGCTGGGACTGACGGGCCGTTTCACCGAGGCAAGCGCCTATGCCCCGCGCTCCCCCTATGCCGCCAGCAAGGCCGCCTCGGACCATCTCGTGCGCGCCTGGCGGCACAGTTTCAGAATGCCGGCCATCATCACCAATTGCTGCAACAATTTCGGCCCCCGCCAGTTTCCCGAAAAACTGATCCCGCTGATGGTGCTCAAGGCCCTGCAGGGCAAGCCCATGCCGGTGTATGGCGAGGGCGAGCAGGTACGAGACTGGCTGCATGTCGAGGATCATGCCCGCGCGCTCATCACCATCGCCGAGCATGGCCTGGTCGGCGAGACCTATCTGGTGGGCGCCGGCCAGGAGCGCCGGAATATCGACATGGTCCGCGCGATTGCCGCTATCATGGATGACCGCCACCCCGCCGGCGCCCCGCATGCCCGTCTGATCACCCATGTCGAGGACCGGCCGGGCCATGATTTCCGTTATGCCATCGACGCCTCCAGGTTACGCTCAGAGCTGGGCTGGGCACCGCAGGTAGACTTCGAAACCGGCCTTGCCGCCACGGTGGACTGGTATCTCGACAATCGCGACTGGTGGCAGCCCATCCTGGACGGGACCTATCAGGGCGAACGCCTGGGACTTGCCACTTGAGCCGGAAACGCATTCTGACCATTGGCCGTACCGGACAGGTGGCACAGGCCCTTGCCAGTGCTGCGGCCAGCCGGCCTGACATGGACATAGTGTGTCTGGGGCGCCCTGACATCGATCTTGGCGATCCTGAGAGCCTGCGGGCCGCGATCACGCGCTATCGTCCCGATCTCATCCTCAATACCGGCGCCTATACCAATGTCGACGGCGCGGAGAGCGAGCCCGAAGAGGCCATGCGCCTCAACCGGGATGGCCCGGCGCATCTGGCAAAGATCGCGGCCGCGGAGGGATGCGCACTGGTGCAGCTCTCCACAGATTGCGTCTTCGATGGCGTTCTGGAGCGCGCCTACAGGCCGGGCGACCCGACTTTCCCACTCAGCATCTACGGCCAGTCGAAACTGGCCGGGGAAGAGGCGGTCCGAGTCGGGCTGGAGCGTCACCTGATAGTCCGCGTCACCTGGATCTTCAGCGCGCTGGGATCGAACTTTGTCACCAAGATGCTGGAACTTGCCGGCAAGCACGACACGCTGCGTGTCGTCTCCGATCAATGTGGCTGCCCGACCTATGCTCCCGACCTGGCAGACGGCCTGCTCGCGATGAGCCTTGCCGCGCTTGAACCGGGCTTCGAGAATTGGGGAACATATCATCTCGCCGGGACGGAAAGTCTCAGCCGCCATCACATGGCTGTCGCAATTATCGAGGAAAGCCTGCGTGCAGGAGGCCCCGGCGCAGAGGTTTTGCCGATCTCCACAGAAAATTTTGCCGCGCCTGCAAGGCGCCCCCTGAATGCACGGCTCGACTCCTCCAGGACCGAGCAGGTATTCAGCGTGCGCATCGAAGACTGGCGCAAGAGCCTGACGCGCTGCGTGCACGAACTGGTGATGGGAGAGACATGCCGATGAAGGGTATCGTCCTGGCAGGCGGACGGGGCACGCGCCTCTATCCGCTGACCAAATCCATCTCGAAACAGCTGCTGCCGGTCTATGACAAGCCGCTGGTCTATTATCCCATCAGCACGCTGATGCTGGCCGGCATTCGCGAGATCGCGATCATCACAACGCCCATGTCGCTACCGCTGTTCGAGCGCCTGCTGGGCACGGGCGAGGACTGGGGCGTGCGCTTCACCTTTCTCGAACAGGACGAGCCGCGTGGCCTGGCAGAAGCCTTCCTGATTGCCGATGAGTTCATCAATGGCGACCCGGTCGCGCTCGCGCTCGGCGACAATATCTTCTACAGCGCAGGCCTCACCGGCCTGCTCACAGAGGCGGCCACGCTGACCCGTGGCGCCCGCATCTTCGCCAGCGAGGTCTCCGACCCCACACAGTTCGGCGTTGTCGGCTTCGACCGCGATGGCAGGCCGGCCTCGCTGCAGGAAAAACCGCCCCGTCCGGCCTCGAACTGGGCGGTGACCGGTCTTTACTTCTATGACCGCCATGTGATCGAGATTGCCCATTCCGTCAGGCCATCAGAGCGGGGCGAGCTGGAAATCACGGATGTGAACCGGGCCTATCTCGAAGCCGGGACACTGGAAGTGATCCGCCTGCCGCGTGGTACGGCCTGGCTTGATGCCGGCACGGTTGACAGCCTACTGCAAGCCTCGCAATTCGTGGCAACGCTGGAAGCACGCCAGCGCATGAAACTCAGCTGCCCGGAAGAGGTGGCATACCGGAAAGGCTTCATATCCCGGGAGGAATTGCTGGCCCTGGCGTCCGGCCACCAGGATGAATATGGCGCATATTTGCGCAAGATTTCCGATGGTGACCAATGATGTGGCATTGCACAAGACAAGGCGGCTTCACTGTGCAGAAAACCTGTTTCGACACACCAATCCCGGGGCAATTGGCCCCGACTGACGCTGCTTTATGAAGGCCACGGATCTTAGCTAACGCCGGCACGGGGATGAGACTTTCAGCCGGCATCGCTCCAGACAAAGGTAAAGTTGTTAATGATGGAAAACCCCTCAACAGCGCTCTCGCACCTCGACCGGCTGGAGGCTGAGTCGATCCATATCATGCGCGAGGTGGCTGCCGAGGCCGAGAACCCGGTGATGCTCTATTCGGTCGGCAAGGACAGCTCCGTGATGCTGCATCTTGCCCAGAAGGCCTTCTATCCGTCCGTGCCACCCTTCCCGCTGATGCATGTCGATACGACCTGGAAGTTCCGCGAGATGATAGAGTTCCGCGACCGCCGGGCCCGGGAAGTCGGCATGGACCTGATCGTCCACATCAATCCGGATGGCGCAGAAGAAGGCATCGGGCCTTTCTCACACGGCTCATCCCTGCACACCGATGTGATGAAGACCCAGGCGCTGAAACAGGCGCTCGACAAGTACAAGTTCACAGCAGCCTTTGGCGGCGCGCGCCGCGATGAGGAGAAATCCCGCGCCAAGGAGCGCGTTTTCTCCTTCCGCACCGCCGAGCATCGCTGGGATCCGAAGACTCAGCGCCCGGAACTCTGGAATCTCTATAATTCCAACATCCGCCAGGGCGAGAGCATCCGCGTCTTTCCGCTGTCGAACTGGACCGAGCTCGACATCTGGCAATATATCCGCCGCGAGAATATCGAGATCCCGTCCCTCTATCTGGCCGCCGAACGCCCGGTGGTGGAATGGAATGGCGTGCCGATCATGGTCGATGATGACCGCATGCCCGAAGAACTGGCGAAGATGGCCGTGACCAAATGGGCCCGTTTCCGCACGCTCGGCTGTTATCCACTGACAGGGGCGGTGGAAAGCCGCGCCACCACCCTGGACGAAATCATCCAGGAAACACTCCTCAACACCTCCTCCGAACGCCAGGGCCGGGTCATCGATTCCGACCAGGCCGCCTCGATGGAGAAAAAGAAACAGGAAGGGTATTTCTGATGCGCCTTCACGACGATCTCATCGCTCAGGATATTGGCGCCTATCTTGAGGCCCATGAGCACAAATCGCTTCTGCGCTTCATCACCTGCGGTTCCGTGGATGACGGCAAGTCGACCCTGATCGGCCGGATGCTCTATGATTCCAAGATGATCTATGAAGATCAGCTGGCGAACCTGGAAGCCGACTCCAAGAAAATGGGCACGCAGGGCAAGGATATCGACTTCGCCCTGCTGGTCGATGGCCTCGCCGCCGAGCGCGAACAGGGCATCACCATCGATGTCGCCTATCGCTTCTTCTCGACCCAGAAGCGGAAATTCATCGTCGCCGACACGCCCGGCCACGAGCAGTACACCCGCAACATGGCCACCGGCGCCTCGACCGCTGATGTCGCCATCCTGCTGATCGATGCCCGTCGCGGCGTGTTGACCCAGACGCGGCGCCACGCCTTCATCACCTATTCGCTCGGCATCCGGCACATGGTGCTGGCGATCAACAAGATGGACCTTGTGAATTATGACAAGGCCGTCTTCGACGAGATCACGGCCGAGTTCATGGCCTTTGCCGACGAGCTCGGGCCAGATCTCGAAATCGAGCCGATCCCCATGTCCGCACTCAAGGGCGACAATATCACCGCGCCGGGCGGCAATACGCCCTGGTATTCTGGCCCGTCACTGATGGAATATCTCGAAACCGTGCCGGTCGACGATGCACGCCGCAATGCGCCCTTCCGCATGCCGGTGCAGTGGGTCAACCGCCCCAATCTCGATTTCCGCGGCTTTTCCGGCCAGATCGTCTCGGGTACCGTGAAGCCCGGCGACCGGGTCAAGACGCTACCTTCGGCCAAGGAAAGCCGCATCGCCCGCATCGTCACCATGGATGGCGACCTGGAAGAGGCCATGGCCGGCCAATCGGTGACGCTCACCCTGGAAGACGAAATCGACTGCTCTCGCGGCGATGTGATCGTGACGGCCGAGAACCCGCCTGAAGTGTCCGACCAGTTCCAGGTCCGGCTCCTCTGGATGTCGGAACGCCCGCTCCTGCCGGGCCGCAAATACATCTTCAAGATCGGCGCAAAACAGGTGCGCGGCACCATCAATGCCCCGAAATATGCGATTGATATCAACACGCTGGGCGACGAACCGGCGCGCACGCTGGAGCTCAACGAGTTCGGCGTGACAACAATCGCGCTCGACGAGCCGATCGCCTTCGATCCCTACACCAATATTCGTGAGATGGGCGGCTTCGTCATCATCGACCGCCTGAACTATGACACGATGGGAATGGGCCTGGTTGATTTCGCGCTGCGGCGCGCCTCCAATATTCATTGGCAGGAACTGGATGTCGACCGCGTGGGCCTCGCAGAACAGAAAGGCCAGAAACCGGCGATCCTCTGGTTCACCGGCCTTTCCGGCTCGGGCAAGTCGACCATCGCCAATATCGTGCAGAAACGTCTTTACGCGATGGGCCGCCACACTTTCGTGCTGGACGGCGACAATGTCCGCCATGGCCTGAACCGCGATCTCGGCTTCACCGACAGCGACCGCGTGGAAAATATCCGCAGGATCAGTCATGTTGCCCGGCTCATGGCCGATGCCGGCCTGATCGTGCTTGTCTCCTTCATCTCCCCCTTCCGCTCGGAACGGCAGATGGCGCGCAATCTGACGCCGGAAGGCGAGTTCGTCGAAATCTTCATCGACACGCCGCTGGAAGTGGCCGAAGAGCGCGATGTGAAAGGGCTCTACAAGAAGGCGCGCGCTGGTGAGATCAAGAATTTCACCGGTATCGACAGCCCCTATGAGCCTCCGCTCAATCCTGAAATCCAGATTGGAACGATCGAAAAGTCCGCCGAAGACTCTGCCGAGAACATCCTCGCCTGGCTGCGCGAGAAGGGCATTGTCTGACGGGCAGGCAATCCCTTCGATCCAGCGTCAAGGAATGGTCGCTTTCATTTGCGAGGGAGACAGTCGCTGGAGATGAGCTGTGCATGATGGAACCTCGACACCCGCACGAACTGCTAAATGGCCGCCATGTCTGCAACATGGAATATCATGGCGGCTGATCTGGAAACCGGAGTTTGAACATGAAACGATACCTTCTGGCATCCCTAGTCCTTCTGGCCGCGTGCAATAGCGAGACCGGCACCGATGCGGTTGCTCCACCGCTCGAACCCGAGGCTGAGGCGCCCGCTGAAGCCATGGTGCCGGCGGGGCCTGCGCTGGCCTCCGAGATAGTGATTACACCGACAGCGGATATCTTCGAGACCGTCCGGGTCCCCGGCAAGGTCACTGTTGTCCGCAATGAGGATGACACACTCACGATTACCGGCACGAATGCGGCAAATCCCGGCGGTGAAACCTCCGGTGTGGCCTTCCCGATCCTGGGCGAGCTGGAAACCCGGATCAGCGGCTCGCGGCTGACCGTGTCTGTCCTGGCCAAGGCAGCGAGCGACGCCGGCGGGCAGATGAAAGTGGTCTACTCCACCAATGAATCGGGCAATAGTGGCTGGCAGGATTTCGATCTCGGCAGTGATGAGTTCGAGGTCTACAGCTTCAAATATGTCGTTCCGCGTGCGAGCGCAGACGCTGGAAGCGGTGACTTTCTCAGCATCCTGCCCGCAACCGCCGAAAACGGCCTGGTCGTCGCGGCGGTCGGTCTCGACATCGAGCCCCTGCCCGAGCGCTCAAGCACGGCGCCGGCCGAAGGCGGCGAATAGGCCTTGCTTCGCATATCCCGTCAGGGCAGCGGCGAACCGTCCCTGTCCTGACGGGCCATGCCCTCGAACTCCAGCCAGCCCAGCTTGGCCAGCCAGAACAGTGTCCGCGCCGCCTTGACGCGGCGCCCCGCCGGTATACGCGCCAGCACAGCATCCCAGCTTTGCGGCCCGGCCGAGAGAGGGCTGACCAGCGTCATCAATTCCCTCAGTCCCAACAGGCTTTCCGGTATCGGCAGCATGCCAGGCAGGCTCGCCATCTTGCGGACGTTCTCGGGCGTGATTTCCTGTTTCAGAAGGATGCGGGTCTGCGCTGTCACCTTGTGGTCCGGATAATGCGCAAACATTGCGAATGGGTCTGGACGGCGCGGATTGGCCCAGCCGGGCTCCGGCGCCGGGGTGTGACGGCCCGCCACCTTTGCCCGGCGCGCATTCTGCTCGGCCCAGAGCGCCTGGTATTGCGGGATGATAACGGACCAGTCGAACTGGCTGCGCGCATGTGCCTGCCCGGCCTGGCTGAGCCGCACGCGAAGCCCGGTATCGGAAGCAAGCCGCAGGATCGCGTCCGCAAGCGCTGCCTCATCGACCCAGACCGACTGCGCCGCCGCGGCGATATAGCGGTCATAATCGAACTGTCCGTTCTCGTGCGAGGCGATCAGCGCTTCGCCAGCCCCGGCTGGCGGCGCCGCACAGGGAATGAGCAGGCCGGTCTCGCCATCCCGGATCGTGTCGCGAAAACCGTTCCAGGCCGGAACCACGGGCACGACGCCCGCCGCCATGGCTTCCAGCGGCGCCAGACCGAACGTCTCCTGGATATTGTCGACCGGCAGGACAAACACATCCCCGGCAGACCAGGCCTCCCGGCGCACCGCCGGCTCGCGCCCGTCGAACACATGCAGTTTCACATTCGGACAGAGCGCCGCCGCGCCTTCGCGGAAGACCCGCTCCTGATGCCCGTCCGAGAACCAGCCGGCCAGTGCGATATGCAGCTGCCCAGGCGCGGTGCGGCTGGCCGTTTCGGCGGCACGGAAAAGGACATGCGGCCCAGCCTTGGCGTGGAAGGAAAGGCGTCCGAACCAGAGCAATACAGTATCTTCCTCGCCCGCGCCCATGCGCGCGCGCCAGATCTGCCGGGCATCCGGCAGGCGCTGGAAATCATCGGTATGGATGCCAAGCGGGATGACAGGCAGCATGGGCCGGGGGGGCGGCGTGCCGCCGAACCGCGATGCGAGATGCGTCTCCATCCGGTCCACTACACCTTCCACGGCAGTCAGCACGGCCTGGGAGGTGCAGATCAAGGCGTCGTGTTCGAAGAGCGGGGCCGCCGGCAGGTCAGCCAGCGCGTCCAGTGCGCCTTCCGAGGAGATCGTGTGCGTGACCCCGCAAACTGACCAGCTGTCCGGCGCGGCGCGGAGCCTCGCCCAGGAGGCCGTGGCAATATGCGGATCAGGCCGGAAAAACACGCCATGCCGGGCGAGGCCGCCAGCATCGCCCGGCGACAGGGTCTCGATCTCGAAGCCCGCATTCCAGCCGTCCAGCTGGCGCTTCAGTGCCGCACTGTCTTCCGGGCCGGGCACGACAGCGCCAAGACGCTCGGCCGACAGATGCCTGGCGAGCCCCTTCAGGAAACTTTCGCCGGCCGCATGCCGCCCCATGAGCCGCTTGCGGCCCTGGGTTTCAAAACCATCGCGGACATAGAACAGGGCGCAGGACGTATTCGCGCTCGGCGTATCGGAAGAGGCGGTCATGTCAGCGCCTCTCTACAGACATGAGTGCGGCGCCGAAACCCTTTCGGCGCCGCAAGGATAAACGGAACTTCGCGCCTCAGAGGACGAAATCACTGGCGTCGAAGTCCGGGCGTCCCCAGACCGTGATCATCATGTCGGCAACACCGTCGCCATTCACATCCATCATCAGGAGCGTACTGTTGTCGGCGAAGAAGGCGATTGAAAGCTCGCCAGCCTGGCCGGTGAACTGACCATCGATCAGGGTAAAAGCCTGGTCGCCATCCTGGGTGGTATCGGCATCAATGGCCGACAGGTCGATCAGGTCACCCTGAGCTTCGTTGAAGCCCTGGATCACATCCCGTCCCGACAGAGCCGCCGTGGAGTCCGACAGACTTTCATAGACGAACGTATCCTGCCCACCGCCGCCAAGCAGGATGTCTCGACCGCCACCACCATAGATGATGTCGTCGCCCTGCCGGCCTTCGAGAACATTGTCGGATGAATTTCCGCGAATGATATCGGCATCATCCGTACCGATGATATTTTCAATGCTCGATAGACTGTCAATGGCTCCGCCAGCCTTCATAACCTGTGGATAGCTATTCAGATTGACAGTGATGCCATTTCCGAGGCCCGAATAGTCGGCTGTATCGGTTCCGTTTCCACCACTCAGGGAATCATTGCCGCCGCCACCGATAAAGAGGTCGTCGCCATCCCCGCCGTACTGGGAATCATTTCCGGCGGCACCCGCAAGGATATCATCGCCTGCATCGCCATACAGGCTATCGTTTCCGGTAGCGCCCAGAAGGTTATCGTTTCCGGCACCGCCATAGATGTAGTCGTTTCCAGCACCGCCATTGAGGCTGTCATCACCCGCGTCACCCTCAATGGTGTCGTTGCCATCCTCGCCTTCAATGATGTCGCTGCCATCGCCACCAGTGAGGAGATCATTACCGGCATCGCCCAGAATCTGGTCTTCGCCGCCGCCGCCGAAAATGGTGTCATTCGTTGTACCGCCGGTCAGTGTATCAGCGAAATCGCTGCCGATCAGGCCTTCAATACTGTCTAGCGTATCCATGCCGGCATTGATGGTGTTTTGCGCGCCGGCCACGCCAAGCGCCACGGTCACACCGCCAGCCGCGCTCTCATACGACGCAAAGTCATTACCTGTGCCGCCATTCAATGTGTCATCGCCATTGCCACCGTCGAGAATATCATTCCCTGTGTCGCCATTCAGCGTGTCATTGCCATTGCCACCGGACAGCTCATCATTGCCGCTGCCGCCGGTCAGCAGATCATCGCCGTTCAGACCCTCAAGCAGATTATTCCCGCCATCGCCGGTCAGGATGTCATTGCCAGATCCGCCGCGCAGGCCTTCGAAATTCATCAGCGTGTCCGTTCCCGGCCCTGTGGCCTGCGGGCCCGCAATCAGCAGGCTGGCCGTCACCGGCCCCGATGAGGTCTCGAAGGATGCGATGTCAAAGCCATCGCCACCATCCATGATGTCATTGCCGCCGCCGCCGATCAGGACATCATCGCCGCCCAGGCCATTGATGGTGTCATGGCCGCCGCGGCCATTGATGAAATTGTCGCGGGCATTGCCGTCGATCGTGTCACCAAAGTTCGTACCGAGCACATTTTCGACAGAGGTCGCCGTACCACTGAGCAAGGCGGCCTCAACCGTGTCCACAATGTCCTGGCTGTCCGAGCTGAGATTGACCACGGCGCCAAAGCCGATCTCGTCGGCAAGATCCTGATAATAACTCGTCACACCGGACGTGACGGCAAAGACCGGGAAAATGCCCGCTGAACTCAGCGCTGCCGCCATCTGGGCGATGGTCGGATAGTCTTCGCCGGTGCCGGGCGGCGTTCCGTCAAGGATATCGTCGCCATCATTGGGATTGGTAATGCCGCCGGAAACACCATCGCCCGCCTCGTGATACGTAGCGTCGGTGAACAGGATGGCCACACGCGTTGACTCTCCACGCCAGCCAATCTCATCGAGGCGAACGCCGGCCTGCAGCAAGGCCGTCAACTGGGCCTCGTCGCCATCAGCACCGCTGCCGATCGTGAGCATATCGTAAATTGCCTGCAACTCAGCCTCGTTCGAGGTCAGCGGAAGCGCTGTCTCGTAGAGGAAGTCACTGCCGCTCCCGAACGGGCTCGTCGGAATGTCAATGAAGGGACCGACCCCAAACCAGCTGTCAGGTT
The DNA here is from genome assembly GCA_002408125.1 of Hyphomonadaceae bacterium UBA5336. GTDB lineage: Bacteria > Pseudomonadota > Alphaproteobacteria > Caulobacterales > Hyphomonadaceae > UBA5336. Next base: position 24,646 of record DHQO01000025.1, on the reverse strand, counting down.
GGACCGCACGGATGGCTGCGACAATATCGGGAACCAGCAGCCGCACATTGGCGATGTCGCCGCCGAAGGATCCGGACAGATCCTGCAGGAAGAAGACATCCAGCGGAAGCGTGGTCGCGCCCTGGAAGATGATGGAGCGGCCATCCACCGAGGAGGCTGTGGCCTGCGACAGGTCGATATCCGCCGGGCCGCCAGCCCCTGACAGATCAAGCGTGTCGATACCGACATTGTCCTCGATCGTCACGCTTCCCGGGCCACCTTCGATGACATAGGTATCGTTGCCGGAGCTGCCGATCAGCGTATCGTCTCCAGATGCAGAGAAGAGCGTGTCGTCGCCATCGCCGCCGATCAGAACATCGTCGCCGGTCCGGCCATCCAGGATATCGTCGCCGTCACCGCCGCTGAGACGGTTATTGGCGCCATCGCCGAACAGGCTGTCATTGCCGAAACCGCCTGCGAGATTCTCGATATCGACGAACTGGTCATCACCAAGACCGGTGCTCTGATAGGTGTTGATCGCCAGATCCGCCGTGATGTCGACCATGGCATCGCGATAATCAGCCGTGTCGGTGCCGCCACCGCCATCGAGACGGTCATTGCCGTCCCCGCCGATCAGCATGTCATCGCCACCAAGGCCGAAAAGGCGGTCATCGCCGCCGCTGCCATTGAGCAGATTGTCCCCGCCATCGCCGGTCAGGCGGTCATTGCCCGCACCGCCGATCAGGCCTTCTAAGTTGCTGAGGGTCTTGGCGCCCTGGCCGCCGCCAACGCCCTGACCTGTGGTGATGGTCAGATCGATGGTCAGTGCGGAGGTGGCAGTAGAATAGTCGAGAATATCGAAGCCCTGACCGCCATTGACAATGTCCGCTCCTGTCCCGGTGCGGAACGTATCGTCACCGTCGCCGCCTCGCAGATCGTCATTGCCGGAACCACCGACAAGGAGGTCATCGCCATCCATGCCGAACAGGGTGTCATTGCCATCGCGGCCCACAAGCGTGTCGTCGCCGGCCTCGCCCCAGATCTTGTTATTGGCATTGTCGCCATAGATCGTATCGCCAAAGCTGGAGCCGCGGACCTGCTCGATGCCGACAGCGCGCACCTGATTGTAGCTGCCATCGGGATTCATGCTGATATTCTGGAAGGTGGTATCCTGCAGATCGAACATCACGCCAAGCTCGCTCAGCCCGAAATTCAGCTCGTCAGCCCCGCCGCCGCCGCCATGGGCAAGATCGGAGCCCATACCGACAAAGAAGGTGTCATTATTGCCGCGCCCGAACAGCCGGTCATCGCCGGCAAGGCCGATCAGAACATTGCGGTTGGAATCACCGGAGAGTTCGTCATTGCCCTGCCCACCGGTCAGGTTCTCGATACTCGTGAGCGTATCGAAGCCCGCACCGCCCGTATCCTGCGCGCCGCCCTGGAGCAGAAGATCGACTGTCACATCGGTCGTACTATCCATGTAGGAAGCGGTATCATCGCCGCCACGGCCATCGATGGTGTCGTTGCCATTGCCACCCATGAAGGTGTTATCGGCGCTGTTACCAAGTAGCGTGTCGCCATAGTACCCGCCATACACATTCTCAAAATTTGTCAGCGTGTCGATGCCGACACCAGTATTCTGGGCCGTGGTAACGGCAAGATCGACCGTGATCGTGTAGTAGAGATAGGAGGAGAAGAAGGTGTCGCTGCCATCCCCGCCATCCAGGATGTCATTGCCGGCACCGCCATCGATCATGTCGTCGCCAGCACCGCCATGAATGGTCTCCGCGCTCGCCGAGGTGCCAGAGAGCGTATCGCCGAAATCCGAGCCGATCAGGACTTCGATACCCGTATGATAATTGCGGCCGGCCCCGCCTGTATCGGTGCCGTATCCACTCATCGTCTCGATAACGCCTGCAATCGCGCCGGCATAGCTGACCGTGTCTATGCCCGTGTCCCCATAAATGAAGTCGTTCCCGGCACCGCCGACAAAGAAATCGTCGCCATCCTCGCCTCTGAGGGTGTCATTGCCGTCGCCGCCATCGAGCGTATCATTGCCGACGCCACCATAGAGCGTGTCGTTGCCAGCATCGCCGAACAGCGTGTCGTCTTCACCATCGCCGTAGAGCAGGTCATTACCGGCCCCGCCATTGAGCGTATCATTGTCGGCGCCGCCGCTGAGATTGTCGTTTCCGTCCTGACCGGAGAGCGTATCCTCGCCGGCATCGCCGTCGAGATCGTCATTGCCAGCACCGCCGTCCAGAACATCACTGCCGTCGCCGCCAATCAGCGTGTCGTTGCCATCATCACCAAGCAGCTGGTCATCACCGGCACCGCCATCAAGCGTGTCATTGCCCAGGCCACCATCCAGAATGTCATTGTCGTCGCCGCCATTGAGAATGTCATTCCCGTCGCCACCACGGAGGTCATCCTCGCCGCCAAGACCATTCAGCGTGTCATTCCCGGCATATCCACGAATCAGGTCCCCGCCCGCTGTCCCGTCGATGACATTGTCACCGGCATCGCCATTGAGCACTGCGGAAATGAAGGAGGGATCGACCTCGACAACTTTTTCCGTCCCGGAAGACGAATAGTCGGGACGGACGAGTTCGATGGTCTCGATCTGGCCAGCGGTCAGGGAGAACACACTATAGGCTCCATCCTGTGACAGGGAGGCAAATTCACTGCTGGGAGCGAGACCCGACTGCTGGGTCGGCCCAAACCGGTTGAAGCCGGACAGGAAAGGCTGGTTAGCACCATACCAGCTGCCGAATGTATCAAGAAACGGATTACTCGAGTCGAAAAGCGTGTAGCGCATATTGTCCCCCAAACAGCTTTGTGCCGAAATTTCAGTGTTTTTTTAAACCCCACGCGCGGACAAAGGAAAGCCTATACAACCCTGCCGATAGCGATTGTTGGTATTGACACGCCGATTTTCGTTGATCCCTGCTCCCTCAGGTCTCGCGGAGCGCCTTGCGCATGGAATCCCGGATCGGCGATGTCAGATAGTCCAGCAATGTCCGCTCACCTGTAACGATGATCACATCGGCCGGCATGCCCGGCGTCAGTTCGAGGGAATCGCCAAGCGCTGCAAGCTCGTCCGGGTCCACCTCGACCCTGACGAGGAAATAGGACGCGCCCGTCGCCTCGTCTGTAAAGGCATCCGCCGAGACATCGATGACCTCGCCAATGATTCGCGGCAGCTCGCGCTGCGACAGTGCCGACAGATGGACCGTGGCCGGCAGGCCGGGCTCGACGGCATCGATGTCCAGCGGCGACAGGCGCGCCTCGATGATCAGCGCCTCATCGGCCGGCACGATCTCCAAGATCGGGGCCCCTGACTGGATCACACCACCTTCGGTCTTGTAGCGCAGATTGACGATCGTACCCGAGATCGGCGCCGTCACGACCGTGCGCTCAAGCACATCCTCGCTGGCGCGCAGGCGCTCATTGACCTCGGCAAGCTCGGCCTGGACCGTATTCATCTCCTCGACCACCTCATCGAGCCGCTGGGCATCCATGGCGATCAGCTGCATTTCGGTTTCGCCGATCTGCTGGCGTGCACGGGCGATACTCGAAACTGCGCGAGCACGCTGCTCGTCGATATTGGCCTGTTCGCGCTGCAGGGCGAGCAGGCGCGGGCGCGGGGCAAGCTCCTGGTCGACCAGGGTTGAGAAGCCGACAATCTCCTCATTGATCAGAAGCGATCGCCGGTCCTGAGCCGAGATCTGTTCCTCGAGCCCGTCAATCTCGGTGCGCAGCTGCGCGACACGCTGGTTGAGAATGGAAACGCGCGAGCGATGCAGGGCATCCCGGCGCTCGAACAGCGCTTCCTGCGTCGCCAGCATGTTGTCGATTTCTTCCGAGGCCATCCGTTCGGCGATGAGATCCTCGGGGAACACGGCTTCTGCAAGGCCGAGCCGTTCGGCCTCGAGCCGCGCCATCTGCGCGCGCAAGAGATGCTGACGACTGAGAAAGACCTGATAGCTCGCCCGCGCCTGAATTGAGCGAAGCACCACAAGCGGAGCGCCGGCCTCGACCGTATCGCCGTCGCGGACAACCAGTTCATCGATGATCCCGCCTTCCAGGTGCTGCACCGTGCGGCTGGAGCCTTCCGGGCTGATCCGGCCCGATGCGATCGCGCCCTCGTCCAGCGGGGCCGTCGCGCCCCAGACGAAGAACACCGCCACGAACAGGCCAACCACAAGCAGGCCAAGCCGGATCGGCCCGCTCAGCATCGACATCAGAAGCCTGGACGGCGAGGGCGGCTGCGCCGGCGGGGCCATCTGCGGAAGGGTCCTGAGGGCAGTGCTCATCAGCTCTGGGCCGTTCTGTTGTCTTCTGGCGACTTGCCGCCGGAGCGGGCAAAGCGCCGGCGCTCTTCAAGGATACGGAGCACGGCATCGCGCTCGTCAAAGATCTCGATCTGGCCACCGGCGAGCACCATCAGCTTGTCGGCATGACCGATCGCCGACTGGCGGTGGGCGACCAGGATGACGGTCGTGCCCTGCTGTTTCATGGTCGAAATCGCTGCGGCCAAAGCAGCCTCACCATGCTGGTCGAGATTCGAGTTCGGTTCGTCGAGCACGACCAGCTTCGGGTTGCCATAGAGGGCGCGGGCAAGACCGATACGCTGGCGCTGCCCCCCGGAGAGATTGACCCCACCGGGACCGATCTTGGTTTCATAGCCCTCAGGCAGTTTCAGGATCATGTCATGGACATGGGCGAGCTGGGCGGCCTGGACAACCGCTTCCGGATTGCCCTCGGTCATGCGCGCAATATTCTCACGTACGGTGCCGAAAAAGAGCTCCACGCTCTGTGGCAGATAGCCGATGGCCTGGCCCAGCTGCTCGCGCGGATACTGGGTCAGCTCCGCACCATCCAGCCGGACATGCCCCGCGGCCGGCGGCACCACACCGCAAATCGCGCGGCAAAGGGTCGACTTGCCGGCCGCCGAGGGTCCGACAATCGCCAGAACGGTGCCGGCCTCCAGCGCGAAGCTCGCATTGCGCAGGATCAGGGATTGCGAGTCCGGCGCACGCACGGTCAGGCTCTCGACCGAGAGATTGCCATGGATCTGCGGCAGCGGCATCGCCGCCTCGCCCGTCGAATATGTGTCCAGCAGCTCTTCCAGACGCTTCCTGGCTTCCGAGTAGGAGCGGAAGGAACGCCAGGCGCCGATGCTCTGCTCGACCGGCGCAAGCGCGCGGGAAAGCAGGATCGAGCCGGCAATCATGCCGCCGGGCGACAATTGCGATTCCAGAACCAGAAGCGCGCCAAAGCCGAGAATACCGACCTGGACCACAAGACGAATGAAGCGGGACAGGCCATTGATCCAGCCGCCGCGCTCGGCCGCGCGCGCCATGGCCGCCTGGGCCTCGTCACTGCGGGCGCGCCAGCGCGCGACCACGGCCGGCAGCATGCCCATGGCCTGGATCGTCTCGGAGTTCACAAGGGCACGTTCGGCCTCGCGCTGGGCGGCGCTCGCCATCGTGCTGGCCTGGGCCAGCGGCTTGCGGGTCACGATGTCATTGATCACAGCAATGCCGAACAAGGTGAGCGCGGAAATCAGCGCCATGGTGCCGAGCGCCGGGTGCAGCATCCAGATGATGCCGACAAAGATCGGCGCCCAGGGCGAGTCGAAGAAGGGCACGATCATCCGGCTGCCGACAAAGGACTGCACGGACTGCAGATCCCGCAGCCCCTGCCCGCCAATCGGCTTGTTGCCGATGGTCGATTGTACGGAAGCCGAGATCACAGCATCGCCGACCTGGTTGTGCAGCCAGGAGCCGATGCGCGACAGCATCGCCTGGCGCAGGCCTTCCAGCATGCCGAAGATGATCAGCGCGAAGACCGCCATCAGGGTGAGATAGAACAGGGTCTCATGCCGTCCGCTGGCCAGCACGCGGTCATAGACCTGCAGCATGTAGAGCGGTGAGGTCAGGAACAGGAGGTTCAGGAAAAAGGAAAAGAAACACACGGCGACGAACGCCATGCGGGAGGCTCGCAGCGCGTGTCTCAGTGCGGTTTCAGGCTTCTCGGCCAAGATCTCCATCCCCCGGTCTGCGACCTGAGCATCCCGCTCGGGCCTGATCTAGTCCTTCACGACCGCATCCTTCAACCACATGAATCAGCGTGACATTCGCGCAGGGCGGCGGCAAGCCGTATCAGCGGTCAGGCGAATCCAGAACCAGCATGCAGATGCGATGCCGGTCTTACAGGTAATGGAGTGGATGACCATGAGAATTCCTGATTCGCGCGCATTGAAATCTCTGCCTGCTTAAATTCCGGAATTTCTCACAAGACCGGTTGCGACCCGCACCCGCTGCTTTATTGAAAGCGAATTGGCCCGGCCATTAGCAGTGTACAGTCTGGTGTTTCAAGGATCGCCGATGAGACGTTTCGTCATGCCGTTCTTGCTTGCAATACTCGGTCTCTTCGCCCTCTCGACCGCTGCCTTTGCTCCCGGCCCGCCGCCGGCGGCGATCCCGGATGAGACTGCCTCAAAGACAGACATGTCGCAGGCAGAAGCTGCTGAGCTGTTACCGGCCGAGGCATCCGAAGAGCTTGAAGCCCCGGTCGAGCCGCCACGCCATCTCAGCGAGCCTGAATGCGTAGACTATTGTCTTCGTGAAGTGGGCCTGAAATTTCGCGACTGCCCCGACTGCCCCGTCATGACCATCCTGCCGCGCGGCAGCTTCCAGATGGGCGCGGCTCCCAATGAGCCGCTGAGCGACGAGGATGAAAGCCCGCAGCGCACCGTGACCGTAACCGACCGCCTTGCCATGGGCGTCTATGAAGTCACCTTCGATCAATGGTCGGCCTGCGTCGATGACGGCTTCTGCCGCAGCCAGTCCCATCCCCATGACGAGGACTGGGGCAAGGCAAGCCGGCCCGTGATCAATATCAGCCACGACGACATTGCCGGCCCGCATGGCTTTCTGGACTGGCTCAACTCCAAGGTTCCAGGCCGGCCCTATCGCCTGCCCAGCGAGGCGGAATGGGAATACGCCGCGCGCGCCGGCACCACTACCTGGTTCTCGAGCGGCAAACTGGTTACGGATGCTGAGGCCAATTTCCGTGCAAGCGTGCCTTTTGTCGGCTCCAATACGGGCGAGTATCGCCGCCAGACCTTGCCGGTCGGCAGCTTCGGGGCAAACGGGTTCGGCCTGCACGACATGATGGGCAATGTGCTAGAATGGACCGCCGATTGCTGGCATCCGAGCCATGCTGGCGCGCCCGAAGATACAGTGGCGCGGGCGGAAGGCTCCGGCGGGGACTGCTCCAAGCGCGTCCTGCGCGGCGGCTCCTGGCTCAGCGAGCCCAACGAACTGCGCTCGGCCTACCGCGTCCGCTACGATGCCGGCGCGCGCCTGCGCAAGGTCGGTTTCCGCATTGTGAAAGACCTGGATGTCTCTATCCGCTGGGCGGAATTCACCGGCAGTTATCGCGTTAAGGAAAACCGGCCGAACATTGCCGATGCCCACTATTCAGATGTGCGCTTCTCGCACGCCCAGGATATTGTCGGTTCTCAGGAGATGCTTCAGATCGCACATACTAATGCCCGGATATCCGAGCTCAATTTACATGAACCTGTTGGCACATTCCGAGCGGCAAGTGACCTCGAAATCGTCGCGGTCAGCGCATATGTCGAAAACATCCCGCTCGACTCTCTGGATCACCATTACGGCGACAATTGTCTCTACACCACGGTTGTATCCGAAGACGGGCATCAGCTTCCAAGACCGGCAGAAGTTTATTGCACTGCGACCTCGCAGTGGGAGGGACAGAACTATTTCCGTGAGCTGGATCTGAGGGATTCGATCGGACTATGGCTGCCCGCCGGAGATTCGATCAGCTGCCCAGTCGACATATCTGTGCTTCTCCCTGAGACAATCTCGCCCGAGGCGGTTGCGGAAACGCGCGTGACTTGCCGGATCGAGTATCGTGAAGCGTCTCAAGACAGACCCGTCGGTAAATTCATTCGCATTCCCTATCTCGACCAGTACCCGGACGGCCCGGAGCTTATTCAACCTGATCGCCCCTGGTACACGTCCTGGCCCGATGGCTCACCGCTGCAAATTCATGGCGCATCCGTTTATCTCTTTCCCAAACCCATTCGAGATCAGTTTGTCCAGGATGTCTGTGTCTTCGCAATAGATGGAGATCGCCAGCACATTCCTGGAAAATCCTTTTGCTTGCCCGACAGCATATATGTCTCGGGAACCAATAGTCAGGTCCATGAAATTGACTTTCAGCCCGGCTCGTTCTCCCTTGAACCGGGCGAGAATCTAAGTGCGTCATGCCGCCTGACAAAGGGCAACAAGGCGGCGGACTGCGCAATTTTCGTACTGGTTGAAATTCCGCCACTTTTTCGTGACAGGACAAGGCTCGCTGCCCTGTATGTCGACGACGGCCTGGTCAATCGCGACTATTTGGAAAACGGGTATTGCGCAGCAGATATTGATGGCTATCGGTTGACGGAGAATGGTCGGGCAGCAATCAGCATTCTGGGACGCACCAGACAGGATCCTTGGCAATCTACTGTATCGGGCGAAAACGACGTTGATTTTGCCGAGCTTTGCACACTTCTCTTTCTCAAATCACTGGAGTCCTCACAATGAGCAGACATCTCGTTCGTACGGTTTCGGCCTCACTCTTCTTCGCGGCGGTCGTCCTGGCGGCCTGTTCACCGTCGACGGATGAGCCATCGGTCGATGCGCCTGGCGCACCGGCCGAGACTGCAGATTCATCTGCAAATGTGCTCGACACCAGCTCGTGTACCGATTGCGATGAAGGCCTTGGCGGGATTGTATTCAACTGGGCTGCTGGAGAGCCCGGTCCCAGAAAGACCAACTTTGTGATGGTCGAGCCTCTTGAAGGCCATGTGGAGCTGACGGGGCTTGGAGGCGAGGGCGAGAGCGGCGGGCACACATCGGGCGCCTTCTTCACCCTTTCCGGCGATGCGGAGGCCCTGGCCTCGGGCAAGACGATCCGGATCGAAATCGAGGCGAGGGGCGAGGCCGGTCAGGTCGTGCCTGTCGCCTATTCCACTGCCGATGTCGGCAATAGCGGGTGGAAGGAGTTCACCCTGACGGGACAGCGGGAATGGCTGAAATACCACTATGCCGTGCCCGCGATGAACGAAGGCAATAATGACTATCTCGGCATTCTTCCCGGCGCGGACGAAACGCTGCTCCTGTATCGTGTTCGCATCCTGATTCCGAACGAAACCCCCGCCGAATAAGCGGAACCGTCCGGATCAATGACCACCGGCCCCGGGCAATGCCGCGGGGCCGGTATAGAGGCGCCTGCCCGCGCTAGCCAAACAGGAAGTCGTCCTCGGAAATCTGCGAGATGTGCGTGTCTTCCAGGCGGATATTTCCTTCCGGGGTATAGATCACGACATCACCGAAGTTTTGCTGGATCGTCAGGTCGGAGTACTCGTCAATTCCTGTCGAGGGCCGGAACACGATCTTGTCGAGACCATCCTCGAAATCGGTGATCCGGTCATTGTCGAAGCTGAGGCCCGAGAAGATGAACCAGTCCGCATCGGCGCCGCCGGTCAGGACATCGAAGCCATCCCCACCATTCAGGCGATCGAAACCCGCTCCACCCGAGAGCGTATCATTGCCGGCGTCCCCAAAGAGCCGGTCCTCACCATCCTCGCCGTAGAGCGTGTCCACGCCCCCGCCCCCAGCCAGAGTGTCATTGCCGGTACCGCCAAACAGTGTATCGATGCCAGCGCCACCATTCAGGTTGTCGTCCCCAGCATCACCATAGAGCATATCGGATGCATTCGCGCCGGACAGCGTGTCATTGCCCTCACCGCCATGCAGCTCGTCATCGCCGGCCTCTCCATAAAGCAGATCGTCGCCATCATCGCCATTCAGGATGTCGTCCTGACGACCACCGCGCAGCGTGTCATTGCCGAGACCACCATTGAGAATATCCTCGCCCTGGGCGCCGCGCAGCAGGTCATCACCGTCATCCCCGTTCAGCGTATCATTTTCGGAGCCGCCAAAGAGATCGTCATTGTCCGCACCACCATGCAGGATGTCGTTACCCCTGCCGCCGTTCAGTTCGTCGATACCACCCCCACCGGACATCTCGTCATCGCCAAGATAGCCCTTCAGAATATCATCGCCCTCGCCGCCATCGAGAAAATCATTGCCAGCTCCACCATTCAGGCGGTCATTGCCATCCCCGCCAAAAAGCTGGTCCGTACCGTCCAGGCCCAGCAGGATGTCATCACCCGCAAGCCCGTTGATTACATTGTCGAAATTGTTGCCCTCAAGCGTGTCGACGAAGACGGATCCCGTCACATTTTCAAAGCCATAAATCGCGTCGGCACCTTCGGTATTGGTGACCTGATTGACCTTGCGCAGCGAAATGTTCGCGCGGCCGGAACTGGTGGCATAGCTGACCGTATCGATACCAAGCCCGCCCTCAAGAATGTCATCGCCCTTGCCGCCGATAATCGTATTGTCGCCATCGTCGCCGATGAGATGGTCGGCAAAGGCCGTTCCGATCAGGCTCTCAATGCTGATCAGTTCATCCTCGCCGGCCATGGCTCCTGAGAACTCGGTCGCCGTGCTGAGATCGACTGTCAGGCCAATGGTCGAACCGCTGAGATCCGCGATATCAATGCCTGCGCCGCCATCCAGGATATCCGCGCCGGTTCCGCCGATCAGAATATCGTTGCCCTCGCCGCCGAACAGCATGTCATTGCCAGCGCCACCGCCGAGATTGTCATTGCCCTCACCGCCATAGAGGGCATCATTCCCCTCGCCCGAGCGCAGCGTGTCATTGCCGCCCAGACCATACAGGGTCTCGCCCAGGACTGTGCCATCGAGCCGGTCGTCGGCCTCGGTTCCGGTGAAATCGATGACACCGGTCAGGTCGATCATGGCACCACCGTCAAACACGATATGTGAGATAATCTGCAGATTGGTTGCTGACCCGCTGGTTTCCTGGAAGAAATTGTTGACGAAAATCGTATCCTCGCCGACGCCGATGGCGAGCAGCGTACCAACCCTTTCAAAACGGACATCACCTTCCAGGATTCCTGGCGCAAAGGAGATGACACTGGCAAAGGCGCCGCTATCGCTGTCATAAATCGTGTCCGTGCCAAAGCCGGTTTCGAAATGGTAGGTATCCAGGCCAATACTGCCTGTCAGGGCATCGTCGCCGGTCCCGCCATTGAGCGTGTCATCGCCGCTGCCGCCGCCGAGATCGTCATTGCCGTCGCCGCCGAGCAGCAGGTCATTGCCTTCCGCGCCGCGCAGCGTGTCATCGCCGCCGAGGCCACTGATCGTCTCGGCCAGGACCGTCCCGTCGAGACGTTCATCGCCTTCCGTGCCGGTGAAATCGATTGCGCCGGTCATATCCAGCGTCTCGCCACCGTCAAAACGGACCATCGAGACATACTGGTTGTTGGTCACCGAGTTCCCGAGTGGCGTAAAGAAGTTGTTGAAGAAGACCGTGTCCGAGCCGACCGAGATCAGCAGCAGGTTTCCGGTGCGCGAAAACCGTACATCGCTGCTGGTGATGCCCGGGCCGAATTCGATCACGCTGGCATCTGCGCCAAGATCCGTATCGGTGATGACATCGACCCCGAAGCCGGCATTGAACAGATATGTGTCCTGTCCGGCATCACCGGCGAGTGCGTCATTGCCGGCTCCGCCCTCGAGCGTGTCATTGCCGCTGCCGCCGCCGAGATCATCATCGCCGGCGCCGCCAAGCAGCGTGTCGTCGCCCTCGCCGCTGCGCAGTGTGTCATTTCCGTCCAGCCCGGACAGGGTCTCGCCCAGCACTGTGCCATCGAGCCGGTCATCACCCGTCGTGCCCGTGAAATCGATCGCGCCGGTCATGTCGAGTGTCACCCCGTCATGGCCAAAGTAAGCATGCGACACAATCTGCTGGTTGGATGCCGATTCCCCGGTCTCCAGGAAGAAGCCGTCTATGGTTACGGAGCTGCTCCCGACCGAGATGACCAGCAGCGTGCCAACACGAGAAAAGCTGGCATCTTCCGAAGAGATTGCGTAATCAAAATACAGGAAGCTAGCATCCGCGCCGGTATCGTAATCATAGATATAATCGTGCCCAAACAGGGCACTGAATTCATAAGTGTCCCGACCGGTCCCGCCTTGCAGGGTATCGTTGCCGAAACCGCCCACGAGCGTGTCATTGCCTGCGCCACCGCGCAGATCATCATGCCCCCCAAAGCCGACCAGCCTGTCATCGCCCGCATAGCCGCGGATCAGGTCGCCGTCCTGAGTGCCGCCAATGATATCATTACCCGATCCTCCATTGAGAGTGGCCATGTAAAATTCCCCTGCAAGTTGGCCCTGCTTCTATCCGAACGAAACCCTGGAGCAAATGGAATCGCCCCACGGAGGATTCTCGGACACTGGCTGCACAACCAGCAAGATTCTTTCCAGTTTACCGACCGAACTGCACTCAGCCGAAGGAAAAGTCAGACGCGTCGATATCGCTGAGATCGGTATGCTCGATCCGGACATTTCCGGCCGCCGTTTCGATCACGACATCGGCGCCGGCCTGGCGAATATCGATGAAATCGGCCATCGAGTTCACCCCGGTATTGGCCCGGAAGACGATGAGATCCGTGCCATCCTCGAAATCCGTGATCCGGTCATTGTCAAAGCTCGCCCCGGAGAAGATGAACTGGTCTGAGCCCGTGCCGCCGGTGAGGACATCGAAGCCTGTCCCGCCATTCAGCTTATCCGCGCCGGCACCGCCATTCAGGATGTCGCCACCATCATCGCCAAACAGCTGGTCGGCATGATCATCGCCATTGAGCGTGTCATTGCCGCCGCCGCCACGCAGAACGTCATTGTTCGCACCGCCATTGAGGAGATCGACACCTGAACCACCATTCAGCGTGTCATTGCCGGTGCCACCATGCAGAATGTCTGCAGCCAGACCACCGGACAGGAGATCGTCACCGCCGCCACCATCGAGAATGTCAGCCCCGTCCTCGCCGAAGAGCTGGTCATCGGCGCTCTCGCCATAGAGCGTGTCATTAGCGCCGCCACCACGCAGGATATCATTGTCGTTACCGCCATACAGGATGTCCTGGCCGCCGCCACCGAACATCTCATCCTCGCCATCATTGCCGTACATCAGATCAAGGCCAAGATCGCCATAGATCGTATCATCGCCGAGGCCGCCATACATCTCGTCATTGCCCTGGCCGCCGGACAGCTCATCATTGCCGTCACCGCCACGCAGCTCGTCATGGCCATAATCGCCGGTCAGGATATCGTCATTGTCCTGGCCATAGATGATATCGCGGCCGCCCTGGCCGCGCAGGATGTCGTTGCCGATCCCGCCATGGATCGTATCGCCGCCGGCTCCGCCAAAGGCCTGATCGGCTCCGGCAGCGCCATTGATGGTGTCATTGTGCAGGTCGCCATAGAGGAAATCGTCATTGTCACCGCCGGTGATGATATCGTTCCCGTTGCCGCCATAGATGGTGTCATTGCCGAGACCGCCCTCCAGGAGGTCAGCGCCATAGCCGCCATTCAGCGTGTCATGGCCATCCTCGCCATAGAGCATATCCACGCCGCCATTGCCGATCAGCGTATCGTCGCCACCGCCGCCATGGAGCTCATCGAGTCCCTTGCCGCCGGTAATCATATTGGCAACACCATCGCCGATGAAGGTGTCGTCGCCATCGGTCAGCTCGAAATTCTCGAACTGGCTAAACTGCACCGAAGCCGTCCCGGACAGTAGATTGATGAGCTGTCCGCTGCCGGTGATGTTTGCATCCAGGTCGACATAGGCAACGTTGGAATTGAAGACGAGCGTGTCGGTGTTGTTTCCACCAAAGACCTGATCACTGCCACCATTGCCAACAATGACACGGTCATCGCCTGAACCGGCAAAGATCACATTGCCGGCACTGCTGTCGGTAACGACATCACCTACACCGGTTGCCGACACATTCTCAAAACCGATCAGCGTATGCTGGCCGAGTCCCGTCCCATCTACAGCCGTTCCATTGTTGAGGTCGATCGTCCAGCCGATATGGCCATTGGTGGGCGCGCCACCATTGAAGAAGATCTGATCCCCAGCTCCGTCACCCCCAATATAGGTGTTGCCTGCGCTTGAAGCAGCGACAATCGTAAAGAAGTCTGCGTCAGCCCCCAGGTCGAAATATCGATTTGTTAGAGACGAAGCATTCTCGACCAGATTGTCGAACCCGTCGCCGGTGAAAACAAATTGAGCATCCTCGGAAGTGATATTGTTATCTGTGCCGAAGAAATAGGTGTCAGGCGTGTAGAAGATGCCGCTGGCGGTATCGCGTACATCGACGATCTCGCCCTGCAGATTGGCCGAACTGCCGGCCGCCCATGTCACCGATATGCGGCCATCTTCCATGGTCACGGCCTGGATGTCGGAAATGCCATTGGCATCGGTCGAGATGATGAACTCACTCTCGACTGCGTTTCCGGCATTGTCGTACTGCTGGATGGCAAGCTCGGTGCCGCCCGCCTGAGTGTGGATCAGGGCATAGTTGCCATCCTGCAGCGCAACCAGCTCGACATCATCGCCGCTGGTGGTGACATAGGTCGGGGGCTGGGTGATGCCGCTGTTGAAGAAGGCCAGGCGTACCGCGGCAGAGTTGGGGTCTTCCACCGCGACGGCGATCGCACTGCCAAACGAAGGCGCGATGCTCACCTGTCCGCCCTGATAGCCGGCAAAGCTTGTCGAGGCTGCAACCGTGCCGGCGGAGGTGAACTCGGCCAGGTAGACCAGCGGGCTGACCGCCGAGGTGATGCTGCCCGAGCCATTGACCGCATAGGCCATGGCGATATTGCCGTTGCCGAGCGCCTCTGCATCCACCGATGTCACGATCTGGCTGTCGATGTGCAGCGTCACTTCCGTGCCGAGAACTCCGGTCGCAGGATTGATCGTCCGGGCCTGAACGACATAACCGGACCCGGTATAATCAGCAGATATTGTCGCCGAGAAGACGCCCGTTCCCGCAGTGTCCGCCAGTTCGAGCGGGTCGTTTCCAAAGACGCTCTCAACCAGACTGTCATTGGCATAAATGTAATCACCCTGGCTATCGAAGACGAGGTGACGCGTGCCCTGGTTTGAGCTGCCGGCAAAGCTCACGCTCACGAGGAAGGAACCGTTCGAACCATCGATCGGGCTCAGACTGATATCGAGGACATCGCCGGTGACATAGAGGTTCAGATTGATTGTATTGAGATACTCTCCCGCCGGAGAGTAGATACGCACGAGTACCAGATCGAGGCCCGGATCGTCATTATAGTGCGCGACGGCATAGTTGCCATTCTCCAATTGAACCACCGCACCACCGTTCGGCCCGGTCGTGAAGGAGGCGTCATACTGGTCCAGCCAGGTTGTCGGTGTCGTGGTCATCGGGTTCTCTCCCCCTGGGATGCAAATGCGTACGCGTCGTGTTGACGGCCCGGTGCCTTGCTTGAAGACCGGGCCGCCGGACAGGTATCTCGCGATCCGCATGGCCATTCATCCCGATGAAACGAGGGGCCTCGCGCGAGCCCCGCCAGCGCTTGAAGCGCCGGAGAAATCGTAGTTTCGTTCGGTCAATCCCCTCAGATGAGGGGTAACCAGGCCCACCGAACCTGCGCGAAACTGCCACAAAGGGCACGGGTTTCCGGGGGAGAGAGACAATGGCGAGGCTCGCAATGGCAGAACTGCCCAGGGAATCTCTGGCCCGCAGCGTGGCCATCCTGGAGGATGACGACACGATCCGGCGCGCCTTTGTCGAGCTGATCGAGGCAGAGCCCTATTTCAGCCTGGCCGGCGAGGCGGCAACGCTGAAACAGGCCGCGCCCTTCCTGCAGGATCCGCCGGATATCCTGCTGGTCGACCTCATGCTGCCCGATGGTGCCGCCTTCGATCTCATCGAGACGCTGAATGCCGGCGGCAAGACCCGGATCATCGTGATCAGCGTGCTGGGCGATGAACGCGCCGTGGTGGCCGCCTTCCGGGCCGGGGCCTGCGGCTATCTGCTGAAAGGCGCCACCGGCTTTGAACTGCGCGAAGCGATCCTTCAGACCCTGTCGGGCAATGCGCCGATCAGCCCGTCGGTGGCCCGTTTCCTGATCAAGGAATTTTCCGGCAACAGCGACCAGGAGGATGCGGTCCAGGCCTCCGGCCTCTCGCCGCGCGAGCGCGATGTGCTGCACTGCCTTGCCACCGGGGCGACCGACAAGGAGACCGCCCGGCGCCTCGGTGTCTCGCCCTATACGGTAGCAGACCATATGCGCTCGGTCTTCCGCAAGCTGCAGGTCAATACCCGCGCGGCGGCCGTTGCCCGCGCCATGCAGGCCGGCGACATCACGCTCGATCTTTCCGGGGACAGCGTCTGATGCCGGCCTGGTTCCGCGATCTGAGGCCCCGGCGTGCCATGGCCGTTGGTCTTGCCGTGCTGGCCGGGCTGGTGCTCGGCTGGGGCCTGATCGCCACCAGCGAAGTCCTCGCCCGCCCGACCACGGCGCCGTCGGCCCAGACGATCGAGCTATTTCTTGGCGATCAGGAGAATAACCCCGAATACGCCGTGCCGGCCGACCAGACGCCCATCATCGTGCCGCTGGACCCGGAATATGAAGTCTATCTGCATGTCGATCCGGACGCGACCAGCGGGGCGATCTTCGTGCAGCGCTTTACCGTCGACGAGGTCTCGCTGGACCGGCCCATGGCGGCGCATTTCGCGATTGCCCGCACCATCATGAAAGTGTCCGTCAACGGGCACCAGATCTATGCGTCCAGCCAGAAGAATGCCTGGACCGGCAATCAGGGCTACGCTCCGATTGCCTTCATGATCCCGAACGATGTGCTGCAGTCGGGGGAGAATGTGCTGTCCTTCGTGCAGGGCGGCATCCAGCGCAAGATCGCCCCGGTGGTGACCATCGGAAATGCCAGGCCGATCATGCGCGCGGTTTGGTGGTCGGACCTTTTCTCAAGTCTCCTGCCATCGGTCTCCGTCGCCCTGCTGATCTTTGTCGCGGTGCTCTTCCTGGTGGTGCAATGGCCAAGACAGGACCGCTGGCGCGCCTATGGCATCGTTGCGCTGCTCGTGACCTGGACGCTCTACAATCTCAATGTGCTCGGCTTCCCGACCGGGGTGGGCAATCCCTGGCGCTCGGTCATCGGCTATGTCACGCCCTATCTCCTGGTCACCGGCTTTGTGTTCTCGGTCCTCACCTGGATGGGCGCGAGATGGTATTGGCTGGCCGGTGCGGGGCTGGCCTCTCTGGTCTGTACCGGCGGCGTGATCCTGGCGGGCTTTGACGGCAGCCGCGCCGTCTATGAATGGGGCTGGCCGATCGAGGTCTGGTCGAAAATGCTGCTCGCACCTGTCCTTGTCCTGGCGCTGGCCTGGCACAATCTCAAATCGCGCGAAATCGATACGGTCGAGCTGATCGCCTATACGGCCTGCCTTTTCGCCGTCTTCGTAGATGGCACAGATGACCGGTTCGGCATCATCCTGCCCCTCTTTCCGGACCTTTCGCTCACCTTCTATTCCGTGCCCTGGTTCGCAATTGTCTTCGCCCTCGGCATGTGCGCCTCGATCGCGACCCAGGCCACCCGCGCCCGGCGCATCGCCGTCGCCCATAGCGATATTCTCGAGGAAAAACTGTCCGAGCGTGAAGAGGAACTCGCCGCGGCCTTCTCGCGCGAGCAGGATGTCGCGCGCGAGCGCACCCTGCTGGAAGAGCGCCGGCGGCTGATGCGCGACATGCATGACGGGATTGGCGGCCAGCTCGTCTCGCTCATTCTCCAGTCGCGCTCCGGCCAAGTCCAGATTGCCGATGTCAGCCGCTCGCTTTCGGCCATGCTGGAGGATCTGCGCCTGATCGTGGACAGTCTCGATACAGCCGGCGACAGCCTGACCTATGCCATCGGCGCCTTCCGCAACCGGCTGGAGCCGAAACTGCGTGAATCGGGCGTGGATTTTGTCTGGGATGTCGACCCGGATATCCGCGATCTTGTGCTGGGGCCTGATGCGATCCTGCAGGTTCTGCGCATCCTGCAGGAGGCCTGCTCGAATGCGATCCAGCATTCCGGCGCCGACAGGCTGACTGTCTCCCTGTCCGAGGACGAGGCCGGCAGCCTGCAACTGGCCGTGACCGATACCGGCCGCGGGATCCCGGATGGCGCGCCCCAGGGCAAGGGCCTGCAATCCATGCGCAGCCGCGCGGCACGGCTGGGCGCCGATCTCGCGATCACATCCCTGGAAAGTGGCGGCACGCGCGTGCAGCTGACTTTAAGCCCGCCTGAAGAGGCCCTCCAGGCAAAACCCGCTGTGGCCTGACCCCTTACCCGAACACGAAATCGCCCGCATCGACATCTCCGACATCGAAATTCTCCAGGCGGATATTGCCCGCATCGGTCTCGATCACGACATCCGATCCCGCCTGGCGAATATCATTGATATCCTCCATCGAGGTGACCCCGGTCGAGGCGCGGAAGACGAGCTTGTCCACCCCGTCCTCGAAATCCGTCACCCGGTCATTGCCGAAATCGGCCCCCGTCAGGATGAACCAGTCCACATCCGCCCCGCCGGTCAGCACATCAATGCCTTCCCCGCCGTTCAGCCGGTCGAACCCGGCCCCGCCGTCGAGCATGTCGTTGCCCTCGTCGCCGAACAGGCGGTCCTCGCCAGCCTCGCCGTTCAGCACGTCATTGCCGCCGCCGCCCGAGAGCAGATCATTGCCGTCCCCGCCATTCAGCGTGTCGATGGCCACCCCGCCATTGAGATCGTCATCGCCGCCATCGCCAAAGAGCGTATCGGCCCCGCCCGCGCCCGACAGCGTATCATTGCCCTCACCGCCATAAAGCTCATCGGCGCCGGTCTCGCCGAAGATCAGGTCATCGCCATCATTGCCGTAGAGCGCGTCATCCTTGCCGCCCCCGCGCAGCTCGTCATTGCCCGAGCCACCGTCGATATAGTCCTCGCCGCCCTGGCCGAGAAGGAGGTCGTCTCCATCCTCGCCTTCTATCCAGTCCTGCCCGGACCCGCCGAACGCGGTGTCATTGTCGGCGCCGCCATAGAGCTGGTCATTGTCCTGTCCCCCATCGAGCAGGTCATTGCCCGCACCGCCGGAGAGACCGTCCTCGCCATTATTGCCCGCGAGATCGTCATTTCCGCTGTCGCCATAGAGCGAGTCGCTGCCACCCTGGCCGCGTAGCGTGTCGTCACCATCATCGCCGAACAGGTAGTCCGCACCCGCGCCACCGAACAGTTCATCCATGCCGGTCCCGCCATAGAGCGTGTCATTGCCGCTGCCGCCCTCGAGGGTGTCATTGCCGGAATTGCCGGACAGGAAGTCATTGTCATTCCCGCCATTGAGGGAATCGTCCCCGGAATCGCCGTAAATGACATCATCGCCATCGCCGCCGAGCAGGGTGTCGGCACCATCATAGCCGTAGACATAGTCATTGCCGCTACCGCCGGACAGGACATCATCGCCGCCGAACCCGTAGAGATAATCATTGCCGGCCGCACCCGAGAGCGTGTCGCCAAGCCCGGTGCCCAGCAATTCGTCGGTTTCGTCCGTCCCCGTTTCCGTCACGGATACGGCCGTGCCCAAGGCAATGAAATTGAATTCAGGTTCGTAGGATGCAAGGATCAGGTCGAACTCGCCATTGGCGATGATCATGGTCTCATCTGCAGAGCCGTCACCATCACTATCGAACTCGATGATGGTCTGGCCGCCAGATTTTTCATACCGCAGCTGACCCACGCCCCCGGAGAAGGCCGCGGTGCCGATAAAGTCCGGGGTGAAGAGACCGGAATACTCCCAGCCGATCAGCTCGTCGGCTTCATAATCGGTGATCACATCGCCATCGGCTTCGCCGAGAACAAAGTTGGTGAAATAATCGCGGCCTGCGCCCCCCGTCAGCAGGTCGGCGCCCGCACGCCCGCGCAGAAAATCGACCCCGTCGCCGCCATCGAGCTGGTCATTGCCATCATTGCCATACAGGGCGTCAATGCCCGGGCCGCCCTGGATCAGATCATCGCCGCCATCACCGACAAGCAGGTCATTGCCTTCCCCGCCAAGCAGAGTGTCATGGCCATTGCCGCCGTAGGCACTATCATCGCCATCGCCGGCATCGAGAATGTCGTCACCATTGCCGCCATAAGCATAATCATCACCACCGCCGGCATTGAGAATGTCGTCACCATCATCGCCATACAGGACATCATTGCCCGCCCCGCCGCGCAGGTCATCATTGCCGCCAAAGCCTTCCAGTATGTCATTGCCGGCAAATCCGCGGATCAGGTCGTCTCCTTCATCACCTGCCAGCGAATCATCATTGGCCGTGCCGGTAATATCCAGGTTTTCGACGGCGGTGAGGAATTGCAGCTCGCCGGTATAGGAATCATAGGAGGCACTCAAGCCGAACTCTCCCAGGATGGTCAGCGTCTCGTCGCCGGTCCCGTCGCCATCGGAGTCGAGGATAAGCAGCGTATTGCCATCGGCCTGTTCGGTGCGGATCTGACCGGCCACGCCTGTGAAGGCACCTGTCCCGACATAGCTCAGGAACAGGTCGCTGGAGTTGTAGAACTCGAACTGTTCGCCTGCTTCCATGTCGGTAACGGTATCGCCGTCCATGACGCCGATAATGTTTCCGGAGAGTTCGAAAACATCCAGGCCGGCGCCCCCGGTCAGCGTGTCGCTGCCCTGTCCGCCGACAATGATATCATCGCCATCCCCGCCATTGAGCGTGTCATTGCCGCCGGCACCGTCGAGATAGTCCGAACCGGTGCCGCCGGTCAGCATGTCCTCGCCCGAGCCCGTCAGAACCGAAACACCGATCGAGTTGGCGCTGGCATCGACCGTATTGTTGCCGCTCGTGTCGAACCAGAGATCGAGGCTGCCGATATTGGTAAAGCTGGTCAGCCCACCGGTCGCGCCGAGATCGACGGTTGTGTCGGTGACCGTGGCCGAATAGCTGGCCGTCGAGCCGCCGGCATCGTCGCGCACGCCAAGACTGTTACCGCCGCCGCCGCCATCGACGGTGTTGTCGCCCTGGGTGCCGACAATGATCAGCTCACCGGCATCCCCGCCCTGAACCGTGTCATTGCCGTTGCCCGCAACCAGGATACCCGACTGGCTGAGATTGTCATTGCCGATCAGCGTATCGTCACCCGCGCCGGAGAAGACCGACACCGCATTGGTGACACCGGACATGTCGAACACCTCGCTCGCATCCGTGCCGAAATGGTGTTCGCGGATCACTCCGCCCTGGTCGTGATTGACCTGTTCGACATTCGTGATCGTGGTGTAGAAGAGCTCGTAGGCAGCCCCCGTCCAGAGATAGCTGCTCACGAATTCAACAGACGCCGCCGGATTGTCCTCATCGAACACCAGATTTGCGAAATAGCTGCCCGCGCCAGAAATGTGCACGATATCGTGGCCTGAACCGCCATCAATCAGATTGTTCGATCCGAGGCTGATATGGATATTGTCATCATCCGCCCCGCCATCGATGATATTGTCGCCGGTGCCGCCGAGGATGGTGTCATTGCCAGCCCCACCGCGCAGATCGTCATTCCCGGCCTGGCCATCGATATAATCGTCGCCGGCAAAGCCGCGGATGAGATCGTTGCCCGCCCCGCCGATGAGCGTGTTGTCACCGCCATTGCCAGCGAGATCAAGATTCTCGACCAGAATCAGGGAGAAGCTCTCGCCGTAATAATCCATCTGATCGAGACGCACGCCGAACTCGCCGTTCTGGATGGTCAGGGTTTCATCGGCCGTGCCATCGCCATCCATATCGGCCTGGATCAGCGTCTGTCCCCCCGAAGCCTCCCAGCGAATCTCGCCGGCCACGCCTGAAAAAGCAGCCTGGTCGATAAAGGTGAGATCGCCATCATTGAAGTCTGCGCCGCGGAAATCGACAATCTCACCGCTCTCGGCGTCGGTGATAATGTCCCCGTCCATGATCCCCACGAGGCCTGAATCGTAGCCGAAAGTATCCAAACCGCCATTGCCGGTCATGGTATCACTGCCAAAACCACCATGAATATAATCAGCCGCCGAGCCGCCGATAAGGGTATGGGATCCCGAACTTGCCCTCAGCCACAGCGCAATCGTCGCTGCACTTCCATCAATCGTGTTGCCGCCCGAATAGTCATAAATCGAGATATACTCGATCGATGTCAGTGAAAGTGCATTTGCATATCCGGAAAATGAAATGGCCAGGTCGGTGATCGTTATATCGCCTGCCGCGGGGCCGGAGTTCGATACCTGGGCCTGGTCGTATCCATCGCCGCCATCCAACATGTCGGCATCACCGGCCTGCGCCCCCAGAAAATCGTTCCCGAGCTCGCCCAGAAGCGTGTCGTTACCCAGCCCGCCATCGAGCGTATCGCCAAAGTCGCTGCCGATCAGCGTGTCGTCGCCATCATCACCATAGATCGAGACGCGGTTACCGATCGCGCTGCCATCGAGTGTGTCATTGCCACTCGTGCCGAACAGGAAGGTTTCAGTATAGCTGCCCAGGAAATCGATCCGTTCAATCCCGACAAATTCGTGATATCCGCCGACGGCATCGTAGAAATAGCGATAGCCTGCATAGGAACCGTCGAGATTGTAGAAGGTCGACCAGTTGGCATTGATGGAGATCGTGTCGAAGCCCGCGCCGCCGCCAATATAGCTGTTCGAGCCGGCATCCAGATAGAATGTGTCGTCGCCATCATCGCCATTCAGCGTGTTGTCACCGGCCCCGCCAGACAGGACGTCATTCCCATCCCCGCCATTCAGCTGGTCGGAGCCGGCAAAGCCGTTGAGCGTGTCATTGCCTTCCAGACCATTGAGGATGTCGGGCCCGGCGGTGCCATCCAGCGTGTCATCGCCGGAAGTGCCGTCCACAGGGATCGCAGGGCTGGCTGCTGTCAGCGTGTAGTCGCCCGTATAGCCATCGGCAAAAGCATCCGCCGCCACATAATATGTCCCGCTATAGGTCGCAGTATAGCTGATCTGGGAATTCAGGCCATCAGTGTCATCATTATAGGTGATGAGACTGCCCGCGGAATCGTAAAGATACATGTACGGATCCGCCAGGGGACTGCCGCCTGAACCGAAAAGATCGAATATGTAGATCTCTCCAGCCGTCAGCGTGATCGCAAACCAGTCCTGGTCACCGAGAAAATCCAGCTGGGAGCTGACCGAGCCGCCGACCGCGAGCGTGCCGGTGGTCGAGGTATCCGCAGAGATGTCATCCACGATCGCGATTATGAGCTGATTGGACCCGGCGCCGGTTTCAGCAAGATCGAACTCGCCATTTGAGAGAATGATCTGGCCATCGAACACCGTGTCCCCATCGGCATCGAACTGGACATGGGTCTGCCCGCCGGAGTGCTCATAGCGATACTCACCCGCCACGCCGCTGAAGGCCGCCATGCCGATAAAGACCGGCGTAACCCCGGAATTGTACTGGATGGAAGAGAACTCCAGCACGTCGCCCGTCCCGAAATCGGTAATCGTGTCATCACCATCTGTGACGTGGCCGAGGGTCAGATACGAGAACACGTTTGCCCCGGCACCGCCTGTATAGGTATCAACGCCTCCCGAAGCGTAAAAACTGATAGCGACCGTTGCCGCGCTGGCATCAAAGACATCATCGCCGGAAGATCCCTCAACATCCACGCTCTCAATGGAGGTCAGCATATTGCTGTCACCGGAGGTGGTCTCAGACACCAGCGAGTCAGTGATGGTGATATCCGCGCCGGCCAGGCCGACATGATAAAAATTCAGGCTGAGAGAATCGAAGCCGGCACCGCCATTCACGGTGTCGCTGCCCGCCCCCGGCTGCAGGAGGTCATTGCCCGCGCTGCCAATGATCATGTCATTGCCGGCACCGGATGCGAGATTGAGCCTCATCGCCGTCACGGCCGAGGCATCGATCATGTCATCAAGCGAGGTATAGGCGAAGAAGGTGAGAGATTCGATATTGGCCAGAGTGTCTGTGCGGCCGGAATTGGCGTCGCTGATGCTTGAATCCGTGATCGTCACATCCAGCGCGCCGGCCCCGAAATCACCGAAATTATAACCCAGGATGTCATAACTGCCCGCCCCGCCATCGACCGTATTATTGCCGCTGCCTGGATAGAGATAGTCGTTCCCGTCGCCGCCATCGAGGATGTCGTTGCCATCCCCGCCATAGAGGAAGTCACGCCCCGCGCCGCCGCGCAGATCGTCGTCACCACCCAGGCCATTCAGCGTGTCATCGCCGCCATAGCCGCGAATCAGGTCGTCGCCTGCCGTGCCATCAATAGTTTCACCAGCACCGGTTCCGTTGAGAACGGCCATCTTCCCCACCCTTATGGTTAACTGCTCCGATCGCGACCTTATTCAGTCCGGGGAAGGCATGGCAAGCAATCATTCACTGGATTTCCCATTTCGCCGCAGAGCCAGTTCTGGCCGCCTTCACGCCGGGTCGAGAGCGAAGGCGGCCAGGTTCATGAGAGTGCCCTGCAGCACCGCACAGACACACCGGGTCTGAAGAAGGGTGCCGGTGGGGTGCCCCCCCCTACCCGAACACGAAATAGCCGGCATCGACATCGGCGAGATCGAAATTCTCCAGGCGGATATTGCCCGCATCGGTCTCGATCACAGTTTCGACAATGACCGGG
>DHQO01000014.1 GCA_002408125.1 Hyphomonadaceae bacterium UBA5336 | reverse complement strand
GCCGAACTTCACGCGCCTAGCCCTGACGAAAAATTCCAGCGGTCAAGCGGCTCGAATTGAGCAGAAAAGGCTCTAGAAGAACGGGATCCAGTCGCGCTTCAGGCTGTCTTCGCAGCGGTCCAGCTGGCGGTCATAGCGCGCTGCCGTCTCGCCGACGCTGGCCGATTTGCGCACCAGCCAGTCATTGCTGCGCCAGCGCCCGCTGCGATAGCCGTTCCAGCCTTGGTGATAGGCCAGATAGTGGCCGCGCCCGTCGCTGAAGGGCACGCCGGTCTGGCGCCGGGTTTCGCTGCCATACCAGGCGATGAAGTCGGCCGCATCATCGAAGTCGTCGCGCTCGGCGCCATTATTGCCGCTGGCGCGCTTGTAGGTTTCCCAGGTGGTGTTGACGGCTTGGGCGTATCCATAAGCTGAGGTCGGCCGGCCAGCGGGGATGAGACCGAAAAAGATCCGGTTGCGCGCCGGGCGGGCATCGGAATCGAAACTGCTTTCGGCCTGCATGATTGCCATTTGCAGGGCGATGGGCGTGCCCCAGTCGCGCTCGGCCTCGGCCGCGGCGCGGTACCAGTTCTTCCGGTCATCGAAGATATCGCAGAGATCGGCCTGCTCGCGCCAGTCCGGCGGCGCGGTCTGGCACGAGGACACCAGCAGCCCTGCCGCCAGGATGGTCATGACAAGGGCCAGGGCGATGAGGCGCATCTGGAGGGCTCCGGCAGGGCAGGGTTGGGCGAACCTGGCAGACAAAGGTTTGCAGTCCCTGCATGCCGGGCCGGCAGGGCGAAATAAAGGCGCCAATGTCAGTGGCCTGAAACGAAAAACGGCCCGGATCGCTCCGGGCCGCTCTCCAAAGGTCTGAAAAGCCCCCCAGCCTCAGACCTTGTAGTACATCTCGAATTCCACCGGGTGGGGGTGGGTTTCGTAACGCATGACGTCTTCCATTTTCAGGTCGATATAGGCATCGATCTGATCGTCATCCATGACGTTGCCCTTGGTCAGGAAGCTGCGGTCGGCGTCGAGTGCGGACAGCGCGTCACGCAGCGAGCCGCAGACCTGCGGGATCGAGGCAGCCTCTTCCGGCGGCAGGTCGTAGAGGTCCTTGTCCATGGCGTCGCCCGGATGGATCTGGTTCTCGATGCCGTCGAGACCGGCCATCAGCAGGGCCGCGAAGGCGAGATAGGGGTTCGCCGCCGGATCCGGGAAGCGGGTCTCGATGCGCTTGCCTTTCGGGCTGGTGGAGTAGGGGATACGGATCGAGGCCGACCGGTTGCGGGCCGAATAGGCCAGCATGACAGGGGCTTCGTAGCCCGGCACCAGACGCTTGTAGGAGTTGGTGGACGGGTTGGTGATCGCGTTCAGGGCGCGCGCATGCTTGATGATGCCGCCGATATAGAACAGGCACTGCTCCGACAGGCCGGCATACAGGTCGCCGGCAAACAGCGGCGAGCCGCCATTCCAGATCGACTGGTGCACGTGCATGCCCGAACCGTTATCGCCGAAATAGGGCTTCGGCATGAAGGTGGCCGTCTTGCCATAGCTGGCGGCCACATTGTGGATCACATATTTGTAGAGCTGCAGGCGGTCGGCCATCACGGTCAGCGTGGAGAACTTCATGCCGAGTTCGTGCTGGGCCGGGGCCACCTCGTGGTGGTGCTTTTCCGGCTCCAGGCCAATATCGCCCATGATGGAGAGCATTTCCGAGCGCATGTCCTGCTCGCTGTCGACCGGCGGGACGGGGAAGTAGCCGCCCTTCGGACCCGGGCGGTGGCCCATATTCCCGGTCTCGTAAACGCGGTCGGTATTGGCCGGCAACTCGGTGGAGTCGAATTCGTAGCCGGTCTTGTGCGGCTTGGTGGACCAGCGCACATCGTCGAACACGAAGAACTCGGCTTCCGGGCCGAAATAGGCGGTCGTACCGACACCGGTGGATTTCAGGTAGGCCTCGGCCTTCTTGGCCGTGGTGCGCGGGTCGCGGCCATAGGCCTCTCCGCTCATCGGGTCGAGAATGTCGCAGAAGATCGACATTGTGGTCTGTTGGCAGAACGGATCGATGAAGGCCGTGTCCGGATCGGGCATCAGGACCATGTCGGACTCGTTGATGGCCTTCCAGCCTGCAATCGAGGAGCCGTCAAACATGGTGCCGTCGGCGAACAGATCGGCATCGATCAGGGATTTATCGAAGGTAACGTGTTGCAGTTTCCCGCGCGGGTCGGTGAAGCGCAGATCCACGAACTCGACATTCTCGTCCTGGATCTTCTTCAGAATTTCTTCAGACATAGGCGACAGCCCTCCATTCGGTCTCTTGGGTGTTGGTCAGGTGTTTCATGCGGCACTGGCCAGGCGACTTTCGACGCCTGACCTGTGGGATTGAGGTTCGTCGTTCTGACGAGCTGGCATCAGAGCGCGAGGTCGCCGCGCTCGCCGGTGCGGATCCGCACCGCGTCTGTCATATCAGAAATGAAGATCTTGCCATCGCCGATCTTGCCGGTCTGGGCGGCCTTGGAAATGGCTTCCACGGCCTTCTCGACATCGGCGTCGGGAATGATCAGTTCGATTTTCAGCTTGGGCAGGAAATCAACGACATACTCAGCGCCGCGATAGAGTTCCGTGTGGCCGCGCTGGCGGCCGAAGCCTTTGGCTTCGACAACGGTCATGCCCTGCAGGCCAATGCCGTGCAGTGCTTCTTTTACATCATCGAGTTTAAAAGGTTTCACGATGGCTTCTAATTTTTTCACCCGGGTCTCCCGCATCTGGGTTAACTTTCCTTTCGCTTATCACCCGAATGCGGGCTCGCCATGGCTCGCGGCTCAACTCGCCTGCTTCGCGAACCGTGCGCCCGATGTTTGGGCAATGGCGCACAGAGATTGAGCGCACAAAAGATGACGCTGGCGTCATTGTTTTGTCGAGCAGGTTTTGCTAAGGTGAAAGCGGAGGATCAAACGACATGTCCGCATCGCCTTATGTTCATCCTGATCGCCCCATGCCGCGCTTCAAGCCGTTCAAGGCCATGTCGCGGATGCGCCGGCTGATTGCGAACAAGGAAGACACCGAGCAGGTGTTCCATATTATCGAAGCCCTGAACGGCAGGAATGTCCTGCACCTTCTTGATTCCTTTCTGGAAACGGAGAAGGGGCAGGCTCGTCTGGCAGAGTGCCGCATGCTCGCGCCGGTTCTGGATGACCATTCCTGGATCGAGCCCCTGCCGGAAGACAGCGTCGGCCAGGCCTATCTGCGCTTCATGCGCCGCGAGGGTCTTACGGCGCAGGGATTGGTCGAGGAATCGGAGAAGTTCTTCCGCGATCACTATGATGACACGGTGGAATGGTTCGGCAATCGCCTGCGCGATACCCATGATCTTTTCCACGTTCTGACCGGATATGGCCGCGATGCACTGGGCGAAGCAGCCCTGCTGGGCTTTACCTATGGTCAGCACAAGGGCAACGGGCTGATCTTCATTTCCTATATGGGTTGCCGGCAGATCCGCAAATCCATGCCGCGAGAAATCGACGTCATGGCCTGTTTCCGTGAAGGCCTGCGCCACGGCAAGGCGGCCTCACCGATCATTCAGGAAGACATGGTCGAGCTGATGAAACTGCCCCTGGCGGAGGCGCGCGAGCGCCTGAACATCGCAAAGCCGGAGGCCTATCAGCGCGCCATTGCCCAGATCTCCCAGCTCGGCAATGCCCAGGAGTTGCTGGCCGCCGCCTGATCGGCGATTGAAGCCGGGCCGGGATGCGGGCTAAGTGGCCCGATGTACCGGCCCATTCTCACCCCTGACGAGATGCGCGAAGCCGAAGCGCGCGAGATTGCCCGTGGCACGCGCGGTTATGCGCTGATGCAGCGGGCCGGCAGCGCGGTTGCCGCCCATCTCCATCGCCGCTTTCCCGAAGGCCGCGTGCGGATCCTCGCCGGGCCGGGCGGCAATGGCGGGGACGGCTTCGTGGCCGCGCGTGCGCTCGCCGGGCTTGGCCGGGAGGTGGATGTTTTCTGCGCGGTGGATGCGGCCACGCTCAGCGGGGATGCCGCCCAAGCTGCTGCGGACTGGACCGGGCCGGTGCGCCCGCTGAATGCCGCCATCGGCTCCGGCCATGACATCACGCTCGATGCCCTTTATGGCGCCGGCCTTTCGCGCGGGCTGGACGGGGCCGCCGCCACGCTCGCCCAGGAAGGCGGCAGGGTGGTCAGCGTGGATGTGCCCTCGGGCATCAACGGGCTGACGGGCAAGGCAGCCGGCGCGGCCTTTGTGGCGCAGCTCACCGTCACCTTCCAGGCCCTGCGCCCGGCCCATGTGCTCGCCATCAGCCGCCCGGCCTGTGGCGAGGTGATCGTCGCCGATATCGGCGTACCGATCGAGACCGATTGCGCCAAGAACCAACCGGAAGACTGGCACACGCTTTTGCCCTGGCCGGAGCTTTCCACCCACAAGCATCGGCGCGGCCATCTGCTCGTCGTGACGGGTGGGGTGTCGAAGACGGGGGGAGGGCGTCTTGCCGCGCGCGCGGGCCTGCGCGTCGGAGCCGGGCTGGTGACGCTGCTCTGCCCGCCCTCGGCGAAACTGGTGGTAGCGAGCCAGGTCACCGCCGAGATGGTCAGTGCTTTCGACGGCGCCGAGGATATCGCCGCCGAGGCCGAGGAGGCCGACGCTGTCGTGATCGGTCCGGCGGCGGGCATCAATGACGACACGCGTGACAATGTCTATGGCGTGCTCGGCGCCTCGGCGGATGCCGTGCTGGATGCCGATGCACTCACCGTGTTCAAGGACGACCCCGGCGAACTGTTCGACCTCCTGCGCCCCAATGATGTGCTCACCCCTCATCCGGGCGAGTTCCGCCGCCTCTTCGGGGACCTTGAGATGAGCGCCGACAACCGCATCCTCGCCGCGCGAGAGGCCGCCGAGATGGCCGGCTGCGTGGTACTGCTCAAAGGGCCCGACACGGTGATCGCGGCACCGGACGGGCGCGTCCGGGTCAACACCCATGCCTCGCCCTGGCTCGCCACCGCCGGCAGCGGGGACGTGCTGGCCGGCCTCATCGGCGGCCTTCTCGCTCAGGGCATGGACGCCTTCGAGGCCGCCAGTGCCGCTGCCTGGATGCATGGCGATGCCGGCCTGCGCTTCGGCCCGGGCCTCATCGCAACGGACCTGCCCGACATGATGCCCGCCGTTCTGCAGGGCCTTCACACGTCCGGCGCTTGAGTTTCCCGCCGCCCGCGCGTATCTCCCGCGCTCTACCGGTGTGCGGATGTGGCGGAATTGGTAGACGCACTGGATTTAGGTTCCAGCGCCGCGAGGCGTGGAGGTTCGAGTCCTCTCATCCGCACCATCTT
>DHQO01000038.1 GCA_002408125.1 Hyphomonadaceae bacterium UBA5336 | reverse complement strand
GCACGCCGCTGATCATCTCCGGGCCGACCGACGACCGCTCCGATCTCTATCGCACCGTGGACGGGCTGATCCCCAATCTCACCGAGGACGATTTCGAGCTCGACGAGAAGCACCGCTCGGTCGTGTTCTCCGAAGCCGGCACCGAGAAGATGGAAAACATGCTGCTCCAGGCCGGCGTGCTGGAAGGCTCGCTCTGGGAGCCGACCAATATCTCCATCGTCCACCACGCCAACCAGGCCCTGCGCGCGCACAAGCTCTACCAGCGCGACAAGGACTATATCGTCAAGGACGGCCAGGTGATGCTCATCGACGAGTTCACCGGCCGGATGATGGAAGGCCGCCGCCTGTCGGAAGGCCTGCACCAGGCCATCGAGGCGAAGGAAAAGGTCGACATCAAGCCGGAAAACCAGACGCTCGCCTCGATCACCTTCCAGAACTATTTCCGCCTCTATGACAAGCTCGCCGGCATGACTGGCACGGCGCTGACCGAGGCTTCGGAATTCCACGATATCTACAAGCTGGAAGTGGTCGAACTGCCGACCAACCGTCCGATCGCGCGGATCGATGAGGACGATGTGGTCTACCGCACGGCCATGGCGAAATATAACGAGATCATCGAGGAAGTGCGCGAGTGCCGCAAGAACGGCCAGCCGGTCCTGCTCGGCACCGCGTCCATCGAGAAATCCGAGATCATCTCCCGCCTGCTCACCAAGGCCGGTGTGCCCCACCAGGTGCTCAACGCCCGCCACCACGAGCACGAAGCCCAGATCATCGCCGAGGCCGGTGTGCCCGGCGCCATCACGGTCGCCACCAACATGGCCGGCCGCGGCACCGACATCCAGCTCGGCGGCAATGTCGAGATGCGCCTTGAAAAAGAGCGCGCGGCCCAGGAGGCCAAGACCGGCCGCCCGATGACCGAAGGCGAAGTTGAGGCACTCAAGTCGCGCATCAAGGCCGAGGTCGAGGTCAAGAAGAAAGAGGCACTTGATGCCGGCGGGCTCTACGTGCTCGGCACAGAGCGCCATGAAAGCCGGCGCATCGACAACCAGCTGCGCGGCCGGACGGGCCGCCAGGGCGACCCGGGCCGCTCGAAATTCTTCATCTCGGTCGAAGACGACCTGATGCGCATCTTCGCCGCCGAACGGCTCGACAATGTCATGCGCAAGCTCGGCATCAAGGAAGACGAGGGCATCACCCATCCCTGGATGAACAAGGCGATGGAGACCTCGCAGAAAAAGGTCGAACAGCGCAATTTCGAGATGCGCAAGAACGTCCTGAAATATGACGACGTGATCAACGACCAGCGCAAGGTGATCTTCGAGCAACGCCGCGAATTCATGGAATCGGACACCGTCACGGACGTGATCGAGGACATGCGCGAGGATGTCATCGAGCATATCGTTGCCTTCACCATGCCCGAGAAGGCCTATGCCGAGCAGTGGGACGTGAACGGGCTGCGCGCCCAGATCGCCGATGTGCTGCATCTCGACCTGCCCGTTGATCAATGGGCCCAGGAAGAGGGCGTGGCCAATGAGGAGGTTCACGAGCGCATCCGTCTGGCCGCCGAGGAGGCCTACAAGGCCAAGCGCCAGTTCGCCGGCGATGCTCAGGTCGACTATGTCGAAAAGCAGATCCTGCTTCAGGTGCTCGACCTGCAATGGCGCCAGCACCTGCAACAGCTCGACCAGCTGCGCTCGGTGATCCACCTGCGCGGCTATGGCCAGCGCGATCCGCTGAACGAGTTCAAGGAAGAGGCCTTCAAGCTGTTCCACGCCATGCTCGGCGAGCTGCGCATGATGGTCACGCGCGCGTTGATGGGCCTGCGTATCGAGAACAATGGCCAGCAACCGGCTCGCCAGCCCGCGCAACAGCCTGCGCCGGCACCCGCCCCGGCGCCGAAGATGCACGAGACCCATCTCGACCCCGATACGGGCGTCAACGAGATGGATCCGGCCGACCCGCCGGAAAAACTCGCCCAGGCCGAGGAAGACTGGTCGCGCACGCCGCGCAACGCTGCCTGCCCTTGTGGCTCGGGCAAGAAGTTCAAGCATTGCCACGGCGCCATCGCCACCGAGCAGGTCTGAGCACCGCCCGCCCCCAGAAAGACCAATCCTCCCCCGCTTGCGGGGGAAGGGGGCACGAATGCAAGGCTCGCCCGCGAACCCCTGCCCCAATCCGACCCACCTGCCAGCCATGCCAGCCTTCCGGCCATGGACCCGCGCACCTCATCTGCCCTCACGCTCGGCTGGCAGCTTGTCGCCGCCACGCTGGCGCAGCGCGGCTGGCTCACCGGGCCGGTCTGGGCGCGGGCTTTTGGAGAACTGCGCCGGGCGGAGGCGGCCGCGCGCCGCCTGCTGGTGATCCTGGCCAGCGGGGTGGCGGTGGAGGCTGCGGCGCCTGCCCCGGCGGTAAAGGCGCACCCGGCGAATCTGCCGCAAACCGGCCCGAAAACTCCCGGATTCGCCCTGTTCGACCCGCTGCCCGAACCTGTGTTCGGTACGGGCGGGGACGTGGCCCTGCCTGTAGATTCCGCACCCGCCTTTCATTCCACAGAGGGCCTTGCCGCCCGCCTCGCCGCGCTTTCAGCCTTCGCTGATGACCCCGCCCCGACGGTCCGGCGCATGGCGTTCTGGCTTGCGCGCGGGCGGGGGAAGCGCACCAGCCCGCTCCGCCCCGGCCTGCCGCCGGGCGTTTCCGGCGACCTGATGGATCGGGAGTCTGATGTCGCCATGCAGTGCGACCATCTCGCGCGCGCAAGGCTGAACCGGCCGGTACCGCCTTGATGAAGCTTTGCGAAAATCGGAATGGCCCGCCGCCGCCCGGCAGGGGCGCGCGAACGCCCGGCATGCGCGGTGTCCGGAGAGAGGTATCCCTCCATTGCGCAGAATTGATTCTCTGCGGCCCGGCTGCGGGGAAGCGGGAGAGGAGAAGGACGGAGGTTGTTCAGCCCGCCAGCGCGTAGCTGCTGCGTATGCCGGGTACGGCGTCGGGCGTGGTGACGCGGCCATCCTTCACCAGTTGCATCATGTGGCCGAGCACCGAGTGGCAGGCGGCCGGATGCAGCTTCTTGTCCACGGCGGCATAGATCGTCTTCACCATTTCCGGAATGGTGTCGTCGCCTGCAGCGAGCCGTTCCAGGATCGCGGCCTCGCGCGCCTTGCGGTGGTCGATATAGGCCTGGATGAAGCCGGACGGATCTTCGGTCACAGGCGGGCCATGGGTCGGCCAGATGGTGGAAAAGCCGCGGTCGCGGACCTTCTCAAGGCTGGCAAGGTAATCGCCCATATCGCCGTCAGGCGGGGAGATCACCGTGGTCGACCAGCCCATGATATGATCGCCGGAGAAGAGCGCGTTTTCTTCCTTCAGCGCATAACACAGATGGTTGGAGGTATGGCCGGGCGTTTCGATCGCTTCCAGCGTCCAGCCGGGGCCAGAGGCCGTCCAGCCATCGGAAATGGTCTCGTCCGGACGGAAGGAAAGGTCGTCGCCGGCCTCCATGCGCACTTCCGATTCGGTCGGGATGGCCGGGCCCTTTGCATAGACCTTGCAGCCGGCCCATTCGGCCAGCGGATGGGCGAGCGGGCTATGGTCCATATGGCTGTGGGTGACCACCACATGGGAGACGGTTTCCCCATCGAGCGCCTGTTTGAGCGCGGCGAAATGATCGTCCTGCATCGGGCCGGGATCGATCACGGCCACGGTGCCCTTGCCGATGATGTAGACGCCCGTGCCGGTATAGGTGAATGCGCCTGGATTCCTTGCGATCACACGCCGGATCAGGGGGGAGACCTGATCCACGCGGCCATACTCGAAATCGATCTCTTTGACGAAGGGAATTGCCATGGCGTTCGGTTCGCTCGTGTCTCCGCATCGGCCCTGCTGGTGCAGGCAGGACCCGTTGTTAACCTAGCGCCGGCGCGGCGTCAGCCTGGCAGCGAATGCTCGTGCCATCTGCCGAGTCGCGCGAAGCTTCAAGCCAAGCCTCAGCGCCACGGGCGGGCCCATATCGGTCTTGTTCGCATCGACCGCATAGATCCGCCCCGTTGAGCGATCCCGTAGGACGTCGACCCCGCCCCAGTCCAGCCCCAACTCTGAACAAAAGGCACGGATCACATCAATTTCATCCGCCGTGTAGCAGTTTGCCGGCTGGTCGAGCAGCACCGAGGCATTTTCGTTCAGGAAGCGGCGGGCGAGTGACCGGCGCTTGCGGAAGGTGAGAATCGGCTCCCCGCCGACAATGCAGCAGCGCAGGTCCTCCACCAGGCCGCCTTCGATCTCATTGTCGATCAGGCGCTGGTAGGTCTTGTCCGGCAGCGGATCCATCGGACCTTCGATGATGCGCCCGTCATGGGCAGCATTGAGTTCGGATTTTTCCACCATTGGACCGGTATGGGTGCGCGGGTCGACGGTGAGATCGTAGCCGGCGACCTTGGCCCAGGCGCTGGCGACGCGCGATTTCGAGACATCGTCGCAATTGAAGTTAACCAGCGTCGCGCCGGGCCTGGTCAGCGGGGCGGGATTGGCGGTCTGGGTCGTGTCGTCGAACTGGAAGACGATATCGGCCTCAGCGGTGTCGTCGATCAGCCTGGCGCCGGCGACATGCGCGACCGGCCAGATGAAATACCAGGGGCGCGGCCTGTCGGGATAAAACGCGATGGTCGGGCGGCGATGGCCGGTCAGGAAGCGCCAGCTGCGCCAGGTCTGGGCGAAGAAGTAAAACGACAGCCAGGTAAAGACATCATGGACAAGACCCAGCGTTGCCGGGACCCTGTGGCCGGTTTTCTTAACTAGGATCGCCCCGTCTTGGTACTTGAAGTCGTTCAGCCAGAAACGGTTCGACATGCGAGGCTCTCCTTGGCCAAGATCGGCTTGATACGCGGGCCGAGCCGCCCCTTCGCACGACCCGCGTGCGTGTTCAAGCGCGCGACTGTGGTGAAAATGTGGCCATGTGAGCGAACGTTCACAGCAGGCTGCGCAGGCTCGACAGGTCGTATCCAGCATTGGCACCGGCCGCGATGATCTCATCGGCCATGCCCTGCCCACCATGCACCAGCGCCCAGGCGGTAATCGACCGGGTTCCGGTGCGACAATAGGCCAGCACGGGTGTTTCAGCTTCCGAGAGGATCTGGTTTGTCCGCTCGACAATTTCCGGTGTCGGTGCGCCGGAAAAGGGCAGGGCGACGAAGGTCAGCCCGAGCTGTTCTGCCCGCGCGCGGATCTGGCCCATGCGTGGTTGATCCAGCCCGCCTTCGCCATCCGGTCGGTTCGCGATGATGGTCTTGAAGCCGGCTGCGGCAATCTCGTCGACATCCTCCGGCCCGATCTGCGGGGCCACGGCGAAGCTGTCTGTTACGGTACGAATATCGGCCATGATGGGGTGTGTGTCCTGCGTCGGGCGATTGACAAGGCGTTACGCTTTCGAAAGCTAAGGGTCCAGGGCGGTGCTGCCAACCCGGCAGGACCTTAAGATTTCAGTGAGAGTTTGTTGAGCGCGCAAGTCAGATGCTGAACCGAATTATTGCGCGTATACCGCTTGCCTATGTCTTCCGCCGGCTCCTGATCGCCATCCCGACCATGCTGGCCATCATCACCGTGGCCTTCTTCATGATGCGTGCGGCGCCCGGTGGGCCCTTCTCAGCCGACCGCAAGCTGCCGCCGGAAACCGAGCGCGCGATTGCCGCGAAATACGGCCTCGATGACCCTCTGCTGGTGCAGTATGGCAAGTATCTCGGCGATGTGGTGCGCGGTGATTTCGGGCCGAGTTTCAAGATCAAGGACAAGGATGTCAGCGAACTGATCGCCGACGGCTTGCCGATCAGCCTGACCATCGGCTCGCTGTCCATGCTGCTGGCGGTGATCGTCGGCGGCGGGCTCGGAATCCTTGCCGGGCTGAGACAGAATTCGGCGGCGGACTATTCGGTGATGGGGGTCTCCATGTTCGGGATATCCATCCCGACCTTTGTGACCGGTCCGATATTGCTCCTGATCTTTGCGCTTGGCCTGCACTGGTTTTCCGCAGGCGGACTCGGATTCCCGCCACGGCTCTCCCCGCACAATCTCACCCTGCCGGTGATCACGCTGGCCCTGCCGCAGATCGCCATCATCTCGCGCCTGATGCGCGCCTCCATGATCGAGACCATGCGCATGCCGCATATCCGCACCGCGCGGTCCAAGGGCCTCGCCGAGCGCAAGGTGATCTTCTCCCACGCCCTGCCATCGGCCATCCTGCCCCTGGTCTCCTATGTTGGCCCGGCCACCGCGCGCGTGCTGACGGGCTCGGTGGTGGTTGAGAAGGTGTTCGGCCTGCCGGGCATGGGCAGCTATTTCGTCGATGGCGCCATCAACCGCGACTACACGCTCGTGATGGGCGCGATCATCATCTATGCCAGCCTGATCATCCTGCTGAACCTGCTCGCAGACGTGCTCTATGCCGTGCTCGACCCGAAGGTGAAATACGACTGATGACCTTGCCTTCACAGGATATCCACGACATCGAGGCGCCGGTCACAGAGGCGATCGTGCAGGGCCGTTCCCTGTGGGACGATGCCCGCCGGCGCCTGTTGCGCAACCGGGCAGCTGTCGTGTCCATGTGGGTGCTGGGCATTCTCTGCCTGATTGCCGCCTTCGGCCCGATGCTGTGGGTGCATGACAGCGAGACCCAGTCGAACCTGATCAAGATCGCACCGACCTTCGAGAACTGGCACCTCCTGGGCACCGATTTCCTCGGCCGGGACTATCTCGCCCGGCTGATGATCGCCCTGCGCATCTCGCTGCTGGTCGGCCTGATCGCGACCTTTGTGTCACTGGTGATCGGGGTGACCTGGGGCGCAACGGCCGGCTTTCTCGGTGGGCGCGTCGACAATGTGATGATGCGCATTGTCGATGTGCTCTATGCGCTGCCCTTCATCTTCTTCGTGATCCTGCTGATCACTGTGTTCGGCCAGAACATCTTCCTGATCTTCGCCGCCATCGGCGCCATCGAATGGCTCACCATGGCGCGGATCGTGCGCGGCCAGACACTGGCGATCAAGAACCGCGAGTTCATCGAGGCCGCCCGCGCGGCCGGCGTCAGCCAGGTCGACATGATCCGCCGCCACGTCCTGCCGAACGTGATCGGCCCGGTGGCAGTCTATGTGACGCTGACCATTCCGGTGGTGATCCTGGCCGAGAGCTTCCTCTCCTTCCTCGGCCTCGGCGTGAACGAGCCGCTGACCTCGCTGGGCGTGCTGATCAGCCATGGCGAGGACGAGTTGCGCGACCGGCCCTGGATGCTGCTGATCCCGGCCGCGACCATGGCGGTCACCCTGCTGGCGCTGAATTTCCTCGGCGACGGGCTGCGCGACGCGCTCGACCCGAAAGAGCGCTAGGCTCGTTTACTTCACGCGTTCCACCCGGAAGGCGCGGCATGGCGATGGAAGGCAGGGCCAGGACACTGGCCATAAGGGGGCGGTCAGGCGAGCGAGGGTCATTGTTCATATCCTGCTCATCTCGGTACTCGGACAATTGGAAGCGCGCATTGCCCATTGCATCGCCGTGCAGGCCCTATAATCGAAAGGGCAGGCGAGCGCAGGCTCAACATCACTTCAGGAGCTTTCTATGACAGACGGACGTGGGATCAAACGCCTATTGGCAGGCGCGACGCTTGCGCTGCTGGCCGCATGCGGCGGCGGTGGCAGTGATGTGGAGTATGGCGAGATGCTGCGCCGGGGGATCTCCGCCAATCCCGATACGCTGGACCCGCACAAGTCTTCCGCCCAGTGGGAAAACATCGTCATCGGCGACATGTTCGAGGGCCTGTTCGTCGAGGATTCCGCAGGTCGCCCCGTGCCGGCGGTCGCCGATAGCTGGGAGCTCGACGAGACCCAGACAGTGTGGACCTTCAAGCTGAAGGAGACGCTCTGGTCGGATGGCACGCCACTCACCGCGCATGATTTCGTTTTTGCCTTCCGGCGCCTGCAGGCGCCGGAAACGGCGGGCCAGTATGCCTCCATGCTCTGGCTGGTGAAGAACGCCGCCGAGCTCAATCGCGGCGAGGTGGAGCCGGAAGATCTCGGTATCCGCGCGATTGATGACTATACGCTCGAGATCACGCTGGACTATCCCGCGCCCTATCTGCCCGGCCTGCTGACGCATTACACCACCTATCCGGTGCCGCGCCATGTTGTGGAAGAGTTCGGCGACCGCTGGGTGCGCCCGGAAAACATTGTCGTCAACGGCCCCTACAAGCTCGTGGACTGGACGGTCGGGGCTTCCCTCGTCTCGGTGAAGAACGAGAACTGGGAGGGTGCTGACGAGCTGTGCTTTGACTCCGTCGCCTATTTCCCGATCAGCGATCTCAATGCCGCCGAGCGGATGATCGAGGCAGGCGAGATGGACATCAACAATGCCTTCGAAGGTCCGCGCCGGGACGAGATTGAGCGCCGTCTGCCCGGTTGGGTGCATGCCGACCCGGCACTCACCGTGACCTACTGGGTGTTCAACGAGGATGTCCCGCCCTTTGACGATGTGCGCGTGCGCAAGGCGCTCGCCATGGCGCTCGACCGGGAATTCATGACCGAAAACGTTCTGACCCCGGGCTACATCCCTGCCTACAGCTTTGTGCCGCCGGGTATCGACAATTATGTCAGCGGCGAAGGCGCCCCGCGTGTGGACTGGGCCGACATGCCCCGGGCCGAGCGCCTGCTGGAAGCGCGCCGCCTGCTCGAGGAAGCCGGCTTCGGCCCGAACAACCCGTTGCGCTTCACCTATATGTACCGCAACACCTCCGACAATATGAAACCGCCCCCGGTCGCCCAGCAGAACTGGAAGCAGATCGCAGACTGGGTCCAGCCGGAGCTGCTGCTGCAGGAAACCAAGGTGCTGTATGAGCGCTTGCGCCAGAGCGACTTCGAGTTCTCCGACGCGGCCTGGGTGGCGGACTTCAACGACCCGCACAATTTCCTCTATCTGCTCGATTCCAAGACCGGCCAGCTCAATTACGGCAACTATACCAACCCTGAATATGATGCCCTGCTGGCCGCCTCGAATGTCGAGCTGGATCTGGAGGCGCGCGCTGAACTCCTGGCCGAAGCCGAGCAGATGATGCTCGACGACATGCCGCTCACGCCGATGTGGTTCCAGGTCAACCAGAACCTGGTCGACCCGACCCTGACCGGCTGGGAAGACAATGTCGTCGATATTCACCGCTCGCGCTATCTGTGCCGGCCCTGACCGCCGGGAAAGGTGGCAGGCATCACGGCTGTGCCGGCATTTTCCGATACAGCTCCGTCCAGCAGGTGCGGCGATGAATGAATTTTGTGCACTGCAAAGCGTTTGGCCACCTGGCTTGCGGCATAACTTGCCCTCAACCCAAGCTTTCCCCGGGTCAGGTTGTCGCAAACTGAGGCGTTTTTGACACACTGTCGGCATTTTTATGACGAATCCGCAACGCCGCGTTGACGTATCTTGTTGCACCCCGATAGCGTCCGCCTCCAGAACGGTCATAGAGCCGTCGATTACCTCGATTAGCAGTTCCCATTGGAGGTCCACACAGTGAACGGACAAAATCTGAAAACGCGATTCTTCGCGAAAACACTCATGGCCTCGGCCTCGGCCCTGGCCGTGCCGGGTGCCGTGCTTTCGGCAAGCATGGTCCTTGCGCCGCAAGCGGTCGCGCAGGACTATACATCTGGCGCTGTGACCGGGATCGTTGTCGATACTGACGGCAATCCGATCTCCGGGGCCACTGTTGCCCTCACATCCGCGGCTCAGGGCTTCGAGCGCGACTCAAGCACGAACGCATCAGGTTCCTTCCGGGTTCCGTCCCTGCCGCCGGGTGTCTATGATATCAGCGTGTCGGCCTCAGGCTATGACGTGCTGAGCGAAAGCGGGCTGCAGGTGACGGCCGGCGATACGGCGAGCTTCACGCTGACGCTGTTTGAGGAAGGCTCGGTCCAGGAAACCATCACGGTTCGCGGCGTCCGCCAGAACCTTGACTTTGCCGGCACGACTCAGGGTCTCAACCTGGATGTTGCGGAATTGGCCGCCAACCTCCCGATTGGCCGCGACCTGACCTCGGTCACGCTGCTCGCGCCGTCCACCACGCAAGGTGACAGCGCGTTCGGTAACCTTTCGGCCATTGGCGGCGGCTCGGTTGCCGAGAACGCCTATTATGTCAACGGCCTGAACATGACGAACTTCGACACCTATCTCGGTAGTTCGACCGTGCCGTTCGACTTCTACAAGTCCGTCGAAGTCAAGACCTCTGCCTATCCGGCCGAATATGGCCGCGCCACGGGCGGTATCCTGAACGCGGTGACCAAGTCCGGTTCCAACGAGTTCCACGGCGGGGTGCACCTCAACTGGGCGCCGGACGGCCTGCGTGAACAGGCACCAGACACCTACCAGGCGCGCAACCAACTCGACGAAGCCGACACCTTCTCGGCCGTCCTCGAACTTGGCGGTCCGATCCTGAAGGACCGGCTCTTCTTCTATGGCCTGTACGAGATGCGGGACAATGAGTACAAGGATGCCAGCATCACGAGTGCCG
The DNA here is from genome assembly GCA_002408125.1 of Hyphomonadaceae bacterium UBA5336. Taxonomy (GTDB): domain Bacteria; phylum Pseudomonadota; class Alphaproteobacteria; order Caulobacterales; family Hyphomonadaceae; genus UBA5336. The sequence continues at coordinate 43,509 of DHQO01000038.1, read as the reverse complement.
TCCAGAATGTCGACACGAGCGATGATCCCTTCTACGGCTTCAAGCTGGACGGTTTCATCACCGATGACCACCATCTCGAATTCACCTATCTGAACAATGAACGCGAGACGATCCGCGACACCTACAGCTATGACCCATCGACGGATGAGGTCGGGGCGCAGGGTCCGTCCACTGTCTACGGTTATGGCGGCGAAAGCTATGTCGCCAAATATACCGGTACCTTCACGGACTGGCTCACCGTTTCGGCCGCCTATGGTATCAATGAGGACCGGCAGACCACCCAGCCGGGTTTCGACGGGGCCTATGCGGCAGACTATCGCAGCGGAACCGGCATCCGTATCAGTGAGCAGACTACCTCCAGCCAGACCTATCCGCGTGAGATACGGCGTGAATTCTACCGCGCCGATGTGGATACCTATTTCAACCTGGCCGGCGACCACCATGTCCGCTTCGGGTTCGATCAGGAGAAACTTGACTTCACCCGCTTCTCGACCCGGACAGGGCCTGATGGCGTCTCCTATCAATACTACACCACCTTCTTCGATGATGCTGATACTTACGACCCTGTTGCGTTCGGGCCGGGCGGGATCGGTGTAGACCAGGATTACGTTGTCGCGAACTTCTACGAGTCCGGCGGCGAATTCTATGGCGAGAACACCGCATACTACATTCAGGATGAGTGGAATGTCAGCGATCGCCTGACCCTGAACCTTGGCGTGCGCCTTGACCAGTTCCAGAACTTCAATGCCGCCAACCAGCAATATATTGATTTCGATGACTTGGTCGGAGAGCGTCTGGGCTTCACCTATGATCCGACGGGTGATGGTAACTCGAAGTTCTACGGTAACTTTGGTCGCTACTTCATCCCGATCGCGAACAACACCTCCTACCGTCAGGGGGCCGGCGAGCTCTACTTCCTGGAATACTGGACCTTCTCAAATGATCCGGCTGTGAGTTCCGATCCGACGCTCGGCAGCCAGATCATTGACTTCGAGGGTGCGCAGACCTGCCCCTCGGCTGTCTTTGGCTCTCCCGGTGTGCGCGGCTGTACGGTCTATGGTGACGGTGCGGCGCAGGATGCGTCGGCGGCGGTGTCGCAGAACCTGAATGCCACCGAGCAGGAAGAATATGTGCTCGGCTTCGAGCATCGTTTCAACGATCTGTGGACCGGCAATGTGGCCTTCATCTATCGCGACCTGGTCAACACGGCCGAAGACGTGGCGGTCGACCTGGCCGTGCTTGAGCTCTGCGAGGCCGAAGGCATTGACGGGTGTGCCGATATCTGGACTGGCTTCCACCAGTACACGATCATCAATCCCGGCCAGGGCGCGACCATCACGCTCTCCGACCCGCTTCCGGGCGAGACGGAGCTGCGCACCGTGACGCTCACCCCGCAACAGCTTGGCTATCCGCCGGCGACGCGGACCTACCAGGCGCTCGAACTGAGTTTCGAACGCAGCTTTGATGGTGTCTGGGGCCTGCGCGGGTCCTACACCCTGTCGGAAAGCAAGGGTAACTCTGAAGGCTTCGTCAAATCGGATAACGGGCAGGTCGATGCCGGTATCACGACCGGCTATGACACGCCCAACCTGACGGATGGATCGGAGGGGCTTCTGCCCAACCACCGTGCCCATGCCTTCAAGCTGTTCGGCTCCTATCAGGTGACCGATGATCTGCTGGTCGGTGCGAATGCGAGCCTGACATCGCCTCGGAAATATGGCTGTATCGGCCGTCACCCCGTGGCGTATAATCCCGCTGAGGGACAATATGACCCGGCGAACCTGTACGGTGCGGAATCCTGGTATTGCGGTGGCGAAACGACGCCGCGCGGTTCGGTCTTCGAATCGGACTGGAACAAGTCCCTGGACGTCTCGTTCCGTTACAATCTGCCGTTCGAAACCGGGCCGGTCGACGTCGTGCTTCGTGCGGACATCTTCAATGTCTTCAACTTCTCCAGCGCGCTCGACTTCAACGAGTTCGGCGATCAGGACAACGGTTCTCCGAACGCGGACTACCGCAAGGTGACCGGCTACCAAACCCCGCGCTATGTGCGCCTGGGCGTGGATTTCACCTTCTAAGGCTGAAATCCGGTCGAAAAACAGAGATGGCGGGCCTTCGGGCCCGCCATTTTTTCTTTGGCTCCGTATCGCTTTGCTCACATGAGACGCAGCTCAAGGCTGAGTCTTTTCGCTTGATCCCGTATCGGGCTCACGCCCTCACATGGATCGCGCTCAGGGCTGCGGTTTCCGAGACTTTTGTCGGGTCAGGCCTGGTCGCGCCACCAGCGCGCATAGAGCGCGGTCGGCAGGAGCCGGTCGGACCCTTGCTGGGGGATCGCCATCTCGCCGGTCTCCATGGCCCCGTCCAGCCCGTCGAGCCGATCGGCCAGGGTCTGGGCCAGAGCCAGATACGACAGGCGTACGGCATATGCCGTCGCGATTACAAAGAGTGGATCGGGCGAGAGCAGGGCGCGCACACCATCGAGCAGGGCCGGCAGGCTCTCCTCGAAGCGCCAGGTCTCGTTCTTCGGCCCGCGCCCGAATTTCGGCGGGTCGAGCACAATGCCATCATAGGTATTGCCGCGCCGGATCTCGCGCGCGACGAATTTCATCGCATCATCGGCGATCCACCGGATGGGACGGTCGTCCAGGCCGGACAGGGCCTGGTTTTCCTTGCCATATCCATTCGATTTCGGGCTGGCATCGAGATGCACCACCTCGGCCCCGGCCGAGGCGCAGGCGAGCGACATCATGCCAGTATATCCGAATAGATTCAGTATCTTGACGGGCCGCCCCGCCGCGCGGATCTGATCCTGGGCAAAGCGCCAGTGCACCGAATGCTCCTGGAAGACGCCGAGATGGCGGAAGGGTGTGCGCCGGGCCTGGAAGGTCAGCTCGTTCCAGCGCATCATCCAGACATCCGGCGCGCCCGCGCGCATCAGACGCCAGGCGCCGCGCTCATCCTCGCTGGTCTTTTCATCAAACACCGCATCGGCGCGCCAGGCATCGGGCGGTGCGGACGGCGTCCAGAAGGCCTGCGGATCGGGCCGCGAGACCGTCTGCTCGCCGAACCGCTCCAGCTTGCGGCCCGCGCCGCTGTCGAGCAGGGCGTAATCGGTCCAGTCATCGGCGATCAGCAGGCGGGTGGTGAGCTTCATTCCTGCGCCCCCGCATAACCCATCTGCCGCCAGGCTTCATAGGTCATCAGCGCGGTCGCCTGGGCGAGGTTGAGGCTGTCGGCGCCCCCGCGCATGGGGATCCTGGCGAGGGTTTCGCAGGCCGCTTCCAGATCCGCAGGCAGGCCGGATTGCTCATTGCCCATCACGATCACGCCGCGCTTGCCGTATTCGACCAGATCATGACGCACGGTGGCGTTCATGCTCGCGGCCGTGCGCACCATGCCGCCGGCGCTACACCAGGCGTCGAAGGAGCCGAGGTCTGCAGCATAGACCGGTACGTCGAAAATCGAGCCCATTGAGGCGCGCACCGCCTCCAGGCTGTAGGGATCGCAGCAGGTTTCCAGCAGGACCACCCCGGCAATTCCGGCACAGTCGCCCGTGCGCAGGATGGTGCCGAGATTGCCGGGATCTCGCACCTGATAAAGTGCGATCCAGAGGCCCTGGCCGGGCAAGGCCGCGCTTTCGAGCGCCGGATGGCGCTGCTCGAACACGCCGACAACGGCATTGGGATTGTCCTTGCGTGCCAGTTTCGACATCACGCGCTCGGGCGCGGCGAACAGGCGCGCGCCGGCGGCTTTGGCCGCATGCAGAAGATCGGCGATATGCGGGCGCTCAAGGCTGTGGATACTGACGGCCAGGGTCTCCAGATGCCAGCCACGGTCGAGCCCCTGCTGGACCAGCCGCGGCCCCTCTGCCAGGAACAACCCTGTTTCCGCGCGTGTCTTTTTCCGCTCCAGTGCCCGGAGGGCCTTCACCCGCGGGTTCGTGGCGCTTGAAATTGTTTCCAGGTCAGGGGCTCGCGGCAACTGTGAACCTCACTTGCGATGGTCATCTGATTGGGGCATGCGTGTCCGGGGACCGCCGCGTAGTAGTAAAAAGGGGCTCTGCTTTATGAGGCTTGTCGATGCATTGCTGGCTGGTCTTGGGGGCGTCGGACTGATTGGCCTGACGGGTTGGTCTTATCTGCACTTTCCTTCGCTTGCAAAGGGCTATGAGGCTGCGCTGCAATCGCGCGTGGAGACGGCGCTCGACCGGGAAAACATGGACTGGGTCAGCGTGGAAATGGACGGCCAGACCGTCTTCCTGACCGGTGCATCCGCTTCGCCTACGGAGCATGCGCGTGCGGAGCAGGTTGCCCTTTCTGCCGCCGGGCACGGCGGCGCCCTGCTCGGCGGTGTCACCGCTGTAGAGACAGAGTTCGACAGCATCATTCTTGCGTCGCCCTTCACATGGCGCGCGACGCACACGCCCGAGGGCAATATCGTGATGTCGGGCTATGTGCCCGGCGGCGACCCCAAATCCATCCTGGCCGACCAGGCCCGTGCGCTGACCGGCGGACCCGCAGACGACCGCACCGAGGTGGCCAATGGTGCACCGGAAGGCAACTGGCTGGCCGTGGCCGACCTGGCGCTGGCCAGCGTCGCGGAACTTGATGACGGCGTCGCGCGTCTTGTCGATACCGAGCTTTATGTCACCGGGGTGGCCATGGACAATGATCGCCGCGCACGGCTGACAGCCGAGATCGCCGGTCTTGATGCGCCCTTTGTCGGCCGCTCGGACCTGCGTGCGCCCAGCGTGTGGTCGGCGCGCCATGTGGATGGCGTGCTCCTGCTGGAGGGCGAGGTCGCTCGCGATGCCGAGCGCGATGAAATCTATGAGCTTGCCAGCCAGCATTTCGACGGCACCGTCGTCGATGAAATGGCACTTGCCAGCGATATGCCCGACGGCCTGATGGACACTGTCCGTTCCGGCCTTCCACATTTTGCGGTGTTTCAGTCGGGCTGGTTCGGCTTCAATCCCGATGATGGCGGCGTGGTGATCACCGGCACGGCGCCGGGCAGCGTGCTGACCTATCTCACCGAGGACATGACCGGCCTCGACAGTGCGTATCCCGTCTCCCTGGAAGTCGAGGATGTCGCCGTGACGACCTCCGACCTTGCTGATACCGGCGATGCGCGCGCTGACTGCGAGGCGGGCTTTGCCGCCATCCTGTCGGCCGAGAATGTGGTCTTTTCTTCCGGAAATGCAGAAATTTCGCGCGAAAGCGGCGCGGTTCTGGACAAGCTGATGGCCGTGGCGGGACAGTGTGAGCGCGATCTGGTTTTTGAAGTCGGCGGCTACACAGACAGCATGGGTGAGCGTGACTATAATGTCTATCTCAGTGGAATTCGCGCCCAGGCAGTTGTGGATTACATGACCGGGCGCGGTTTTGACGCTGACCGACTGAGTGCAATCGGTTATGGCCCTGAGGAACCGATTGCGGACAATGCCACGCCAGAAGGGCGGGCCGCCAATCGGCGCATAGAGATCAAAGTGCTGGAGCAAGACGAATGACCTGGCTACTGACACAAATGTGGGCCCTGGTGGGCGGTGCGGCGCTGCTGGCGCTGCTCATCGGATGGGGGCTTCGCGGCGCCCTCTTGAAGGGCCGGATGCGCCGCGCTCTGGTCGAGGCGGGCGTTGCCAAGACCGAGCTTGAGCAGGCCCGCACGGAAATCGAGGGCCTCTATGTCGCCCAGCGCAAGCTGACCGCTGCCGCAACTGTCCCGGCAGTGGATATGTCCGCAGACCATGAAGCAGCGCTTCTCGAGCGTGACGGGCAGATCACCGCGCTGTCCGGCCAGGTCAATGATCTGACCGCTGAGATCGAGCGCGTTCGCGCCGATGCCGAGGCGGCGATTGCCGCTGCCGAGTCCGCCGCCGCTGAAGCCGACCGGGGCGAGGCTGCGCCGGCAGGAGAGGCAACCCCGGCCGACACGACCAATCTGGAATGGCGTAACCGGTATCTGGAATCGCGTGTCCGCACGCTGGAAGAACAGCTCACCAATACTCAGAAGGCTATGGTCGCCCCGTCCGGCGACGCGGCGGTTGAAACCGACGAGGCCGATGCGTCCGAGAATGTCGAGCTCGCCAAGCTGCGCTGGCAGAACGACTATCTGCGCACGCGCCTGCGTGTGTTCGAGGAGCGCGCCGGCGAGCAGCTGTCCGGCGATCCGCCGGAAAGCCCGGAAGACCTGCTGGGCGAGGATGACGAGATCATCGACGCCGATGAGGAGGATGATGTCGATGATGATGCGCGCGAGACCCCCGATGAGGAACTCGCTCGTCTGCGCTGGCGCAACCGTTATCTGGAAGGGCGGCTGGCCTATCTGGAAGAAGAACGCAGCAGGGAGGCTGCAGAAGCGCCGTCCGTGACGCCGCCGGCGAGCTTTACCGGCGGGCTTGCTTCCGCGCGCGCCTCGGTTGCCCCGCATCTGGAAAGGGACATCCCCTCCGTCATGGACGATCTTGGCGGAGACGATCCGGTCTCCGCGCCGAGCGTTACCGGCGATCCTTTCGCCGTGACCTCGATCCGCGATGTCGCATCCGAGGATGCCGCCCCGGACATGGAGGATGACGAAGACGATCCCTATGCCGAGGAGGACAGCGACTCCGAGGAGTCCGGCGGCTGGTTCAAGCCGAATGCGGTCCGGACGGCTGAGCTGGAAGAGGTCGAGGATCCTGAGGAAGTCGAGGCCCAGGACGAGTTTACGGACCTGGAGGAAGCCCGGGATCAGGATGTCGAACACTCGGAGTCCGAGGCCGAACCGGAAGCTGATGACGTTCAGTCCGAACCGGAACTGGACGTGGAAACCGAAGCCGAAGCGGAGCCCGAGCCGGAAGCTGATCCTGAGCCGGAACCGGCCCTTGCTGTGGAGGAACCAGAGCCGGAAGCGGAGCTGGAACTCGCACCCGAGCCGGATGACCAGACCGCACTGGAAACCGATCCGTTGCCGGAGGTTGAGCCCGAATCTGATCCAGAGCCCGAACCGACACTGGAGACCGAGACCGCGCCCGAGGACGAGGCTCCTGCCGAGGATGAATCGGCAGAGGATGTGGAACATGTCGAGGCTGAAGCGGCCGAAGACGAGACGATCGAGACACCCGCCGAGCTTGAGACTGAGAGCGATGACCCCGACAGCGAGCCGGAGCCTGCAGAAGAGATCAGCGTCGATCCGTATGCAGAGCCCGCCGAAGAACCGGCCCTGGCATCGGCCCAGCCGGCCGGGCTCGACAGCCCGCGTGAGGGCACGCCGGACGATCTCACCCAGATCGATGGCATCGGTCCGCGCATCCAGGATGTGCTCAACAGCTTGGGAATCTATCACTACGACCAGATCAGCGGCTGGACCGAAGCCAACGAAGCCTGGGTGGACGAATATCTCAGCTTCTCGGGCCGCGTGTCGCGCGAGGGTTGGGTGCGCCAGGCCCGCTCTTTCAGCAACGTGAACTGAGCGACCGTTCATGACGGGTTCAATCCGCCTCTGGTGAATGGACCATGTTCAACCCGCCACTTCCCCGTCGTGGCGGGTGCGGTTAACCTTTCGGGGCAACGACCCTTTAGGAGGTGGGAAATGACAGAGATTATTCAGCTCGATGAAGAGATTCTGGACGGCGCGCCAACCATCAATCTGTCGCGCCGCGGCCTGGTCTGCGGGCTCGCGGCCGGCACGGTGTTCCCCTTTGTCGTATCCGGCTGCACCACCAACCCCTATACCGGCGAGCAGGAGCTCAATCTCTATGGCGAGGCGCAGATTGCCGAAATGGCGGCCACAGCCTGGAGCGATCTGAAATCCGGGACTCCCCAGAGTTCCAATCCGGAGTTGCGCAACACCGTGCTGCGCACCTGGAACCGGATCGAGAAAGCGACTCCCAAGGCCGGCGAGCAATGGGATGTGGCCGTCTTCGACACCGATGACGTCAACGCTTTCGTCATGCCCGGCAACCGGGTCGGGGTCTATCGCGGCATTGTCGACCTGGCGGAAAATGACGACCAGCTCAGTGCCGTGCTGGGCCATGAGGTCGGCCACGCGGTCTATCGCCATGCCGGACGCCGGATGACTCGGGCCACGATCGCGCAGACCGCACTGGTGGCTGGTCAGGTGGCCGTGGTCGCCTCTGATGAGCTGCGCCAGTATGGCGACCTGATCGTCGGCCTGGGCGGCGCGGCGGTACAGTTCGGCGTTGTCCTGCCCTATTCGCGCCAGAGCGAACTTGAGGCCGACCGGGCCGGCGTCGATTATATGTATCAGGCGGGATATGATGTCCGCCAGTCCGTGCGCCTCTGGGAGCTGATGGATGCGCAAGGTTCCGGCTCGCGCCCGCCGGAATTCATGTCAACCCATCCCGAGCCGGCACGCCGTGCGGCCGAGCTGACCAATTATATCAACGCCAAGGGCTATGCCCTGATCTAGGCGGTCTCTGAGACTGCTATTGCAGGGGCGGTCGGTGCGAGCTGGCCGCCCTTTGCTTTTACGGCATGCTCGCAGGCTCGCGCCGTCAGGGCGAGGACGGTGAGGGTCGGGTTCTGGAAGCCCTGGGAGGGGAAGCTCGCCGCGTCGGTGACATAAAGCCCCGGCATGTCCCAGCACTGGTTGAAACTGTCGAGCACGCCATCCTCCGGCCGCCCGGCCATGCGCGCGGTGCCGCATTCATGGGCCGATGTGCCGGGCGTGGCCACGCTCGGCTCGACGGTGAGATTAACCTCGCAGAGACCCGAAAGCTCACGCAACGCTTCGTCCATGGCGCCGGCCATGGCGGTGTCGCGCGCGCTGAGGCCGGCATCGATGACGAGGCTCGGAATGCCCCAGGCATCGGTCCGGGTCGGGTGCAGGCGGACATGATTGTCCGGGTCGGGCAACATTTCCCCGAAGGCCACGGCGGTGAACCACGACCGGTCACCATCGCCCGGCGTGCGATAAAGCTGGATGCCGAAGCCGCGCTCGCCCCATTTGCCGGGGTCGCTGGCGCGGTCGAAACGGGGCAGGAAGCTGCAGCGGCCATCGGGCGGCGAGTACGGCTTGCCAGGCAGGCGAGGGCCGATGCCCTCCACCTTCACCAGCACATGGTCCATCAGGTTGCGCCCCAGCATGCCGCTTCTTGCGCCGATACCGTCTTGCGACAGCGGCGCGTGGCTCAGCATCAGGATGCGGGCCGATTCCAGCGGCGAGGCGCAGGAGAAGACAATCGGCGCGCGCGCTTCCAGCCGCTCTCCGCTGGCCCGATCATGCCAGGCCACGCCGGCCGCGCGGCCATCCTTGCCGGCCAGCACTTCGCGCACGATGGCGCCGCGCCGGGCGAACAGGTTCCCCGTGGCCGCGGCGATCTTCAGATTGTTCGGCGGGGCGGCATAGCGCCCGGCGATCACTGGCTGGCCGGGCCATTTTTCCTCGATCTTTTCGACCACTTCGGCTTCGGCCTCGGTGGGCGTGAGAAGATGGGCGATTTCGCTGTCGGGGACATCGGCAATACCGTCCACACCACCTGACAGGCCAAGCGCGGCTTCAGCGCGGGTATACCAGTCGTCGAGTGTCTCCGGTGCGAAGGGCCAGGCCGGCGACAGGCCGTCGCGCGGGGCAAATTCATGCTCGGAAAAGCGGTAATACTGACGGCCATGGCCGGGCACACAGACACGGCCGCCGGCCTTGCGTGTGCGCAGCCAGGCATAGTCGCGCCCCTCGGCGGTCTCATACGGGTTCTCGATATCGTCGACAAAGGCGGCCGGGTCGCGCTCCCAGGCATAGCAGAGCGACTGGACAGGCTGGCGGCGACGGCCGAGCGCCTTGAGCACCTGCCGGCCCTTGTAGATAACACGCGGGGGCAGGAAGCGCAGGGCGCGCGGATCGGCCATGCGTGCAATCGAGGCGGCCGTGGCCTGGCGGATCGGCTGGGTCAGGAAGGGCGCGCGCCACCCGGCATCGAGCACGAGGACTTCCAGTCCGGCCTCGCAGAGCAGGCGCGCGGCCCACCCGCCCGAAGCGCCTGCGCCTATGACAATCGCATCGAAACCTGCCGGGCGTTCCAGCACCTGGCGGGTGGAACGTACCGATACTTCGCTGAGGGTCTTGTCCGGGCTGGGCATGGGTTCCAGCTTCTCCCTTGGCACCGCGTTTGCTCGTTCCGCTGCAATGTGCAGCGACTATGCCAGCATGCATAGGGCTTTGGGAGGTAAATGCGTGACCGAAAAGAGCACGCAAATACGCGACAGGATCGGCTTTGGTACCGGCCATTTGAGCGCCCATATGGGGCGTTCCACTGCCGTGCGCCTTGTACATGCTGCGCTGGACGCCGGTCTGACCCATATCGACACAGCCCGCCTTTATGGTGAGGGTGCGGCTGAAGACCATGTCGGTGAGGCGCTCAGGGACCGCCGTGGCCAGGTCTTCCTGGTCAGCAAGGCTGGCATTCTTCCGGCCCGGAACTCATTTGCTCGCCGTGCCATCAACAAGGTGCTCACGCGCGGGCGGGGGCTCCCCGGTGGCGCCGCCATCCTGCCCAAGCCGAAATGGGCCGAGCCGCGCTTCGGTGCCTTCGGCCTGAAGGAACTGCGAGCGAGCCTCGACACCACGCTGGAAAAGCTCGGCACCGATTATCTCGATCTCTTCCTCCTGCATGAGGTCGAGCTGGCACACCTGAATTCCGGCGAAGTCATCGCCATGCTGGAGGAGTGGAAGAAGCAGGGCTCGATCCGTTTTTACGGGATCGCCTCAACCCCTGAGCAGACGCGCGAAATTCTCGATGACGGCGCGGAATTTCGTTATGTGCAGACAGCTGCCTCGATCTTCGACCGGAACGTGAAGGAATTCACGCGCGGCGATCACACACTGATCATCCATTCCTGGCTTGGCGCTGCCATGGCGCGTTTCCGCCGGGCCTTCGAGATGGATCCATCCATGGCCGACAAGGCCGCGCGTGTGCTCTACACCGATGTGCGCAAACCCGATCAGCTTGCCCAGTGCCTGCTTCAGCACGCGCTGGAGTCCAATCCTGGCGGCAAGGTGCTGTTTTCCACCAGCCATCCGGCGCGGATCATGGAGATGGTGCGCGCGGCCGAAAGCCGGGAGCTGACCCAGGACCAGCGCGTGGGCCTGGCTTGCGTCGCACGCACCGTGCGCACCATGACCGCCGACCAGGGCTGAACGCGACTGCGTACGCCTGGACACATGTTGTCCAATTTCCAATCCACCGCGGCTCGACCGCGGTGCCCATCTACCGACGGGAGTCCCTGGCCGCATGGACCCCGTGGTCAAGCCACGGGGACTCGCAGAAAGCGGCGCAAGGGGGCCCGGTTCAGTTATTCCGCCTCGCGTTCGAACAGGGTAATCCGCGTCAGCGGCTCTTCCAGCACGGCGTGGCCGCCGGCGGCCTTGCCCTCGATGAGGGCCTCGCCGGCCTGATGGAAACCAAGCGCTTCCAGCGCGGCGGTGATCTCGGCCTCCTTGCCAGCAGGGCAGGAAGGACGGATGAAGAGGACCTGGCTGTCATCGGTCAGGGCCGTAGGCAGCGCGCCCTCGATCAGCCAGCCACCGCCAAGTGTGGCGTCGATTTCGCTGGCTTCGGCGGCGCGCAGCCACGTCATGGTGTTTTCCGCCGCGCGCCAGTAGTCCGGGCCCTTGTAATCGATGACATCGCCGCGCCGATAGTAAAGCACGCGGCCCTCGCGCCGGTTCTCCCAGGCGGCGGCAGCATGGAAATGCACGCAGGTCAGCGCCGGGGCGTCGCCAAAGCCATGCTCGGCGGCATATTCATAAGCGCCGCGATAATCCTCGGACTTGATGTGATAGCGCAGTTCGGTGGCGGCCGAGCCGAAGGCGGCCAAGGCCAGTACGGCGCCGAGCCCGGTCATCGCCCAGCGCGGCTTCAGGCGTGAAAGGGCATAGCCCGCGCCCAGCGTGACCCCGATTACGCCCGGCAGGAGGATCTTGTTGGCCAGAAGCGGCTGGCGCAGGTGCAGTACGGCGATCACAAGCGGGAAAACCACGATCAGTCCGAGCAGGGTGAGCGCGAGGCCGCGCCGGCCGCTGATCCAGGCAATCGGAATGGAGAGCCCGGTAAGGCCATAGAACAGCGCCTCGAAGAGAATGGCCGGTTTGCCGAGCCCCGGAAACCCGGTGATGTTGCGCCAGAACCACTGGATATCGACGACGGAATTGTCCCCCGTCAGGCCCGGGAAAGTCCCCGTCGCGCTCGGCAGGACGATCAGCCAGGGCAGGGTGATCACAAAGAGGATCACGTTGCGGATCAGCCAGTCGCGCAGGAACTGCATGCGGTTTTCACCGAGCCACCCGGCTGCGAGGCTGGCAAAGCCGATGAGGCCCATCACAATCAGGCCCATGGCGTGGCTGTAGATCGCGATGGCTCCGCCAATGACATAGAGCGCGGCGTAGGTGCGGGGGCTATAGAGGTTCGGGCGGACATGGCCGATCCCGCCCCAGGCCGCCAGGATCAGGCCGAAGACGAGATAGGGATACATCCGCGCATCCTGGCTGTAATAGATATGCCCCGTGGCGAAGGCGAAGAGCAGGCCGGTGAAGATCGCCGCGCGGGCTGAGGCCACATCGCGCGTCGCCAGCAGGATGGCAGCCACCGAGAGCGAGCCGAAGGTGGCCGCGGGCACGCGGGCATGGGCTGGGTTCGGGTCGATCTGTTGCCAGATCCACTGGATCACCCAGGTCAGGTTCGGGTGGTTGTCGATATTGCCCCAGACGATGGTGCCAAGATCGAGCCGGGCAAAGCCCAGCGTGACGGCCTCGTCCATCCAGATCGGCGCACCGCCGAGATTCCAGAACCGCATCACCGTGCCCGCCAGCGTGATCGCGACGAACCAGATCCACCAGCCTTTCAGCGGCGTATCGCTCGTATCGAGGAAGCCCTTTGCGCGCGCTTCGAGATCTGCCAGTCGCCCCATCTCTCCCATCCCCACCTTTGTTATTGCGCCGCCTGCGGCAGCGATCCGGCCGTGTAGCCGAGGGTTTCCATCATTGTGCTGAAGCCGTCCGGCAGCTCGGCGAGTTGGCCGGGCGTGAGGCTCGCGCGCCCGCGCCCGATCGAGTCCGGCGTGATCGGCCGGGTGACGGCGGCATGGTGGGCGTGGCGCCCGACATCGGCGAGCTTTTCCGGCACGCGGATGAGGTGTTCGGGCTCGAAATCCATGTCGGCCCAGTCGAAGATCTGGCGGAAAATCGCCTCGGGCTGGCTCACCAGGTCTTCATAGGCAATGGTGAGCGGCGCGCGGCGGGCGCGTTTCAGGTGCTTCATGCAGGCGGTGTTGGCGTCGATCCAGCGCTGGCCGGAATCGCGGATATTGCGCATGTCGGCCTTCACCTGCGAGGCCACGACATCGAGGCCATCGCGCTTCAGGTACAGATAGTACGCATCCGGATAGGCCTTCACGATTTCCTTCAGATAGACCGTGTTCCACGGGGTCTTGTCGCCCCAGCGCGCTTCGGTGAAGCCGTGCTCGCGGGCCATGAAGGCATAAAACTCATTGTAGAAATGATGCACCGTGCGGGCCTCCTTCGGCGCGCTTTCCAGCGCTTCGGCGAAGGGGGACAGGCTTTCGATCTCGAAATCCTCGCGGTGGGGATGACGGTCGATGAAGGCGCAGGCGAGCCAGACCCGCTCGCGCCATGTGAGGCCATGCCATTTCGGCCAGCGCGCCAGGATCTCGCCGAACACATAGGTTTCCGGCGGGATATAGATCTGGCCGGACGCCATCAGCACGCGGCGGGTCAGCGTGTTGCCCGAGCGCGGGGCGCCGATGATGAACAGGGGCTGGGTCGAGCTTGCCATGGATCAGGAGGCCTTCTCTTGGTGGCGGCGGCGCCGGTGATAGCCGGTCCATTTGCGCGCCGCAGTGAGGGGGGAGGCGGTGACGGGACCGCGCCTTGATGTGGTGCCGGGATCAGAGACGAAAGCCTCCAGCCGGGCCGGAACAGATTGGGTGGCATAGGTCTCGATGCACCAGGCGCGCGCCCGTTCTGCGGCCTCGCGCGCGCCGGGCAGGTCGGCGCGGATGCTGTCGAGCATGCCGGCGACCTGCGACGGCGCGCAGTAGAGCGCATGCTCGCCGAATGTGGCCTTCAGGCCGGGATCGAGAATACAGCGCACGCCCAGCAGCATGGCCTCGGCCACTGTCCGCCCGAAAGTCTCGGTCCAGCGCGAGGAGTGGAAATAGGAAAACACGTCCAGGCTGTCGAGGAAGTCCACGACCGGCTCGGCATTGAAGGGCAACACGTCCCAGGCCGAGACATCCACGCCCATTTCCTGAAAGAAGATGGCATCGGTGCCCATTGTGCGGATGCGGATGTGCGGGCCGGCCGGCAGGCTGGCGGCAATGTCGGCGCCCGTATCGCCCCATTTGTCGGCATGCGGACGGCCATGGCGCCCGACCGTGAGATCCGGACCGGTGAGTTTCTCGCGTTTCGGCGCCCAGTCCTCGATATGGAACGTGTTCGGCCAGTCCTGGCTGGCGAGGCGCAGGAAGGGGGCGAAGCTGCGGAACTGCGCCCGGCAGATGCCGGAGATCGGCGCCCAGAGCGGGCTCACCCCGAACTGCTCGCGGATCCGGCACTGGATGGCGAAGGGATCATAGTCCAGCGCGCCATCGCCCTTGAACGGCGCCTGGTGGCAGACAATGACCGAGTTGCCGGCCTCCACGGTGATCGGGTTTTCGACCCCAACCTGGAAGGGCTGGGGATGATGGAAGAAGGCGATGCGCGCGCGCGCCGTCTCACCAGCGGAGATGCGCGTCACACCATCGAGATCGAACAGGGCTTCCAGCTTCGGGTTGGGCGTTTCCTCCGGCAGGAAAAAGCCGCGCCCCTCGACGAAATGGAGCCCGATGGTCAGCCCCGCCGCGGCCAGCGTGCGCACATCGCTGTCCACAGCTGTCGCCGTTCCGCCCATGAAGCGCGGATCGACCAGGATCAGGGCGTCGTATCGGGTGGCGGTCAAGGCGTGTCCCAAAGGCTTGAACGGTCGGAAAGTCTGGCAGGGAGTCTAGCAAACCCCATGCCTTCCCGACAGCGGCGCATCATTCGGCCGGCGCGCTTTTTTGCTTGCGGTCAAACAGCTCGCGTGCCTCGCCGATCAGTTCGCGGACAAAGGGCCGGAAGAGGAGCAGCATGCAGGCAAGGTATGCCGCCACGCCGGCCGGCACCAGCACGCCAAGCTGGCCATAGCTCGGCAGGGTGGCGATGGCCGGGAGATATTCTTCCAGCGCCAGGATGGTTGCGGCCATGCCAAGGGTAGAGATCACGGTCGGTGCCATGACGCGCAGATAGTCCATGATGGGCATCTTCATGTGGCGCAGGGTCTGGGCCTGGTAGGGCAGGTACATGGCGACATTGGCGATCAGATAGGCCGCCGACAGCGCCGTGATCGAGCCGAGATGAATGCCGATCGCGAAGGCGACGAGGAAGGCAAACATCCGCGCGATCACCCAGTAAAGCAGCACATCCGACTTGCCGAGCGATTTCCAGAGCACATTGGACGGGCCCGACAGGGTCTGGATCACGCCGGCAAAGGCGAGGATGGAGAGCACCGGCACCACCGGCTTCCAGTCCGGGCCGAACACCAGCGCCACGAAGGGCTCGCTGACCAGGGCGAGGCCCGCCATCATCGGGATGGCCACGCCGCCGAGCACGGAAATGGATTTCAGATAGACCAGCTTGAGTCGCTCGGTCTCATGCTTGATCGAGGACATGGCCGGATAGAGCGCGAAGCCGGCGCCGAGCGAGAGGGAACTCACCGGCACCAGCATGATCTGGTAGGCGCGATCATAAAAGCCGAGCGGGGCGGCGCCGAGGAACCGGCCGACCAGGATGGAATCGGCCTTGCGGTTCACGAAGGTGATGAAGGCTTCCCCGGTCAGGCGCAGGCTGAAGGGCAGGACGGCGGCAATCTCGGAGAATTTGTAAATCAGGCGGATCGGTGCGCGCTGGAAGAGGAAGGCGCCTGCGAGCTTCACGACATAAAGCGAGATCTGCTGAGCCACGAGCGCCCAGACGCCGTATCCGCGCAGGGCCATGACGATCACGATGATGGAAGAGACCACTGTGGAGGCAAACTCGATCAGCGCAATCGCGCCGAAGCGGAAATTGCGCTGCAGCCAGGCCATGGGCACCAGAAAGGCGCAATGCATCAGCAGGATGACGGCCAGCACTTCCGTCAGCGGCTCGACAATCGGCTGGTTGTAGAAGGCCGCGATGGCCGGCGCGGCGAAATAGGTCGCGGTGGCCACCGTCACCCCAAGGCCGATATTGGTCCAGAAGGCCGAGGACCAGAAGGCCGGCGAGGGCGCATCATCGCGCACCAGCGCGGCGGAAATGCCCAGATCGTTGAACATGGTGAAAGCGGCGACGAAGGTCATCGCCATGCCGACATAACCGAACTCGGCCGGAGAGATCAGGCGTGCCAGGATCGGCAGCAGGATGGCGAGCTGCAGCACATTCTTGAACAGCGTCACCGCGACATTCAGCGTCGCGCCATTCACGGTCTTGCGAGCCAGATCGCTCATGCCTCATCCTCGCTTGCGGGGGCACATGGCCGCCCGGCACATATTTCGCACACCCGCTTGCAGATACAATCTGCATGGGGATGTTCCCTCGAAGGTGTTCTTTGCAAGTCTCGTACAGGTTTTGCAGGTAGGGCGGTAAGCGAGTGGGTGATTTGTATGCGAATGGGGCGATCAGGGAGCAGATCATGGCCGGAACGGTAAGTGTCATCCTGGCGACCTATAACCGGGTCGACCTGATCGCCGAGACGCTGGAGTCCCTGCTTGCACAGACCCGCATGCCCGACCAGATTATCGTTGTCGACGATGGCTCGACCGACGGCACCGGCGATGTGGTCCAGCGCTATGGCGAACACCTGACCTATCTGCGCAAGGAGAATGGCGGCAAGGCGAGCGCGCTCAATCTCGCCATGGGCCAGATTACCGGCGACTATCTCTGGATCTGCGACGACGACGACCTGCTTGAGCCCGATGCCTGCGCGCGTCTGGCCGGCGCGCTCGATGCTGATCCTGAATTGGGATACGCAGCCGGGCGACATGAGGACTTCATTGTCGATCCTGCGACGGGCGAGCAGGTGATCAAGGCGCCGGGCTACTGGCGCGCCTCCACGCCGGAGGAACTGTTTCCGGACCTTCTGGATGGCTGTCACATCTTCCAGCCGGGCCTGATCGTGCGCCGTTCTGTGTATGAGGAACTCGGCGGCTTCAACCCCGTCCTCACCCGCGCGCAGGATTATGAGATGCTGCTGCGCATCGCGCGGAACTATCGCGGCAGGCTGTTCCCCGAGCGGGTCTATCTCCACCGCGAGCATTCCGGCGCGCGCGGGTCGGCGACCGAGCGGTTTTCCACCGAAGAGAGCAATGCGAAATGGATCAAGTTCCACCGCATGATCTTCGAGCCGCTGCTGGCCGAGCTTCCCGATGAACGCCTGCTGGCGCCGGATGTCTGGGCGCGCCCGGATGTGGCGCTGGTGAAGGACAGGGTGGCAGAGCTGAAACGTGCGCGCGTTTATGCCCGCCATGTGATGTGGCCGGAAGCATTGGACGCCATGGTAAAAGCCGCGCGTCTGCACACCGATATTCCGCTGACAGAGTTCGAGCAGGACCTGGTGCTCGGCGCGACGGGATACAATTTCGGCTGTGCGCCGCTCTATGAGGATGCCGAGATCCGCGCCCGCGCGCTGGCGCTGAAATCCATCTCGCCGATTGGCAAGGCGCTGGCCGGCCTGCTCGGACGCTCACTGCACTGGCGGATCAAACAGGCTGCCGGCGAGCGCAAGCTCGGCCTCGCGGCGAAGCTGACGGGCTTTGTGGCGCAGACCCGGGTCTGATCAGGCCCGGTGCTCGGGCATGCGCAGGGCGGGGTAGCGCGCCTGCAGCGATTTCGCCCCGCCCAGAAGGCACCCCAGAATGAAACGCTTGCCGGGCATCTCGACCCAGCGGTGCAGGGCGAGGGCTGTGGCGATCACCACACCAATGGCGATAAAAACTGCCGCCCAGGGGTGCACGCCGATCTCGTGCAGCCAGTGCAGATAGACCATGCCCGGGCGCTCATGGAAGAGATAGAGCGGATAGGAGGCGAGCCCGATGGCCAGCACAGGTGGCCATGTGAGCGGCCTTAACAGCCGGCTGCGCATCAGGAAGAGCGCGAAGGGCACCCCGATCATCACCAGCATCACCGCTTCGCGCGGTGCGCTGTCAGCGATGCCGAACTCGCCCGGAGCGATGGAGAGGATCGGGCCGATGAGCAGGGAGGCCGCCCCGGCCAGTCCGGCGGTGATCAGGGCAGGGTTGGCTCCACCCGCGCGCCATTTCCAGGCCACGAGGCCGAGCGTGAACCAGCCGAGCATGTCCGGCTGCAGGACTAGGGCGAGCGCCCATGTGCCTGCGGGAAAGCCGCCGACAATCTGGCTGAAGCTGTCAAGCGCGAGCGCGGCGGTCTGCAGGCCGGCCCAGATCCAGAGAAACCAGCCGCGCGGGCTGAGCCAGAAGGCGAGGGCGATGAGGGCGTAGAACCGCACCTCGCACCAGAGCGTCCAGTAGACGCCTTCCACCCAGCGCGGCATGTCGCTCTGCTCAATGCCGAGCACACTGGCCGTGATATCGGGCGGGACGAAGAAGATGGAGGAGAAATACTCCACCGGCGTTACCTGCCAGCGCGCGACATTCTCATAGACATAAGCCACGCCCGAGGCGTTGATGATGAGCGTCGACAGCGTCGCGCAGACCAGCATGGCCGGCCAGAGGCGCGCGGCGCGGCGCACGGTGAAGTCGAGCAGGCCCGTGGCCCGCTCCAGCGTCATCATGATGACGAAGCCGGAGATCAGGAAGAAGAGCTGGACCCCGACCCCGCCGGCGAGCTGGATCGGCAGGAAGGTCGCGAGTGCGTCGCCATGCTGGTAGAGGGTCGGTTCGAACTGTGGCTCGGCCCAGCGGGCGAAGAAGTGGTAGGCGACCACGGAGAGCGCCGCGAGCCCGCGCATGCCATCCAGCACATCCAGGCGCTCAGACGAGGCCGCGTTTATGCTGGTGACAGGTGTTGCGGTCATGCGAGGCTCAGAACTGGTGGTCCAGATACTCCAGATAGTCCACCAGGGCCTCGGTCACGCGCGGATCCTCGATGCTGGCCGGCGGCATGTAGCTGCCCGGCGCAAAGCCCTGCGGATCGTTCAGGAAAGCGATCAGGCTCTCGCGGTCCCAGCGGCCATTCTTGGCGCTGAGGCCGTCGGAATAGCCCTGATAGGCGGTGTCGGCGATCCGGTCCCCGAAGATCTTGTTGAGGCCCGGGGCTTTCTCATCGTCGCCCACCTGGAAGGAGTGGCACTCGGTGCAGCGGTCCATGATTGTGTCGAGATTGGACTTCACGCGGGCCGGATAATCGGCCTCTGCCAGCCAGGCCTCGAACCGCGCACCTTCATCCACGCGCTGCATGGCGGTCAGGAAAATGAGTTCGGAATTGTCGGTCCACAGGACGATACGGCCATCGGTGTGCTGGTGCACATAGCGGATGCGCGAGCCGATTTCGATCGGTTCGGCATAGATCGCCTCATGGCCTTCCAGCCGGATGCGATAGAGCGTCTGGGCCGCCAGCGAGCCGACCAGAAGGTCGCCGTCCCAGCTTTCGTCGAAGCCCTGGACATAGGCCATGCCGGAGACCGCCACGGAGGGCACCCAGGAGAAGATCGGCTTGTGGAAATTGTCCTGGCGGCCATAGGAGAGCGAGTGCGGGATCGGCGTGCCGCGATAGGTCGTGCCGTAGCTTTCCAGTGGCCAGCCATAATTGGCGCCATCATCGATGATGTTGAGCTCATCGCCGCCGCGCGGGCCATGTTCGGCGATCAGCACCGTGCCATCAGGCAGGGCAGCGACACCCTGGGCGTTGCGGTGGCCCATGGAGAGGATGCGGCCTTCGCCGGTTTCCATGTCCACGGTGATCATCTTGCCGTACATGGCGTCGGGGTTCTGGGCGATGCCCGGGCCGACCGAACGCATGCCGTCGAGGTGGAAGTCCCCGCTTTCGAAGATGATAGTGGACGGCGCCTGGAACACCATGCGGCCGCCGGCCATGTGGCCTTCCATGGCCAGATGCTCTTCCTTGAAGGGCATGCACGGCTCAGTGCGGAAGAAGACGTTCCAGTCCTCGGCCGTGGCGCTCACCGTGTCGATATCGGTGGAGCCTTCCGGCAGGGCGAGCTTGGCCAGCGTATTGGTGTAGCAGGCCGCGTCGGGGTGGTATTCGGTATAGGAGGCGACCAGGTACGGGCCGGAAGGGGCCTCGACATACATCAGGTCATTGTAGCGCAGATAGCCGCGATGGAAGGTGAACTGCGCGAAATCGGGATTGTCGCGCAGGGCCTGGTATTCCTCGCGATTATTATCCGGCGCGGCGACGCTGGTCTCGCGCACATCGTCCGGTCCGGTCGAGGCGTAGATCTTGCCATTATAGGCCAGCACCAGGACATCATCGCCCATGGAGGTGAGGCCGCCGCCATTCTGGCTCAGCGGGTTCTGGTCATGGCTGTCGCGCCCGGTGGGGATGACAGCGACTTCCGAACCGAGCCGGATCAGGGATGAGTTGTAGATGGTCGCCTGCAGCGGCGGGGTCGGCCCGCCCTGGAAGAACATGTGGTCGAGCTTGTTGGTGACCTTGGCGAACAGGGGATAGGCCGGCCCAACTTCTCGTTCCCCGGACACAAAGCCCAGGAAGAAGATGAAGCCGAGAAAGCCAAGCGCCACGAGGCCGGCGGCTGAAAGCTGCATCCAGATCGGGCGCGATCGCACCCAGTTCCAGCCATTGAGAGCCCAGCCCGGAAGCCAGCTCTTCTTGTCCTGCGTGGGCGTGTCGCTCATGACCCCTGGTCCTTAACTCTACTCGTTCAGCCCCGGTGAGGCAGCCTATTCGGCTGCCTGCTGTTCCGGCTGCGGTGCAGCCTTGCGGCCCGAGGCCGGCATGGTCAGCGGTGGCACAGTCGGCGAGGCCACATCGGTGGTGCCCGATGCCAGGCTGTCCATCAGCATCTTGGCCATGCGGTTGCCATCGCGGATGGCGTAATTGGTGCCGCGGTCCATCGGATAGATCTGGCTGAAATTGCACATCAGCACGCCCGGGCACGGGGTTTCGTGCGGGACCAGCTTGTTCTCTTCAAAGCCGATATCGACGATGTGCTGGGCATTGCGCATGCGGAACAGGCCATCGTCGATGATCTGCGACGGATCGAAATCCGGGAACATCTTCTTCAGCTCGGCATACCAGAGGGCTTTCAGCTCTTCTTCCGGCATCGACATGTATTTGTGCTCCGGCGGGATATAGTCGCCGATATAGTAGATGTGGTTGCCGTCGAAATTCTCCGTCCCAATCAGGGCGGTGAAGGACAGGAACACCACGAAGGGCGAGTTCGGCGTGTTGATATTGTGCCAGTAGAAGTCGGTGATCTTCTGCGGCGTGCAGAACGACAGCACCGCGGCATCGAGATAGTCCACCGAGCGGATCTTCTCGAAATAGGTCGGGTCGACGCTCTCATAACCGGCGATCATCTTAGCGAGCACATTGGACGGCACGGTGGCCAGCACGCGGTCGAAGACCTGTTCCTCGCCGCCCTTCAGGGTGACGACGACCTTGCCGGTGGCGTCATCATGATGAAGCTTGTCGATGAAGGAGTTGAAGCGGATCTCGGTGCCGGCTTCGCGGACCGGGGCCTCCAGCGCCTCGATCACGGTCTTGAAGCCGCCGTCGAAATAGCCCAGCGCCTCGCCGCCCAGCTTGGCATCGCGCGAGTCCACGCGCTGCAGCACGCGGCCCCAGAGCCAGGACATGGTGACCTTGTCATAATAGCGGTCGAACTTGCCGCGCAGCAGCGGTTCCCAGATCACGTCGGTGACCGCGCGGCCGGCATATTTGCGCAGCCATTCAAGGGCGGTGGTTTCCGACAGCTTGCGCCAGTTGCGTTCGCGCTGCAGCCACAGAACGGTGACGCCGGCGCGGATGCGGTCGAAGAAGCTGATCGGGGTGAACTTGATCAGGTCGATCGGGCTTTCCATCGGGTAGAGCTTGTCGCCGTAATAGGTCGACACCGAGGATTTGTGGTAGGTCAGCTTGTCGGTCAGGCCCAGTTCCTCGACCATGGCGAGGATGAACTCGTCGGTCTTGTAGAGGAAGTGATAGGCCTGCTCCATGCGGTAGCCGGCCAGTTCGTAGCCCGCCGCGAGGCCGCCGAGGCGATCGCTGGCTTCGAACACGGTGACGTCAACGTCTTCCTTGGCGAGCTGGTAAGCAGTGGTGAGGCCGGTGAGGCCGCCGCCGATAATCCCGATACGAGGCTTGGTCATTGGTCTGTTCCCTGGAAAGTCTGTGTCTGGAGGATGTCGTCAGGCGGGCGCGCCGCTTACTTTGCGGAAGGTGATCTTCGAGTTCAGGATGTACTGGATGATGAACACGACCGGCAGCGATACGATCTTGCCGATATTGCCGCCGAGCTGTTCGGTGACGGCGAAGTTCTCCACCATGAAGTGCTGAACCGCGAGAATGACCCCGTAGCCGGCCAGGTACCCGATCAGGCAGACAATGCAGAAGCTGAGAAAGCGGATCAGCGCATAGTCGTTTGTCTTGAAATTGTGCCGGGCATTGACGACGAAACTGAACACGATGGCCGTGGGAACGGAGATCGACTGGGCGGCGAGCTCATTGCTCATCGCCATGCCGCCGATCTGCACCGTGTCGGGAAAGACGAAATTGTACAGGATGAAATAGAGCACGACGTCGATGGCGCTCGCCATGCCGCCGATGAAGAAATACTTCAGCAGTGTTTCGTGCTGTTGATACAGCCCCATCAGCTTGGCCATGAGGCCTTCACCGGCCGCCGGTTGTGCGTCTTGACTGGACATGCTTCCAAACTCCCACCACGGCCCTCGCCGCATCCGTTCGTCAGCAGTCAGGCCCTTTGATCCCCGTGCCCTTCCAGGCGATTTACGGTGACAGCCGAGCCCGGCTGCGTCATTGCGATTCCACTGACAGGCGAGTCCGGCTTCGGGTTTTCCCAGTTTTGGAAACGGCTGTCTTCCTGAGCGTGTGGAGCAAGCCCCGTGCCGCTTGGCCGGGACTTGCCGTATCTTTTTGTGTCAGGCTTGGACGCTCTGGCTGCGGCGCACCCGGAAAACGCTGGGGAACTTGGTCCGGCCCCAGACGAAGGCGCCGGTGGCCACATAGTTCCACACCACGGTGATCAGGGCGCCGGCGACGGCCGGGACGAAGACCGAGAGGCTCGGATAGTCCCGGTGCAGAGCGTTCGCGACACCGACATTGCCAAGGATGCCGACCGAGCACAGCGCGGCGAAGATGAAGAAGCCCGCATAGAACTTCGCGCCTTTCAGCTGCCGGTCGGAATAGGTCACCATATTGTTGACCGTGTAGTTGAAGCCCATGGCCACGATGGTGGCGATCAGCTGGGCGTTCACGAAGGAGCCCTCACCGAGAATGGCCAGCATCGGGAAGAGCACCGCCAGGTGCACCAGGATGCCGATCGAGTTGATGAAGGCGAAGGAGAGGAAGCGTGCCGGCAGTGGCATGAAGGTGCTGATCTTCTTCTCGATGAAGAACAGGAAGAACTCGTACATCACCTTGTTGTCGAGCTTGGACTCGCCATGCTGGCGCTCGCGAAACTTGAACGGCACTTCCACCACGCGCGGGCGCGGCTTGGCCGAAACGATGACATCCATCAGAACCTTGAAGCCGAGCTCTGACAGTTCCGGCAGGGCGCGGCGGACCACGTCGCGGCGCACGACGAAGAAGCCGGTCAGCGGATCGGTCATCTTGAGATTGAACACCAGGTTCGACAGCTTGATGCCATTGTTCGAAATCGCGACACGTGTGGCAGACGACAGGCCGTCGGCGCCATCCTCGCGCAGGAAGCGGCTGGCCGAGACCACATCGGCCTCGCCGTCGCGCACCTTTGCATACATGTCGGGCAGCACGCTTTCATCGTGCTGGAGGTCGCCATCCATCACCGCGACCACATCGGCGGAGGCGGCCAGGGCGCCCTCGACCACTGCCGAGGCCAGGCCCCGGCGGTTGTGGCGCGAAATCAGGCGGATGCGGTGGTCTTCGCGGGCAATCGAGCGCACGACATCGGCCGATCCGTCCGGGGAGGAATCGTCCACGAAGATCAGTTCCCAGGAAATATCCTTCAGCGTCTCGCTGAGACGGCGGACCATCTCGGGAATGTTTTTGCTCTCATTGTAGGTTGGCACAACCACCGTCAGCTCGGTCTTTGTGCCAGTCTGCGCCACTGCCATCGCGAAATTCCCAAACACCCATTGGCCGTGCGCCTGTGCACGGTCTCCTGTCAGGCCCTGCATGCCAAAAACTTGCCAGACCGGTCCACGTCCACCTCTTACATTTCCCGACCAGGCGTGAAAGGCATAGTCTTTTCGCGCGATACGAGAGGCCCGGTGCGAGTTTTGCTTGATTTTGTTGCAATGCCGGTAATGTGCCGGTGGATCAGTAGAGAGGGTGTCTCGTGACGGCACGCATCACAGTCATTGTACCTGCCTACCGGGCAGCCGGACTGGTCGGCGACGTGATCGATTCCGTCATGGCACAGACAGAGCCGTGCAACCTGATCATTGTCGACGATGCCTCGCCCGATGACACGGTGGCAGTCGCCATGGCCCATGCGGCCGGCAATCCGCGCGTGACGGTGCTCGAGCAGGGTGTGAACCAGGGCCCGGCGGCCGCGCGTAACCGCGCGATCAATGCCTGCGAGACCGAATGGGTCGCCCTGCTGGACGCCGATGACCGCATGGCGCCCGAGCGCATGGCCCGCCTCCTCGCATTGGCAGAGGAGCATGGCTGGGATTTCATCGCCGACGACCTTGTACGTGTGCAGGACTGGAACGCCATCGAGACCGGACACCGCCACTGGGTGGATGAGGATTTCGGCGCAATCGACCTTTCGCTGGAACGCTTTGTCCGCGAGAATCTTTATGATGTATGCGGACATGGCCGCGAGCTGGGGTTCATCAAGCCGATGATGCGTTTGAGCGCGATCCGCGAACACGGACTGTACTATCGCGAGGATATGCGCCTGGGCGAGGACTTCGACCTTTACGCGCGCGCGCTCATCGCCGGTGTGCGCTTCGGCCTGGTCGATCCGCAGGGCTATTATGCCTTCGATACGCCGGGCTCGCTGTCCAGGCAGCACAAGGGCAGCGATCTCAAGGCGGTATGGCAATCCTCGCGCGCGCTGTGGCAGACGCCGGGTCTGCCGGCCGGTGCGCGCGCGGCCCTGCGCGATCACATGATGCTGTCGCACAAAAAATGGGCATGGGTGCGCCTCATCGAAGCCAAACATGCCCGCAATCCCATCGAAGCTGTAAAAGCTTTCATGGCGCCGCCGCCTGTCGTGGGTGAACTGATTGCCCGGCTGCGCGAGCATTTCAGCGGGACGGGGGAATCGGTGCGCGCGCGAGGGGAACCGGCTTGAGACGGAACAAAACTGCGGCAAGATACACTTCTGGCCAGCGGGCTGGCAAAACGTTAAATCCTTGTGAGAGTGTAGTTCTCGCAAGATCAGAGAGAAGGTTGGGGTGATCCGGACGGCAATGTTCAAACTGCGTGATTGGGTCGATTCGGGCTGGCAGAGCGCCAAGTCCGGCTGCTTTGCGGCCTATGACCGTGTGCGCGAGTTCCTGATCGACCTGGACGCGCAGACCCGTCCGGAGCGCGGGCGCGCACGTACGCGTCCTGCCAAGACCAGCAAGTCCCGGCCCGATCCCAACGCCCTGCCGCCGCGCAAGACCAATGTTCCCGCCGATACACGCGTCTATGCCGTGGGCGACATTCATGGCCGGGCCGACCTGCTCAAGCGCCTCATGGAGCTGATCCACGAGGATGTCGCCAACTCCGAGGAATCGCGCGTGGTGCTGATTTTCCTCGGCGACTATGTCGACCGCGGGTTCCAGTCCAAGGATGTCATCGACTATCTGCTCAGCGACGAGCTGGCGCGCTATGAGACCTATTATCTGAAGGGCAATCATGAAGCCGCCTTCGAGACCTTCCTGGCCGACTCTTCCTTCGGCCCGCAATGGGCGAAGTTCGGCGGGGCGGAAACGCTGATGTCCTATGGCATCCAGCCGCCGCGCGCGAAGACCATCACCAGCGAGTGGGAAACGGTCTGTGCCCAGCTCAACCACCAGATCCCGGTCGAACACCGCGCCTTCCTCAGTTCACTGAGCCTTTACGCCACGCTCGGCGACTATGTCTTCGTGCATGCCGGTTTGCGCCCCGGGCTGCCGCTGGACCAGCAGGCCGAGAAGGACATCCTGTGGATCCGCGAAGAGTTCCTGAAAGACGATGGGGCTTTTGACAGGGTTGTGGTTCATGGCCATACGCCGATCTCCGATCCGCACCATGACTTCCGCCGGATCGGCATCGATACCGGTGCCTATCTGACCGGCAAACTCACCGCGGCCTGCCTGGTCGGGTCCGAGGTGAAATTCATCACGACATGAAGAGAGGGACGAACAAGATGAAACTAGCAGCGACACAACTCAAACGCTGGGTGGCTGCGCTGTTCGGCGTTCTGATCCTGGCCGCGTGTCAATCCGGGACGGTACCGTCGGGCACGGTCGATCAGGCCGGTCCGGCCATACAGCAGGAAGCGGGCGTCTACCGTCTCGGTAATGGCGACTCGCTGCGCGTGAACGTGTTCGGCGAGCCGGAACTGTCGGGCGATTATGCCGTGGACGGAACGGGGGCCATCTCAATGCCCCTGATCGGTACAGTCCATGTCGAGGGCATGACCATTGTCGAGTTCCAGGAGGAGATCGAGAACCGTCTGGCCGGGGATTATCTGGTCGAGCCGCGCGTCAGTGCCGAGGTCACCAATTTCCGGCCCTTCTACATTCTCGGCGAGGTCAACCGGCCCAATGAATACGCCTATACGTCGGGCCTGACGGTGATGAATGCCGTGGCCGCTGCGGGCGGGTTTACCTATCGCGCCAACCGCAAGGAGGTGTTCATCCGCAGCGCAGGGGAAACAGATGAGCGCCGCGTCACTCTGACCACCACCACGAAGGTGGAACCGGGCGATACAATCCGCATCGGAGAGCGCATCTTCTGATCGCCTTTGCAGCACGGTGATAACAACCCCGTCAGGCCGGACCTGGCGGGGTTCTTTGTTTGTCGCCGCGTGGTAATAGTTAACAAATCTGAAGAGAAAAATTCCCTTTTTGGGAGAATTCTTCGCAAAGAGCTTACGGATGTGGGCGAAAAGGAACACACGTGTTCTAATCCGCCCGCGCAAATTAGAGTAAACAGGCGTTGTGACTTATGGTTTCGCTTGACTCTCCATTTTGCAACAGGCCTCTGAAGAGGTGGGGTGGACGTGACGCATCGGCTGGCATGCGAATTGAACGTGCCGGAGAAGTTCTGCAGACGTCCGCCTCTGATACGCGGCGCGGCGACCTCACGAGGGGATTAAAAATGGCATCCACGAAGATGATGACGGTTGTCGGCGGCGCTCTGGTCGCGACAGGCTTTGCTGGCGCTTGCGGCCAGGAGCAGAACAACAACTTCTTCCAGCGAGACCGATACGAAGCCGTGACCGACCGTTACCAGGTGGCGTTCGATCCCGAGCCTGTTCGTCTTGGCACATTCGCCCTGAACTCCCAGCTGGGGCTCGGCGCGGAAAGCAATGACAACGTCTTCGCCGATGCGATGAATGAGCAGGATGACCTCTTGCTCCGGATCGCGCCGATCGTGGACCTGCGCTCGGACTGGTCGCGCCATGAGTTCGGCGTGCGCGCCGAAGCCACCCATAACGAGTACAACGACCTTTCCAGCGAGAGCACGACGGATGTCCGCGGCGAGCTGCGCGGCCGGCTGGATCTTGCCCGCGGCCTGGATGTCAGCGGCACCGTCTTCGGCAGCGACGAGACAGAGCCACGCTATTCGGTGGCCAATCTCGACGTCTTCGAGGAGCCGATCAGCTTCACCACGGCCGGCGCTCGCGGCGTGGCCCGCTTCACGCGCTCGCGCTTCCGGGCCCGTGCGGAGTATCAGTATACCGATTACAGCTATGACGATGTCCCGCTGGTCGGCGGCGGCAGCCAGAGCATGAGCAATCGCGACTATTCCTATCAGCGCCTGCAGGGACGTGTGTCCTATGCCGTGACGCCGGACTTCGCCATTTTCGGCCAGGCCGAAACCAGCGCGCGCGATTATGACGAGATGGCCTTCGTGGGTGGCATGATGGAAAGCCGCGATGCGGATGGCTATGCCGTTCAGGCCGGCGCCGATTTCGAGCTGCCCATCCTGCTGCGCGGCGATGTGGCGATCGGCTATCTGGAAGACACCAAGGACTCCGATGTCTTCGCCGATGTCTCGGGCCTCTCGGTGGAAGCCGATGTGCAATGGTTCCCCACGCGCCTGACCACGGTGAATTTCGATGTCTCGCGCCGGGTGATCGATCCGGGCCTGGCCACTGCCGGCAGCGCCACGGCGCTTGATTATGGCGTGCGCGTCGACCACGAGCTTTACCGCAACATCCTCCTGTTCGCCGAAGCCGGTCGCAATGACCGCGAATATGAAGACATCGACCGCGATGACGAGCGCCTGGAGCTGGGCTTTGGCGCGACCTACAAGATGAGCAAGCGCATCCACTTCGACGGCTATTTCGAACGTATCGAGCGTGACAGCACCAATCCCAACGGCAATTTCGAGCAGAATGTGTTCGGCCTGGCCGTCCGCATCTTCCCGTAACCCCTAGGGCCCCACCTCGCTTCAAGGAGCCAAGGACGTGAACAAACAGACCCGCTTCGCCATGCCGCGCTCGGTGCCCTTTGCAGGGCGGCCGACGGCTGTCGTCCCCGGTCAGGATGGACTTGTGGATATCAAGGCCATTCTGACGGCGGTGCGAAAGCGGTTCTTCCTGGCCACTTTCACCTTCATCCTCACCTTTGCGGTGATCGCGGCCTATACGCTGCAGCAGACACCGATCTACCAGACCCAGACGCGTCTCATGCTCGATACGCGTGCGGGCAACGATATCGATCTCGGCTCCATGTTCTCCGGGCTCGCGCCGAACACGGCGATCATCGATACCGAGCTGGAAGTGATGCAGTCGGAGACCATGCTGTCCAAGGTCGTCGATGAACTCGACCTGACCCAGTATCCGGAGTTCAACTATACCCTGCAGGAACCCTCGGGCCTCAAGGCCATGATCAACGAGGTGAAGGGCAGCATTCTCGATCTCATCGGCATGGGCGGTGATGAGGAAGTCGAACAGGTCCAGATGACCCCGGAAGAACAGCAGGAAGCCCTGCATGACTTTGCGACCTGGCGCCTGCAGTCCGCGATCAGCGTGAACCGGCTCGGCCCGACCTATATCATCGATATCCGCGCCCGTAGCGAAGACCCGCAGCTGGCCGCCTTGATCGCCAATGCCGTGGCGGACCAGTACATTGTCGAACAGCTCGAAGCCAAACTCCAGGCCGCGCGCCGGCAGAATATCTGGCTCAGCGAGCGCCTTGAGGACCTGCGCACCGAGGTCAATGACAAGGAGAGCGAAGTCGAGGCCTTCCGCCGTGACACCGGCCTGCTTGTCGCCCAGGGCTCGACCCTCACCGAACAGCAGATCAACGACCTTTCCCGCCAGCAGAGCCAGCGCCGCTCTGTCCTCTCGGAAGCGGAATCGCGGCTCAGCGATGTGCGTGTCCGGATGAATTCCGGCAGTGGCGTGGACTCCATCGCCGAAGTGCTCGGCTCTCAGGAAATCTCCGACCTGCGCCGTCAGCAGGCGGAAGTTCAGCGTCGCGCGGCCGACCTGGCTACCCGCTACGGCCCGCTCCACCCCGAGCGTGTAGCTGTGAATAACGAGCTCGCCGATGTGCGCGCCTCGATCGATGCGGCCGTCTCGCGCGTCGTTTCCAGCCTGGAAAGCCAGGTTGCGGTGGCCCGCCGGAATCTTGAGGATACAAACCGCGAGCTCGCCGGTGCGCGGTCCACACTGATCAGCAACAACCAGGCCTCGGTTCGCCTGCGCGAGCTGGAGCGTGAGGCCGAAGCCGCCCGGACGCTGTATGAGGACTTCCTGGAGCGCTTCAAGGCGTCCGACGACCAGGCGGATCTCGCCAAGGCCGATGCCCGCGTGCTCAACGAGGCCGGTGTGCCCGGCGCGCCCGCCTCGCCGCAGGTGATGATCAACCTGATCCTCGGCTTCCTGTTCGGCGGCGCGGCTGCGGGTGCTGTGGTGCTCCTGTCGGAACTGAGCGAGAACCACTTCTCCCATGGCGAGGAAATCGAGCGCGCCTTCGGTGTGCCCTCCATCGGTGCCATCCCGCTGCTGATCGGTCGCGGCAAGCGCAACCCGGGCGACTATGCCATCGAAAATCCGCTCTCGGCCTATTCCGAGAGTATACGGAATATCCGTGCCTCCATCGTGTTCGCCGATCTCGACAATCCGGCCAAGACGGTTGCGATCTGTTCGTCCCTGCCCAACGAAGGCAAGACGATGACGACCTATTCGCTCGGCCGCCTGTCGGCCCTGTCCGGCTCGAAAACGCTGGTCATCGATGGCGACTTCCGCCGCCGCCAGCTCACCGAGGCTGCGCGCCTGGAGCCCGAGGCCGGCTTGATCGAGCACCTGTTCGGCGAGGTCGCTCTGGACGATGCCATCCATGTGGACGAGGCCACCGGCATGCACATCCTGCCGCTGACCTCCACGCGCAACACTCCGCGCGATGTGTTCGGTTCGCGCGCCTTTGACGCCCTGCTCCAACGCCTGGAAACGGCCTATGACCTGATCGTCATCGATACCGGTCCGTTGCTGCTGATGGCCGAGAGCCGGGTGATCGTGTCCAAGGTCGACCAGACCATCGTTGTCGCCAAATGGCGCTCGACTGCGCGCCAGGCCCTGCAGCAGACCATCAACATCCTGCAGCAGTTCAATGCCAGCATTGCCGGCATCGCCCTGACCTTCGTGGACCTGCGCAAGAAGCGGTTCCTGGGCACCAGCTCGGCCAGCTACAAGGCGTACAGCAAGTACTACTCCGAAGGGTCCAAGGGATAACCCGTGCCCCGGCGGGGCACCGGCGCAGGGAGACTGACCATGTGGGTATTCAATAGGCGTGCGTGTGTGGCAGGTCTGCTGCTGCTGGGCGCCTGTGAGGCCCGCCATGCCAGCACCGGCGAAGAGGCCCTGCCGGAAGCCGGCGAGGTTTCCGCCGCCGCCGAAGCGCCGCAGGCCGAAAGCCCTTCCGAGCGCCCTGCCGCGCCGGCCAAGGTCTACGAGGTCGAAGACAGCTTCATCAAGCAGTTCTCCGAAGGCCACGACTATAACTGGTACAAGGCCGACTTTGCCTACATGAACAATGTCCAGCGCGCCGGCTGGGAAGCCGATCACATCCGGTTCGACGATACCGGCGTGGAACTGATGCTCACCCGCGAGCGCAAGGAAATGTGCCCGTTCACCGGCGCGGAATACCAGCGCCGCGGACGCTATCATTATGGCCGCTATGAGATCGTGATGCGCGCCGCGCCTGGATCGGGCATCGTCTCGTCCATGTTCACCCATACCGGCCCGTCCCAGGGCGGGGACCCGCATGACGAGATCGATATCGAGTTTCTCGGCCACCGGACGGGCGAGCTGCACATCAACTATTTCACCGCCGGCAAGGCGCATGGCTCGGTCTATGTCGACCTGCCCTATGATGCCGCCGAAGTGTACCAGCTCTACGCCTTCGAGTGGGAGCCGGACGAGATCCGCTGGTATGTCGGCGACCAGCTCGTCTACACCGCCACGGCGGCAGAGCACCCGATCCCGCAGACCCCGGGCCGCTGGATCCAGAATATCTGGACCGGTTCGGAGGGCCAGTATGCCTGGCACGGCCGGCCGACCTTCGAAAGCGGTGCCACGGTCGGTTATCAATGCGCGTCCTATCTAGCCGCGGGCGATGAGGGCGAGCAGTGCAGCGACACCTTCTCCTCCGGCCTGCCCCCGGTGACGCTTCCTTCCGAGACGGGCTGACGCATGGCGGATGACGGCACGGCATATGAGTCGGTCGCAGAGGCCTTGTGCGCCGGCGGGGCAGGCATCCCGGGCCGGCGCGTGGCCTATTTCGGGCACGATGTCGCCGATGCTGCCGTGCGCCGCCGCGTACGTGCCCTGCTTGATGACGGGCTTGAGGTGACCGGCTTCATGCCGAGCCGGCGCAAGGATGCCGAGCTGTTCTGGGCCAATGTCGATCTTGGCGAGACCCTGGACGGGGCCTTCGCCAAGCGCCTCGGTACAGTGTTCTCTGGCGCGGCGAAGGCGGCCGCTTCGCCGGAACTGGCGGCAGCCGATGTGATCCTTGCGCGCAATCTCGACATGCTCGCCTGCGCCTTCGAGGCCAAGCGCCGCGCCGGGCTCGACACACCGGTGATTTATGAGTGTCTCGATGTCCATCGCCTGCTGACACGCAATGACCCGATCGGCATGACGATGCGCGGCCTGGAGCGCGCCCTGGTCTCGCGCTGTGCACGAGTCTGGGTCAGTTCGCCGGGCTTCCTGGACCACCATTACAAACGCCACCATGCCGGCCACTATGTCGCCGACCTTCTGGAAAACCGCCTGCCGGCCTCCAGCGATTTCGGCCCGCGCCCGCAAGCGGGAAAGGCGCGCAGGCCTGGCCCGCTGCGACTCGGTTGGGTCGGCAATCTGCGCTGTGCACGCAGCTTCGCGCTGCTGCTGGACCTGGCAGACCGCTATGGCGACAAGGTCGAGATCCACCTGCATGGCCAGCCCGCACGGCGCGAGATTCCGGTCTTCGAGCCGGAAATCGAGACGCGCGCAAACATGGCCTATCATGGCCGCTACACTGCACCGGCCGACCTTGCCGGCATCTATGCCGGGCTCGATGCGGTCTGGGCGGGCGACTTCATGGAAGCGGGCGCCAATTCCGTCTGGCTGCTGCCCAACCGGATCTATGAGGGCGGCTATTTCGCCGTCCCGTCCATCGCACCGGCCAGCACGCAGACCGCAGCCTGGATCGAGGCGCGCGAAACCGGCCTCACCCTGGCCGAGCCTCTGGAAGAGACACTGCCGGCCCTGCTCGGCGAACTGATTGCGGACCCAGCACCCCTGGCCGCCGCCCACGACCGCCTCGTCGCGCTCGACAGCGCGGTCTTCGTCGAGCCGCGCGGTCATCTTGCGGGCCTCATCGGCAAGGCGCTTGCAGCGGAGGTGCCGGCATGAACACAGCCTATCCGCAACTGATGTTCGAAGCCCCTGCAACGCCGGCCACACGCTCCGGCTCCAGCGAAGGCACTCATAGCGCGCCTCTCTGGGAGCAGGCGCTGCTCGGGCTGTGGTTTTACTTCACTTTCATCGTCCGGCCGGGCAACGAGCTGGTGCTCTATCCCATGTCGCTCTACTGGCTCGGAGCATTCGTCATTCACCGCCGCCAGCTTGTGCCGCTGGCGTTCCGCTCCTGGCTGGTCTTTGCGATCCCGATCCTGGCCACGCTGTCCTGGGCCTGGTCGCCGGTGCCGAGCGCAGCCCTGCGCTTTGGCGCGATGATGACACTGGGCTCTCTGGTCTCGGTCTATGTCGCGGCCCGGTTTGCGCCGCACGAGATCATCCGGGCGGTGTTCTTCGCCGGCTTCTTCTCCGTCCTGGAGGTGGCGCCGGCGATCTTCGACTTCGGGAACAAGGGCCCGTGGGGCGAGAAGAACATCTTCGCCGTGCGCATGGTGGTGGTCATGCTGACGGCCATGGCGACGGCCTATAACAAGCACGAGATCCCCTGGCTGAGGCTGCTGGCCTTCCCGCTGATCCCGATCTGCTTCATCTTCATCGTGATCGCGCAGTCGGCGACCTCGCTGGTCTTTGCCTCCGGATCTGTCCTGGCCATGACCACGATCTGGCTGTTCTGGAGCCGGTTCTCCAGGATCAGGCACCTGCGAACAACCTTCATGCTGATGCTGACATTCGGCGCACTGACGGCGCTCTACATCCTGGCCAATACCGGCACCGAGGGCATCTACGAGAATTTCCTCAATTCGCTCGGCAAGGATTCCACCCTGACGGGGCGCACCATGCTGTGGGACGCGGCTGACCGGATCGTGCGCGAGCGCCCGATGCTGGGCACAGGCGCGGAGGGATTCTGGGTCTGGAATCGCGGCGATGCGCAGACCCTTCTGGAGCTGTCGCACAAGACGGCGGGCACGAAATTCTCCTTCCACAATTCCTATCTCGAAATGCAGGTCCACTTCGGATATGTCGGCCTGGTACTGACCTATATGGTGGTGGGCTGGTGCCTGTGGCGCTCGGTTCTCGCGTGGATTGCCACCCAGTCCATCGTGCGCAGCTTCTTCCTGCTGATCACCGGCATCGTGTTCGTCTCCACCTTCACCGAGAGCTGGCTCTATGTGGTGTTCGACACCTCCGTGACCATGTTCTACGTCTCGGCCATTTCCAGTCTGGTACGTCAGGATGCCCGCGCCAGGGAAGACCGTTACCGGGCCTATGAGCAAGCCGGCGGGCAGGAGTACGACTGATGCGCCCGGACCAGCCCGACGTGTCCGTGATCATGGCCGCCTGGCATGCGGCCGATTTCATCGCGCCGGCCATTCGCTCGGCGCTGGCGCAGGACGGGGTCAGCCTGGAGCTGATCCTGGTCGATGATGCCTCGGCCGATGAGACGCTGGCGGCAGCGCGCGCGGCGAGCGGAGGCGATGAGCGCCTGGTCCTGGAACGCCTGCCGCAGAATGGCGGGCCGAGCGTGGCACGCAATCACGCCATCTCCCTGGCGCGCGGACGCTATATCGCCGTGCTGGATTCCGACGACAGTTTCGAGCCGGGCCGGCTGGCGCGTCTCGTTGCCTTCGCCGATGAGACCGGCGCGGACATTGTCGCCGACAATATGAACCGTGTGGCCGAGATCGGCGCGCCGGGTGCGAGCGGAGCGGCCTTTCTCGATGCGGCCGTGCTGGCAGGACCGGAGACAGTGGATCTGGCCGCCTATCTCGACCCGGCCACGGAAACCCGCTTCGGCGAGAATCTCGGCTATCTGAAACCGCTCTTCCGCGCCGAGAGCCTTGCGCGCACCGGGCTGGTCTATGACACCAGCCTGCGCAACAGCGAGGATTTCTATCTGGTGGCCAGCCTGCTGGCAGAGGGCGCCGAAATGCACCTGCATCCTTCGCGTGGGTACAATTATCTCGTCCGCCCGGGATCGATCTCCCATCGTCTCACACCGGCGCTGACGGCGGCGATCCTGGAGGCGGAAACGCAATTTGCCGCGCGCTATGGTGCGCGCTTCGATCCGGCGGCGAAAGCCGCTCAGACCGCGCGGCTTGCAGGTCTGCGCAAGAGCCATGCGTTCGAGTGCGTGGTGGCGGGGCTGAAAGCCCGGCGGCCCGGTGATATCGTGCGCGCCATCGCGGGCGAGCCGGCCGCCATCGGCCATGTCGCGGTGCGACTTGGGGGCATACTTTCAGCGAAACTGCGCGCGGGCCGCGCTCACAGCAATTTGGAAACAATCCAGAATGCCAATGACCAGGCGGCTGCGCAGTAGAATGCGATCAGGCCATAAACAACCCATCGCGACACCGGCCGGGTCTCATGCCCGGACTGGGTGCGATAGGGGTTTGCCGATCCGATCATGCGCAGCTCGGGCGACCCCGGGTGCGGGGCCAGCGCGTCACCATTCGTGCTGGGGGCGTTGTTGGTCATGCGGGTCCTTAGAGCGATTCTTAGAGTCTGCGGAGTTAATACCAGATTTCACTCTACTCAGGCTGGAACACGGACATGACCCAGTCATGAACGAAACATGTCCAGAATGTGGCGGCCCTGAAACTTCGTTAACGCGGCCCGAGCCGGCACGCTTTGGCACGCAGATTGAAGCGGAACAGCCAGTTCCCGGCGCCGTTCTGCGCTGCGGAGAACTGTAGTGATATTTGCAGCAGGTATTTGATCCGATGTCTACTCAGAGTTCGCATCTGCGCCTTGTGGCAGATAATGGTCCGCACGCCTCCGTGACCCCGCGGGCCGAACCGAAAGAGATCATCGTCGCGATCCCGGTTCTCAATGAAATCAACCATATCGAGGCGTGCGTGGAGTCCCTGATGCAGGGCGATGAGCGCCTGGAAGAGGTACGCTTTGTGATTGCAGACGGTGGCAGCACCGATGGCACGCGCGGCCTGCTCGACGACATGGCCGAGCGCTATCCCAATCTGAGCTGGATCGACAATCCCGATCGCCTGCAGTCGGCCGGCGTCAATGCCGTCGCCGCGCTGGCCCAGCATGAGACAATCCTTGTGCGCTGCGACGCCCACTCGATCTATCCGCCCGGCTACATCACCGAGGTGGCCGACGCTCTCCTGCGCCGGCGCGTGGCCTCGATCGTCGTGCCGATGGACGCGGTCGGCGAGGACTGTTTCCAGAAAGCCAATGCCTGGGTGGTCGATACTCCCCTGGGCTCGGGCGGGTCGGCCCATCGCGGCGGACTGGAATCGAAATATGTCGATCACGGTCACCATGCCGGCTTTGACCTGTCAGTATTCCGTGCCGTGGGCGGCTATGATCCGAGCTTCTCCCACAATGAGGATGCCGAATACGACACCCGCGTCGCCCGCTTCGGCGGCCGGATCTATCTCGATGCGCATATCCGCCTGGCCTACAAGCCGCGTGCGACCCCATGGTCTCTGGCGCGCCAGTATTTCAACTATGGCAAGGGCCGCGCGCGGACGATCCGCAAGCATGCTATCCGCCCACGCCCGCGCCAGATGTTCCCTGTGCTGAATTTGCTGGCCCTCGTCGGTTGTGCTGCACTTGCTCCCATCCTTTCGATCTGGTGGGTCTATCCGGCTTTCTATGCCAGCATCCTTCTCGGTGCCTCGCTTTACCTGGCGATGAAACATCGCTCGATCTGCGGACTGATGGCCGGCCCTGCAGCCGCGATCATGCATGTCTCCTGGGCCCTGGGCCTCTGCCGGCAGGTCCTGAAGGGCTAGCGCTCTGACAGGCCCGCCGGGGCCCGTTACCCTGGCCTTGCACCACACCCCATCCATCGCAATTGGACGCCTCCATGGTGCTGCTGGAGCGCATTCTGCGCGCTTCGTGGGCGCCGGGCCGCCTGCGTTTGGAGGGCGGGGAGAGGGCAATAGGACGGCCAGAGTGCAGACATGCCCCGCATGCAAGGAAAAAGGGCCCGCCGAAGCTGGCCCTTCTTCAGGTCCCTCCTCCCCAGAGGTGATTTTAAGCTAGTAGGCGCCGCGCTTGAGCAGGATTGCCGGGATCGAGCCGAACAGGATCTTCAGGTCAAGCAGGACATTGCGTGTCTCGGCGTAGGAGACATCCAGCTGCACGCGCTTCTCATAGGAAGTGTCGTTGCGGCCATTGATCTGCCACAGGCCGACCACGCCGGGGCGCACATGGTCATAATGGTCGATATGGTTGCCGTAGCGGCGCACTTCGTCGTCGACGATCGGACGCGGGCCGACAATCGACATCTCACCCTTGATGATGTTCCACAGCTGGGGGAGCTCATCCAGGCTGTATTTGCGCAGGAACCCGCCCACACCGGTGATTCGCGGGTCGTTCTTGAGTTTCTGGGTCGCTTCCCATTCCGCGCGCAGGACCGGATCGGTGGCCAGCAGGCGCTCCAGGCGCTCGCTCGCATCGGTCACCATGGTGCGGAACTTCAGGCAGGTGAACGGCTTGCCGTTCATGCCGCGGCGGGTCTGCTTGAACAGGATCGGGCCTTTGTCGTCGGCATAGATGATCGCCGCCAGCAGGATATAGGCAGGCAGCAGGAAGATCGCCATCGGGATGGCGATTACCAGGTCCATCACGCGCTTGAGGCTGTCGGAGGGCGAGCGGTGTTTCCGAGCGTGGCGTGCCGAGGCTGTCTCTGTTGCCGGTGCATAGCTATGAGTTTCCGAAAGCGCGCCCGTCATGGCATCGCCTTCTCGCACGGCAGCTTCGTTCGCCAGAGATTTCGTCAGCATTCGGCCCGACCCCAGTCCTGATTCAACGCGGTTTGATTGTTTCCAAACAAGAACCGCGCCAGTTTCGTGGTTCTGCACAATCAGTCCCCTTTTGAACCCGTAGCAATTCTGAACCGAACCCCTGTTAACGAAAATTGTTCCGCGTCAGAGGGTTATTTAGGCTGGTTCGACTACGTCAGGTCCCCGCAATTGAAATGTGAATTTCCATAAAGGGTTAAGGCATAGGCCCGGGGAGAATTCGACCCCTTTCCCCCAACAGGCGAGAATTGCTCCGTATCCGCCCCGTAGTGCTTGTCTGCCCGGCGAAAACGTGTGAATTTTGCGTAACCATTGTGCACTGCAGCGTGGATGTGGAACCGACTCAAAAGAACCCCCGGCGCGCGGGCCGGGGGTTCAATGGGGCGGTGCGAGAACGAGGGGGTTGCACCAGGCCCCTCAGACAGCTGCAACGAGGATTAGCTGCTGCCCGATTGGTATGTCGCCGAGTTGCCGATGGCCGAGGCCGAACCGATCACGCCGCCCGAGGAGGGCACGGTCATTGTCCCGGAAGAGTACACATTGCCGGAATTGACCTGGCGCGTGGTGCCCGAGAGCACCGCATCGCCGCAGACATTGCACAGGCTGGCGGTCGCCGCATTGCCGATGGCGGTGGAATTGAGTGTGGCTACCCCGCCGCTGGAGGAGGTGCCGTCAAAGCTCGCCTGCGCGCTGACATCGCCGGTATTGGTCTGGTCGGCATAGAGGGTCGTATCCGACCCGTAATTGCTCACCAGCGCCGAATTGCCGACGCCATAGGCCGAGGTGGCGGCATATCCGTTCCACGCGCCGACAGTGACATAGGTTTGCGCGTCGACCTCGCCTTCATTGGTTTGCGTGAGGGCATCTTCTTCCGTGCCGAGCGCAGTGTAGCCGAAGCGGTTTTCGAGAGCATAGGAGTTGCCTGCAACTGTGGTGGCGGCAACCGCATTGGTCGCCTCGTACATATAGAGATCGGTGGTGCCGCGCAGCGTGACGCCCGGGGCGGTTGTCTGCGTGGCGTTCTGGATCGCTGTGGTGGTCTCGCCGGTCGAGGTCACGGCATTGCCGCCGGCCACCGTGGAGAAGGTCGCCGAGGTGCCGTCGCAGCACAGGTCGGCATCCGTGGTCGCGGTGACCGAACCTTCTGCATACTGTTCATGTTCGGCGTAATTGTCGCCATACTCCGCATGCGTACTAACGGCATTGGCGATGGCGGTGGACGAAGAGGAGACCGTGTTTCCACCGAGCAGCTCCATTTCCACCGAGGCCGTGGTGTCGCCACCCATGGTCTGGCTGGAGCGGACATGGCTGTTGCCGTCCCCGGTGGTCGAGGTCGCGCTGTTGCCATAGGCGGTCGCCACAGCGCTGGCCTGGCCATAGGCGAGCCCGCCTTCCAGGCGCGCCTCGGCGCCGACATTGCCGGTGTTCTCCTGATTGGCCTCGCCATGGACATCGCCGCTTACCGCCATGGCGGCCGCGGCATTGCCCGACGCGGTCGCCGTGGAGGCGGCATGGTCGGTCTCGTCGGGCATCACGACATTCATGTTCGACCAGATATCGCCGGTCTGGAACTGGTCGATCACAATCGGCTCGCCTGGGCGGCCGACGCCGCTTTCCTGGGCGAGTGCCGGCGCTGCCGCGAGCAGGGCGGCCACGCTGACGGCGGCGAGGCGGTTTGAAAGATGCGACATGGGGTGTCTCCTTCTCACATCCGCCTAGCTGCGCCCGCGCAGTTCCGGGTCGCGGTCGGTGTTCCAGCGGCGCGCGGAGGCGCGGCTGTTGCCATTGTTCTCGCCGAGCGTGTTGTAGACCGGCACGAAGTCGCCGGTGATGCCGTTGGTGGCGTACTGGGCCTCGACCTCGTCGCAGGCGCTGCCTGAGGGCACGCCGTAGAGATTGGCCATCATTTCCAGGATGGCGCGCTCGATGGTGGCGCGCACGGCCAGCTGGATCGGTTCCTGGGCGCGCTCGCCGACACCGATGTCGAAGACATTGCCATTGGCGAAGTCAAAGACGCCGGCCGAGAGTTCACGGCCGATGATCTGCTTCTGGTAGGAGATGACATCGACCACTTCCAGGGTCTCGGTCTCCACCATGCGCAGGTCGAGCGCGACATTGATCACGAACAGCTTGCCGCCAAGGGTGCCCTTGGTGTCGGTGGCATCCAGGTCGCCGGCAAAGGCTTCGGCGCCGACCGAGCGGATATTATAGTTCAGTTCGGTGATGCCGCCGACAATGTAGAAGTCAGAGCCCGGGATCGAGCCGGCCACGATCTGGCGGAAGGCCTCGTCGGAAGCGTCCTCGCCGATCAGGCGATTGTTGGCATAGCGCAGTTCCAGTTCCGACACCGAGGTGTCGAAACGCTCGACCAGGCGCGCACCGGCCTTGGCCAGGGCGGAGATCGCCATCAGCGAGGCACCCTGGGTGACGCGGCGCCCGCCCTCGATATCGGCCTTGCCGGTATAGTCGAGGATGCGGCCGACCGCGATGCGCGGCGGGGTGATGGCGTTGGCGCGGCTGTAATGGCCGAGGCAGACCAGCGTTTGCGAATAATCGGTCGGGTTGGCCGTGACCGGCGCTGTGCCGATCGGTGAGGCATAAAGGCCGCTATGGCCGGCGACCGGGGACACACAGCCGGTCAGCGCGAGGGCGCCAGCCAGCGCCGCAAGCGACGCCTTGAGCGGTCCGGCCCGGCGCGAGGCGGTGAACTTAGTCATTGAGGTTGAGCTCCCCGTTGAGCACGACCGACTGGTCGCCATTGTTGATCTGGGTCGCGTCGATGATGATCGTGTTGTTCGACCCGTTGGTGATGACATTGAGCTGGTTGCCGACCGCGGTGCCCGACCCGATCATGCCGGACGCGCCGTCGGTCTGCCCCCAGCCGGTGTTCATGCCGAAGCCGAGGCCCGTGCCGCCGCCGATCAGGCCGTTCACGACCACGCGGTTT
Organism: Hyphomonadaceae bacterium UBA5336; assembly: GCA_002408125.1. Taxonomy (GTDB): domain Bacteria; phylum Pseudomonadota; class Alphaproteobacteria; order Caulobacterales; family Hyphomonadaceae; genus UBA5336. The sequence continues at coordinate 2,543 of DHQO01000038.1, read as the reverse complement.
CCGGCAGCATCGCGCGTGCCGGCATTGAAGGGCTGTTCTTCCTGGCCATAGCCGTAGCCATAAGGCCGCTCGAATTCGCTGAGATAGCTGGCCTCCTGGGCGCTCGACACCGCCGGTGCGAGTGCGCCGGACATGCCGACCATCAGGCTCAGCCAGATATATCGTGTCTTCGCATCCATGGGTTGATCCCCGCTCGTTAAGTCTCGTGCGAGAGGGGAATGCAACGGGTGTGCCAGTTTTCGCGTAACAGGGTGTATCGCGATGAAGCTTCACGCCTTTAAGGGGTGTGCGGGGATCAGCGGGCAGGGGTGCGCATGGTCAATGCCGCTCTATATACCCTTTTTATATAAGGATCATCCGGCTATGCGGCGTTGTGCAGAAATGTCCGGTCGGCGGGCGCAGTTGGCAGGGGCAGACAGTTGGACAGGATGACAGACCCCGCGAGCCGCCAGGATGCCCCCTTCTTCACCGCGCCGGGTTTCCTGGTCTGGTTCGTCGGGCTGATCGTTTTGGCGCACCTGGTGCGCATCCTTCTTCCCGACGGCCTGAACATGCAGGCGCTCTATTGGTTTGCGCTCTGGCCGGACCGGTTCCATGCCATGCTCGACGGCGGCGCCAGCGCTGTTTCCTATACGCCGCTCTCCTTCCTGGTGGCGTGTGTCGGATATATCTTTGTGCATGCCGACTGGATGCACGTGCTCCTGAACTGCGGGATGCTGCTCGCCCTGGGCGCGCCGGTGGCGCGGCGGCATGGCGCGGGGAAGTTCTTTCTCATCTTCTTTGCCGCCGCCCTGGCTGGTGCCCTGGTCTTCTTCCTTGTCAGGGGGGCGGACGGCCCCCCGGCGATCGGCGCGTCCGGCGGGGTCTGCGGAATTCTCGCCGGCGCCTTCCTTCTGATGGCCGGCCCGCGGGCAGGGTGGCCGGAGCTGGTCTCGCGCTCCTTCCTGCAATCGAGCGCGGCATTCCTGCTCATCAATATTGCCCTGATCTTCTTCGGGCCGAGTCTGTTCGGCGCAGCCATCGCCTGGGACACCCATATCGGGGGCTATATCGTCGGAGCCGTGATCATGGCGGCGCTGGCCAACACGCGCTGGTGACGGGCGAATCGCGAGGAGAATCCCGCCGGCCGTGTTTTATGCTACAATACCTTCCAGTGGCGGCCTCGAGACCGCCGGAAACATCGGGAAGGAGTATTTGAATGATCATAGACCAGATTCTGAAGGTGAAGGGCACGGGTGTTACAACCGTCTCGGCGGCAGAGCGGATCGATACGGTGGCGCGGTTGCTCGATGATGCGAAGATCGGCGCGGTGGTGGCGGTGTCGGAAACCGGCGATGTTGCCGGGGTTCTGTCGGAACGCGACATTGTCCGCCAGTTGGCGCGCCATGGCGAAAGCGCGCTCGGCCTGCCGGTCTCCGACGCGATGACCCGCGATGTCATCACCGGTACGCCCACAGATACGCTGGAACACTGTCTTTCGGTGATGACCGACCGGCGCATCCGCCACCTTCCGATTCTGAAAGACGGCCGCCTGGCGGGAATCATTTCCATTGGCGACCTGGTAAAATGGAAGATCGCCGAGACCGAGGCTGAGGCGGAATCGCTGAAATCCTACCTGGCATCCTAGCGGGTTGCAGGAGGCCATCCCCCGAGAGTCCCAATAGCTGCGGAGGATGGAATCCGAAGTCTGTGGAAAACGCAGTTTCGGGACATTTTTTTCGCAGGAGGCGCGAAAAAAAGGGTTGCCTTAACCACCGAAGCGCATCTATATACGTCGCCTCACCGGAAACGCCTGAGACTGATCGGGCCGGGTTACTCGGCTCCGTGAAGCTCTTTTTGCGTCTTAAAATTCAGATCGTCGCCTCAAAAACGGCTTTCTGCAGAAGATGCAAAAAAGGGTGTTGACGGGGGAAAGAGCGGCCCATATAAGCCGCGACTTCGGTCTGACGGGGCGCTGCTTCGGAGGGCCATTTCCGGGGCTTCCCCGGCGCTGTTTGACATTGTAAGAGATAGGAAGAGAAACGCAGGCGGCGTGGTTGCTTGCGGACCTTCAAAAGCCTGATCCCGCAAGGGGTTTGGCGGGTCCACACGATCACGACGGATGCGTTTCAGGAAACTCCTTTATCGCTTCATGAGAGCTGAACCCTCTCATGTGAGTGTCCGCGGTTGCCGCTTGCGGTGACCAAGGAAAAAGGGGTTCCCGTCAAAAACGCAAACTTATGCTTTATAGCAATCGAGTGCCCTCGGTTTTCCCCGAGGGTCCAATGTCGGATCAACTCAACCTGAGAGTTTGATTCTGGCTCAGAACGAACGCTGGCGGCAGGCTTAACACATGCAAGTCGAACGATATAGTGGCAGACGGGTGAGTAACGCGTGGGAACGTGCCTTTCACTACGGAATAGCTCTTGGAAACGAGTGGTAATACCGTATACGCCCTCCGGGGGAAAGATTTATCGGTGAAAGATCGGCCCGCGTTAGATTAGCTAGATGGTGGGGTAATGGCCTACCATGGCGACGATCTATAGCTGGTCTGAGAGGATGAT
>DHQO01000024.1 GCA_002408125.1 Hyphomonadaceae bacterium UBA5336 | reverse complement strand
GGGCCGTCGGCGATGATGTCGCCCTTGGCCACCGTGTCGCCGACCTTCACGATCGGACGCTGGTTGATGCACGAGTTCTGGTTCGAACGGCGGAACTTGGCCAGGCGATAGATGTCCACGCCCGACTTTTCCTTGTCGAAATCGGCGGTGGCGCGCACCACGATCCGGGTCGCGTCGACCTGCTCGATCACGCCATTGCGCTTGGCCACAACGGCCGCGCGGGAATCGCGGGCCACGACAGATTCCATACCGGTGCCGACCAGCGGGGCCTCGGCCTTCACCAGCGGCACGGCCTGGCGTTGCATGTTCGAGCCCATCAGGGCGCGGTTGGCGTCGTCATTTTCCAGATACGGAATGAGCGAGGCGGCGACCGAAACAACCTGCTTCGGCGACACGTCCATATACTCGATATCGCCGACCGGCAGGACCATGGCCTCGCCATTGCGGCGGGCATTGATCAGCTCATTGGTCAGCTCGCCCTTCTCGTTCACCGGCGAGTTGGCCTGGGCGATGGAGTACTGGGACTCCTTCATCGCCGAGAGATAGACCACGTCATCGGTGAGCTTGCCATTGTCGACCTTGCGGTACGGGCTCTCGATGAAACCGTACTTGTTGATGCGCGCATGGGTCGCCAGCGAGTTGATCAGGCCGATATTCGGGCCTTCCGGGGTTTCGATCGGGCAGATCCGGCCATAATGCGTCGGGTGCACATCGCGCACCTCGAAGCCGGCCCGCTCGCGCGTCAGACCGCCCGGGCCAAGTGCCGAAAGACGGCGCTTGTGGGTGATCTCCGACAGCGGGTTGGTCTGGTCCATGAACTGCGACAGCTGCGAGGAGCCGAAGAATTCACGCACTGCGGCCACAACCGGCTTGGCGTTGATCAGGTCGTGCGGCATCACCGTATCGATATCGACAGAGCTCATGCGCTCCTTGATGGCGCGCTCCATGCGCACCAGGCCGATCCGGTAATTGTTCTCCATCAGCTCGCCGACAGAGCGCACGCGGCGGTTCGACAGGTTGTCGATATCGTCGACCTCACCGATGCCATCCTTGAGGTTCAAGATGACCTCAGCAACGCCGAGAATGTCTTCCTTGCGCAGGATGCGCACCTCGTCGGTGCCCTCCTCGAAGTCCTTCAGGGCGACCGACAGACGCTGGTCGAGCTTCACCCGGCCAACGGCGGACAGGTCATAGCGCTCAGAGTCGAAGAAAAGCTGCTGGAACAGCGCCTCTGCGGCTTCCTCGGTCGGCGGCTCGCCCGGGCGCATGACACGGTAAATGTCAGACAGCGCCTCGAAGCGGGTCTCGTTCTTGTCAGCCGCCAGCGTATTGCGCAGCCAGGGGCCACGCGCCCCGCCCTCACGCGGATTGGCGTCGATGTCGAGCACCTCGATGGTCTCGATGCCGTTCTCGCGCAGCTCTGCGATCAGTTCCTCGGTGAGTTCGTCGGAAGCCTCGCCCCAGATCTCGCCGGTGGCCATGTTGACGATGTCGCTGGCCAGGAACTTGCCTTCCAGCGCCTTGGACGGGACCAGGATCTCGTCCGTGCCGCCCTCACCCATGCGCTTGGCGCGCAGGGCGGTGATCTTCTTGCCGGCCGGCGCGATCACCTCGCCCGATTTCGCGTCGGTGAGGTCATAGTCCGGCTTCTGGCCCTTCCAGGCCTCGGCATTGAAGCCCGTCACCCAGCCGGATTTGTGGATACGATAGATCGAGCGGTCATAGAAGCGCTCGAGAATATCGTCGGTATCGAGGCCCAGAGCATACATCAGCGTCGTCGCCGGCAGCTTGCGCTTGCGGTCGATACGCACATTCAGGATGTCCTTGGCGTCGAACTCGAAATCGAGCCAGGAGCCGCGATACGGAATGATCCGCGCGGCAAACAGCAGCTTGCCGGAGGTGTGGGTCTTGCCCTTGTCGTGATCGAAGAAGACGCCCGGCGAACGGTGCATCTGGGAGACGATCACCCGCTCGGTACCGTTCACGATGAACGTGCCCTTGTCGGTCATCAGCGGGATATCGCCGAGATAGACGTCCTGCTCCTTCACTTCCTTGATGGAGCGCGCCTCGGTTTCCTCGTCGACATCGAACACGACCAGCTGAAGGCGCACTTTCAGCGGCGCCTGATAGGTCAGGTCGCGCTGCATGCATTCTTCGACGTCGAATTTCGGCGCCTCGAACTCATAGGAGACATAGTCGAGCACCGCGCGCTCGGAGAAGTCCTTGATCGGGAACACAGACTTGAAGACACCGTCGAGCCCTTCCTGCGTCCGCTGGGCGTGCGCCAGGTTCATCTGCAGGAACTGCTCGTAGGAGTCGCGCTGAACCTCGATCAGGTTCGGCATTTCAATGGCTTCCGGAATCTTGCCGAAGGATTTGCGGATACGTTTCTTTTCCGTGAAGGAGAGCGCCATTATCGATCCCTGTTTTCGCCTCCGAAGCCGCCAGGCAGTGGAGCGTCCCCCTCGGACACCACTTCAACCTCCGGCTCGGCAGGCTCGCTACCGCCAGTTACGCGGAACGGCGACCCCGATAATTCGGGATCGCCGCGAAAGGCAGAACGCAGAACCCGTCTCCGCGCAGGCGGGTTCCTGCCAAATTAAGGTCGCCTTGGTGGCAACCGCCCGAGATCCTACTTGATCTCGACGGTGGCGCCGGCTTCCTCGAATTTCTTCTTGAGCTCTTCGGCCTCTTCCTTGGAGACGCCTTCCTTGATGGGCTTGGGAGCACCTTCAACGAGCTCTTTGGCTTCCTTGAGGCCGAGGCCGGAAACCACTTCACGCACGACCTTGATGACGCCGATTTTCTTCTCGCCGCCAGCGGTCAGAATCACGTCGAATTCGGTCTTCTCTTCAGCCGCCGGGCCGGCATCGCCAGCGCCGCCGGGCATCGCCGCCATGGCGACCGGAGCCGCCGCGGACACGCCCCACTTCTCTTCGAGAAGCGTGGCCAGTTCAGCCGCCTCAAGGACGGTCAGGGAAGAGAGGTCTTCAACGATTTGTTCAAGCTTGGACATTGTTTTCAGTTCCTGAGGGTGATTGGGGTGAGTTTGTCTGGAGCAATTGCGGAAACGAGCTAGGCCGCGTCCTTCTCGGCATACGCCTTGAGCACACGCGCCAGCTGGCTTGCCGGAGCCTGAACCACGCCCGCCACCTTGGTGGCCGGGGCCTGGATAAGGCCGATGAGCTTGCCGCGCAGCTGATCGAGCGAGGGCAGCTTGGCGAGCGCCTGAACGCCATTGGCGTCCAGCACGGTCTCATCCATGATGCCGCCGATCAGGATCAGCTTTTCGTTCTCCTTGGAATAATCCGCCACGACCTTCGAGGCCGCGACCGGATCGGGAGAGAACGCAATGGCGACAGGGCCCTGGAACAGCTCGGAGGCGGCATCGCCGCCCTTGCCTTCCAGCGCGATCTTCGCCAGCCGGTTCTTGATCACCTTCAATTGTCCGCCCTGCTCGCGCAGCTTGGACCGAAGGCCGGTCATTTCCGCAACGGTCAGACCGGAATAGTGGGTAACAACCACTACGCCACTCTCATCGAAGACACCTTTCAGCGTCTCCAGAGCGGCTTCCTTTCCAGCTCTATCCATTACGGGTCTCCAACTTAAGAGCGACCGGACCATCCGGGCGCCCGGGTGTCTGCCTTCAAGTTCCCCGGAAACCGGTTCCCTTTCCAGCGCCTGCCCGGGGCTCGTTGATCCGAAGGGCCTTATCGCCCCTGTCTCGCCTCACCCCGTCTGCATAGGCATTTCGTCTTGAAATTTACCGCCCCGAAAGGCAGCCTATGGTCTCGGACAGGAAAGCGGGAGGCTCCGCAAACCACGCGAAATCTCCCGCAAGGGAGCGTCGTTAACACCTTCCCCACAGGGGCGCAACCCCGCTCTTGCAGAAAAGTCAAGTTGTTTTCAGATCACACTGTTTTCCGGGGGAATGTCACAAACAATTCCACAGGAAAACCATATAGGGTGCCCAGGAGGAATTTGAAACCACCCGCTGGCCGGTGGCGTCCTTGAGGAACTCGCGATTGGCATCGTCCATGCGTGCCCAGTCTTCCTCGGTGCCGCACACTTCGGTGAATTTCACGCGCGAGCCGGCTTCGTATTCACGGCGGCAGATCAGTTCCTCGCCATCCTCGTTCACCTTTGCCTGCGTGTCGCGATTGTTCGCGGCCGAGACACGTTCTGCGCCGGGCGGGCTCTGACAGCCCGCCAGGATGAGAAAGCCCGGCCCCACCGCGATCGCACCAAATACCCGTTTCATGAACGCTCCTGCTTTCCGGCGGCGGCAAAAAACGGTCACGATCAGCTTTGTAAGCCAGCATCTGCCCGCGCGCGGAGGTCGCGGGAGACGGGCCTGTGTCTCTTTTTCGCCAGCAACCCCCAACACCGATTCCCCGTGGCTTGACCACGGGGCCCATCGCCTGCCCTCGATACCGTGCCATGAGGTGAAACAGGCGTACCGGCGGCGACACCCGGCTCCAGCGCCACCATCTCTCCCGCCGCCCTGTCCCGAGCTGGGCCCCGTGGTCAAGCCACGGGGAGTCGGACAATATATCCGACCCACTTGCCGCGGCCCGCACACTCTCGGGCATGAACCCGCTCGCCGATCCCTTCTCAAAGGTGCACCCGCTCTTCTGGCCGGTGTTGTGGCTGAGCCTGCGTGCCTTCGTGGCCTGGACGGGCAAGCTGATCGAAGAGGGGCATGCCTATGCCAGCATGCGTGTTGAGATCACCTGGTATGGCTGGATCCATGTCACTTATCTGGATCTCAGCCCGGAACGCGCGAGGTTTAACCGGCACATGGCCGGTGAGAAAGACTGGCGCGATGTGCTGGCTGAAGTGGGGCGGGCGGTGGAAGGCTTTCTGATCGGGGAATCCTCCCCCGCCTGCGGGGGAGGTGGGCGGCAGAGCCGCTCGGAGGGGGGAAGCCACCGGCACGCTTTAAGCATTGCTCCCCCCTTCGACCTGCTCCGCAGGCCACTTCCCCCGTGAACGGGGGAAGATGAGACCGCTCTGAATTTATAGACCGATCTGCCGCAGCGCCCCCGCGCGCCCTGCGGGCGCCGGTGCAGCCCTGAGCCCGTCTCATGTGAGCGCAGCGATACGGGATCAAACAAAAAACACCCCGCAACCGAAGCTGCGGGGTGTCTGAAAAAATCCGGTCTGGCTCTGAGCCTATTCGGCGATGGCCTCGCTGGTGTCCACGGTCACGCCCGGGCCCATGGTCGAGCTCAGCGCGATGCGCTTCACATAAGTGCCCTTGGCGCCCGACGGCTTGGCTTTCATCAGCGCGCCGACAAAGGCTTTCAGGTTGGTCTTCAGATCGGCTTCGGAGAAGGAGGCCTTGCCGATACCGGCATGCACGATACCCATCTTCTCGACGCGGAACTCCACCGAGCCGCCCTTGGCGTCTTTCACCGCCTGGCCGACATTCGGGGTCACCGTGCCGACCTTCGGGTTCGGCATCAGGCCGCGGGGTCCGAGCACCTTGCCGAGACGACCGACAACGCTCATCATGTCCGGAGACGCGATGACGCGGTCGAAATCCATCATGCCGCCCTGGATCTGTTCCATCAGGTCTTCCGCGCCGACAAACTCGGCACCGGCAGCCTTGGCTTCCTCGGCCTTGGCGTCGCGCGCGAACACGGCCACGCGGACCGCCTTGCCCGTGCCGGCCGGCAGGGACACCATGCCCCGGACCATCTGGTCGGCATATTTCGGGTCGACGCCGAGGTTCACGGCGATTTCGACGGTCTCGTCGAATTTCGCGGTGGCATTCTCCTTCACGGTCTTCACCGCTTCGTCGACGGAGTAGACCTTTTCCGGGTTTACTTTGGCCGAGACGGCGCGAAAACGTTTTCCGTGTGCCATGTCCCTATTCCACCACTTCCAGGCCCATGGAACGGGCCGACCCTGCGATGATGTTCTGCGCCGCGTCCAGGTCGTTCGCGTTCAGGTCTTCCATCTTCATCTCGGCGATCTCGCGGCACTGGGCCATGGTCACGCGACCGACGGTCTGCGAACCGGGCGTGTTGGCGCCGGCCTTGATCTTGGCGGCCTTCTTCAGCAGCACCGAAGCCGGCGGGGTCTTCACGATGAAGGTGAAGGACTTGTCCTGATAGTAGTCGATGACCACCGGGGTCGGCAGGCCCTGCTCCATCTGCTGGGTCTTCGCGTTGAAGGCCTTGCAGAATTCCATGATGTTGATACCGCGCTGACCGAGGGCCGGGCCGACGGGCGGGGACGGGTTGGCCTGACCGGCCGGGATCTGGAGCTTCAATTGCCCCAGCAGTTTCTTCGCCATGATATCCTCACTTGGCTTGGCATTTGAGGGGCGTGGTGCGGCGCGAACATGGACTTGAAGCGTCCGCCACCTCCCACGCGATACTTCCGCAGCCGGGCAAGCCCGTCGCGAAAGCGCGCTATCTGACGGAAAGGGCCCGCCGCGTCAAGCCTGCGGCTGAGACGCCGCGATTGCTGCGGGGCGCTCATATTCCAGTACCAGCCGGCCCATGGCGAAATCGACCATGCCGAAGCCGCGCTGGAAGGTATAAAGGCGGCGCGCGACGCCCGCGCTCATCCGCCCGCCGGCCACCAGCCAGGCCAGCCCCGCGAGCCCGCCGCCGGCGAGGATCCGCACCAGGCCCTCCAGCCCGGCGCGCAGCCGCGTTCCCGATCCGCCACCGCGCCGGCCAGCGATCATCAGCGCGTCGGTCATCCCCGTACGCCGCCAGCGTTTCATCAGCCAGCCCAGCGTGGCGCGGTTCTCCGGGATCCGCTCGAAGGTCTTCGCACCTGCCGCATTGGCGAGAATTTCGCCGCGGCGCAGCAGCGCGTCGAAGAACAATGTGTCCTCTCCGCCCACCAGGCTCAGCCTGGTGTCGAACTTCAGGTCATGTCGTCGCACGGCGGCCAGGTCGATGAGACAATTATCGGTCCCGCCGGGTTTCTCCCGCGTGCCATTTTCCAACACCGGCTTTGAATGAAAGTCGCCCTCGCGCATCCAGTCCGGCGGCGTGCTCCCTTCATAGAGGGCCTCGACCGTGCCGAACACAGCCGCAGCGTGTGTCTCGGCGCGACGCCGGCAGAGCTCGGTCAGCCAGTTCTCGGCCGGCAGTTCGTCATCGTCGATAAAGACAAGGAAATCGTCGCCACGCGTTTCGGCCAACGCGCGGTTGCGCACATGGGCCACGCCCGGCGCGGTCTCGTGAACATAGCCGATGGGATACATCACATTTTCGCCAGTCCAGGAATTGACCACTTCGAGCGCCCGGCCATCGGGATTGTTGTCGATCACGAGGATGCGCACACCGATGCCATGGGCCGGCAAAGCCTGACGCTGCAGCGCATCAAGCAGCTCTCCCAACTCCTGGTTGCGCTGGTAGGTCGGGATACAAATCGCCAGGAAACTCACGCGAAAAGACTCCCGAAACTGGAACTGGGACGAGTGTGGAGACGGTTTGTGAGCAAATGCAAGAAGCCCGCCATGCGAGACATGCCATACTGTGTCTTGCCCTGCCGGAATCCATCGGCCAAAAGAGGGGGGAACGAGAACCGTCCCCTAAGCACCCCCGGCCACGGAGCCTATGCCCGATGTCAGCCAATATTGCCGCGATCGCCAACCTGAAGGGGGGCGTGGGTAAATCCACCACGACCGTGATGCTGGCTGACGGGCTGGCCTATTGCTATGGGCTGGACGTGCTGGTGATCGATCTCGACAGCCAGGCAAACTCCAGCCAGGTGCTGCTGACCGAGCTCGGCCTCGACCAGGTCGCCGACCAGGACAAGGGCGCCCACGAGCTGCTCGGCCAGTTCGTGCGCGGCGAGCCACCGATTGCCGGGCCTTTCATCGTGCCCAATGCCGTCTCGCTGGAAGAGCTGCGCAAGGCCGAGGAAGAGGACGACCGCAAGGGCTGGGTCTCGATCCTGCCCTCGCACCCCAAGCTGCGCATGGCGGAAATGTCGCTGGAGGAGGACTGGTACTCCACCACCGGCACGCCCTCGACGCTGACCGCGGCGCTAACCGAGCATTTCCGCGGCGCTGTCGAGCCCCTGCTCTCTTTATATGACGTGATCCTGATCGACTGCCCGCCGCACCTGTCGCCGCTGGCGCGCGCCGCGCTCGCCACGGCGGAGACCTTCGTGCTGCCGACGCTCGCCGACCCGATCTCGATCTGGGGTTCGAAACAGTTCTCCGACTGGGTAACAGAGCATGTACGCTCGGACCTGGCCGATAATTCCTTCGTCGTCGTCACGCGCTTCCGCAACACCTCGCTCGCCCGCCAGATCCGCGCCGACATCCAGGATGTCTATCTCAAGGACCGCTATTTCGGCGCGGTGATCCCCGACAGTATCAGCGTCCTGAAGGCGATGGATCGCCCCTCGCTGGATAGCTACAACACGTTTCGCGGCAAGTATGGCTCGGTAACGGCGGATGTGCGCCGGCTGGCCCAGCGCTATGCCGACTTCATGTATCAGCGCACAGGTGTGGCATGGGAGATGGTGAGACGCTAGGCGCGGGCGAGTATCTCGACCGCCTGTTCGAAGTGATCCGCGAGGAAGCGCTGGGCAATCCGGAATTCGCCGCCCGACTGGTGCGCGCGACCGGCGGCCAGGTCACCTTCCCCGAGCGCGACAGGGAAGTGCTGCTCAACCCGGTCGACATCGCCGCACGCGAGGGCGCCGAGGGCGTTTATGACCAGTTCGCCAGCATGGATGTCTCGACCCTGCGCCGGGTGCTGAAAGCCCACAATCTCGCCACGCCGGTGGATGTGCGCGGGAAGAAGAAAGAGGACCTGCTCGGCATGCTCTCGCGGCGGGCGATGGAGCGGGTCGCAGCGCGCTCCAGCCTCAAGCCGGACTGACAGGTCTGCCTAGCCGGTCCATTCAGTTTCCTGATTGCGCCTCGCCTTGGGCCGGCCCAGTCCCGGGCCGGCTTCAGCTCAGTTGAGGCGTTCGCAGACCGGCGGCAGGCGCGGCTCATCATAAACCTTGCCGCCCGTGGCCAGGCACACACCATGATCCATTGCCATCACATCCAGCGCCACCAGCGTGGAGTTTTCCTCCGACACATCTGAGATCCGCTTGGCCACCGGATACTTCACCACATCGTTGGACTGGGCCAGGCAGGTGAATGTGCAGCGATAATCATAGGCCGAGGATTGTTGGCTGGAGATGCGCTGCAGGCTGGCCTGGACCGCGGCGGGCTCCGAGGCGGTCAGGGCTTCGGGCGCTGCAAAGCCGGGCATCTCTGCGGAGGGGGCATAAGCCATCGTCTGGACCGGTGCGGAGATTTCCCGCATTTCCACAGCGGCGGCCGAGCCGGGCTCGGCAGGCACCTCTTCCACGGCAGAATAGACCGGAGAGGCCGTTTCGCGCGCGCCGGCAAGCGAGTCCGGGGGCGGTTGCGTGTCCTCACTGCCGGCAATCGTGCTCAGCGGACGCAGGGGCCGTTCAGCATCGGACTGGTTGGCGCTGGAAGCCGCGCGGTCAGCCGAATAGGCCGCCTGCAGCGTCATTGAACCATCCACCAGGACGGAGGCCGCCAGCATGGGCGAATTGGTCGCCGGCTTGCCGACCGTGTCGGGATCGACCGACGGCAGAGCTGTCGCCGCACCATAGCCGGATGGGAATGCGCCATCGTCGCCCACCGCCAGAAGCAGCATGTCGGTATCGCCATTTGCCGAAGTCATCAGCGAACCGCCGGCGATGACCATGCCATTGGGCAGGAACTCGGCGGCCTCGAACGTGGCGTTCATGCGGTTGGCGCGGGTGCGCGACCACAGCTCGCGGCCATCGGCATTGAACCGGGCGAGCCAGTGACGGCGCGCCACGGCGCTGGTAAGCGGCTCGGCGAGAACCTGGATATCGCCATTCTCGCGGCGCACGACCTGGTGATGGCCTTCCACATCCAGGCGCGGCAGGTGGCGCACCCAATTGACCTGTCCGAGACCATCAAAACGGTAAAGCGCGGAGGGAGACCCAGAGACCAGCACGACGCTGCCTTCCGGCTCCATGGCGGCATCGGCCAGGCGCGCATCGCGGCCTTCATAGACTGTGCGCGACCAGGCCACCCGGCCACGCCAGTCAAGCCGCACCAGGTCGAGCGTGCGCAGACCGAACTCGTCGAGGGCCTCGAGCGCGATCAGCGCGCCGCGATCCTCGCTGTCGAACATGGAGACAGACTCAATGCCCTCGCGCACGTTGAGATCGCGCCGCCAGAGCTGCTTGCCGGCCTCATCCAGGCGCACCACGCGGACTGAGGCGCCCTCTTCCGGCGCGCCGGCCATCACGACCAGCGACTCGCCATTGGCCGCGCTTTCGATATCGGCCCAGACGCTGCTTTCGGCCCCGGCGAGACGGCGGCTCCAGATCACCTGTCCGCCGGAATTGACGCTGGCGAAGGCGGCATTGACGCCCTGCCAGTGGACGAGGCGCGCCGAGCCCTGGTCATCCAGCGACACACCGGAAACGCTGCCCATGCCCGGCCAGGAGACCCGGCTCTGGGCATGCACGAAGCCATGCGGGCCGGTACGCACAAGCACTGCATGGGAGGTCTGGTCATGGCCGACACCAAGGCTGAGTCCGGCAAAGACCACATCCTGGTTCCTGGTAAGCGCGACATCGGTGACCCGCTCGAACTGGCGGTCGCCCATGACGCGGGACCAGGGCTGGCTGGGGAGCTGGTGAAGAAGTGTACCCTCGCCGACCGAGGCAACGGCGGTGAAGCGGTTCTGGCGCGCATCGTCGCCGAAAAGATTGTCCGAGAAGGTTGCGATCAGAGTACTGCCAATCGCAATACCGATCCCAAACAAGCCCACCGTGCCCAGGCGACGTACTGCCCGGATAACCTCGAATATGGTTTGTTTGGCGAATGTCATGTCTTCGCCCCTTCATCAAATAGGGCGAACCGTTGCCGGAACACCCTGAGACCCATCGCCCCGCGTAATTGTTACGCAACAGTTATGACACTGTATCACCCAGTAAGAATGCCTAATCAAATATTAAGTTCCAAATTCAAATTTTAAGCGAGTTTGTGTGTTTTTCGTGCACTCCCGCATAAGGCGAGTGCTAACGTAAATATTCGCTCCATTAGTACACTCCCCGGCGTCATCAAACGATCACAAAGCAAGGATTGAACTGAACGTTAAACGTTCACAGTTATGCTTCTGCTTGACTTCCATAAGGAGCCGGGATGCCCGCGCCTGCAGAAAATAATGATGAAATCAAGCCATCGCGCGTGTGGATACTGGTCGGCGGCGGCATTTTTGCGCTCGGTATCGCCGTCTTCATGATGGCGAGCGCGACGGGCAGCGCGCCTCAACCCGCCTCCAACAGTCTGCTGGTGAACGATGTTCCGGCGGTCGAAACCGAGGTCATCCAGCCGGCCGACAGCACATATCTTGTGCACGCACCCGGCCGGCTGCAGCCGCTGCAGACCCTCCAGGTGGTCGGCGAGGTGCCCGGCAAGATCGCCTATCTCAATCCCAGCCTCGTTGTTGGTGGGCGCCTGGCCGAGGGCGAGGTGCTGCTGCGCATCGACCAGGGCGACTATCGCGCCGATCTCTCACGCGCCGAGGCCCAGCTCGCCACCAGCCAGGCCGCGCTCGAACGCGCCCGGGCCGACCGCAACCGCCAGGTCGAACTCGCCGAGATCGGCGCGGTTCCCGCCGCCGTGAGCGAGGCCGCCGTCGCCACCTTCGCCAATGCCGAGGCTGCGGTCGAACAGGCCCGCGCGCAGGTCACCCTCGCCCAGCGCAGCCTGAACAAGACCACGATCCGCGCCCCTTTCGATGCCATCGTCACTTCCGAGAGCTTGTCGACCGACACATTCGTCTCGCCGGGTGCGCCGCTGGCCGAACTGATCGATGCCAGCGCCGGGGAGATCCGCGCCGGCCTGTCGCCGAAGGATGTCGCCGCCGTGCGCCGGGCGTTAAGCGCTGTCGGCCAGGGGCAACTGACCGTTCGCGCGGTGCCAAACGAGGCCTCTCTCGGCGTGCAGACGCTTGATGGTTATCTCGACAGTTTCGCCCCGGCCATCGACCCTTCCTCGCGCACAGTTGCCGTCCGCGCCGTGTTCCCCGGCGCCTTTTCAGCAGAGCGCAATGGCGAGGTTTTCGCCGGTGACTTCATGACTCTGGAGCTGAGCGGCCTCGCCGACCGGATGACGTTCGAAGTGCCCACCGCAGCGCTGCGCCGCAACAGCGCGATCTGGCTGATCACCGATACAGACAGGCTGCAGGAGACGCCCGTTACGCCGCTGGAAAGCCATGGCGAGACCATGCTGGTGACCAGCCCGGCCGACCTCACAGGCCGGCAGGTGCTCGTCACGCCGCTGGCCGATGAGGCCGAAGGCATGCAGGTGCGGCCCCTGCCCGCCAGCACCGCCCAGGCCGACTAGGGGGAGGCCCGATGCGCACGCTCATCCTTGGCGCGCTGAACAACCGCGTCGCAGCCAACCTGCTGGCCGTCATCCTGATCGTGGCGGGGCTGATCGCGGTCCAGTCGCTGAATGTGCGCCTCTTCCCCAAGATCGAGCTCAGCGCGATTTCCATCTCGGTGCCCTATCCGGGTGCCAACCCGAACGAGGTCGAGACCTCGATCATCAAGCCGATCGAGGAACGCCTGGAGGGCATGGAAGGCGTGCGCCGCGTCACGGGCCTTGCCGCAAAGAATATCGGCAGCGTCGTCGTTGACCTGGAAGAAAGCGAAGACGTCTCGGAAATGCTCGATGAGGTGAAAGCCGAGGTCTCTCGCATCACCGTCTTCCCGCAGGGCGCCGAGGAGGCCCAGATCGTCCAGGCCGAAGCGCCCGAACTGGTGCTCCAGATCCTGATCCATGGCGATGCCGATCCCGACAAGCTCAAGGTGCTCGCCGACCGGGTGCGCGCCGACCTGACAGGCCTGCCGAATGTTTCGCGCGTGGAGATCGGCGGTGTGCCGGAATACCTGATCGATGTGTCCGTCGACCAGGCCACGCTGCAGGCCTATGAACTGTCGCTGACAGGCATCGCCAATGCTATTGCCAGCCAGAGCCTGGATCTCTCGGGTGGCGAGATCGAGACCGACCGCCAGCGCCTGCTCATCAGCGCCACGGGCGAGCGCCGCTCGGGCGATGAATTTGCCAATGTGGTGGTCGGTGCGGGCGAAACCGGCACACCGGTGACGCTCGGAGAGCTGGCCGACATTCAGGACGGCCTCGCCGACACGCCGCTGCGCGCGGTCTATAACGGCGAGCCCGCAGTCTATGTGAATGTTTACCGGGTCGGCACGGAAAAGGTACCGGACCTTGCCCGCGCTGTGCGCACCTATGTCGACACGGTCCTGCCCGGCATCCTGTCTGATGGCGTGAGCGGCACGCTCTGGCGCGACGATTCCGTCACGCTCACCGACCGGATCAACCTGCTGGCCCGCAACGCGATTATCGGCCTCCTGCTGGTCGGCCTCCTGCTGATGGCCTTCCTGGACCTGCGCATCGCCTTCTGGACCGCTTTCGGCGTCGGTGTCTCCTTTGTCGGCGCCTTCCTGCTGATGGGCCTCTTTGGGGTGACCATCAACCAGATGACCCTGTTCGGCTTCATCCTCGCCATCGGCATCGTGGTGGATGACGCGATTGTGGTGGGCGAGAATATTCACTCCGAATGGCGCAGGAATCCCGATGCGCCGATGGAAGCGGCCCGCAACGGCGTGGTGCGGGTGATCTCACCGGTGGTGTTTTCGGTGACCACAACGATTGCGGTGTTCGTGCCGCTGCTCTTCGTTCCGGGCACGTTCGGCCAGTTTCTCGGGCCGATCTCCAGCGTGGTGATCATCGTGCTCTGCCTGTCGCTGACCGAGAGTTTCCTGGTGTTGCCCCGCCACCTCTCGCATCTCAATGACGATCCGCCGAAATGGTATGATCCACGCCGGATTGCCGACCCGATCCGCGACTTCGTCGCCGCCCGCCTGCGCGAGTTCCGGGACGGCCCGCTGCGCCGCGCAGTGACCTTCTGCGTCCACCGCCCCTACATGACCGTGCTGGTCGCCGGGGGCATGTTCATTGCCTCGCTCGGTCTCTTCACCAGCGGCGCGGTGAAATACGATTTCTTCCCCGAAGTGGAAGGCGACTTCGTCACCGCCGAGCTGGAGCTGGCCGAAAGCGCCTCGGAGCTCCAATCCCAGCGCTTTGCCGAACTGGTCTCGCACGCGGCCTTCGATGCGGCCGGCCAGATGCCGGGCGAAGAGCCGCTGGAAGGCGTGCTCTGGTCCATCGGCGCGGCGTCGGCCCAGGACCAGCCAGTGGCTTCGCCCACCGGCGGGGCGGCGGCCAACAAGGTGTTCGTGGTCGCCAGGCTCGCAACCGCTTCGATGCGCGAATTCCCGGCCGCCGATTTCGAGCGCGCCTGGCGCGAGGCCGTCGGTGACATTCCCGGCGCGCAGAAACTGACCTTCTCTTCCGATCTGGTTGGCCAGGGCCAGCCTCTGCAATTCCAGATCAGCGCGCGCACCGATGCGCTTTCGCGCGAGGCCGTGGCGCGCCTGCATGAAAGCCTCGCCGCGCAGCCGGGCGTCTTCGATGTGCGCGATGATCGCTTCCGCACCACCGATGAAGTGCGCCTGGAGGTCAAACCCCTCGCGCGCAATTACGGCATCACCCAGGCCCAGCTCGCCAATGAGGTGCGCGCGGCCTTTTTCGGCGCCGAAGCCGTGCGCATCCAGCGCGACCGCGAGGAGATCGAGGTGCGCGTGCGCCTGCCCGAGCATGAGCGCAACAATCTCGATACGCTCAGCGCGCTGCGTATTCCGGTGAACGGGAACTTCATTCCGCTCTCGAGCCTGGCCGACATCACCATCGGCCCGGCGCCGGCCACGATCACCCGTATCGACGGCCGGCGGGTCTATGAACTGAGCGCCGACATCGACACCGAGATTGCCACCGCCGGCAGCGCCACGAAATATATACTCGAAGCCGCCCTGCCCGAACTTCAGCGTGAGATTGACGGGCTCGACATCACGCTGGGTGGCGAGCAGGAGGAATCGGCCCGCGCCGCACCCGCCATGGCGCGCAACTTCACCTTTGCGATGCTGGTGGTGTTCTCGCTGCTGGCGCTCTCGTTCCGCTCCTACAGCCAGCCGCTGATCGTGATGGCGGCCATCCCGTTCGGTTTCATGGGCGCCTTGCTCGGCCATGCCATGCTGGGCATGAACCTGACCCTCCTGTCCATGTTCGGGATCATCGGACTGTCCGGGGTGATCATCAACAATGCTCTCATCGCCATCGACTTCATCAATGAGCGCCTCGGCCAGGGCGACAGCGACGAGCATGCCGTGATCGAGAGCATGCTCGACCGGTTCCGGCCGATTCTGCTGACCACGCTGACGACCTTTCTCGGCGTGACGCCGATCATCATGGAAACAAGCGTACAGGCACAGTTTCTCGTGCCGACGGCGATCTCGCTCGGATTCGGAATCCTGATCGGAACGGCGATCCTGATCTTCGTGCTGCCGGCGCTAACAATGGTGCACCTGCGCGTCTTCGGACATCCGAATTCAAGCAGCAAATCGCCTGATTTCCGGGCAGACAAGGCCTTGGCTGAATAGAGGTTTCGCGAATTGCGGGATCGATTCCTGGTTAATTTCGCTCAGGGCGTTTTTTGCGTCGAAGCTTTCCAAAATTCCAGTTATTGCCTAAATGGGCGCCGATAATTCGCGCCTGTTGCAACAACATGTCTGTCGCATGCTTCTAACGGCGGATTTCATCTTGGTGGGGACCTGTGGCTCATGTCAGCCGTCGCTAGTTTTGTCCGTTACTTCATGATCAAGGACCGGTCGGGAAAACCCCGCTGGATCTGGACCTTCGCTCTGTTCTTCGCCGCTGCAGCAATCACTTGCTGTGCCTTCTTGGCCGGCGCGCTGTTCCACGGCTCGTCCGGATACAACAAGCTGAAGACCCGCGTGCAGATGGCGCTGTCGGTGAATGCGGTCGACCCGGTCGACACCTGGGACATGAAAACCTCCGACACACTGACCCTGCCCTGGAAGGAGCTGGTGTCGAACAATATGGATCTTGAGCGCCTGACGCTTCCGATTGCCTCCTTCCCGGGATCGGGCGGCTCGATCACCGAAGTGGACTCCCTTCTGGTCTTCGTCACGCCCAAGGGCCGGGTGGGATTCATTGACGGGATCACCGCGCCGGATGCCGAAACAGGCAATATCGTTTACACTGATATGCAGGTGCCGATGCGCTATGCCGAGTTCGAAGACAGCGAGATCGCGAAGATGCCGGCGTTTAACCGCAACTGGTACCGCACGATCGATTCCATCTCCCGCCCCCTCGGCGGCGATGGGCAATACGAATTCTTCGTCTCCCACCACCGCTATGAGGACGAGTGCTTCCGCGAGGTAGTGAGCCGCACCCTGGTCCGGGTAACCGAAAACGGACTGGAGCATGTCCCCGGCGCGGACTGGGAGCAGGTCTATGCCTCCCATCCCTGCCTTGAGATGAAGCCAACCGGCAACCTCTATAGCGGCCTGCGCGATGGCGGGCGCATGGCCTTCCTGCCCAATGGCCACATGCTGCTCAGCGTCGGCGATTTCGATTTCGACGGCGACAACTCGCCGGAAATGGCGCCGCAGGACCTCACGGTAAGCTATGGCAAGGTCCATGAGATTGATCTGGACACCGGCGAGACGGAAATCGTCGCCTATGGCATGCGCAATCCGCAGGGCCTGGTGGTCACCAGCGACGGCGAGATCTTCACCACCGAGCACGGGCCCAATGGCGGCGACGAGGTCAATCATATCGTGCGCGGCGGCAATTATGGCTGGCCGGTCGTAACCCTTGGCATGGGCTATGGTTTCCCGCGCCGGCCATGGGACTCCAATCCCGTACAGGGCCGCCACGAGGGCAGCTTTGACGGCGAGGATTTCATCCAGCCGGCCTTCGCCTATGTCCCGTCCATCGGGATCGGCGCGCTGCTGGAGATCACCTCGCCGATTTTCCCGGAGTGGCGCGGCGACCTGCTGGTGGCCTCGCTCGACCATCAGAGTCTTTACCGCCTGCGCCGCAATGGCAGTGAGATCATCTATTCCGAGCAGATCGAAATCCATGAGCGCCTGCGCGACTCACTGCAGCTGTCCAACGGCCAGCTCGCCTTCCTGACCGACAGCGCGCACATCATCCTGATCCGTCCGGAACTGAACCGCTCTGACATCGACGCACCGAAACAGCCGCCGAGGCTCACCCTGGCCGGCTATACCGGCGTGCGCGAGGTCGCCCGCAAGCAGGCCGAGGCCTTTGCCGCGCTGGGCATTCACCCCGGCAGCGTGGTGTTCAATTCCAAATGCGCGAGCTGTCACTCGATCACCAGCGACGAGACGATTGTCGGGCCGAGCCTGCTGAACGTGTCTGGCCGCCGCGTCGGATCGGTCACGGGCTATCCCTATTCCGACGCACTGACCGGGCGCCAGGAGCGCTGGACGGAAACACGCCTGCGCCGATTCCTGTCCGACCCGGATGCGGAATTCCACGGCACGAACATGACCCGCGTGCCGCTGACCTTCCCGGAATATCTGCATGTGGCCTGGTGGATCACCAACTGCACCAGCGGCCGCGACCGGCCCGAATGCCATACCGACGGTTAGCACTCACGTCCCGGCGCGCCGCTACTGCGGCGTGCAAACATATCGCAATGCCTTGAAAACACTGGCGGTCCGAGGAGGATTCGAACCCCCGACCCCTTGATTCGTAGTCAAGTGCTCTATCCAGCTGAGCTATCGGACCTGACCAGTGAGGGCGGACACATACCCAAGCGCCCCTGCCGTGGCAAGCGCCGCGGACAGCCTTTTTTCCGCTTTCACACCCCAATCGCAGTTTTACCGGCAAGCCAGACCCCGCGTGCAACCGCGCGGGCCAGGCACCCGGCTGCCAGCTCGCCGATCCGCGACAGGGTAAGCGCATCCACCTCGCGTTCCGGGCCGCGCCCTGTGGCAAGAGCAAACACGGTGTCGCCATCGACCGGCGCGAAGACCGGCCGGATCGCACGGGCCAGGCCGCCGAGTGCCATTTCGGCCACGCGCTGGGTCTGGCTGGCGGTGAGCGCGGCATCCGTGGCGACGCAGGCGATGGTTGTGTTCTGGCCGGGCGACGGGTTCACCTTGGCCGCACCCCAGTCCTCGGGCTCTACGCTGTAGCCGGCCGGTGGACGGACACCGCCAAACTCGCCATCCACCTCATAGGGCCAGGCCCAGAAGCAGTCCGTGCCGGGCATCTGGGTCGCGCCAAAACAGTTTACCGCCACCAGCGCGCCGATGGTGATGCCGTCATCGGTCTTCCAGCTCGCAGAGCCGAGCCCGCCGGGGAGCTGACCCGCACGTGCGCCAAAAGCTGCCCCGGCACTGCCAAGCTCGAAATCTTGCCCGGCACTGGCCAGCGCCGCCCGCCCGAGGGGGTTATAGGGCGGCTCGCTGCCCCAGGCCTTGTCGCCACCATTGGCAAGATCATACAGAATCGCGGCCGGGACGATCGGTGTCTTCGGGACGCCCGGCAAGTTCGTCAGACCAAAGCCGCGCCCCTTAGCGCCAAGTTCCGCGACGACCCCTTCCGCCGCAGCCAGCCCGTAGGCGCTGCCGCCGGATAAAACCACCGCGTCGACCTTCTGCACCAGCATGCCGGCTTTCAGCAGGTCCGTCTCGCGCGTGCCCGGCCCGCCGCCGGCCACGGAAACCGCCGCCGTCACGGGTGTATCGGCCAGGATGACCGTCGTTCCGGTGCGGGCGCCCTCGTCGTGGGCATTGCCGACCAGAAGCCCGTCAATATCGGTGATCGAATTGCGCAGTCCGGTTTGCCCCATTTTTGACACCTTTCGTTTCGCGCCAATGTTTTCTAAGCCTTTGTCAGAAACTTTGCCAAGGCGGTCACTTAAATGCGTATCAGCAGGAAATCGTGGATCATCAGCGGACTGGCAACAGTCCTGTGCGCGTGCAGCCAGTCTGCACCCGTGCCTGATCCTGCCCCGGAACTCAGCCCGGAAGCCGAATCCAAAGCCTGGCCGTACGGCGCGATGGTCGCGGCGGCCGATGCCCGCGCGGTCCAGGCCGGGCTCGATGTCATCGCTCAGGGCGGCCATGCGGTCGACGCGGCGATTGCCGTGCACACCGTGCTCGGCCTGGTCGAGCCGCAAAGCTCCGGTATTGGCGGGGGCGGTTTCATGGTGGTCTATGACCGCGAGCATGACCAGCTGACAGTCTATGACGGGCGCGAGACCGCACCCGCGGCGGCCACTTCGGAACTCTTCATCAAGGATGGCGCGGTGATGGACTTCCTGCCGGCCTGGCAGTCGGGCCGCTCTGTCGGCGTGCCGGGTGCGGTGGCGCTCTACAAGGCCGCCCATGACGATTTCGGCCAGGTGGACTGGGCGCGCCTCTTCGCGCCGGCTATCGAACTGGCCAATGACGGCTTCGAGGTCAGCCCGCGCCTTGGCAGCGTGCTGGCTTCAGATCAGTTGCGCGGCGCCCTGCGCCTGGACGATCCCGGCACGGCCTCGGCGGAATATTTCTATCCCGGCGGCGAGCCCGTCGCGATCGGCTCCACCCTGCGCAATCCCGCCTATGGCGAGACGCTCAGCGAGATTGCCGCCCTCGGCCCGCCGGCCTTCTATACCGGCCCGCGCGCCCAGCGCATCGTCAATGCCGTGACCGAAGATGCCGAACCGGGCGCCATGACGCTGGAGGACCTGCAGGACTATACTGTCGAGCTGCGCCCGGCCCTGTGCGGCGAATACCGCGAGTATCGCATCTGCTCCGCGCCGCCGCCAAGCTCCGGCGGTATTACCCAGAGCGCCATCATGGGTCTCTATGAGCGAATGAAAGGCATGCCGGCAGGGCTCAACCCGATGCGGGACCTGACCTATTGGGTCGAGGCCCAGCGCCTGGCCTATGCCGACCGCGACCATTATGTCGGCGACCCGGATTTCGTGCCCGTGCCCGCGGCCGATCTGATCAATCCGGACTATCTCGATGTGCGCGTGACCGAGGTCGGCGCGCCCGATGCCATGCCCCAGCCGGGCGATCCGGGCGCAGTGCTCCAGCGCGGCCCGATGATCGACATGTGGGGCCGCGACACCACCGAGGAGGGGGCCGGCACGACGCATATCTCCATCGTCGACATGGACGGCAATGTCGTCTCGATGACCGCCACGGTGGAATCGGCTTTCGGTAACAGTGTCATGGTCGATGGCTTCCTGCTCAACAACCAGCTGACAGACTTTGCCCGCGACCCGCTGAAGAACGGTGTGCCCGTGGCCAATGCCCCAGCCGGCGGTAAACGCCCGCGCAGCTCCATGTCACCCACGATCGTGTTCGACGAGGATGGCGAACTGGCCATGGTGACCGGTTCGCCCGGCGGCAATTCCATCGTGGCCTATGTCTCGAAGACTCTGGTCGGCGTGCTCGACTGGCACCTGACGGCGCAACAGGCCATCGACCTGCCGAATGTCATCGCGCGCGGGGAAACCGTCGGCGTGGAGACCAGTGCGACCGCCGGCGAGGAATGGGCCGCCCATCTGCGCAATGAGGGCTTCGAAGTGGTGGATCGCTCAGGCGAGAATTCCGGTCTTCATGTGATTGTGGTGACCCCCAACGGTCTGGATGGCGGGGCCGACAAGCGCCGCGAGGGCGTTGCCTGGGCACTGTCGCCTGAAGAGATGGAACTGCCCGGGGAAGACAGCGCGCCCTAGAATGGCGCCGGAGCGCTGAACTCCATCGGCGCGCCTGTCGCCGGATGGTCGAAGCTGAGGCGCGAGGCGTGCAGCTGGAGGCGCGGGGCCGCATCGCGCACCTGCGGCCGGGCGTAGAGCTGGTCGCCGAGGATCGGGTGGCCGATGGCCAGCATGTGGAGGCGCAGCTGGTGGCTTCGGCCAGTGACCGGCGTGAGCTGCACCCGCGTCACCCCCGCCTCGCGGCCGAGCACGGAGTAGTACGTCTCGCTCGGCTTGCCGTTCTCCGGATCGATCTTCTGGCGAGGACGATTGGGCCAGTCCGGGCCAATCGGCTGGGAGATGGTGCCGAACTCTGAGGCCACCTCGCCGGCCACAATGGCCACATAGCGCTTGGAAACCTCCCGCCCGGCAAAGGCGCGCGATAGGACGGACTGCGCCTCTGCCGCACGCGCCAGAAGGATGAGGCCTGAGGTCTCCATGTCGAGCCGATGGACGATAAGCAAAGGCCCGAAGGCGCCCTCCAACCGGGCTGGCAGGCAATCGGCCTTTTCCGGCCCGCGCCCCGGTACCGAGAGCAGACCGGAAGGTTTCACCGCCACGACGAGATGGGCGTCAGAATAGACGCACTGAACCGGCCCGACAGGCGGGCCATAGGGGCTCATCACTGGGCGGCCGCCTCGCCGGACCAGCCCGGCGCCTCGGCAAACTCCAGCTCGAAGGTGGTCCCGCCCTTCCCGGTCTCGCCGAGCCGGAGCTCGCAGCCCATGGCCCGCGCCAGGTCGCGCGCGATGGCGAGGCCGAGCCCCGTGCCGCCGCGCTTGCGGGCGCTGCCGAAGGGCTTGAACAGCGTCTCGGCGATCTCCTCCGGCAGGCCCGGCCCGGTGTCGCGGATGCGCAGCGTACGATCATCGAGGGTGGCGACGATCTCGCCTTCCTCACCCATGGCCTCGGCCGCATTGCGGATGAGGTTGGAGGCGATGCGGTGCAGATGATCGGCATCGGCTTTCACGTTGAGCCTTGAATCTACCTGGTTCGTCCAGGCAATGCCCGGCCTCCCGGCGAGCACTTCCTCGGCGGCCTCGTCCAGGATCATGGCCAGAGCGCAGGGGCGCAGTTCGGCGCGCGGCGCAGAGGTCTTGCCGTATTGCAGCGTCTGGGTGGCGAGATTGATAGCCCGTTCCAGGGCGCGCTCAAGGCGGGGGGCGGCGCGCTTGACCCGCGGGTCCTCGGATCGCGCAAGACCTTCAGAGACAAGCTGTGCGGCGGCCAGAGAGCCGCGCAAATCATGATTGATGCGCGCGACCGCCTCGCCAAGCTCCGCAAGCCTTTCGCGCTGGCGGAAGCTCTCCGACACCGCCGATTCCATATCCGCAAGGGCATTCTGGGCGCGGCCGATCTCGTCGCGCCGCCGGGTCGGCGACAGGTGCCCGCTCCAGTCGCCCGGATCCTTGCGGAACTGTTCTACCGATTGCGTCACCCGCCGCATCGGCCGCACCAGCAGGAAGAAGAGCACCGCAAAGACCAGCCCACCGGCGGCCACAGACACCAGCAGCGAGAGCAGCAGGATCCGCCCGCCATAGGCCCACAGCTCTGCCTTCAGCGGCGCCTCGCGCACGATCACCTCGATCACCCGGTCGTCGCGCGCCCCGCGGTCGACGATCATCACCGCCCGGCCTTCCGGGGCGAAGAAGGTGCCGAAGGTCGAGGAAACGCTGGCCAGATACCCCTCCTGGCGCAGGTCGATGGGCACGACGGATTTCGGGATCGGCTCGGCCGCCGGCAGGAGCCGGATACGCATGGTACCGTCGAGTTCCGTCAGCGCCAGGACCTCGGCCAGGTCGAGCAGGGAATCCGACAGTTCCATGGAAAGCTTGCGCGAGGGCGAGGCCTCCACGGAGAGGGAGGCGATGCGTGCCGCCTGTGCCCGGTCTTCCAACCAGTTGGTGCGAAAGGCCGTAGCGCTCGGAATAAAGACAATCAGCTCGACCAGCAGGATGACTGCGAAAGTGAGCCAGAACAGGCGGACCGACAGGCTGTGTTGCCAGCCTGTGCGTGCCCCGCCCGACGGTGGCGATACGGATGAAGTCCCCGTCGTCATAACGCCTAGAGCGTTACGCTAGGGGATGCGCTGGAGCAAGCCGACAAGTCGTTTCGCACCCGGCCCGAACACGGTCTCGGTGAAGTAGGCCGAGGCCGCACGCTTCACCACTTCGGACCGTGTCGGATAGGGCGAGATGAAATTCGTCAGGTCCTTGACCTTCAACCCATTGGACATGGCAAGGCCGACCATTTGCAGGATATCCCCTGCCCCCTCGCCGACAATCGAGGTGCCGAGCAGCTTGCCCTTGCGGATGATCAGTTTCGCCTCGCCCTTTGTCTTGCCTTCGGCGATGGCGCGGTCGTTTTCATCGAAGGCGAAATGAGTGACCTGCGCCTCATCGCCATACTGTTCGCGCGCGGCGGCCTCGGTCAGGCCGATCTGGGCGACTTCGGGCGAGGTATAGGTGACGACCGGCAGCGGCAGGCTGGTGGACTTCGCGAAGGGCGACTTGAAGAAAGCCCGGCGCACGAAGACCGAGGCATGCCAGCCGGCAAGGTGGGTGAACTGGCCCATGCCGGCCACATCGCCGAGCGCCCAGACGCGTGGGTTGGAAGGCGAGCGCAGCGTGTCCTTCACCGTCACCGAACGCCCGTCATGGGCAACGCCGCCGGTTTCCAGGTTGAGCCCGTCGAGCACGGCGCGCCGGCCGAGCGCGACGAGAATGTGCGAGCCATCCATGGCCGCCTCGCCGCCCTCATGGCTCGCGATCAGGCGGACACCGGTCTCGGTCGTCTCGACCCGCTCGGCGGTATGGCCTTCCAGCAGACTGACGCCCTCATCGCGCAGCGTGTCTGCCGCAATCTGCGCATGGGCCTCGTCCGACAGGCCGAGGACACGTTCGCGTTCGACCACGGTGACCTTCGAGCCCAGCCGGTTGAAGGCCTGCGCCATTTCCATGCCGATGGGCCCGCCGCCGAGGATGATGAGGTGAGACGGCTGCTCCGGCGCCGAAAAGATGGTCTCATTTGTGAGGTAACCGGCCTCCTCCAGCCCTTCGATGGGCGGCACGAAGGCGCGCGAGCCGGTGGCGAGGATAATACGCCGCGCCGTGGTGCGGGTGGTGTCGGAGACGATGGTCTTGCGGTCGGCGAAGCGCGCATGCTCGCGGATCACGGTGACACCCAGGCCCTCGAATCGCTCCTGGCTGTCGACCGGGGCGATGGTCTCTATGGCGCCGCGCACATGAGCCTGGACGCGCGCCCAGTCCACGGCAGTGATCCCCGTATCGACGCCGTACTTGCCCGCCTCGCGCACGCCCTGGGCGGCTTTGGCTGCACTGAGCAGCGCCTTGGATGGCACGCAGCCATAATTGAGGCAGTCCCCGCCCATCTTGCCCTGTTCATAAAGCACGACCTTCAGGCCGAGCATGGCCGCACCTGCCGCCGCAGACAGGCCTGCAGACCCGGCGCCAATGACGACCAGGTCGGCCTTGAATTCCCGCGTGGGGATGGAATTGTTGGGAGCTTTCATCGCGTCGTGCCCTCGACTTTCCCGGCTTTCCGGCCGGCAATGAATTTCTTGTACGCAACCGGCATCAGCGCAACGATCCCGAGCGCGACGAATGCGGGCGCGAAATTGCCAACGACGCCAATCAGGGACTGGGTCTCTTCCGGATCGAGGCTGCTCTGCAGGCTGTAGCCGATCCAGGTATAGGCGACCACGCCGGGAATGATCCCGACCGCCGTTGTCAGAAGATAGTTGCGATACTTCGCCCCCAGCAAGGCCGGCGCGATATTGGCCACCGGAAAGGGCACAGCCGGAAAGAGGCGCATGAAGAACATGTAGCTCAGCTCATCCTCGCGGAAGCCGCGCTCCATCTTCTGCACGAACGGCCCGGCCCGGTCACGCAGCGCGGTGCCGATGGAGGTGCGCGCGGCGAAGAACAGGATGGAAGCGCCCAGCGTCGCGCCGGCAATGGTGGCGAGCGACCCACCCACCAGTCCGAACAGGAGTCCGCCGGCAATGGTGATCCACAGCGCACCCGGCAGCATGAAAATGGTCGCAAGCGCATAGACCGTAATGAAGATAGCGAGCGACAGGACGAGATTCTCCGCCACGAATCCGGCCCAGGCGGCATTATTCTCACGCAGCGTATCAAGCGAGAGATACTGGAAGAGACCCGCCTGCCAGGCGATGATGAGGCCTGCGGCGATGACATAGACCGGCCAGAGCCTGATCCAGACCGGACGCTTCGCCCGCGCCTCTGTTTTGCCCGTATCGGGGTCTGTCGACATGTGCCTCGGTCCAATCCTTTTCAGTTCCACCCATCGCGGAAACTCTTGCGGGCATATATGCTTGCCTGCATCGCGCTTCATATCACGTCGCGTGACGGTGCGCTCAAACTCGCGTGAACGTCCCCAAGCGCACTGTGAGTGCTTGACAAGCACACCCCGGATTCTGTAGCTAGCGCCCTTTCCGGCAAACAACCGATCCCAAGTTAAAAGGCGAGAGCCCGATGAAACGTACTTTCCAGCCCAGCCGCCTCAAGCGCGCCCGCACCCACGGCTTTCGCTCGCGCATGGCCACCAAGAATGGCCGCAAGGTCCTGGCCCGTCGCCGCGTGAAGGGCCGCAAGCGCCTTTCGGCCTAAGCCCTTACCTGCTGGAGGCGCCCTTGGCCGCCTCACGAAAACTCCGACGCCTGAAGCGCCGCTCTGAGTTCCTCGCCGCACGCAATGGCAGGACAGAGCGGCGCAAGTCTTTGCTGGTCCAGGCCGTGCGCCGGGCCGAGCCGGCCGGCGACTGGATCGGGGATGGCTACACCGCCACAAAGAAGATCGGACATTCCCCCGCCCGCAGCCGTGCCAAGCGGCGCTTGCGCGAGGCCGCGCGACTCCTCCTGCCGGAACTGGGCGAGCCCGGCGTGGACTATGTGTTCATCGCCAGGGGTGTGACCGGTGGTACCGACTGGGCCGCATTGCTTGACGACATGAAAAGCGCCCTGATAAGCCTCGCGCCTGCTTTGGGCGCCCCGCGCGATCCCTCCTGAGCGACGCCCATCAAGACCCATAAAGAAGAGCCAAGCCGACCCATGCCGCCCAATGCGCCGAACGATCCCGATCAGACACGCAACCTGATCATCGCCATGGTGCTGATGGTCGCGGTGCTTTTTGCCTACCAGACCTTCTATGCCGGCCCGCAGCAGGAAGCGCGCGAGGCCGCCCAGGAGGAAGCCGCTTCCCGCCAGGCCGAAGCCGATGCCCAGCGCGAAGCCCTCGGCGTGGACGCGCCGGTTATCGCTCCGACTGTGGAGGCCGCACTGGCATCGGATGCGCGCGTGCCGTTTGACGGGCCCGGCGTGGACGGCTCGATCAACCTTGCCGGTGCACGGATCGACGATCTCAACCTCCGGCGCCACTATCTTACCGTCGAAGACGAGGAAGAGCTGCGCCTGATGCGCCCGTCCAACTCCGCCAGCGGCTATTTCGCGACCTATGGCTGGCAGACGGCCGAAGGCGGCGCGGCGATCGGCCTGAACTCGGCCTGGGAACTGGCCGTTGGATCCAGACTGACGCCGGACACACCCATCACCCTGCGCCGCACGAACGGCCCGCTCACCTTCGAGCGCACCATCTCGATGGATGCCGACTATATGTTCACCTATTCCGACACGGTGGTGAACTCCGGAAGCTCCGAGATCTCCCTCATGCCGTTCGGCGTGATCCAGCGCTATGGCGACTATAAAGAGTTTCTCGAAGCGACCGATCCCGGCTCGGCCCAGGCCAGCCATATCGTCCATCAGGGCCTGATCGGCGTCATCGACAATGAGCTGGAACTGCGCAGCTACAAGAACCTGTCGGAAGGCAAGGGCATCAAGGGCGACCCGGATGCAGAGGCCGCCGGCTGGATCGGCTTTACCGACAAGTACTGGATGGCCGCGCTCGTGCCCCAGCAGGGCACCGCCTTCGAGGCCGATTTCGACCTCACCCAGCAGGCCAATGGCGAGCCGATCTACCAGCTCATGACCCGCGGCACGACGGTCACCATCCCGGCCGGCGGCGAGGTCACGGTCGAGCACCGCATCTTTGCCGGCGCCAAGGAGCTGGCCGTGCTGCGCGCCTATGAGGACGATCTCGGTATCCCGCGCTTCGACGATGCCATCGACTGGGGCTTCCTGTGGTTCCTTACCAAGCCCTTCTTCAGCATCCTGGTCTGGCTTGAAGGCATGGTCGGCTCCTTCGGCTGGGCGATCCTGGCTTTCACCGTGCTGGTGAAGACCCCGCTGATCCCGCTCTACAATCAGAGCTACAAGGCCATGGCGAAGATGAAGAAGCTGTCCGAGCCGATGAAGGAGATCCAGGAAAAGTACAAGGAGAACCCGCAGGAACGCCAGAAGCAGATCATGGCCCTCTACCAGCGGGAAAAGGCCAATCCGCTCGCCGGCTGCCTGCCTATCCTCGCGACCATCCCGATCTTCTATGCGCTCTACAAGACGCTCTTCGTGACGCTGGAAATGCGCCATGAATCCTTCGGCTATATCAAGGACCTGTCGGCGCCGGACCCGCTGGCCATCGGCAACCTGTTCGGCCTGCTGCCCTGGGCCGCCTCGGATGTGAAAGCCCTGCCGATCATCGGCGTGGTGATCGGTATCGGCCTCCTGCCGATCCTCTATGGCCTGACCATGGCCGCCCTGCAGTCGCTCAACCCGCCGCCGACCGACCCGACCCAGAAAATGGTGATCCGCGCCATGCCGCTGGTGCTGACCTTCGTGTTCGGTGGGTTCGCCGCCGGCCTCGTGATTTACTGGGTCTGGAACAACACCCTGTCGCTGATCCAGCAATACTTCATCATGCGCCGCAACGGGGTGGAGACCGAGTTCGACAAGCTGATCGCGCGCCTCCTGGGGCGCAAGGGCGACGCGCCCGCAGAATGAGCGCCGACGAGCCGGAATTCACTGACGACGCCCTGGAAGCAGGCCGGCTGCTTTTTGCCCAGCCGGTCATCTTCGTGAAGGGCGTGGTGAACCTGCGCGAACTGCCGCCCGGAGACCGGTTCGAGGTCGCCTTTGCCGGGCGCTCCAATGTCGGAAAATCCTCTCTCATCAATGCCCTGACCGGGCGCAAGGCGCTCGCGCGCACCAGCGCCGAGCCGGGCAAGACACGCGAGATCAACTATTATGATCTCGCCGGCGGGACGGCCTGGCTGGTTGACCTGCCGGGCTTTGGCTATGCCAAGGTCTCCAAGACTCAGGCCGCCCACTGGATGGCCCTGACGAAGAACTATCTGCGCGGGCGTGCGGCCCTGCGCCGGGTCTTCCTCCTGGTGGATATCCGCCGCGGCCTGATGAAGGCCGATGACGAGGTGATGGAGCTGCTCGACACCACGGCGGTGAACTATCAGATCGTGCTGACCAAGGCCGACAAGGTGAAGCCCAGCGAGGCGCAGGCCCTGAAGGAAAAGCTTGAGACCCGGCTGAAAAAGCACGCCGCCGCCCACCCGATGGTGCGCATCACCAGCTCGGAGAAGGGCTTCGGTCTGCCGGAACTGCGCGCGGAGATTGCCGGCCTGGTGTCATGAGATGCTTGCAGAGCGGCGCTAGGCTGGTCTGCGACGAGATTCGGAGACCTGCTGCACATGCCCCTGCCCCGCCTGCCCGCCAGCCTGACCGCCCTTCTCCTGATCGCCGGATGTATCGGCACCCCGGCGCCCCTGCCAGAGCCCGGCGCGCCCTGGGCCCTGAGCGAAGCCAGCGCGGCACTGCGTGCCCAGTCCTGCCCTGAGGGCGTCTCCTATGCCCGCGCGCAGAGCCTTGAGATCACAGCCACACCGGTCGAGCTTGGCGGCGCGCTGCCGCTTGGCCCCACGGCGCCGGACATCGCCTTCGCCGGCGGCTGGCACCTGACCAGCCCGAATGCGAATTTCGGCGGCCTCTCCGGCCTCGACACATTCGCCTCCGGCAATTTCCTGACCGTCTCCGACGAAGGCGCCTTTGTCTGGATCAATATGGAAGACGGCGTGCCGGCCAGCGCGCATATCGCCTATATGCGCGGTGCGAACGGCGATTTGCTCGCGGGAAAGTCCCGGCAGGATTCCGAAGGCCTCGCCCTGACGGAGGACGGCCTCGCCCTTGTCAGCTTCGAGCGCGACCATCGCGTCGCCGCCTTCGATCTTGAAGCCTGCGGCTCGGCTGCTCGCAGTGCGCCGATTGTCAGCCTCGCGCCGCACCCGGCCGGCATGGCCAAAGACCTGGAAGACAATGGCGGCGCGGAAGGCCTCGCGCTGAAGGGCGACACCGTCCTGCTCGGCATCGAGACCCGCGAGGATGGCGGCCCGCTGGCCGAGCTTTCGGTGGGCCCGCAGGCCAGCCTTATCGCCCGCCTGCCGCTCGATGGCGGGCTGAAGATCACCGGGCTCGATATGCTCGGCGACACGCTCTATGGCGTCGCGCGGGACTATAACCCCCTCATCGGCAACACGATCGAGGTCTTCTCGCTTGATATGTCGGGCGAAACGCCCGGCGGGATGACCGTACTCTTCCGCCTCGATGCCAGCGTCACCGTCGACAATTTCGAGGGGATCGCCGCCACACGGAACGAGGATGGCACGGTGCGCGTGTGGATCATCTCCGACAATAATTTCTCAGATCGCCAGCGCACGCTGTTGATGGCGTTCGACCTGAAATGATCCTCACATCAGGGGGGGCTTATCAAAGGCCCCGAGACACACTATTTTCCATCTTCAGCAAGGGCTGCGGCGTTTGACAGGGTCATTCAACTCCGGGGACCTTACTTTCCGTTAGGGAGCTGGCAATCTGGGCAGGGCCGTGGCCCTGTCTCATCCGGCGCCCACCTAGTTCGCTAGGTTCTACGGGAGTGAAAACACGCTCATCGGCGCGCGTGGTCCTTGCGTCCTTATGCCCCGCGCGCTCTCCAGCAGGAAGGCCAGTTCATGACTGACAAGCCAGCCCTTCGCGCGCAACTGAAACTCCTCCGAGAAGAACTTGCCGCGCGCAATCCCGATGCCGGGGAGACGCTGGCCGAGAAATTCCCCATGCGCCTGCTGGAGCGCTATGGCCCGGAAGTGGCGGGATATATGGCCATCGGCTCGGAAATCGATGCCCTGCCCCTGATGCGAAAGCTGGAAAAGGCCGGCGCGGAGCTATCGCTGCCGCGGGTGGAGGATGACGGCACGATGACCTATCGGCGCTGGTCGCCGGGCGAGCCGTTGGAGCGGCGCCCTTTCGGCCTGTCAGAGCCATGCTCCAGCGCGCCGGAAGTCTGGCCGACGCTGATCCTCACCCCGCTGCTCGCCTTCGACCAGATGGGCAACCGGCTCGGCTATGGCAAAGGCCATTATGACCGCGCGCTGACGCGCCTGCGCAGCGCCGGGCGCGCCTTTGCCTGCGCGCTGGCCTATCACGGGCAGCTGGTGGATGCGGTGCCGGCTGAGGATCATGACCAGCCGCTCGACTGGGCCCTCACCGAGGAAGGCTCGTTCCCGCTCTTCATGATGCGGAATATGGGCGCGATCTCAGCGGCCGGCGGGCGCGGCTGAACCGGTCAACGGCCCCATGATCGCGGATGTGATCTCTTCTTCCGAATAGACCTGGATCGGGCTGTAGGCGAAGGCCTGCCCCATCACATACGCGACCACACTGGCCAGTGCGGCTCCCGCCCAACGGCGCCGACGCGCCACGTCTCTGTCTTCATCACCCTGCATGGCACGGGGCTAGGCAAGCCCCGTGCCAGAGGGTTAGTCAAAGGTTAACTCAGACGTCCCGCAGGAGCTCGTTCACGCCGGTCTTGGAGCGCGTCTGGGCATCCACCGTCTTCACGATCACGGCGCAGGCGAGGCTCGGCCCGCCTTTGGGATCGGGCAGCGTGCCCGGCACGACCACCGAGTAGGCCGGCACTTCGCCGCGATGCACCTGCCCCGTCGCACGGTCGACGATCCTGGTCGACTGGCCGAGGAAGACCCCCATGGAGATCACCGCGCCCTCGCGCACGATCACGCCCTCGGCGACCTCCGAGCGTGCGCCGATGAAACAATTGTCCTCGATGATCACCGGACCCGCCTGCAGCGGCTCCAGCACGCCGCCGATGCCCACCCCGCCCGACAGGTGCACATTCTTGCCGATCTGTGCGCACGAACCGACGGTCGACCAGGTATCTACCATGGTGCCGCTGTCCACATAGGCGCCGATATTGACGTAAGACGGCATCAGCACGGCGTTCGGCGCGATATAGGCGCCCCGGCGCACGGCAGCCGGCGGCACGGCGCGGAAGCCGGCTTTCTGGAAGTCCTCCTCGCGCCAGCCTTCGAACTTCGAGGGCACCTTGTCCCACCAGGCGCCATGACGGCCGACGCCGCCTTCCACCAGGCCATTGGCATTCAGGCGGAAGGAGAGCAGCACGGCCTTTTTCAGCCACTGGTTCACGACCCAGTCGCCATTCGCCCCCGAGCGCTCGGCCACGCGCACCTCGCCGCTGTCGAGCAGGTCCAGCGCGGCTTCCACGGCTTCGCGGACATCGCCTCCGGTCTCGGTGGAGAAGCTTGCGCGGTCCTCCCAGGCAGCATCGATCACTTTGGCCAGGGCTTCGGTCATGTGTTTTTCCTTTTGGTCTTGTCCTGGTCGGCCATGCATGTGGCCAGGAAGTCGGTCAGATCGTCGGTCACATAGTGAATGTGATCGCCAAGATCATCCCCCAATCCGGCCGGGCGTGCGCCATCGGGCTCATGGCTCCAGTCCTTGTCGGAGCGCACGAGTACGGTGGTGAAGCCCATCTGATGGGCGGGTTTGAGATTGCGGTCCATATCCTCGAAAAAGATCGCCCGCTCCGGCGCGACATCATGCGCGCAGCAGAAGGCATCATAAGAGCGCGGATCGGGCTTGGGGTGATAGTCGGCATCCTCTATCCCGGACATACCGTCGAACAGGTCCGAGAGGCCCATATGCGCCGTCACGCGCTCGGCATGGCGGCGCGAACCGTTCGTGTAGACGAACTTCCGCCCCGGCAGGCCGGCAATCGCGCCGCGCAAGAGATCACAGCGCGGCAGGGGCGTGAGGTCGATCTCGTGGACATGAGCGAGAAAGTCGGCCGGCGCCATGCCGTGCAGGGTCATCAGCCCCTTCAGCGTGGTGCCGTGCTCGGCATAATACTGCTTTTGCAGGGCGCGCGCCTCGACATGCTCCACTCGCAGGAAGCGGGCGACGAAATCGGTCATGCGCATGTCGATCTCAGCGAACAGGTCGCAGCGCGCCGGATAGAGCGTGTTGTCGAGGTCAAAGACCCAGTCAGTGACATGGGCCAGCCTGCCCGCCTGTGGCTCCGCCATTCCCATCGCCCCTCAGCCCCGTCCTAGCCTTCCGGCGCATCCCGCGCACGGTCAAAATCGCGCTCGAAGAATTCAAAGACCAGTTTCTGGTCTTCAGGTGTGGCGGCCTCTGTGAACATCGCCGTGCGATAGGCCGCGGCCTCGCAATCATCGCGCCCTGAAATGGCAAATTTCGCGCGCGAGACGCAGAAGCCCTCACCGGCGCGCTTCAGGGTGCGCACCCGCCCGTCGGGCTGTTCCATCTCGCCATAGACGAAATACTGGCGCTGGTTCAGGGGGCTGTCGATGGCGCGGGCACAACCGCCCGCCTCCAGGCGCCACCAGCCGCGGCTTTCCCAGTCATCCCCGCGCATGCGGGCGATCGCGCCCCAGATCGGGTATTCGGTACGGTTGCACAGGGTGAAGCCGACATCGCGGGCGCGCTCGATGGCCGATTGTTCGAGAAAGTCGATCAGGTCGGCATCGCTGGTATCGGCCGCCAGCCCTTGCGAACTCAGGAACGTACGGATCGCGGCGCGGGTCTCGCGGCCAAGCAGGCCGTCCACGCGGCCGGAGAAGACCCCGGCATCCTCAAGCAAGCGCTGCACACCGGCCGCCTCGGCCTGGTCGAAACTGTACTGGTTGGTCTCTGTGAAGGTGGTCTGCCAGCCATTGCGGCGCTCGATCAGCACGGGGCGGAAATTGCGCCCGTCCAGGCCGAACCCGGCGCAGTCCGGCGGGCTTTCGACAGAGAAGGAGCCGGTGGGATCCACGCACAGCTCGCGGTCACCGCCCCAGTCGCGCCCGCCGCCACGATGGGCGTCGGAAGATTCGCCATAGATGAAGTGCACACCTGGGCTCAGCGGCGCGGGCAGCGCCAGCTCACACGCGCCGGGCCGTAGCTTGGTCCAGCCTTCTACCACGACGGCCTGCCCTTCGGGGCGAGCCACGGCAGCATTGATGATGTAGCTGGTCTTGTTGCACAGCTTCCAGCCATCCTCCTGCGCAGAGGCTTGCCTGCCTGTGATCATCCAGAGCGCCAGCACGGCAAAGGCGGCGGCAAGGGCCCTAGGAAACCAGCGTTCCAGAACCGTGCTCGGTGAAAAGTTCCATAAGTAAGGCATGCGGGGCACGTCCATCCAGAATTACTGCCGCCCCGACGCCATGATTGACGGCCTTGGCGGCGGTTTCAAGCTTCGGAATCATACCGCCTACAGCCGTTCCGTCAGCCACGAGGCCGGCAATCGCATCGGCGCGCAGCTCGCGCATCAGATTGCCGGACTTGTCCATTACCCCGGCCACATCGGTGAGCAGCAGCAGGCGCTCGGCACCGACTGCCTCGGCCACGGCACCAGCGGCGGTATCGGCATTGATATTGTAGCGCGAGCCATCGCTGCCCACACCCACCGGCGCGACCACGGGAATGAGCTTTTCCACCGAGGCCGAAAGCGCCAGCAGCGCGGCGGGGTCGACCGCCTCGGGCTCGCCGACATAGCCGAGATCGACCACTTCCTCCAGCGCGCTGCCCTTGGTCTTCACCGTGCGCGAGACCTTTTTGGCCTGGATGAGATTGGCATCCGAGCCTGACAGGCCGATGGCGCGCCCGCCGGCGGTGTTGATCGCCCGCACGATGGACTTGTTGATGGTGCCCGACAGCACCATTTCCACCACATCCATGGTGGCATCGTCGGTCACGCGCAGGCCCTCGCGGAACTCCGACTTGATATCGAGCCTATCGAGCAGGCGGGCGATTTGCGGCCCGCCGCCATGCACGATGATCGGGTTCACGCCGAGATGCTTCAAGAGCACCACATCGCGCGCGAACATGGCCGACAGCGTCTCGTCGACCATGGCATGGCCGCCATACTTGATGACCACGGTCTTGCCGGCATAGCGCTGGATATAGGGCAGCGCTTCGGACAGGGTCCGTGCAGTGGCCTGTGCGGCCAGGGCGGGGTGCAGTTCGCTCATTGGGGCAGGCAAGTAGCGCGGTTTGCCGCTGCGGGAAAGCCACCAGCGGTGAAGTGACGCTTCACAGCGGCTTGTCGTCATCGTCTTCCAGGATGCGGTAGGCCGCCCCTTCCATATCCTCGAACTGGCCGGATTTCTGCGCCCAGATGAAGGCAACAAGACCGATCAGGCCCATGAAAAGGGCAATCGGGATGAGGAAAATGAGGCCGGTCATATCTCAGGCCTTTGCGGGCACGTTCTGGCGCAGGGCATTGAGCGTCACGATAAGCGAGCTTGCCGACATGGCAATGGCGGCGACCAGCGGTGAGGCAAAGCCCGCCACGGCAATCGGCACGGCGATCAGGTTGTAGAGCGCGGCAAGGCCGAAATTCTGCAGCATGATGGACCGCGCGCGGCGCGAGGTGTCGAGCGTCGTCAGGATCGCGCCGAGCCCCTTGCCCGAGTACACCGCGTCGCTGGCTGACTGGCTGACATCCATCGCCCCGCCCGGCGCCATGGAGGCATGGGCGAGCGAGAGCGCGCCGGCATCGTTAAGGCCGTCGCCGATCATCAGAACCTTCTTGCCCTCTGCGCGCAGGGCTTCGAGGCGTTCGACCTTGCCTTTCGGGGAAACCTCGGCGGTCCATTGCGAGATGCCGAGGGCTTCGGCGGTGCGCGCCACGGCGGTTTCGGTGTCGCCGGAGACGATCTCGAAACTCAGGCCACGCTGCTTCAGGCCGGCGAGCACATCGGCCGCATCCTCCTGGAAATGGTCGCGGAACCGGAGTTGGGTCGGGGCCTCATCACCCCTGCTGAACCAGAGAGTCGGGCCATCATTCACTGTTGTCTCGACGCCAACCCATTCGGCCGAGCCGAGCCGCGCCCTGACGCCATCCACCTCGCCCTCAAGACCGAGCCCGGCATGTTCGGTGACATTGCGGGCAACCGGCCCTGCACCCTCAGCGGCGACCAGCGCCCGCGAAAGCGGGTGCCGACTGGCCCGGGCGAGCTGCGCCGCCGCCGCAAGCGTTTCCGGCGCCACGCCCTCTTTCACCAGCTGGGGCTCCCCGAGCGTCAGCGTGCCGGTCTTGTCGAAGACAACATGATCAGCGCCCGCCAGCCGCTCCAGCGCATCGCCGGATTTCAGGAACACACCGGCCCGGAACAGGCGCCCGGAAGCCACCACCTGCGTCACAGGCGCGGCCAGGGCCAGCGCGCAGGGGCAGGTGATGATCAGGGTCGAGCAGGCAATGAAGATCGCCTCGCGCACGCCCACGCCGGCCAAGAGCCAGCCGATAAAGGTGAGCAGCGCGATGGTGTGCACGGCGGGCACATAGATGGAGACGGCCCGCTCGGCGATCTTGCGATAGGTCGAGCGGCGCTGTTCACCGGCTTCCAGCATGCGCCCGATATCGGCCATCAGGCTGTCAGCGGCCATGGCGACGGCCCGGCCCTTGATCGCCTGGCCGAGCACCACCGCACCGGCATAGACGCGCGCGCCGGGGCTGGTGAGGATCGGCGTGCTTTCGCCACTCACCAGGCTTTCGTCAAGTTCGCTGGTGCCCTCGACGACATCCATGTCGACGACGGCGCGCTCGCCGGGCGAAAGCAGGATCATGTCGCCGGGAATCACTTCGCGGGCACGCACGGATTCGGCCTGCCCAGAGACATTGATGCGGGTGACGGACCGGGCCTGGAGGGCGGCAAGATCGCTTGCGGCGGCATGGGCGCGCCGGCGCAGGCGGGCATCGAGGAAACGCCCGATCAGCAGGAAGAAGAGCAGCATCACACAGGCATCGAAATAGGCATGCTCGCCGCCCAGCGCCGTCTCCCAGACACTGACTCCCAATGCGAGCAGGACGGCCAGAGAGATCGGAACGTCCATGTTTGCGCGGCCCCTGGACAGCACGCGCCAGGCCGAGGCGAAAAAGGTGCGCCCGGCGAACAGCACCACCGGAATGGCGATGGCGCCGGAGATCATGTGCATGATGGCCCGCGTGGACTCGCCCATCTCCCCTGCCCCGGCCCAGACCGAAACCGACAGCAGCATGATGTTCGCGGCGGCAAAGCCGGCCACGCCCATGGCGGTGAGCAGGCGGCGCTCCTCACGCCTGGCTTCGTCCTCATCGCGCTCGGGGTCGAGCGGAGCGACGCCATAGCCGAGATCGGAAATCGCGGCGGTGATGTGTGCGGGGGGCAGATCGCCCTCCCATGCGACGCGCATCTGCCCATTCGAGAGGTTGAGCCGCGCTTCGGTGACACCCGGCAGGACCTTCACGGCCTTCTCGATCTTGGACAGGCACGCGCCGCATTTCGCGCCGCGCACGCTCAGCTCAAGGCGCGAGAGCCCCTTGCTGCGCACGACGAAGGGCGCGGGATCGCCGAGCCCGGTTTTCGGAGAGGCTTCCGCCGGCCCGAGGCCCTGCGGACAGCCGGCATCGGCAAGGTCTGTCAGGATATCGCTCATGGCAGGGAGAGCCGCTTGTGGGCTTCGAACAGC
Organism: Hyphomonadaceae bacterium UBA5336; assembly: GCA_002408125.1. GTDB lineage: Bacteria > Pseudomonadota > Alphaproteobacteria > Caulobacterales > Hyphomonadaceae > UBA5336. Next base: position 44,526 of record DHQO01000024.1, on the reverse strand, counting down.
ACGTCCTCGCTGCCGCCCTGTGTTGCCGTGACGATGACATCATAGTCGCCCGCCGGCAGGCCTTCGAGGCTGGCGGAATACTCGCCGACGTCGGACGGGCTGAGCGCCATGTGAATGTCGGCATCCCCTGAAGTGTGGCGGTGCAGGTTCGCCGTGACGGCCAGTCCGCCGAGCGGCAGGTCGGCCGCATCCATCATCTCCGCCACCAGCATGGGCGGTGTGCCCTCCTCCGCGACGATGCCCAGCGCGCCGGTCCAGCCAAGCTCGTCCTGGCGGGCGCGGGCTTGAAGCGTGTCATTGTAATGCAGGCCCTGGAGATAGGATTTCTCCACCTGCTCACCGGGATGGGTGGTGATGGCGTAGTAGAGGAACACACCGTTCACGGCGAACATCACACCGAAAAAGGCGAGCATGATCAGAAGGACATGCCAGCCCCTGAGCTGTTTTCCGGAGGCGGTGGGCGCGTCGGTCATAGCCATGTTCATCGCTTACTGTCCTCTGAAAGATACGGTGTTGGAGTAGGTCTCACCCGTGTCGGTATCGGTCACGGTGAAGGTGATGTGGTCCTGGCGGGCCACGGTGCCGGGCGGCACGGTGATGTAGAGCTTGAAGCGGTCCACGCCATTTGCGGCCACGGGAAGAAGGAAGACATTCGGCTCGCCCTCGGCTTGCAGGCCGATGATATCGAGTTCCGCGCCAGCCAGCCCCGAAGCCTCGATCCGCATTTCGCGATCATCCCCGGTCTTGTTGACGAGCTTGAGCGTATAGCCATTGCGCAGCGAGCCGTCGGAAAGCTGCACGAAGGGCGGCGAGCGGTCTTTCAACGTGTTGATCTCGAAGCTTGCCCGCGTGCTGAGCCCGAAGGTCATGAGGCCAGCAATTGCCGCCATCAGCACCGCATAGAGGATCGTGCGCGCACGCAGGAGCTGGTATTTCGGCTTCTGGCCGTGGGCCACGGCATCCATGGCCGCGTCGGTGTCATAGGCGATCAGGCCGCGCGGACGGCCGATCTTGTCCATCATCTGGTCGCAGGCATCGATGCACAGCGCGCAGTGGATGCATTCCAGCTGTGCCCCGTTGCGGATGTCGATGCCCATCGGGCAGACCTGGACGCACTGATTGCAGTCGATGCAGTCGCCGCGCGTGGACCAGTCGGTGTCCTTGCGCATCGGCGCGCGCGGCTCGCCCCGAGCGAAGCGGTAGGTAACGTTGAGGGCCTGCTCGTCGGTCAGCGCGCCCTGGATGCGCGGCCAGGGACACATATAGGTGCAGACCTGCTCGCGCATCGTCCCGGCGAGGAAATAGGTGGTCAGGGTCAGGATGCCCGCGAACCAGTAGGCCGAAAGCGGCGCCTGGCCGATGAAAAAGGTGCGCGCGATCGTGGGCGCATCATGCCAGTAAAGGATGAAGGCGCCGCCGGTCACGAAGGAAATGAGCAGCCAGACGGCATGCTTGCCCAGCTTGCGCGAGAGCTTGCCCGCGCTCATCGGCGCCTTGTCGAGGCGCATGCGCGCGGCACGGTCGCCCTCAAAGGCGCGCTCGACCCAGATAAAGAGGTCGGTCCACACGGTCTGCGGACAGGTATAGCCGCACCAGACCCGCCCGAAGAGCGAGGTTACGAGGAACAGGCCCAGCGCGGCTATGATCAGGAGGCCGGTGAGATAGTAGATCTCCTGCGGCCAGATCTCGATGAAGAAGAAGTAGAACCGCTCGCCGGCAAAATCGGCCAGCACGGCCTGGTCCGGCGCACCGGCGCCGCGCGGCCAGCGGATCCACGGCAGCAGGTAGTACACACCCAGCGTCACGGCCATGACGAGCCATTTCACCGAGCGGAACTTCCCATGGGCAAGCTTGGGATAGATCTGCTTCCGCTTGGCATAGAGATCCTGCGGCGGCGGCGGCACCGGCTTTTTCGGCACCCGTTTCAGATCAAGCTCAACCTTGCCCATGGTATCTGGTCCTTACGCGTCGCGAGGGCCGGCTATTCGCCGCCGCCCAGGGAGTGGACGTACACGGCCAGCGCCTTGATGGTGGCGTCGTCGAGACGGTCGCCCCAGGCCGGCATGTGCGAGTTGCGGGCGTTGAAGACGGTGGCGTAGATCGTGTCGCGGTCGCCGCCATAGAGCCAGTCGGCATCAGTGAGGTTCGGCGCCCCGACATCGCGCATACCCGTGGCATCGCTGGCGTGGCAGCTTGCGCATTGCAGCTCGAACACCTCGGCCCCGCGTACGGCGGCCTCGGCATCGAACTCCTCAGCTGTCAGCGAGACGACATATTCCGTCACATCATCAATCTGGTGACGATCGAGCATGCCCATCTGGCCAAAGGCCGGCATGGCCGAGAAGCGCGTGTCGGGGTCTTCCTCATGGCGGATGCCGTGACGGATGGTCTGTTCGATCCCGTCGAGCGTGCCGGTCCACAGCCAGACATCGTCAGCCAGCACCGGATAGCCCCTGGCGCCGCGCCCGCCCGCACCGTGACAGGTGGCACAATTGTCCCCGAAGGCGGACTCGCCCATGGCCATGGCGAACTGCTGCAGGTCGCGATCGGTCTCGATCTGCTGCAGCGAGGCGCCGAGCAAGCGGGCAGCGTCTTCCTGGCGGGCGGTGTGCAGCTGGTCGATGGACGCGGCCACATTCACCCGGTCGGACTGGCCGCGCACGCCGGGCGTATTGGTGCCCAGGCCCGGCAGGGCCGGAATGGCCGGCATCAGGATCATGTAGACAATCGCCCACGCAATCGTGACATACCAGGTGATCAGCCACCAGCGCGGCAGCGGCGTGTTCAGTTCCTTGATTCCATCCCACTCATGGCCCGTGGTCTCGGTGCCGGAGTGCTGGTCGATATCCCGCTCATGATCACTCATCGCCGGGCTCCTTGTCGGAAAGGGGCATGTGAGCTGCCCTGTCAAAGGTTTCCTGGTTGCGGGGCCAGAGCGCATAGGCGAGCGCCCCTGCGAAACAGGCCACGAAGTAGATCAGACCGCCGGTCTGGGCGAAGCTTGAGAAGAACTCGTACATCTGTCGCCCTCCCCTAGCGCCGGTTCATCAGGTCGTCGGCTTCGTAGACGGAGAAGTCCACGAGGGTGCCGGTCATCTGGAGATAGGCCACTAGGGCGTCCATTTCGGTGATCCGGTCCGGGTCGCCGTCATAGTCGCGCACCAGGATGGTGCCCTCGCGGCCGGAGGCTTCGGTGTAGCGCGCGAGCAGCGCGTCCTGGGCGTCATAATCGGCGTCCGGATCGACCTGCGCGATGAGGTCGGCCGCCGCATTCTCGATCATCTCGCTGGTGTAGGGCACACCGACCATGGACTGGGCCGTCAGCTTGTCCGCGATGTCGTGAAAGCGCAGCTCATTGCCCAGCAGGAAGGCATAGGGCGGCATCACCGATTCCGGCACCACCGAGCGGGGATCAACCAGGTGGTCGACCTGCCACTCGACGGAATACTTGCCGCCGACGCGGGCAAGGTCCGGCCCGGTGCGCTTCGAGCCCCACTGGAACGGGTGGTCGTACATCGACTCCGCGGCCAGCGAGTAGTGGCCATAGCGCTCGACCTCGTCGCGCAACGGGCGCACCATCTGCGAGTGACAGACATAGCAGCCCTCACGGATATAGATGTCCCGGCCGGCAAGCTCCAGCGGCGTATAGGGCCGCATGCCGTCCACCTTCTCGATGGTGTTCTCCATATAGAAGAGCGGCACCATCTGGATGATCCCGCCGATCGAGACCACCACGAGGATGGCCACGGTCAGCAATAGGGAGTGGCGTTCCAGAATGCCGTGATTGTTCATCAGTCCCATCGGTCTAACTCCCTATTCAGCCAGAGCGGGCGCAGCCGAGGGCCGGGATTCCGCTGCCAGATTGTCGGATTGGGATGCGGTATGGCCGAGTGCGGTACGCACCAGATTATAGGCCATGATCGCCGCGCCGGAGAAGTACATCAGGCCGCCCAGCATCCGGATGATATAGCTGATATGCTTGGCCTCGACGGTCTCAACGAAGCTGTATTCGAGGAAGCCGTACTCATTGTAGGCACGCCACATCAGGCCCTCCATGATGCCCGCGAACCACATGGAGATCATGTAGAAGAGGATGCCGATGGTCGCGACCCAGAAGTGCCATTCGACCAGGCGGATCGAGTAGAGGCCCGGGCGCTTCCACAGCCAGGGCGTCAGGCAGTAGAGCGCGCCGAAGGAGATGAAGCCGACCCATCCGAGCGCGCCGGAATGGACGTGGCCGATGCCCCACTCGGTATAGTGCGACAGGGCGTTGACCGCGCGCACGCTCATCAGCGGGCCTTCAAACGTGCTCATGCCATAGAAGGCCAGCGACACGATCATCATCCGGATCACCGGGTCGGTGCGCAGCTTGTCCCACGCGCCCGACAGGGTCATCACGCCATTGATCATACCGCCCCAGCTCGGCATCCACAGCATCACACTGAACGTCATGCCCAGGGTCTGCGCCCATTGCGGCAGCGCCGTGTAGTGCAAGTGGTGCGGGCCGGCCCAGATATAGATGAAGATCAGTGACCAGAAGTGCACGATGGACAGGCGGTAGGAATAGACCGGCCGGTTCGCGCGCTTGGGAATGAAATAGTACATGATCGCCAGGAAGCCGGTGGTCAGGAAAAAGCCCACGGCATTGTGGCCGTACCACCACTGGGTCAGCGCATCCTGCACGCCGGAATAGATCGAATAGGAGCGGGTTCCCGTCCAGCTCACCGGCATCGAGAGATTGTTGACGATGTGCAGCATCGCGATAGTCACGATGAAAGAGAGATAGAACCAGTTGGCCACATAGATATGCGGCTCCTTGCGCTTCCAGATCGTGCCCAGGAAGACCAGCAGATAGGCCACCCAGACAATGGTCAGCCAGAGGTCGGCATACCATTCCGGCTCGGCATACTCCTTGGACTGGGTCACCCCGATCACATAGCCGGTTGCGGCGATGGCGATGAAGAGCTGGTAGCCCCAGAACACGAACCAGGGCCACATGCCGCCAGCGAGCCGCGTGCGGCAGGTGCGCTGGACGACATAGAAGCTGGTGGCGATAAGGACGTTGCCGCCGAACGCAAAGATCACCGCGCTGGTGTGCAGCGGGCGCAGGCGTCCGAAGTTCAGCCAGCCAATCTCGGGAAAGTAGAAAAGATTCGGCCAGGTCAGCTGCAGGGCGATGACGATGCCCACGAGGAAGCCGACAAGGCCCCAGAACATGGAGGCGGCCACGCCGAACTTGACGACGGTGTCCTCATATTTGGTCTGGTCGAAAACATTGCGGTCCTGGACCGAGCCGCCCCAGATGAGCAGTGCGGCAAGGCCGATCCCCGTAAGGATGACAAACATCCAGGCATGGACGTTCATCAAGATGTCGGAGGTCTGGCTGACGGTAAACAGCGACCACAGGAACACGGCAGCGAGAAGCCCCCCGACAGTGAGGATACTGGTGTTCGAGCGGGCTGGTGGTGAAGCGATAGCGGTCACGGCAAAGCACCCCTTTCCTGATCGTGCCGCAGACCTACTCCCCGCCCCCAGACGCTTGAATACGCAATACTCCCTATAGCGAGCCGCCCGCGGGCGAGGCAGTAAGGGTCAAACGCCGAGTGGAGCGAAGCCATGAAATCCATGACCACACTGATCCTGGGCGCGGCGGCCTTCCTCGCCGGCACGGCCAAGGCCATGCACCACACCCGGACCAGCGATCCCTTCGCCGCCTACTGGTGCCGTCCTGCAGCAAGTGCGGCGCACGATGCCGGTTTCCTGGCGGTGGACGGACACTGCTGGGGCTGTGGCCTGGCACTGGTCGGCGCGGCGGTCCTGATTGGCACCGCAGCGCACATGATCGCAGCGCGCCGGCGTGCTGCGACGCAACGCCCTGCGCGTTTGCGCGCACTATAGTTCCGAATTCACCTTTCCTAGGCCTGACTGCGGCGATAGCATTTCGCTTCACGAGCGGAATCAGGCGGTATGACGGGCGAGCAGCACAACTCACCAGACGCGATGCAGACGCTGGAGGCCCTCCAGCTTCATTTGGAGTCCGTCCTTGAGTCGGTGCCGGACGGCATGGTCATTATCAACGAGGAAGGCCAGATCCTTCAGTTCAGCCGCGCCGCGCGGGATCTGTTCGGCTACACCAACGAGGAAATCGTCGGCAAGCATGTCTCTGAGCTGATGACGCGTCACGACGCGGTTCATCACGACCAGTACATGGATAATTACCGCCGCACCGGGAAGGCGCACATCATCGGCGTCGGCCGGGTCGTCATGGCCAAGCGCGCCAATGGCACCGAGTTTCCCATCGACCTGAAGATCGGCGAGGCCAAGATTGATGGCCGCTCGATCTATACTGGCTTCCTGCGCGACCTGTCGGAGAAGCAGCAGGCCGAGCTGCGCATGCGCGAGATGCAGGCCGAACTGGTGCACTTCTCCCGCCTCAGCGCGGTCGGCACAATGGCCTCGGCGCTCGCCCATGAGCTGAACCAGCCCCTGACGGCCATCGCCAACTATCTCGAAGCCGGGCGCGACCTGCTCGATACGCCCGATGCCGATTCGCTCTCGATGCTGGCGGAAGCCCTGGACGAGGGCGCCAGGCAGTCGGTGCGCGCCGGGCAGATCGTCCGCAAGCTGCGCGATTTCGTCTCGCGCGGGGAAATCTCGCGCCGCGCCGCGCCGCTCGCGCCCCTGCTGGAGGATGCGGTTTCGCTCGCGCGAATCGGCACCAATAGCGAGGCAGTGAAAGTGCGCGTGCAGATCGCCGATGACGTGGATGCCATCAGCGCAGATCCCATCCAGATCCAGCAGGTGGTGATCAATCTCCTGCGCAACGCCTTCGAGGCCCTGTCGGGGCGCGAGGATGCCGAGGTGCGCGTGCGTGCCATGCCGGGCGAGGAAGCCGGCATGCTCGCGGTCGATATCTGCGACAATGGCCCGGGCATAGAGCCGGAGGTCGCCGCCCAGCTGTTCAAGCCCTTCACGAGCACGAAGACCACAGGCATGGGCCTCGGCCTGTCGATCTGCCAGACCATCATCGAGGCCCATGGCGGCGCGATCCATGTCAAATCGCTGGGCGGAGACGGCGCCTGCTTCTGCTTCACACTACCTGTCGCCGAGTTGGAGACGGACCATGACTGACCGCCCCCTTATTCATCTGGTCGATGACGATGAAGCGATCCGCCATTCAGCCAGCTTCATGCTGCGCGCGGCGGGCTATCGCGTGCAGACCTATCCCGACGGCGTGGCCTTCCTGGAAGTGGCTGCCGAGGCCGAACCGGGCTGCATCCTGCTCGACGTGCAGATGCCGCGCATGGACGGCCTTGGCGTACTGGCCGAGCTCAACTCACGCGGCATCGCCATGCCGGTGATCGTGCTTACCGGCCATGGTGATGTGTCGGTCGCCGTGCAGGCCATGAAGGGCGGCGCGGTCGATTTCGTGGAAAAGCCCTATGAGAAGGCGCTGCTGCTGGATTCGCTGAACGCCGCGTTCGGCAGTGTCGAGGAACGCTCCACCCGCGAAGCGCTGGAGAAGGATGCCCATCGCCGTCTGGCCAGCCTGACAGACCGCGAGCGCGACGTGCTCAAGGGCCTGGTGGAAGGCCTCACCAACAAGGCGATTGCCGAACGCTACGCGATCTCCCCGCGCACGGTTGAGATCCACCGCGCCCATGTCATGCAGAAGCTGGAAGTCGACAGCCTGTCGGCCGCCCTGCGCCTCGCCTTCGCCAGCGGGCTCGGCTTCGACTGATCCCCGGCGCCTTCCGCAGCCTCCTACGGAAGTCTACGTACAGACACCTTGACGCTTTCTCCGCATCTAGAAGCTCGACGAAATGGGATTCGAGGTGACGCGCGGATGGCTTTGTCGGCCGGATCAGTTCTCAAAAAGGAAGTGGTCGTGGTCGAAGACAGCGAGCCCGTCCGCAAGTCCCTGTGCCTGCTGCTACGCACGCGCGGCTACAAGGTTGCGGCGTTCGAGCATGCCGAGGATGCGCTCCAGGCAGGTCTGGAACAGGCCCCCGATTGTTTTCTAATCGATTTCAAGATGCCCGACATGGACGGGATGGAGCTGCTCGCCCGCCTGCGCAAGGCCGGCTATACCGCGCCGGCGATCATGATCACCGGCTGCATCACGCCCGACATGAAGGCGCGAGCCCTGGCCGCCGGCTTCCATTCCCTGATCGAGAAACCGCCGCGCCGACTCGCACTCATGGACGAGGTGGCTGATGCCATCGCCGCGCACCGGCCCCCGCCAGCTGCGGCCTGAGGCCCACGAAAAAGGGCCGGACATGCCGCCCGGCCCTTTCCCCTCGTGGAGCCGAAGAGCTTCTAGCCCTCGCTCTCCAGCTCCTTGAAGCCACGGATTTCCAGCAGCGGATCGATGCTCGGATCGCTGCCGCGGAAATTGCGATAAAGCTGATCGGCCGGCAGCAGACCGCCGGATTCGTACACCCAGTGCTTCAGGCGCGCAGCCGTTTCCGGATCGAAGATGTCGCCGGCTTCCTTGAAGGCGTAGAAACCGTCCGCATCGAGGATTTCCGACCACAGATAGGCATAGTAGCCGGCCGAATAGCCGCCCGCGAAGATGTGGCTGAAATAGTTCGAGCGGTAGCGCGGCTCGATCTCCTCGATCAGGCCATAGTCGCGCAGCGTCTGCTCCTCGAAGGCGCGGGCATCGGTGATTTCCATCGCCTCTTCATAGGTCAGGTTGTGCCAGGACAGATCCAGCAGCGAGGCGGCGATATATTCGGTCGTCTTGAAGCCCTGGTTGAAGGTCGAGGCCTCGTTCATCCGGTCGATCAGCTCGGTGGGGATCACCTCGCCGGACTCATAGTGATGGGCATAGATCTCCAGCATTTGCGGCTGGCCGGCCCAGTGCTCGAGGATCTGCGCCGGGAATTCGGTATAGTCGCGTGGCCCGTCGACGCCGGAGAAGCGGGAATAGTCGATCTGCGTGAGCAGGCCATGCAGGCCGTGGCCAAACTCGTGGAACAGCGTCTCGACCTCGTCAAAGCGCATCAGTGTGGGCTGGCCCTCGGGCGCCCTGGTCAGGTTGAGATTGTTGGTGACGATCGGGCGGATCCGCTCGCCCTCAATGTCGCTGGCCGAGCGATATGTGCTCATCCAGGCGCCACCGCGCTTGGAATCGCGGGCGAAATAGTCGGCCATGAACAGGCCGAGCAGCTCGCCGGTCTCATCGTCGGTGACCTCGAAGCTCTGCACCACCGGATTCCAGCCCTCGACCTCCACGGGCGTGAATGTGACGTGAAACAGGCGGCTGGCCATCTCGAAGGCACCGTCGCGCACCGCACCCAGCTCGAAATAGGGCTTCAGCGCATTGTCGTCGAAGGCATAGCGCGCCTGGCGCACCTTTTCGGCATAGTGCCACCAGTCCTCGCCAGAGATCGTGAAGGCATCGCCGACCATGGCCTGCATGTCGGCGCGCTCTTCCCTGGCGCGCTCAATGCCCGGACGCCAGACGCTGAGGAGGAACTCCTCGGCTTCTTCCGGCGTCTTCGCCATGCGCGTTTCCAGCTGATAGGCCGCGTGACTGCGATAGCCGAGCAGCTCGGCGCGCTTGGCGCGCAGCTGGGCGATCTCGATCAGCACCGGGCCATTGTCATACTCGCCTTCCGACGCGCGCAGGCGGTAACCGTCAAAGGCGCGGCGCCGCAGCTCGCGGTTTTCCGACTGGGTCATGAAGGTCTCGTAGACCGAGCGGTCGAGCGTGATCACCCATTTGTCCTCGCCTTCAACCTGGATGCCGGCCAGGAAGTCCTGCGAGAGGCCCGCAGTGTCTTCCGGCGTGGTCAGTTCCATGCGGAAGGCCTTGGTCGAGGCGAGCAGGTTCTGGCCGAACTTGGTCGTCAGGCCTGAGATCTGGGTGTTGATATCGGCCACCTGCGCCTTCGTATCGGCATCGAGTGCGGCGCCGGCGCGCTCGAAATCGCGATAGGTGAGTTCAACCAGCCGCTTTTCCTGCTCGCCCAGCTCGAGCGTGTCGAGCTGGTCATGGACCGTCTTCACGCGTTCGAAGATCACCGGGTTGAGATAAACCGCATCGGTCTCGCGCGTCAGCATCGGCCAGATTTCGCTCTCCAGCCCGCGCAGCGTGTCATTGGTGTCGGTATTGGTGATGTTGGAGAAGGTATAGGCGACCTTGTTGACCAGCTCGCCGCCGATCTCCAGTGGCAGGATGGTGTTCTCGAAGGTCGGCGCGTCGGGATTGTCGGCGATGGCGGCGACACCCTCACGCGCTTCCAGGATGCCCTGCTTGATCGCGGGCATATAGTCATCGTCGGAAATCTCGGCGAAGGGCGGCACGCCATAGGGCGTGTCCCACTCGGCCAGGAAGGGATTGCCCTCAAGCTCTTCGGCAGTGACCGTGATTTCCGGCAGGCTGGAAGTCTCGATTGCTGCCGTTTCGGCCGGCGCAGTCTCTTCAGATGTAGTGGTCTCGGTGTCCGGGGTGTCGCTGCTGCCGCAGCCGGCCATGGCAAGCGCCAGCGCAGTCAGGCTCGGGGCGATCCAGGTCTTCATCGTCATGGGGACTCCATAATGGGGAACAGGTTGCCCTCATTAACCGTCATCTGAGGCAAATGACCAGAGCCCGCCTGATCGAGGGGGATTTGCATGCCTTTTTACCCTGCCATCTTTCGCCAACAAGGCGAGTGGCAGCTCGATTGCAAACTGTTCAAGCGAACGAGTGGAAACGGTGCAATCTGGGACACCCTGCCCTGCGCACCGAAACGAGGATACGCAAATGGGCACGCCTACCGGATGGAGCAACTCGAATATCGGGGCTCAATCCAACCTGCAGATCCCTGCTGCCGTGGCCGGCATGTCCCGGCCCGGACAGCGTGCCCTGGAAGCTCATCTGGGGGCCGATAGCCCCCGCGCCAATCTGCGCCGCGGCGCACGGATTCCGGCCGGCCTCTTGCGTGTCGGCCTGCGCCTGGCCGACGGCCTCGTCATCGGTCTTGTCTGCGCACTTCACCTGCAGTCTTCCGGCACGCTGCTGATGGAAGCACAGCTTCAGACCCTCCTGCCCTATATCGCCATGGCCATCGTGACGCTGACCGGTCTTTCGGTCTCCGGCGCGTGGAATGTCGAGGCCCGCGGCCTGGCCAATGGCCGCGCTATCCAGGCCGCGAATATCTGCGGCATGATGCTGATCATCACCGTGCTGACCATGTCGCGCTTCTGGCCGCACACCGCCATTCACGTCGCTGGGCCGCTCGCCCTGCTCCTGTGGCTGTCTCTGAACGTGCTGCATTTCGGGTTTTCGCTGCTGGTCGCCACCTTCGTGCGCAGCGGGCGGATGAGCGAGAATGTCGTCATCGTCGGCGCTACCCACAATGCCCGCAAGCTGATCGCCCGCAATGCCGCCACGCGTGAGCTCAACATTGTCGGCGTGTTCGACGACCGCCTCTCGCGCGCGCCCACCGATATCGAGGGCGTGCCGGTGCTGGGCCGCATCGAGGACCTGATGAGCTGGCAGGACCTGCCGAACATGGACCGGATCGTCGTCACGGTGACGAGCGAGGCGCGCGAGCGTGTGCGCACCCTGGTCGACCGCCTGCGCATCCTGCCCCAGCGTATCGTGCTGCTGCTTGATCTTGCCGGCTTCGACCCGGAAACCGAGAGCCTGTCGCAGATCGCCAATTCCCCGGCGGCCTATATCTCCGGCCGACCGCAGGATCTTGGCCGCATCCTCATCAAGCGCGCGGCTGATATCGTCTTCTCGCTCGGCCTGCTGATCGCATTCAGCCCCGTACTGGCCATGATCGCCGCCGCCATTCGCCTGGAAGGCGCCGGCCCGATCTTCTTCCGCCAGCGCCGCCACGGCTTCAACAACCAGATCATCCGCGTCTGGAAGTTCCGCTCCATGAAGCCCGACCGCGCCGCCGAGATCGCGATGACCGCGCAGACCTTTGCCGGCGATACACGCGTGACCCGCGTCGGGGCCATCATCCGCAAATACTCGCTCGACGAGCTGCCGCAGCTGATCAATGTGCTGCGCGGGGAGATGTCGCTGGTCGGCCCGCGCCCGCACGCGGTCGGCATGACCACCGAGCAGACCGAAGTGCACGCCATTGTCGGCGACTATGCCCACCGCCACCGGGTGAAACCCGGCCTGACAGGCTGGGCCCAGGTGCATGGCTCGCGTGGGCCGGTCCACACCAAGGAAGAGATGCGCGAGCGCGTGCGCCTCGACCTGGAATACGTCAACCGGGCCTCCTTCTGGCTCGATCTCTACATCATGCTGATGACCGCCCCGTGTCTGCTGGGCGATCGCACGGCACAGCGGTGAAGCGGGGGCTGATATGGAAGTGACACTGAACCAGCTTGTCTTTGGAGACATGGTCCGACCGACCGAGGAGGCTGCCGCCGAGCCCGCCTCGCGCTTCATGCTGACCGTGCTCGTGCCGACCTATCATGACGATGCCAGCCGGCTGATCCAGGCGCTGTCGGCCTGTGCCGGCGCCGACGAGACCCGGCTCGTGGTCTTCGATGACGGTTCGCGTGATACCGCCCTGACCGAGGCGCTGAGCCTGGCCCTGGCGAACTATCCCGGCGAAACCCGCCTTGTGACCTCGCCGAAGAATGTCGGACGCGCCGAAGCGCGCAACCGCCTGCTGGCCGAAGCGGCCACCGACTGGGTGCTGCTGCTGGATGCCGACATGCTGCCCGACGACCATCTCTTCCTGGCGCGCTATCTCGATACCGTGGCGCGCACGCCCCAGCCGTCTGTCGTCGCAGGCGGCTTCAGCCTCAAGCGCACCCGCCCGACACCGGACCAGACCCTGCATGCCATGCAGTCAATGCGCTCTGAATGCCTCACCGCAAACGATCGCCTGCGCGATCCGGGCCGGTTCGTCTTCACCTCCAACATCCTGGTGCACCGCGAAGTTCTCGGCGCCGTGGCCTTCGACAATGGCTACAAGGGCTGGGGCTGGGAGGATGTCGACTGGGGCCTGAGCGTCGCGCGCCAGTATCCGGTCCATCACATTGACAACACCGCCACCCATCTTGGTCTCGACAATGACGATGCGCTGCTGGCCAAATATGCCAGCTCGGCGGAAAACTTCGCCCGGCTCGTTGCCCGCCATCCGGCTTCGGCCCGGACTATGGCGCTCTACCGCCTGGCCCGCCGCCTGCGCCTGCTCGGCCCAGTTCGAAAGCCGCTCACCGACCTGTTCGAAGCCGCCGCCCAGTCTCACAAGCTGCCCGGCCGGATCCGCCTCTTCGCCCTGAAATTCTATCGCGCCCTCATCTATGCGGGAGCCCTGTCATGAGTGCCCTTTCCATCAATTCCGCCGGCTACGAGCCCTCTCGCGACCTGCCCGCCCGGCTGCGCCGTCGCCTGACCCAGTGGCAGGCCGTCGCCCCGCTGCCGGCTCATCCGCCGCAGGCGATGATCAGCTTCACCTTCGACGATTTCCCCCGCTCTGCGGCCGAGACCGGCGCCAGCATCCTGGAACGTTTCGGCGCCAGGGGCTGCTATTATGCCTGCACGGGCCTACTCGGACAGCAAGGCCCGAGCGGACCCTATTTCACAGAGCGTGACATCGTCCACCTGGAGCGCGCAGGCCACGAGATCGGCGCGCACACCATGACCCACCTGGACTGCGCAAAGGCATCCACCCATGCCGCGCTGGCCGACATCGCCCACAATGAAGACCAGATGAAGGCGATCGGCGTGACCCAACCGGTCCGCCAGTTCGCCTATCCCTATGGCGAGACCCATACCGAGCTGAAACGCGAGCTGGCCGACCGGTTCGATGCCTGCCGCGGCGTGCTCTCGGGCGTCAATCGCAAGGGCAGCGATGCCATGCAGCTGCGCGCCTATGAGCTCGGCGACGACGAGGCCTCGGTCGCCCGCGCCTCCACCCTGATCGAGACCGCCGCGCGCCAGTCGGCCTGGCTGATCTTCTTCACCCACGGCGTCACGGACAATGCCAGCCCGTTCGACATCAAACCACACGTGCTTTCGACCCTGGTGCGCAGGGCCCGCGACAGTGGCGCCGCCCTGGTGACCCCGTCTGAGGCCCTCGACAAGATCATGGACGCTGCAGGATGACGGCCCCGCTCCCCCCCGCCCTTGTGACGGTGGTCATCCCGACCTTCCGCCGGCCTTATGACCTCTTGCGCGCCATGCACAGCGTGTTCAGGCAGACCTATCTCGATGCGGCCTGCGCGAACCTGATCATTGTCGACAACGACACCACCGGCTCTTCGCTGCACCCGGCGATGAATTTCGCCCTGGAGGCGCCCGAGACGCTCAGCGTGGTGATCCTGCACTGCCCGGATCCGGGCGTTGCCAATGCCCGCAACATGGCCATTGATGCGGTTGCCACACCGCTGGTCGCCTTCCTGGATGATGACCAGAGCGCGCCGGAAACCTGGCTCGCCGAACTGATGCGCACCCGCGCCAACACCGCCGCCAGCGTCGTGTTCGGCCCGGTCGATACCGCCCTGCCCGAGCATGTGACCGACCACCGGGCGCATTTCCAGGCCTTCTTCTCGCGCGACCCGGACCTGCCTGAGGGCCTGATCCCGACCTTTTTCGGCTGCGGCAATTCCCTGCTCGATCTTGGCCAGCTGCCGGCCCGTCGCCCGCTCTTCGATGCGCGCACAAACGAGACTGGCGGCGAGGACGACAATCTCTTCAGCGAGGTCCAGCGCATGAAGGGCCGGTTCGCGTGGGCGAGCCGTGCCCGCGTCTGGGAACATGTGCCGACTGCGCGCGCCAAACTCAGCTACACCATCCGCCGCGCCGTGGCCTATGGACAGGGTCCGAGCCGACTTGCCTGTGAAGGTGGCGACTATGCCCAGCTGGTGTTCTGGATGTGCGTGGGGGCCGGCCAGCTGGCCGTGTTCGGCGTGATCACGGGCCTGGCATGGGCCGTGCGCCTGCCGAAACGTGCCGTGTGGCTCAACCGCGCCGCGCAGGGCTATGGCAAGCTGATCTGGTGGCCGCGCCACCTGTTCTACGGCGCCAGCCAGTCGCCCGGACAGACACTTTCAGTGGCGATGACGGACACCGCCTCAGATGAGCCCGCCCCCCTGCCACCGCAGTCGCTGGCGAGCTAGGTCCAGCCGCGCCGGGCGCTCGACCCGGCCGGTCTCGCTCACGCCCCTGGCCATCAGCGCCGCGAGGGCGACATAGGTCACCCAGACCAGGCTGTTCTGTTCGAGCAGGATGCTTTCGGAAAAGCTGAACAGGCCGAGCTGGGCGAGATAGCCGAGCGCGAAGATCGCGAAACGGTGCTGCAGGCCGAGGCGGATGGCGCGCAACAAGGTTGCCCCGAAGCTGATGGCGAACAGCACGACACCGGTCACACCCACAGAAAGCGCGATGTCGAGCCAGCCATTATGGGCGGTCGGCGCGGCCCATTCCACGCTGATGCGCACCCAGTAGGCCGGCTCCGAAACCGGGTTCCAGAACGCGCCATAGCCGTAGCCGAGCCATGGCCGCGCGGCGATGGTGTCGACCAGGGCGACCCAGATATCGGTCCGCCCGGTGAGGCTGGGGTCCTTGCCGATCAGCTCGAAGAAGACCTCCGGCCAGAGCAGGATGAAGCCGGCAAGTCCCGCCACCAGCGCCGTGCCGGCCCAGATCAGCGCGACGGCGCGCAACTGCCCGGACTGGAGGATGGCGCCGGCAATCACCGCGCCGACCCCCAGCATCAGGCCCATCAGGGCCGTCGCAGACGTGGAGAGCAGGACGAGCAATGTCGCCACCCCGGTGCCGAACAGCCAGACCATCCGCCGGCGGGTATCCACCAGCGCCAGGAAAGCCAGCAGGAAGCCGGCGCGCGACATGTGCCCGCCCAGCGTGTTCTTCTCGAACCAGAAGCCCCGCCAGGCGCCGATATGGATCTCATAATCGCGGGCAAAGCCGGGCGTGAGAATGCCGGCACAAAAGCTCACCAAAGCGAGGCACAGCCAGATCGCGCCCATGAGGCGTATGAGGTCGATCCAGGAAAACCGCGCGGCGAGATAGAGCCCGAACAGGGTCGTCATGCTGACAGAGATGCCGCGCCTGAGGCTGAGCCCCGGATCGATGGACCAGACAAAGGACACCGCCGCCAGCGCCACGAGGATCATGAGGAACGGCACGCGCAGGACCAGCGCCAGAATCTCGCGCCACTGGCTGAGCGCCAGCCCCATGACGATGGCATAGACCGGCAGCCACATGACCCGCAGGATCGGGTTGCCGTCATCGGACATTTCCGGCGCGATCAGGCGCTGGATAAGGCCTTCGGAAAACAGGACGACGCAGAGCACCGTCGCCGCGAGCGCAATCTTTCCCGCATGCGAAGCGAGGCTCGCCGGCGCGGCGGGCGGCTGGCTCACGCCGCGACCCGTGAGATCAGCCGTGCATCCGCGCGCACGCCCTGCAGCACGGCGCCGAGCACAAAGCCGCCCGCAGCCTCGACCTCCTCGCGCATGGCGGCGACATCCTCCAGTGGCGTCTCGTCGGCCTTCACCACCAGCACCACGCCGTCGACATCGCGGCAGAAACTGAGCGCGGCGCCGGCCTTTGAAAGCGGCAGGGCGTGGACCACGATCCAGCTCGCCTTGGTGCGCGCGGCCTGCCACCAGCCCGGCGAGCGGTTGAGTGCCAGTTTCTGGCCCTCGGCCACGGCTTCGGAACGGAAGCGCGAGACGAAGAGGTTCTGGCCCGGCATCTCATGCACGCTGAGCAGCTTGGTCGGATTGACCTCGCCAAGCGTCGCGACGATCCGCCGGCCAACCGGCTTGTAAATCGGCGGAGCGTCGAGCGCGGCGCTGAAGGCCCGGCCCGGGCGTTCCTTGTCGTTTCGGGCGACCACATCGAGATGGTGGAACACACCATTGCCACGGAAATCGAGATCGAGCAGCCAGGCCGGTTTCTCGGACCGCTCGCCGACCTGGCGGGCAAAGCCGATGGCGGCCTCGCGCACGGCAGCGGCATCGTCGGGGGTGACGAACATCACCGCGCGCCCACCCTGGGGCGGCCCGACCCGGCCAGCGGCGCGGATCACGCCGGAATAGTCGCCATGCGCGCTCATCAGCGGGCCTCCACGGCGTCGAGCACGCTGATGCCGATGGAACGCTCCAGCGCGGCGGGCGTGGCAAAACCGCGGCGCGTGACGGCATAGGCAAGCCCCGCCATCAGCGCTGTGAAACCGGCAAAGAGGACACCAGCAGCGGCAACGAGCAGCTTCAGGCTGGAGCCCTTCACCGGCGCACGGGCCGGTTCCAGCACGCGGATATTGTCCCCGTTCTGGCGGGAAAGTTCGGTACGCGCCTGAGCCTGGCTCTCGCGGGTCGCATAGTCGCGCACATTGGCCTCGGCGAGATCGTGCTCGCGCTGCAGGGCGCGCCATTCCGGCACCAGCGCGGTGAGCGCGGTCCGGCGTGCATTGATCTCTTCCAGCTGGCTATCCAGTTCGGCGGCCTGGCCCTGCAGGGCGCGGGTATCGGCCTCCAATGTGGAATGGGAGGTTTCCAGCGCCTGGTAGACCGGGTTCGGTCCGCGCCGCACCGTGCCGGCAGGCGTATTGTTCTCCTCAAGGAAGGCTTCGAGCTGGGCGATGCGTGTGTTGATCGCCTGCACCGGCTGGGCCTGCGGAGTGTAGCGCGCCAGCAGGTCTTCCCGCTCCAGCTTCAGTGCCACCAGCGCCTGCTGGGAACTGTCCTCGACATAGATGTCGGCATCGCGCGGCGTGGTGGCGAGATCGCCGGCGATCGAGCGCATCTGGCTCTCCGCCGCGCGGTGGCGTGCCCGCACATCCAGCAGGGTCTGGCGCGTGGTTTCCGACAGGCGCTGCAGCGCTTCGATCTCGGCATCGAGATTGGTCACGCCATGGGTTTCCATGAAGGCCGCGAGCTCCGCATTGGCTTCGGTGAGCTTGGCCTCGAAGGCTGCGCGCTGGCTGGCAAGACTCTCGCCCGCCCCGCTGGAGAGCAGTTCGGTACGGTAGCTGAGATAGGTCTCGATCACCGAATTGAGCATCTCGGCCGCGACCTGCGGGTCCTTGTGCTCGAATTCGGTGAAGATGATCGGGCGTTTCGGCGCGGCGCTGACCGTCAGGCTGGAGGCCATGGCGTCGATGGCAAGTTCGCGCGATTCGCGTTCAACCAGCTCGGCCGGCTTTTCCCGGCGGGCGAGCGCCTTGCGGCGGCCCTCGGCAATCTCCGGATAGGCCCGGTCATAACCGATCTGGTCGATCACGCTGGCCAGCACGATGGGGCTCTGCAGGAATTCGATCTCGGCCTGGATCACCTGATCCTGCTCCAGCGCGATGCCCGCTGCCTCCCCACCGGCCAGCGGGCGGTAGACGTAAAAATCGTCCAGCGTCGCCAACAGGCGCGAGGAGGCGGTGTAGGTGGTCGGCAATTGCAGGGCCGCCAGGAAGAAGAGGCTGGCCAGCAGCATGAAGACCAGGCCCATCATCCACTTCGCCCGCCACAATAAAATCACCAGATCCGCCAGCCCCAGATGCGGCCGGGCCGGCACCGCGCGGGGCGCATAGACAGGGCGTTCGGGCGAGATGGGCTTGCTCATCGAGTATCCAGGCGAATCGCGCCGGAGACCCCGCGCGCATGTTCCCACCCAGATGTGGCGCGCGCCATTTGATATTTCCTTAATCATTCAAAGCGATGCTAATGACAGGTTTTTTTGTCGCGGAGCGCACGCAAATGGACATGCGAACCGGCCTGCTCGCCCTGCCCGTCCTGCTGGCGGCCTGCGCCGTCACGCCCGAGCCGAGTGCGGACTTTCCCGCCACGCCCTGGCAAGCCAATTCCCCGCGCGACCTGCCCTACCGGCTCGCCCCCGGCGATGTGCTGGAGCTGACGGTCTACAGCGCGCCGGAGCTGTCGCGTACCGCGCGGATCGGCCCGGACGGACGTATCCGCCTGCCGCTGATCCCGCCGCTGCTGGCGGCCGGCTATACGCCCGAGGATGTCGCGGAGCTCGCGCGCGAGGCCTATGCCAGCCAATTGCGCGAGCCGAGCCTCGATCTCCTCGTCTCGGAATATTCCAGCCAGCAGATCTTTGTCGGCGGCGCGGTGATGAGCCCCGGCGTCTTCGAGTTGCCCGGCCAGGTGGATCCGCTGCAGGCGGTGATCATGGCCGGCGGGCACACAGATGCCGCCAACCGGCAGGATGTCTTCGTCATGCGCCGCCTGCCGGGCGGTGAGGTAAAGACGGCGGTGTTCAACCTCGCCGATGGGCTGGAAGACCCGGCGCTGGCCGACTGGGGGCCCCTGCAGCGCTTCGACGTGGTATTCGTGCCGCGCTCGCGCATCGCCAATCACAACCTCTTCGTACAGCAGTATATTCGCGGCGCCCTGCCGGTCGAATTCTCGCTGTTCTACGATATCGCCGGAAATAATCGCTGAAGGCTCGCGTTACGTGAGCGATTGGTGGCGCGCCTGTTTCGTGCCATCCAGAGGGGATGGACGGTTTTCAAAGCAAGACATCGGGCAAGGGCGGCCTTGTTTATCCCTTCGGCGAGACCACGCCGGGAACGGGTGCAACGCTTGAGGTAGCCTCGCGCGTACACTGGGTGCGCATGCCGCTGCCCTTTTCCCTGAAATACATCAATCTGTGGCTGATCGACGATGGCGACAGCTGGTCGATCGTCGATACCGGCATGCCGCTGGACGACACCAAGCAGGCCTGGCGCGACATCTTCGAGGACAAGCTCGACGGGCGCCCGGTCTCGCGGATCATCATCACCCACATGCATCCCGATCATATCGGCAATGCCGGCTGGCTGAGCCGGAAATTCCCGGGCGCGGAGCTGTGGATCACGCGGCTGGAATACATCACCTGCCGCATGCTGGTGGCCGATACCGGGCGTGAGGCGCCCCAAGCCGGCGTCGACTTCTATCGCCGCGCGGGCTGGAACGAGGACGAGATCCAGAGTTACCGCGACCGGTTCGGCGGCTTCGGGCGCGGCGTCAGCCAGATGCCCGATGCGTTCCACCGGCTGGAGGATGGCGACAGTTTCGAAATGGCCGGCGAGACCTGGGAGGTGATCACCGGCAATGGCCACTCGCCCGAGCATGCATGCCTTTTCTGCCCGGCGCTGAACCTCTTCATCTCCGGCGACCAGCTCCTGCCGCGCATTTCCTCCAACGTCTCGGTATTTCCCACCGAGCCGGCCGGGAACCCGCTGGCCGACTGGCTGGCAAGCTGCGAGAAACTGCGTGCGGCCCTGCCGGAGAATGTGCTGGTGCTGCCTGCCCATAACGAGCCTTTCGTTGGCGCCACGAAGCGCCTCACACATCTGATCGACGGACATGAGACGGCACTGAAGCGCCTGCACCAGCGCCTGTCGGAGGCCCCCCGGCGCGTCATCGACACCTTCCCGGCCCTGTTCGGGCGCAAGATCGATGGCGACATTCTCGGCATGGCCACCGGCGAGGCCATGGCCCATCTCAACCTGCTGATCGCACGCGGCGAAGCCCGCGTCGCGAAGGTCGAAGACGGCGTCGCCTGGTACGAAGCCGTCTAAGTCACCTCAAAGATTCAGCAGCTCCGGGTCTCCGCCCAGGGCCGTGATATTATGCGTGACGACGCGTTCGGCGGCAAAGCGCGGGAGATAGTGCGGCCCGCCGGCTTTCGGGCCGGTGCCGGAGAGGCCTTCGCCCCCGAAAGGCTGCACGCCGACGACAGCGCCTGTCATCGAACGGTTGATATAGGTATTGCCCACCTTCACAACCTCGCGCACTTCCTGCCAGAAGCTCTGCAGGCGTGAATGCACGCCCAGCGTCAGGCCATAGCCCTTGGCATCGAGCGTCGCGCCGACCTTGTCGATCTCGTCGGGGTCATAGCGCAACACATGGAGCACCGGGCCGAACACCTCCCTGTCCACCTGATCCAGCGATTTCAGTTCCACCAGAGCCGGGCCAAAGAAATGGCCTTGCGCGCGCAGGCTCTTGACATTCACCTGCTTCAGGACCGTGGCTTCGGCCTGCATGCGCTCCATATGCGCCTCCAGCATGGCGAGCGCATCCTCATCGATGACCGGGCCGATATCGGTGTTGAAGTCACGCGGATCGCCGACTTTCAACTCGTCCATCGCGCCCTTCAGGCCGTCGATCAGCTTGTCGGCGGTCGAGTGCGGCAGGAAGAGCAGGCGCAGGGCCGAGCAGCGCTGGCCAGCCGAACCGAAGGCGGAATGGATCACATCGTCGAGCACCTGTTCTCGCAAGGCCGTGGTGTCCACGAACATCGCGTTAAATCCACCCGTCTCGGCAATCAGCGGCAGGATCGCGCCATCACGTCCGGCCAGCGTGCGGTTGATGATCTGTGCCGTAGTGGTGCCGCCGGTAAAGGCCACACCGGCCAGCTCCGGGCTCTCCAGCATGGCCGCGCCGGTCATCTCCCCGCGTCCGGGCAGAAGCGCGAGCACATTCTCCGGCAGGCCGGCGGCGCGGAAGAGCTTCACGGCTTCCTGGGCAATGATCGGGCTCTGCTCGGCCGGCTTGGCCATCACCGTATTGCCGGCCGCCAGCGCGGCGGCGAGCTGGCCGGTGAAGATCGCCAGCGGGAAGTTCCACGGGCTGATGCAGGCAAAGACGCCCCGGCCATGCAGGCTGATATGGTTGGTCTCGCCCGCGGGGCCCGGCAGGCGCAGCGGCGCGGCGAACTTGGTCTCGGCCTCGACGGCATAATAGCGGCAGAAGTCCACAGCCTCGCGGACCTCGTCGATGCCGTCCTGCAGCGTCTTGCCGGTCTCGCGCACCATAAGGGCGATCAGGCGGTTGGCGTTCTCCTGAAGGGCGTCGCCCATGGCGCGCAGATGCCGGGCCCGCTCTGCCCCGCCCAGCGCGTCCCAGCCCGGCTGAGCCGCCGCGAGCACCTTGGCGGCCTCGGCCACTTCGCCCGCCTCGGTCTCGCGCATTGTGCCCATGACGATGTCGGTCTCGGCGGGATTGAGGAGGCGCATCGTGCCGCCGCCCTTCACCGCCTTGCCGATCAGTGGCCCGGTCTCGGCCATCGGCCCGCTGACCTGGTGGCGCAGGGCATCGTCGATCTTGCGGCGCACCGCAGCCTGGCTGAGATCGAGGCCGGAGGAGTTGCGGCGCTCGGGGCCGAAAAGGCGTCCCGGCGTGGGGATCGCAGGATGGCGGCGCGGGCCGGCCTCCAGCCGCGCAATCGGGTCCTCGGCGACATACTCGGCCGGCACATCCGGATCGAGGAAGGAGTGCACAAAGCTGGTATTGGCCCCGTTCTCCAACAGGCGGCGCACCAGATAGGGCAAGAGGTCCTCATGCTGGCCGACCGGTGCATAGACGCGCACCTGCTTTCCCGCGCCGGCGGCCGCATAGAGCGACTCGCCCATGCCATGCAGGCGCTGATACTCAAAGCGCGGATCGCCATTGGCGGCAGCCAGATACTCGATCGCGGCCACGGTGTGGGCATTGTGCGTGGCGAACTGGGCGTAGATGTCCGGGCTGGCCTGCAGGAGGGCCTCGGCGCAGGCGAGATAGGAAAGGTCCGTGCCGGGCTTGGTGGTGAAGACCGGAAAGTTCGGAAAGCCCATCACCTGGGCATGCTTGATCTCGCTGTCCCAGTAGGCGCCCTTCACAAGGCGCACCATGAGGCGGCGGTTCGAGGTGCGCGCCAGCTCGATCACCTTGCCGATCACGCCGAGGGCGCGCTTCTGATAGGCCTGCACGGCCAGGCCGAGGCCTGTCCAGCCTTCCAGTTCGGGCGAATGGCACAGCCGGTCGAGGATCTTCAGGGAGATCACCAGCCGGTCGGCTTCTTCCGCATCGAGGCACAGATTGATGTTGGCTTTCGCCGCCTGCAGGCAGAGGCTGTGCAGCTTCGGATAAAGCTCGTCCATCACGCGCTTTTCGTTCAGCGCCTCATAGCGCGGATGCAGCGCGGAGAGCTTCACCGACACGCCCGCGCCGTCCTCCGGCGCCACGGCGGTGGAGTATCCGGCCGCCACCGATTCGATGGCCTGCTGGTAGGCGGTGAAATAGCGCTCGGCATCGGCGGCGGTGCGCGCGCCCTCGCCCAGCATGTCGAAGCTGAAGTGAGCCGCATCGCCGGCCGCGACCATGCGCTTGCCGCGCTTCGTCGCCGCGCCCACCGTGCGGCCGAGCACGAACTGCTCGCCCATGATGCGCATGGCCTGCATCATCGCGGCGCGGATCACCGGCTCGCCGCTCTCGCGGACCAGGCCGGAAACAAACTTGGCCGGCCCGGCAGACGCGGACTTGGGCGGGCCGATGACACGCCCCGTCAGCATCAGACCCCAGGTCGAGGCATTGACCAGCCAGCTTTCGGACTTGCCGGCATGGCTGCCCCAATTGCCAGAGCGGATCTTCTCCGCGATCAGCTCATCGCGGGTCTGCACATCGGGCACGCGCAGCAGGGCTTCGGCCAGGCACATCAGCGCCAGGCCCTCGGAATTGGACAGGCCGAACTCCTCCAGGAAGCTTTCCATCATGCCCTTGCGGCGCCCCGCCCGGCGCGCGGTTTCCACGATTTCAAGCGCCCGGCGCACCGCCGCCATGCGCCCCGGCTCGTCCAGCGGCGCGCGCTCCATGAGGTCGGCCACATGGGCTTCCTCATCGACGAATTTCAGGTCATCCAGCGCGTCCCAGTCGATTTGAGAGTGTGGAGCGGTGTCGGCCATTCGTTTAATCTCCAAAAGTTGGATGTAAGGGCATTTACGCCCCTTGAGATTGCGCTTTCAGGCAGATCTTTATAGTGCGAGGGTCATTCGGTCACGGGCTTGGGTACATGAAGATCATGCTCATCACCGACGCGTGGGACCCTCAGGTCAACGGCGTCGTCACCACCATGAAGCGTGTCATCGCCGAAACAGAGGCGATGGGCCATGAGTGGGAGATCGTCTCGCCGGCAGACGGCTTCCCGACCGTGCCGCTGCCGACCTATAGCGAGATCAGGCTGGCGCTGTTCGCCCGCCGCAAGATCGAGGACCGGTTCCACGAATTCGAGCCCGACGCAGTCCACATCGTCACCGAGGGCCCGCTGGGCATGGCCGGGCGCGCCATGTGCCTGCGCCTGAAGCACCCCTTCTCGACGGCGTATCACACGCGGTTTCCGGAATACCTTTCCGCCCGCCTGCCCGTGCCGGTCAGCTGGGGGTATCGATTCGTCCGCTGGTTCCACAAATACTCCGGCCGCGTGATGGTGCCCACACCGTCCATGGTAGACGAACTGAGCCGCTGGAAGTTCCGCAACACCGTGGCCTGGTCGCGCGGGGTCGATATCGACCTGTTCAATCCAGCCAGGCGAATCGAGGAAGGTCAGCCCGGCGATCCCTTTGCCGGCCTGCCGCGCCCGATCTTCCTGAATGTCGGCCGGGTGGCGGTGGAAAAGAATATCGAGACCTTCCTGAAGCTCGACCTGCCCGGCTCGAAAGTCGTGGTCGGCGACGGCCCGCAGCTGGAAGAGCTCAAGCGCAAATATCCCGAAGTGAGCTTCACCGGCGCGCGGTTCGGCGAGGATCTCGCCACCTGTTTTGCCTGCGCCGATGTTTTCGTGTTCCCAAGCCTCACCGATACGTTCGGCCTGGTGGTTCTGGAAGCCATGGCCTCGGGCACGCCGGTCGCCGCCTTCGATGCCACCGGCCCGCGCGATGTCATCCCCGGCTCAGGCGCGGGCGCCATCGCAAAGGACTTGGACAGCCTTGCCGACGCCGCCCTGGAATGCCTCACGCTCGACCGGGCACGCTGCCGGGACTATGCCGAAGGCTATAGCTGGCGGGCCTGCGCGGAAGCCTTCATCGAAAACCTCCAGCCCCTTCCCCCGCCCGAGCGCAAACGCTTCTGGCAACGCATCCGTCTGGGCCGGCGACGGACAGCGCCCCCGGTGCCACAACTGGAAGCGCCGAAGGAAGAGACGTGAACCGTCCATACATGGCCATTCATGGCTTTGGCGGGAATATAAAATTCCGCGAATGCCTGCGCCGGCAGGCATCCATGGACAAAAACTGCAGCCAGGCGCTCCCCGCTGAAAGATTGGTCCATGGACACCTGCCTGACGCAGGTGTCTGCGGATGGAAAAGGCTGCCCCAATCCGACCCACTTGCCCCGCCCTGCACACTGCTGCCCATGACCGCGCTGGCCGATCCCTTCTCCCGTGTGCACCCGCTGTTCTGGCCGGTGCTATGGGTCAGCTTGCGCGCCTTCGTGGCCTGGACGGGGAAGCTGATCGAAGACGGCCATGGCTATGCCGGCCTCTCCATCGAAATCACCTGGTATGGCTGGATCCGCGTTGTACACCTGGACCTCAGCCATATGTAGGGCGGGCCTCGGCCCGCCATTCCCGGTGCCTGCCCCGGCGGGCCAAGGCCCGCCCTACTAGCAGCAAGTAGGGTGCATATCGGCCTGCGGCCTCCATGCACCCTGCGGATTTATCCGACCCACTTGCCCTGCCCGCCACACTCCCGGCCATGAAAGCGCTCGCCGATCCCTTCTCCCGTGTGCATCCGCTGTTCTGGCCGGTGCTGTGGGTCAGCCTGCGCGCCTTCGTGGCCTGGACGGGGAAGCTGATCGAGCAAGGCCACGGCTATGCCGGGCTCTCCATCGAGATTACCTGGTATGGCTGGATCCGCGTTGTGCATCTGGATCTCAGTCCGGAGCGCGCAAGGTTTAACCGGCATATGCTTGGGGTGGAGGAGGCGGACTGGCGCAGTGTGCTGGCCCGGGCGAAGCAACGGGTGGAGATGTTGCACACAAGCGCTGACGATGCAGAAATGCGCCTCCCTCTCCCGGTCGCGGGGTGCGAGGGCAAAGGATCGATGAAATCGATCCTCCGAGCACGATCGAGGGTGAGGGCCGCACCTTTTCCTCAAAAGCCTGTGCCAGCGGATAAATCCCCGCCCTCACCTCGTGCATCGCTGATATCGGCTTCGCCGCTGTCCGGGCGCTCGCACCCTCTCCCGCGATCGGGAGAGGGGAACTCGGCTCCGCATCGATAGACCATTGCCGCAGCGCGCCACGCGCCTTGCGGGGGCCGGTGCTGGCACAGGAGATAGGCCGAGAGATGCTTCCGCCCCGCCTAACTCGTCAGCGTGACGAACACGTCTTCCAGGTCCGGTTCCTCGGTGGCGAGGTCGTCGATACCGATGCCGGCCGCACGCACCTTTTCCAGGAGGCGGCCGATACCGGTCTCTCCGGTGCGGAAATTGATCGCGATCGCCCCGTCCGGGCGCAGGCGCGCATCGAGCTCACCAAGCGCATCTGGCAGTGCGCTGAGCGGATCGCGCGGCACGATGGTCAGCGTGCGCTGATCAAGGCGCGAGAGCAGTTGCTGGGTCGGCTCACAGGCGATCACCTCGCCATGATGGATGATGGCGATGTCGTCGCACAGCTCCTCGGCCTCTTCCAGATAGTGGGTGGTGAGGATGATGGTCGTCCCGGCCTTGTGCAGCTCACGGACATAGACCCAGAGTGAACGGCGCAGCTCGACATCGACCCCGGCCGTGGGTTCATCGAGGATCAGAACCGGCGGGGCGTGCACCAGCGCCTTGGCGACCATGAGCCGCCGCTTCATGCCGCCCGAGAGCTGGCGCACATAGGCATCCTTCTTGTCGCCGAGCCCGACCGCTTCGAGAATCGCCTCGCTGCGGCGCTCGGATTTCGGCACGCCGTAAAAGCCGGCCATCAGGTCGAGCATCTCCAGCGGCGTGAAGAAGGGGTCCATGGTGATTTCCTGGTTCACCACGCCGATGGCTGCACGCGATTCGCGCGGATACTCGTCGATATCGAGGCCCCAGATCTTGGCCGTGCCGGCAGACTTGGTCACCAGGCCCGCCAGGATGTTGATGAAGGTGGACTTGCCCGCCCCGTTCGGGCCGAGCAGGCCGAAGATCGAGCCGCGCGGGATCTGCAGGTCGATGCCCTTCAGCGCGCGTTTTTCCGGCATCTTGCCGGAGGCGGCATACACCTTCTCCAGACCGCTGGTTTCGATGGCAAATTCCGGAAGGGCGCCAGTATCGTCCATGAATGGCTCCTGAAATGGGAAACGGGCGGCTACCGGGCCGCCACGCATGAGAACCCCATATAGGGAGCCGGCCCGGTCAGGCAAACCTCATGCGGCTAAATCGAGCGCCTCGCAGCTGTCATATGTTAGAACCACAGGAAAGCCGGGGGAGCGCGCATCCGCGCAGTGGTAGAGTGTGGGCCTGTCTGTCATGATCAGCCTCCTGATTGTACGCGGCTTGACGCCCAAGCCGAGCACACCTAGTCAGCCAGCACAATCTTGTCCCAGGGTCATCTCATGACACATCCGCTCGATCCCCTGCCCGCGCCCGAGACCATCATCGTCGAGACTCATCGCGTGTCCTGCGATGGCGGCGGCGGCGCGCTCGGCCATCCCATCGTGTTCTACGAAATGGGCGATGAGGATTTCGTGGAGTGCAAGTATTGCGACCGCCGCTTCGTGCTCAAGGGCAGCGCGGCCGACCCGGGCGTGAAGAGCTGAGCGGCAGGCCATCGAAACAAAGAAAAACCCCGCCGGCTCTCACCCGCGGGGTTTTTGATTTCTGCAACAGATGCAGGCTCTTAGAGCCTACATCTCATCCATGGCTTCAAGTTCGGCCTCGTGGCGGGCCTTGTCGGCAGCGCCGCGGGCATCCTCGTCGCGGTCGACCAGCTCGATCACGGCCATCGGCGCATTGTCGCCATGGCGGAAGCCGGCCTTCAGCACGCGGGTATAGCCGCCATTGCGCTCGGAATAGCGCTCGCCCAGCGCGTCGAACAGCTTGGCCACGGCATCCTTGTTGCGGATGCGCGCCACAGCCAGACGGCGGGCATGCAGGTCACCACGCTTGGCCAGCGTGATCAGCTTGTCCATGAACGGCTTCATTTCCTTGGCCTTGGGCAGGGTCGTGACGATCTGCTCATGCTCAATCAGGGAAGCGGCCATGTTGGCCAGCATCGCCTTGCGGTGCGAGGCGGTGCGGTTGAGTTTGCGGTGCGCAAGCTTATGGCGCATGGGTCTTGTCCTTTCCTCAAGCGCGGCGCCCGCGCATCAGTCAATCCTACAGGTGGTCGTCGTACTTCTTGGCGAGACCTTCGATGTCTTCCGGCGGCCAGTCCGGCACATCCATGCCGAGATGAAGGCCCATGCCGGCGAGCACTTCCTTGATCTCGTTCAGGGATTTGCGGCCGAAGTTCGGGGTGCGCAGCATCTCGGCTTCGGATTTCTGGATCAGGTCGCCGATATAGACGATATTGTCGTTCTTCAGGCAGTTGGCCGAACGCACCGACAGTTCCAGCTCGTCGACCTTCTTCAGGAGCACCGGGTTGAAGCCCAGCTCGGTTTCTTCCGAGCTGCCGGCATCGTCGACCACCGGCTCGTCGAAGGTGATGAAGAGCTGGAGCTGGTCCTGCAGGATGCGCGCGGCATAGGCCACAGCATCTTCCGGCGTGACCGAGCCGTCGGTTTCCACGGTCAGGGTGAGCTGGTCATAGTCCAGCACGGTGCCTTCGCGGGTGTCTTCCACCTGGTAGCCGACGCGGCGGACCGGGGAGTAGATCGCATCGACCGGGATGAAGCCGATCGGGGCATCTTCCGGACGGTTCTTGTCGGCCGGGACATAGCCCTTGCCGGTGTTCACGGTGAACTCCATGCGCACGCTCGCGCCCTCGTCCAGGGTGCAGATGACATGGTCGGGGTTCAGGATCTTCACATCGCCGGGGGTATCGATCTGGCCAGCGGTCACTTCGCCCGGGCCGGAGGCCTTCAGCACCATGCGCTTGGCGCCGTCGGAGATCATGTCGATGGCGATCTGCTTCAGGTTCAGGACGATATTGGTCACATCCTCGCGCACGCCCGGAATGGACGAGAACTCGTGGACCACACCGTCAATCTGCACGCCGGTGATCGCAGCCCCCTGCAGAGAGGACAGCAGCACGCGGCGCAGGGCACTGCCCAGCGTCGTGCCGAAGCCACGCTCCAGCGGCTCGACAACCAGCTTCGCCTTACGCTTCGGATCGAGGCCGGGGATGATCTCCGGACGATTCGGGCGGATCAGCTCTTTCCAGTTGCGGTCATTGACGTTTTCGATGGCGGTTTCGGCCATATGTGACTCCTAAAGAGCAAAAATGCGACACGCCCCACTCGGGGGCGGCCGACTTTCAAATTTCCTAGACGCGGCGGCGCTTGGGCGGACGGCATCCATTGTGCGGGATCGGCGTGGTATCGCGGATCGAGGTAATGGTGAGGCCGACGGCCTGCAATGCCCGCAGCGCACTTTCACGGCCCGAACCGGGACCGCGCACATTCACTTCAACCGTCTTCAGGCCATGATCCTGGGCCTTCTTGGCGGCATCCTCGGCGGCGACCTGGGCGGCATAGGGGGTCGACTTGCGCGAGCCCTTGAAGCCCATGGCGCCAGCCGAACTCCAGGAGATGGTGTTCCCCTGTGCGTCGGTGATCGTGATCATGGTGTTGTTGAACGAAGAGTTCACATGCACCATGCCTGAGGTAATGTTCTTGCGCTCTCTCTTGCGAACGCGGGTTGCTTCACGGGCCATGGCTCGTCAGTCCTATTTCTTCTTGCCGGCGATCGGTTTGGCCGGACCCTTGCGCGTGCGGGCGTTTGTGTGGGTACGCTGGCCGCGCACCGGCAGGTGCTTGCGGTGACGCAGGCCGCGATAGCAGCCAAGATCCATCAGGCGCTTGATGTTCATCGACACGTCACGGCGAAGGTCACCTTCCACCATATAGTCGGCATCAATGGTTTCGCGGATCTGGATCACTTCGGCATCGGACAGGTCCTGCACACGGCGTTCGCGCGCGATGCCCACCTTTTCGGTGATCTCGCGGGCCATGGACGGACCAATGCCGTGAATATAGGTCAGCGCGACTTCCACGCGCTTGTTCGTGGGGATGTTTACACCGGCGATACGGGCCACAGTCGGCGCTCCTCAGGGGTCGTGTTTCAATGCAAATGCCCCGCCGACGCGCTCAAAATGCTGGCGCGCGAAGGAACGCTTTGCCGTCTTAACGAAGTGCGTGGTTATAGCTGGGGAAAAGCCGGCGTCAACCGTTGAATCGCCGGCTTCTGCACTCTGGTTGAATTTGTCAGGGTCCGCCCGTTCCCCCTCCCAACCGCCCCACAGCATCGCACCATTGGGGCGGTTGGGAGGGGGAGCGGGCTGGCGCGCCGAACAGACAAGATCAGACAGCTGCGCCGAGCGCGCCGTCAATGGCGCCCGAGACAGCCTCAATAGAGCCCATACCGTCCACCTCGGTCAACACGCCCCGCTCGGCATAGATCGGCAGGAGCGGCGCGGTGTCGGCATTGTACTTCTCAAGCCGGGTCTTGAAGGTTTCCGGATTGTCGTCCTTGCGGCCCTGCTCCTCGAAGCGCTTGGTAACGCGTTCCAGAAGGGCGTCCTCGTCGACCACCAGGCGAATCACCTGATGCACCTTGGTGCCGCGGGTTTCCAGCAGCGAATCGAGCGCGGCAGCCTGGCCGACCGTGCGCGGGAAGCCGTCATAGATGAAGCCCGGCGCGTCGGGATTATTGGTCAGCTGCTCATCGATCAGGGCGATGACGATCTCGTCGGAAACGAGGCCGCCCGAGTCCATGATCGATTTCACCCTGGTGCCAAGCTCGGATCCCGAGGCCACGGCGGCGCGCAGCATGTCTCCGGTGGAAAGTTGGATAAACCCGCGTTCAGAGACCAGGCGTTTGGCTTGCGTTCCCTTGCCGGCGGCCGGCGGTCCGAACAGGATCAGGTTCATCTTTTACGCCCTCCCAAGCGAGACTTCTTGAGCATACCTTCATACTGGTGCGCAATCATATGGCTCTGGATCTGCGTCACGGTGTCCATGGTCACCGAAACAACGATCAGCAGTGACGTGCCGCCAATATAGAAAGGAATCTCCGGATAATAGCGCCGGAGCAGTTCCGGCAGGATGCACACAAAGACCAAGTAAATCGCGCCGATCGTGGTGAGTCGAGTCAGCACATAGTCGATATATGCTGCCGTGTTCTTCCCTGGACGAATACCTGGAATGAAACCGCCATATTTGCGCAGATTGTCCGCAGTCTCGGTCGGGTTGAACATGATCGAGGTGTAGAAGAAGCAGAAGAACGCCACCAGCACCGAATAGGTGATGATGTAGGTCCAGCTGCCCGGCGCGAAGGTCTGCGCCAGCCAGGTGGTGACCTGGCTCATCATGCCGTCGCCGGCCGCAGCCACCGCCGCCGGATCGGCCGCAGCGCCACCACCACCAGTAAACCCGACAATGGTCATCGGCAGCATCAGGATGGCGATCGCGAAGATCGGCGGGATCACGCCCGAGGTATTGATCTTCAGCGGCAGGAAGGAGTTCTGCCCCTGCATCATCTGGTTACCCTGCTGGCGCTTGGGATACTGGATCAGGAGGCGACGCTGGGAGCGCTCGATGAAGACGATGAACAGGACCAGCGCGATCACCAGAGCCGTGATCAGAAGGATAAAGCCGATATTCACCGAGGAGGTGCGCGCCTGGCCGAGCAGGTTGAAGATGGCCTTTGGCATCTCCGCCACAATGCCAGCAAAGATGATCAGCGAAATGCCATTGCCGATGCCGCGCGCGGTGATCTGCTCACCCATCCACATCAGCAGCATGGTGCCGCCGGTCAGCGTCACGACGCCGGTCAGGATGAAGAACACGTCCGGCACGCTGTCCATCGAAAACTCCCTCAGGCCGAAGGAGATCCCGAAGCTCTGCACGATGGCAAAGCCGAGCGTGAGGTAGCGGGTGTACTGGTTGATCTGCTTGCGGCCCGCCTCGCCTTCCTTCTTGAGATTCTCAAGCGTCGGGGAGGCCGAGGTCATCATCTGGATAATGATCGAAGCCGTGATGTAGGGCATCACATTGAGGGCAAAAATGCCCATGCGCTCGATCGCGCCGCCGGCGAACATGTTCATGTTGCCGAGCATCGTGCCGGACTGGTTCTGGAAGAACTGGGCATAGGCGCTGGGATCGAGGCCAGGCACCGGGATGTAGGTGCCCAGGCGGTAGAGCGCCAGGATTCCGAGGGTGAACAGGATGCGTTTCTGGAGGTCCTTCGCCTTGGCGAAGCTCCCGAAATTCACATTGCGGGCTAGTTGTTCGGCTGCAGATGCCAAGGACTACCTCCTCCCCGAGGATACAAGCACGCCGCCAAGATTGGCGGCGTGATAGGGTTTGTGAAGTCGGTTACGCAAAAAAGCGCAGCGTGGAATGTGTTATTCCGCCGCCTCTTCGGACTTCACCGGGCCGGTCAGCGTGACCGAACCGCCTGCCTTCTCAACCGCCTCGATGGCGGCCCTGGAAGCGCCGGTGACGGTGATCTTGGCTTTCTTCGGCGCATCGCCCTTGGCCAGGAGACGCACGCCATCCTTGGCGCGGCGCACCACGCCGGCCGAGATCAGGGTCTCTTCGGTGATGTCGCCAGCGTCCAGCTTGCCCGCCTCGATCGCGGCCGACAGACGGCCGAGATTGACCCAGGCATGGGTCTTGGAGTTGCGGGCTTTGAAGCCGCGCTTGGGCAGACGCATATAGATCGGCATCTGGCCGCCCTCGAAGCCGTTGATGGCGACGCCCGAGCGGGCCTTCTGGCCTTTGACACCGCGACCGGCCGTCTTGCCGGTGCCCGAGCCAACGCCACGGCCGACGCGCTTGCGAGCCTTTGTGGCGCCTGCGGCGGGGGACAGTTCGTTCAGTTTCATCGCTCTAACTCTTTCAGCTCATGCGGGCGAAATCGCCGCCAAACGAGGCAAAAAACGCGGTTTACGCGCCCTCTTCGACGATTTCCACCATGTGTTGCACCTTGGTGATCATGCCGCGCACTTCCGGGGTGTCCTTCAGCGTGCGCGTGCGGCCCACCTTGTTCAGGCCGAGGCCGATCAGCGTGGCGCGCTGGCGCCCGTCGCGGCGGATCGGCGACCCGGTCTGGCGGAGGGTGATGGTTTTGTCGGCCATGTTCCTTGCTCCTAGCTGGTGACGTCAGCCATGCCGGCTTCGGACGCACCATCGGTACGGCGGCCAACGACATCCTGGACTTTCAGGCCACGCTTGGCGGCCACCTGGCGGGGGCTGGTCTGGCCCTTGAGGGCGTCGAAGGTGGCACGCACCATGTTGTACGGGTTGGACGAACCGATCGACTTGCCGACAACGTCCTGCACACCGAGCACTTCCATCACGGCGCGCATCGGGCCGCCGGCGATCACGCCGGTACCGGGAGGGGCAGCGCGCAGCACGACCTTGCCGGCGCCGTGACGGCCACGGCCATCATGGTGCAGGGTACGGCCTTCGCGCAGCGGCACGCGGACCATGTTGCGCTTGGCTTCCTCGGTCGCCTTGCGGATGGCTTCGGGCACTTCGCGGGCCTTGCCCTTGCCGAAGCCGGCACGGCCCTTCTGGTCGCCAACCACGACGAGCGCGGCGAAACCGAAATTCTTGCCGCCCTTCACCGTCTTGGCGACGCGGTTGATCCCAACCAGCTTGTCGACGAATTCGGACTGTTCTTCGTCGCGGTTGTCACGATCGCGGCCACGGCCCCGGCCGCGACCACCACGGTCATTTCCACGTCCTTGCTGTTCAGCCATACCGGTCTCCTAGAACTTCAGGCCGCCCTCGCGGGCGGCATCCGCCAGGGCTTTCACCCGGCCATGGAACATGTAGCCGCCGCGATCGAACACGACATCCTCGACACCCGCCGCCTTGGCGCGTTCGGCCAGCAGCGTGCCGACCCTGGCCGCCGCCGACTGGTCGCCGCCGGTCGACAACGCCTTTTTGAGGTCGGCCTCCAGCGAGGAGGCAGCCGCGAGGGTCACGCCCTTCTCGTCGTCGATCACCTGGGCGGAGATATTCTTGTGGCTGCGCGCCACGGTCAGCCGCGGGCGTCCGTTGGACAGCTTTTTCAGCCGGGTCCGGGTGCGCTGCGCGCGGCGGATGAGTTTGTCGCGAGGGGTTTTCATGGCTCTTACTTCTTCTTGCCTTCCTTGCGGCGGACATATTCGCCGGCATAGCGCACACCCTTGCCCTTGTAGGGCTCCGGCGGGCGATAGGAACGGATCTCGGCCGCTACCTGGCCAACCTGTTGCTTGTCGATGCCCTTGATGATGACTTCGGTCGGCTTGGGCGCCGCGAGTTCAACACCGTCAGGGGCAGCATAGACCACATCATGGGAGAAACCGAGGGCGAGCTTCAGGTCCCTGCCCTGCATCTGGGCCCGGTAACCGACGCCCTGGATCTCCAGGCTTTTCTCGAAGCCTTCGCTCACGCCCTGGATCATATTGGCCAGGCGAGCGCGCGCGGTGCCCCACTGGGTGCGCGCAGCCGGGTCGAGCGCTTCAGCGAAAGTCGGCAGTTTCTTGCCGCGCTTCTTGAACAGCTCAATCCGGTCATTGGCCCGTTTGACCAGGTCCTCGCGCGGGGTCACGGTAAGTTCACCGTTCTCCACCGCCGGCGTGACGAGGTCAGACAGGGTCATCGACAGAAGGCCAAGCTTGCCTTTTGCCTCGACGGTCTGGCCGTTGATCTTCACTTCGGTGCCCGACGGGATCGGGATCGGAAGTTTGCCAATACGTGACATCTTGCTTGCTCCTGTCCCTGGCCTAGCTCACGCGGCAGAGAATCTCTCCGCCCACATTGTTTTCGCGCGCCATATTGTCGGACATCACACCCTTGGAGGTCGACAGGATCGAAATCCCGAGGCCGTTGCGCTCCAGCGGAATGTCGCTGACCGACGAGTAGACGCGGCGGCCGGGCTTCGACACGCGGCGCAGATCGTTGATGACCGGCGAGCCTTCGAAATATTTCAGCTCGATCTCGATATTCTTGTGGCCGTCTTTCTCGACCACCACGAAACCGCGGATATAGCCCTCCGCCTGGAGTACTTCCAGCACGCGCAGGCGCAGCTTCGAAGCCGGGGTCACGACCTTCGACATGTGCCGCATCTGGGCATTGCGGATACGGGTGAGCATGTCACCGAGGGGATCTGACAGGTTCATCGTCTCTCCTCCTTACCAGCTGGACTTCACGAGACCGGGGATCATGCCCTGGGAGCCAAGCTCCCGCAGCGCGATCCGCGACATGCGGAGTTTGCGATAGTAACCGCGCGGACGGCCGGTGACTTCACACCGGTTGCGGATCCGCGACGGCGCGGAATTGCGCGGCAGCTCAGCGAGCTTCAGACGCGCCTTGAAGCGCTCCTCCAGGGGGAGCTCCTCATCCATGGCGATTGCCTTCAGCTTCTCGCGGCGGGCGGCATATTTCTCCACCAGACGCGCACGCTTGTTGTTCCGTTCGATTGCGCTTTTCTTGGCCATGTGCCTTGTCGTCCTCTCGCGCTAATTCCGGAAGGGGAAGCCGCATTCGGCGAGCAACGCCTTGGCTTCCTCATCGGTCTGGGCGGTGGTGCACACGATGATGTCCAGTCCGCGAATGGTTTCCACCTGATCATAGTTGATCTCGGGAAAAACGATGTGTTCCTTGATGCCCATGGCATAGTTGCCACGGCCGTCGAAGCTCCTGCCGTTCAGGCCGCGGAAGTCCTTCACGCGCGGCAGGGCGATGGTCACCAGCCGGTCGAGGAATTCATACATCCGCTCACGGCGCAGGGTCACCTTGCAGCCGATCGGCATGCCTTCGCGCAGCTTGAAGCCGGCGATCGACTTGCGGGCCTTGGTCGTGACGGGCTTCTGGCCGGCAATCAGCTCAAGCTCGGCCACGGCCTGCTTGATCTTCTTGGAGTCCTGGACCGCCTCGCCGACGCCCATGTTCAGCACGATCTTCTCGAGCTTGGGCATCTGCATCGGGTTCGAGTACTGAAACTGCTCCTGCAGTTTCGGCACGATCTGCTCGCGATATTTCCGCTTCAGGCGCGGTTCGTATTCCATCACATCAGACATCGATCTGCTCCCCCGACCGCTTGGCGAAACGGGTCTTGCGGCCATGCTCGTCGGCCTTGAAGCCGACGCGCACGGGCTTGCCGTCCACCGGGTCCTTGTGGGCCACGTTGGAAATATGGATCGGGGCCTCGAAACGCTTCAGGCCACCGGGGTCAAACTGGTTCGGGCGCTGGTGGCGCGTGACGATGTTCACGCCTTCCACGACAACACGGTCGGTTTCCTTGATGACTTTCGTCACCTTGCCTTCCGAGCCCTTGTAGCGGCCGGTCAGCACGATGACGGTATCGCCCTTCTTCACCTTGGCAGCCATGGCTACAGCACCTCCGGAGCGAGCGAGATGATCTTCATGTGGTTCTTGGCGCGCAGTTCGCGGGGAACCGGGCCAAAGATCCGCGTGCCGATCGGCTCGCCATTATTGTTCACCAGCACAGCGGCATTGGTGTCGAAACGGATCACCGAGCCGTCGGGGCGCATGATGTCCTTGGCCACGCGAACGACAACGGCCTTGCGCACATCGCCCTT
Source organism: Hyphomonadaceae bacterium UBA5336 (assembly GCA_002408125.1). Classification (GTDB taxonomy): domain Bacteria; phylum Pseudomonadota; class Alphaproteobacteria; order Caulobacterales; family Hyphomonadaceae; genus UBA5336. The sequence goes on along the minus strand of DHQO01000024.1, from coordinate 8,118 downwards.
CTTCACGCGGCCGGTCGGGATCGCTTCCTTCACCGACACCACAATGATGTCGCCAACGGAGGCATAGCGCCGCCCGGCTCCGCCCAGCACCTTGATGCACTGGACGCGGCGTGCACCGGAATTGTCGGCCACGCGCAGGTTGGATTGCATCTGGATCATGCGTCATCACCTCCGGCAGCGTCGGCGGGAACCAGTTCCCAGGCTTTCAGCTTGGAGCGCGGCGGGCACTCCTGAATGGTCACCGTCTGGCCCTCGACAGCCACATTGCCCTCATCATGGGCGTGGTACTTCTTCGAGCGGCGCACGATCTTCTTGTACAGCGGGTGGAGGAATGTCCGTTCCACACGCACCACGGCGGTCTTGTCCTGCTTGGCGGAGACGACCACACCTTCCATCACACGTTTGGGCATTTTTCCGTCTCCTAGCCTTCTGCGCCCTGGCGGGCCTTCTCACGCAGGATGGTGCTGACGCGGGCAACGTCCCGGCGCACTTCCGTCACGCGGTGGGTTTTCTCAAGCTGGCCCGTGGCCGCCTGGAAACGCAGGTTGAACTGTTCCTTTTTCAGCTTGGCGAGTTGCTCGCGCAGCTGGTCGACACTTTTGCCGCGAAGGTCTTCAGCGGTCATGACTAAATCCCCTCAATCCGTTTGACGATCTTGGTCTTGATCGGCAGCTTGGCAGCGCCCAGGCGCAGGGCCTCGCGGGCGACATCCTCAGACACACCGTCGATCTCGAACAGGATGCGGCCCGGGGCCACACGGGCGACCCAGCGGTCGACCGAGCCCTTGCCCTTGCCCATCCGCACTTCGATCGGCTTGGCCGAGACCGGCAGGTCGGGGAAGACGCGGATCCACACGCGGCCCTGACGCTTCATGTGACGCGTCACGGCACGGCGGGTGGCCTCGATCTGGCGCGCGGTGACGCGTTCCGGTTCGAGAGCCTTCAGGCCGAACGAGCCGAAGTTCAGGCTCGTGCCGCCCTTGGCGTCACCCTTGATCCGGCCCTTGAAGGCCTTGCGGTACTTGGTTCGCTTCGGTTGCAGCATCAGTTGCCTCCACCTTGCGGGCCGGAGGCCGGGCCACGGCCGCCGCTGGAGCGCGCGCGGGCCTGGCCGGAGGTTTCCAGCTTCTTGTCCTGGGCCATCGGATCATGCTCCATGATCTCGCCCTTGTAGATCCACACCTTGATGCCGATGATCCCGTAGGTCGTCAGCGCTTCGGCGGTGCCATAGTCGATGTCGGCGCGCAGCGTGTGCAGCGGGACCGAGCCCTCCGCATACTGCTCGGTACGCGCGATCTCCGCGCCGCCGAGACGGCCGGAAACCATGACGCGGCAGCCCAGGGCGCCGAGGCGCATGGCCGACTGGATCGAGCGCTTCATGGCGCGGCGGAAGCTGGCGCGGCGCTCCAGCTGGCGGGCGATGTCCTCGGCCACCAGATTGGCGTCGATTTCCGGCTTGCGCACTTCGACCAGGTTCACGCGAACCTCATCGGAGACGATCTTGGCCAGGTCGGTGCGCAGGGACTCGATGTCCGCGCCCTTCTTGCCGATCACCAGACCCGGACGGGCGGTGTGGATCGTCACCAGGCACTTCTTGTGCGGGCGCTCGATCACGATCTTCGAGATACCGGCCTGCTTGAGCTTGCCACGGATGAATTTGCGAACCTTCAGGTCTTCATGCAGCAGACGGCCGAAATCGGCGCTGTCGGCATACCAACGGCTGTCGGCGGTACGGTTGATACCGAGGCGCAGCCCGACCGGATTGACTTTCTGTCCCATCAGGCAGTCTCCGCTTCAGCACTGGTGTCGCGCAGCACGATGGTGAGCTGGGCGAAGGGTTTGTGGATCCGTGCAGCGCGGCCGCGGGCACGGGCCCGGATGCGCTTCATCACGAGGTTCTTGCCGACATGGGCTTCGGCAACCACCAGGCTGTCGATGTCCAGGTCGTGATTGTTTTCCGCGTTGGCGATCGCGCTCTTCAGGCATTTGAGCACGGCGTCGGCCGGGCGCTTGCGCGAGAAGGACATCTCGTTCACGGCGCGGTCGACTTTCAGGCCGCGGATCTGCTGGGCCAGCAGGTTCAGCTTCTGCGGGCTGCCGCGATGCATGCGGAGCACGGCGCGCGCCTCGTTGGAGGCCTGCTTCGGCGGGGCTTTAGGCTTTCCCATGACTACCTCCGCTTCGCTTTCTTGTCGGCGCCGTGGCCGTAATAGGTCCGGGTCGGCGCGAACTCGCCGAGCTTGTGGCCGACCATCTCTTCGGTGATCGTCACAGGCACGAACTTGTTGCCGTTATGGACCTGAAAGTTCAGGCCGATGAATTGCGGCATGATGGTGGAGCGGCGCGACCAGGTCTTGATCACGACACGCTTTTCGGACTCGTGCGCGGCCTCGGCCTTCTTCAGAAGGTAGCCATCGACGAACGGGCCTTTCCAGGTGGAACGGGGCATGTCTCTCGCGCTCCCTTAGCGTTTGGCGTTGCGGCGACGAATGATCAGGCGATCCGTCGACTTGTTGTTGCGGGTTTTCGGGCCGCGGGTCTTCTTGCCCCACGGGGTCACCGGGTGACGGCCGCCCGAGGACTTGCCCTCGCCACCGCCATGCGGGTGGTCGAACGGGTTCATGACGACACCGCGCACGGACGGGCGCTTGCCCATATGGCGCTTGTTGCCAGCCTTGCCGATCACCTTGTTCATGTTGTCCGGGTTGGACACCGCGCCGATCGTGGCCAGGCACTGGTCGGGAACGCGGCGCAGCTCGCCGGAGGTGAGCTTGACCTGGGCGTAACCGGACTCGCGGCCAACCAGCTGGGCGTAGCAGCCCGCCGAGCGGACCATCTGGGCGCCCTTTTTCGGCTTCATCTCGATATTGTGGATGATCGTACCGACCGGAATGTTCTTCAGCGGCAGCACGTTGCCCGGCTTGATGTCGGCGCTTTCCGACGTCACCACCGTGTCGCCAACCGCAAGGCGTTGCGGGGCGATGATGTAGCTGACCTCGCCATCCTCATAGCGGATGAGCGCGATGAAGGCGGTGCGGTTCGGATCGTATTCCAGGCGCTCGACGGTCGCGGGCACATCCCACTTCACGCGCTTGAAGTCGATCTTGCGGTAAAGGCGCTTGGCCCCGCCACCGATGCGGCGCGCCGTGATGCGGCCATTATTGTTGCGCCCGCCCTTCTTGGTCAGACCCTCGGTGAGGGACTTTTCCGGACGGCCCTTGTACAGCTCGGACCGGTCGACCGTGACCAGTTCGCGGCGGCCGGGCGATGTCGGATTGTATGTCTTCAAAGCCATATCGTGATCTCCTCGCCGGTCCCTTAAAGGCCCGTCGTGACGTCGACGGACTGGCCGTCCTTCAGCGTCACGATGGCCTTCTTCATATCCGAGCGACGGCCGAGATGGCCGCGGAACCGCTTGGTCTTGCCCTTCACGCGCAGCGTGTTCACCTTGGTGACGTCCACCTTGAACAGGCTTTCCACGGCGCGCTTGATGTCTTCCTTGGTCGCTTCGAGCGGCACGCGGAAGATGATCTTGTTCTCTTCAGCCACCAGCGTCGCCTTTTCGGTGATCAGCGGGGCGAGGATGACGTCGTAATCGCGGGTCTGCACTTCAGCCATGATCAGCCCTCCACCTTGGCGCCGGCAAAGCGCGCAGAAATGCCCTCAAGGGCGTCCTTGGTGACCACCAGCTTCTCGCGGCGCAGAATGTCGTACACATTCAGGCCCGCGACCGGCAGCACGTCGATATGCGGAATGTTGCGAGCCGCCTTGGCGAAGTTCTCGTCAACCTGCGTGCCGCCGATGATCAGCGCGTTGGAAAGCTCCAGGCCCTTCAGCTTGGCGACCAGTTCCTTGGTTTTCGGCGCATCCATGGCGGCCGCATCCAGCACGATCAGGTCGCCGGCTTTCGCCTTGGACGACAGGGCGTGAGCCAGGGCCAGCTTGCGGATCTTCTTCGGCAGGTCGTGGGCATGGCTGCGCACGCGCGGGCCATGGGCCACACCACCACCGACAAAGATCGGAGCGTTCTTGGAGCCGTGACGGGCCCCGCCGGAGCCTTTCTGGCGGATATACTTCTTGGTCGTGACGGAGACTTCCGAACGCGACTGGGTCTTGTGCGTACCGGCCTGGCGCTTGGCGAGCTGCCAGCGCACGGTGCGCTGCAGGATGTCGCCACGGATCTCTTCGATGCCGAAAATGGCATCGTCGAGCTTGGCCTTGCCAGCCGACTTTCCGTCGAGGGTTTGAACTGCGAGTTCCATTATTCACCACCCTCTTTGAGCAGTTTCTTCAGAAGGTCCTGATCGACCTTGGCGCGCGGCGTGCCGCCGGCCAGGATGTCCTGAGCCTGGGCGAGCCACTCTTCGTTCTCGGCTTTCTCGGTCACGCCCAGCTCTTCGAGCACGGCGGCGCGATCATCGTCGGAGGCATTCACGAAGGCCGACAGGCTGCCATAGCCCTTGTCCTGCAGCTGCGCTTCGGTCTCCGGGCCGATGCCATCGACCAGCACGATGGTGTCGGCAGCAGAGCCTTCCACTTTCACCGGGCCGGTGTCGGCAGCGCCTGCCGCCGGGGCGCGGAACGAACCGCCAGCCGGGGCGTCGGCATGGATCGCCTTTTTCACGGCGTCGCGCACTTCAACCCAGCTGCCCTGGCCGCCGGGGATCGCACCGCGCACCAGGATCAGGCCACGCTCGACATCGGTGCGCACGATTTCCAGGTTCTGGATCGTGCGGCGCTCCTGGCCATAATGGCCGGCCATCTTCTTGCCCTTGAACACCTTGCCCGGGTCCTGGCACTGGCCGGTCGAACCGTGGGCGCGGTGGGAGATGGACACACCGTGGGTGGCGCGCATGCCGCCGAAGTTCCAGCGCTTCATGGCGCCGGCAAAACCCTTACCGATGGTGAGGCCGGAAACGTCGACCTTCTGGCCCGCCACGAAATGGTCGGCCAGCACTTCGGCGCCAACTTCGGGAAGCTCGCCCGTGGTGCGGAATTCCACCAGCTTGCGCTTGGGCGCAACGCCGGCCTTGGCGAAGCTGCCACGCTGGGATTTCGGCGTACGCTTGGCTTTCGCCTCGCCGGCGCCCATCACAACGGCATTGTAGCCGTCATTGCGGGTGACGGTCTTCTTCTCTTTCTTGCGGCCCTGGTTCACCTGGACCTCACGGTCCTCATCGGTGCGCAGGCCAACGACCTGACAGCCTTCAAGACCGAGCACGGTCACCGGGATATGGCGACCTTCTTCGTCGAAGATGCGTGTCATGCCCAGCTTCTGGGCGACAACGCCGCTACGCTCAGCAGGAAGTGCCATTAGCGACCTCCCTCAAGTTTGATTTCGATGCCGACGCCGGCCGACAGGTCGAGCTTCATCAGCGCGTCGACGGTCTGCGGGGTCGGGTCCACGATGTCGAGGATGCGCTTGTGGGTGCGCACTTCGAACTGCTCGCGGCTTTTCTTGTTCACGTGGGGAGAGCGATTGACCGTGAAGCGCTCGATCCGGGTCGGGAGCGGAATGGGGCCGCGCACATCCGCGCCCGTCCGCTTCGCCGTAGACACGATCTCGCGAGCGGACATGTCCAGCGCCCGATGGTCAAAGGCCTTCAGCCTGATGCGAATGTTCTGCCGTTCCATCTCAACCTACCTGCCTTCAGGCCCGTCGGCCCGCAAAAACACTGAAACCGACCCCTGCGCGCACTGTTTGGCGGCGCGGCAAGGCCGATCTCGGCAAATCCATTGTCTCGTCTCTGGGGGAAGCGTTTATGCCTTGTGCATACGGCCATCCCGTCGAAGGCGCGTGAATACGTCTTCGCCCGCTTCGGGTCAACACCCCATGTGAAAGAAATATGAGTGCCGGCCGGCCTCAGTTTCCCACAGGCTCATCCATGTCGCCGGCAAGGCGCGAAATCGCGACAGACTTCACCCCATCTACCGCCGGCGCGATGGCATCGAGGCCGCTGGCGGCGGTGCCGTTGGCGACCTCCTCGAAGAGGATTCGCGTCCCCTCGCCTTCCGGCGTGAGCGTGATTGTCCAGACCACGGTGACGCCCATGCCCTGCAGCGGGCCGAAGGGGGCATCCAGGCGCAGAACCTTGCCGGTCTGGACCATCAACACCCGGCCATGAGCCACCGAGCCACCATCCCAGTCTTCCCGCCACAGCCCGCCGGCCTTCAGCTCCAGCGTCAGGGCCTCGGCGCGCCCGGAATAAGTATGGTCAGGGTGCCACCAGCGCGCAGGATCAACCAGCCGGCTCCAGGCATCGCTCGGACTGAGATCGCTGACCGCCTCGTGACGCAGGGTGTAATGGTCGGGCGCGGCCTCGACCACTTCGGCCCCTGCCGTTGCCGCGAAGGTGACGGCAAGAACTGATACCAGCGCAAGCTTCATTGAAGGCGTCCTCCATCCGGCCTACCCGCAGCCTAGCCGCACGGTGCTGAAAGGGAACAGGAAACTGCGCGGAGGCCTATTCCACCGTTTCGAGTTCCGGCGCCTCATCGGCCAGCCGTTCGGCCAGTGCGAGCAGGCGCTCGCGGGCTTTCAGCTGTTCCGGCGTGGCGCTCACCGTCGCGTCGGGCGCATAGACGGCCACGTCGACATCCTCGTCCTCCGCGCGCGCCTTGCCCAGCGCCAGACGCCCGCAGGCATCGAGGAACTCGCGCACCGCTTCGGCCTCGCCACTGACATAGATGCCGTCCTGCTCGCCGGCCATCTCGACGCCGGGATACTGCGCGGCGAGCGCCATGGCATCCTCATCCTCGGCCATCGGCAGGAAGGCAAAGGCGTCCTCTGTGTGAACGAAAAGGTAGATCTGATAGGGATAGGGCATCTCGTCGGAGACGACTTCCGCCGCCACGAGGCCGTCGCTCAGGCCGGCGAGCGAAAACAGGGTCGGCGGTTCCTCGCCGCCTTCGTTCTGCATCTTGAACATGCGTGTGTCGGCATGCCATTCCAGCACGGCGCAGTCGGGCTCAAGCTTGTCCTCGTCGCCCAGATTGCAATAGCGCCCCACCGGAACCGGCGGCTCGGCCAGGCGCGAGTCGAAATCGGCAATCGGGCTCTGCAAATGGTAAGCGCAGGCCGAGAGGAGGCCGGTGATTGCCACGGCAAACCATCTGAAATGCCTTGTCATGGCGCCTGCTCCTCACCCTCTCCGGCTCATTCCGCAAACAGCTCGCGCAGCTCGTCCTTGACGGCTGCACTCGTGCCATTCGGCCAGTTGCCGGCGCGAATATCGGCCTCGATATCGTCCATCGCGATGAGTGCCACATCCATCCCGAGCTGCTCTCCGAGCAGGTTCGCCTGGAACACGATCTGGGGTTGGGCCTTGGCGATTGCCCGGCCGGACGGGGTTTCGAGGAAGACGCGATACGCGGCAAGATCGCCGGGCGCGAGGACCTCCTCATATATATCGGCGTACATTTCCGTGACCGAGCTGCCGAGCTCTTTCATCATGGAATTGAGCAGCATTTCCGACAGGGTCCGTGAGCCGGACTCGGTGAGCACAATTCCATTGCGCTGCATCTCGCCCATCATCAGGGGCACCATCATCTCGCCGAGGGCACCGAACATCTCCTGGACAACCACGTCCCCGAACAGGGCCTCGGCGATGTACTCGGCATCCTCGCGCGGCTCGGCAGCTGCCGGAAAGGCCAGGACCAGGGCGGCCCCCAGACCGGCGACAGATTTCAGTACACTCATGAGCCAATGACCTTTCTCGAATATTCCTGATCCGATCATGCATTCGCAGGGCAACAGAGCAACAAAAAAGCCCCGGCGTGATGCCGGGGCTTTGAGGTTTAGTCCGGGGTAAGTCCCTGACTTATTTCGCGATCTTGCTCACCACGCCGGCGCCGACGGTGCGGCCGCCTTCGCGGATAGCAAAGCGCAGGCCTTCGTCCATGGCGATCGGCTGGATCAGTTCCACCGTCATTTTCACATTGTCGCCCGGCAGGACCATTTCCTTGTCGGCCGGCAGGGTGACCACACCGGTCACATCCGTCGTGCGGAAGTAGAATTGCGGACGGTAGTTCGTGAAGAACGGCGTGTGACGGCCACCCTCTTCCTTGGTCAGGATATAGGCCTCGGCCTCGAAGGTGGTGTGCGGCGTGATCGAACCGG
>DHQO01000006.1:16475-16625 GCA_002408125.1 Hyphomonadaceae bacterium UBA5336 | reverse complement strand
AGGTCGGCACGATTTCCGCCAATGGCGAAACCGATATCGGCGCCATGATCGCCGAAGCCATGGACAAGGTCGGCAATGAAGGCGTGATCACGGTCGAAGAGGCCAAGTCGCTGGAAACCGAGCTCGAAGTCGTCGAGGGCATGCAGTTCG
>DHQO01000006.1:15919-16197 GCA_002408125.1 Hyphomonadaceae bacterium UBA5336 | reverse complement strand
GCAGTTCGACCGCGGCTATCTCAGCCCCTACTTCATCACCAATGCCGACAAGATGATTGCCGAGCTGGAAGATCCGATGATCCTCCTGCACGAGAAGAAGCTCTCTTCCCTGCAGCCCATGCTCCCGATCCTGGAAGCCGTGGTGCAGTCCCAGCGCCCGCTGCTGATCATCGCCGAGGATGTCGACGGTGAGGCCCTCGCCACCCTGGTCGTCAACAAGCTGCGCGGTGGCCTGAAAGTGGCCGCTGTGAAAGCTCCCGGCTTCGGCGACCGCCGCA
>DHQO01000006.1:0-15685 GCA_002408125.1 Hyphomonadaceae bacterium UBA5336 | reverse complement strand
CGACCGCCGCAAGGCCATGCTGCAGGACATCGCGATCCTGACCGGTGGCCAGGTCATCTCTGAAGACCTCGGCATCAAGCTGGAAAACGTCTCGCTCGACATGCTCGGCACCGCCAAGCGCGTGAACATCACCAAGGACGACACCACCATCGTGGACGGCGTGGGTGAGAAGTCCGAGATCGAGGCCCGCGTGTCGCAGATCCGCAAGCAGATCGAAGACACCACGTCTGACTATGACCGCGAAAAACTGCAGGAACGCCTGGCGAAGCTCGCCGGCGGTGTGGCCGTGATCAAGGTCGGCGGCGCCACCGAAGTCGAAGTGAAAGAGCGCAAGGACCGCGTCGATGATGCCCTGAACGCCACCCGCGCTGCGGTGGAAGAAGGCATTGTGCCCGGCGGTGGCGTTGCCCTGCTGCGCGCCTCGCGTCACATCGACGTCAAGGGCGCCAATGATGACGAGCAGGCCGGTATCGACATCGTCCGCAAGGCGCTCGAAGCCCCGGTCCGCCAGATCGCCGAGAATGCCGGCGTGGAAGGCTCCGTGGTTGTGTCCACCGTGCTCGCCGACAAGTCGCGCAGCTTTGGCTTCAATGCGCAGACCGAAGAATATGGCGACCTGGTGAAAATGGGCGTGATCGACCCGGTGAAAGTGGTGCGGTCCGCGCTGCAGAACGCCGCTTCGGTTTCCTCCCTGCTCATCACGACGGAGGCTGCAATCGCTGAAGCGCCAAAAAAAGATGAGGGCGCCCCTGCGATGCCTGATATGGGCGGCATGGGCGGAATGGGTGGCATGGGCTTCTAGGCCCTGCCATTTTCCGAAACCGTTTCCAGAACCCGGCGCATGCGTCGGGTTCTTTTTTGTTTTCTGGCAGCCCTCGTCCTTCGTCTCCGCTCAGGATGAGGGCGGTGCTTGTGGCCTACTGGCTGTCTTCCAATGCGTAACAGACCGGCGGCGTGCGCTCTTCATCGCGGCGCTCAATTGAGACATCGTCGCGGATGAAATCGATCAGGCGCAGGATCGGCTCGGCAAAGCCGACGCGGCCATCGGGGCTGGCGGAATTGGCATCGACACCGCGGTGAATACCGACCACCTTGCCGGTGGAAAGATCGAAGACCGGCGCGCCGAACGCGCCTTTCAGCACGGCGTGGCGATAGGTGATGGCGCCGATCCCGTTGCTGTCGAGGCCCGGTGTGATCAGCAGGGTCAGCTCCTCGCTTTCGCGCGAATCCACCGCCAGGCCATCGATCCCGAATACGGCGAAGAGATCCTCCGGCGTGCTGGATTCCTTGTAGCCCTCGCAGTCGAAATCCTTCAGCCACAATCCGCGCGCGCCGAAGGGCGGCTCAAAGGAGAGCGGATAGACGAAATAGACTTCTTCCGCCGCCAGCTCCTCCGGCGTGCGCCAGATCGGCTCGCTGGTCAGCTCGAACACCGCGCCGTCTTCCAGTGTGGGATAGCTCACCTGGATCGGCCCGTCCGGATCGCTGGAGGACTCAACACCCAGATGGCGCTGTTCCAGCACGTCGGGGTAGTGCGGCTCAGTGGCAGGTTCCGGCTCGGCAGACGGCTCTTCCTCAAGTGCGCCCATGCCGGTCGGCGCGCCGGGGCTGACATGGCGCTGCTCCAGGATGCGCGGCTCGCCGGGATAGGAATAGGGATCATCGGGCATGGGCTCGGCCGGTTCGCCAGCCTCAATGATGGCCTCGGATCGGGCGACGAATTTCTCGAATTCGCGGTCCTGCTCGATCAGCTCTTCCTCTGTGAGGAAGCGTGGGGTTAGCAGGAAATACTCACCCTCGAAATCGGGATGGATCACTTCCCCGCGCATCACCATGCCGGTGACGATCTGGCGCCCGCGCTGGAGCCGTACGACCGAGCCGGCATAATCGGCCGCGACCGGGAACCAGCCGCCGGCGACCGAGAGGGTTTCATTGCCCGTCGGCGGGGCGCGCAGGGCGATGTCTGCAGAGAGGCGGATATTGGCCGCCTCAAGGTTCGAGCTGGCGACCTCCAGATCGCTCAGCGCCGCGTCGGTGGCCACGCGGGCTTCCACCGCGTCCTCGCGCGCTTCATTGGCCTTGAACCAGTTGAAGGCGGAAAAGGCCGCGAGCCCCGCCATCACCACGGCGATGCCCGACACGCCAAATAGCAGGCCGCGGCGCCGGTTTCGCGCGGCGCGTTCGGCGGCGTCTGCGGCGGCCTTGCTCGCGCCGATGAACTCGATCTGGGCGTCGGTCAGGGCCGGCGCGCTGCGGGGGCGGTTTGCCATCCAGTCCGAGGCGGCTTCCAGTTCGTCGCCGCGCAGGAGCAGCGCCTCGCTCCTGCCACGTGCCAGCCAGCGGGTGGCGAGCGCGCCGAGCCGGGTGTGCTCGCGAATCCACTGATGGTCCACGCGCAGGGCGGCGGACAGCTCGCGCAGGCCGGAGGCATAGCTCTGCTTGCCGGAGAAGAAGGTGTAGTTGAGTTCGGACAGTTCCGGCGGGACCTGGGTATCCTCCACGCTGCGCCAGACCACGGGCAGGATGCGCTTGTTGAGGCGCAGGGATTCCGCGATTTCCCAGGAACAATGCTCCGACACCACGCTGTCGGGGGAGAGGATGTAGACCACCGTATCGGCGCCCTCGATCAGGTTGCCGAGGCGCTGCTCCCAGGGCTCACCGGGGGCGATGTCTTCCTGGTCGATAAAGGCCTCGAAGCCGCAGGCCTGCAGGCCGGCGACAAGGTCGAGGGCAAATTCGGTGTCGGCGCGCGAATATGAGACAAAGACCTGGATCGCCTCGTCGCTCGTCCCGCTTTCATAGGCCATGGCGCGTCCCCTTGCGTGGCAGGCAGACTAGCCGGGCAAGGGCGATCAGGAAATAGCTGGGTCTCAGAAACGCCGGATCAGGTAAACGCCCGCGCCCATGAACACGACGCCGAGCAGGCGCAGCGGGGTGATCTCGCGCACAGTCTGCCCGAAAATGCCGAAATGATCATAGAAGAGGGCTGCCGTCAGCTGGCCGGCGATGAAGGCGCTGACATAGGTCGCCACGCCGATGCGCGGCACGGCAAAAGCCGCCAGCGTCACGACCACCGCGCCGCCGAGACCGCCGACCCAGGCCCACCAGGGCGCTTCGCGCGCCGCGTGCAGGAAGGGCAGGTCATTGCCGAAGGCAAGGTTCACCACCAGCAGGACCAGCCAGCCGACGCTGAAGGAGACGAATGCCGCCTGCAGCGGCCCGCCCATATAGGCTGCCATCCGCCCGTTCACCACGCCCTGAGCCGCGATGAGCGTTCCGGCCATCATGGCCAGAACAATGATGAGATTGGCGAGCGAGATCTGCCCCATGCCCTGTTGTCTCCTGTCAGCGGGGCTCAACACACCCCCAGAAATCATCGTTTTACGAGTCTCCGCTGCGCACCTAGATGAAGACCCTCTCAAGGATGGAGGTGAATATGGAGCAGCAAGTCCCCTTCTATCAGGTCGACGCTTTTGCATCGGCACCCTTCAAAGGCAACCAGGCCTGCGTCATGCCGCTGGCGGGTGGGTTCCTGCCCGATGCCGTGCTGCAGGCGATTGCGGCAGAGAACAATGTCGCCGAAACGGCCTATCTGGTGGCCGATGGTGAGGGTGCCTGGCAGCTGCGCTGGTTCACACCGGCGGTGGAAGTGCCGCTGTGCGGGCATGCCACGCTGGCGGCGGCCCATGTCCTGTTCGATGAGCTTGGCTATGCCGGCGAGGCGATCACCTTCCGCACACGCCAGTCCGGCGATCTGATCGTACGGCGCGGCGAGATCGGCTATGTCATGGACTTCCCGGCGCCGGAGGTGTTTCCGGTCGAGGCGAGCGAGGAGATCGCCGTCGCGCTCGGCGCCATGCCTGTTGCGGCATGGGGCGGGCCGTTCTTTGCTGCCCAGTTTGAGAGCGACGAGGCCGTGCGCGCGCTCAAGCCGGACTTGCGTGCGCTCGCCAAGCTTGGCGTGTCCGGTCATGGCGGAAGCTGGGACCGGGGCAATTTCGGCTGCTTTGCCCTTGGTGGAGAGGACGTGGACGTGACCTCGCGCTTCTTCGCGCCAGGTTCGGGCATCGATGAGGATCCCGCCACCGGAAGCTGGCACTGCATGCTCACCGCCATCGCCACTGGCCTTCTCGGCCAGGACACCATCTCCTGCTTTCAGGCCTATCCGGGGCGGGGCGCGGCGCTCTCCTGCGCCCTGCGTGGCAAGCGTGTCGATCTTATCGGCGAGGCCGTCACCGTGATCCGCGGCGAGTTCACTCTGCCGGCGTGACCGGCTTTGCCGCGCTGCGCCGCTGCGAGAGCCAGACCCCGGCAAGGATCAGCGCCAGGGCAAGCATCATGGCCCAGCTGAGCTGCTCGCCGAGCATGAAGAAACCGATCCCGGCCGCAAAGACCGGGATCGCATAGCCGGTCAGCGAGACGAAAGTCGCGCTGGTGCGGGCCACCAGATACATCAGCAGCCAGCCGGCAGCGGCTGTCGGCAGCGCCCCGAGCGCGATCACGGCAGCAGCATGCAGCACGCCGGGCTGAACCCCGGAATAGTCCGCCGACAGCGCCATGGGCAGGCTGGCAAGCGCCGCAATACCGAGAAACCCGGTCGGCAGCACGCTGGCCGAAATGGCCGGCGCGCCGCGCGCGATGATCGTGTTGATCGAATAGCAGAGGCCGCCTGCCAGCACGAGGAGCTGCGCGATCAGGCTGGAATTGCCAAGGCCGGCCATGGCATCGGGGCCCAGCAGCACGGCCACACCGGCAAAGCCGACCGCGATGCCGAGTGCCTTGTTCCAGCTCATCTGCTCGTCGGCGAACCGGAAATGCGCCAGCGCGGCGACATAGAGTGGCGTGGAGGAAATGAGCAGGGCGGCCAGCGCGCTGTCGATATCCTTCTGGGCATGGGTCAGCAGGTAAAAGGGCGCGGCGGTGCCGATGGTGCCCATGGCGATCATGGTGACCCATGCGGACCGGTCCGACAGGGGCGGGAAGCGTTCGCCCTTGATCACCATCAGCACGCCGAGAATCAGCGTGGCAATCGCCAACCGCCCGAATACGATGAGACCCGTGGGCAGGCCGCTGACCGCGACTTTCGTCAGCGCAAAGGCGCTGGCCCAAAGGAAGGAGAGCAGGGCGAAGAGGACCCAGTCGGTGAGGCTTCGTTGCGTCGGCATGGTGTTCCCGGTTGAGCGGGCAGACATGCTGCGCGTCCCCGGTGCAGGCAAGCGCTTTCACAGATAATTCGCTTTACGCGCCGCGCGCCCCGTGAGACACGGGCTGTGGGCCAGGCACCCCCAACGGTGCCCAGCCTATCTGTAAGGATAGGAGACAAACAGATGAGCATTGCTCCCAAGCCGGAGGCGCGTCCCGCGTGTCCGCACTTTTCTTCGGGCCCCACGGCGAAACGCCCGGGCTTTTCCCTCGACCAGCTTGAAACCGCTGCGCTTGGCCGCTCGCACCGCGCGAAATTCGCCAAGGCGAAACTCGCCGAGGCCATCGAGCGGACCAGGACCATCCTGAACCTGCCGAAAGGCTACCGGGTCGGCATCGTGCCGGCATCCGATACCGGCGCGGTGGAAATGTGCATGTGGTCCATGCTCGGTCTTCGGCCGGTGGACATCTTCGCCTGGGAAAGCTTCGGCAAGGACTGGGTGACCGATGCGCAGAAACAGCTGCGGCTGGAAAACTGCGAGATCCATATCGGCGACTATGGCGTCCTGCCGGACTTCCACCGCGCGCGCGACGAGGCCGATATCGTCTTCACCTGGAACGGCACGACCTCCGGCGTGCGCGTGGACGATCATAGCTGGATCCGCCCCAATCCCGACCGCATCGTGATCTGCGATGCCACCTCGGCCGTGTTCGCCCAGGACATCCCTTTCGAGAAACTGGATGTCATCACCTTCAGCTGGCAGAAAGTGCTCGGCGGGGAAGCGGCCCATGGCATGCTGATCCTCTCGCCCAACGCCGTGCGGCGCCTGGAGACCTATGTGCCGGACCGCCCGCTGCCGAAGATCTTCCGCATGACCAAGGGCGGCAAGCTCAATGAAGGCATCTTCGAGGGCGCGACCATCAACACCCCCTCCATGCTCTGTGTGGAAGACTATCTCAAGGCGCTCGACTGGGCCGAAAGCCTCGGCGGCGTGGAGGGCCTGAAGGCTCGCTCCGACACCAGCCTTTCCATCCTGGAAGACTGGGTCGCGCGCACCGATTATATCGACTTCCTGTGCGAGGATCCGAAGGTGCGTTCCAACACCGGCGTGACTTTCAAGTTCACCGATCCGCGCATTACCGCGCTTTCCACTGATGAGCAGGAAGCCTTCGTGAAGAAGCTCGTCTCCCTGCTCGAAAAGGAAGACGTGGCCTATGATTTCAACGCCTATCGCGACGCGCCTCCCGGCCTTCGCATCTGGGTTGGATCGACGGTCGAGCCGTCCGATGTCGAGAAGCTCACTCCGTGGATCGACTGGGCGTTCGGCGAGGTGATTGAGCAGCTCTGACGCCAGGCCGAGGTCGGAGGGCTCGCCATGATGCTTCCATTGATCATCGTGCTGGTCGCAATCAATGCAGCGACATTCGTTTTGTTTGCCTGGGACAAGCGGCAGTCGCGGGTCAGGGGACAGCGTGTGCGCGAGTCCACATTGCTCTGGGCGAGTCTACTTGGCGGTTCGACCGGTGCGGCGCTTGCCATGAAGCTGGTTCGTCACAAGACGCGGAAGCGGTCCTTTCTGGTGCGTTACTTCGCGATTGTCGCGTTCCAGGTCCTCGCCCTCGGCGCACTCATCTTCTTCTCGGGCAGGTTGCCCAAACTGGACGTGTTGGCCTTAGCCCACGCCTGAAACTCTTTTGTTCAACAGGACACTGAAACAATGCTCAAAGTTCTTATCGCTGATAATCTCAGCCCAGCCGCCGTGGATATCTTCAAGGCGCGCGGTCTCGAAGTCGATCTCAGACCCGGCCTTTCCAAGGAAGAGCTGATCGAGATCATTCCGCAATATGATGGCCTGGCCGTCCGTTCGGCCTGCAAGCCCGACGCCGATGTGATCGCCGCGGCCGAAAACCTGAAAGTCATCGGCCGCGCCGGCATCGGCGTCGACAATATCGACATCAAGGCCGCCACGGCCAAGGGCGTCGTGGTGATGAACACGCCTTTCGGCAACGCCATCACCACGGCCGAGCACGCCATCGCCATGATGTTCGCCGCCGCCCGCCAGATCCCGGCGGCCAATGCCGGTACCCAGGCTGGCGAGTGGCCGAAAAAGGCCTTCATGGGCCGCGAGCTGAGCTTCAAGACGCTCGGTCTCATCGGCTGCGGCAACATCGGCTCGCGCGTGGCCGAGCGCGCCCTCGGCCTGACCATGAAAGTGGTTGCTTATGATCCCTTTCTCACCGAGGAGCGCGCCATCGAGCTTGGCGTGGAGAAGGCCGATCTGGAAACCCTGCTCGCGCGCGCCGACGTCATCACGCTGCACACGCCGCTGACAGACCAGACGCGCAATATCCTCTCGGCCGAGGCGCTGGCAAAGACCAGACCGGGCGTCATCGTGGTCAACTGCGCCCGGGGCGGCCTGGTGGATGAGGCAGCCGTGCGCGAACTGCTCGACAGCGGCCATATCGGCGCGGCAGCCTTTGACGTGTTCGTCCAGGAGCCGGCGAAGGAGAATGTCCTCTTCGGCGCGCCGAACTTCATCGCGACCCCGCACCTTGGCGCGGCTACGGAAGAAGCCCAGGAGAATGTCGCCCTGCAGGTCGCCGAGCAGATGAGCGATTATCTGCTGACCGGCGCGGTGACCAATGCGCTGAACATGCCGTCGATCACAGCGGATGAGGCCCCGCGCCTTCGCCCCTTCGCGGCGCTGGCGGAAAAGCTCGGCCTGTTTGCCGGCCAGATCTCCGATTTCGGTTTCGAGGAAGTGGTGATCGAATATGAAGGCGAGGTCGCCGAGCTGAACCGCAAGCCGCTCACGGCTGCGCTGCTCGCCGGCCTGATGCGGTCCTCGCGCGGGGATGTGAACATGGTCTCGGCCCCGGCCATTCTGGCCGAGAGCGGGGTGAAGCTCACCGAGACCAAAACCGAGGAAAGCCCGGTCTATGACAGCCTGATCCGCGTCAAGGTGAAGACCAAGGCCACTGTCAACGCCCCCGAAGGCGGCTGGCGCACCCTGGCCGGCACGCTCAGCGCCGGGCGCCCACGCGTGGTGGAAGTGAAAGGCATGGCGCTGGAGGGCGATTTCGCCCCGGTCATGCTCTATGTGAACAACCACGACAAACCCGGCTTCATCGGCGCGCTCGGCCAGATGCTGGGCGAGGCGGGGGTGAACATCGCCACCTTCCATCTCGGCCGTACCGATGCCGGGGGTGAGGCCATTGCCCTGGTTGGCGTGGACACCGATCCTCCGGCCGACCTGGTCGAAAAACTGAACAGCCTGGAACATGTGCGCTATGTGAAGGTGCTTCACTTCTAGGTCAGATGCTCTCCAACACGCCCGGGGCGGTTGCGAAGATCGCTCCGGGCGCCCATCTGTGGGATCAGCAATCACTCAAGGACCCTCGGTATGGACATGATCGGCGCAAACGGCCCGGCCGGAGCAGGCGAACTCGTCAAGGATGGCAGTGACCAGGGCTTCATGGCGGATGTGATCGAGCCTTCCAAAGAGGTTCCGGTCCTCGTCGATTTCTGGGCGCCCTGGTGTGGGCCGTGCAAGACGCTCGGACCCATTATCGAGCGCGCCGTGACGGCAAAGGCCGGCAAGGTGAAGCTGGTCAAGATCAATATCGACGAACATCCCGGTATTGCTGGCCAGCTCGGCGTGCGCTCCATCCCGGCCGTGTTCGCCTTCCGGGGCGGCCAGCCGGTGGATGGCTTCATGGGCGCGCTGCCCGAAGGCCAGATCAACCAGTTTATCGAAAAACTCCTGGCGGGCACCGACAATGGCAAGGCCGTCGCCGAGGCCCTCGAGCAGGCCGATGCCATGCTTGCCGCCGAGGATATTGGCGGGGCCGGCCAACTCTACGCCACCGTGCTCCAGCACGAACAGGACAATGTCCGAGCCATGGCCGGCCTTGCGCGCTGTTATCTCGCCGGCGGCGATCTGGAGCATGCGCGCGAAATGCTTGACATGGCACCGGAAGACAAGCGCACCGATCCGGCGTGGGTCAGTGCGAACAAGGCTGTCGAGATGATGGCCAATGCGCCCGCGCCGGACGAGTTCGCTGCCGCTATCGAGCGGGTCGAGGCTGCACCTGACGATTATGATGCCCGGTTCGACCTGGCCGGCAAGCTCGCCGCTGCGGGCCGGAACAAGCAGGCTGTTGAGCAGTTATTCGCTATTCTGACCGCCGATCTCGGCTGGCAGGATGGCAAGGCGCGCGCCAGGCTGCTTGAGATTTTCGAAGCGGCCGGACCGAAGGATCCGGTCACCGTGGAAGGCCGGCGCCGACTGTCTTCGCTGCTGTTCTCCTGACCGGCCAGGCAGGCAAATGCTCTCGACATCTTTGCGGAAAAGTCCACATTGACCCCGGGGGCGCAGGAAGGCAGCACCCATGAGCATGCACAGCTATCGACATATCACCGATCTTCCGGCCCAGATCGCTGTCTTCCCACTGCCGGGCGCGATGCTGTTTCCGCGTTGGACGCTGTCGCTGAATATCTTCGAGCCGCGCTATCTCAACATGCTGGATGATGTCATGGCCGGCGAGCGTATGCTCGGCATGGTGCAGACCGCCGGCGGGCCGAAGACCCATCCCGACCTTGCCAATGTCGGCTGCGCCGGGCGGGTGACCTCCTATTCCGAGACCGATGACGGGCGATACCTCATCACGCTCACCGGCATCTGCCGGTTTGGCGTGCGGGAGATATCCGGCCTGCCGACGCCCTACCGCCAGGCCCGGCCGGACTGGGACGCTTTCGTTGGGGATCTTGCCCCGCCGACACTGGGTGACATGCCGAGCCGCGATGCGCTGGTGACCGCCCTGAAGGATTATGTCACGCGCAACGATCTCAGCGCCGACTGGTCTGCGGTGGCCGATGCGCCGCTGGAAACACTGGTCAATGCCTTGTGCGCGGGATGCCCGTTCGGGACACAGGAAAAGCAGGCCCTCCTGGAGGCGCCGGCCCTGCAGGATCGGGCCGAAGTGCTGATGGCCCTGCTGGAAATGGATGTGCCCGGCTCAAGCGATGGAGGCATGCAGTGAGCGAGAAAGCTGAAGACGCAAACGAGACACCCGAGCGCGCGTCCGGCGTGGATCCGCGCCTGCTGGAGTTGCTGATCTGCCCGCTCACCCGCCAACCGCTGCAATATGATCGCGAACATGGCGAACTCATCTCGAAAAAGGCCGGCCTTGCCTATCCGATCCGCGAGGGGCTGGTTCTGATGACCGAGCGCGATGCCCGCAAATTCGATCCGGACGCCAAATGACCCCGAGCCCGACCGCCCCCTGGCCGCGCAAGCTGACCTTTCGCAAATCCGCCGCCTGCCTGCATGTGGCCTTCGATGACGACACTGAAGGTGAGATCGCCTATCGCCGCCTGCGCGAGGCAAGCCCTTCAGCCGAAGTGCGCGGCCATGGCAGCGGTCCGCCGCCGCAGCAGCCGTCCGTGCCGGAGGATATCTCGGTAGAGCGCGCCGAACCGGTCGGGCGCTATGCGGTGCGCATCCATTTCAGCGATGGCCATAATAGCGGGCTTTATACCTGGGCCCTGCTGCACGAACTGGCAGTGCCGGCAGCCTAGGCGGGTTCCTGCATCAGGCGCGGCAGGTAGCCCTGGGCCGCGCTGGCCTGACGCGCGAGGGCGGTGCGCAGGGGTGGGGCACGGTCGGCGACTGCCAGGGCGAGCCCCCGCAAGGGCTTGAGCAGCGCATTGTCATTGGAAAAGACCCGGTCGATCAGGTCCATGCCCAGCGCTGTGGCGAGGCCATCGGGCCGGCGCCAGGATTGATATCGCTCCAGCGCCAGCGCATCACCGGGATCGAGCCCGGCACGCACCTGGTCGGCGCACACCTCGGCCAAGGCGGCGACATCCTTGAAACCGCTATTGAGCCCCTGCCCCGCGAGCGGGTTCATCCGCCGCGCAGCATCGCCGATCAGCGCCACGCGCTCGCCGATCATGCTGGTGGCGACCTGCAGGATCAGCGGATAGGCCTTGACCGGGCCGTCGATGGCCATTTCGCCCGCAAACTCGGCAAAGCGGGCATTCAGCTCGGCATTGATTTCTTCCACCGGCCGTTCGGCGAGCGCCTCGGCCGCGCCGGATTTCATGTACCAGGCGAGATTTGCGCGGTTGCCTGCGAGCGGCAGGGTGGCAAACGGGCCTTCCGGGGTGAAGAGCTGGCGGGCAATGCCTTCATGTGGGCGAGAGAGGGTCACATCGGCGGCGAAGACCGACTTTCCATAGTTGCGGCCCTCGGTCCTGATCCCTGCGGCCTGGCGCACCGGCGAGTTCAGGCCGTCCGATCCGACCAGGAGGCGGGCCTTAAGACTTTTGCCCTTCTCCAGATGAACGGTGACGTGTCCGGATTCGACCTCCATGCCGGTGAACAAGGCCGGCGCGAAGCGCTCGATCCCCTCGTTTCCTGTCACGGCTGCATCGATTGCCGCCTGCAGATGCTGGGCCTCCAGCATGTAGCCGAGCAGTGGTTCGCCGGCCGTATCCGGCAGGTCGTTTCCGGTGAACAGCGCGCTCGGTGCGCCGAGCCAGTGGCGCGCATCGTCGACGGCTTCGAGGCCATTCAGAGGTTCGGCATGGTCTGAGAGGGCGTTTGTAAGACCCGAAAAAGACAGGAGATTCCAGCTTCCTCGGACAATTGCGAAATTGCGGGTGTCCCTGGGTTGGGGCTTTTTCAGGTTGCGCGCATCGATCAGGGCGACGCTCAGGCCGAGGCGTGCGGTCGCCAGAGCGAGGGTGCCCCCGGTGGGGCCTGCTCCGACAATGGCCAGATCGAACATGGGCGCCTCCGCGACTCTCGCTCTTGGCTGGAGAGGTAAGGTTGGCAGGTGGCAGGGTCTACCACTGACGCGTGATTGTGCGAACGTGCCGCACGCTGCACAGGAATTAACCAGTTCGACGGCTTCTGCCCATCCTTGCGGCGTCCCATCTGCCCGCCACTTAACCCAACTGCAAGAAAGCGGTGAGGGGTCGCATGCGGAGTGCTTGCGAACTTTACGCCATGTGATGGGAGAAGTGGATCGATGACTCACACCTTAAGTAAATTTGGCCGCTGGGCCGGACTTGCCGCGGCAAGTCTCGCTGCAACGGGGGCAGCGTGGGCCCAGGAAGTAGATCCGGAGCTCTTGGCCCGGATTGAGGCTCTGGAAGGGTCGGCCAGTGCCTATGTCGACAACAGCTATCTGTTCCTGATCGGCGGCCTGATCGTTATGTTCATGGCAGCGGGCTTCCTCTGCCTTGAGGTTGGCCTGGTGCGTTCGAAAAACGCCTCCATGCAGGCCCTCAAGAACGTGGCACTGTTCTCCGTGGCTGGCCTGATGTTCTGGATCATCGGCTACAATATCGCCTATCCGGCCTCGGGTCTTGCTGAGGGCCTGATCCCGATCCCCGGCGGTGTGCCGTGGGTTGGCGAAGATTCCCTGGATACCGGCTATGCCGCGCACTCTGACTGGTTCTTCCAGATGGTGTTCGTTGCCACGGCCGCATCTATTGTTTCCGGTACGGTTGCCGAGCGGGTTAGCCTCTGGGCTTTCCTGGGCTTCACCGTGTTCCTGACTGCTATTATCTATCCGGTTGTCGTGTCCTGGGAATGGGGCGGTGGCTATCTCGACAGCGCTTGGGACTTCTCTGACTTCGCCGGTTCCACCCTGGTGCACTCCACCGGCGGCTGGGCGGCTCTCATGGGCGCGATCATCATCGGCCCGCGGATCGGCAAGTATTTCGGCGATACCGTGAACCCGATGCCGGGCTCCAACATCCCAATGGCCGCGCTCGGTACATTCATCCTGTGGTTCGGCTGGTTCGGCTTCAACGGCGCCTCGCAGCTTGCTGCCGGTACCTTTGACGACATCAATGCTGTCGCGAAGATCTTCGTGAACACCAACATGGCCGCTGTTGGTGGCGTGCTGTCGGCGATGATCCTCACCGCAATCCTCTACAAAGGGAAAGTGGACCCGACCATGGCGTTCAACGGCGCGATCGGTGGTCTGGTGTCGATCACGGCCGAGCCGCTGGCTCCAGCCATCGGCGGGGCCGTGCTTATTGGCGCCATCGGTGGCGTGCTGGTTGTCCTGACCGTGCCGCTGCTCGACAAGCTCAAGATCGACGATGTCGTCGGCGCCATCCCAGCTCACCTTGTGTGCGGCATCTGGGGCACCATGATTGTTCCGGCCAGCTATCACAGCGCCATCATGCCTTTCCCGGCAGATCATGAGTTCGCGGGCGACCCGAACTTTGTCGGCCAGCTTGTCGGTGTTGTCCTTACGGGTGTCTTTGTCAGCATCGCATCTGCCGCCATCTGGTTCCTCTTCAAGGTGACCATCGGCGTGCGTGTGAGCGAGGAAGACGAGCAGCTCGGCCTCGACCGTGCTGACACTGGTGTGGAAGCCTATCCGGACTTCGTCAGCTAGGCAGTACATGAACCGCCCGGGGCGCCAGAATGCGCTCCGGAGGTCTCAACAAGCCCCCGGGATCTCCTCCCCGGGGGCTTTTCATTTCGGTTCTTCAAAGAAATTTGCGTCTGAATTCGATGAAATTCTGCACATTTGCCCCCTGTTAAGCTGGCCGCGCTAGCTCTGGGGCATGGTGATGGCAACAAGACTTCAGAGCATAAGATGACAGAACTGACCGCGCCCATGGCGCCCGCCCGCACGGCCAGCGATCCCGTCTGGCGTATTCTGACCGGTACGGCCCTGTTCGGCCTCGGCGTTTTCATCTGCGGCAGCGTCGCATCCTACGCGCCCACGGACCCCAGCTGGAACTCGGCCACCGGCACCGAGCCGACAAACCTGTTCGCGGGGGGCGGAGCAGTCTTTGCAGATCTCGCGCGACAGATGTTCGGTTGGTCGAGCTGGATTGCCGGCATCTCCCTGATGATCGGCGGGGCCATGCGCGCCGTCCTGATCGGCCGGCCGCAGCGCCGGCGCTGGGCGCTCGGCACGGCGGTCCTGCCCCTGTCTGCGGCGTGCTTTGCGGCCTGGCCTGTCCCCGCGAGCTGGCCGCTTGCGGCCGGCCTCGGCGGCATGGTTGGCGATGGCCTCTTCTCGCTCGCCGTGATGCCATTCAAGGCGTTGCTCCTTCCGGCGCCGGAACTGCTTTGCGGGATTTTCCTCGGCCTGCTCGCGCTTTTCTGTGCCGTGCTGGCGCTCGGTTTTGGCCGCCGCGATGCGCGTGCCCTGAAATATGCCGCCAGCAGCTCAGGGCGCGGTGCGGCCCGCCAGGCCGGTCTCGCCGGTCGCCGTGCGGCCACGGGTCTCTCCGGTCTGATTCAGCGCTGGAAGGCGCGCCGGGCCGAGCGTGGCTTGACCGACGATGATTATATGCGCGCCGAGGCGATGGAGCGGCGTGGCCGCCTTGTCCTGCCCGAACCGGATATGAATGAAGGCGCCGACGACATGGTGCTGGACGCCGATGAGGACGCAGATTTTGACGACCTGCCCGCCCTGAAAACCCCGGCACCGGCTCCGCTGCAGCCGAATGCACCGAAAGTGCGTGCCCGCCGCCGTGCCCAGCGTGCCAGCGCCAAGCTGCCGCCGATCGAGCTGCTCGTCGAGCCGCCGGCCGATAGCCGTGACATTGACGAGGAAGCCCTGATCGCGCGCGCCGGCCAGTTGGGTGAGGTGCTCAAGGAGTTCGGCGTGCGCGGCCGCATCAAGGAAGTGCGCCCCGGCCCCGTGGTCACCCTGTTCGAGATGGAGCCGGCGCCGGGTGTGAAATCCGCACGTGTGATCTCGCTGGCCGATGACATTGCCCGCTCCATGTCGGCCGCGTCTGCGCGTGTCGCCGTGGTGCCGGGCAAGAACGCCATCGGCATCGAACTGCCGAATGAAGGCCGCGAGACCGTGTATCTGCGCAGCCTGCTGGAAAGCCCGGCCTACCAGCAGAACAAGGCCAAGCTGCCCATGGCGCTGGGCGCCGATATTGGCGGTGCGCCGACCGTGGTCGACCTCGCCAAGATGCCCCACCTGCTGATCGCCGGTACGACCGGTTCAGGTAAGTCTGTCGGCGTGAACGCGATGATCCTGTCGCTGATGTACAAGCTGACCCCGGCCCAGTGCCGCTTCATCATGATCGACCCGAAAATGCTGGAACTCTCCATCTATGAGGGCATCCCGCACCTGCTTTCGCCGGTCGTGACCGATCCGACCAAGGCCGTGAACGCCCTGAAATGGACCGTTCGCGAGATGGAACAGCGTTATGAGCTGATGTCCAAGGCGGGCGTGCGCAACCTCGCCGGCTTCAACGAGAAGGCCGAGAAATACCGCGCCGCGGGCAAGGAGATGACCCGCGCGGTGCAGACCGGCTTTGATGACAATGGCAAGCCGGTGCACGAGACCGAACACCTGCCGACCGATCATATCCCCAATATCGTCGTCGTGATCGACGAGATGGCCGACCTGATGATGGTCGCCGGCAAGGAGATCGAGGGTTGCGTGCAGCGTCTCGCGCAGATGGCCCGGGCCGCCGGCATCCACCTGATCACCGCGACCCAGCGCCCCTCCGTGGATGTCATCACCGGCACGATCAAGG
>DHQO01000023.1 GCA_002408125.1 Hyphomonadaceae bacterium UBA5336 | reverse complement strand
TGGTTTTCTGGGGGGAGGACATCAGGATTCTCCGTATGTGAAGCTTGCCTCGCCGAGGCCGCCGATCTTCGTGACCACGCGATCACCGGGTGCAAGCGCCACCATCGGCCCGAGCGCTCCGGTCAGAACGATGTCACCCGCCCTGAGCCCCTGCCCCACCGAATTCAGCGTTTTGGCGAGCCAGGCGGCCGCGATGAGAGGATGGCCGAGACAAGCCGCTCCGGAGCCAACCGAGACGATCTCGTCATTGATCTCCATCACCATGCCACACGAGTAGAGGTCGAGTCCGTCCAGGGGCTTGCGTGGTTCACCTAGGACAAAGAAGGCTGACGACCCATTGTCAGCAACAGTATCAGCGAAGGCGATCTTCCAGTCGGCAATGCGGCTGTCGACGATTTCGAGCGCCGGGATAGCGCATTGCATAGCAGCGGCAATGTCTTCTGGTGTGGGGTCCGATTGCGTAATGTCGCTCGCGAGAATGAGCGCGACTTCGGCTTCGGCCTTTGGCTGCAGGGTGAGCTTCGGGTCGAGCAGGCCGCCATTTTCGATTTCCATATCGTCGAACAGGACGCCGAAATCAGGCTGGTTCACACCCAGCTGTGCCTGAACGACCTTTGCGGTAAGCCCGATCTTGCGCCCGACGATCCGGCGGTTCTGCGTCTGCCAGTAGTCGGTATTGATGGCCTGTACCGCATACGCGCCTGCAATATCGGTTTCTTCCAGACCATCGCGCAGGGGAGTCGTGGCGGGACCGCCATATGCCTCGCGCAAGCGCTTGGCCAGAGTGTCGTGGGAGACCGTCATGAAAAATGCCTCTTTGTTGCGCGCTGGATGTGTCGTCGTTCCGTATCGTGAGCAACTTGCAGTTCCAGCAATACGCTCATAATGTGAGCATATGAGTGATCTTGCCCCCACAGAAGATAGTCCGGGAAAAGGGACGGCCTCTATCGAAAAGGCCCTGACGCTCATGCTGAGTCTGGTCGAAGAGGAAGGTCGCCTGCCAGCCTCGAGACTGGCGGAAAAGCTGGGGCTTCCGCCATCCAGTGCGCGGCGAATGATTGGCGCACTGTCGGATGCCGGCGTCATCACGCGCATATCTCACGGCCATTACGCTGCAGGGCCGGCGCTGGAACGGATTTCGGAGTACTCCGGCACACGCGCCCGCCTGATCCGTATTGCGCAGGTGCCGTTGCGCCGTCTGGCGCAGGGTACGGGCGCGACAGCCCATCTGGGTGTCCTGGAGGGTGAAATGGTGACGTATCTCGCACGCGAAAGCGCCGACCCGAACTTCAGCGCCTCGCAGATTGGCGCACAATTCGAGCCCTACTGTACCGGGATCGGAAAGATCCTGCTGGCAGGCCTGCCCTCAGAAGCACGAGAGGCATTTTTCGCAAGCGGCCCTTTCGTGCCGCTAACGGCCAACACTCTAACAGACCCCCTTCTGTTGCGCGCGGAAGTCGAGAAGAGCGCGGGCCAGGGCTACGCCATTGACGAGGCGGAGATGTTCGAGAATGTCCGGTGCATCGCAGCACCTATCCAACGCGAGGGACGCACCATTGCCGCAGTCTCGCTGTCGCGTCTGGGCGGGCCGGTTCCTTCCTCTCGCCGCGCACGCGACCTTGCCCGACTGACGGTGTGTGTGGACGATATTTCCAAGGTCTTAGGCTAAGGTCGCAGTCATCATATTCACGTGCGGTCCCGGACCGGATTTTTCTTTTCTTCTGGTCTGAACACTTATGGGGACTGTACCAGACGATCTGGGACCATACGCCGAAACACGCGATCTGTATTCATCACTACAGAGTCGGACCGAAGCTCATTACAGGAAGTCTTTTCCATGATTTTCTGCTTGACACAGGATAGATTGCTCATCATCGTTAGATCTGTAACGAACGTTACATACAAAAAAGATAGATCAGATGAGTTTAGGGGAGGAGAATGAGCGAACATCCAATCGTGATCGTCGGCGCCGGGCCAGTGGGCCTGCTTTCGGCAATGGATCTTGCCTATCGGGGCATTCCATCGCTCATTCTGGAGGCCCGGTCCGACGAAGAGCCCATGCATTCGCGCTGCAACACGACCAGTGCGCGCACGATGGAGTTTCTTCGGCGCTTCGGCTGTAGCGAGGTCTACCGCAAAACGGGGCTTCCTCCGGATTATTCAGCCGATGTGGTCTTCATGACCCGCATCAATGGCAAGCAAATCACCCGATACAAGCTGACCTCCTCGGCGGGCCGCTTCGAGAACGACCGCTTTTCGCATGATGGGGGGTGGCCATCGGCTGAACGCTCCCATCGCAGCAGTCAGATGTATCTGGAGCGCGTCCTGCGGACCCACGCACTTGCCCAGCCCGGTGTCGAGATCCGGTATTCTCACGAGGTGACCGGTGTCGAGCAGACCGACGACCGCGTTGAACTGGCTTTCAGGAATCTGCTGACCGGCGAAACAGGAAAGAGCTCTTCCAAATATGTGATGGCTTGTGATGGTGGGCGTTCAACCATGCGCCGCCAGCTCGGCATCAAGATGTCGGGCGGGACGACCGGCCTGGGCCATACGCAATCCATCTTTTTCCGCTCCAACGACGTGTTGAAGAATTTCGCAGTCGAGCCGGGTTGGATGAACTGGGTCATCAATCCTGACAGCTTCGGCAATATCATCCCGATCAACGGGACCGATCTCTGGCTGACCCACTGCATGATCCCGGAAGGCGCCAGCGGGGTTACCGAAGAGGAGTACGATCGCCAGATTCGTGAGTTGATGGGCTGCGATATCGAGTACGAAGTACTCGGAATCGAAACCTGGAAGTTCAGCCGGGTTGTCGCCGAGACCTACCGGTCAGGCAATGTATTCCTTGCTGGCGACGCGGCCCATGCCTGGCCGCCATATGCCGGCCACGGCATGAATACCGGCATCGAGGACGGTCTCGGTTTGACCTGGATGCTGGCCGGCGTGGTCCAGGGCTGGGCGCCGGAAGCCATTCTCGACGCCTATGAAGCAGAGCGCCGTCCTGTCGGCGTGAACACCTCCAACGAGGCGGTCCGTATGGCCACCGTCCAGCACGGAATTACCCAGGACGAGGCGCTGCGCGCCGGCACCGAAAAGCGTGGCAAGAAAGGCGCCGAAGTCCGCCAGCTCCTTCGCAACCGTCTGCTCGACACCGACAGCCACCAGTTCAATGCGGAAGGGCTCAATTTCGGTCATCATTATGACCAATCGCCCCTTATTATCTATGACGAGGGCGAGGCGCCGCCTCTCAAGGTGTCGGAATACACGCCCTCGACCGTGCCGGGCTGCCGGGTTCCTCATTTTGTCTTTGTGGAAACCGGAACCCCCCTGCTCGACAAGCTGGGACATGGGTTCACGCTTCTGGTCTCTGACGATGACATTAACATCTCCGGGCTGACAGAGGCAGCAGCGGCTCGTGATCTCCCCCTCCAGGTCATCGACATCGCGCATGAGCCCAAGGCCAGCCGCCTTTATGACCACAACCTCGTTCTCGTACGGCCAGATGACCGCATCGCCTGGCGCTCGAACACCGCCCCATCCGACCCGGAAGCAATCATTGCGCAGGTCTGCGGCGCAGCAATCACGCAGGAAGCATAACTTATTCAAGGGAGAATATGATGAGTCTCAAACTGGCTTATGTTGGCGTGGAAGCCTCACGCCTTGATGAATGGAAAAGATTCGGAGACCTGGTGGGCTTGCAGCCGGTCGAATTGCCCAATGCCCTGTGCTTGCGCATGGATGAAAAGGCCCGCCGGTTCATCCTTACCGAGGGTGCGGCCGACGACCACGCCTTCAGCGGCTTCGAAGTCGACACAGCTGAGGAATTCGACCGCGCCGTCGAGCACCTGAAGCAGGCTAACATTCCCTTTGAGACAGGAACCAGTGCAGGTGCTGAACTGCGGGCTGCGGATCGGTACGTCACCTTTCGTGATCCTGAAGGCCTGCAGCACGAAATCGTCTTCGGTTGCCAGGATGCCGATACACCCTTCGCGCCGAAAGAGCCGATGCAGGGCTATGTGACTGGCGATGAAGGCCTGGGTCACATCGCGGTCAATGCCAAGGATTATGCTGCCTGCGAGGCGTTCTTCGCCAAGGCAACCGGCGCCGGGCTCAGCGACCACATATTCTCCAATTTCGGAGACTCGAAAGTCCAGGTGACCTTCATGCACCTGAACCCGCGCCACCACTCGATCGCCTATGCGCAATTTCCCTTCGAGACGAGCCGGAAAATCGATCACATCATGATCGAGCCTGTCGACCTCATGGACGTCCTGAAAGCACAGGCGCGTGTTGCCGAGGCAGAAATCCCGATCACCATCACCCTCGGCGAGCATCCAAACGATCACGCTGTCTCGTTCTATTGCACGACCCCGTCGGGCTTCCGGCTGGAAGTGGCCGCGAACTGTATCAAGGTCCAACCTGGCGCGTGGGAGCCGACCTCCTACGACTATTTCTCCATGTGGGGTCACCGTGTCGCCGGCTAGCACTGCTTTGCGCCCGGGCCAGTTTCCTCGCAACGCATGGTATATGGCCGCGTGGGCGAGCGAGATTGAAGACGGTCTCTTCTCACGCCGGCTGTTGGGTGAGCCTGTGCTCATCTACCGGCTGGGGGATGGAGAGCTCGTCGCCTGTGAAGACCGCTGTCCGCATCGGTTTGCGCCCCTGAGCATGGGGCACAAGACCGAAACCGGCGTGGAGTGCGGCTATCACGGCCTGCATTTCAACAGCCGCGGGCAATGCGACGCCAATCCGGCGGGAAACGGGTACATCCCGCCCGGAGCCAAGGTCCACGTCTATCCTCTTGTCGAGAGACACCGGATCTTCTGGATCTGGATGGGCGAGCCAGCACTTGCCGATGACAGCCTGATCCCGGATCTCAGCCTTGTCCCGCCTGCGGGTGCCGGTCTGCAGAACCTGGGCAATTACCTCCATGTGAAAGGGAATTGCCTGCTTGAGATCGACAATCTGATGGATCTCTCGCACGTCAACTTTCTTCATGTGGGCTCTCTCGGCAACGAAACCATGCGCTCTGCCGAAGTGCAGGTGAGCGAGGAAGACGGGAAGATCCGCGCAGACCTGTGGATGCCGGGCACCACTGGCGGTTTCGGCGCCATGACCGGCGAACCCTGCGACCAGTGGATCAACATCGTCTGGATGGCCCCCACCAGCATGATCCTGGAATTCGGCGCCGTGCCGCCAGGCGTCGAACGCGTGCAGGATCCGCATGGCTTTGCCTTCCACATATTCACGCCGGAGACTGACGGGACCACCCACTACTTCTTTGGCTCATCGGGCACCTTCGATGAATCCGAGGAATGGAAGGTGAAGATGATCGGTGACGCCCAGCGGCGTGTTTTCAAGGAAGAAGACAATCCGATGATCGAAGCCGTGGAAGAGCGGATGGGTGGCGCTGATTTCTGGTCGCTGAAGCCTGCAATTCTGCCAAACGACCGTGCCGCGATCATGGTTCGCCGCCGTCTCCAGAAAATGTGCCGCGAAGAAGCCAGACAGGACGCCGAGGAGACCGCCTAAACCAGCATCAGACGCCGCCGAATACTCAAGATAATCAAGAATGACACCAGGGAGAGGAACGTCGAAATGACGACTATGGACGTGTTACTTGCGGGAAAAAAATGTGCGACATCCAGCCTGGTTCTGGCCGCAATATTATCTATCGCACCGGCAACATCATTTGCTCAGGACGTCACAGACGCGCCAGCAGATGAGGAAATCGAGGATCAGGAAGCCCAACTGGACACAATTGTTGTGACCGCCCAGCGCCGGGCGGAATCAATCCAGGAAATCCCGCTGGCCGTGTCCGCCATCAGCGGTGACACGCTGGCGGAAAGAGGCGCCTCCGACTTAAGCTCGATTGGTTCCAGCGTGCCGGGACTCAACGTATCGGAACAGATTGGGCAGGCGCGCCTCACCCTGCGCGGCATCGGCGTCGACAATATTTCGACCGGCGCGGAAAGCAGCGTTGCCTTCAACCAGGACGGCGTCTTCTTCTCGCGCTCGGGCGCCGCACTGGCTTCCTTTTATGACGTTGACCGCATTGAGGTGCTACGTGGGCCGCAAGGCACGCTGTATGGCCGCAACGCCACAGGTGGATCTGTGAACATCATCACCAATCGCCCGACTTTCGACTTCGAGGCCGGCGCCAGCCTGACGGTCGGGAACTATGACCTGCTCAAAACCGATGGGTACATTTCAGGTGGCCTGAGTGAGACCGTCGCGGCCCGGCTCTCCGCCCAGCTACAGGACCGGTCCGGCTATGGCGAAAACATCTATTCCGGGACCGATATCGACTCGAAGAATTCCCAGGCTGTTCGCGGCCAGCTTCTGTTCGAGCCGAGTGACAAGCTGAACATCCTGCTTGGCGCCGATTACTACCAGTCGGATGATCGCTCGAACACCTATCACTATTTTGGGCCGGCGGGCTTTACCGTGGACGGCGATCCGATCACCCCGACGGCAATCTTGCTCGGCGGACAGGTTCCGACCAGCGAACTGGATGTTTCAACCGTTCAGGACCCTGAAACGCGTGCGGAATTCTGGGGGACGCGCGCCGATATCTCATATTTCCTGAACGATGAGATCACACTGCGGTCCCTGACCTCCTATCGCCGGAGCGATTATTTCCTGCACACGGACATCAATCCGCTCGGCGTCGATCTCTTCCCGCTGGATCTGACGGAAGTCTCCGACCAGTATTCTCAGGAATTTCAGCTCAACTGGGACACAGACCGCCATAAGCTCGTGGTCGGGGTATTCTACCTGAACGAGGAAATAGACGGCGAATTCATTGCACCGCTCAACCTCCTGGCGGTCGGCGGCCCCGATCTGTTCGTTCAGGGCTTTTATGCGGGTGGTCAGCTGGAAACCGAAGCTGCCGCCCTCTTTGCGCAGGACACCTACTCGCTGACCGACAGGCTGCGGATTACGCTCGGTGCGCGTTACAGCTGGGAGCACAAGACCGTCGCCGACCAGTCGGATTTCGATTTCGACCGGGTCTTCTCACCCGATAATGAACCACGGTTTCCTGTCCACAATGACGATCAGACCTTCGAGTCCTTTACCCCGAAGATCGGCATCGACTACGACCTGACACCCGACACCCTGCTCTACGCCTCCTTCTCGCGCGGGTTCAAGGCGGGGACCTACAATCTCGGGTCTGCCGGTCCGGTCCTCGAACCCGAGGAAGTCGATGCTTATGAAGCCGGCCTGAAGTCCACTCTCTTCAGTCACCGGCTGAGAGCCAATATTGCAAGCTTCTACTACGACTATTCGGATCTGCAGGTCGGCAAGGTACAGGGCGAGCTTGTCGTCCTCGAAAACGCAGCGGTTGCAGAGGTCTATGGCGTGGAAGGCGAGTTCACCTTCGAGCCTGTCGACAATCTCGAGTTCAATCTCAATGCCAGCCTGCTGAATGCCCGCTTTGATGAATACATCACGGCAGACCAGGCGCGCCCGGCAGGCGATGGTGTTACGCTGGACGAAAACGGAGTGCCCGCTTTCAACCTTTCCGGAAATGCCCTGCCCCAGGCGCCCGACTACACCGTCGATCTCGGGGTCCAGTACACATTCGACCTGCCCAACGCTTCGCTGACCCTGCGCGCAGAGAGCTACTGGTCTGATCAGGTCTATTTCAGCGCGTTCAATCGCGATGAGATCTCGCAGGAAGCCTACGATATCCAGAACGCATACATCACCTATGCGCTCGACAACGGCATCCGCCTTTCGGGTTTCGTTCGCAATATCGGGGACGAAGAGATCCGCTCAGCCGGTCAGGTGGCCTCGGCCCTTCTCGGTTCTCCGGTCGTCGGCTTCGTCAAACCACCTCGCACCTACGGCGTAACCATCAGCTTCGACTATTAAGGCCCATGCGGATGCCAGCAGCCATCACTCCTAGGGAGATCCCATGAGTATCATCTCTGAATACATGTTCGACTGGGGACGAATGGTGCCTGCTGGCAATGGGCAAGACGCTCGGTTTTCTATCCTCTACTCAAGAATAGTACCATGACGGAATCCAACATCGTGCCCATTCAATCTGGCAAATCGGGAGCATCAAAGCGGATGGCGAAAACTGGCAAGAAAACGTCCGAGACAAATCGATCGGCCGAAGCGGACTCACGGCAGGCAATTCTGGAAGCCGCCGCCAGGATCATGGCAACCAAGGGCTTTTCCGGAACCTCGATTTCAATGATCTGCAAGGCTGCCGGCTGCCCGGCCAGCTCGCTCTACTGGCACTTCTCGAGCAAGGAGAACCTGTTCGCAGAAGTGGTTCACTGGAAGGCAGGCTATTTCTTCAGCCAGTTCGATCTCGACGACACCTCCAACTGGGAGGAGCGAACCATTGAGGACATCGCGGACCAGGCCGGGCGGGCACTTGAAGAAGATCCGCTCTTCCTGCGCTTCCTTCTATTGCTCGGGCTGGAACGGAAAGACATGCCGGAGGAAGTCCGCAAAGTTATAGTGGAGGTCCGCAACTCTGCGCGCCTGTGGTGGCATGCGCTCCTGGAAAAACTCTTCAGTGATCACAATCCCACGGTCGTGCGGCTGGTCGCTGAAGAATACGCGGAATTCTGCCGCTCCCTTATCGATGGCGCTTTCTTCGCCTGGGACTTCGGGGATGGTCCTGACATGCGCAAGGTCTTCCGCCAGCTCATCGTGCTGCTGACAGCCCTCAGCGAAAAGATCGCGCTGGAAGACACGAAAGCTGAGGCCGTCCCGAGGGCTGAGAACAGAAGTTGAGCCGCGCCTTTGGCCATCACAGCCCGACCGAGGGCACACAACGGCGCAACAGACGAAATCGTACGCGGACGGGATGGCTGGGCCTGTTCGGAAAAACCAGGGCCGGTTCAGAACCGGCCAGCGAGGAACGGGAGGAGGATATGGGATACGTAATCGGAATTGATGTCGGCGGCACCTTCACGGATGCGGTTGCTCTGCGCCCTGACGGAACGATGATTTCCGCCAAGACACCATCGACACCGCCTGACTATAGTCAGGGCGTGTTGAATGGGATCGATCTGCTCGCAGAAGAGCTCAAGCTCCCTGTCGATGAGTTACTTGCGCGCACCGATCACATCGCGCACGGCACGACCTCGTCCCTGAACGCGCTCGTCATGGGCAAGGTGCCCAGCATCGGGTTCATCACAACCAAGGGGCACCGCGACTCAATCTTCATCATGAATGTGGAAGGCCGCTATCTGGGCCGTCCGCAGCATGAACTGCAGGACATTATGGGCCAGTCCAAACCACGTGGTCTTGTTGAGCGCAAGCTGGCGCGGGAAGTTACCGAGCGCGTTGATCGCGCCGGTAAGGCAATCGTTCCGCTGAATGAGGATGAGGCTCGGCAGGTCATTCGCGAAATCCTCGAGGAGGGCGTGAAAGCGATTGCAGTGTCGCTACTCTGGTCCTTCCGCAATCGCGCGCATGAGCAGCGTCTGCGCGAACTTATTCATGAGCAGGATCCGACGGTCTTTGTGGCACTCTCATCAGAAGTCAGCCCGCGGATTCGCGAGTTTGCGCGCCATTCTACAACTGTGATGAGTACGCAGATCGGGCCGGGCCTGAAACTCTATCTCGATGATCTGGAAACAAAGCTTCGCAACAAGGGCCTGCGTGGCGCGCTGCTTGTGATGCAAAGTGCCGGGGGCGCCATTGCTGCCTCGGAGGCGGCCGCATCCGCGATCACCACGATCGGCGGCGTTCTCACGGGTGGTGTTGTGGGCTGTGCGCAGCTGGCCGAGGGACTTGGGCATAAAAACGTCATTGCAACCGATGTCGGGGGCACGACCTTCCTGGCCGGGATCATTGCCGGCGGCGAGCCCGTTCGGGCCGCGCAGACCATCGTCAATCAGCACCCTGTCAACGTCCCGTCGCTCAGGGTGGATGCCATCGGGTCTGGCGGTGGGGCGATTGCCTGGCTCGACACCGGAGGGAATCTCCATGTCGGCCCCTTGTCGGCACAAGCCGTACCTGGACCGGCATGCTATGGCGCCGGCGGAACGGAACCTACCAACACCGATGCAAATCTGGTGCTTGGCATCCTTCCGGAGACCGGCCTGCTCGGTGGGCTTCGTCCGATCCGCAAGGACCTGGCTGAAGAGGCCATCCGCCGCAAGATTGCCGAACCGCTCGGCATGACGGTGGAAGAAGCCGCAGCGGCCATCTATGCCGTTCAGAACGCCCAGACGGGCGACCTCTTGCGCAAGATCGTGGTCGAAAGCGGCTATGATCCGCGGGAGTTCACGGTCTATGCCTTCGGCGGCGCAGGACCGGCCCATTGCGCCGCCTACTCAGCCCATATCGGGGTCACCAATGTCGTCGTGCCACTCGGCCCGGTGGCTTCGGCCTTCTCGGCCTTCGGCCTTGCCTCTTCCGACATTGTGCTGATCCGCGAGCATTCCGATCCGATGACCGCACCGCTCGATCCAGCCCGCGTCGCGGAGAATTTCGCGCGCCTTGAGGCAGAAGTCCTGCAGGCGATGGAGCGTCAGGGCATTGAGGTGAGCAGGATCATCCTCAACCGCGAGATCGACATTCGCTACGGCCTCCAGCTTGAGGAAGTCACGACAGCCCTGGCGCCGGGCCCGATCACAGCCGAGACGCTTGAGGCCTGTGTCGACGAATTCGAGAAACAGTATGCCCGCCTTTTCGGTGAGGGGTCAGGCTTCGCCGGCGCCGGCATTCACGCAATCACCTTCCGCATTCGCGGCCGGGGCGTGCTTGAGGTGAACCCTAAATTCGAAACGCTGGAACGAGCGCCTTCGGCAGATCCGTCCCCGGCGATCCTGACAACACGGCCAGTCTGTCTCGACGGGCGCAAAGGCTTCGTCGACACGCCGATCTACGACTACAATGCCTTGCGCGCCGGGCACCGCATCTCCGGCCCCGCCGTGATCCAGGTCCCGACGACCTCGGTCGTCGTGCCTGACGGGATGTACGGCATCATCGACGAAACCGGTGTGCTGAATATCCAAACGCAGACCAATGTCAGCCACATCAATCCACAGAGGAGTATTGCAGGATGATCCCCGGTTCCGAAGCCTTTGCGACCAAACCCGTCGATCCTGAGACGCTTCTCCGCTCCTTGCCGCCCCGGCTGCAGGTCCACACCGTCAGCCAGGACATGATCGATAATCTCGATCCCCTCACCTATGAGGTTGTGCGCCACCGTCTCTGGTCGGTGACAGACGAAATGGGTGAAACGCTCAAGCGCATGTCCGGCTCGCCGATTGTGACCGATGCCAATGATTTCGACTTCACGATCAATGACGAAGCCGGCCAGCTCGTTCAGGTCGGGCTCTACAATACGATGCTGGTCGGTGCGATCGATCTGGCGCTGACCTGGACCCTGCAGAACCGCGCGGCCAATCCCGGGATCGAGGAAGGCGACATGTTCCTGTGCAACGACCCCTGGGTCGGCGGGGGCCTGCACCAGAACGATACCGTGGTATTCCAACCCATCTTCCATGACGGCAAGCTGTTCGGCTGGACCAGCGCCGTCTGCCATGAGCCGGATCTCGGCGGCACGGTGATCGGCTCGGCACCGATCGGCAATGTCGATGTTTTCTCGGAGTCGCTGCCTACGCCGCCGATCAAAGTGATGCGCGGCGGTGAACTCCAGAATGATGTCGTCGATGCCTGGGTGCGCCGCTCGCGTGTGCCGATGGTGGTCGGGCTGGATCTGCGCGCGAAAGTCGGCGCGAACACGATCGGGCGCCAGCGGCTGAAAGCCGTCATCGAGCAGTACGGCCCCGATGTCGTCAAAGCTGTCATGAAGAAGATGATGAACGATGCCGAGGACCGCCTGCGGACCAAGCTACGTTCCGTCCCCGATGGCAGCTGGACAGCAACGGGATACCAGGACCAGGCCCATTCCGGCGACCGCAAGACCCACAAGGTCGTGCTCACGATGACGAAGCAAGAGGACCAACTCACCTTCGATTTCACCGGCACCGACCCTCAAGCCGGCGTAATCAGCTGTACCTATGGCGGCTGTCGCGGAGGCATCATGCTCGCCTTCCTGCCCATGCTGTGCGGCGACATTCCCTGGTCGGCCAGCGGCCTGATGCGATGTTTCGACATCATCGCACCGGCGGGCACGCTGGTGAATGCCACCTTCCCGGCGGCCATCAACCGGGCGCCGCTGGCCACCGGCTGGATGATCGGCAACCTGGTCTCGCAGTGCCTGTCGCAGATGCTGGATCGAGAGTTCCAGTTCCGCGAACAGGTCCAGGCGAGCTGTTGCGGCACCTTTGACTTCGCCTGTGTCGCCGGCATGGATGAACGCGCGGAAGAACCTGTGCCGTTCCTCAATGTCGTGATGGAAACCGTGGCCGGGGGCTATGGTGCGCGCCCGACCCATGACGGGATCAATACGGGTGGCAGCTTCTGCATCCCAATGGGCCGCGTGCCCGACGCGGAAGTGACCGAACTGCTTTACCCTCTGCTGGTGCTATGGCGCCGCGAGGAAAAGGATTCAGGCGGTGCGGGCCGACATCGCGGCGGGGCCAGCTGTGCCGTGGCCATGACTCCGCATGGCACCTCCCTGCCCGCCAGTGTCGTTATGTCGACTTCCGGGAAGGCAACTTCGCAAAATCCCGGACTTGCCGGGGGATATCCGGGCAATCTCGGACACGATGTGATCGTGCAGGGAGCCGCCGTCGACAGCATGCTGGCGCACGGCGCAGTTCCCGGCAATCTGGACGAACTGGCAGGTGACGCGCAGGTCACACAATGCTTTGCCGAAAGCATCCTCTCGCCCGGCGACGTCCTCTACATGAATTGCCAGGGCGGCGGCGGCTATGGAGACCCGGTCCTTCGCGATCCCGGGCTTGTGGCTCAGGATTATCGCGACGGCCTGATCAGCCTTGTAATGGCCAAGGACATCTATGGCGTCATCCTGACAGATGACTCGGCCGTCAATGTCGATGCCACTGAAGAGTACCGGACGGAAATCCGACAGGCCCGCCTTCGGAACATGAAGGTTGCATCCGTCCTGCGGGATGAGCGCCAGTTTGAAGCCGGCCGGCCGATCGACGACAATATGACACTTGTCAGCCATGACAGCGTTACCGGGATCTACTGCCGACATTGTGGGCATGCCCTTGGTGACGAGAACAATGTGTTGCACCTGGGCGTTGTGAAGGGCGAGTCGCGACTGGCAGGACCGATCGTGCGATCAGAACCTGGCCTGTTCATCGATGAAGAGGTCAGCTTCATCCAGCATGTCTGCCCGGGCTGTGCGACCGCGATTCAGACGTCGATCTCGCCGGAGAGAGAAATCTCGACAGTCAATGGATTTGCCGTTGCCTGACGGACGTGCCCGGACCTGCAAACAGTTGATGAGGTGAAGTCAAACGAGGCATGCCACCTGTTCGATTTGAACAGGTGGTCGTTCTGACAATGCGGGCGAACCGCAAGGTCGCAGCGAAGGTGAGCCCCTTCTGAAGAGACTGCGCCCGCGCGACGCGCTGCACGGCTTTGGCCAGCCCTACTGTTATGATCGATACAATGGACATCTTTCGGGCGCTGAACTACCCGCGCATGCCCTCACGCATGCCATTTTACGGCGCCTCTTATAATTTATTGTTTTATATGATATAATTTTACAATCAAGGTGCGGCCTGATTGGAAATCATTACCGCACCAACTTGACATCCGTCTCCCCACGCATATTCTGTATCAATCACTACATACAATAATTGGTGCATTTGGGAGGAATTCAGTCATGCGTGGAACGATGCATCTGTTGCATCGTCCGGCGAGCGGACGCATGCCCGTCCGCACCGCCCGGCGGGGTGCAACGAAAGGCCACGAGACCCAGCGCTCGAATTTTCCAGTTCACTGGACGCAGATCGACAGCGAGGCTGAAAATGCCCTCCGCGCATGAGGCCCGGGAGTCGGAATGGCGCCGGGGCGGCATGTGTCTCGCGGCCGCCATCATCGGTTATGCTGCCGGATTCGGCTTCTTCATGTTCAGCGCCAATCTGTTCATCGAACCCATGCGAAATGAGTTCGGCTGGACAGTGAGCGAAGCGACCTTTTTGCCGATCAGTTCTGTCGTGCTCGCCGTCTGTTTTCCGATATCGGGAAAGCTGGTCGACATATTCGGCCCTCGCCTGCTCGCATCCCTCGGACTGGCGGGCTTTGCCCTCTGCTATCTTCTTCTGGCCAGCATCCCGCTTTCGGTTCCGGTGCTGCGCGCGATAGCGGTCCTGTTCGGCATTTGCTGCGCGCTGGCCGGTGCCGTACCGTTTGGCCGCAGTGTCGCCAGCTGGTTCGAGAAGAATGTCGGCCTGGCCCTAGGGCTGGCAGGCAGCGGCTCGACACTCGGTGGCGTCATTGGCCTGCCATTCAGCTCGATGTTGATTGCGCAGTTCGGGTGGCGGTCTGCCTATCTCGGCATGGCAGGCGTCGCTCTATTGGTAGGATTGCCGGCAATCCTCTTGTTCCTGCGCACCCGGAAGCACAGCGGCGAAACAGCTCCTGGTCGCGATGACGAAACACCTCTCGAAGAGCGCGCCTCGCTACCCCTGTCGGATGAACGCTACTGGCTGCTGGCCGCGGCGCTCGCTTTTTGCTGCGTGCCCATCGGGATTTACCTCAACCATGTTCAACCGATCCTCTCCGGCAGCGGTTTCGACCTGGCGTCCGCCACGGCGCTTGGTTCCTTCTTCGCGCTGGCAACCTTTGGCGGACGGATACTCGCGGGCTTCCTGCTCGACAGGCTGGTACCCCGTCTTGTTGCGGCAGGCTGTATGGCGCTCGCGGCTCTTGGTGCATTTCTGATCATGCAATGGGCCGGTCCGGCCTTCCCGGTATTTGCCATCGCCCTCATTCTGATCGGCCTGGCTTACGGCGCTGAAGCGGACTTCGCGGCATTCTTCACGCTTCGCTATTTCGGCCTCGCACGCTTCTCGATGGTCTTCGGAACCCTTGCCATGGTGATCGCTTTCGCCGTGGC
The DNA here is from genome assembly GCA_002408125.1 of Hyphomonadaceae bacterium UBA5336. GTDB lineage: Bacteria > Pseudomonadota > Alphaproteobacteria > Caulobacterales > Hyphomonadaceae > UBA5336. The sequence continues at coordinate 345,061 of DHQO01000023.1, read as the reverse complement.
GTTCGGCGGATTCATCGCCGCGAAAAGCGCTGACACCTTCGGGAATTACGACCTGGCCACATCCCTCGCACCGGCTGGGTTCGCGGTGGCGGCATTGCTGATACTGGGCCTGGCTCTGTTTGAGAGGCCCGACCGTCTTCAAGTGCGGGAGGCGCCGAAAATCAGTTCTCACTGAACACCCGAAACACCAAATCCAAAACAAGCTTATGGGAGGAATAAATGAACAAAAACAAACTTTTATGCGCTGTTGCGCTGATCCCGGCATGGACCTGCTCGGCCTATGCCCAGGGCGCAGACCAGACCGAAGCGACGAGACGATACGAGCCGGTCGTTGTCACGGCGCAGCGCCGCGAAGAACGGCTGACAGATGTGCCGATCAGCGTGAACGTTGTCGATGGCACACAGCTTGAGAGAAGCGGCGTTGACGAGCTTGAGGATCTCAGCGTCCTCATCCCGGGCTTCAATGTTTCGCACGGGATCGGTTCCTTCACGCCGTCCATTCGCGGCATCAGCACATCGAGCACCTATGTCGAAAACCCCGTCGCCCTCTACATTGACGGCGTTTATCTTCCACAACAGCGCGAAGGCCTGCGAGACCTCGCCGACGCTGAACAGGTCGCAGTGCTGAAAGGCCCGCAGGGAACCCTGTTCGGACGCAACGCCACGGCGGGCGTCATCCAGATCAAGACAAGAGGCCCGAGTTTTGAGCCCGAAGGAACGGTCAGCCTCGGGATCGATGACTACAGCACAGTCAAAGGGCGGGCTTATTTCTCAAACGGGCTCGCCGATAACCTGGCCGCCAGTTTCTCCGCCGCCTACACAAGTCAGGGCGAAGGCTGGGGAGAAAGCCTGTCGACCGGAGCCGATGTCTACAAGCTCGATCATAGCCTCTCATTGCGCTCAAAACTGCTATGGGAACCGTCTGCCGAGACATCATTCCTGCTGGCTGCAGACTATCTGGATCGAGAAGATACCGGAACAATCCTCCGGCCCTATCCGGGCACATCCTTCGCCTATCCGGGTTTTGGCGAGACCTCGAGCGTCTTCGACACCTATGCAAGCAGGGAAGGCAAGAACGCTTTCGAAGGATATGGCTTCAGCCTGACGGCGGAACACGATGCCGGCTTTGCGGAGCTCCTGTCGATTACCTCCTACCGGGAGGGCGACGCGATCATCCAATTCGATTTCGACAGTACGGCTGCGGATCTGATCTTTTCGCGCGGTGATGCGCCGAGCAAGAATTTCAGCCAGGAAGTCCAGCTCCTTTCGCCCGATACCGGAGACTTCAAATGGGTCGCAGGAGCCTATTACTTCTATAATGAGAACTCCCTACAGCCGTTTACCCGCTTCTTTGGCGGACCCTTCGTCCAGCCACCGGGCAATACGACGGAGCTGTCCACCTTCAGCAAGGAAGAGACCGAATCCTTTGCACCTTTCGCGCAATTCGATTGGGAAATCGCGCCCGATACGACACTGACCGGCGGCCTGCGGTTTACATGGGAAACCCGCGAAATCACCGGCTTCACGCGGATCATAAATGACATGGGCGCCGTGACGGACGTTCCAAGCGATATGCCGGAACTCTCTGCGGAAGAGCCGACCTGGCGCCTCGCCCTCAGTCACAAGCTGGAAGACGATACGCTGCTCTATGCCTCCTATAACCGGGGCTTCAAAAGCGGGGGCTTCAATCTCGCGACACTGTCCAACCCCGGATATCTTCCCGAGGAACTGGACGCATATGAGGTTGGCCTGAAGACATCTCTACTCAGCGATGATCTGCAGCTGAACCTCAGCGGTTTCTACTATGACTACTCCAATCTCCAGGTCGCGACCTTTGTGGGGATTACCCAGGTCGTTACGAATGGGGCGGCGGCCGAGCTTTATGGTCTGGATGTGGATTTTCAGGCTCGCGTCAGCGACCAGTTCCGGCTGAGCGGCGCCCTGGAAATCATGCATACCGAATTCAGCGAGTATGAGAATGCCGTGATAAGCGAGCCGAACCCGAACGGGGGCGTAATCCTCGGAGCAGGAAGCGCAGCAGGCAATCGCATCCCGCTGGCGCAGGAATTTGTCGGTACGCTTGCGGCCGACTACAATATCCCGGTGGCGGGGTCAGACGTGAACTTCAATCTCACCGCAACCTATAATGGCGACTATTATTTCGAGCCGGACAACTATCTGAGGCAGGACGATTATGTCCAACTCAACGCGTCGGTGGACATCCTGCTGCCCGACAACCGGACAAGCATCATCCTCGGAGGCACGAACCTGCTCGACGAGGAGGTCATTGCCAGGAATTTCACGCAGGGCTTTGGGTATTTTGTGAACTATTCAAAGGCGCCCCGGACCGTCTCGGCGACCGTGAAGTACGAGTTTTAGGAACGAAAGATGGTGGCTGATCGGACAATTCTCCACGATCAGCCGCCGCATCGAAACACCTGGACAAAACAAACCGCGCGCGCAACCCAGCAGCCTTGCACCTTGCCGCGCCAGCCCTTGCAAGCCTGGCTCGCGGAGGGCCAGTCAAAGCATTTTCAGGACTTGAAGAAGAAGCTTTCGATCAGGGCCATGAATTCGCGCGGGCGCTCCATCTGCACCCAGTGACCGCAATGGCCAAAGACATGCAGCTCCGCGCGAGGCACAATCTTCGCCGCGTCAATACTGACATCGACAGGGACCAGCTTGTCTTCCCGTCCATGAATCATCAGCGTCTCACACTGAACTTTCGCAAGCTGTTCAGCGGTCGGCGCCATCGCATCAACCCATCTTTGCCGCGGGGCTGGAAACATCGACCGGAATGCGGCCTGGTAATCGGGCCTGTCGGTTGCCTCAAACCGCGCCTGAACCAGTTCCTCGGTAATAATGGTCTTGTCGTAGGGAAAGACTTCCAGAAGTTCCCGCATCATCTCCGGAGACGGCTCATATCCCCATGCCAGGCGGTCGAGATCTGGCAGCATTTCATGGGGCAGGAGATTGGCGCCCATCATCGCCATGCTGGTAACACGGCCAGGATAGCGAATGGCAAAATGGGTTGCGAGCGTCCCGCCAAAGGAATTTCCGACGAAGGCGACTTTGTCCAAGCCCAGGGCGTTCAGAAAGGACGTCAGATGCTCCAGCCAGTAATCGATGGTATAGGTCGCGTCAGGTTCAAGTTCGGTAAACCCGAAGCCGGCAACATCATAAGCGATAACGCGTGCCCGCCTGGCGAGCGGGGGTATGGTGCGTCGCCAGTTTGCCCATGCACTCACCCCGGCGCCAGAGCCATGAATAAGGACAATCGGATCGCCCTCCCCATAGTCGTGATAATTGGTTTTAAGCCCCATGGCCTCAATCGATTGACCGACTTCACTGATGTCTGATTCCTGGACCATTTCCTGTCCTTCCTCCCTTCAGAACTGCGCCGTTACCGCGCCAATACCTTCGAATCTGGCCGTGAATTGTGATCCGGCCTCGGCGGGATGAGCCTTGGTCAAACCGCCGGTCATGATCAGTTCGCCAGCGCGGATGCCTGATCCGCATTCGACGAGTTTGTTCGCAAGCCAGGCCAGGGCGAGGACCGGATCGCCCATGGCATCACTTCCCTTGCCTACCTCGATCTGCGTGCCGTCCTTTTCGAACCGAACAGGCACATTCCCGAGATCCCCGGTATCGTTCCGCTCGATCCTGTCACCCAGCACGAAGCGAGCGGCAGAACTATTGTCGGAGATATTGTCGACCGCGCTGAACTTGTAACTTTCATAGCGGGTATCGACGATTTCCAGCGACCCCATGACCGCCGCAACAGCCCGCCAGGCTTCCTCCCTGCCAATCTCAGGCCCGGCCAGGTCGCGCCCCATCAGGAACGTGATCTCCGGCTCGAGCAGCGGATGGATCAGCTCACCGAGCGAAACGGTCTCGTTCTGCGGCACTTCACTGCCGGCCAGCAGGACCCCATAGTTTGGCTCAGTGACCCCCATCTGCGCACGCATGGCCGCGCTGGTATAACCAAGCTTGTAACCAATGGAGGTCTTGCCGATCGCAGCTGTGCGGCGTCGCGCAATCTCATAGGCCTCAGACTCGTTGAGGTCGGGCATTGAAAGCGACAGCGGGGCGATTGGCTGGCGGACTTTCTCGGCATTCACCAACGCCTCCGCCGCAGCCTGCAACAGTCTCTGGCGATCCGGCTTGTTACCAGGGGGAGTGGAAGTCATCTCGACACCGTTTGCGCAGACCTGGCGTCGCACCGCGCCCCCATCACAGCCGATATGAGGCATCCGTCGGAATGTCTGAAACGCCGCCTGATCAAAACGATTTCCGCCCTGTCCTTCTTGGTAATTTTCTCTGTATCGAACCCTACATTTACCCAATCTTATCGTCAAGTGATGCGGTGGTTTCAGGAGACATTTCATCCGGCCTCAGACGCCGAAAGACCTATTTCAAGCAATAAATATTGGCATACTTGTGCGATGCGCATTCACGAGCAAACCTCTTTTCGTCCACTCAAAATTATGTAACGATCAATACACGATGCAATCGGAGCTGCCATGAAACAGCTCGGCTCCGGCCCGTCCAGGACGAAGATCAAACAAGACACTGCGGACGCAGAGAAGGGAGTCTCACGACATGTATTCACCGCATGGGCAGCATCTGGTCGCCGGAGACAGAATTGGCTCAACCAGTACATTTTCCTCGTCACCGGCCAAAGGACCGGCAAGCATGATCTGCGAAGGCAGCGCGGATATCGTCGACAAGGCCTGCACCCAAGCGGGGCTCGCTTTTCGCGCCTTTGCCGAAACGTCAAGGGAAGACCGGGCCAAACTGCTTCGCAGAATGGCATGGGAAATCGACACGCGAGTCGAAGATATTACGGACATGGCATCACGCGAAAGCGGCCTGCCTATTGCGCGGCTGGAAGGTGAATGCACCCGCACCACAGGGCAGCTAAGGCTCTTTGCCGATCACATCATGCAGGGCGACTATCTGGATCGGCGTCATGACGCAGCTTTTCCTGAGCGTAAGCCAACCCCCCGGCCTGATCTGCGGCTCATTCAAAGACCCGTTGGGCCGGTCGCAGTCTTTGGGGCGTCCAATTTCCCGCTGGCATTCTCTACAGCCGGCGGAGACACAACGGCGGCCCTGGCTGCCGGATGCCCGGTTGTGGTCAAGGGTCACAGCGGTCATCCGGGCACCTGTGAGATTGTTGCTGAAGCAATCCTGTCGGCGATAGAGGCCTGCAATCTCCCTAAGGGCGTGTTTTCGCTGGTCCAGAGTGACAATCACGAGACCGGAACAGCGTTGGTGCAGCACCCCGCGATCAAGGCAGTCGCCTTTACAGGTAGCCTTGCCGGCGGTCGCGCGCTGTTCGATCTCTGCACAACCCGCCCCGACCCCATTCCCTTTTATGGGGAATTGGGATCATTGAATCCCGTCTTTGTCTTACCGCACGCCGCGAAAGCCCGTGCGGTCCAGATCGGCGAAGGCTGGGCGGCATCCCTGACCCTCGGCGTCGGCCAATTCTGCACGAAGCCAGGCATGGTTATTCTTCCGGAGGACGACGAAGCTGCTTTCATCGCTGGCGTGCGCAGCGTTCTTGCCACGGCATCGACCACAACCATGCTTACAGACAATATCGCCAGGGCTTACCGCGCTGGCTGCAGACGAACCGCTGAACTTACCGGTGTTGAAGCGTTAGGCGGTCTGGCCGGTGAAGGTCGATCTGCAGGATACGCGCTCTTCCAAACGACAGCGCGGGCATGGCTGGATACCCCGACCCTGTCAGAAGAGGTTTTCGGACCACTTGGAATAGTGGTGACCCTGTCGAATTCCGAAGAGTACACGGAGATTGCAGAAGCCTTGAACGGACAGCTCACCTGCACACTCCAGCTTGATCAGGGCGATCATGAGCTGGCCACCACCCTGCTCCCGGTACTCGAGGAAAAGGCCGGCAGGCTCCTGGCCAACGGATTTCCGACGGGCGTAGAGGTGGCCGATGCCATGATTCATGGCGGACCCTATCCGGCCTCGACGAATTTCGGGGCAACGTCCGTGGGAACGCTATCCATCCGCCGCTTTCTACGACCTGTATGCTACCAGAACATGCCACAGGATCTCCTTCCTGAAGACCTGCACTCAAAGCGAGGCGCCTGGCAGCGGAGATGACGCGGGAAATGCAGGCTGCGTTCCGACGCATTTGATCAGTCAGGCCGACCTCGTTCATTCTCGGACACAGCAGTTCGAAGCTGACAGTCACCCGCGCAGGTCTGGATTTTACGTGCTGGCACGCCACTGAACCAAAGTATATGGCGGCTCGGCATCATTGTGATGCTCGAACACGGCCTCGACTTCAGCCCCGATCTCGACATCCTGCAGCGGATCGCCGAGCAGGTTTCCCAGCATCCGCACACCTCCGGCATGGGGCAGTTCGACGACCACGATGAGGTAGGGAACGGCATCCTTCATTGCCGGGTGAATTGGGTGCCAGACGCGGGTCCAACTGTAGATCAGGCCCCTGGCTTCAACCTCAACCCATTCCAGATCGAAGCTCTGCGTGTCATAGGCGATCCATTGGGGGGGCCACTGGTACACACCTGTCTCGGGATTGCGCTGCACCTTCAGCAACTCATTGCGCGTGCCTTCCCAGTACGGGCCGAACAATGCGGCCGGCTCGGCCAGCGGTGCCGGCATTCCGGCGGGAAGATAGTATTTGGCGTTGGAAGCTGTGCCTTTGCTCTCCTTGCCTGGTTTTGAGGGCGAGCCGTCGGGAATTGAATAATTCGACATCAGAGAGTGGCCTCCGAACCGTATAGAATTGTGCTGACAGGCGGTGACATCGGGCCGCCGACCCCGAGCGAAACATCGACATTGGGCACCTGACTTGTTGACTGGCCCCTGACCTGCCGGATCGCCTCGATCTGCAGGCCAAGGCCATGCATGTAACACTCAGCCAGATTGCCACCGCTGGTGTTCAGCGGCAGCTTCCCGGTCGGCGCGATCAGATTTTCAAGCTTCAGGAAATCCATGGCTTCCTCCGGCTCGAAAAAGCCGTGTTCGACCAGTGACATCAGGACACCGCCGGTGAAGTTTTCATAGCACTGGACGACATCGACATCCTCCGGCTCAAGCTGGGCCATTTCGTAGAGGCGCCTGGCGCATTGCTTGAAATGCGAGCTGCCGAGATCGGGCGCAGCGAAAGTCGACGAGGGCGAACTCGGCACGCGGAAGGTCGACCCCATTGCTGCGCCGAGAACAAAGGCCGGGGTCTGCTGGAGATCCCGCGCCCGCTCGGCCGACACCAGGATGATCGCGGCCGCGCCATCATTTTCCTGGCAGCAATCATAAAGATGGAAGGGTTCGGCAATCCAGCGGGATTCGTCGTATTTTTCCTCCGTCAGCGGACGACCATACATGACAGCGCGCGGATTGGCCTGTGCATGATGATAGGATGCCATGGCGATCGCCCGAAGCGCTTCCTGTCCGACATTGTGGTCGTGCATGAAGCGCATGGCTTTGGGCGCGAAAAACTGAGCTGGCGACATCTGGCCATAGGGCAGCGAGAGCGCGTATTCGCCGGGAACCATGGGAACTTGCGCGCCCTGCCCAAAACGGCCGAACTGCCCTTGTGCGAGGGCGCGGTGAACAACGACACAATCTGCCAGGCCGCTGACGATCGCCGCCGAGGCGTTCGCCAGGGCCCCGGCAACACCAGCACCGCCGCCGCCCCACTGCATGTTCGAGAATCGCAGCTCGTGAATGCCGAGCGCTGTCGCAAGCGCCATCGGATCATTGCGATCATCGCTGAAGGACGCAAAACCGTCGATATCGCGCGGGTCAATCCCGGCATCGCTACAAGCTGCAAGGATGGCCTTCAGACACAGTACGAACTCGGCTTCCGGCGCCTGACTGTGTCGGTAATAGGTCGTTTCGCCCACACCGACCGCGGCCACCTTCCCCCGCAGACTACGATTACTCATGTCAACATTGCTCCTCGATCGCAGGCCAACAAACTCGACATGTCGTGGCGCTGTTTTGTCTCCGCAGCGCTTGCATTTGGCGCGCTGCAGTTTTGAGATCACACTTCCGAAGTCTGGTCTGCACCATCAAATTCCTAGTCTGGTTGCCAGATGCCGGCAGGGCATGCCGACCTGCTGTCCCACTGGCGCCTTGAGAGGCAGATGATCGAAGCAGGCTCATGTCACGGAAGGCATAGCTTTAAGCAATGCCCGAGTTCTGACCTTGATTGGTTCCTCGACCAGGCGGTCGGTCAGAATGAAGAGGCGGTTTGCCTCGACAGCATCGCGCACCATTTCGCCGACAAGGTCTGGTTGAACCCCGTTTGCCAGCGCTTGTATTGCCTGTTCGTTGCGTGCGAATGCCTTGCTGCGTTGTTCGCCGGACATTGATCTCGTGACCTTCGGCTGGAAAGCGCGCGTCCGGGCGACAATCCCCGTTGCGACCGGGCCAGGACACAAGACGCTGACGCCAATACCAAGCGGCTCAAGTTCCACGCTGAGGGACTCGCTCATGCCCACAACAGCGAATTTGGCGGTGCAGTAGAGCGTATTGCCCGATCCGGCGAACAGACCGGCCGCTGAGGCGGTGTTCACGATGTGACCGCCGCCACCACGTTCGAGCATACGCGGGAGAAAAGTCTGAACCCCGTTGATCACCCCGTCCAGATTGATCCCCATTCCCCAGTCCCAAAGCTCGTAGGTCATCCTGTTAGAGGGCGCGCCGCCAGCAACACCAGCATTGTTGACCAGGATCGACACCGGGCCGAGCCTGGCTTCGGCCTCATCGGCGAGACGGCCATAGGCATCTCGGTCGCGAACGTCGAGCACTGCGGTGAAGACATCCGTTTGCTTGCTTAGCTCTGCCTTTGCGCGTTCCAGCGCATCGGCGTCGAGGTCGACCAGAACAAGCCTTGCGCCGGAACGGGCGAAGGCATGGGCAATGCCGAGCCCAATTCCATTGGCCCCGCCGGTAATAAAGGCGGTGCGATCAGAGAGCTCGGTCATGTGTTTCCTATCGATTTTATATGTCTGGCGGTGGCCATAACCCGCGAGGCCTATTCGGACAGCGCGCTGGTCGCCGCATCGTTTGCGGCGTCGCGTGCAGCAAGAGTCTTGCGGGCGACCTCACGCATCTTGGGTGGCAGGCTGTCGATATCGATCGGCACCCCATTGACGAGCATCGCCTGCATGTGGCCGATCTGGTGAAGGTGGAATCCGAAGTCAGAAGCCGCTTTTCGTCCCATCTGATCCTGCGCGAAATTCATGGCCTGTTTCACCAGTTTCATGGTGAAAGGATTGTTGGCAGCGATGTTCCGGGCCAGTTCCAGCGTCCTGCCTGACAATTCCTCGCGCGGCACGACATGGTTGACCATGCCATGTCGTTCAGCCTCCTGCGCCGTCATCCAGCCGCCGGTCATCAGCCATTCCTTGGCTTTGCGAACGCTCATCTCGTAAGGGTGCTGCCAGAACTCGACACCAGCGATCCCCATTTCGGCGGCCGTTGCATCGCGGAACCGAGCATCATCGGAACACACGATCAGATCGCACATCCAGGCGAGTATCATCCCGCCCGAAATCACCGAACCCTGGATTTCGGCGATGGTCGGCTTGGGCGCGTTACGCCAGCGCTCGCTGATTTCCAGGTAGATTTCCTTTTCGCGGGCATAAAAGCCTTCCCAGCCCTTCCCGTGATATGAGCTGCCCCACAGGCTCGTGATCTCGTCCGGGGAGGGATTGTTCGGCCCTTCACCGCTAATGTCATGACCGGAGTTCCAATGATCCCCCGAGGCTGCCAGGATGATCACATTGATACTGTCATCAAAGCAGGCACGTTTGAGCGCATCATCCAACTCATACGTCATGGTGATGCCCTGGGCATTGCTGCGGCTGGGGCGGTTCATGACAATTCGAGCGACTTTCGGGGCGGTCTCCTCATAGAGGACCTGTTCGTACTCGCGTCCCTGCGTGGTCATGCTCCCCATTCCTTCCTTTTTGTATTGACCGTCAGAGACCGCCAATCCTTACATTTATGCTCCAGCCTCGCCCGACCTCATGCATTGAATCAACTTCCATCGCGGCGCTGGGCATGAGCCGGTGGAATGGCTCACCCTAGCCCTTTTCAGGCCTTCGCCTTGTTGACCTTGGGGGCAAATGAGCTGGGGTCCATGCAGGCCATCTGCGTGCGCTCCTCCAGAGCAATCACTGCTGCTAGATCCTCGATTTCCGATGCGCGGGTCATCACCTCCTTGGTCTTGCGCAGGCCCTTCGGCGATGCGGCCAGCAGGTCTTCGATCAGGGCGCGCGCTGCATCCTCAAGCTGGTCGTCATCGACCACCTCGGAGACGAGCCCCAGAGCGAGCGCGCGATCGGCGTGAATGAACCGGCCTGTCATCATCAGCTCGGCCGCGACAGACGTGCCAAGCATTCGCGGCAGGAAATAGCTGGTTCCAAGCTCGCATCCGGACAGGCCGATCTTGACATAAGCCACATTCATCTTGGCGCTGCGGCTCGCGATGCGGATGTCTGATGCAAGGGCAAAGCTGAATCCACCGCCACAAGCCGCTCCGTTTACCAGTGAGACGACAGCCTGGGGACACGACCGCATTTTCAGGACGATATCGGCAAGAGACGGACCCTGCCCTTCCTCGGTTTCGCCTCGCGGCATTCCGCCGTTTCCGGACTCATTGAACCAGACTAGGTCGAGGCCGGCGCAGAATGCCTTGCCAGCGCCGCGCATGATCACGACCCGGCGTGAGTAGTCCGTTTGCAAGCCGCTGAAATAGTCCCAGAGCTCCTCCACCATGGTTCCGTTCAGGGCGTTGAGGCGCTCGGGCCGGTTCAGGGTCAGCCAGTCGACCGCTCCATCGTGGACGACGCTGATCGTTGTGTACTCGCTCATCGCTTTCCTTCTGTGTTCTTGCAGACCCGCCGGTCACCAACCTCGATGTGGGGCGCCATCCCGTCGAGATCGGGACGGCGCCGCCCGGGTTTAGAATGAGAGGCCAAGCGAGACGCCATAGGTCCTCGGCTTCGCGAAGGTCGCATTCTCAAATGACAGGGAGTTCTGCCCTGCCCCCACCTTGTGATCGCTGTCGGTCAGGTTGCGACCGAAAATGGAGACGCTGAGATTGTCATTCACCGTCAGTGTCGCTGCCGCGTCGAGCGTCGTATACGCATCCTGGCTCAGACTGTTGTCGAAGGTGAAATAGACCTCGCTGCTATAATACGGTGACAGCGTGACCACGAGTTCCTTGTTGCTGCCGATCGGCGTGTGATAGCTGAGTGTCCCACTTGCTGTGAGCTCCGGCGAGCGCACCATATGATTGCCGCTGGCATCCACACTGACATTCGAGAACAGGAGCCCGCCCAGGGTCGCCGGATCGGTCGGATCGACCACATAGCCCGGCGCAAAGGGGAAGTCTTCATAACGCGCGTGTGTGTAGGCGGCCGCAGCCGAAAGATCGAAATTGTCGCTCAGGCGTATGGTTGTGTCGGCCTCGAGTCCGTAGATCTCGGACTTCGGTGCGTTGAACAGCTCGGTGACAATGGCGCCGCCGGGCATCGTGATTGTCGCGTTCACCTGCGTGTCGCTGTAGTCATAATAGAAGGCAGCGGTGTTGAAGGTGTAGTTGCCTGTCGCAGTCTTGAAGCCGACTTCGAAAGCATCGACGGTCTCGGCATCGACGCCGGGCCCGGTTGGCGAGCTGCGATCGAACCTGCCGCTTTTATAGCCTCGGCTATAGGTCGCGTAGATATTGCTGTTATCGTTGAGCGCATAGCGAAGGCCGAGACGCGGCGTGAGCTGCCCGTCCTCATCTTCCTGGAAGCGGGTGTAGGTGCCGTTTTCCATGGTGGCGCCAAAACCGGTATCGGCAGAGATTTCCTCATACGTATACCGAAGGCCGGCGATCAGGGACCAGTTGCCGAATGTGTAGGTCCCGTCGGCATATACAGATGCCGACCAGTCATCATACTTGTTGAAGAACAGGGGATCACCATTCTGAATGGCATATGGCAGGCCACCTTCATTCTTGAAATAGTATACGCCCACGACATAGCTGAAAGGCTGACTGTCGTCCGACGCAAAGTTCACCTCCTGGGTAAACGTATCGGTATTGGTGCTCAGCTCCAGGCTATAGGGCACATAGGAACCCGTCAGGTCGGTGACAGCGACAAGATCATTCTTCAGATATGCGGTAAATGAGGACAGCGTCCCACCCCAGATGTCCCACCGCGCGCGTGCGCTGTACTCATCAAACGTGGTCTCGATTTCCTGTTTGGTCGCATAGGAAGAATCGTAGCGATCGGTTGCGATCACGCCGCCTCCCAGCGCCTGAACGAGAGGTGCCGGCTGAAGGGCGCGAAAGCCTGTGCCGCTGGGATCACTGAATTCCGCGTGCGCGACCGTGAGGACGAGGGAGAAAACATCGTTGGGCTGATAGAGGAGCTTTCCTCGCGCGGTGAAGTTCTCCCCTTCATCGGTCTTTTCACCGGTCATCAGGTCTTCGACATAACCTTCCGACTTGCGGTAGGCGAGCGAAGCGTTGACAGCCACCTTGTCGTTGACCGGCATGTTGAGATAGCCGCTCGTACGAAGCTGGTCGAAGCGCTCATAGGAGATGTTGAACCGGCCCGCCGGCGTGAAATCCGGATCGAGTGTACGGACCAGGATGGCGCCGCCGGTGGCATTGCGCCCGAACAGGGTCCCTTGCGGTCCCTTCAGGACAGCGACGCTCTCAACGCTGGCCAGGTCAAAGATATTTCCGGTGGGCGTCGGATAGTAGATTTCATCAACATACAGGCCGACATTCTGCTCGCCGCTTGAGGCCGCGAGTGTCGAGCCGACGCCACGGATTGTGGGCGACAGACCGTATGAGGCCCGCTGCAGGTAGATCCCCGGTGTGATCTTCGTCAGATTCTCGATCGATTCCGGCCCCGCCAGTTCAAGATCGGCTGGAGAGGCTGTCGAGACAGAGATCGGCACATCGACCAGACGTTCCGACCGGCGCTGGGCCTGCACCGTAACCTGCTCCAGGGACAGTGTTTCTTCCGCCCCCGAAGCATCTGCGCCCGGTTGATCCGGCATCTCCTGAGCAAAGGCCTGCCCCCACCAGAATAGAGCGATGGATGCAACGCCGACCTGTAAATTCTTCATCTCAAATCCTCCCGAAATGACCGGCTTTGTTGCCGGCACTTTTTTCCCAGTAAGCCAAACCCGCATTCCTGGGCGGACGGCTCCTAAGGTTGAACGGTAGAGGGACTGGAACCGGAGTGGAAATTCCTAAGTCGGGACAACTATGACCGGCAGGCATGACTGCCTCCGCACCCGGACTCTATCGACACCACCAGCAACGTATACGGATGTAATTTTCAAGGTGAGAGTAAACGCTTGCATCCCGTCATAGCCGTGACGCGTTCAGCCGTCACAATACCGGGAAAGAAAGAAATGCCCGCAAATTCTGATGAATTTGCGGGCCACAGGCAATACCGGCATTCTAGGAGGAAATAGGCCGGATCGAAGATTTGCTTATCGGCCAAGCCCCGCTCCGGGGTCCAATGAGAACCCGCTCCCTGTCATGACCGGAGGGAATAGACCTCTTCGGGAGCGACCTATTTGCAGCGATCCGGCAAAGCTGTGCATCGGCATTGCAGGAATATCTGCTTCAAAGAAGAGCTCCAGCCACTCAGACGTTGTCCTGGTTTTCAGGATTGCGCTCAGTTCCTCATAGATCTCGTCGATATGCTCAAAGCGTGCCGCCCAACTTGCGAAACGCGGATCCGCGTCCGGCATGCCCGAAGCACTCCGATATCGCTTCCAGCTCAATGCACCCGGCTTTCCGGTGCAGCTGAAAGCGTCATATCTCAGAGCCTTCAGTCGGGATGCATTCCCTTTGCTTCCGGGCTATTCCATTCACGCGTGAAGGTGCGTCAGGCCCCGTCTAGCGACCTGCTGCGACGCGTTCCTCACGCAGTTTGCTGCGGCGCACCTTGCCCGCATCATCGCGCAGGGGCGTGTCCACGAACTCATAGGTTCTCGGGGTCTTGTAGAGCACAAGGAACCTGGAGAGATGCTCGCGCAGAATCTCTTCCGAAAGCTCGGCCTTGTATTCCGGTTTCGGCTGGACGACGGCATGCACGCGCTGGCCAAGATCATCATCCGGCAGCCCGATGACGGCGACGGACGCCACCCCCGGATGCTGCTCCAGGGCACCTTCGACCTCAGCCGGAAAGACATTGGCGCCACCGCTGATAATCATATCCACGCGACGGTCTGCAATATACAGATAGCCGTCTTCATCGACATAGCCGAGATCCCCGAGTGACTCCCAGTCACCGCGGGTTTTGGCGTCCGAACCGACATAGTGATATGTGGCGTCCTTACCCTTTTGGGCGAGGAAATAGATCTCTCCGATCTCGCCTGGTGGAAGCTCTTCGCCATCATCGCCAAGAATCTTCATTTCGCAGCCGATGGGTTTGCCGACCGAACCCTTGTGTTTGAGCCATTCGTCGCCCGTGATGAAACATACTCCGGTACGTTCGGTGCCGCTGTAGACCTCAAAGATCTTCTCCGGCCCCAGCCAGTTGATCCAGTTCTCCTTGAGCGGCACAGGGCAGGCAGATGCCGTATGCAGCACAAATTCAAGCGACGAGACGTCAAACTCCCGGTCTTGCTCCTGCAAGACACCCCAAATCCGCTTCATCATTGTTGGAACGAGCACGACCCAGTTCACGCGATGGCGTTCGACCAGTTCAAGAAACTTCAGAGGATCGAACTTGGTCATCTCCACGACGTGCCCGCCACCAAAGAGCGCAGCAAACATGAAGTGGAACGGCGCATTGTGATACAAGGGGCCGGGATTGATATAGGTTGCGTCACTCCGCTGGAATGGCAGTGGCTGTCCTGGCACCCACTGGGAATCCCCGTGATCGACAATCAGCTTCGGCCTGCCCGTGCTGCCACCGCTCGTCATGGCCTTCCAGTATTTTGGCGTCTTCTCAGGAAGGGGCTCGGCCGACAGATCCGGATTGAAACCAAGGTCCGGGGAAACAGTTGGAACCCCTTTCAGACCCTCAACATCCTGGCAGACCACCAGACGCGGGGCCGCGATGTCGATGATCGCCTGCAGCTCCGCGGCCGGCAATCTGGAAGACACGGGATTTGGTGTTGCGCCAAGTTTCCAGGTGGCCACGACGAACTCATAGAATTTCAGGCTATTGGGCAAGGCAATTGTTACAATGTCATTGTGCTGCACGCCACAGGCAGACAGGGCATGTGCCAGGCGATTGGTTGCAAGGTCGAATTCAAGACGCGTGACCGTGCGTTCGCCAATGGTGAGCAAGGGTTTCTGAGGGGCCATTTCAGCCAGCGAGCTGAACACATGGCCGACCGGCCTCGGCTTGAGAGCGGCCCCGGAAGGAGATTGGGTCATTGCGCTACCGATTCTGTTTCTGGAAGAGATTTGACAGCGATGTCACTCAGTGTCCGGCTTCGATGTCCGGTAGTCGCCGAACTGCTCATCGCGTTTGGACAAGGCGCCGGTCACACCTTTCATGAGCTCCTGAATATAGGCTTGGGTCGTGGCAGAGTGCGTGGCGAGGGCCTGCATCTCCGTCCCGGCCCGAATGCCCGCGCGCATCCCCATGGCATCCATCTGTCTGTGAACTGAGCGTTTGTTGATCTGCTGCAGATCAGCAGGAATCTTCGCGACGCGGCGTGCGAGATCGAGGGTGCCTTCCTCAAGGTCTGCTTCCGGAAAAACCAGGTTGGCGAATCCAAACTCTACGGCCTGATGCCCGTCGATCGCATCGCCGGTGAGCATCAACATCATGGCACGTCGCATTCCGATAACCCATGGAAAGAACTGGTTGTCGGGCGGGCTGATCGAACGAACCGGAGGATATCCGACCTGGGCGCTATCTGCGATGCAGACGAGATCGCACGCCGCCGCAAGCTCAGACCCTCCCGCCAGACAAAACCCATGGACTTGCGCGATAACCGGCTTGGCCAGATCACAGATCTTGAAGGCACCATCGACCACATGGCGCGGCCAGAATCCATCACCGCCAGACGTATGGTAGGGAAGGTTCTGCCGCGTGTCTGACGCCAGGTCATAGCCGGCCGAAAAGCATTTTCCGGCACCACGGATGATCATTGCCCGAACGGAAGGATCCCTGTCTGCGCGCTCAAGCGCATCGAACAGTTCGCCGCGCAATTCATTGCTGAGCGCATTGCGCTTTTCCGGCCGATTGAGCGTGACCCGCAGGAGCCATTCCCCTGGCGTGTCGATCGAAATGAATTTGTACTCAGGATAATCGCCTGACATGTGTGCGCCTCCCTTTGGCATTCATGCTCAACCTGAATTGCGAACTCTGTTCGCTTTCGGCTCAGCCTTGTTATGCGCGGGGCACCGACCTTTCAGGCAAAGACCCCGCGGCTCTTCTCAAACCAAAACATATATGCCATCATTCAGCAACATGAAAATATTATTCATATATATGAATTATGGGGAGGCGTATGAAACGCAAGATACCTATTGGCTCGAAGATCCTGTACGGGTCCGGAGCCGCAGCCTTTGGGATCAAAGATCAGGGGTTTCAGGCCCTTTTGCTGATCTACTATAATCAGGTGCTCGGCCTGCCGGCCCTTCTCGTCTCATCGGCGTTGATGATTGCCCTGCTGCTTGACGGCATCATGGACCCGCTGATTGGGCATGTGTCAGACAATTGGCGATCGTCGCTCGGGCGGCGGCATCCCTTCATGTACGCCTCGCTCATTCCGATCTGCATCACTTTCTACATGGTCTGGAATCCGCCACAGATCGAAGGCATGGCGCTGTTCACCTATCTGATCATTTCATCCGTTTTGCTTCGCGGTTTTCTGTCCGTATACGAAATACCGAATGCCTCGCTCCTGCCCGAGCTGACGCAGAATTATAATGAGCGGACCGTGCTCTTCAGTATTCGCCACCTGTTCAACATTATTGGCGGTGTCGGTATGGGCATTGCCGCCTTCGCCATCTTTCTGTCCCCGACCGAAGAGTTCCCGGTGGGACAGCTGAACCCGGAAGGCTATACCAACTATTCCCTGGTCGCCCTCCTGTTCATCGCCTTGTCCATCCTGGCTTCCAGCCTGGGCACCCAGTCCATCGCCCGGAATTTTCATAAACCGGAAAAGCGCCCCAGCACGCCCGGCTCAAAGTTCGGAGGGATCTGGGCCGTGGTTGCGAACAAGGCCCTTCTGAGCATGCTGGGGACCGGGATGTTCGCGGCGCTTGCAGCCGGCATGATCCACGCCCTGCAGGTCTATATGGGCACCTATTACTGGGAGTTGGACAATCAGGATCTCGCCGCCATTCAGGGCGTCAGCCTGGTGAGCATCCTGGTCGCCGTGGTCGCGGCGACTCCCTTGTCGGCGAAATTCGGCAAGAAGGAGACGGCTGTATTCATGCTGCTCTTCGTGATTCTCGGCTTCTCCGCGCCAATCCTGCTTCGCGAGTTCGGGTTATTTCCAGCCAACGGATCAGATCTGCTCCTGCCCCTGATACTTATCGAGCGCGGCACGGTCACGGCGGCGTCACTGACCCTCATTATTCTCGCATCTTCCATGGTTGCCGACATCGTAGAGGATGTCGAAGAAAAGACAGGACGCCGTGCCGAAGGGCTGGTCCAGTCGGTGAACACACTGGTGGCCAAAACCGTATCGGGGATGGGTATTCTGGCAGCAGGGTCGGTACTTGCTTTCATCGCCTTCCCGGATGAGGCAACACCGGGTGCGATCTCACCGGACACCCTGACCAGCCTGGGGTTCACCTATATCGGTGTCGGCATCGTCTTCTTTTCCGGGTCCCTGCTTTGCCTCGCGACCTATCCGTTATCACGGGCCGGCCACGAAGCGCGGCTGGCGCGGTTGGTGCGTACAACCAGCGAGACAAGTGTCACCACTTCGGACTAATGGGGTTGCCAGCAGCAAGCCCAACCACGCGATAGCGGCCGGTCATGCGGCCAGCACTCAGACACGCGTTGTCAATTCCAACTTGCTGCCGCCGAGAAACAGCCTTTCGGCGATGCGCTCGGCGGAGGAGATGAGATCGGCTGCAACACGGTCGATGAATTCAGGGTCGTTCTGATCCCCAAACAGGGCAATCGACAGGCAAAACCTGAACTGGTTCTGTCCAATATCCACGGGTGCAGCGATGGTGGTGATACCTTTTATGAAGTCACCACTATCAATGGCCCATCCCTTCTGTTTGGTCTGCTCAACCTGACCGAGATAGGTCTCAAGGCTGGGCGCCTTGTCCCAGTTCAGGCCGTCATACATCTCAGCGATCTCTCCTGTACTAAGACCGAGGAAAGCTGCAGCACACCGCCCCGAGGCACCGATCAGCAATGGCAGCGTATTTCCGGGATCGAGCTGGAAGCTGACATCGCTCCTGCCCACGACGTGTCCGACAACCATGAACCTCATATCCCGCCGCAGCCGCCAGAGCACACAACCGGCAGATCCATGCCGGTTGGCAAGGTCGGACATGATATCGCGGGCCTTGTCGAAGGATCTCTGGAGTTCCAGGGCGCGCGTGGCAAACTGCACGGCTGCAGGCCCCAATGTGTAGGCCTTCGAACGCTCGTCGAAGTCCAAGTATCCCACAAGTTCGAGAGTCTTGAGAATATTGAAGCAAGTGCTCGGACTGATGCCGAGCCGTTTGGCTATCAGGTTCACGCCCATTGGATAGTCGACCTCGGTCATGAGTTCGAGGATCCGCAACGCCCGCTCGACAGAGGGGACTGGCGGCTTCACGGCCGGGGGCTGCTTCATGTTCGCGTTTCCAAAATTCAACCTGGTCCTTCTCTGGCCATGCGGTATTCAGCCGGCGGCCAATTGCTGCCGCATTGTGAGCAAATGCCGCTTGTTCACATCCAGACATTTCAGCGATTCTTCCGCGTTGCGCATAAACAGCAATCTTGCCCCTCAATTGCAAAACAGACGAGCTTCCTGACGGAGCTACGGGTTCCTCTTATTCATATATACGTATTAGAATTCATATTGATGATCACGCAAGTGCGTGCTGTTGTATTTCCAGTGGTGCGGCATTCGCGACAGCGAACAGATCAAAGACACAGAGCCGCTCCCAGGGAGGATCGATTGCAAGGCAATTGTCGCGGCTCGGTTCACCGTCTGCTGGTCCATATAGCACGATAACTCAGACAGGAGCTCAACTGGATGTTCGATATCACCAGCGAATTTAAAATGATGATCGGTGGACAATCTGTCGGCGCGACGAAGACAATCGATGTTTTCAACCCCTCGACGGGTGAGGTGTTTGCTCAAGCGCCCGATTGTTCGCGAGAACAGTTGGATGAAGCAATACGCGTTGCCACAAAGGCATTCCCGGCCTGGAAGGAAACACCGATCAATGAGCGCGCGCAGTTGCTTGTGAACGCAGCAGAGCTTCTAGAGCAGCATGCAGATCAACTGGCCAGTCTTTTCACTCGCGAGCATGGCCGCCCGGTCGATGGCACAAAGGCGGAAATCCTGGGCGCAGCGGTGTGGATCAAGATGGTGGCCCAGATGCGCCCGCCAGTTCATGTCCACGAGGACAGCGAAGCCCAGCGGGTTGAGACGCAGTATGTACCACTTGGCGTAATCTGCGCGATCTCGCCTTGGAATTTCCCCGTAAACCTGTCGATCTGGAAGATCGCACCAGCGCTCCTGACTGGAAACACAATTGTATTGAAGCCCTCGCCATTTACGCCGCTTTGCATGCTGAAGATCGGCGAGTTGCTGCGCGATGTCTTCCCGGCAGGCGTCCTGAACATTATTTCCGGTGGCGATGACCTTGGCCCCTGGATGACATCGCATCCCGGTTTCGCCAAGATCTCCTTCACCGGGTCCAGCGAAACCGGCAAGCGCGTCATGGCAAGCGCCGCAAAGGACCTCAAGCGGCTGACGCTCGAGCTTGGCGGCAACGATGCTGCCATTGTGCTGCCCGACGTGAATGTCGATGAAATCGCCGCCAAGATCTTTTTTGGCGCCTTTGCCAACACCTCGCAGATCTGTGTCGCGACCAAACGGCTTTATGTGCATGAAGATGTGTATGACGCGCTGCGCGACCGGCTTGTTGCTATCGCGAAGATGACCAAGGTGGGCGATGGTTCCGAGCAGGGGACTGTGCTGGGCCCCATCCAGAACAAACGCCAGTATGAGCGGGTCGTGGACTTGCTCGAAAGCGCGAAATCAGACGGCTTGAAGCTGCTTCAGGGCTCGGACATCCCGAACTCAGCGGGCTACTTCATTCCTATCACCATCGTGGACAATCCACCGGAATCCTCTCGCGTCGTCCAGGAGGAAGCCTTTGGCCCAATCCTGCCAATGATGAAATTCAGCGATGTGGATGAGGTCGTTCGTCTGGCCAATGACAGCGAATACGGGCTCGCTGGCGCCGTCTGGAGCGCAGACACAGAAAAAGCCCTTTCGATCGCCAATGCGCTGGAAACCGGCACCGTGTGGATCAACCACAATCTCAACCTGCGGCCCGATACTCCGTTTGCCGGCCACAAGCATTCCGGCTTCGGCGTGGAAAATGGGATGGAGGGCCTGCTGGAATATACGGCGCCGAAGTCCATCTATCTCGCCAAATAGGATAGAGATCTGAGCGAAGAGTGGCTGGCAATCAGCCTGATGGCAGGGCGGCGAGAAGCGCTGCATGTCTCGCGGCGACATAGGGCTCGATATACCTGTCAGTGTGGATATGGAGCTGGTTCTTTCTGATTGCGTCGAGCACGCGCACGCCAACTTCATCGGGATGAGCACCCCGCTCAAGCCATCGCAGCCCTCTAGCCCTTCGCTCCTGGGCGGTGCGCTCCTGATCTGCATCGAGGTCCAGTGCCAATTTCGGCGACATTTGTTCTGATCGTGAAACGATCCCGGTCGCAACCGGGCCCGGACACAGCACCGAAACGCCGACCTGATAGGGCGCAAGGTCCACCGCGAGCGCTTCGGCCATCCCGACAACTGCATATTTGGCGGTGTAGTAGAGTGCGCCCGCGCCACTGCCGGCAATCGCCAGGCCCGCACCGGAGCCTGTATTGACAATATGTCCGCCCAGGCCCCGTTCGATCATGCGCGGCAGAAATGTCTGGATGCCGTTGATGACACCGCCCAGGTTGATCCCGAGTCCCCAGTCCCACAACTCATAGCTCAGTTTCTCTGCCGGAGCGCCACCGCCTACACCGGCATTGTTGAAGAGAAGCGACACAGGACCGATACGCGCCTCAATCTCATCGGCGACCCGTGAGAAACCGTCCCTGTCTCGAATATCGAGGACCGCCGTCTCGACCTCCGTCACCTTCGAAAGCTCATCGCGAGCCCGTTCCAGGGCCGACCTGTCAAGATCGACGAGCGCAAGCCGCGTCCCTGCCCCGGCAAGCGCGCGCGCAATGCCAAGCCCAATACCATTCGCTCCGCCAGTGATGAACGCAATTCGTCCTATCGTATCAGTCATTTGAGGCCTTCCGGAATAGAGACTGATGGGCGAGGAAACAACCGGCCTGCAAATTCCTGCAGAGGTGTCTCTCCACCAGCTTTTTCAATGAAGCTGAGGGAAATCCGGGCGGGGTCCAATTCTATGCGGTCCACACTCATGCCCCTGAAGAATGAGACCGCCTCCACGAGGGCAGGCGATACCAGAGCGCCCATGACATTCGCCCAAGGAATGTTAAGGGCACCCATTTCCTGTCACGAGGCTGCCATTATGCCTTATAGGAATATCCCATGATTGATCGTCGCCTCCAATATGTTGTCGCTACGGCCCGCTACGGGTCATTCACGGCCGCCGCGGAAAGGGTTGGCGTGACCCAGTCCGCCATCACCAAAAGTGTGGCAGACTTGGAAAAACAGCTTGGGTACTCTTTGTTCAACCGGACCGCACGAGGCGTACTGCTCACTGAAGAGGGGCATGTCTTCGCCGAACGCGCGGCACGCCTGCTCGATGAGGCAGAGGACCTGTTTCGCGGAACGACGCCGGGATCAGACCCCTATGCTGACGTGTTGAGGATTGGCGTATGCCCATCTTCTCTGGAAGGAATACTGCCTGATCCGCTCTCCACATTGCTGGCCAAGTATCCCAAGATCCGGTTCGACATTGTCGGAAACAGCTATGATCGAACCGTTCAACAATTGCGGACCGGCGCCATTGATGTCGCCCTTGGATATGATGCGGCCTTTGAAGAGCATCCGGATTTTCGGCGGGAGAAGTTGCCGCCCATCGTGACGACATTCTTTGTTCGTCAAGGGCATCCCATCCTGGAGTGCGAGGAAGTCACAACGGCTGACTTTGCCAAATACGATCTGATATCACCTACGAGCTCCGCACCTTACGAATATGCCTGGCGTCATATTTACGAAGAAGCCGGCGTCGATGTTCGCTCAAGGCTGCACACCATAGATTTCTTCCCAATCGTCGCCAGGCTTGTGTCGGAAACAGACGCGATCGGCACTGTGGCCTTGAATTATACAAGTACCCGCACCTTCAGGAAAAGTTTTGCCTGCGTACCTTACAAGGGGTCCCGGCACTATGCATATCTGTGCTGCGTCACGCGGCAGCGCTGGAGCCCCCGTCCTGCTGTGCGCGCATTCATCAAGGTCTGCCGTGAGCAGTTGCCCAACACCGACATGACCGCGAGTGAATTGCGTGAGCTGGACATGGAATCGGCCTGACGGTTGACCGGGCTGCCGCAGAATCTCTCGTCTCAGGAATTGCCGATCCTCTCGTCGCGCATCTTTGTGCGCCGCGCCTTGCCCGCATCATCGCGAAGGTTCTCGTCTGTGAACTCAAATGTGCGCGGGATTTTGTAGCGTACCAGCTTTTCAGACAGGAAGGCACGCAGAACATCCGCGTCTGTCCGTTGGAGCGCCTCTTTCCTCAGCTGAACAATAGCATGCGCCCGGTTTCCCAAGTCCTCATCCGGCAAGCCGATCACAATGGACGACTGCACATCCGGATGCTGATCAAGTGCGGCTTCCACCTCGGCCGGGAAAATGTTGGCACCGCCTGACACAATCATGTCTGTCCGCCGATCGGCGATATAGAGATAGCCTTCCTCATCGACATAACCCAGGTCGCCATAGGTCGCCCAATCGCCGATCGTCTTGGCCTTGGCACCGATATAGGCATATGTCGGCCGCTGGTCCTCGTCTGCGAGAAAGTAGATTCCACCAATTTCTCCGGTCGCGCATTCATTACCGTTGTCATCCAGGATGCGCATCTGCCAGCCGGACGGCGCCTTGCCGACCGACCCCTTGTGGGCCAGCCACTCTCTTCCTGTGATCATCGTTCCTCCGATGACCTCGGTTCCCCCGTAAAGCTCAAAAATGCGATCGGGTCCGATCCAGTCAATCCAGTCTTGCTTGAGCCATTGAGGGCATACCGAGGCCATGTGCCAGACCGCCTGGAGGGACGACATATCGAAGGACTTGCGCTCAGGCTCCGGCAGTTTCGAGATACGGCTCATCATGGTTGGCACGAGATTCACCCAGTTGACCTTGTATCGCTCGATCAACTGCAGTGCGCGCAACGGGTCAAATTTCCCCATCTCGACAACATGGCCGCCGGTGAAGAGCGTGTGGAAAACGGTAACGAAGGGTGCGTTGTGATAAAGTGGCCCTGGATTGAGCACAGTCGAGCCGGGAACCTGGTTTATGTAGGGCTTGCCGGGATCGTAGGTCCCAGGCTGCCTGTCGACAATCAGTTTCGGCCGCCCGGTTGACCCACCACTGGTCATGATCTTCCACGGTGAGGATACTTTCGAGGGAAGCGGGTCACCGGACAAGTCATCGTCACTGGTCGCGCCGACAGCCAGAAATTTACGGCCATCGACACGCAAATGCATCTCACCGACGACCAGGCATGGATCGGCCAGTTCAACAATGGCCTTCAGTTCCGATGCAGGCAGTTTCGGCGACACAATGTTGGGCGTCGCGCCGAGCTTCCAAATTGCAAATGTAGTCTCATAGAATTCAAGGCTGTTGGGAACAGCAAGTGTGACGACCTTGCCTTCCTCGACTCCCAGCTCTGCCAGCTGGCGCGCCTTGCGATTGGCATTGGCCTCAAGCTCGGCATAGCTTGTGGTCTCGTCATTGAAGCTCACCGCCGGACGCGCCGGAGCCTTGCCGGCATGGTAAGCAAGCAAGTCGCCAACCGGAAGTGAGGCAGCGCCTCCGGATGGACCAGTGGACGTGATCTTTACCTGGTCGTTCTCCAACTTGGCACTCCTCTCAGCTTTTTTGAATAGACTTCCGGCGGCTGGACGCCGCTTTCCCCTGCATGTTTCCGATGATCCTAGCAGAGAGCCTGTTGCAACGAGGTCGGATAAATCGGCGTGGGCCATGCCTGCGACGCATGGCTTGAGCGCCATTCCCCCAGGGCATTGCCCCTCCCGGCTATGAATTTCGCCAACGAAAAGACCTGCCCTAGCGTCGGATGAGACACGTCACGCCATGCCGCCATCCGGCGTTTCCGGCGTGCGGGAGCAATGTTGCGCGCCGACAAGAGCGCGGCCTCGCCGGGAAATTCCCGGGCCGGACATGAGGGAGTAAGACGACATGACAGATGTGCAGGGACGCACTGCGTTCATCACTGGCGGGGGCAACGGGATCGGGCTGGGCATCGCGAGAAGCCTTGCCCGTGCCGGCGCCAGCCTTGCTCTTGCCGATGTCGATACTGCAGGGCTCGCCCGTGCCAAGGCAGAGCTTAAAGAGCTGACCGACGTCGAAACCTATGAACTCGACGTGCGCGATCGCGCTGCCTTTGAAGCGGCCGCCGATGCTGCGGAAGCTGCCCTTGGGCCGGTTACGCTCTTGTTCAACAATGCCGGTGTGGCCGGCGGCAGCGCTGTGAACAAGCTGACCTATGAGCTCTGGGACTGGGTGATCGGGATCAATCTCTGCGGCGTCATCAATGGCACTCAAACCTTCCTGCCCAAAATGGTCGAGCGCGGCCTGGGCGGACACATTGTGAACACAGCATCCGGCGCTGGCCTCGTGCCGACAAATGCGGGCGTGCTGTACACGACCTCGAAGTTCGGTGTGGTCGGAATGTCCGAAGCGCTCAATCCGGAGCTTGCTGCCTTCAATATCGGCGTCACCGTACTCTGCCCTGGCCCCGTGGCGACGGACATCGTTCAGCGGACGCTTGCAGCGTCTCCCAAGAACGGTCCGCCCCCGACAGAAGAACAGAAAAAGCTGGGGGCCGAACGCCTGGCAGAAGCTGTCCGGTATCTGCAACAGGGGTTGAGTATCGATGCCGTCGGGGAAATGGTGCTGAAGGCCGTGCGTGACAACGAACTGTACATTCACACCGACCCAAGTGTGGCAGCCATGATCGAGACACGGACTGCAGCCATTCTGGCCGCATTGCCGGATTAATCGGTTTTGCACCGCCGGCATAGATTGGGACACCTGCGCGAATTCCATCCGCCTGTTCCCGCCTGCGCTGAAGATTGCCCCCCTACTTCCGCGGGACAGCTGCCGGCCGCAATCAGTTGACGGCCTTACCACTGGCTTCCCAGAAGGGATCACGCAGCTCCCGCTTTAGAACCTTACCGGCACCGGAGACCGGCAGCGGGTCAGTGCGGAATTCAACACTGCGGGGCAGCTTGTAGTTCGCAATCCGCGCCCGGCAATGCTCTACGATCTCGGCGTCATCCAGTTCCACGCCGGGCTGGATGACAACAATTGCGTGCACCGCCTCGCCCCATCGCTTGGAGGGAATTCCGATCACAGCGACGGCGGCGACACCAGGATAAGTGGAAATGACACTCTCGACCTCTGCGGAGAACACGTTCTCTCCGCCCGTAATGATCATGTCCTTCATCCTGTCGACGATATAGAGATAGCCGTCCTCGTCGAAATAGCCGCCATCCCCGGTTCTCACCCATCCGTCCTCCAACACCGCACCGGTCAGTTCCGGCATGTTCCAGTAGCCGAGCATCGAGCCGGGGCTTCTCGCTACAATTTCCCCGACCTGCCCTGTATCCGCTTCGGACCCGTCTTCCCTGACGATCCTGGCCTCGCAGCCCGTCGCCAACTTGCCCGCCGAAGCGAGACGGTGGGCGTGCTTCCCGTCGAGAACGTGGTCTTCAGACGAAAGGAAACTGATGACTGGCGACATCTCGGTCTGACCGTAGGCCTGAACGAAACGGACATGTGACATATGTTGCAGGGCAAGCCTCAGTACACCTTCGGGCATGGGCGAGGCCCCGTAGAGAATGAATTGTACCGATCGTACCCGTTCCGCCGAGAATGAAGGATGCTGCAACAGCATGCCGATCATGGTGGGGACAAGAAGAAGGTGGGTGACCTGATACTCCTCGACGGCATTGAGAACAGCTTCCGGATCGAAGGATGGCACGTAAACATGCTGTGCTGAGGCGATACTGGCGGCAAGCCCGATACACCCATCTGCCAGGTGGAACATGGGGGCGACATGGAGCACCACCGAGGAAGAGTTGATGTCGCATGCTGCGGCAACGATCAGCCCATTGTGCCACAGGCCCTCATGAGAAAGCATCACACCCTTGGGAAAGCCGGTCGTTCCCCCAGTGTAGAACAGCCCTGCCAGGCTGTCTTCACGCCGCATGGTGTCACTCACCGGCAAGGTATTCGAGACCAGAAACTCATAGCTGAGAGCTCCGTCCGGAGCCGGGTCTTCGCCGGTATAAATTACGCAATCAAGCTCAGGGACATGCTCTGTGAGTTCGGGGAGCATGCCGGAAAACGCACTATCGACAAGGAGGATACGCGCCCCGGAGTCTTCCAGGCTGTACGCAATCTCGCTTAGCGACCAGCGCGTGTTCATGGGGACGACAACGCCACCCGCCCACCAGACAGCGAAGTAATACTCCGTATAGCGGTCACTGTTGAGCGACAGCATGGCTACCCTGTCACCTTCCCCAACTCCGAGCTGTTTCAAAGCGCCTGCAAGCCGGGAAATTCTGTCCTTCATTCCGGCCCAGGAAACCGTCCTTTCGCGAAACCGCGTTGCCGCGGCATCAGGTGCCGTCTCCGCTCCCCAATATACAATCTGGTTCAGATTCATGAGACGGCGGACACGCGATGCGGCCCCCTGCCTCGACGATCCCTGGTTTGCGGACATGTGCTCGGCCTCCTCCAGCCGCGTCACAGCCAGCACTGCCGCAGCCACACCCTGTTGGCGTAGTGGTTTTTCTTCAGGCCCCGTGTCCCGCGCAAAAACTGGCCGCCAAATCTCTTGATTGGAGACAAGTTGCGGGCTGCATCCAGCCTCTGTCCAATTCAAACGCCGCCAGGGGCATGCGGCCTGGGAATTTCGCTGACGAGATCTGTGGCAGGCTGATCTGCCCGGCGCATGCCGCACATATTCTCTGATGGAATGCCAAGGGAGCAGAGCGCATTGGACAAACCCATGACGCTCGCCTTGTGTCAGCCAGCCAAAGCAAGCGGGTATGAGTATGAAATCGGATAATCGCGGCAAGGCCTTCGTCACTGGCGTCGGCATGATCCCGTTCAAAAAGCCCGGCGCGTCGGACAGCTTTGACAGGATGGCCGCCGAGGCGTTTCGTCTTGCGCTTGAGGATGCCAGCCTTGACTATGGGGCCGTTCAACAAGCCTACGCCGGTTACGTCTATGGCGACTCTACCTGTGGCCAGATGGCACTGTATCATGTGGGCATGACCGGCATCCCGGTGCTCAACGTCAACAATAATTGTTCGACAGGGTCTTCGGCACTCTTCATGGCCCGCCAAGCGGTGGAAGCCGGAATGGCTGACTGTGTGGTTGCACTCGGATTTGAGCAGATGAAGCCGGGTGCGCTGGGATCGGTCTTTGATGACCGGCCAAGCCCCTTCGACGCATTCGACACTGCGTGTGACGACCTGGTCGGTCAGGGCGACATCCCGCTCGCGTTGCGGTATTTTGGCGGCGCCGGCAAGAGCCATATGGAAAAGTACGGCACGACACTGGAGGATTTCGCGAAAATCCGCGCCAAGGCGAGCCGGCATGCGATGAACAATCCACTCGCACTTTTCCGCAACGAGCTGACCTATGGCGACGTCTTGCAGTCACCTGTCATGTGGCCAGGTGTGATGACCCGCCTGATGGCCTGCCCGCCTACCTGTGGTGCGGCTGCAGCCATCCTCGTCTCCGAGGACTTTGCGAGACGCAACGGCCTGCGCCGGGATGTCGTGATCGCCGCCCAGTCGATGAAAACGGACTTTCCAAGTACGTTCGAGGCCCACGACATGATGCAGCTGGTCGGGTATGACATGACCGCTTCGGCCTCTCATGATGTCTATGAGCAGGCGGGTATCGGACCGGAAGATCTCGATGTCATCGAGCTGCATGACTGCTTCGCCCACAATGAGCTGATCACCTATGAGGGTCTCGGCCTCTGTCCGGAGGGCAGCGCGCAGAAGTTCATCGCCGATGGCGACAACACCTATGGCGGAAGATATGTGACCAACCCGTCGGGCGGTCTCCTGTCCAAGGGCCACCCGCTCGGTGCGACCGGCCTGGCGCAGTGCTATGAGCTGACCCACCAGCTGAGGGGCACCGCAGAGGCACGCCAGGTCGAAGGCGCGCGCCTGGCGCTGCAGCACAATCTCGGCCTCGGCGGCGCCTGTGTCGTGACACTGTATCAGGCGACATAGCGATGAATACCGCCCTTCTCGGCAGCAAGTCCGAAGCAATCAAGGTCCCGGTCGAAGCCGGACAGCTGAAATTCTTCGCCAAGGCGACTGGCGAAACCAATCCGATCTATTTCGATGAAGCCGCCGCGCGATCCGCCGGACACCCCGCCCTGCCCGCGCCGCCAACATTCTGCTTCACCCTGAATCTCGCTCGTTCGGATCCGTTTGCCTTCTACACGCAAGGGCTCGGTCTGGATCTCGGTCGCATGCTCCATGCTGCCGAGGATTTTGAATACATCGCCCCCTTCTACGCCGGCGACACGATCACCGTCTTCGAAACCCTGGTCGACATGTTCGAAAAGAAGGGGGGTGCGCTTGAATTTTACGTCTTTGAGGGCACCGCAACCAATCAGAGGGGCGAGACCGTCGTGAAGATGAAGAACGTGCTCGTGCACCGGAACGGATGACGCCATGGCCAGCATCGAAACCATGAAAGTGGGTGACGCCCTGCCCGATCTTGCCAAGCCGCCGGTCAATCGCACAACCCTGGCCCTGTTTTGCGGCGCTTCGAACGATCACAATCCAATCCATGTCGATATCGACTTCGCCAGAAAGGCCGGTATGGACGATGTGTTTGCGCATGGCATGCTGTCCATGGCGTATCTCGGACAGATGCTGACCAACTGGGTCCCGCAATCTGCCATTCGCAGCTTTGGTGTGCGGTTCGGCGCCATCACTCATCTCGGCGACGAGATCACCTGTTCAGGCAAGGTGGTCGAGACATTTGAAGACGGTGGCGAGTCCCACCTCCGCCTGGAACTTGCCGCCAAGGATCAGAAGGGGGAAATCAAGCTCGCCGGCCAAGCCGTCGTAGCCGTTCCCCGAAAGGGAGAATGACGATGGAAAATGTGCGATTTGACGACCGTGTTGTCATCGTCACAGGCGCTGGCAATGGTCTCGGCAGGAGCCATGCGATGGAATTCGCCCGCCGCGGTGCCAAAGTCGTCGTGAATGACCTTGGCGGCTCCGGCCACGGCGAGGGCCAGAATACCTCTGTCGCTCAGAAAGTCGTCGACGAGATCGCGGCTGCTGGCGGAGAGGCGGTGGCCAACACGAACTCTGTCGAAGACGGCGGAAAGATCGTCGAAACCGCATTGGATACGTTCGGACGCGTGGACGTCGTGGTCAACAATGCCGGAATTCTCAGGGACTCTGCGTTTCACAAGCTTGACGAAGCCAATTGGGATCTCGTCTACAGGGTTCACCTGAAGGGTAGCTTCGCGGTTACGCGCGCGGCCTGGGAGCATATGCGCCAGCAGGGCTATGGCCGCATCCTGATGACCTCTTCGGGCGCCGGTGTGTACGGGAATTTCGGGCAGGCCAACTATTCCACCGCAAAACTCGGCCTGCATGGCCTCGCCCAGACCCTTGCCATCGAAGGGCGCGCAAAGGGCATCCATGTAAACACCATCGCCCCAATTGCCGCCTCACGGCTCACCGAAACCGTCATGCATCCAAAAATGCTGGCTGGACTGAAGCCGGAACTCGTCACGCCCCTTGCCGTCTTGCTCTGCAGTGAAGGCTGCACAGAATCTGGCCAGTTCTTCGAAGTCGGTGGAGGCTGGGTCACGCGCCTGCGCTGGGAACAATCCCGCGGCGCACAGTTCGACCCTGCCAAGGGCTTCAGCGCAGAGGACCTGGCGAAGCGCTGGGAGGAGGTTCAGTCCTTCGAGGACGCCTATCACCCCGCCGATTTCTCACACACGCTGGACGTTGTAGGTGAGAATATCGGTGTCGATATTTCGCTGGCACCGCAATAGTCATCACAGGTTCAACTGCCATCTGACACCCCAGTGCGGAGAAAAGATCTGGACAGGTGTTCACACGGCATATCAAGCCGCCGAATCTGGCTCAATCCAAAGACCGCCGCAATGAAGCAGAAACTGGGGTTCAGAGATCCAGTTCGGCGACGAACGGTGCGATGATGGCTTCCAAACTGCCTTTGGCGCGCATTTCCGCAACGATTGCCAGGACGGCAGCCCTGGCGTCTTCGGAGCCTGTCACGGCGTAGCGATATCTCGCTTCGGCCGCTCGCCCGAACATGACCCAGTCGGTGGTTGGATAAACCTGCAAGATCGCCTCAAAATCGATGCTATCCAGAAGCGTGCGAGCGCCTGCGAAGTCGGCCCGATCAATCGCGGCAATCGCCATGTAGAATCGGGCTCGCATGACCTGGGGCGTCTCCGCGCCGAAGCTTTGCGAGTACAGTTCCTCAAGCTCGGCAAAGCGGCTTGCCGCACCTTGCCGCTCACCCAGGAGATACAGAGCCATGGCCCCGGTATCGTACATATTCAAACATGTGGGGCCGGTGGCCGGGCCATCGGCGCATCCTGTCTCCATGGCCTGTCCGGATATGTCGAGCACATGCTGGTACTCAGCCAGTTCCATGTATGAGAGCGAGGCATAATAATCGAACTGGATGGCGAAATCATTGCTGGCATCATACATTTCAGTCGCCAGAGCCCGCCCATGAGCGGCATAGGCAACCGTAGCCTCATGATCGCCCGCAAGCATGCGCGTGATCACCGCGATCAGATAGGTAAACATCCTAGTGTAGTCGGGAACATCCTCACTGTCGGCTTCCACCATATCCAGCAATGGCTGAAGGGTCGCGGCGGCTTCATCATGCCGGCCCAGGAAGCCCTGCATCTGGGCGAGGTTCAAAACAGCGCGGCTCCAGTAATCGAAATCGCTACGGTAGCCTAGCGCCGCCCGCTTCGGATCATCGGACGTCTCGTACGCCTCCACCAATTCCCTGAACAGGGGTTCGGCAGCCTCATAGTCCACCATGGCCGATAGCAGGGTTGCTTCTGTGTATCTGGCCTCGAAATAGAGTTCGAAGTCCGGATTTCCGAGCTGAGCATAGTCCTCCTTGACCTTGTCGAGAAGCTCGCGCGCCTCGGTCAGTTCTCCCACGACGATATGTCCGTATACCTCGCCATATCTGGATTGCACTGTTCGTGGACTGACCCGGCCTTCCAGTCTTTCATAGGTGTCTGCCGCCGCACGGTATCGTTCCAGAGATTCCCTGTTGAGCGCTGCGCTGCCATAGATTTTCCCGACGATGTGGGAGAGCGCTGCAAATGTCTCCGGGTCATCTCCCTCCACATCCAACAAATGGTTTTCAGCTTTTTCCAGCGCCTCCTTCCAGACCGTGTGATCGCCGGTTCCCCGCATGGCAGGGGCTGTGTAGAGCAGCGATTCAACCAGGAAGTCGCGTGCAACCTCAGCCTGGGTCGCACGGCGTTCGGCTTCCAGACGCGCGGTATTGGCCTGGGTATTGAACCAGGCGCTGGCGGCAAGGCCGGCAACAAGGGCTGCGCCTGCCGCGATGATCCAGGGCCGGCGGGTGCGCGCCTGCTCGACTTTGAGGGCAAGCTCGGCCTCGCGTGCCTCCATCTCCGAGCGCGCCTCCCGTTCCATGCGCCGGACCTCTAGGTCTTCAAAACGTTGGGCAAGCTCATCGGCCGAACTCAGGCGCTTTTCCGGAGTGCCATGCGTGGCCAGGGCGATGTCCTCCACCAGCAGGGGATCATCGATCTCGCTCTCCCAGCCCGGCGCCATTGGCCGGCTCAGGTCGCCCACGAGGATCTGGTAGATCATCACGCCAAGTGCATAAACATCGCTCCTCACGGAATAGGCGCGCGTCGCATAGACCTCGGGCGCGGTATAAATCGGCGTGCTGTTGAGAGACGCCTCACTGCCGCTGACCGTCCAGCCCAGCGGCGTGATCCCGACTTCCTCCAGGCGATCTGACAGCACCAGGTCGCCGCTTCCGAAGTCAACCAGCCGAAGGCGTTCGCGCCACGCCCCCTGATCTAGCGACACAAGGACGTTGGTCGGCTTCAGATCCTTGTGCAAGACGCCCGCATTGTGGAGCGCCCCGACAGCGCGCGCGAGCGTTATGGCAAGCTCCAGCCGCACATCCGGTTCAGGTGGCGCGTCTTCGGAGACTTTCGAATACCAATCCCTGAGATTATCGCCGCTATCCTCACTCTCGACGAAGAAGGGAGGGGACTCGAAGTTCCAGTCCAAAACGCGAACGATGGATACGCGTTCGGCATATTCGTTCGACAGGAAACGGAACAGCGTGACCTCCCGCTTCAGGCCGACAAGGCTCAGGCTGGTTGAGGCAAACTTGAAAATGCGGCGCTCACCCGTCTTGGGATTCTCGGCACGCCAGACCTCGCGGTCGGGTCGGCTCGACAGTAATTCCCTCAGCACGAAGCGAGGGCGCATGGGGACGCCGTCGCCTGGCGCAAGCGACAGCTCACTCGCCAGTTTCCGCCCCGACGCGATACGCTCCACCGGGCCGACAAAGCGATAGCCGATGCGCGGCAGGGTCTCGATCCGCTCGCCATCCGGACCAAGCGCCTTGCGGAGCTTGGCCACCGCATTCGCCAACACGTTCTCTACGGTGGTCTGGCCGACCCAAACCGTGTCCAGGAGTTCCTCCTTGGTCATCGCCTCGCCCGAGTGGGCCAGAAGTACTGACAGGAGTTCCAGCGGACGGCGTTCCAGATCGACCGGCTCGGACCGGATCGTCAGGGACATCGCACCTTCATCAAAGATGACGTCACCAAAGACGTATCGATAGACCGCCTTGCCCTGCGAACCTTGTGCTGACACTTGAGTCTCCCCCGAGCAATTCCTGCGCCCCAACACCCTGACGGATTTAGGGATTTCCGACGTTACCGTTTCGTTATGGCTCCGTGAAGACCCCGCGGCCCTGTCGCGCCTAGCTTCTCTCCAAGCCTGAACAGACAAAGGAACAGCCGGATGAGACAGCCCAGATTTGCACGACGGTTCTCGATCATGATCTCCGCACTCGGCCTGGCAGCGTGCGGCGGCTTGAACGAGGAAGCGAAAACCATCGCCGATGCCTGTGTCGCCAGCGCATTTGAGGACAAGCCCACCTGCAACTGCATCGGGAAGGCACTGGCCGAGGATCTGTCCTCCGACGAAGTGCAGATGGTCGCCAATCTCATGGATAATCCCAGCATTGACACAGCTCTCGACGCCATTGGCTCGGGCAGCGATGCCGATCTGCGCCGCATGAACCGCCTCCAGAACGCGACCGAGCGTGCGCTGGACGCGTGCAGCTGATCAGAAGGAGGCGAACAGTATGCCGACACTCAACCTGAAATATGGCGCTGCCGCACTGGCACTACTCCCTCTGGCCGCTTGCGGTGGCGGAGACCCCGAGCAAAACGCCGCAAACGCCATTGACCGCGTGGCGGCGGACCTGGAGAAAGCCCGCGCGTCCTATGATCCGTCTGATCGGCTGGACGCCTATGAGGACATCTTGTCGGAGATCGAGACGATCTCCGAAAGGTATGGGGACACCTCATTGGGTGCACGGCTCGCAGAGGGACGCAATACCGGCGGCATATCGCCGTCCGGTGTGAAGCAGGCGCGAGACCGACTGGCACCGCGGGCTGCCTGCTATGAGGCACCAAGCGTAGATTGCCTTTCGCTGTTCACAAGCGAGACCTATGACAGGGGACGTTCCGAGAATAATGACCCGGCACTGCAGGCTCGCAGCGCAATCTGCAGTCCCGGAGGAATCGATGCCGCGCGCACCGCGCTGGAACCTCTGAAAATCAACGCCGGGCGGTATCGTGACGAATGGGTTCAGGTCGCCTTCGCCGCCCATGCCTGCGACAAGGATGAGGTTGTTTCCCCAGCCATACAGGAGGCCACGGCAGCCGAGACGGCGGGCATCTCCGAACGCGCCCGATTCCAGTTCAGCATTCTGAACACCCCGGACCTTTCAGCGGCCTGGCCGACTATCGCCAACTCCCTGGACGCCAGCCTGGACGAGCTACCCGACGCGCAGTCCAAGGCGAATGCGGCACTACAGCTTGCAAAATACTACGCAGCCACTGGCCAAACCAGCAAGGCAATCGACCACGCAACCTTCGTGACCGAAGACCTCGGCTTCGACATCTCAGTCTCCGACCGTATCGATATACTGACCAATCTGATGGTATTCGGCGCACTGGATGATGCGCTCCCCCTGGCCGGGAATGCCAACAACGCGATCATCGCCAAGCACAGGGCCCTCACGCTCGCAGCCGAAAAGCTCGCAGGCTTCAATGAAGCTGGTGAGATCGATCCGTCTGTCGACACGGCGGACTATACCAAACTGTTCATGGGACATGAGGGCGATGCCGACCTGCTGACGACCCTCCCTCCCGATGCGGAAAAAGCAACGCTTCTGGCGCGTACCGAAACCATGGAGGCCGCGCTGGACGCCATGCTCTCTGTCAATGGCTGGCAGAGATATATCGGGTCGACTGCCCATGCGCCCTATTCTGCCCTGGCTTTCGCCTATGAGCGGCTCGGCGAGACCGAGCGCGCCGATGCTGCCTTGGCAAAGGCGCGCAGTGCGAACATGGCCGATCCGCGCATGGAGTACCTGATCGCGCTGCGCCGGGCCGATTATGACCGCGCTTTCTCGCTACTGACCGACGCCAATGGTCGGCACCGCTTTGGACCGGCGATTATCGCTCGCGTGGCAGCGGCCGGCGACGCAACGCAGGCGCTCGGCTATGCGAACCGGATCGGCGGCGCGCTGGGCCCAAATCTGCAGATCATTGTTCGCTCCCTCCTGGCAAACGGCTATCGGGAACGCGCGATACAGGTGCTGGCTTCAGTACCCGCCTCAGACCCCTATGCCCAAGGCCTCGCCTGGGAGCTCGCCGAGGCTGAAGCCGATGCAGGCGAGATCGAGCGCTTTCGACAGCTCGTCGACCAGTACCAGCTCGAGCAGGGCCCCCGGCGCAACCCGCTTAGGGTGAAACTGGGCGAGGTACGGGCCTTTGCTGCAGCGGGCAAGGACAGCGACGCCAGATCCGCGCTTCGCGAGGCCTTCGAGATCGGACAGGCGCTTGACGGCGTGGAGCGGCATGACGACTGGGGCAACCGGATGATCGACTATGCCGCCGAAGAGGCACCACAGACCGCTTTCGAGCTTGGCTATTCCGAACTGGGATTTGAGCTGTTTGAGCAGGCTAGCTGGGTCACTCACGATCCCCTGGTCAAGGC
The DNA here is from genome assembly GCA_002408125.1 of Hyphomonadaceae bacterium UBA5336. Taxonomy (GTDB): domain Bacteria; phylum Pseudomonadota; class Alphaproteobacteria; order Caulobacterales; family Hyphomonadaceae; genus UBA5336. The sequence goes on along the minus strand of DHQO01000023.1, from coordinate 309,305 downwards.
GCTCGATCATGCTGAACGACCGAAAGACCTCACCAGGATCCTGATGGCGGGCCATGACCGGCTTGATGGGGAGCATGAGAGCTATCTCGTCAATTTCACTGTGACCCATCTCAAGGCGCGCGGCGAAGGATGACCGGGAGAGAAAGCGGCGCGTGCTGGCTGGCACCGCGTAAAGGCACACTCACCCCATTCCGTATTCGGCCGAACTGGAGAACCAGATGAAAAACTATGTTGTGGACGGCACGATTGAAGTTCTGGGCGACTATGTCGCGACAGGCCGCAAGAACAAGTCCGTTGAAATGAAGAAATACGCGTACATTCAGTTCAGCGAACGTAACGGTGACGAGATACTCGTGAAGAATGTGGAAGTCCCCGTCGATGTCGACCGCATCCTTGAGCCTGGAGCATCGGGAAAGTTCCTTGTCTCGAAATCCCTATTTCCACCGTCGAGGTCGCTGCTGGCCGCGAAGGTGGGTCATCGCGAAGCGGTCAATGACTATGTGCTGGGCGGCGTGGGGAGCTATGTGGGTGCCTACTTGCAGTTTCTCGTCCTGCTCATTCCGTGTCTCTTCCTGAGCTTCATCATGATCGGAATTCCGCTGGCCCTGGCGGTCATCTGGATGATGATCCGCTATCCTGCCTGGATGGCCAATCTGCGCAAAGTCGCGCGGGATGCCGGCTTCCACCTGAAACGCGCGAAGTCCATCTAGGCAGCCGTCAGCTGCACCTGCACTCCGGACGTGCCAAGCCAAGACCCACTGCTATCGGACTGCCCCCAGCCAGTGGCAGCAGAGCCTCGCGGCCAGGCCGATTTACCAATAAATATTGCTGGAAATGAGTTCGCGTTAGACTGACCCCGTCGGTCTGACGAGTTCAATGATATTAGAGAGCCCGCGTTGCTCAACGACACATAGCTGAAGGTTGGATACGAGGAACTCCCGGGGTGATGCACATAATCTTGCGGCAGTGCTGCAATATCCGTGACATGCCCCGCATCATTCGACGCGAGTACGAACAATGATGGGTTGAGACGGCCCACGGGCGTATCCAGCAAGGAACAGCCAGGGGAAAGCCGCAAGTAACGCCGGCAAGTATTGCAAATAATTTTCATTTGCGCTTGACGCCCGGCCCCCACCCAACTACGCGAATGCGACTTATTCGCAATACATCGTAGAGGGGCTCCTTATGAAATACGCAATTGTGCAGCGACTGGCTGCAGGAACGGCTGTAGCCACCATGGCTTGCGCAGGGATTCCGGCTTTCGCGCAAGCAGCGAACGAAACCGAAGAAGCCGACACGGCGGAGACTAACGAACAGATGCGCCTTGACGACATTGTCGTCACCGCAGCGGGCTTCGAGCAGAAAATCACCGATGCTCCGGCCAGTATCAGCGTTGTCGGCATCGAGGAGCTGCAGGAGCGTCCCTACATCACACTGATCGACGCTGTGCGTGACCTAGAAGGCGTGGATGTCGGCGAGACCTCCGACAAGACCGGCCAGCGCACGATCAGTATTCGCGGCATGGGGTCGGACTACACGCTCGTTCTCATAGACGGAAAACGCCAGAACAATCACGGCGACATCTATCCGAACAATTTCGGGGGCAACCAGTTCAACCACATCCCGCCGCTCGACACGATCCAGCGGATCGAGGTCATTCGCGGTCCGGCCTCCACGCTCTATGGCGCCGATGCCCTGGGCGGGGTGATCAACATCATCACCAGAAAGGTTCAGGATGACTGGTCCGGTTCGGTCACGGTCGGGCGCACCTTCCAGGAGAATGACAATTTTGGCGACGACATCACCTTCGACGCGGCTGTTTCCGGGCCGCTCATCCCCGGCAAGCTTGGCCTCAATCTGCGTGGGTCGGTCTATGAGCGCCTTGCCTCCAACCCGGACTTCGCCCCTGTCACCGACCCGTCCGGTGTGGTGCATGTGCGCAGTCTCGGCTTTGGCGGCGGCGGCCGCACGGTCGACAACACCAACAAGGCTGCCGGCTTCTCGCTGAGCTGGACGCCGACGAACACGCAGAGCCTCGTATTTGACTACGACTTCTCAACCCAGAACTATGACAACACGCCGACCTATGACCCGGAAACCGGCAGCATCAGCTTCCCGCTCGGCACGCTCGACAGTATCGACACGATCTGGCGGACGAGCGGCGGTATCGTCTCTCCTCGCGTCGGCTATGCGCAGGAGCAGAAGTTCGAGCGCCAGAACTGGGCCCTGACGCATGAGGGCGACTGGGGCTTCGCCAACAGTTTCATTTCCCTCGCCCATGTCGAAACGAGCAATGACGGGCGCACCCTGCCCTTCTCCGTGGCAGAGCGCGTCCTCCTGAGCGAGATGTACAATGGCACCGGCGAGTATGCCGGCCTCAGCGAGGAAGAGCGCCGCGCCATTGCCGAGGAGACTTTCTTGCCCCGTCCTGACCGGCCTCTGGAGAGCCGTCAGTATACGCTCGACGCCCGGCTCGACATTCCGGTGTCCGGTGTCGCCGGCGACCATCGTTTCATCATCGGCGGACAGGTCATCGACGGCGAGCTCGAGGATGGCGTCTTCGGCCTGGAAGATACCGCCGAAGGCTTGCAGGCGGTGCAGGAACAGAAGATGTGGTCGGTCTTCGCGGAGGATAACTGGTCTCCGATCGAGGCGCTGACGATCACCGGCGGCATCCGTTATGATGATCACGACGTGTTCGGCGGTCAGGCCAGCCCGCGCCTGTATGCCGTCTACACCATCACCCCGGCCTGGACGGTGAAGGGCGGCGTCAGCACGGGCTACAAGACGCCGAAGACAACCGATCTATATGACGGGATTACCGGCTTTGGCGGCCAGGGAACGCTGCCATGGACTGGCAATCCGGAACTGGAGCCGGAAACCAGCGTGAACAGCGAGATCGCCGTCTACTGGAACGCCCAGACGGCCGGTCACAACTTCAATCTGACCTTCTTCCAGAACCAGTTCGAGGACAAGATTTCCTCTACTACCGTCACGGCGACCTGCGATGAGACCGGCGGCGTGCGTCCGTGCGCCAATCTTGGCTCCTATGCCGAGGTCCTGGGCATCGGCAGCCTGCGCCAGCCGATCAATATCGATGAGGCCCGCATCCAGGGAGCGGAAGTCGCCGGCCGCTACGAGATCCTGGACAATCTCTCGATCCGGGCGAATTACACCTATACCGACAGCGAGCAGGAAAGCGGTCCGTCCGAAGGCCAGCCGCTGACAAACACCGCCAAGCATATGGCGAATGTGTCCCTGGACTGGACCGTCACGCAGAAACTGAGCTCCCAGCTGGGCTTCGAAACCCGTTCGGAGCGCTATCGCGGCCTCGACGCCACGACCGGCGAACACCTCTATTATGAGGATTACAATGTCTTCAATCTCGGCGTTCAGTACGAGGCCAATGACTGGGTCACGATCAGCGCACGGGTCAACAATCTGCTGGACGAGGATTTCACCAGCTATCAGACCACCTTTGTCGACCTTGGCGATGGCACCTATGAGCCGAACTTCCAGGACGACTACAACAACAAGGACAAGGCCCGCAGCTTCTGGGTCAGCCTGAACGCGCGCTTCTAGGTTCCGAAGGAAGAGCAACGCACAGCCCTTGTTGCACTTCAGACGGCGACAAGGGCTGATTGCTGAGTACCTGCGTCATCCCGGAACCGGGACAATGACTATCTCGCAGCGGAATAACCCGCCATATCCGAGCTATTGAAGCCATCGAATAACTGAACATCGAACCCCGCGTATTACGGGTTATAATCAGGAAGATTTTCAACAGCCCACGAATTGTTCGTGCAGTGAAACACTCACTGGGCTTATTCTGTCGAACCGGGACGGTCTTCCGGACCTTGCCGGGAGCACATCGGAGAATATCCATGAGTGCCATCGACCGAAGGACGCTTCTCATTGGGCTCGGGCTTCTCCCCGGCTGCTGGCTCTTAAGCCTCCCTGAGCAAGCCGCTTTTCCGCTGTTTGAAGGCGTCGCCAGGGATCATCCGCGCTTCGATCAGGGGCTCGCCTCACCGATATAGCCGAGATTGGTTGCCAGCCGCACAGCCTGGGACCGGCCGGAAACACCGAGCTTGCGGAAGGCATTGGTCAGGTGAAACCGCACGGTCGGCTGCGAAACGCCAATAATGGTCGCAATTTCCGCATCGGTTTTGCCCGCCGCAGCCCATTTCAGGCAGACAATTTCCCGCCGGGTGAGATCCACCAGATTGGCGGCCTGAGCTCCGGCGCGTGCGTCGCGATAGGTCGAGAGGAATTTCAGGGCCAGAGTGTGGAGTTCTGCGGCCTGGCGCTCAAAGACCTCCCCGACCTTCGTATTCGGGTCATCGGATGCCCACACCACGGCCCCCACAACACCGCGTGGAGAATAGCACGGGCAGATAATGGCCGAGGCAACACCATACGTGTCGAATTCAGCTTCGTGATTGATGGCATCGAGTGCATAGTTGCGACGCCAGCTCCTGAAGGCTCCATCTGAAAAGAAGAAGGGCTCGCTGCAGTGACGCACGGCAAGGATAAACCCCGAGCGCAAGGCGAAGGCCGGATCCTTCCAGTATTCCAGTTTCGGGTCGATCCACCTGAACTTTGTTTCGGCAAGAATCCTGCCGTCCTTGTCCCGCAGGGGATGTGGGTCACCAATGTCAGAAGCAGCAGCAATATACGGAAGATTGATGTCCTCCCCGGCGGCAACGACAGCATCGGCGAGTACTTGAAATTCTGACCAGAGAGTATCCTGTTCCGGGGGCGCCATTGGCGAAATTTGTCTCCCTATCGGTTTCAACAGCTTGCTGACGGCGCGCTGGCACTTAGTCTTCCCAGCTTGGCAATCAGCAGGCGAACCTTATGAATCTGGACTATAGTGAGCAGGATATCGCCTTCCGCGAAGAGGTGCGAGCCTTCCTCGACGCCAATCTGACACCTGAACTGTGCGAGGCGGGCCGCAAGGCGACCAGCGTGTTTGTCGAGCCGGAGTTCACACTCGCCTGGCAAAGGAAGTTGTATGCGCGCGGCTGGGTCGCCCCACACTGGCCGGCCGAATATGGCGGAACGGGCTGGAGCGAGAGCCAGCGATACATCTTCGCCAGCGAGTGCGCGCGCGCCGGTGCGCCACCGCTTGCCCCGATGGGGCTCGGCATGGTCGGCCCGTGCATCATCGGCTATGGCACACCGGAGCAGAAAGCCCACTACCTGCCACGTCTGCTCGCTGGAGAAGACTACTGGTGCCAGGGCTATTCCGAGCCGGGATCGGGCTCGGACCTCGCCTCGCTCTCTCTCAAGGCAGAGCGCGATGGTGACCACTATGTCCTTAACGGCTCCAAGATCTGGACGACCCATGCCCATCATGCCAACCGCATGTTTTGCCTTGTCCGCACACGTTCGGACGGCAAGCCGCAGCAGGGCATCACCTTCCTCCTGCTGGATATGAGCACGCCCGGCATCACGGTCGATCCGATCATCTCGATTTCCGGAGACCACGAGTTGAACCAAGTCTTCTTCGTGGATGTCCGCGTACCAGTATCAGGCCGCCTGGGCGAGGAAAACGATGGCTGGACGGTGGCGAAATACCTTCTGGAATTCGAGCGCGGCGGCGGGTCTTCGGCCGGTCTTGTTGCTCATCTGGAGCACGTGCGGGCGAACATTGAGGCTGATCCCGCCAGCCCGGCGAGCCTGAGGATGCGCGCGGCAGATGTCGCGATCCGGCTGGAGGCGGTCTCGGCGACCGAAAAGCGGGTAATGGCGAGCCTCGCCAGCGGACAGCCGCCCGGTCCGGCCGCCTCGCAGCTGAAGATCCAGCGCACCGAGCTGATGCAGGCCGTGGATGAAATCGCAATCGAGGCAGCCGGCCCGTTTGCCTCGCTCTGCCAGCTGACGGCCTGTGCGCCGGGATCCAACGCACCGGTGCTCGGCCCGCCGGAGTTGGTCACGGCCATGCCGCGCTATCTCAACAATCGCGCCGGCTCGATCTATGGCGGTTCGAACGAGGTTCAGCGCAACATCATTGCAAAGGCCGTTTTAGGCCTCTGACACGCCTCCCCCTATCGGGGTTGATAGCTTGTTGGCCTCTGACCCGTTCAACATACTTGGCCCGTTCATCCGCACACAAAAACATAGCGGATATTACGGGAGGAACCAGGAATGACGGTGTCAAAATCCGTGCGAATTGCGAGTCTGCTCAGCGTCTCGATCTCGGCGCTGAGCGTGAGCCTGCCGGCCATGGCGCAGGAGCAGACAGAGGACGAAGCCAACCAGTCGCGCCGCCTTCAGTCCATCGTGGTCACGGCCCAGCGCCGCGAAGAGTCGGTGGAAGACGTGCCGATGTCGATCCAGGCGTTCGGCAGCGAGACGCTCGAAACGCTGCGTGTGACCAGCGTCGATGACCTGCAGTCGGTCGTGCCGAGCTTTTCGGTCTCGCAGAGCTATCAGGGCGTGCCGACCTATACGCTGCGCGGGATCGGCTTCAACACCATCAACCTGTCAGCGACCTCCACGGTGGGGACCTATGTCGACGAGGTTGCCTACCCCTACCCGTTCATGAATTCCGGCCCGGTCTTCGATATTGAACGTATCGAGGTGCTGAAAGGGCCGCAGGGCACCCTGTTCGGCCGCAACACCACCGCCGGCCTGATCAACGTCGTCACCAACAAGCCGGTCGACGAGTTCCAGGCCCGCGCCTCGGCGGATATCGGCAACTATCAGACCTTCAATTACGAAGGCATGGTCAATCTGCCCTTCTCCGAACGCGTGCAGGGCCGGCTCGCCTTCCGCCAGGAACTCAGCCATGACGGCTGGCAGGAGTCCATTTCACGCGGGGAGGAGCGCGGCGCTGTCGACAAGTTCGGCATCCGTGCCGCGCTGGCCTTCCAGCCGACCGACGCGCTGGAAATCGACCTGTCCTACAATGGCTGGACTAACAAGTCCGACACGATCGGCGGCCAGGCGGTCGGCCTGACACCCAATACCGATCCGACCTTCACCGTGCCGGGCACAAACGGGCCGAGCACGACATCCGGGTTCAACCAGCCGGGCCTGATCGACTTCATCAACGGGAACTTCCCGACCAGCGCCGAGCAGGCCGACTGGTCGCCGCACGCCGCCAGGGCAGCCGATATCGGTTCCGGGGCCGGCATTGACGGCCCGCTGGAAGAAGATTCCAGCTTCAACGCCCTGCGGTTGGGCGTGAGCTATGAATTCGACAACGAGATGCGGCTGGTCTCGCTGACCGGTTATAATGACCTCCAGCGCGAGGCCGTGCTCGACTGGTCAGGTGTGCCGTTCCAGATCCTGATCCAGGATATCGACGGCGAAATCACCTCCTTCAGCCAGGAATTGCGGCTCGAAGGCAGCACAGACCGCGTCGACTGGCTGGTCGGCGGCTATTACGGCAAGGACGAGATTGTCGATTCCAACCGCACGCTGCTGCGCGACAATGCCAATTCTAACTTCGTGTCCACCGCCTCCGCGCTGCTGGTGATCGATCCGACCTTGCTTGGCTTTCCGCCGGAAATTGCCGGGCTGGTGTCCTTCGTGAATGTCGATCCGGAAACGGGAATGCCCTATTCCATCGCCGAGCTTCAAAACTCCTTCCAGACCTATTACGACACGGGCGATTTCGAGACCACGACCTGGAGCCTGTTCGCCAATGCCGACTGGCAACTCACGCCGGAACTCTCAGTGACCACGGGCCTCCGCTATACCGAGGACAGTCAGGACTATGTCGGCTGCTCGGGCGATGTGGACGGCTCCATGCAGCCCAATGTCAACGTCTTCAACCGGGTCTTCTTCTCCGGGTTCTACGGCCTTGCCGTGCCGCCCCCCGCGCTGCTGGAAGACCAGTGCAACACCTATAGCGAGGTCGACAACGCCTTCGGCCCGGTGACCTCCGATCTTACCGAGGACAATATCTCCTGGCGCGTGGTCGGCAACTACACGCCGAGCGACAATCTGCTCTTCTTCGCCTCGGTCTCGCGCGGCTACAAGGCGGCGTCCACGCCGGTAAACGCAGCCTCCAAGGCCGAACAGAACGCCCCGGCGACACAGGAAGAACTGACCGCCTACGAGCTTGGCATGAAGGCCGGCCTGCTCGACGGCCAGATGCAGGCCAATGCCTCGGTCTTCTTCTATGACTACAAGGACAAGCAGGTTTCCTCCTACTTCCCCGACCCGATCTACCGGGCGCTCTCGCGCCTGCAGAACGCGCCGGAGGGCGAGGCCTATGGCCTGGACGCGGAGGTCACCTGGCTGCTGACCCCGGAGCTTACCGCGATTGGCGGGCTAACCCTGCTGCACACCGAATACACCGATTTCCCGACCTCGGATTCCTTCGGCCTGCCGACCAACCGGGCAGGCGATCCGTTCCTCTACAGCCCGGAGACCACCGCCAGCCTGTCGCTCATCTATGACCGCCCGGTCTCCTCCAGCCTGGGCGTGCGCGGCGCGCTTTCCGGACGCTGGCAGAGCGAGTCGACGGCAGGTTCTCCCGACGACCCGCTCTACGACATCGACTCCTATGGCCTGCTCAACGGCTCGATTGGTCTCTATAGCCTGGACGACCGCTGGGAATTCGGCATCTGGGGCAAGAACCTGACCGATGAATACTACTGGCAGCAGGTGGTCTCGAACGCGAACGTGGTGATGCGGTTCGCCGGCCGCCCGCGCACCTTCGGGGCTTCGCTGACCTACACCTACTGAGCCGCAACTCCTCCCGCGGCCCGCCGCAACCGGCCCTCCCGCCGGTTGCGGCTTTTTCTTGCGTGGCACCGCGAGCGGATGTGGAGCGAAGGCGCCGGAGACCAGGCTGCCGACAGTGGCCCGCCTAGTTCACGCCGCGATCCTTGCCGGCCCAGTAGGGCTCACGCAATTGGCGCTTCAGGATCTTGCCGGAGGCATTGCGCGGAAGCGCGGGAACGAAGTCAACGCTCTTGGGCGCCTTGAAGCCGGCAATGCGTGAGCGCGCGAAATCCAGGATGGCTTGTGGATCAGCGGTCGCACCGGGCTTCAGGGCGACCACCGCCTTGACCGTCTCCCCCCATTTCTCATCCGGCACGCCGATAATCGCGACCTCTGCCACATCGGGATGGCCATAGACCGCGTTCTCCACCTCAGCCGGATAGATATTCTCCCCGCCCGAGATGATCATGTCCTTCACCCTGTCGTGGATGTAGAGATATCCGTCCTCATCGAGATATCCCGCGTCGCCCGTGCGTAGCCAGCCATCCTCGCCCATCGTGCTGCGGGTTGCCTCGTCCAGCTTCCAGTAACCAGCCATATTGGCCTTCGAGCGTGTGGCGACCTCCCCGACCGTATTGGGCGGCAGCGTGTTGCCCTGTTCATCGATGATCTTCAATTCCACGCCCGGCATGGGAAGGCCGGCCGAGCGCATGCGCGGATTGCCGTTCGGGTCATGGTCTTCCGGCGGCAGGTAGACAATCGTGCCGCAGGTCTCTGTCATGCCATATTGCTGGCAGAAACCGCAGCCGAACACCTCCATGCATTCGCGCAACAGGTCGACCGGGATCGGCGAGGCGCCATAGAGGATGTATTTCAGGCGGGAATAGTCGACCTCGCGAGCACGTGGCTGGTTGACCACGATCTGTAACGCGGCGGGCACCATGAACATTTTTGAGATGCCTTCCTTCTCGATGAAATCGAGCACGGCATAGGGGTCGAACTCGCGCGCCACCACGCCACGCGCGCCATTGTAGAGCCCGACAATGCCCCAGCCCGTACCGCCGATATGACCGACCGGCATGGCAACCAGGCTGACATCGTCTGGCCCCCACTGGTTCCAGTCCATGCCCGCTTCGACCGCCTCACGCCGCCCGCCGAGCAGGTTCTCATGCGTCAGCATGGCCCCCTTGGGCCGCCCGGTCGTGCCGGAAGTGTAGAGCTGCACGGCAACATCATTGACCGAGATAGGCGTGGCCGGATCGGATTTCGGCTGGATGTTGCGCCAGGCGATGAAGCCGCCCGGTCCGCCATACTCCATCTCGATCATGCGCGGCGGCGCCTCAAGCTCGCCAAGCGCGGCCAGGGCAGCATCGCGCAGCTCAGGCCCGACAAAGACCAGCGGTCCCCCGCCATCGGCAACGATATATGCCATCTCCGCCGGCGCGAGCCGCCATCCGATGGGCAGTGTGACGGCGCCCATTTTCGCCGCGCCGAAGAGCAGCTCGAAATAGAGGTCCGAGTTCTTGCCGATATAGGCGACACGGTCGCCCTTCTTCACGCCCGAGGCGATCAGGGCGTTGGCGACCTGGTTGGTGTGGCGGTCAAACTCGGCGAAGCTGGTATCGCGCCCCTCGAATCTGAGCCCGATCGCCTGCGGGCGCGCTTTTGCGTGGAACCGGGCAATATCGCCCAGTGTCTGCATTTGATCGAAATCTCTCGGCGTCAGTCGCTCGCCCATGGTTTCCTCTTGATATTTATCAATATTTTCTTGTCCGCCAATTGGTGGCCCTCCCAATTGCCAGAAGAGTTTTACCCGGGCGGGCGGCCATCGCGAAGAGTTGTGCTTTGTCGGCATGTCGTCCGCATTTTGCCGCAAGAGCGGCCCATAGCGAACCTGTTGAACCTGCTAGGTTGATCCGGGCTGGCCCGGCGGCCTCGGCACGGCACTGCCATGACGCTGCGTAAGACTAGCAGGGTCGATAGGTGCGGTGAGCACGGCAAGATCGTATCATTGCGTGAGATAGTGTTGCTGCGGTGGAGGTCGCTCGTGGAGGAAATGGAGTCGTATCTCGGCTGGAAGATAGACTTCGCGGCGCCGGCCGGGGAACCGGCCTATTGCGCGCCGGACTCGGTGCGCTGGAAGGTCTTCAAGAACCCGGTGACGAGCGTGGTCGCCGGCGTTTGCGCCGTGCTCCTGGAGTTTGCCGACGACCGCATCCGTTCCGGCGTCTGGGACCATTCGGTCTTCCCGACAGACCCGGTCGGCCGGGGACGCCGCACGGGCCTTGCGGCCTATGTCGGAATCTACGGGCCTCAGAGCGCGGCGCGCCGCGTGATCCAGGGCGTCACGAACATGCATGCCCGCGTTGAGGGGACAACGCCGAACGGGCGCGCCTACAAGGCGCTCGATCCGGAGCTGCTCAACTGGGTTGCTGCCACGGCCTCCTATGGCTGGCTGATGGCCTATGACCGGTTTGCGAAAAAGCTGACCGACGAGGAAAAGCAGCGCTTCTGGAGCGAAGGGGAAGAGGTCGCCAAGCTCTATGGCGTGACCTATTCGCCGAAGAGCCTCGATGATTTCTACGCTATGATGGGCGACTTGGAAGCCGATTTCGAGCCGCACGCGATCAACTCCGATTTCCTCGAAATCATCCGGTCGGGCCGCGCGGCGCGTGTGATGCCGAAACGCATGCAGCGTGCTTTTGCACATGCTGCGATCGACATCCTTCCGCCAGCCGTTCGCCGCGTGCTGGGGCTAGGCAGCGAATACGATCTTACGACCATGGACAATTTGACGGTCAGGGCTGCTGCCTGGGCAGCTGAGACATTTCCCGACAAGAACAGCCCACCCGCCCAGGCCAGCGAACGTCTCGGGCTTCCGCGCGATTTCCTCTGGAGGTCCAGTGCCGCTCAAACGCGCTTGCTTCAACATGTGCGAACAGAAGAGAGATCCGGAGAACTGCAAACAGAACAGTTTTGATTCCGTGCAAGGGCATCGCCGCCCTCTGAGGATAGCGCCAAGACCTCGTCGCCTGACGAGTTTGCGAGAAGTGCCACTGGTCGAGGGAAAGCCCCATCGCACCAGCCTGCCCGCTGTTAGCCCGACAGGAAGAGCCCGTCCGTGCGCAGGCTCCGTCAATCTGCCAACAAAGGCATTGTCCAGGGACAACTCGCACAGGAGAATTCGCTGCTCCGCTATCGGAACGCCGAGGCCGTCTGAACGCTCTGTCATGAGTGACAGCGGCAACGCGGAGACGGGAGATGCTGGAAGAAAAGTCTATTGGCGCTTTGACCCTCGCAGTGGTTTCGGGGCTTGTCGGGCTCACCCTGCTGATCGGCGGCTTCCAACTCATCCTGCTGGGCGGGTCCTGGTATTATGCTCTGGCTGGGGCGGGCCTGATGGCCTGCACCTGGTATCTCTGGCGCGGGGAAACCCTGGCGGTCTGGATCTATCTCGGCCTCTTTGCCGCCACGCTGATCTGGTCAGCCTGGGAAGCGGGCGGGGATTTCTGGGCCTGGATCCCGCGCTTTGTCAGCCCGCTTGTGCTGCTGCTGGCCTTCCTTGCCGTGGCTCCGAGCCTGCGCCCGCGCACAATCGGTTGGCGCGCGGCTGGCGGGGGCGCGGTTGCCGCGGTGCTGGTCACCCTGATCGGCGGCGCCCTGCTCTACAACAGCCCGCCCAGCGTCTTTAACGGTTCGGTGCCGGGCCCTGATGGCCCCGAGCCCGAGCGTGTGGAATGGCTTTCCTATGGCGGGCCGGCCGGAGAGGCTCAGCGCTTTTCCTCGCTTGACCAGATCACCCCGGACAATGTCTCGCAGCTACAGCAGGTCTGGCTCGCCCATACAGGCGACATGCCGGGCGATTCCAAATTCAACGCCTATGGTGCCGAGACCACCCCGCTGCAGGTCGGAGAGCGCCTCTATATGTGCTCGGCGACCAATATCATGATCGCGCTCGATGCGGCGACCGGCGAGGAGATCTGGCGCCACGATCCCGGCGTCGACCTCGAATGGGTGCCCTACACCGCCGCCTGCCGGGGCGTGGTCTACTATGATGCCGGCACCAGCGGCGCCTGCTCCACACGTATCATCGAGGGCACGCTCGACGGCCGTGTGGTCTCGGTCGATGCCGAGACCGGCGAGCCCTGTTCCGGCTTCGGCGAAGGCGGCGAGGTGGATATCAAGGAAGGCATGGGCGAGGTCGTGCCGGGCATGGTGTCGATCTCGTCTCCGCCGACCCTGGTCGACGGCGTCATCGTCACCGGCCATCAGGTACTCGACGGGCAGAAGCTCGATGCGCCGTCCGGCGTGATCAAGGGCTTTGATGCCGAGACCGGAGAACTGCTCTGGGCCTGGGACATGACCAATCCGGACTGGTCCGGCCTGCCGCCTGAGGGTGAGACCTACACACGCGGCACCCCCAACATGTGGACCACCGCCACCGGCGACGATGAGCTCGGCCTGGTCTTCCTGCCCATGGGCAATTCGGCCGGCGATTATTGGAGTGGCAGCCGCACCGAGGCCGAGAACGAATACTCCACTTCGCTGGTCGCACTCGATGTGAACACCGGTGAGCCGGCCTGGCACTTCCAGACGGTTCGCAAGGATGTGTGGGACTATGATCTCGGCTCGCAGGCCACGCTGATCGACTTCCCGTCGGGCGACGGCACCGTCCCGGCCGTGCTGCTGGCAAGCAAGCAGGGCGATATCTACATCCTCGACCGCGCCACCGGCCAGCCGCTGACACCCGTGGAAGAGCGCCCCGTGCCCCAGGGCGGGGTCGAGCCTGAAGAGCGCGCCGAGACGCAGCCCTTCTCGCAATACCACACGCTCGCCCGGCCCGCGCTCAAACCGAAGGACATGTGGGGCATGTCGCTGATCGACCAGATGATCTGTCGCATCGGTTTCCAGAAAGCCGCCTATGACGGCATCTACACCCCACCCACTTCCGACACGCGCTGGATCGAGTATCCCGGCTATAATGGCGGCTCCGACTGGGGCAGCCTCGCGGTGGATCCGACGCGCGGCGTGATTGTCGCCAACTATAACGACATGCCGAACTATAACCGGCTGGTCCCGCGCGCCGAGGCCGATGCCAGGGGCTGGGCTCCGCGCACCGAGGATGGCGAGACCGTCGCCAAGGCCGAGGGCGCTGGCGACCCGCAAGCCGGCGCACCCTATGCCATCGATGTGAATGCGGGCTGGCGCATGCCCTTCACGGGCCTGCTCTGCAAGGAACCGCCCTATGGCGGCATCCGTGCCATCGACCTGGAAACCGGCGAAACGCTCTGGGACCGCGCGATCGGCTCGGCGCGCCTGAACGGGCCGTTCGGCATCCCCTCCGGCCTGCCGCTGACCATTGGCACACCGAACAATGGCGGGCCTGTCGTGACTGCCGGCGGGCTCATCTTTCTCGCCGCAACCACGGATAATCTCATCCGCGCCATCGATATCGAAACCGGTGAGACGGTGTGGACCGACACGCTGCCGGCCGGCGGCCAGGCCACGCCGATGACCTATGAGGTCGATGGCCGGCAATATGTCGTGCTGATGACCGGCGGGCACCATTTCATGGAGACAAAAATCGGCGACCAGGTGATCGCCTGGGCCCTGCCGGAAGAATAGGCCCATCCGGGGGAACCGGCAGGGGCGATCTGAGTTACTCCTCTGGGAAGGAGGCAGGCGTTGAGATCATGGCGAACGGACTTCGCTTCAGCCGGAGAGCCTGACCGGCGCGCCCGGCCGGGGACCAGCCGCAATCGGTGGTCCACCGTAGCCATGGGCGCGGAACTGGCAGCCGCCACGGCACTGATCTTCGCCGCCTTCTTCCTACCCGCCGGCATGGTGACGGGGCATATGCTCGGCCACATCCTGATCATGAACCTTCTCGCGCCGGTTCTGGTCTGGCGCCTTGCAGGCCCCGGCCTGATTGCCCGCGCACCGAGCCTCCTGACAGCCACGACGCTTCAGCTCGCAGTCTTCCTGCTCTGGCACACACCGGAAGCCATGCGCCTGGCCATGGCCTCGCCGCTGGTCCATGTTGTAATGATGACCGGCCTACTGGCCGTCGCTGTGGTCTTCTGGGCGAGCATCCTCAGCGCCATGCGCGAGACGCGTCTTGCCGCCATCGCCGCGCTGATGCTGACCGGCAAGGTGGTCTGCCTGATCGCCGCCCTGCTCGTCTTCGCTCCGCGCCTTCTCTATCCCGGCATGCCCCATGAGGCCGGCGCCATGATGGCCGACCAACAGCTGGCCGGCCTGATCATGCTCACCGCCTGCCCGCTTACCTATGTCGGCGCGAGCATTGTCTTTGTCGCGCGCTGGTTTGCAAACCTGTCGGAGGAAAGACCGGGAGCGGCCTCCCCGTGCGGATAAGGGTCACCCTCACCTGGTTGCGTATCGTGATCGGCCTGCTGGCCTGTCTGGTCGCGGCAGTGGCCGGCGCGCTGCTGATCGCCTGGACAGGCCTTTACAGTCTTGCCGCCAGTCATGGCCATCCCGGCTGGATGACCAGCTTCCTGGAATTCGGCAAGCGCCGCTCGATCATTGCCAATACGCGGGACCTGAACGTGCCCGACCTCGACGACCCCAATCTCATCAGGCTTGGCGCAGCACATTTCGATGCCGGCTGCGCAGTCTGCCACGGCGCGCCCGGCCGTCCGGTCACGCCGGTCTTCGAGGCCATGCTGCCTGTCCCGCCGCCATTATCGGAGCGCGCGCAGGACTGGTCGCCCGAGGAACTGCACTGGGTCGTGCGCCACGGATTGCAGTTCACCGGCATGCCCGGCTGGTCCGGCGAGGACCGTGATGACGAGGTCTGGGCCATGGTCGCCTTCCTGCGCGCGCTGTCCGATCTTACGCCCGCAGCCTATGGCCAGCTAGCCGCCGGCAATGCCCCGCAGGAAACTGCGGATGTGGATGCCCTCGTCACAGCCGGGCCGGCGAGCCTGCCCATGGCGGCCTGCGCGAAATGCCATGGCAGCGAAAGCGCGCCGCCGACCAGCGACCTGGTGCCGATCCTGTCGGGCCAGTCGCCGGCAGCCCTCGAAATTGCCCTGAATGACTATCGCAGCGGCGCGCGCGAAAGCGGCTTTATGGAGCCTGTGGCCGGACAGCTTTCCGAGGATCGGATCGGCGCCATCGCGGCCTATCTTTCCTCACGCGAGAGCCTAGCCTATGCCGGCACTGAAGCCACAGATCCGGACGCCATTGCGCGCGGCCGCGAGCTCGCCCGGCGCGGGGATGGCGACCGGCTGGCGGCCTGCGATTCCTGCCATGGTGGCAGCGCGCGAGCCGACTATCCGCGCCTGAATGGCCAGTCGGCCGTCTATATCCGTGCCCAGCTGCAGCTCTGGAAGGAAGGCGGACGCGCAGTCACCCCGCATGGCCGCCTTATGGCCGAGATCACCGACGATCTCAGCGAAGGCCAGATCACGGATATCGCCGCCTATTATGCCAGCCAGCCGGTCTTCCAGTATGGCGCCGCCGTCAGCCCGGCAGGAGGCGAGGAATGAAACGCGGCGCATGTTTCCTGGCCTGTCTTGCCCTGCTGGCCGGCTGCGCGGGCGAGCAGTCAGCCTTTTCCGCGACCGGCGAGGAAGCTATCTCCACCTTGCGGCTGACCTGGATTCTGACAATCGGCTCCGTACTGGTGTTCCTTCTGGTGATCGGCGCGCTGATCGCGGCGCTCGGCCGGCCCGGCGCCTTGCGGCAACGGCTTGCCGATCCGCGCATGGTGACGCTGGGCGGGATCGTCTTCCCCATGGTCGTGCTCGCCATCCTGCTGATCTACAGCTTTGCCCTCTTGCGCGCCGGCCCGGCCTCGGCCGGCGCCGCGCCCCTGAACATCGCCGTCGAGGGCAAGCAGTGGTGGTGGCGCGTGACCTATTCCGATACGCCCGGCGGGCCGGTCGAAAGTGCCAACGAACTGCGCATCCCCGTCGGGGAGACGGTGCGCCTTGAGCTGACCTCCGCCGATGTGATCCACAGCTTCTGGGTGCCCGCCTATGCTGGCAAGGTCGACATGATCCCGGGCCGCACGAATGCGCTGACCCTGAAAGTCACCGCGCCGGGCATTGTACGCGGGCAATGCACCGAATATTGCGGCGGCGCCCATGCGCTGATGGCCTTCCGCGTGATTGCCATGCCGCCGGAGGAATTTGCCGCCTGGCTGGAACGCGAGGCCGCGCCTGCCGAACAGAGCCTGCCCGGCGAGGCGGAGTTTCTGCGCGCGGGCTGCGGCGCCTGCCACACGGTGCGCGGCACGCCGGCCGAGGGCACCGCCGGGCCGGAGCTCACCCATGTCGCCAGCCGGCAGACCATCGGCGCCGGTATCCTGCAGACCACCCCGGAAAACTTCCGCACCTGGCTCGACCGCCACCGCGAGATCAAGCCGGGCAATCTGATGCCGGAATACGAGTTTCTCAGCGCGGCCGAACGCGAGGCCATCGCCACCTATCTGGAGGCGCTGGAATAGTTCCATGAGTTTCGCCGTCCTCACCCTGCCTGCGAATATCGCGATCTTCGCCGCCGCTGCGGTGGTGGTCTGGCTCGCGGGCGTGAGGCTGGCGAAATATGCCGATGCGATTTCCCGGCGCACCGGGCTCGGCCAGGCCCTGATCGGCCTGCTCCTGCTCGCCGGGGTGACCTCGCTGCCCGAGATTGCAACCAGCGTGACGGCCGCCGGGCTCGGGGACGGGCCGCTGGCGGTGAACAACCTGCTCGGCTCCATCGCCATGCAGGTCGCCCTGCTGGCCGTGGCTGATGGGGTGTATGATAAGAGCGCGCTGACCTCGGTTGTGCCCGACCCCGATGTCATGCTGCAGGGCGCGCTGAATATCGGCCTGCTCTGCCTCGTCGCCATAGCGACCGTGGTCGGCGACATCGCTTTCGGCGGAGCTGGCGTGTGGACCTGGAGCATCTTTGCCGCCTCGATCGGCGCGATGTACATGCTGGTCCGGGCAAATGAACGAAAGCCCTGGATCCCCAATACCGACAAGGAACTCGGCCCGCCCGATGAGGCCATCGAGCGGCTGGAGACCAGCAATCTCGCGCTCGGTCTGCGCACGCTGGGCGCTGCCATAGTCATCCTCGCAGCCGGTTTCCTGGTGGCCTCGACCGGGAATGTCATCGCCGAGCAATCCGGCATCGGCTCCTCGTTCATGGGCTTTGCCTTTGTCGCCATCGCGACCTCGCTACCCGAAGCGAGCACCGTGTTCGCCGCCCTCCGGCGCGGTCTGCACACCATGGCGATCTCGGACATTCTCGGCACCAATATTCTCAATGTCGCGCTTATCTTCATCGTCGACATGATCGCAGACGGGAACGCAGTGCTGACCAGTGTCGGCACTTTCGGCGCAGTCGCCGCCCTGATCGGAGCATTTGTCACAACCCTGTTTGTCATCGGCCTGGCCGAGCGGCGCGATGTCACCGTCTTTCGCATGGGCGTGGATTCCGCGGCCGTGCTGGTGGCCTATCTCGGCGGGCTCGGCCTGCTGTTCACCCTGAGGGAGGCGGCATGAGCGAGCCCCTGAGTCCCGTGCCGCGCCCGGAAGGCGAGGAAGACGAGCTGTTGCGCATCTGGGCGACGCCGAAGGGCTGGCGCCTGCCGACGGCGGTGAACAACACCGTGATCGGCCTGCTCTATCTCGGCGCGGCCTTCGTCTTCTTCGTTGCCGCAGGGATCCTCGCGCTGATCATGCGGACCCAGCTCGCCCTGCCGGAACAGGAGCTGGTGAGCCAGGATCTCTACAACCAGATGTTCACCGTCCACGGCACGACGATGATGTTTCTCTTCGCCGTGCCGGCCATGGAGGCGCTCGGCGTACTGCTCCTCCCGCAAATGCTGGCCGCGCGCGACCTGCCCTTCCCGCGCCTGTCGGCCTTTGCGGTGTGGGCCTATGTGGTCGGCGGGACGGTATTCTTCCTGACCATCTTCATCGACCTCGCGCCCGCCGGGGGCTGGTTCATGTATCCCCCGCTCACGCTGATGGAGTACCAGCCCGGCGACAATGCCGATTTCTGGCTGCTCGGCATCGGCTTCATCGAGATTTCCGCCATTGCCGGGGCCATCGAGATCATTGTCGGGGTCTTGCGCACCCGCCCGCCGGGCATGAGCCTCGACAAGCTGCCGATCTTCGGCTGGGCGATGCTGATCTTTGCCGGCATGATCATGGTCGCCTTCCCGGCAGTGATCCTGGCGACCATGCTGCTGGAGATCGAGCGCGCTTTCGGCTGGCCCTTCTTCACCGCAGAGCTCGGGGGCGACCCGCTGTTATGGCAGCACCTCTTCTGGTTCTTCGGCCATCCGGAGGTCTATATCATCTTCCTGCCGGCCGCCGGGCTCGTCTCGATGATCGTGCCGACGGCGGCGCGCAAGCCATTGGTGGGCTTCAACCTCATCGTCGTGGCCCTGATCGCCACCGGATTTTTCAGCTTCGGCCTTTGGGTCCACCACATGTTCACGACCGGCATACCGGGCCTGTCTCTGGCCTTCTTCTCCGCCGCCAGCATGGCCGTGGCCATCCCGTCGGGCATCCAGTTCTTCTCCTGGATCGCGACCTTTGCCGCATCTGAGAGAAAGATCGAGTTCAACACGCCGACCCTGTTCGTGCTCGGAATGCTGTTCATCTTCCTGATCGGCGGCCTGACGGGCGTCATGGTGGCCATGGTGCCGTTCAACTGGCAGGCCCACGACACCTATTTCATCGTCGCGCACATGCATTACGTGATGATCGGCGGCATGGTCTTCCCGCTGTTTGCGACCTTCTATTACTGGGTACCGATTGTCGGAAAACGCCGGCTATCGGAGCGCCTCGGGAGGTGGTCCTTCTGGCTGATATTCATCGGCTTCAACGTCGCCTTCTTCCCGATGCACATTTCCGGCCTGATGGGCATGCCGCGCCGGGTCTGGACCTATCCCGCCGAGCTGGGCGTCGGGCCGTTCAACCTGGTCTCGACGATTGGCGCCTACATGATCGCGGCCGGCGTCCTCGTTTTCATCATCGACCTTGTGCGCAATTTCCGCGTCGGCGAGGGCGGGCAGGACAACCCCTTCGGTGCGGGCACGCTGGAATTCCTGCCGCAGGATGTCTATTCCACCCGCTCCATCCCGCATGTCTCCAGCCGCTATCCGCTCTGGGACGATCCGGACCTGCCGCGCTCGGTGGCCGCCGGCGAGCAATACCTGCCGGACGCCCCCACCGGCGGGCGCGAGACCATCGTCACCTCGGCCATCCACGCGAAGCCGCAATATATCGTCCAGATGCCCGGACCGGGCTGGACCCATGTCATCGCAGCGGTCTTCACCGCCGCCTGCTTCCTGCTGCTGACCGTGAAGATTGTCGTGCCGGCCATGCTCTGCGCGCTCGTGGCGGTCGGCGCGGTGCTGACCTGGGTCTGGAGCATCGACAAGGGCCCCGATGCCGGGCCTGTGAGCATTGGCGGTGGGATCACCCTGCCGGTCTATGTCACCGGGCCGATAAGCCATGGCTGGTGGGCGATGATGGTGCTCTGGGTCGTCGCCGGCTCGCTCTTCATCGCGTTCGTGTTTTCATACCTCTATCTGTGGACCGTCTCACCTGAGGTCTGGCTGGCGGGGCGTGAGTTCCTCCCGCAGCTCGGCTGGCCGCTCGGAGCCGGGGTGCTGATGCTCGGTGCCGCCGCGGTGATGCGCCTCTCGCGCCGTGCCCTGCCCTCGCCGGGTGAGCGCAACCTCCTCGCTCCGCTTGCCGTGCTCGCCGCCGCTTCGCTCGCCGGTGCGGGGATCACCGCCGAAATCTACGGCCACTGGACCAGCGGCCTGCGACCCACCGCATCGAGCTATGGCGCCATGGTCTATCTCGGCGCCATCCTGACGGCGCAACTCGTGCTCGCGATCGCCATCATGTCCGGCTTCTGCGCCGCGCGCGTGCTCGCCGGAAAGCTCGACCGCGTGCGCTGGGCGAGCCTGGAGAACACCTCGCTGCTGCTCTACTACACCACCGCACAGTTCCTGATCGCCCTCATCCTCATCCACGGCTTCCCGCACGTCATGGGAGGCGCGCCATGAGTGAGCCCGCCCGCGACACCCGCTTTCTCCGCCGCACCCTGACCAGCCTGTCGGGCATCCTGATCTGGGCGGCCCATTTCGGCCTGGTCTATGGCGTCCAGCATGTCGCCTGCCGCGAGGGCGCGGGCTGGACCGGTTTCGTCAAGCCGGTGATCTATCTCGCGACCGTTCTGGCCGCGGCCCTGATGGGCCTTGTCGCCGCAAAGGCGCGCAGCTGGCTGGCGCCGGACGATCCGGGCGCGCCGGATGTGTCCATCTTCCTGCGCGCGGTGACGCATATCCTGCTGGTCCTCTCGCTCTTCGGCGTGTTGGCGACCACGGCTTCGGCGGTCCTGTTACCGACCTGCGGGGCGCTCAGATGAGCGATTTTCTCACCGTCCTTGCCTATGCCGCCCTGCCGGCTCTGGGAAACCTGGCCGGCGTGGTCCTGGCCGAGGCGGTCCGGCCGCCAGGCTGGATCAATGGCGCACTGCTGCACGGCGCAGCTGGCATCGCCATCGGCCTGATCGCGGTCGAGCTGTTGCCGCGCAGCCAGGAAAGTGTCCCGGTGCCGGCCATCGCGGCGGCGACCTTTCTCGGCATCCTGGCCTCGCTCGCAATTGCCGCTGCCCTCAAGAAGCTGTCGCTTCATGCCGGCGGGCGGGCCGGCGCCTGGATGGTGTATGCCGCCATCGGCGCGGACCTGCTCAGCGACGGACTGGTCACCGGCGTCGGTTCTGCTGCCGCACTCAGCCTCGGCCTCCTGCTCGCGGCAGCCCAGCTTGTGGCGAATATCCCCGGCGGGTTTGCCGCTGGCGCCAATCTGCGCCAGCAGGAGACCGGGCGGCGCACGCGCCTGCTTGCCGGCCTGGGAGTCAGCCTGCCGATCTTCATCAGCGCGTCGCTCGGATATTTCGTGCTGCGCGATGCACCGGAAGTCTATCGCGGCCTCAGCCTGGCTTTCATTGTCGGGCTCTTGCTGGCCGCCACTCTGGAGGATCTCGTGCCCGAAGCCGACGCGCCGAAACCGCCGCGCTGGAGCTCTACCCTGTGCATCGCCCTGGGGTTTTGCGGGATCCTCCTGTTTTCCTCCGCCCTCGGCGAGTGAGACCGGGAAATCAGCTTCCGACGATCACGCCACCATTCGGGTGCAGAACCTGTCCGGTCATGTAGCTGGCGTCTTCGCAGGCCAGGAACAGGAAGGCCGGCGCCACCTCATTCGGCTGTCCGGGCCGGCCCATCGGCGTGCTCTTGCCGAAATGCTCCAGCTTTTGCGGGCTCGCCCCGCCCATCGGGTTGAGCGGCGTCCAGATCGGGCCCGGTGCAACCGCGTTCACCCGGATGCCCTTCTCAACGAGATTGCCGCTGAGAGCGCGCGTAAACGCCGTGATTGCGCCCTTGGTGCTGGAATAGTCCAGGAGTTCGCTTGAGCCCTTATAGCTCGTGACCGAGGTGCAGTTGATGATCGCCGCACCGGATTTCAGATGCGCCAATGCCGCCTGTGTCAGGTGGAACATCGAGAAGATGTTGGTCTGGAAGGTGCGCTTGAGCTGATCTTCTGTGATATCCCGGATGTCCGGATCGGGATGCTGCTCGCCGGCATTGTTGACGAGAATGTCGAGCCGGCCGAAGTTGGCGATCACCTTGTCCACCAGTGCCTTGCAAGCGTCCCTGTCGCCGAGGTCGCAGGCAAGCCGGATTGCCCGGCGACCTTCATCCTGAACCATCTTCATGGTGGTCTCTGCATCGTCATGTTCGCACATATAGGCCACCGCGATATCGGCGCCCTCACGGGCGAAAAGAGCGGCTGTGGCGCGCCCGATCCCGCTGTCCCCGCCGGTTATGAGCGCGACCTTGCCGGTAAGGCGTCCGCTTCCCTTGTAGCGGGGCTGCCAGTCCGGCTTCGGCTCCAGATCGCTTTCGTGGCCTGGAAGACCGTCCTCATGGATCATTTCAACGGTCTCTGTCACTCGAACCTCCATTTGCTGCAGACTATGTGGATACCCGGAAACAACAACAGCCATGGGAGGAAGGTTCCCGCACGTCCGACAGTGCCGGAGAACGGGTGGGCCTTATGAACAATCAGAGAGCGAAGTCGCCGCTTCGTAGGCTTCTGAGGCGTCCAGCCAGTCCTGCTCGGCCTGTTCAGCATCCCCAACCAGCACGGCGCGTTTCTTCATCAGCGCCTGTATCTGTTCCGGCGAACTGTCGGGTTCGAGAAGTTCCCGGTCGAGTTCCTCAAGTTCAGCCGTTGCGGCCTCCAGGCGCTTTTCGGCCGCTTCGGCCTTGCGTTTCCAGGGCGCAGCCGACTGGCGTGCTTCAGATGCGCGGCGGCGCTGTTCGGCCTTGTCGAGTGTGGGGGCCTCAACCGTGGCCGTGGGCTGCGGCTTGGAAGTCACCTTGCCGCGATCAGCCTGCAGGACGAGATTGCGATAATCGTTCAGGTCGCCGTCATAGCGCGCCGCGCGGCCATCCTTGACGAGCCAGAGCTGGTCGGCCGTTCCCTCCGCCAGATAGACATCGTGGGTGATCAGCAGGACAGCGCCGCTATAGTCGTTGAGCGCGTAGATCAGCGCTTCCCGGCTATCGATATCCAGGTGGGAAGTCGGCTCATCCAGGATCAGGATATGCGGCTGCTCCATCGCCATCAGACCGAGCAGCAGGCGGACTTTCTCACCGCCTGAAAGCCGTTCGATATTCGTATCCACCTTCTCATGAGGAAAGCCCATCTCGGCGGCGGCGGCGCGTTGCCTGGCCACAGGCGTATCTTTCGGCAGCGCCGCGCGGATATGGTCGAGCACGGTCTCGCCTTCCGTCAACTCGTCCATCTGATCCTGGGAAAAATAGCCGATGCGGATGGATCGGGCTGCGACGCGGTTTCCCGCCAGCAGCGGGAGCCGCTCGGCGATGGATTTGACCAGCGTCGTCTTGCCCTGCCCGTTCGCGCCGACAATGGCGATGCGGTCCTCCGGATCGAGCCTGAGATCGACATCTGACAGGATGACGGCGTCCTCGCCATAGCCCAGCGCGGCGTGCCGCAATTCGAGCAGGGGCGGTGCGAGCTTGTCCTTCGAAGTCGGAAAGGAAAACGGCGTCGTGCGCTCGGCGATGGGGATCGTGATTTCCTGCATCCGCTCCAGCATCTTCACCCGGGACTGCGCCTGGCGGGCCTTGGAGGCCTTGGCGCGAAACCGGTCGACAAAGGCCTGCAGATGGGCGCGGTCGGCGTCCTGCTTGGCGCGCTGGCTCTCCAGCTGCGCCAGCTTCGCGGCCCGCAGCTTGAGCCAGGCGTCGTATCCGCCCGGCGTGATTGATAGCTGCCTGTGCTCCAGGGCCATGGTGTGGGTCACGCACCGGTTCAACATTTCCCGGTCGTGGGACACGACGATGACGGTGTGCGGATACTTCCTGAGATAGCCCTCCAGCCAGGCGGCGCCCTCAAGGTCGAGATAGTTGGTCGGCTCGTCGAGCAGCAGGAGATCGGGCTGGGAAAACAGGACACCTGCGATCGCCGCCCGCATCCGCCATCCGCCGGAAAACTCGCGCGTCGGGCGGACAAGATCCGCATCGGTAAAGCCGAGGCCCATCAGCACCTCTGATGCGCGCGCTTCGGCCGACCAGGCATCGATATCGACCAGCCGTTCATGGATGTAGGCGATGCGGTCGGGATCCTCTGCCGTTTCCGCCTCAGTCATCAGCGCATGGCGCTCAGTGTCCGCGGCCAGCACGACTTCGAGAACTGTCTCATCTGTCGGCGCAACTTCCTGGGCAACCCAGCCAAGACGCGCACCTTCGTTCAGCCGGATCGCGCTGTCGGGCGCCGGCTGGGCGATTTCTTCCCGGATAAGTTTGAGGAGTGTGGACTTGCCCGTGCCGTTGCGGCCCACCAGCCCGACTTTCCAGCCCGATGCGATCTGCGCGGAGGCGTTTTCGAAGAGCGCGCGCGCGCCGATGCGGAAATCGAGATTGGATATGGTCAGCATGGCGGGATCTGTCCGGGTGTCAGCAGCGTGCAATAGGGCAAGACAGCAAATGGCACCGCTTACTCGTGATGGCAGGTGCTATCATCCGCCACAGACGATTTGAAGTCTCCCAGAGCTGACATTCCGCTGCCGATTTTGCAGGTCAGTACGACCTGGGTCCACCGGCCAGCCGATGAGAACATCATGATACCCTAGCTTACCCGGCCCGCCTACTCCGCCGGTAACGGCAAGGCCGATGCGTCTTCCAATGGTGTCCCGAAGGTGTCCCGCCGCTTGCCACTGAGCAGATATCCGAAGAAGCGGCGGATATCCGCCCCAATCCCATAGAGCGCGGGCACGAAGAACAGCGTCACCAGCAGTGCGAAGGCCACGCCATAGGCAAGGCCAATCGCCACCGGGATCAGCCACTGAGCCTGGATCGAGCGCTCCATCATCAGCGGCAGCAGGCCGACAAAGGTGGTCAGCGATGTGAGCAGGATAGGCCGGAACCGGCGCGTGCCTGCCTCAACCAGTGCGTCCGCCGCCGAAAGTCCCTTTTCGCGAAGCTTGTGGACATAGTCGATGAGCACGAGATTGTCGTTCACGGCAACACCGGCCGCCGCCATGATGCCCAGATAGGAGAAGAGGCCGAGCGACTTGTCCATGAAGAGATGGCCGATAATCGCGCCGGTGATGCAGAAGGGGATCGCCGCCAGGAGGATGAGCGCGGGCTCGAAATAGGATTTGAAGGCCACCGCCACCAGGAAGTATGCCACGCCGATGGCGATCAGCAGCAGGGTGAAGATCTCGGCCTGGAACTCTGCCTCCCCCTGTGCCCGGCCAATGTTTCCGCGCGTTACGCCGGGGTGGAGGCGATCGAATTCCGCAAAGAAGTTCTCATCGAGCTCCTTGCGGATCTCATTGATCCTGTCGGTGACGACCTCTGCGCTGACAATCACCGCACGCTGGCGTTCCCGGCGCAGGATCTGCGTCACGCCCTTCTCGAAGCTGAGATCGGCAACCGTCCGCAGGGGCACCTCGCGGCCATCCTGAGTGCGAATTCGGATATTGTTGAGAAAGTCGACAGATTCCCGGTCAACGCGGGGATATCGCACGAAGACCCGCACATCCTCGCCATCGCGTGGCAATCGCTGGACTTCCTCACCGAAAAAGCCCTGGCGGACCTGACGCGCCACATCGGCGCGGGTCAGCCCGAGGGCTTCCGCGCCCGGCTTGAGATCGAACTGGATTTCCTCCGCGGCGCTGCGGGTATCGTTGACGACATTGTAGACGCCTTCATAGCTGCGAAGCTGCGAGATCAGGTCTTCTGCCGCCACATTCAACGCATCGAGATCGGTCGAGTTGAGAACATACTGGATCGGCGGTCCGCTCCAGTCATTGGTGTAATTCACGCTGATGGCCTCAGCGTCCGGCACTTCGCCGATCAGGTCGCGCAACCGGTCAGCCGTTTCCTTGGCCGTCAGGGTCCGCGTCTCAGGCGGCACCAGTTTCACAAGGGCAAGTACCTGATTGTCGCGCGAGCGCGTGTACCAGTTCTCAATCAGCTTACCCTGACCGTTGGTGCTTTCATTGATCTCATCTTCAAGCTGCTTTTCCGCAACCTGTATCTGTTGCAGCACTTCCAGGGTCCGCTCATAGGGCGTACCCTGGGGCAGGTTGACCTCGATCGCGATCTGGTCGGACTCCGATTCCGGGAAGAATGAGGTCTTCACGATCCCGTTGGTCAGAAGACCGATGGAAAGGATCATCGCGCCGATGAACAGGGATGCGGTGAGATATCGCTGGCGCAGGGATGCCCGCATCATCGGCCGGTATATGGTTTTTGCGAACCAGACGATGCTGTCGGCCAGACCCTGCTGGAAGCGGGCGACCGGGTTGCGCGGATTGACGGGCTTCAGGTGCGCCAGGTGCGCCGGGAGGATGAGCAGCGACTCTGTCAGCGAGAAGATCAGCGCCATGATGACAACCAGGGAGATGGCCCGGGTAAACTCGCTCGTCGAGCCGGACAGGAACATCCAGGGCGCAAAGAAGATCGCGGTGGTGAACACCGCAAAGATCACCGGCTTGACCACCATGGCCGTGCCGCTGATGGCCGCTTCGACACCGCTTTCTCCATCTTCCGTTTTCGCATGGATTGCCTCGCCGACAATGATGGCGTCATCCACGATAACGCCGATCACCAGTAGGAAGGCGAAAGTCGAGATCATGTTGAGAGACACGTTAAACAGGGGCAGCAGGGCAAGGCCCCCGGCAAACGCAACGGCGACCCCGATGCCGACCCAGAAGGCGATACTCGGACGCAGGAAGAGGAACAGCGTGATCATCACAAGGATCAGACCGGTCACGAAGTTGGAGCCGATGGTGAACATCCGCCCGCGATAGTCATCGGCCGCGTCTTCCCACAGCGTCATGGATATGCCGGCCGGCAGCTGGCCTTCCTGCTCGGCGAGATAGCCGCGGACATTCTCTGACATCTTGACGACATCCATGTCCGGCCCGCTCATGATCTGGACGAGGATGGTACGCTCCCCGTTGACCGTGGCGAGCAGATCGACCTGTTCGAAACCGTCGATCACTGTGGCGACGTCGCGGACGCGGATAAGGGCTCCGTTCGGCAGCTGGCGAACGATGATATTCTCGAACTCTTCCTGGGTGTCGGCTTGGGCCCGCATGGCCAGGGTCATGTTGCCCGCATCAGTACGCACGCTTCCAGCGGACTGGTTCAGCGACGTGCTCCGGACCGCATTGGCGACATCGCCGAGGGTCAGCCCGTAGCGGCGCAGCGCGTCCTCGGAAACCTCGATCGAAACCTCCTCGCCTCGCACGCCGAACAGCTCGACAGCGGGAATGTACCCCAGGAGGCCAATTTCGCGGCGGGTCTTTTCGGCAAACCGCTTCAGTTCCCGCTCGCTAACGGTCTCATCTCCCGAGACTGCAACCCGGATCATTTCATTGCGGCTTGCAAAGAGCCGCATCTGCGGGGGTTCCGCAGCGGCCGGGAACGTGCTGACGGAATCCACCTGGCGCTTGATGTCCTGCAGGAATGCCGCCTCATCAAGGTCGATGTCCCCCTGGATGTAGAGCGCGCCAAAGCCTTCGCTCGAGACCGACCAGAGGCGACTGATCCCTTCCACCGTGCTGACGGCCTCTTCGAGCCGGACAACTACCTGCTCCTCAATGTCCTGAGGCGAGGCGCCCTGCCAGACCACGGTCACTTCCGCGCCCGGGAACTCGACATAGGGCTCAAGTTCCCGCTCGATCTGGAAGTAGGAGACTATGCCACCGATCAGGATGGCAATCATCAGCAGATTGGCCGCGACCGGATTGTCTGCCCACCAGCGGATTATGCCCTGCATGTCTCGCCCCTTATTCCGTCACGACCGTGGTCTCGCCTTCGACATTGGCGTCGACCGCGAAAAGACTGTGATGCTCAACCGTCTTGATTTTCATGCCGTTGCCCGGATCACGCACAGGCGAGGTGATCACCAGCTCACCAGGCAGGATCCCCTCGGTCAGCACCGCGCGCTGACGGCTCGATGACGCAACGGTCACGCGCCGGATCTCCAGTGTCTCGTCTGCCGTGGCGACGAACACCCTGTCTTCCCCGCGCAATGCCGTGCGGGGGATCACAATACTGCCCGGTATGACGAGCCCCTCAATGTCTGCCGTCACGAACAGGCCGACAGCCAGCGGGACGCCATTATCGCTCGACGCGCCATAGGGATCCTCGACTTCGACATAGGCGAAAAGGACGCGTGTTTCGGTGTCGAAGCTGCTGTCGGTGCGTGTGATGTTGCCAGTCCAGCTATGCTCTTTTCCGGCAACCAGAGCGGTGAGGGTGACTGCCGGCCCCGGCGTCGCTTCGCTCGCGACAAAGCCGATCCCCAGCCCCAGGCGGGCGAGATCCTGGTCGGTGAGCGCGACGGGCACTTCAACAATGTCGCTGGCAAAGATCTCTCCCAGCGGAGTACCCGGGGTGATGTAGGCACCAGCATTCACTGTTCGAGAGCGCACCCGGCCTGTAAACGGGGCCCGCACTTCGGTCCGGGCGAGGTTGAGCTGGGCCTCGGCCAGGGCCGCCTCTGCAGAGGCCAGACGCGCTTCGGCCTCGGCAACCTGCGGCCGCCTCAAGGCAAGGTCGGACACATCATCCATGCCGAGATCTGCGATATCCTGGGCGGCGGTACGGGCTTCCGATTGCTCCTGCACCAAAGCTGTCCGCGCCTGGGCCACATTGACCTGTGCCTGGGTCACGCGAAGGGAAAATTCAGTGGGGTCCGCACGGACCAGAAGGTCTCCCTGCTGAAAGGACCCACCCGGCAGAAGGTTCGGCGACACGTAAGACACGCGGCCTCCGACTTCCGACGCCAGCACCACGGAGGTGCGCGGGCGCACTTCGCCTTGAGAGACGACGCTGAGCGAAACGGTCTCAGAAACAGCCGCCGCAACCAGAACCGGCAGGGCTTCGACCAGTTCTTCATTGTCTTCGGGCTGTGGGCTGAAGGCGCTCATCCCTATGACGCCAACCACCGATCCGACCAGCACAAGGGCTGGCAACACGAGAAAAATCGCCCGCTTTATCCAGAGCCCGACCCGCCCTTGATTGCTGCTTTCTCCGACGACCTGTGACATGTGCGTGTTCCCGGACTGGCGCGCGCTAATTGTGGCAAATGTGACGCGAGAATACCCGGAAATTATCATTTATCAATAAAGTTTTTTTGAAAAACGGAATGCACTATGCGCCCTAGCAGGCTTTTGCATTGTAGTTCCATTGAGGAGATTGCCTGCAAAGTCTGCGAGTTGCAGGCATCCGGGAACTCGGTTTTTTTTAAAGGCGCGACCGGTCATCTCGCATGCTGGACCCGATCGGGAAGGTTGTCCGTCCACCTACCCTGCAGCATGCAATGCAGTGTCTATTATTGGACAGGAACAAGCGGCCAGAAAAGCGGAATCACCAATACCGCGACCGCCAGCATGATAAGGTTCAAGGGCAGCCCGATCTTCAGAAAATCGGTGAAGCGATATCCGCCAGCGGTGTAGACGAGTGTGTTCGTCTGATAGCCGATTGGCGTGGCAAAACTGGCGCTGGCAGCGAACATCACGGCGACGACGAAAGGACGCGGATCGATCCCGATCTGGTGGCCAAGCCCGATGGCGATGGGCGTGAGCAGTATGGCAGCGGCATTGTTGCTGATGATCTCGGTCAGGAAGGATGTGATCAGATAGAGCGCGGCGAGGATGGCCAGCGGCCCGAGCCCGCCGACAAGGCCGGCAAGCGTGTTGACGATCATCGCCGCTGCCCCGGTCTTCTCCATCGCCATGCCCAACGCCAGCATGCCGAAGATCAGCATCAGGATATCCCAGCGGATCGCCTTGTAGGCCTCTTGATGATCAAGGCAGCCCGTGACCACGACCAGGGTCGCGGCCATGAGGGCAAGCCCGGCAATCGGCAGCACTTCCAGGGCCGCCAGCCCCATGACCAGCAGCACAGCGACAATCGCGATGGGGGCCTTGTCGCGCTTGATCGGGCGCTCGGACGTCTGGGTGAGATTGTTGAAGTCGCCCTCGTCGAAGACCTGCCGCATCCCCCGGGGCGGGCCTTCCAGCAGGACCGTATCGCCGACCTCGAAGCGCAGTTCCCCCATCTGAGGCGCCATATTCTCCCCGCGCCGGTGAATGGCCAGCACATAGACGCCATAGAGACGCACAAGGCCGAGCCCGGCCAGGCGCCGCCCGATCAGGCGCGATTGCGGGCCGATCACGCCTTCCATCAGCACCGTCTCACTGCTCTGCACCGGCTCGAAACTCGGGCGCGCACCGGCCTGGGCGCCAATGGCAACGCTACCGGCTTCGCGTAGTGTGAGCATCTCCGAAACAGGCGAGCGCAGCACCATACGGTCACCGCCCTGAAGGCGGATGGATTTGAGCTGGTCACGCAGTGACAGACCCTCGCGGAAGACGTCAATCACCGTAAAGCCCTTTTCCGCCGAGAATCCGGTTTCGGCGATAGCCCTTCCGACCAATGGGGAATCGATGGGGATGAGAATCTGCGCAATGAACCGCCGCTCGCGGCTGTCAGGCAGCATGGCCGCAAGCGTCTCGCGCACCGGCAACAGGAAAGGCGCGGTGATCAGAATGTAAACCGCGCCGGCAAGGGCCAGACAGGCGCCAGCCGCCGTGATCTCGAACATGCCGAAGGGTGCAAGGCCCCCCTCCTGGGCAACGCCGTCGACCAGGATGTTCGTCGAGGTACCGATCAGCGTCATTGTGCCCCCGAAAATGGAGGCGAAGGAAAGTGGGATCAGCAGCTTTGACGGCGCAATTCCGATGGTCTTGGCGAGACTGATCGCCACCGGAATCAGGATCACGACGACCGGGGTGTTGTTGATGAAGGCCGAGAGCAGGACCACGCCAACCATCATGGCCAGTATCGCAACCGAAGGAGATGCATTCTTCGCCAGACGAGCGACGAGCCGCCCTCCCTCGTCGATGACGCCCGTGCGCTCAAGGGCCGCCGAAAGGACGAACATGGCCGCGATGGTGATCGGAGCGGAGTTGGAGAAGATGCCAAGCACTTCATCGGTCGTCAGGATACCGCTCAGCAGAAGCGTGCCCATGGCCAGTAGTGCGACCACATCGGCGGGGAACCGTTCGCGGACGAAACCGAAGAAGACGATGGCGACGAGGAGGAGGACGAAGCCGATTTCCAGGCCCGTGCCCGCAAGCAGTGACGTCATTCCCGTATCGCCTCCCACACCCAAGGCGGCCAAGACAGCACCTCGATTTAATTAAGTCTATCTAGTTTATAGAGTTAGTCAATTGAGAGTATTGAGCAGCCCCTGGGGGCGCGCGCCGGCACCCGCCCCTACCCGTTCTACAGTCGCTAGAACGACGCTCTGAACGTGATGCCCCATGTGCGCGGATCACCGGGATAACCCACGATCAGACCGGTGCCTCCCGAGGCCGTGGAGAGGAACTCGAAATAGTCCTCATCGGCGATGTTCCGCGCCCAGAGGAAGAGATCCCAGTCCTCCCCCGCGCGAAAGCCCATGCGTGCGTTCAGCAGGCTATAGCCGTCTACCACCAGATAGGGCGAATAGCTGGCCGAGGAGGAAAACTCCGACCTGTAGCTGGCATCCCCGGCAAGGAAGAACTCGCCCTGCGTTCCAAGGAAACTGGACGGCAGAGTCGCTTCGGCTCCAAGAGACCCGGCCCACTCCGACAAACCCGGCAGTCGCGTGCCCGACACGTCGAAGACCTGTGGACCGCCGGTCAGTTCGATGGGCGGCGGCGCATCGGGGAAACTGACATATTTCCCGTCTGTATAGGCCAGCGCGCCATAGGCGGTGAAATTGTCCGAGACGCGCGCCCGGGCATCGAACTCAGCGCCACGCACCCTCACCTTCTCGGCATTGGCGAGATAGCCGCGCAGGACGCCGACCTGAGCATTGACCACATTGGCCTGATAATCCTCGATCACGGTCTCAAACAGCGCGACATTCGCCGTCAGGCCCGGTAGCGGGCTGGACTTCAAGCCCAGCTCGATATGCCGGACATCCTCCGGCTTGATGGTTGCCGCATCCAGCGAAGGTTGTCCGTTTGCATCATTCGGCACGCCGGAGAGGTTGAGCCCGATCGACTTGAACGCGGTTGCATAGGTTGCATAGAGGTTCAGTGTCTCAGTTGGCTGCCAGGCAAGGGTCAGGTTCCAGGAGACATTGGTATCGTCATTGTCGGCCTCATAGGCCTGCGGGGCGAGGACCGAGCGCTGGAGCGCGATCAGCACGGGATCATCGGTTTCAAGTCCGCCCGAGATGGTCCGTTCGAAATCCACCGACTTTTCGTCATAGTTCAGGCGGATGCCGGGGATCAGGCGCAGCGTGTCGGTGATCTGCCAGTCAAGCTGCGCAAACAGGGCCGCGCTGAGGTTCTCCGACTGGATGTCGGAGGTCTGGCGCAACCCATCCAGCAGTCCGGGTGTGTCGGCGCCCGGCGAGGCCGGGTTGAGGAGGAAGCGGCCGGCCGCCTCGCCCTGCTCCTGGCTGCCAGTTGAGTCGATGGTCTGGTAGAAGACGAAGGCGCCGGTCACGAAGTCCAGCGACGGCAGCGCCGCACCGGCATAGCGGATCTCCTGCGTCCACTGGCGCTGCTCGGACGGGTTGGCCGAGACGGTGGTAATCGGCAGGCCGAGAAAGTCCCGGTCGTTCGACGGATCCCAGTCCCAGAAGCGCCACGCGGTGATCGAGGTCAGCGTGCCGCTGCCGAGTTCCCAATCGGCCGTCAGGGAGAGCCCGCCGACATCCTGGTTGGAGCGGTGCGAGGTATCGGCATCGGTAAGCCGGTCGAAGGGATCAAGGCTTGGTGGGGCATAGCCGAGATCCTCCACGATCTGAGGGAACTGGCGCTCGGGTGCGCGCAGGGTCGGGGCGATACCGGCATAGACCTGTGCATAGCCCTCCGGCCTCTGCTGGGTAAAATCGCCAATCAGAATGAGGTCCAGCGCGTCAGTTGGCGTGAACAGAAGCTGTCCCCTTACACCGAGATTGTTGAGATCGTTGAGATCATCCTCGGTCGTGACATTGTACAGAAGACCATCGCGCTGGGTGCCGGAAAAGGAAAGCCGGCCGGCAAGCCTGTCCTCGATCAGCGGACCCGTGAGCGAGGCTTTCGCCTGCAGGAAACCGTAGTTTCCCGAGCTCAGCTCCACATCGGCCCCAAAGTCGAACTCCGGCCGGCGAGTGGTGATGTTGATCGCGCCTGAAGTGGTGTTCTTGCCGTAGAGCGTGCCCTGCGGCCCGCGCAGGACTTCGATCTGTTCGACATCAATGAAGTCGAGCGTGGCCAGCGCAGGGCGGGCATAGAACACGCCATCCACATAGAGGCCGGCACCGGGCTCGATCCCGTCATTGGTCAGCCCGAACGGCGCGCCGAGCCCCCTGATATTGATCGCGGAATTGCGGGGATTGGAGGAGTAGAACTGGACGGTAGGGACCATTTCCTTGAGCCGGTTCACGTTGAAGGCGCCGGCATCCTCGATCTGGGCGCCGCCGAGCACCGTGATCGGGATAGGCACATCCTGGGCATCTTCCACGACGCGCCGGGCCGTCACACTGATCGTGCCGAGCCGGGCGGTGTCCTCGGTGACCGGGATTTGAGGATCGCCCTCCTCTTGTGCAAATGCGCCTGCGGGAAGGAAGGAAAGAATGCTGACGGATATCAGAGTACGCGCGATCATATGGGCCTCCTTTGGCTGGGATCGCTGCGCCTCCGGTGGTCCGGTCGGCCAGTTGATGATTTTGGAGATTATGTTGCGAAGCGCTGGCGCTCCGTGACATCGATCTGAACCACTCTCGCGGCATGGACCGTGATGACCACCGTCCCGTAATCGAGACGGGTGAGCGCCGTCGAGACATGCGAGATCGCCTCCGCGAGGCCTTCAGCGCGCTTCTCCGCACCGGGGCCGCGCCGCTTTTCGTGCCGTTCCTGACTTTCTTGCGTCATGACCAACTCACCCAGAGACCTGTCCGGCCGGCCCGCCACAAGGGCAGTTTTCCGGCTGGCATCGCAGTTCAGATCTTTATCTCTACTTATTAGGTAGATTTAGTCAAGTTAATCCGCAAAGTGCTATTGAGGCCGTCGTGCTGCCGGGAAAAAAGCCCGCCAATGGCTTCCATCAGAATTCGGTTGCCAGCTCGGTTTCGTCTGAAATCGCATCAGCGATTGTCGTCCTGTCGAGCACCGCTCGCGTAGCCTCCGCCACTCCGGCAAAGACACGACGCACTTCGCAGTTCGCTTCGCCCTGGCAATCGGCACACCGTTTATAGGCCATCTTGCTGAGACAGGGCAAAGGCGCGATCGGCCCGTCGATGATGCGAAGGACTTCACCGAAAGTGATCATGTCGGCCGGCTTCAGGAGCGCATAGCCGCCATTCTTGCCGCGGCGACTTTCGAGCAGGCCATGGCGCTTCAGATCGAGAAGGATCTGTTCGAGGAATTTCCTGGGAATGTTCTGCTGCTCGGAAATATCGGCGATGATCATTGCCGATCCATCCGCGCCCGCCCGGGCGAGCAGGACCAGGGCCCGCAGGGCATATTTCGCTTTCTGGGAAATCATCTTCTACTGCGCTGACCGCTCCCGTTATGGCCTGAGAAAACAGCTGATACCAGGACCGAGAATCGGCACGCATCACGCCATTTTTCATCATACAAGACCGTGCATGATATAGGTGATAAATCTATATACTTGATCGACAAACTTGGCAAAAACCCGGAAAGGGCTGAACTGCCCGAGGCCACGCTGGCATCAATATGACGGACTTTCCCGGGGAGACTGGCGCTTAAGGCCTTCTCTCAGCCCCCTGTCCGGGCGAATTCTGCAATCGCGCCGGTCAGTTCTGTCAGGGCGTCGCGGGCGATGACATAGGAAGGCGTCAGATAGACGACCCGGCCGAGCGGGCGGATGAAGGTGCCGCGCGAGATGAACCAGGCGCGCGCAGCCTCGACATCGAAGTCGACCTCGAACTCGACCGCCGCCACCGCGCCGCAGACCCGCACATCGCGCACACCGGACTGCTCGGCGAGCGGTGTCAGATCCTCCGTGAGAGCCTGCTCCAGCGCACGCACCTGCTCAAGGCGCGGCTCGGTCTCGAACAGGTCGAGCCCTGCATTGGCCACCGCGCAGCCCACCGCATGACCGGTAAAGGTCGGCCCGTGCATCAGGGCGTGCGCGGGCTCGTCGGTGTGGAAAGCGGAATAGACCTCCGCACTGGCAATCGTCGCAGCCAGCGGCGTGACCCCGCCGGTCAGCGCCTTGCCAAGGCACATGATATCGGGCGTCACCCCGGCGCGGCCTGCTGCGAACATTTCCCCAGTACGGCCGAAGCCCGTGAAAATCTCGTCGAAGATCAGCAGCACGCCATGGCGATCGCAGGCTATGCGTAGCGCCTGCAGGACGGCCGGTGAATGCATCCGCATGCCGCCCGCGCCCTGGATCAGCGGCTCGACCAGCACAGCGGCAATGTCGCCGCGCTCACCGAGCAGGCGGTCGAGCGCCTCCAGGCGCGCTTCGCTGTCTGGCAGGTCGATCACATACTGCTCGGGCACAACGCCGGAAAACAGGCTGTGCATGCCCTCTTCCGGGTCGCAGACCGACATGGTCGCGAAAGTGTCGCCATGATACCCGCCGGTGAAGGAGACAAAGCGCGTGCGTCGCTGGCCGTGCAGGTTCAGCGCATACTGTACGGCAATCTTCATTGCCACTTCCACCGCCACGGAACCGGACTCGGTGAAGAAAACCCGCGTCAGGTCGCCTGGCGTGATGGCGGCAAGGCGGGCGGCGAGCCGGTAGGCCTGCTCATGCGCCAGCCCGCCGAGCATGACATGCGGCATGGCATCGAGTTGCGCATGCGCGGCAGCCAGAAGGGCGGGATGGTTGTAGCCATGCACACTGGTCCACCAGGAGCCGACGCCGTCGATCAGAGTACGCCCATCCTCAAGCGTGAGGATGGAATCGCGCGTCGCCACGGCCGGCACGGGGTGGGGCAGCGTTTTCATCTGCGCATAGGGCAGCCAGATATGCTCAAGACCCGGACTGTACCAGTCATTGCGGTTGGTCATGTTTCGTGCTCCTCCCATGCGGAATGAGTTGCAGCCTGTCCCGATGCCATTAGGACGGCAGGCGACGCAAATCGAGAAAGCCCTGCTGTATGAGTTCTATAGGACGCCTGACAGACTATGCTGAAGCGCGCCTCGCGCGGCTTGACGCCACGGGGCGTCGCCGGACGCTGAAGCCGACTGCGCGCCATGCCGGTGCGCGTACCTTGCGAGCGGGTCGCGAGTTCATTTCCTTCTGCGACAATGACTATCTCTCGCTGTCCTGCGATCCGCGCGTCATCGCAGCGGCCACACGCGCCGCGCGCGAATGGGGATGCGGCGCAGGCGCCTCGCGCCTCGTCACCGGGGATTGCCCGCTGAATGAAGAGCTGGAGGCCATGCTCGCCGGCATGAAAGGCCTGCCGGCCGCGCGGGTGTTCGGCTCAGGCTATCTGGCGAATGTCGGGACGATCCCGGCGCTGGTCGGGCGGGGCGATACCATCGTGATGGACGAGCTGTCCCATGCCTGCATGCATGCCGGCGCGCAGCTCTCCGGCGCAGAAATCCGGGTCTTTCGTCACAATGATACCGGCCACGCGGCCGAGTTGATGGAAGGTGCGCCGGGCCAGATCCTGATGCTGACCGAAACCGTGTTCTCCATGGACGGCGACCTCGCCCCGCTGGCCGAGCTCGGCGCCCTGTGCGAGGCCCATGAGGCCTGGCTGATGACCGATGACGCACATGGGCTCGGTGTGGTGGCGCATGACAATCCCGCCCAAATTCAGATGGGCACACTGTCCAAGGCCGCCGGGGCCTATGGCGGCTATGTCTGCGGGCCGGCGCCGGTGATCGACCTCCTGGTCAGCCGCGCAAGGAGCCTTGTCTACACCACAGGCCTGCCACCGCCAGTGCTCGCTTCCGCACTGAAAGCACTGGAGATCATGCAGGCCGAGCCCGAGCGAGGCGCGCAGGCCCGCGAGCATGCCGCCCGGTTCTGCGCGCTGATGGAGCTGCCACCTCCGCCCGGTGTGATCGTCCCCATGATCCTCGGCGCCGAGGCGCGGGCCATGGCGGTCTCCGCCGAACTGGAAGCGGCCGGGTACCTTGTCACCGCCATCCGCCCGCCCACCGTGCCGGAGGGGACCTCTCGCTTGCGTATCACCTTTGCGACCGGCCATTCCGAGGAAGATGTTGAGGGCCTTGCGGACGCCCTGAAGAAAGCACTGGCCGCATGAAGGCCTGTTTTGTGACGGCGATCGGAACAGAGATCGGCAAGACTTATGTTTCGTCACGCCTGATCGAGACCTTGCGCCGTGCGGGCCACAGCGTCACCGCGCTGAAGCCGGTCATGAGTGGCTTCGGGGAAGATGCACTCGCAGCGTCCGATGCCGGCCAGCTTCTTGCGGCGTGCGGCCTGGAGGTGACGCCGGACGCCGTCAGCCGGATCTGCCGTCACCGGTTCGAAGCCCCGTTCGCGCCGAATGTCGCAATGCGACTGGCCGGCATGTCACAGGATTATGACGAAATCCTAGACTTCACGCGGGAGGCCATAGCTGCGGCTGGCAGCGACCATATCCTGGTCGAAGGCGCAGGCGGGGTGATGTCGCCCATGACCGACACGCACCTGCAACTCGACTTCATGGCCGATCTTGCCCTTCCGGTCGTGCTTGTCGCGGCGCCTTATCTGGGCGCGGTCTCGCATACACTCACAGCCATTGATGCGCTGTCCGCGCGCGGCCTTGAGCTTGCCGAACTGGTCATCTCACAGCCCGACCCGACCTCCTCCGCGCCCGAAACGCTCGGCGCGGAGGTCGACCTGTTCCGGGCTGTCAGCTGGCGCACCGTTCGCCATGGCGCCGGCTTGTCCGGGGAAACGGCCTCTTGAGGCGACGGGATAATCGCCTGAGCGCCTTCGCACCGCGCCAGTCCTGGAACTGATAATTCAACTCTGCTGACTGCATCTTTTTGCAGTCCAATCCCACCATGCGAATGCGAATGACTTGCATTTCCGGCTGAGTACATGCAAATGCCTTGATCCCAGATATCTCAACGGTTCATGCATTTGAAGTTCTTCCAATACCCCCTACGCAACGATGCAGGCCCTGCTACGCCCCCTGCCAAGCCAAAACGCGAGCGCTGGTTTCCGATCGGATTCTGGAAGCGGCAGGTGCGCACCTGGCACTGGATGTCGGGTGCGATCTGCCTGATCGGCATGCTGTTGTTCGCGATCACAGGCATCACGCTCAACCATGCCGGACAGATCCCCGCCTCACCCAAAACGGTGGAGCGTACCATGGTGCTGGGTGCTGCCGCGCTGGAGACGCTGGCGGCTATAGAAGACGCGGCGGACGACCGCCCGGTTCCGGCCGAAGTGCGGCGTGCGATCCGCAGTGAGATCGGCGTTCGCCTCGGCAATGAGCCGCCGGAATGGACCGAGGTGGACGTCTATGTCGCCCTGCCCCGGCCCGGCGGCGATGCCTGGATCAGCATCGACCGGATCACCGGCGAAGTTTACTATGAATCTGTCACGCGCGGCGCGATCTCCTATCTCAACGATCTTCACAAGGGCCGGAACACCGGCTTCGCCTGGAGCTGGTTCCTCGACCTCTTCGCCCTTGCCTGCATTGTGTTCTGCCTGACCGGCCTGTGGCTGCTGCAGATCCATTCCGCACGCCGGCCCTCGACCTGGCCCATCGCCATTGGCGGCCTCGCGATCCCGGCCCTCTTACTCATCATCTTCGTTCATCTGTGAGGTTTATTGATGCGCGCCATTCTCACCATTGCCAGTCTTTCGGTCGCCGCCATGCCGGCTGCTGCCGACGAACTGGATGTCCAGATCACCATCCCGCAGCTCAATGTGGCCGAGTATCACCGGCCCTATGTGGCGGCCTGGATTGCCAATGAGGATCACAGCGTGGCCGCCAACCTGGCGGTCTGGTACCAGCTTGAGCAACGCAGCAGCGACGAGGGTGAAACCTGGCTGAAGGATCTGCGCCAATGGTGGCGCCGCGCGGGGCGGTCGATGGACATGCCCGCCGACGGCATTTCCGGCCCGACCCAGGCGCCTGGCACCCATGACATCGTGCTGGATACCGAAACCGGTCCGCTCGCGGACCTGGAGCCCGGCAGCTACACGCTCGTCGTGGAGGCCGTGCGCGAGGTCGGCGGGCGGGAAATGGTCAGCATCCCGTTCTCCTGGCCGCTCGATCCGGCCGAGACACTTTCGGGCGAGGGCGAAACCGAACTCGGCCTGATCAGCCTCCAGATCATCAGCGAAGACAGCAACTGAGCCTGCAAACGGGCCATCAAAGGAGAGATAACGTGACAAGAATGACCGGACGCATAGCCGCCCTCGCAGCCACCAGCCTGCTGCTGGCAGGCCAGGCCAGCGCGCACCGCGCATGGATCCTGCCCTCCACCTTCACCCTCTCGGGCGAAGCCCAGCGCATCACGGTGGATGCGGCGATTTCCAACGACCTGTTCTACCCCAACCACCACGCCCTGAGCCTTGAGTCCGTCAGCGTCACGGCACCGGACGGGTCGGATGTCCCGCTCGAAGACGCAGCCTCGGGCGAATACCGCTCCGTATTCGATATACCGCTCACCCAGCAGGGCACCTACAAGATCGGATCGGCCGGCGCGGGCTTTTTTGCAAGCTGGGAAGAGGATGGCGAGCGCCGTCGCTGGCGCGGATCGGCGGAAGACCTTGCCGAGGCAGGCATTGCCGAGAAACCCGAGGTGAGCCTCACACGCTCGGTGCGCCGCATCGAGACCTTCGTCACGCTCGGCGCCCCTACAGAAACGGTGTTCTCCATCGAGGGTGAAGGCCTAGAGCTTCAGCCCAGCACCCATCCCAATGATGTGTTCGCCGGCGAGGAAATCAGCTTCGGCTTTACGCTGGACGGCGCGCCCGCCGCCGGGATCGAAGTCGAGGTCGTGCTCGGCAATGACCGCTATCGCGATGGCGGCGGCATGGTTACGCTCACGAGCGATGAAGAAGGCCAGATCACCTTCACTCCGGAAGAGCCCGGCCCCTACTGGCTGAGCGCCGAGGCGGAAGGCACGGTCATGTTTGAGGAGAGCGAGATCCCGTCGCGGACCTCCTATGTCATGACATTCGAGGCCCTGCCATTCTAGACGAGGCCATCCTCCTTATCCCTGAGGACATGAACCGGGGCAGCTCCACGCCTGCCCCGGATGCGAAACTGCGGACGAGATTGTCCGGCATCACGATGGGGACGAACTGGTCGCTGGCCTGGTGCGCGCCGGATGCTGTTTGCGAGGCAGCGGTGCTGGAAGCCGTCACGGACGTCTTCCAACAGGTCATCGCCCAGATGAGCACCTGGGAGCCGGAGTCCCAGATTTCCCGCTTCAACAGCCTGCCGGCCGGCGAAGCGCTGCCGATTGGCCGCGAGTTCTCCGAGGTGCTTTCGCTGGCGCTCGACATCGCCAATCACAGCGATGGCGCATTCGATCCGACCCTGGGCGGTGAGACCGCGCGCCGGGGATTCGGCCCGGCCGGTGCGTCG
The DNA here is from genome assembly GCA_002408125.1 of Hyphomonadaceae bacterium UBA5336. GTDB lineage: Bacteria > Pseudomonadota > Alphaproteobacteria > Caulobacterales > Hyphomonadaceae > UBA5336. The sequence continues at coordinate 268,488 of DHQO01000023.1, read as the reverse complement.
GCCCCGGACACCCCGCAGCTGACAGGGCCGCAAGCCTGGTCTGCCATCCACCCTGTATGCGATGTGCTCCGCCAGCCCGGCGGCGTTCAGCTGGATCTTTCCGGCATTGCGAAGGGCTATGCTGTCGACCGGATGGCCGATGCCCTGGCCTCACTCGGTGTAACCCAGTTCCTGGCCGAGATCGGCGGCGAATTCGTGGGAAGAGGCGTCAAACCCGACGGCTTGCCATGGTGGGTCGATCTTGACCCTGCCGGACGTTCAGAGAACGTGCGTGTGGGCCTGTGCGACCTCGCGCTCGCGACATCCGGTGCCTACCGCCAGACCCGGCGGACATCCGGGGGAGCCGTCTCTCATATCGTGCCCGCAAGCGAGGAAACCGCGCTCGGCACGTTGGCAAGCGTCAGCGTACTGGACCCATGCTGCGCTGTCGCGGATGCCTGGGTCACGGCACTGTTTGCACTTGGTGGAGAGCGCGGCACGGCAATGGCTAAGGCTCGCAACCTGAAGGCAGTGTTCCGATTCTGGGCCGGAGAGGCGCCCTGGCTCTCCCCTGCCGCACGTCGGTTGATGGATTGAGGCAAGCCGCCACCAGCGTGCCGGGGAATCCTCATTCGACACATTTTTAAGAATCATTCTCAATTACTGTTGCGTTCAATTGATAATGCGATTAGCTCGCATTCTCATAAATGCAATTGGGACAGACAAGGAAGTACACAACATGACCGATCTCACTCAGGGACGGAGCAATTGGGGGTCGCATGCGGCCCAGGGCGCCCTGCTCTCGACAGCGATGAGCTTTTTCATCCTTCCGGGTGCCGCGCACGCGCAGGAACAGTCGACCGAACCGACGCAGGAACAGGCTGTCGAAGTCGATGAGGTATCCATCGAGGCCGAAGCGCCGGCTTACAAGGCCGAGCCGGACTCCGCCAAATTCACCGCGCCGCTCCTCGATACGCCCCGCTCGGTCAGTATCGTGACGGAAGAAGTGCTGGAGGACACCGCCTCCACAACGCTGGTCGAAGCCCTGCGGACCGTTCCCGGTATTACCATGGCCATGGGTGAAGGCGGCCAGCCCTTCGCCGACCGCCCCTTCATTCGCGGCCAGGAATCCACGAGCGGTATCATGGTGGACGGTCTGCGCGATTCCAGCGCCCAGTCCCGTGACACCTTCAATCTCGAACAGGTCGAGGTCGTGCGCGGCGCCAGCGGGCCACTGGCCGGACGCGGCGCGCCGGGCGGCAGCATCAACCTGGTAACCAAGACCGCCAAGCCGGACGATTTCTTCGCCGGCAGCCTCGCGGCCGGAAACGCGGAATACCTGCGCGGCACCATCGATGTGAACAATGCGGTCAGCGAGAACTTCGCCTTCCGCATCAGCGCCATGGTGCAGGATGCCGGGGTCCCGGGCCGGGACGAGGTTTACGATGACCGCTGGGGCATCGCGCCGACCGCGACCTGGACGTTCAGCCCTTCAACCGAGGCAACGGCCAGCTACACCCACTATGAAGGGGACGGCATCATCGATTATGGCCACCCGCTGGATACTGTCACCGGCAAGCCGGTCGAGGGCATCGATCCGGATAATTTCTACGGTCTCCTCGTCCGCGACTTCCACGACACAAAGCTCGACAGCGGACAATTCGAGATCTCGCACGACTTCAACGACAGTGTGCGCCTGCGCAACATCACGCGCTACACCGTGTCGGAGAACGCCTATATCGCGAGTAATCCCGATGACTCCCAGGGCAATGTGGTCAATGGCCTGGTCGTCCGGAACGTGAAGAGCAGCAACTCTGAAACGACCACGCTGTCGAACCAGACCGACCTGTCGGCCTATTTCTCGACCGGGAGCATCAGCCACAGCCTTTCAGCCGGCCTGGAATTCACCAGCGAGGACACCGACCGGGGCACCTTCTCCGTCGAGCAACTCGCTCCGGGCGGCGTTGCCATACCGCGCGGCGGGTGTGACCAGTTCGGCGCCGGCGCACCGAGCGGCTACAACTGTACCGATCTCTACAACCCCAATCCGAACGATCCCTGGACGGGCGCGATCAGCGCCAACCCTCAGACCAATACGACGGCCGATACGGTGGGTATCTATGCCTTCGACTCACTCACCCTGTCGGAGAAATGGTTGCTCAATCTCGGCGTGCGCGTCGACGATTTCGACACTGAAACCTCGTCGGGCCTGTCAAACTCGGAAACCATCGTCAGCTACCAAGCCGGTCTGAACTACAAGCCGACTTACAACACCAGCATCTATGCCTCCTATGCGACCTCGGCGAGCCCGTCCGGCGTGACCGCGGGCGATGGCGGCGAAAACATCTCCACGGCCAATGAAGACCTGAAACCCCAGACAAGCCGCAACTATGAGGTCGGCGTGAAATGGGACCCGGGCTCCGGGGACCTCGCACTGAACGCCGCCATATTCCGCACCGAAGTCGTCGATGCCCATGTCACGGTCGAGCCCGGACGCGGTGGTGCCCAGGAAGCAATCGGCGAGCAGCGCACGCAGGGCATCGAGCTCAGCGCCGCCGGCAACATCACGCCGGACTGGGGCATCTTCGCCGGCTACAGCTATCTCGACTCCGAGATCGTCGAAGCCGGGCCGATCAATAGCGATACCGAAGGCAACCAACTGCCGAACACGCCCGAGCACAGCTTCACGCTGTGGACGACATACAACCTGCTCAGCGACCGCGCGCAGATTGGCGGCGGTGCGAGCTATCAGTCCGAGCGGTTCGGAAATACGGCCAATACAAAGAGCGTGGACGAGTATTGGCGGTTCGACGCGATGGCGTCCTACGACCTGACCGAGAACTGGTTATTGCAACTCAATGTCAACAATGTGTTTGACGAGCGCTACTATGAGCGGGTTTACACGACCCACATGGCAACGATTGCCCCGGGTCGCTCCATCATTGGCAGCCTGAAGTTCAAATACTGATTCCGTTGGGGGCGGCGCCCATGATGGTGCCGCCTCTCACGACCCCCATGCGGAGGCGCAGGAATGCTCGTCAATATCCCCGATATCCTGACCAGGGACGAGGTCGCGGAGGTCCGCGCCCTTATCGATTCTGGCACCTGGGTTGACGGGAATGAGACCTCCGGCGCCCAGGCTGCGAAGGCAAAGCGCAATGCGCAGCTCGCAGATGGGTGCGAGACCGCGCGCAAGGCTGGCAACTTCATACTCGACCGCCTGCAGACCAACCCGGTTTTCATTTCCGCGGCCCTGCCGCTCAAGGTCTACCCCCCGCTGTTCAACCGGTATGCCGGGGGTCAGGCCTTCGCCAACCATGTCGACAATGCCATCCGGCCGGTGCGGGGTCAGGATTTCCGCATTCGCACCGATCTCTCGGCGACTCTCTTTCTGGCGGAACCGGAAGACTATGATGGCGGCGAACTGGTGATCGACGACACCTATGGCACGCATTCGGTGAAACAGCCGGCGGGCAGCATGGTGCTGTATCCGTCCACCAGCCTGCACCGCGTCCTGCCGGTGACGCGGGGCGCGCGCGTGGCCTCCTTCTTCTGGATCCAGAGCATGGTCCGCGACATCGGCCAGCGTGAGCTTCTCTACGATCTCGACAGGAGCATCCAGACCATCCACGCCGGCGATGCCGCCCATCCCTCCCTGGTCGCGCTGACCGGCATTTATCACAACCTTGTCCGGCGCTGGGCCGATGTCTGAACCCGGCCTGAAACCTGAAAGATCCATCGCGTGGAAAACACTCTGAGCGAAACGCCCGCCGCCGCGGCCGCCACAGTCAACGGCCCTTTCGACCTCATTCTCGCCGGCGGACCGGTGGTCATGCTGCTGATCGCCATGTCCGTGCTGGCGCTGACCGTTATTCTCTACAAACTTTCGCAGTTCGTCGCCGCAGGGGTTTTCCGCAAAAAGCATGTCGAACGTGCGGTGACCCTTGTACGGCAAGGCCATCCCCAGGAAGCCCTGGCCTCGACACAAGGGGCGAAAGATCCGGCCGCCCGCGCCATGGCGGCAGCCATTCGCGGATCCCTGCGCAAGGATGTCACCGAGGCGGAAACCCGCGAGGAGGTCGAGCGGATCACAACGGCGGAAATCGGCGCGCTGCGGGCCCATCTCGGTCTGCTCGAACTGATCGGCTCGCTCGCGCCCCTGCTCGGCCTGCTCGGTACGGTGCTCGGCATGATCACGGCTTTCCAGGCCATGGAGGCAGCGGGCCGGAATGTCGATCCGTCCGTGCTGTCGGGGGGCATCTGGGCGGCGCTGCTGACCACGGCTGCCGGACTGATCGTAGCCATCCCGGTGGTGGCGATCGCGAACTGGTTCGACCGCACAATCAGCCAAATCGCCTGGCGCATGGAAGATGCCGTGACCTGCGTCTTCTCTCCGGATCTGTCGACCCACTCCGAAAGCGTGTCCAATGAAGCTCGCTCTGTCAGCGCCTAGGTCGAAGGCCCGCATCGGACTGACACCGCTCATTGATGTGGTGTTCATCCTGCTGCTCTTCTTCATGCTGACCTCGACCTTTGTCGAGCGCACGGCGGTGGACGTGTCTACGCCGTCCACCGCGCCGTCGGCTGCCGACCCTACCGACATCCTCCGCATCCGACTCGACGGCGCCGGACTTCAGGTCAATGGCGCACCTGTCCCGGTAGAAGCACTGGCAGAAGTTCTGGCCGAACAGCCCCGCGAGACCGACGGCGTGATCATCGAGGTCGTGCCGGGTGTGCCGCTCGACGATACGGTTGCGGTGATGGATATCGCCCGCGCCGCAGACCTCGGCCCCCTGTCCCTCATCCGCGGAAGGGCTGGGGAATGAAACTGTCAAAGCTCTCCCAGCCGACCCAGCAGCCGAGCATTGATGACCGGATCATGCCGCTCATCAATGTCGTGTTCCTGTTGCTGATCTTCTTTCTTGTGGCCGGGATCATCCGCGAGCCGGACCCGTTCGAGGTCACGCCCCCGCAATCGACAGCCGAAGCGCCGGCGGTCTCCGAGGCGCTTCAGATCTATGTCGCCGCAGACGGTACGGTCGCCCTGGGCGATGGCGAAACCGATACAGAAGCATTGCAAGCGCGCCTCGCAGCTCATATCGCCGACACCCCGGAGGCTCTTGTCCGGATCGTTGCCGACCGGGGCGCCGATACGGTGGACATTATCGCCGTCATGGATGTGCTGAGAAGCGCCGGCGTAACGCGCGTGAAGCTGGCAACTCAAGCCGTGAGCGATACACAATGAAGGTGCAGTGGCTCATGTGGGGCGGCGCTCTGTGCGTCGCCGTTGCGGCCCATGCCGGCGTACTGTCCACGCTGGGCCTCGGCGCGCCTTCAATGCCATCCGGAGAGGTTGAGGAGTATGACGTGCTGCTTCCGCCTCTGGGCTCGCTGGATGCGCCGCTCAATGACGAACCGACTTTGGAGGCGGACCCGGAACCAGCCCCTCAACCGCCCGAACCAGCCCCGAAGCCAGACCCCCAGCCCGAGCCCGTGGCCGAAGAGCCACCAGAGCCGGAACCCGAGCCTCTGCCCATCCCGATGGAAGACTCCGTCGTCCTGACCGCCGAGACGGACGCCCCTACCGAGCCTGAAGCCGGACCTGCCCCCCTAGCCAAGCCCGTTCACGAGCCGGCACCGACGCCCAGCGCACCCTCCCCCGGCGCCGCCCAGCCAGAGGCGCGTTTCGGCATGGCCTCCGGCGTGGCAGAAGGACAGGAGAACTTCGCCGGCATACTCCAGGCCTGGTTCATGCGCTACAAGCGCTACCCCCATCAGGCGCGTGCGCGCCGGATGGAGGGGGTTGTTCGCGTCTGGTTTCGCATCGACCGGGACGGAAATCTGCTGGAGTCGCGCATCGAACAGAGCTGCGGCCACCGTGTACTGGACGAGGCGACGCTGGAACTGCTCCAGCGCGCCGCCCCCTTCCCGGCCCCGCCGGAAATCCTGCACGAGACCGATCTGATCTTCACCGTGCCGATCGCCTACCGGCTGCATTGATAGCAGCAGGCCGCCGGCTCAATAATTGGCGAGATCGATGGCAAAATAGGTCTTGCCCTCGAAGGCTTGATCGATCGCCCCCTTGTATCGAAGCAGCGAGGGGACGTCCGACAAGCCCGGCCCCATATGCGTGACAATGAGTGTGTCGACTCCGGCCGCTCAGCCATCCTGCCCAGACTGGCCGGCGAAAGGTGGTGCCGATCGAGGTGGATGGCAATCTCGTCCAGGCGCTCGCCGGACACCGCATCGCCCAGTGACGCCTGAACCACAGCAAGCTGCGCGTCGATGTCGAGCATCTCCGCAATCAGGATATCGGCGCCCTCTGCCAGTTGCTCCACGGCTGCGGAAGGGCGATCGAAAGAGAGAGCTCCGGACTCTCTCCGACATAGTCCACGAATGTGTAGTGCGTGTTTTCCACCGTCGAAATGTCGACATCCCCGATGGCGAAGCTGGCGTCGGCCGAGACTTCCACCACCTTTACCGAACTGGACGGGGGCGGCCGGTTGTGCGCCAATCCGGCACCGATCCTGGACAGGGGACCGAGCGAATCCACGATCCCGCAGACCAGCTCGCTCGTTCCCGGCGGCCCGTACACTGTCACTGGTTCCTGGACCGCGAGTTGGTAGCGAAGCCCGAGAAAAGCCGACAGCCCGCCGGTATGATCGAAGTGCAGATGGCTGATGACCACGGCGTCCACGTCTGCGACGCCAACTCCCACCTTGGCCAATTGCTGCACTGTTGCATCCCCGATATCGACAATGATCATTGTCGATCCGGAGACGAGCAGGTTCGCCGGCTGGGAGCGTTCGGAATTTGCGATGGGGCCCGCCTGTGTTCCAAGCGTCACCCAGAGATCCGATGTGGCGGCCCCGTCCTGAGCCTGGGACCGGGCGGATACGCAGAGCAGGCTCGCCGCCAGGCCGGCGAGGACATATCTTGAAGACCTGCCGCGCAAGATCAGTACCAGTCTGCATTGCCGAACACGGCGATGGTCTCCGCCGTCTGCGTGCCGATGGCGTCAGCGCCGGTGAACGGAAAGCTCGCGACGGGCGCTGTGGCGTTCGAGTTTTCGTCAATATCGTCATACTGGTAGTTCGCACCGATGATGAAGCTGCTCCCATCCTCGGCTTCGTGGCTGACCCTCAGCTCCTGGGAATAGGATTCGATGTCGGAGGGGTTCTCGATCGTGAAATTGGTGATCGCCGTACCGTCGGCATCCACCAGCGATTCCCGGTCAAGCGACTGGTAGGCCGTGATGGAGGTAAGCACCGTGCTGTCTGAGAGATCCACGTCCAGACGCGCGGAGGCTTTGACATAGTCCTGATCGCGCCTGAAGTCCTGGCCGGCGTCCCAGTCGGCCGCCTGCGGCGTTTCGGGGGAGAGCGGATAGTCGATGACGCTCTGATCGAGGCGGGCCAGGTTCCCACCGACCCCAACAAGCTGGCCGAACTGATTGTCGGACTCATCCCACCAGCCGTTCAGATTGATCAGAAGTGAGGCCCGGTCGCCGAGCTGCCAGTCCAGCAGGAAACGGGCGATAAACAGGTCTGCCTCCCCACCTGAATCATTGCGCGTATAGCTCTCCTGCCAGTCGCCCCAATGATCATGGCGGAACGCGGCCCGTACATTGAGGGATTCGCCCAGCGCTCCGGTAACATAACCGTCGAGCTTGGCCTGATCGAAGCGCGCATAGCTCGCGTCCAGGCCGGCTCAAAATTCAGACTGCGGTTTGGCGGCGATATAGTTGACCGCCCCGCCGGTAGAGTTCTGGCCGAACAGAGTCCCCTACGGGCCCTTGAGGACCTCGACCCTTTCCAGGTCCAGGCCAACGCCGGTGGACATGACCGGATAGGGAATCCCGACCTCGTCCTCATAGATGCTGACCGCCGGTGACGCGCCCAGCGTGGTGTCGAAGAAGCCGATACCACGGATCGTGTAGACGGGCGCGCCATAGCTGCTCTTTGTGTAGTTGAAGCCCGGCACGATGCGGACAAGATCGTCGACATCGTCGATGCCGAGATCGTCCATCGTCTCGCCGGAATAGGCGTTGATCGACATGCCGACATCATTGGCGCTCTCGCTGCGCTTCTGAGCGGTGACGGTCACCGTTGCAAGGCTGAGCCGGCTCGCCTCTTCCTGTCCCCCTTCGCCCCCGTCCGGCGCGGTCTGCGCCAGCGCGCCATTCTGTCCACCAAACAGCAATGCGGCTGCTGCACCAAGCAGTGTTCTCTTGTTCACTCCCATCGGTTCTTCCTCCCTTCCCTGCGGTTGTCCGCCTGTCTTCCGCGAGATCACGATGACCTCGCTTGTGGTCAGACCGCTGGAAAGGTCGGTGCCCGCCTGTAACTGGTCGAGCGCCTGCTGGATCGTGTACGTCCCGATGACAGGGTTCAGTCCTGTCGTTCCGGCCAGATCATGAGGATAGAGCAGCTGGAGGCCTGTCTCCTCGACAAGTTGCTCCAATGCCTGGCCAAGCGTCGCCGCCTCGATATGAAACTCATATCGATCATGCGAGGTATCAGCACCGGCAGGTTGTGACAGAGCAAGCAGAACCCGTTTTTGTCTGCGCGTTTCCTCATGACATGGCCAGCTGTTCAGCACGCGATCGCGATACTCACAACGGCCTTCCCCATTAGGACGTCTGAGATTCTAGAATGCATCGTGTTCCTCCAAATTTTTTTATTGTTCGAGGTCGGACGATATCAAACGGACATGGCGTGCATCAATCCACTCGATTTCGATGCCGCCCATCAGTTCGAGGGCTTCGAGCAGTGCATCGACCTTTCCTGTCCGGAAGTATCCCGCCACGGGTGTTGCTGCGAGGGCCTCGCCCTGAATCTCGATGGAGATATCGGTGTAGCGGGACATCTGCACCGCGCTGACTGACAGATTCATGCGGATCGCGATCTGCTTGAACTTGAGATGCTCCATCTTCCTCATGAGCAGGATGTCCTGATCCTCTTCCGGCAGACTTGCAATTGCCTTTGCAAGAAGCGCCAGCTTCTGCCGACCATCGAGCTGTTTTTCCGGCGTGATTTGCCTGTCATGTGTATGGACGTCCAGGGCGCTGGAATCCCCCAGATAATCTGTCGTCTTGTTTCGGTGTCTGCGCGTTTCGCTGACGGCGATGTTACGCGCGACCCTCAACAGGAACCGCCGGGGATCCCGCACCGGCGTGTTCCTCTCGGCGGCATAGCACCTCAGGAATGTCTCCTGGGTCAGCTCCTCGACATCCTCCCGATGCGGACAGTACCGCGCAATGATCCGACGGATCATGGCTTCCTGCTCCAGAAATACGGTGAATATCTTCGACATCAGCGACCACTCAAGCCCCCAGTGGGCATGCGAAACCCGCTCTGATCAAGCCACCCGGGACGCCAAAGCAACAGGTTCAGGGATTCGTCCCCGGGCAGACTCCTATTTCCTGTTCCCAGACGTCCATATTCGGCAAGCCGGCTCCACCAGCGCGTCTGCAGCATCACCATGGCCAAGCTGAGATCGTCGGTGGGATGTCGGGGAATGGCCGGCACTTGTCACCGCACGCAGGTAGCGCCGGTCATAGCGCGGAGCGGCGCTGCTGGTGCGGATGTCGACGAAGACAACCTTACACCATCCATGCAGAGCCAGAACTCAACCCACAGTCGCGCGTGCCCGGGCACAGCACGGGGGGCGCGCAAAATGATGGCGATCAGCGCGAGAACGCCGAACCATCACCTGAGCCACAAAGATCCAAAGCTGAGTCCCATTCCGCGCGGGAGGAAAATACGCGATCCCAGTTTCACAACCATATCAGCGCGCCACAAGGCGATTGGAGCTTCAGCAATCTGTCCACAATAGGTGGCTAGCCAAGGCTCGGCAGGTCGAGGCCGTGCTCGCGGGCGCAGTCCACGGCGATCTCATAGCCGGCATCGGCATGGCGCATGACGCCGCTGGCCGGGTCGTTCCACAGCACGCGCTCGATGCGGCGAGCGGCCTCCTCGGTGCCATCGCAGCAGATCACCATGCCGGAATGCTGGGAATAGCCCATGCCGACCCCGCCGCCATGGTGCAGCGAGACCCAGGTTGCGCCCGAGGCTGTGTTCAGCAACGCATTGAGCAGCGGCCAGTCCGACACCGCATCCGAGCCGTCCTTCATCGCCTCGGTTTCGCGGTTGGGCGAGGCGACCGAGCCTGAGTCGAGATGATCGCGCCCGATCACGACCGGGGCTTTCAGCTCACCGCTCGCCACCATCTCGTTGAAGGCAAGGCCGAGCCGGTGGCGGTCTCCGAGGCCGACCCAACAGATGCGTGCTGGCAGGCCCTGAAAGTGGATCCGCTCGCGCGCCATGTCGAGCCAGTTGTGAAGGTGTGCATCCTCCGGCATCAGTTCTTTCACCTTGGCATCGGTGCGGAAGATATCTTCCGGATCGCCCGACAGCGCCGCCCAGCGGAACGGGCCGATCCCCCTACAGAAAAGTGGGCGGATATAAGCCGGCACGAAGCTGGGAAAGTCGAAGGCGCTCTCCACACCCTCGTCAAAGGCCACCTGGCGGATATTGTTGCCATAATCGACCGTTGGCACGCCGCGTTTCTGGAACTCCAGCATGGTGGACACATGCCGCGCCATGGAGGCGCGGGCTTCGCGTTCGACGCGCTTGGGATCGCTCTCGCGCGCAGCCTGCCACTCTTCCACGCCCCAGCCCCTTGGCAGATAGCCGTTCACCGGATCGTGGGCCGAGGTCTGGTCGGTGAGCAGGTCCGGCAAGCGCCCGCGCTCAAGGATCTGCGGCAGCACCTCGCAGGCATTGCCGAGCAGGCCGACCGATTCCGCGGTGCCGTCCGCGCAGGCGGCCTCGATCCGGTCGAGCGCCTCGTCGAGATCCTCGGTCCAGTTGTCGAGATAGCCGGTGCGCATGCGCATTTCGATGCGCGAGCGCTGGCACTCCACGGCGAGACACGAGGCGCCCGCCATCACGGCCGCCAGCGGCTGGGCCCCACCCATGCCGCCAAGCCCGGCCGTCAGCAGCCATTTGCCGGTAAGATCGCCGTCATAATGCTGGCGTCCCATTTCCGCAAAGGTCTCGTATGTGCCCTGAACGATGCCCTGCGCGCCGATATAGATCCACGAGCCGGCCGTCATCTGGCCGTACATCATGAGGCCCTTCTTATCGAGCTCGTGGAAATGGTCCCAGTTCGCCCATTTCGGCACCAGGTTGGAATTGGCGATCAGCACGCGCGGGGCATCGGCATGGGTGCGGAAAACCCCCACCGGCTTGCCGGACTGGACCAGCAGGGTTTCGTCGGCTTTCAGGCGCTTGAGCGTGGAGACGATCCTGTCAAAAGCCTCCCAGTTACGCGCCGCCCGGCCAATCCCTCCGTACACGACAAGGTCTTCGGGGCGCTCTGCGACATCCGGATCGAGATTGTTCATCAGCATGCGCATGGCCGCTTCGCCCTGCCAGGTCTCGGCGGTCTTCTCCGGGCCGTGCGGCGCGCGGACTTCGCGGATATTGGCAGGGTAAGGCATGGCACGGGCTCCTTCAGGCGGTCTCGGCAAAGGCGAGGCAAGCGGTCAGTATCTTGCGCAGAATGCTCTGCAGCGGTGCGGCGCGGGCGGGATCATAGGGGACGGGCCAGGTCTCGGCGGTGACCGGGCCGACGGGCTCATTGAGATAGCCGCGATCGGCGAGTTCCATCTGGATGGCGTGCACATCTTCGTGCGGGCGGCCATAATGGCGCACAGTCCAGCCGCCCCGGAAACGCCCGTCGCGCACGGTCGGCTCACCGGAGGCAATGCAGATCTCCTCCACGGCGTCGGCAAGCTTGCCTGCGCAGGTCTGACCGAAATTGGTGCCGATATTGAAGACGGGCAGCAGCCCTTCGAAAAGGCGCGGCACCTCAGACCGAATCGAATGGGCATCATAGAGGACCACGCGGCTATGCTCAGCTTTCAACCGCGCAATCTCGGCGGCAATGGCGTCGTGGTAGGGCTGGAAGTATGTCTCGCGGCGGCGGGTGATTTCCGCTGCACCCGGCTCCATTCCAACCTTGTAGAGGGGCTCATTGTCAAACGTCATTATAGGGCAGAGCCCGGTTGTGGTCTGGCCTGGATAGAGCGATGCGCCGGACGGATCGCGGTTCACATCGATGACCGAACGCGACAGCGCAGTGTGCACCGTGGTCGCGCCCAATCCGGCTGCAAAAGCATAGAGTCGGTCGACATACCAGTCGGCATCCTTGCGCGCGATTTCCGGAGAGACAAACCCGCCTGCAATCTCTGCCGGGATATCGGTCCCGGTATGGGGAAAGGTCACGATCAACGGGCTGTTGCCACGATGGATGCTCAGCCAGTCCGGCATCAGTTCACCTCCAGTCCGGGCAAGTCGAGTCCGACAGCCGCGCAGGCCTCGCCGGAGCGGATCAGGCGGGTGGCGGCTTCCATGTCGGGCTGCATCAGCCGGTCGGCCTGCAGGCCGGGGACGAGCGCGCGCAAGGCCCGACGCAGGGCCTCAAGATGGCGGCTGGAAGTGAGCGGCGCATGGAAATCACACCCCTGCGCGGCGGCCAGCAATTCGATGCCGAGGACATAGGCCGCATTGGCCGCCATCCGGCCCAAGCGCCGCGCGCCATGGGCGGCCATGGAGACATGGTCCTCCTGGTTGGCCGAGGTCGGGATGGAATCCACGCTCGCCGGATAGGCCATCTGCTTGTTTTCCGACACCAGCGCGGCCGCAGTAACCTGAGGCATCATGAAGCCCGAATTCAGCCCCGGCTCGGGCGTCAGGAAAGCCGGCAGGCCCGACAGAGCCGGATCGACCAGCATGGCCGTGCGGCGCTCGGATATGGAGCCGATCTCGCAGAGGCCCAGAGCGACCATGTCGGCGGCAAAGGCGACCGGTTCCGCATGGAAATTGCCGCCTGAAATGGCTTCGTCCGTCTCGGGAAAGATCAGCGGATTGTCCGAAACGCCATTAGCTTCGACCTCCAGTGTCGCACCCGTCTGTCGCAGGAGGGTCAGCACCGCGCCGGCGACTTGTGGCATGCAGCGTAGGCAATAGGGGTCCTGCACGCGGGTATCGTCCTCGACATGCGAGGCGCGGATCGCTGAGCCTCTCATCAGCTCGCGCAGAATGGCGGCGCATTCGATCTGGGCAGAATGCCCGCGCAGAGCATGGATGCGTGGGTCGAAGGGGCCATCGGAGCCGCGTGCGGCCTCCGTCGAGAGGGCCGAGGTGACGAGCGATGCCTGCAAAAGGCGTTCGGCCTCGAACAGGCCAGCGAGCGCACAAGCGGTGGAGAACTGCGTGCCATTCAGCAGGGCGAGCCCTTCCTTGGGCCCGAGGGCCTCGAGCGGTTTGAGGCCCGCATCGGCAAGGGCCTCGATGGCAGGCCTGCGCCCCTCAGGCGCGATAACATCGCCAATCCCGATCAGGGCGCAGGTCATATGGGCGAGCGGAGCAAGATCGCCGGAGGCGCCGACAGAGCCCTGTTCAGGAATAACGGGCAGGATATCGCGTGCGAGCATGGCCTCCAGCAGCGCCACGGTATCCAGCCGTACGCCGGAAGCCCCTCGTGCCAGGCTGACAAGCTTCAGCGCCATCATCATCCGCGTGCGCGCCGGGTCCAGCGGCTCGCCGACGCCAGCCGAATGCGAGAGCACGATATTGCGCTGCAGAGTTTCCAGCTGCTCAGCTGGGATGCGGACCGATGCGAGCTTTCCGAACCCGGTATTGATGCCATAGACCGGCGCACCGCGCGCGACGATGCGCGAGACCGCCTCGGCCGCGCGCTGGATATCGCCATGGCAGGCCGGGTCCAGCCGCACCGGCTTACCGGCCCAGACACGCCGCCAGTCTGCAAGTGTCATTTCACCGGGCTTGAGGACCACCACACTCATCGGCCACTCCAGATGCGTTCATGCAACCGGTTCAGGCCGATATTGTAGACCAATTCAGCCGGCGAGCCGACATCCCAGATCGCAAGGTCGCATCGCTTGCCCGGCTCAAGGCTGCCGGTCTCACCAGCAAGGCCCAGCGCGCGGGCAGCGTTCAGCGTTACGCCCTTCAGGCACTCATCTACGCTCATCCGGAACAGGGTCGCACCCATATTCATGGCGAGCAGGAGCGAGGTGAGCGGCGAGGTGCCGGGATTGCAGTCCGTGGCGAGTGCCAGTGGCACGCCGTAACGGCGCAGGATATCCATGGGCGGCAGCTTTGTGTCGCGCAGGAAATAGAACGCGCCGGGCAGCATCACCGCGACGGTGCCGGCGCGTGCCATGGCCTGTATGCCGGTCTCATCGAGATACTCCAGATGGTCGGCCGACAGAGCGCTGAAACCTGCGGCCAGTTCCGCGGCGCCGAGATTGGAGAGCTGCTCGGCATGCAGCTTGACCGGCAACCCCGCGCTTCGAGCCGCCTCGAAGACGCGCCGGGTTTGTTCGCGCGAAAAGCCGATCCCCTCGCAGAAGGCATCCACCGCATCGGCAAGGCCGAGCCGGGCGGCTTCGGGGATGATCGTTTTGCAGACCAGGTCGATATAGACATCGGGCCGGCCTTCGAACTCAGGCGGCAAGGCATGGGCGGCGAGCAATGTCGTGCGTACCGTGACTCCGCGCGCCTCGCCGAGGGCGCGTGCGGCGCGGAGCTGTTTCAGCTCGTTCTCAAGGTCGAGCCCGTAGCCGGACTTGATCTCGATGGTGGTGACGCCTTCAGCGATCAGCGCATCGAGACGTGGCAGGGACTGGGCGATCAGTTCCTCTTCGCTCGCCGCGCGCGTGGCCGCAACGGTGGAGCGGATCCCGCCGCCGGCACGGGCGATCTCCTCATAGCTCGCCCCTTCCAGACGCAGCTCGAACTCACGGGCACGGTTGCCGGCATGAACCAGATGCGTGTGACAGTCGATCAGGCCCGGCGTGATCCAGCGGCCCTCGCAATTGGCGATGTCGCCTTCGCCGGAAAGCGGCGCGTCACTGGCCGGCCCGGCATAGAGGATGCGACCATCCTCCGCGATAAGCGCGCCATCTTCCACGATGCCAAGTCCCGGCAGACCCGGTCGCATCGTGGCCAGTCTTGCGTTCTTCCAGATCCGCCTGGCGCCCAAGCTGTCACTCCCGCTCCGATTGCCCGACCATGGAATAATGTCTATACATAACTCCGCCCATGGAGAAGCGTCCAGTGCCCGATCGCCGGAACACGGCAATGCCCGCAAATGCCCAGACGCTGTGGTTCAAAACAGCGCTGCTGCCCGATGGCTGGGCGGGCGATGTCGCAATCACCATAGCAGGAGGCCTGATCGTGCATGTCGAGGCGGGCGTTCCGGCCACCGGGCTTGAGGCCCATCATGGCGCCGCCCTGCCCGGCCTGGTCAACCTGCACTCGCACGGTTTCCAGCGCGCCATGTCCGGGCTGACCGAATACCGTCAGTCGGGCGGCGATGGTGATTTCTGGTCCTGGCGCGAACTGCTCTACAAATTCGTCGATCGGTGCACGCCGGAGGATGTCGAAGCCATCACGGCGATGGCCTATGCGGAAATGCTGGAGGGCGGGTTCACCCGGGTCGCCGAGTTCCACTACCTCCATCATGATACGGCTGGCCATGCCTTCTCCGATCCCGGCGAGATGGCGGGCCGGATCGCGGCAGCCGCCCGTGACACCGGGATCGGCCTGACACTCCTGCCGGTGCTTTACGCGCATTCCGGCTTTGGCGGGCTTGAGGCCACCAGTGGCCAGCGCCGCTTCATCAACACGCCCGCGAGCTATCACGACATCCTGTCGAGCGCCGAAGCCCATTGCGCTGGCCTGCCCGACGCGATTGTTGGCACGGCGCCGCACAGCCTGCGCGCCGTCACACCGGGCGAACTGGAAGAGCTCACGGCGATGCGCCCGGACCGGCCGGTTCATATCCACATCGCCGAGCAGGAAAAGGAAGTTGCCGACTGTCTCGCCTGGTCCGGCGCGCGCCCGGTCGACTGGCTGCTCGACCATGTCGCTGTGGACGAGCGCTGGTGCCTCGTCCACGCCACGCATACAACGCCGGGGGAGTTGCAGCGCATTGCTGCTTCCGGCGCGGTGGTCGGCCTATGCCCGGTCACCGAGGCCAATCTCGGCGACGGGATCTTCAATGCTCCGGAGTTCCTCGCCGCCGGCGGACATTTCGGGGTCGGCTCGGATTCCAATGTCTCCATCTGCGCGGCCGACGAGTTGCGCATGCTGGAATACTCCCAGCGCCTTGCCTTCCGCCGCAGGAACGTGATCGCCGAAGCCGCGACCTCGACCGGCTGTTCGCTGTTTGAAAGGGCGCTTGAGGGCGGATACCGCGCCGGCGGCGTAACCGGGGGGCTCATGGCCGGAGCGCCTGCCGACATTGTCGTCCTCCGCGACACGCCTCATTCCATCGAGACCGGCTCAGCCGACCGCCTGCTCGACGCCTGGATCTTCAGGCAGGGGAGATCGGCCATAGGCGAGGTGTGGCGCAGGGGACGCAAACTCGTCGAGAAAGGTCGGCATGTGGGGCGCGAACCAATTAAGGCGCGCTTCCACAAGGCACTTCACCGCCTTGTCAGTTGAGCCAACGGATAATGAGCCACAGGGAAAAAACGTGACGCTTCACGAGCGCATTCGAAAAGGGCTCGAAAGCCGCATCCTGTCGGGTGAACTGAAACCGGGAGACCGCATCCCGTTCGAGCACGAACTGATGGAGCAGTTTTCCTGCTCGCGCATGACCGTCAACAAGGCCGTAACGGAGCTGGTCAACCGGGGACTGGTCACCCGCCGCCGGCGCGCGGGATCCTTCGTCGCCGAGCCGCCGAGCGATTCCACGATGCTCGACATTCCCGATATCCAGGCCGATCTGCAGCAGCGTGGGAAAGCCTATTCCTACCGGCTGCTCAAGCGCCATGTGCGGGCACCGCTCAAGACCCGGCAGGTCGAACTGGATCTGGCCCGCGGCGGCGAGATCCTGGAAGTGGTCAGCCTGCACAGCTCCGACGGCAAGCCCTATGCCCATGAGTGCCGGCTGATCAGCCTCGAAGCCGTGCCGAATTCCCGCACAGCCGACTTTTCAGTCTCGCCTCCCGGCAGCTGGTTGCTCGACCATGTGCCATGGTCACAGGCCGAGCACCGTATCTCGGCCATCCCGGCAGACGCGGAGATGACCGCCCTGCTTGATGTCCCGGATGGCTCGCCCTGCCTGCTCCTGGAACGCAGGACATGGCACGACCAGAGCCCCGTCACCTATGTCCGCCAGACCTTCCCGGGCGACCGCCACAGCTTCGTCGGCGCTTTCTCTCACACCACGTAAAACTGCTATCGACGGTCAGGCGCGAGGCTGCGACCTGAATGCGCCGGGTGTCTTGCCCGCCCAGCACTTGAAGGCGCGGGTAAAGGCACTCTGCGCGGAAAAGCCGGTCAGGAACGGGATCTCGGCCAGTTCGAACCGCGCCTCGTCGACAAGGTTCTGATAGGTCGCGCCATGGTCGGCCAGCCGGCGCGGCAGGGTCCGAGAACTCATACCCAGTTGCGTGGCAACCGAGGCCAGCGCGGAGAACCATCGCCCGGAAGGATGATGGCAATGTCCGCACCGAAGGTCACCGGACACCGGAAATGCGCTTCAAACGCTTTTTCTCGATATCGAACAGGCATGAACGCACACTTTTTAGCTCAAGGCGCCAAAAACTCGCCGGATGAGTAACGATCGAGAGACAATGCACTGGGCCAGCATATATGGTTAATCCGGCCAGATATTTTGATGAGGTGGTGGAATTATATTTCAGACGTCGGGCATTTTGCTAGTATCTATTCTTTGGGGGACATAATCGAAAGGTGTCTAAGGCAATGAGGGTCTTGGTCTTGGGTGGGGATGGCTATTGTGGCTGGCCAACAGCATTGCGCCTGTCGGCACGCGGGATGACCGTCGGTATCGTCGACAATTTCTCGCGCCGGCGCATCGATCATGACCTCGACCTTGGCAGTTTGACCCCGATCGCCACACTCGCGGAACGGCTCGTTGTCTGGGAAGCATGCGGCGGCGCGCCAATCTCCGGTCACGACATTGATCTTGCCGAAGATTATGAAGGCCTCGCCGGGCTGATTTTGAGCTTCCGTCCGGATGCCGTGGTGCATTTCGCTGCGCAACGGGCGGTGCCGTATGCGATGATGTCAGCGGCTGCGGGGCTCTATACGATCCGCAACAATCTCATGGTCACCAACAATCTCCTGACAGCGCTCGCCGAAACGGGGGTCGACGCCCACCTGGTCCATCTCGGCTCGATCGGTGTCTATGGTTATGAGACGCTCGGCTATGAGATCCCGGAAGGCTATCTCCCTGTTCGCCAGGTCATGCCGGATGGTGAGCTTGGCCCCACCAACGAGGTCCTCCATCCTTTCAACCCCGTCTCCAAATACCACCTGACCAAGGCGCTCGACCATCTCAGCCTGGCTTATTTCTCCGCCAGTCACGGTGTCCGGGTGACGGATCTGCACCAGGGCACGGTCTGGGGTGCGGAAACCCCGGAAACCTCCCGCGATCCGCGACTTGCGAACCGGTTCGACTACGACACCATCTATGGGACGGTGCTCAACCGGTTCGCCGTGCAGGCCGCGCTGGGCCTGCCAATCTCGATCTATGGCGCCGGCGAGCAGACCCGCGGTTTCATTCACCTGGAAGATGTCCTGGCATGCGTGGAAAGCGCCCTGGCATCTGCCCCCAGGGCGGGAGAGCGCGTGCGGGTCGTGAACCAGATTGCGCAAAGCATGCGGATCAAGGATCTGGCAAAGGTCTTTGCCGACATTTCAGAGTCTGAAATCCTCCACATCCCTTCCCCCCGCTCAGAGCCGGTCGAGAACGAGCTCATCGCAAACAATGCGGGCGTAAGAGCCTTCGGTGTCACGCCGACGCTGATCTCCGGCGAGGCCGTTGCCGGCCTCGTTGAACTCGTGCGGAGCCGGGCGGGCGCGGTCGATACCTCGCTGCTCTATCCCGGCGGCGGATCCGGCCCCGACACGCGACACTTGTCGACTGCCCCTGAGAGCGGGCGCACACTGAAAGACCCGGCAGCGCCCGCGCATCATGGCAATCACGGTACGGTGAACTCGTCCTTATCAGTCGGGTAATTCGGCAACCGTCTCCAGAAAGCCGGCAACCTGCGAACCATCCTCCAGGAACAGTTCCTCGCGCAGTGACAGTACGGTTTCGCGTTCGGCGACATATTGTTCCCAGCTCATATCGCTCAGAAGCTCGCACACATCGTCGACATACGGATCGGACACCGCATGACCAATGCCGTGCGGCGCGAGAAACCGCGCCATCTGGGATTGCTGCGCCACGAGCGGCACGACCCCGAAATAACCGCCATGGTACATCCGGCAGGCGAGCAAGAGCTCGGAGTTGCCGTCCTCGTCGAGGAAATCGAGACACCAGACGAAATGCACTCGGCCATAGAGATCCTCCAGATCGTCCGGCATCAGGTAGGGGCCTTCATAGATCCAGTTGGGATACCGGTTCACGATCTCCATATAGGCATCGAGGCCCGTCTCTGTAGGATAGCCGCGCGTGTAGATCAGGACCTTGTCGCCCATACGCTCGGCGATCTCGGCCAACAGCCGCATGCTCTTCACGCAGCGCAGCGTCCCGAACCAGCCGATCACCCAGCGATCCTGGGTGTCGCGCCAGCGCTGCGCGTTTGGTGAGGGCGGCATGTCCCTGGAGGGGATCTCTTCGAGCTGAATCCGGTTTTCGAGCAGGAAGACCGGACCATCATATCCCTGGCGCGGGGCCAGATACCCCTCCGCGAAGCCCGGCGACGGTACCACCACCAGGTCCGCAGCGTTCAGCACGCGCCGCTCCAGGAACCTCAGAATCCGGCCGGCGAGTGTGTCGCGGAAGAAGACCGCCTGCACATCCTCGATCTCATAGACCAGCCTGGCATCAAGGCGCAGAAGCCAACGCGTCACCATGGCGAGGAAAGCCGCATCGAACAGCCTGGCATGGAGGACTTCAACCTCGCGGAGAGTCTCCCGGTGGCGCCAGATCTTGCCCAGAGCAAGGATCATCGCGCCGACCCGCTCGGTATAGAAGCGGTCGCGCGTCTGCCCCAGCGCGACATTCTCCCAGAAGGGCACAAAATCCTGATGGAACTTGTCGCGCCGGAAGGTAAAGCCAACCACCTCGACGCCGCGCTTCATCAGCGATCCGATGCGCAGACGTACGGTGGGATTGGTCGCATCGCCGGCAAAATAGGCCAGTTTTCCGACCGGGACCGATACTGGCTCAGTGCGTTCTGCGTGCATTTCTCCAGCGACCGCTTCAGTCGCATCCTCGATCATGATGTTACCCGGCTCGTCCCCATGCATCCCTCAGCGCCCCTGAGCCGGAAAAAACCCGGCTCAGCCCCGCCTGTCAATCCGAAGCGAGACCACTTCTCGTTGATCATCCGTCCCAGGAATAACCGAACGCATCGATGTCGACGCGAAACAGTTCACCAACCAGGGCTCTGGTCTCATCTGTGTAATAGCTGCGCCAGTCGCGCGCACGACTGGAAGCATTCAGGTGAGGCAGGCTCGCCTCGATCCCGATCTCCTTGCAGATCGCCTCGAAATCCTCGGCCAGCTGCTCGAACCGGCCGACATAATTCACCAGCCTGTTGCCCGATCTGTCATCGAGAAACGAGGACTGGGACGGTGCGTTCTGTTCGTACTGATAGCGGATATAGGCGTCGAAACTGCCAAGCTCGTGCAGGATGGCATGCTGTCCGTGCGCCTTTGTCTGCAGGGCGTAGAAATAGTTCGACACCTGCCAGTCCCAAGGGTTGCGGACAATTGCGAACTTGAATGCGTTGTCGAAGTCAGCCGGGGGCATCACCTGGCGGATCTCCTCGGCAGTGAAATGCTGGCCGGCAACCAGCCGGGCTTTCCATCCCAGAAGAGCGCTCGCCGGGCCGGGCGCGAGCCGGATGGCTTTGTTGAGATACCTGTTGCTGAAATAGGCCGGGCAGGCCCCGCGCAGCGCCGCGGTCACGGACTCCCCGCCCGTCTTCCAGATATGGATGAAGAGGAACCGCCTGGCAGGATCATACAGCATGCGTGTTGCGTTCCCCTGCGATGTGTCCGGGTCGGCCCTGGCAGCTGGTCCAGTCCAGACGCCCCTGCCCAAAGCACGTCAGAACATAAGGCGCCGCCGCCCCTGATCGCAAAGGCTACTTCATCTGTTTTCGCAATATTGTCAAAGCAGCGCACCTTTGTGGCACGCTGCTCATTTATCCGTGCGAAGCGGATTTGTTCGGGGGAGTTCAGGCATCCCGCAAGCCCGCGCTCAGCGGTGCTGGTTGACGCGCAGCGACTGCAATTCGGGCAGGTAGCCGAGCGAGTTCGGCTCCAGCGTGGTTGCGAAGTTCCGCGCCAGACACGACTGCAGCACATAGAGGCCATAGACCAGGATCAGGTCCGTGATGCCTTCCGGTCCGAACTGGTCGAACTGGCCCCAGTACTCGTCAGAGATCCGGTTGTTGAAATAAAGATCGTCCACGGCCCCAACCGTGATGCGATCAAACCTGGTCAGGTGCGAGCTGTCGGGCCCTTCGGCCACGCCGAGCAGGTCTTCATCGGTCACGCCGAATTTCAAGCAGGCCTTGCGGTGCTGGGACCAGAGATACTCGCTGTCGCAGAGCCAGACTGTGCGCATGCAGGCGAGCTGCCAGACCCGCGGCGGCAAGCAGGTCGTGTCGATCGCGCGCTTGCCGAAAGGCGACATGGCTTTCAGGAACTCGACATAGTTGATCATGCATTTCTGCAGCTTCGACGTCGACGCCTTGCCGCGCCGGCCCATGCGGCCTGTCTGTTCCAGTTGGGTAGGCGACAGATTGCTGTAATCGGCCTCGTCCACGCGTTTGGGATAGTCTTCGATTGCCTTGCCGATATAGGGCGCCTTGGTCTTGGCCGCTTCAGTATGATCCTGGCTGGCCCGGAGTTCCACAAGGCCTTCCGAATAGCCGGACAAGCCCTCATCCAGCGGCACTCCGAAGCTGTTGGTGACACCACCAAGGGTGAGATAGAAGCCATAATTGATCATGACATCCATCACGGCTTCATGACCGAATTTCTGGATTGCATCCCAGGTTTCGTCTTCGAGATAATGCGTGAAGTACATCTGATCGATGGCCTCGACGATCAGCCGGTCCTGCCCTTCGAGCTTCGTGCTTGAGGGGCCGACGGCGACCTCGAAAAGCTCTTCGTCGGTAATGCCGATCTCCAGGCATTCGGCCCGGTGGCTTGCCCAGAGATATTCGCAGTCATGCAGCCAGACCGTGCGCATGCAGGCGAGTTGATACAGTCTCTCCGAAAAATCGGACGTTTGCCTCACGCGTGTGGAAATGCGGCCGATGGCGCGCAAAAAATCCGGATAATTCAAAAGCGTGCGCATCAGAAGTGATGCATCGCGCATACCGAGTTCGCCCATCTTGGCACTCTGTTTGGCCTGCCGGGGCGTGAGATTGTCGTGATCGACTGGCGAAACGCGGATGGGGTACTGCATTGGCATCTCCTCTTGGTGCCTGACCGACCGTGTCGCCATCCGCCGGATCTTTTCAGGCGCAGGGTGCGATGCGCGCCAATCCCGGGGCGGTGCGATGGTCGTTTAGGTCTGGAGGCCTAGCGGCAGGCTGACACCCCCGGCAAATGCTTATTTGAAATCATTGGATACGCCGCCGGTATATGGGGCGCGCGCCCCGCAGCAGGCCGGCCGGAACATACATTTCCTGCATGGTTGTACGCGTTCCACAGTAACCGGGCGGAAGATAATCCGATCTCCCAGAACAGGCAGGCGACACGGCCAAAGCGCCCTGTACTGCCCATACAGGGAGATTCCGACATGTCCGATGATGACAAGAAACCAGGCCTTCGCTCGCAGAGCTGGTTCGGCGGAAAAGGTGCGCATGGCTTCGCGCACAGGAGCTGGGTCCGCAGTCGGGGTGTGCCCAGCGATCATTTCGATGGCCGTCCGGTGATCGGCATCTGCAATACCTGGTCGGAGCTGACCCCCTGTAACTCCCACTTCCGCGATCTCGCACAGTTTGTCCGCGAGGGCATCCTCGAGGCCGGCGGCGTGCCGATGGAGTTCCCCGTCACCTCGCCCGGCGAAACGCTGACACGTCCCACGGCCATGCTCCTGCGCAACCTCACCAGCATGGATGTCGAGGAAACCCTGCGGGCCAATCCCATTGACGGTGTCGTCCTCATGATGGGCTGTGACAAGACCACGCCGGCACTTCTCATGGGCGCTGCGAGCGTGAACCTGCCGACCATTGGCCTCTCGGCCGGCCCGATGCTGAACGGCAGCCGCGCTGGTAAGTCCTTCGGCGTGAAGGATGCCTGGAAACTGGGGGACGATGCCCGTACCGGACTCGCCACGCTTGAGGACATGGAGGAAGCCGAAAGCTGCCTCAACCGCTCACATGGCGTCTGCAATGTGATGGGCACAGCCTCCACCATGGCCTCGATTGTCGAAGCGCTGGGTGTGGGCCTGCCGGACAATGCCGCCATTCCCGCCGTGGACGCGCGCCGCAAGGTACTCTCCCGCATGGTCGGACGCCGGATCGTGGACATGGTCCGCGAGGACATGACCCTCGACAAGGTGCTGACCCGCAAGGCGGTGGAGAATGCCATCAAGATCAACGCCGCCATTGGCGGGTCGACCAATGCGGTCATCCATCTGACGGCGATTGCCCGGCGCATGGAAGTGGAACTCGAAATCGGCGACTGGGACGAACTCGCAAAGGAAGTCCCTACCCTGCTGAACATCCAGCCCTCGGGCGACTATCTGATGCAGGATTTCCATGAGGCCGGCGGCGTGCCCGTCATCATCAAGTCACTGTGCGAGGCCGGCATGCTGCATGGCGATGAGCTCACCGTCAGCGGTCAGACGCTGGCAGAGGCCAATGCCTACGCCAAATGCCTGAACCCGGACGTGATCTTCAGCGTCGAGAAGCCGTTCAAATCCCATTCGGGTATCGCCATACTGAAGGGCAATCTCTGCCCCGGAGGCTCGGTCATCAAACCGTCCGCAGCCGATTCGTCCCTGCTCAAGCACAAGGGTCCGGCAGTGGTTTTCGAAAACCAGGAAGACCTGCTGAAGCGCGTCGATGACCCGGACCTGGAGATCACACCGGACTCTGTCATGGTGCTGAAGAATTGCGGGCCGCGCGGATTTCCCGGCATGCCGGAGCTCGGCATGATGCCCATTCCGGCCAAGCTGCTGAAGCAGGGCGTGAAGGATATCATCCGTATTTCCGATGCCCGCATGAGCGGCACCTCCTTCGGCGCCGTCGTGCTGCATGTCTCGCCCGAAGCGGCGGTCGGCGGCACGCTGGCGCTGGTAAAAAATGGCGACATGATCGAACTCGACGTCGCGCAGCGGCGGCTGGAGCTCCTTATTCCGGCCGAGGAACTGGAGCAGCGCCGCGCCGCCTGGCAGGCACCGGATTCACCGGCAAAGCGGGGCTACGCCAAGCTCTATGTCGATACCGTGAACCAGGCCCATGACGGGTGCGACCTGGACTTCCTCGTCGGCATGACCGGCAGCGACGTTCCGGCGAACCAGCACTGACTGCACATATCGCGCGAGAATCCGACACCGTTTCTCGCCCAGACGGTAGCCGCATGAATTCATGCATCCTTTTCACTACCGCATGCCCCCTGGACCGTTATTTTCGGGCATAGCGACGTCACCGCCGGAACCTCAATGCCTGCCCCCAAGACACTGTATGACAAACTGGTCGAATCTCACCGCGTATGCAGTCTGGGCGAGAATGACGATGAGCTTCTGCTCTATGTCGATAGAACGGTCCTGAACGAATACACCAGCCCGCAGGCCTTTACGGGCCTGCGTGAAGCGGGCCGGAGAGTCTGGCGGCCAGAGACGGCACTGGGCGTTGTCGATCATGTCAATTCAACAAGACCCGACCGGGATGTGCTTCTCAACGAGGAGCGCGACATCCAATCGGCCTATTTTGCGAAGAACTGCACCGATTTCGGCATCGAACTCTTCGACCTCTTCCATCGCCAACAGGGTATCGAGCATGTCGTGATGCCCGAACTTGGGCTGATCCTACCCGGCGAGGTCATCGCAGCCGGCGACAGTCACACGACCACCTATGGCGCCTTCGGCTCGCTCGGATTCGGTATCGGAACCTCGGATATCGAACACCTGCTGGCGACCCAGACACTGGTCTACCGGCGCCTGAAAAACATGTTGATCCGCATTGACGGCGTCCTGCCGGTCGGGATCACGGCCAAGGATGTGATCATGGCGGTGATCCGCGAAATCGGCGCATCCGGCGCGACCGGATTTGCCGTGGAGTTCGCCGGCCCCGCCATTTCCGGCTTCTCCATGGAAGGCCGCATGACGATCTGCAACATGGCGGTGGAATGCGGCGCCCGGGGCGCGCTGATGGCGCCTGACGAGACAACGTTCCGCTATATTGAAGGCCGCCCCCGCGCCCCGCGCGGCGCGCAGCTTCATGCCGCACGGGAAAGCTGGAGCCGCCTTCGCTCAGATCCCGGCGCCACATTCGAGCGCACCGTCGAGATCGATGCGGCAGAGATAGAACCCATGGTGACCTGGGGTACCAGCCCGGACCAGGCCGCCCCGATATCCGCCAGCATCCCCAACCCCGACGACGAACCCGACGCTGACCGCAAGCGCGATGCGTCGCGAGCGCTCACCTATATGGGGCTGGAGCCCGGCGCTGCTCTGAGTTCCATCCGCATCGATCACGCCTTTATCGGTTCATGCACCAATGCGCGCATCGAGGATCTGCGCGCGGCAGCCACCGTCCTCAGCGGGCGCAAGGTGGCGGCAGGAGTCAAGGCGATCATCGTTCCAGGTTCGAGCGAAGTGCGCCGTCAGGCTGAAACCGAAGGCCTCGACCGGATATTCCTGGACGCGGGGTTTGAATGGCGCCAGTCGGGCTGTTCCATGTGCCTGGCCATGAACGATGACGTTATCGCGCCCGGCAAGCGCTGCGCATCGAGCACCAACAGGAATTTCGAGGGCCGTCAGGGCGCGGGCGCGCGCACGCATCTGATGAGTCCGGCAATGGTTGCTGCTGCCGCCGTGGCGGGACACCTCTGCGATGTTCGCACATTGGGGACAGCCTGATGCCGTTTGAACCCTTCACTCGCCTCACAGCCCATATCGCGCCCCTGAGGGCGTCGAATATCGATACCGACGTGATCATGCCGAAGATCTTCCTGAAGGGGATCGACCGCAAGGGCCTCGATGCCGGCGTGTTCCATGACCTGAGGTTCCTGCCCAACGGCACGCCCGATCCGAAGTTCGTTCTCAACCGCGCACCCTGGACCGAGGCCCGGTTCCTCGTCGCCGGAGACAATTTCGGTTGCGGATCGAGCCGCGAGCATGCCGTCTGGGGCCTGCTGCAGCTCGGCATCCGCGCCATCATAGCCCCTTCCTTTGCCGGGATATTCTTCGACAATTGCGCCCGCAACGGCCTGCTGGCCATCGAGGCCGGCAGCGATGATGTCGACCACATCATGGACCATGCCCGGGCCGGCGCGAAGGTGACCATCGACCTGCCCGCCCAGACCATCGAAACGGTCGGATCCACCATCGCCTTCGACATCAGTGAACGGCGGAAATTCATGCTCATGAACGGCCTGGACGCTGTCGGGCTGACCCTGAAGCGGCGCGATGAGATCGCCGCCTTCGAAGCCAGTTATCTCGCAGAACGCGGCTGGCTGACCGAACCCGAGAGGATCGATAGATGAAAGCTCCACCCAGGAAAGTGGTCGTCACCCAGAAATTTTTCGACGATGCCGCCATCGACTTCCTGAAGTCACGCGGTTGCGAGGTTGAGATTGCGACACTGCCAGAGAACACGTCAGAAGCTGAACTCACACCGCCCCAGATCCGGGACCTTCTGGCCGGCGCCGGCGGCTGGATTGTCGGCCATCCGCGCATCACGCGGGAGGTCCAGTCCATGCTGCCTGACCTCGCCATCATCTCCCGGCGGGGGGTTGGATTTGAGAAGGTCGACACCGAGGCGGCGACCGAGCTTGGCAAGGTCGTGACCATTGCGGCCGGTGGCAACAATGATTCCGTGGCCGATCAGGTCATCGGCATGATGATCTCGATCGGGCGGCGCTTTCGCGAAGCCCAGATGGCAATGAACGAGGGCCGCTGGAACATTCTGGTCGGCACCGAGCTGTATCAGAAAACCGTGGGCATTATCGGCTTCGGGCGGATCGGGCGCAGTCTGGCGAAACGCCTGAAAGGGTTCAATGCCGAGATCCTCGTCAGCAGCCCTGACCTGACACTGGAAGAGGCCGACGAGCTTGGCCTTACGCTTGCGGACTTCGACACGCTGGTTGCCCGCGCCGACTATATCTCGGTTCATGCTCCCCTCATTGATGAGACGCGGCACATGTTCAATGCCGATGTTTTCTCGCGCATGAAATCCACCGCCATCCTGGTCAATTCCGCGCGTGGCGGTCTGGTAAACGATACCGACCTGCTGAACGCGCTCAAGAACAAGCAGATCCTCGGCGCCGGGCTCGATGTGTTCGAAAGCGAGGCCAATCCGGAACTGATGCCGGTCACCAATGAACTCATCGCCCTGCCGAACGTGATCGCCGCACCGCATGCCGGGGCGTCCACCGACGAGGCACTTGCGCGCACGAACATGATCGCGGCCATCTGCGTGGCTGATGTTCTCGACGGTGGGGATCCGCCGGCCCAATGCGTGGTGGCCGATGGCCGCAAGGCGGTGTCGGAGCTGCTCTGATGCGCGGTGCCGTATGGCGATGGTGCATATATCCATTCAGGCTGCGCACTGGCCGCCTACAGACCAGCTGGTAAGCTGCAACAAAGAAAACGAGAGTGAAACGTGAAGACGGTGACCGGGAGACTGGCGGGAAAAGTGATCATCATCACAGGGGCCAGCCGTGGCCTCGGTCGGCACTGCGCGCTGGGGTACGGCGCGGAGGGCGCGCATGTGGTGGTCGCGGCCCGCTCGAAAGCCCCGGCGGAGAACCTTCCCGGTTCCATCGGAGAAACAGCGAAACTGATCAAGGATGCCGGCGGGTCCGCGCTTGCTGTGGCATGCGATGTCGCCGACCGCTCTTCCATTGCGGCCATGGCCGAGACGGTGCTCAGGCAATTCGGGCGCATCGACGTATTGATGACCAATGCGATCTTCTACGCACCGGGCACGATCTCCACCATGGATCCCGACGACTGGGACAAGCAGTTCCAGGTCAATGTCCATGGCGTCTACCACGCCATCCGGGCCGTCCTGCCCACGATGTTGGACCAGGGCAGCGGAAACATCATCACGATCTCCTCGGTCGCCGCGAAGAAGCCGAGCCACTATGGCGCCACCAAGAGCGCTGTTGAATCCATGACCAATGCCTTTGCCGCCGAGCAGGTGGAGAACAATATCGCTGTGAACTCCATGCGCCCGGTCGCTGGCATCGAAACGCCCGGCTGGCTGAATGCGCGCCCTGCCAAGGCAAGGCAGGCCCGCGCCCACCGACTGTCGCCACCAGACAGTTATGTCGAGGCCGCGGTGCTACTGGCGATGCAGGACGCCGGCACAAGTACGGGCCAGCACTTTACAGATGCCGACATCCTCAAGCGGTTCGGGGAGCAAGGCAGCTTCGAGCGGTTCGCGGAAATGAACGCGCCGGTCTGGTCGGAGGAATCCCGCGGCCTCGAGAAGAGCGGCGGGTGAAGAAGGCCGACCTCGGGTAGATAGGAACAAATACTCGCCGAATGGCCGCAAACGAGCCGTGCGGGCGAGACCACAAAGGGAGCGAGAAGGATGAATGGCGCAGAAGCCTTTATTGGTACACTGAAGGCATGCGGCGTCGATGTCTGCTTTGCCAATCCGGGTACGTCAGAAATGCAGTTGGTAGCAGCCATCGACCGCGAGCCCGGCATGCGCGCGATCCTCGGCCTGTTCGAAGGCGTGGTGACCGGCGCGGCAGATGGCTATGGCCGGATGGCCGACAAGCCGGCGGTCACCTTGCTGCATCTTGGCCCGGGCCTCGGCAACGGGCTGGCAAACCTGCACAATGCCCGCCGCGCAGCAACGCCGATGATCAACATGGTCGGCGATCATGCGACCTATCACCTGCACCATGATGCACCGCTGACATCTGACGTGATTTCCGTCGCCAAGCCGATGTCGGACTGGGTGCGGGTGTCACGTTCCGAACGCGACCTTGCACAGGCCGGGGCGGAAGCCTTCTGCATCGCGCAAAGCTATCCCGGCAAGATCGCAACCGTGATCGTACCGGCTGACCATGCCTGGACGGAAGGCTCGGCTGTGCTTGAACCCCAGCCCCTGCCTGCGGCTCCGCGCAGTCCGGACTCTGTCATAGATACCGCCGCTGAGGCCCTGAAAGCCGGAACGGGAGACAAGTGCCTCTTCCTGGGCGGGCGTGCCCTGCGCGAGGAGACACTTGTCCTGGCCGGGCGGATCGCGGCGGCGACCGGCGCGCGGCTCGTCTGCGAGACCTTTCCAGCCCGCCTGCAACGCGGGGCCGGCCGGGTGCCGGTGGAGAAACTACCCTATTTCGGCGAGCAAGCGGAAGCCTTCCTCAAGCCCTTCGGCACCATCGTCTTCTGCGGGACGGAGCCACCGGTCTCCTTCTTCGCATACCCGGACAAGCCGAGCTGGCTGTCGCCAGCCGGAGCCAATCTCGTGCGGCTTGCCTCGCAGCGGGAAGACACTTATGCGGCGCTCTCCGCACTTGCCGAGGCGCTGGAGGCCCCTGCGGAACCGATGGGCATCCAGGAACGTGCAATCATTCCCGCCGAACCGGGCAAGCTTTCGCCCAAAGCCATCGGCGCCATCCTGTCCGAACTCATCCCGGAAGATACCATCGTGTCAGACGAATCTGCCACGGCCGGACTGGCCGTCTATGGCCTGACCGCCGGCGCGCAACGGCATGACTGGCTCACCCTCACCGGAGGCGCCATCGGCCAGGGCATGCCGCTCGCCGTCGGCGCAGCGGTGGCCTGTCCGCACCGCAAGGTCATCGCCCTGCAGGCCGATGGCTCGGGCATGTATACAAACCAGGCCCTGTGGACGATGGCACGCGAGGAACTCGACGTCACCACCATCGTCTTGAACAATGGCTCCTATGCGATCCTGAACATCGAGCTCTCCAGGGTAGGTGTGCAAAACCCCGGACCCAAGGCGCTCTCCATGCTCGACCTCACCCGGCCTGAGATCAACTGGTGCCAGATTTCCGAGGGCATGGGCGTTCCGGCCATGCGCGCTGCGACAAGCGAGGAGTTTCGCAATGCCATGCTGGAGGCGCTCGGCACCAGGGGCCCGCACCTGATTGAGGCGATTCTCTGAGATGGCGGGCTCGCTCGATCTTCTGCCGGCTTCCTATGAGGATTTCCGCCGGAAATCGGAACAGCGCATGCCGCGCTTCCTGTTCGACTATATCGATGGCGGGGCCACCGCCGAGGTTACCCTGCGCAGGAATGTCGCCGACTGGGAGGCGGTGAAGCTGAACCAGAAAGTGCTCTGCGACGCCTCACAGATGGACTGCAGCGTGGAGCTGTTCGGCGAAACCCTGGACATGCCGGTCGTCCTCGCACCGATCGGCATGGGCGGCATGTCGGCCCGGCGCGGCGAGGCGCAGGCCAAGCGCGCCGCCGATGCGGCGGGCATCCCGTTCTGCCTCTCCACCGTCGGCATCTGCCCCGTGGAAGAAGTCGCCGGCGTGTCCGAGACGGCCTGCTGGTTCCAGCTCTACATGCTCAGGGACCGGGGCATTGTGCAGGAGATTCTCGACAGCGCGTGGGAGCATGGCGTGCGCACCCTGCTCTTCACCATCGATCTTGCCGTGCTCGGAACACGCTACCGCGACATACGCAACGGGATGACCGGCGGCCTCGGGCCGTGGGGGAAGCTGCGCGCAGGCCTTATCGACTATGCGATCCACCCCGGCTGGGCTCTGGATGTGGGACTGAAAGGCGGGCCGCACGGCTTTGGCAATCTGGCGAAATATGTCGGCCATTCGACCAATCCACGCGACTATGCCGCCTGGGTCACACAACAGTTCGACAGCTCCGTGACCTGGGCCGACATGGAATGGCTACGCAATGTCTGGAAAGGCAATCTGGTCCTGAAGGGTATACTCGATACCGGCGATGCGCGGCAGGCTATCAGTGTCGGCGCCGACGGCATTGTGGTCTCCAATCATGGCGGGCGCCAGCTCGATGGTGTTGAGTCCACCGCCGTCATGCTGCCGCGGATCGCCGATGCGGTTGGGTCGGATACGACGATTTTAGTGGATGGCGGCATACGCTCGGGACAGGATGTGGTCCGTTCGCTGGCCTTGGGCGCAAAAGCAGCGCTGATCGGCCGGCCCTGGGTGTTCGCACTGGGCGCTGGCGGCGCGCCGGCCCTGTCGCGCATGCTGGCGCTGATGAAGCAGGACATTCGCACGGCACTGGGCTTGACGGGGCTTCCGAAAGCCTCAGAGGTCACCGAAAAGATATTATTGAGGGAGTGACACCATGGACCTTCTGGAACAAATCCGCGCGGTGGTGGGCGATACGGGCCTGATCACCGGAGAGGATGTCGGCAAGCGCCCAGCCGACTGGCTCGGCAGTACATCTTGCGCGGCGAAGGCCGTGGTGCGCCCCCGCTCGACTGAGGAACTTTCCGAGGTCATGAAACTCTGCCATGCGGCGCGCCAGCCCGTGGTTCCCGCTGGTGGGCTCACAGGCCTCGTCCATGGCGGGGTCGCTACGGGCGACGAGTTGCAGATCTCGTTTGAGCGCATGCGCGCCATTGAGGAGATCGACCCCATCGGCAAGACGGCAACCGTCCAGGCTGGTGTCCCCTTGCAGGCGGTCCATGAGGCGGTGACCGAGCACGGCCTGATCTATGGCGTCGATCTCGGCGCGCGCGGCTCGTGCACGATTGGCGGGAATATCTCCACCAATGCCGGCGGCAATACAGTGATCCGCTATGGCATGACGCGCGAGAACATTCTCGGTCTGGAAGCCGTGCTGGCCGACGGGACCATCGTCTCGTCGATGAATACCCTGCTCAAGAACAATGCCGCCTATGACCTGAAACAGCTTTTCATCGGCAGCGAGGGCACGCTGGGACTGGTCACACGCGCAGTGCTGCGCCTGCAGCCGGCCCCGATCAGCGATGCCACGGCCATTCTCGCCATCGACAGCTTCGACAAGCTCAAGCAGATCTTCTCCATGACAAGCAGCCGGCTCGGCTCGCTGGTGCGCTCCTTCGAGGTGATGTGGAGCGACTATTACAACATGATCGGCGTGGAAAGCGGTCGCCACCAGCCGCCTCTGGCAGCCGGACATGCCTATTACGTTATTGTGGAGATTGCCGGTATCGATCCGGAGCGCGACACGGCCCTGTTCACTGAAGTGCTGAGCGAAGCCCTGGAGCAGGAGGTCGCTGCCGACGCCGTCATCGCCACCTCTAAGGCCCAGCGCGACGCCATCTGGGCCATCCGCGAGGATATCGAAGGGCAGATCAAGGCGATGATGCCGGGCATCGCCTTCGATGTCAGCCTGCCCATCGTGCGGATGGACGACTATATCAACGACGTGAAGGCGAACCTCACGGAAACCTGCGGCGAGGAGTCGATAATGGCTGTCTTCGGCCATATCGGCGACAGCAACCTGCACCTTCTCGTCGCGCCGCGCCCGTGGAGTGGGGAAGCCAAGCATCGTGCGGAAGAGATCGTCTACCGCCCCCTGACAAAGCTGAACGGATCGGTCTCGGCCGAGCACGGTATCGGGCTGGACAAGCGCGAATGGCTGCCGCTCTCGCGCACGCCGGAAGAGCTTGCTCTGATGCGCCAGCTGAAATCTGCGCTGGATCCGTACGACCTGCTCAATCCGGGCCGCGTGCTCGAGGAGGTCTGAGGGCTGCCCCCGCCTCTCAGCCCTGGCTCGCATTCGCAGCGAGCAGGCAGATGAAGCCTAGATAGACCGCACTCATGATCAGGCCGGACAGCCAGCCGATCTTCCTGCGTGTCATGATGAAGCCCGCCAGCACCAGCGCGGCGAGGATCATCACTGGCAGGTCGAGACGCAGCGAGGCCGGATCGAACGCCGCCTTTCCGGCAAGCCCGGCGGCCCCGCCAACGGCGAAGATGTTGAAGATGTTCGAACCC
Source organism: Hyphomonadaceae bacterium UBA5336 (assembly GCA_002408125.1). Taxonomy (GTDB): domain Bacteria; phylum Pseudomonadota; class Alphaproteobacteria; order Caulobacterales; family Hyphomonadaceae; genus UBA5336. The sequence goes on along the minus strand of DHQO01000023.1, from coordinate 235,342 downwards.
ACGATCCCGCCGATCGCCACATCGGACTTCTTGTGAAACGCTGCTGCGACGACGGTCGCGAGTTCCGGTAGCGACGTCCCGAAGGCAATGATGGTGAGACCGATCAGCTCCTCGCGCACGCCGAGATCGGAGGCAATGGCCGAGCCGTTGGCGACCAGCAGGTGCGCCCCTAGCGGCATGCCGACAAGCCCGACGAGGATCAGGCCCAGCGTCTTCAGCGTGACGCCGTCATCGCCCGCAATCTCGTCGATATCCTCAAGCACCGGATCGTCGCCCGGGGACTGTAGCGCACGGCGCCACATATAGGCGACATAGAGGAGGACACCGAGGAAGAGGCCGGCTCCGACCGTCGTATCGATTGCCCCGTGCAGATAGGCCACGCCAGCAAAGGCCGCTGTCGCGATCAGCATGACCACGGCATGCCGGCGCAGGCCGGTAACATGGGTGCGGATCGGATAGATCAGCGCCGGAGCGCCGAGCACCAGGAATACATTGGCGATGTTCGAGCCGATGATATTGCCGATGGAAATGCCGTCATTGCCAGTCAGCACAGCCTGAACCGAGACAAAGAGTTCCGGTGCAGACGTGCCGAATGCAACAACGGTCAGCGAGATGATCAGCGCCGGGATGTTCAGCGCCGCGGCCAGGCCGACCGTGCCACGCACCAGCAGGTCCCCGCACACGACAAGCAACGCGAGACCGGCGATGACGAGAGCGCATTCGAAAAGCATGAAGCAGGCGTCCTTTTAAAGTTGTGTGCTGTCGGCCGGTGTGTCTGCATCCTGCGATTTCTGATGCCGGCTAGCCGCCATGCGTCCCAGAATTGGGGCGATCAGGATCACGAGGATCAGCCGCGAGATTTGCATGGTCATGATCAGCGGCAGGTCTACATCGATGCTGGCTGCCGTCAGCAGCACAACATCCACGCCGCCGGGATTGAGCGCCATATAGGCGGTGAGGAAATCGACATGAGCCCAGGCGGCCGCCAGCGCGGCCAGCCCCACGCAAAGCAGCAGGATCGCCACAATACCGGCCAGGATGCGTGGAACCAGCCGAGCACTGTGCGCCAGGGATTCCCGAGTGAAGCTCAACCCGACATTCCAGCCGATAACACAGAATGCCAGAGCCGACGCAACCGGCGGGACCTGCACGCCGCCCCAGTGAAAGAGCTGCACCGCAACCCCGCCAAACAGGGGGAAGAAGATGGCCAGGAGAGGTGAACGCAGCAGCCTGGCAATCACAAGACCCACCACTACCAGCGCGGCGCTGATCGCAAGCGCGGCCGCGTCAATCGGTGGGAACCAGATCGTGCCCGCCATGCCCGGCAGGGGCACGCCAGGGTCGCCATGCCGCGGCGAGCCGAGAAACATCGCCATGGCAATGACTGCAAGAACGGCCCAGATGAGCCGGAGATAATGCATCAGCGCGACGATGCGCTTGTCGCCGCCATAAGCCTCCGACAGGACCACCATGGTGGAGGCTCCGCCTGGAGACATGCCCCAGATCCCTGCCGTCCCCGGAAACAGGCGCAACCAGGTCGCCCCTACGCCCAAGGCAAAGATTCCGAAGATCATCAAGAGGTTCATCACGACAATAAGCGGCCAGTGCGGCAGGAACTGCGCGAGAAGCTCAGGTGACATCACCCGTGCGATCACACAGCCGAGTACGGCTTGTGCAACGATCGGCAACCGGCGCGGGATCCTTGCCCCAGGCAGATAAATCGCCACGATCATGCCTGCGACCAGCGGACCGAGCATCAGCGCGCCGGGAACATGCCCGACGCGCATGACAGCCGTCAGCGCAAGTGTGAGCACGATCAGCACGCCCCACGATCTGGCAAGTTTGAACCGCATCATTCTGCGGCCGACTCGGCCTGCCGGTGCGCCGCATGCGCTTGCCAGCCAAGCGGCAGAATGGCCTCCCGGCCTTCCGGGGCTGGCAGCGCACACGACGATCGCATCAGTTTGTCTGCTCCTGCTCGACCGGGTTGGTCAACGTGCCGATCTTCTCAATCGAAATGGTGCAGACATCGCCGGGCTTGAGCCAGAGCGGTGGCTTGCGCAGCGCGCCGACACCGGCCGGCGTGCCGGTCACGATCACATCGCCAGGCGCCAGGGTCATCACCTCCGACATCAGGCTGACAAGCGTGGCGATGTCGAAGATCAGGTCGTCTGTCGATGCGTTCTGAACCTCTTCGCCATTCAGCACGGTGGTCAGGCGTAGTCCCTTGCAACCCTCGGGCAGCTCATCGGGCGTAACCAGCTCCGGCCCAAATGCGCCGGTCTTGTCGAAGGTCTTGCCGACCGTCCATTGCTGGGTCCTGATCTGATAGTCACGAACCGAGGCCTCGTTGAAAAGGGCATATCCAGCGACATGGTCGAGCGCGTCTTCCTTGTCGATATGATGCCCGCCCTTGCCGATGATGACGGCCAGTTCGCCTTCATAATCCAGCATGTCTGAAACCTTCGGCCGGATGATCGGCGCGCCGGCGCCCACCAGGCTGTTGGCGAAGCGGGCGAAGACGGCCGGATATTCCGGCACCTCGAACCCGCTCTCCTCGGAATGGTCCTTATAGTTGAGGCCGATGCAGATGATCTTCTCCGGAGCCGGCACGGGCGGGAGAAACTCGATCTCATCGACCGAGAGCTTTGGCGACATGGAGAGATCGCGGGCAAGCTCGAGAACCGCCTGGCGGTCGTGCAGCGCGCTCTTCAGGTCGCGCCCCAATTCGGCGACGAGACGGCCGTGATAGAAGTCGCCCGCGCGGATCGCGACACCTTCGCCTTCGCTGGTCTTGTAAGTGATGAACCTCATGGGGCTGTCCTCTCTCGCTATGCTTCAGGAACTATATGCTCGGCCAGTGATCAGACGCTGTAGATCGCCCCGGTGACGGCCGCCGCTACCATGGCCAGCAGGCTGAGCGCCAGCGTCCAGGGCCAGGCGAAGCGCTGCATCGACCCGATATCGGTCCGCAGCAGCGTAGCGACGAAATAGATCGGCGCGATCAGCGGGCTGAGCGAGTGGCACGGCATACCGATCAGCCCGGCGCGTGCGATTACCTCCGGCGGGACGCCATAGGCCGCGCCCGTCTGGCCCAGAATGGGCAGCACACCGAGGAAGAAACTGTCGGTCGACAGGAGCACCAGCAGCGGAATGCTGAGCAGCGCCGTGATGAAGCCGAAATGCGGCCCCCAGCTCTCGGGAACGACGGCGATCAGGCTGTTCGCCATGGCCTCGACCATGCCGGATTCGGTAAGAACCCCGGTGAACGAGCCGGCCGCCAGGATCAGAGTGACCAGCATGATCGCGGTATTCGCATGAGGCTTGAGCACATCCTGCTGGGCTTTGACATTTGGGAAGTTCACGGTGGCGGCGACAGCGAACCCGACCATGATCAGGGCCGGAAGCGGCATGATGCCCAGAGCCAGGCTGACCATAAGACCGATGGTCAGTGGGAGGTTGAACCAGAAATTCTTCGGCTTGATCACCTTGCGTGGCTTCTGCCGGCTTTCCAGTTCGCCCCCCTCGCCCACAACCATTGTCGCTTCAGCCAGGAGTCGGCGGCGCTCCGAGCGCCCGAGAATATAGGCGAACACAAGTGTCGCGCCCAATGTGAGGAACATGGCCGGCAGCATGGGCGTGACGATGTCGGTCAGCTCGACATTCAGGGAGATCGCCGCGCGCGCTGCAGGTCCGCCCCAGGGCAGCCAGTTGAGCACGGGATTGATCAGTCCGAGCAGCAGCGCCATGATCAGCGGATTGATCCCCACCCGTCGATAGATCGGGAACATGGAAGTGATGGTGATCAGCACGGCGGAGGCGCCATCGCCGTCTAGCGAGGTAATAATGACCAGGATGGCCGTGCCCATCACGATCCTCACGGGATCGTCTCCCACGACAGCCAGGATCCTGTTGATGAAGGGTTCGAACAGGCCGCACTCATACATCAGCATGAAATAGAGCATCGCGAAGACGAGCATCACGGCGGTCGGGGCGGTCTGGATGATGCCCGACACCATCATGCCGCCAATCTCGGGTCCGAATCCGCCCAGTAGCGCGAACACGATGGGAATGAGGATCAGTCCGGCAACGGCGGAGATCCGGTGTGTCATGACCAGCACCGTGAACAGTCCGATCGTGGCAAAGCCAAGAAGTGCCGTCATTGAGGTTTCCGCCCTATTCAGGAAATGAATGATTTTTTCTGCCGCGAGCGGGCAGTCTGGTCACTTAACTTATGCATAGGGTGCAAAAATCGGGAGAGCCAGCACGACAAGCAACTGGAACGATACGAAAAACGTATGATATCCTGATGCAGAATGGAAAATAGTATACACAGCAAAAAACGGGGATGATTCGAGATCCTCAAGGCCGCCAACTGCCGGCGCAACAGGGCTTTCATGCCTCCCTGTCCGGGAGATGAGAGACCTTGGACCATCCGGCACATGATGCGCCTGATACATGATTGGTGACGCATGGATTCCAGATGGCTTGAAGACTTCCTCGCCCTGATCGACACGGGAGGGTTCTCCCGTGCGGCAGAGAAGCGAATGATCAGTCAGCCCACTTTCAGTCGTCGGATCCGGTCGCTGGAGGAATGGGTTGGCGCGACCCTTGTCGACCGCAGCACGCATACGATGCGGCTCACGCCTGCCGGGCAGCGTTTCCGCTCGGTCGCCGAAGCCACGCTTCGCCGGCTGGAGCTTGGGCGCGAGGAAGCCCGCGCCGTCGCCAAGGCCTCCTCGGAGACCCTGCGCTTTGCCTCGACCCATGTGCTGTCGCTCACCTTCTTCCCCGCCTGGCTGCGCCGGCTGGAATCGGACGAGCCCTCCACAGTGACCGTGGAACTGACCGCCGACCATATGGTGGCCTGCGAACAGCTGATGGTGGATGGCTCGGCGCAGTTCCTGCTCTGCCATCACCATGAGGCCGCCACCACACGACTGGTTTCAGATTTCCGGTCGATCCAGCTGGGAGAGGACACACTCCTGCCGGTCATGTCGCCTCACCTGGCCGAAAGCGCGACCCTTGAAACGGCGCCAAAGCTCGCCTTTGCGCCGGAGTCCGGCATGGGCCGGATCCTGACCGCAGCCTGGAGCGCCAAGGGCATGCCCGCGCCCAGCCATCCGATCTTCACCTCGCATCTCGCCAGCGTACTGACTGCCATGGCCAAGGATCACAGGGGTGTGGCCTGGACGGCGCTCAGCCTGGTCGAGGACGATCTTGCATCCGGTAGGCTGGTGCGTGCTGGCAACGAAGAGCACGATATTCCGATCGAGATCCGCCTTTGGCGCCCGAAGGCCCGCCAGGCGCCTGCCGCTGAACAGCTTTGGAGCAAGATCCTCAAGCGGAAATCCGAATAGAGGCGGCCGACCTGCGGCACATCATTTTATGCGCCCCGTGAATTGGTCGCTGGCTGGAGAGTGCTCTACATTCCGCGCTCGCGGCGGAGCCAGACCAGATGACCAAAACCAATACCCACCGCATCGCGGTGATCCCCGGGGATGGAATCGGCAAGGAGGTCATGCCCGAGGGGCTGCGCGTGCTCGATGCCGTCGCGTCGAAATACGATTGCGGGCTCCAGTTCGACAGCTTCGAGTTTGCCAGCTGCGACTATTATCTCGAGCATGGCCAGATGATGCCGGACAACTGGAAACAGCTGGTCGGCGGGCATGACGCGATCTTCTTCGGCGCCGTGGGCTGGCCGGAAACCGTGCCCGATCATGTCTCGCTCTGGGGCTCACTGATCCAGTTCCGGCGCGAGTTCGACCAGTATGTGAACCTGCGTCCGGCCAAGCTGATGCCCGGCGTTCCCAGCCCGCTTGCCGGCCGTGCGCCGGGCGATATCGACTTCTATATCGTGCGCGAGAATACTGAAGGCGAGTATTCCTCCATCGGCGGCAAGATGTTCCCGGATACCGACCGCGAGGTGGTGATCCAGGAAACGGTGATGACCCGGATCGGCGTCGACCGGATCCTGCGCTATGCCTTCGAGCTCGCCCAGAGGCGGGGGAAGAAACACCTGACCTCAGCCACCAAGTCCAACGGCATCTCGATCACCATGCCCTATTGGGATGAGCGCGTGGAGGAGATGGCAAAATCCTATCCCGATGTGCGCTGGGACAAGTATCATATCGACATTCTGGCGGCCCATTTCGTGCAGCATCCCGACTGGTTCGATGTCGTGGTGGCCAGCAATCTGTTCGGGGATATCCTGTCCGATCTCGGTCCGGCCTGCACCGGCACCATCGGTATTGCGCCAGCGGGCAATATCAATCCAGAGCGCCGTTTTCCCTCACTGTTCGAGCCCGTTCATGGCTCGGCGCCCGACATTGCCGGCCAGTGGATCGCCAATCCCATCGGCCAGATCTGGTCGGCCTCGCTGATGCTCGACCATCTCGGCGAGACCGAAGCCGCCGCCATGGTGCTGAAGGCCATTGAGGATGTGCTGGCCCAGCCGCAATACCGCACGCGCGATCTCGGCGGCACTGCATCGACGGAAGACTGCGGCAAGGCCATCGTCGACGCCCTGGGCGCCTGAACCGGAACGCGCGTCCCTACCCCACAAAAAAAGCCAGCGGCCCGGAAGACCGCTGGAACAGGTGTTGGAGGAAACTCTACGCAGAAGTTTCCGGGAGGAAAGGTTTGCCGGCTCCCGCCACGCAAAAAGCGGGAGCCGGTTTTGATCGTCAGAAGTCCTTGGAGACTTCGATGCCGTAGGTACGGCCGGGAGAATAAGTTCCCCGCGGGATGCGCGAGCCAGCAATGTCGAGCGTGGTGTAGCGATTGTCGAACGCGTTATCGACGAAGCCCATGATCTTCCAGTCATTGGCCGTGTCCACCCCGAGGCGGAGGTCGACAATTTCCGGATTGGACAGTTCATCCTGATTGTCATTGTCGGTATAGCCGTCCCAACCATTGCGGTAGGAGGCGTAGCTGACAAGGTCGAGCTGGTCGGTGATCGGCCGCTCATAGGTCATGATCGTCGACAGGGAGTATTTGAATGTCTTCGGCACGCGATTGCCGGTGAAGTCATCATCCCCGAAGTCATAGTCTTCGAATTTCGCATCGAGATACCCTGCCGCGACATCGAAACGGAGGCCGCTTATGGGCGAGGCGCTGACTTCCAGTTCCACACCCTTGTTGCGGATCTCGCCGGCATTCACGCCGAGCTCGACAACCGGCAGGAGCGGGTCCTGGACATCGATCAGGGTGCCTTCGCGGTCCTGCTGGAAGGCGGCCAGGTTCACCCGAAGGCGGTTATCGAACCATTCGGTTTTCAGGCCAACCTCGTAGCTCACGCTCTCTTCGGAATCGAAAGGTTGCAGCTCTCGCGTCACGGCGACCGGGTTGAAGCCACCGGCCTTGAAGCCCTCCACAACCTTGGCATAAGCGAGAATGAAGTCGTTCGGCCGATAGTTGATACCGCCGCCCAGGCTGACATTCTCGAAGGTCGCGTCATTTGAGCCGGCAACCTCGAAGTCGACGCCATCGAGCAGGAAGGCCACGATCTCGCCGCAGGCAACCGGGCAGTCCTCGGTATAGCCCTGCGAGAAGTCGATCGTCTTCTCATCGCGGGTGAAGCGCGCATTGCCCCAGATTTCCAGCTGCGATGTGAGGTCGTAGCTCACTTCCGCGAACGCGGCATAGGAAGTCAGCTCCTGCTCATTCTGGAACATGAGCGGGAAGGTGTCGCCGAGATAACCCGTCAGCCCAGTCTCACCGGCTGTCAGGCCAATGGCGCTGATCGGAGTTCCCGTCGGGATGCCAAAGGCTTCGAACTGCGGCGGTGTCACGCCACTGGCGAACATGTCGGCGAGATTGACCCCGCCCAGCGCACCATAGAAGTTCCCGCCCTGGGGATTGTAATAGCTCAGGTTGAGCTTCTCATCGAGATAATTCACCCCCACGAGGAAGCTGAACTTCTCACCGATATCGCCGGTATAGCGCAGCTCGGAGAAGATCGACTCCTGGGAGGCGTCATAGGTCCGGCCTGAGACAAAGAAGTCGGTGTAGTCGTCATCACGGCTGAGGCCGAGCTCTGCGTCCCGATAGCTCACGACACCCGACAGAACGCCAGCATCAGTCGTCCAGCTCACTTCCTGGAAGGCGTGGAACTGTTCGAAGTTCTTATAGGTCGGCCAGTCGCGGAACTGGTTGTCAGTGTCATCCGGGGAGGTGCCCGGAATTTCAACGGAATGCTCGCTGTCGAGGAACCCTGTGTCGGCATCCGGTGCAGACACCAGCAGCGGAAAGCCGCCCTCGGTGTCGATATACTCAACGGTTGTCAGGAATTCCAGGCTGGAGGATGGCGTGAACAGGAGGCGGCCGCGGATCGATCCGACCTCCTCGGCATCGGTGGTGACATCCTGGTTTGCGATATAGTCGAAACCGTCATTCTGATCAATGTAGAGCCCGGACACCCGCAGGGCCAGCTTGTCCTCGACAAGCGGTGTGTTCACCGCCGCGCGCACTTCCGCCCGCTCCTTGCTGCCGATGAGCACATCGACATAGCCGCTCTGGTCGAAGCCCGGGCGCGCGGTGATGACATTGACCGCGCCGCCCACGGCGTTCCGGCCGTACAGGGCGGCCTGCGGGCCGCGCAGGATCTCGATCCGCTCGGTGTCGTAGAAAGTCGCCGTCGAGAACAGCAGGCCGCCGATATAGACACCATCGCGATAGAGCCCGACACTGGGGTCTTCATCGGCGAGGTTCCGGCCGCTGCCGCGAATGGAAATCTCCGAGGAGGTTTCGCTGTCCTGAGTGAAGGACGCGTTGGGAACGAGTTCCACGAAGTCGCTGACCTCATCCAGGTTGCCGGCCTCAACCACATCCGCCGACAGCACCGAGATGGCATCGGGAATGTCCTGCGCGCTCTCGGCCCGCTTGCGCGCAACGACGGTGATCGTGCCCAGCCGGGCTTCGCTCTCATTCTGGACTTCGGTGGCGCTGTCCTGCTGGGCCTCGGCCTGCTGCGCATGAGCCTGTGGTGCCGCTACTGCACCACACGCCACGGCAAGCGTCAGCGCCGAGACCGTCCATTTGTGAGACCGGAAAAGAGCGCCCGACGAGGCTCTCAGGAAATTGCTCCGATTGATTGTGTTCTGCATGAATTGTCCTCCCGAAACTGTGCGCTTTTGCGCTCATGCTTATTCTTCTTTTTGCAAACACGCCCGGGCGCGATCGCGGGCCGAACTCCACCGGCCACTGGCGTGCGATCGCCAGTGAGTGCGATTGGTGAGATCGGATGAGGGGCTCTTTAGCGCCGTCAAATCGGCGAGAATGGCGCCCCGGCCTTTATGCCTTGTCCGCTAGCCCTCCATTCAACCCAATTCCAGGTCCATGATGTACGTGTACTGCTGGCCTGAATGGAGATCGCGCTCTTCCACCCCGCCCTGGGGCATCTTCCGGGGATAGGAAATCTTGAGCACATGCAGGTTTGGCACTGGGAAGTGCATCACCTTGGCCGCATCCACATCGTAAATCCTGCCGATATTCTCCGCGCTCAGGGCCGGGCTCTGGCAATAGCGCTCATAGCTCTCCTGACTGTCGAACATGAGATCCATGGTGACCCAGAACGGTCCCGCCACTTTCGAGCGCACCTGACGGCAAACTTCGCTAACCTTAGGCATCGACATTCTCCCGGACTGCGGCGACATCCACAAATTCCATGCGCACCAGCTCCATGGGATCGTCGACGCTGACCACATGGTTCAGCTCGAACTGGTAGACCGGCCCGCGATCGATATCGGCCGGCGTGAAGGCAAGGCCATAGCTCGGCAGTTCCAGTCCGTCGCGGATCGGCATGTGGAAGAAATAGGGATTACAGGCCTTGGCGATCTCGCTCGCCATCTCCTGGCTTTTCGCCGTGATCACGCACATTGCGCCGATCTCGCGCGGCCTCGGTGTATCGGGCGGCGGCGGTACGCCATTCACACCATTCCAGCCATACATGCGCACGGAGATGTGGAAGTCGCCCTCCTCTGCATCGGTCGCCGACAGGGCGCGAGCATTGAGAACGCTCACCATCCGGTCATGGAAAACCTGCGGTTCGGCCAGCACGTTCGGATCGGTGATGCCGATGATCATGATCGTCTGGAACAGGCTGCCGGAAGCGCCTTCCAGTTTCATCGTGTAGGGTTTGGGCTCCCAACGGGTTCCCGTAACGCGCACCTTGGTATCGGTGAGCTGCTCGTATTTCGAGTTTGTCGAATCAAGCACGCCGCCCGGCTCGGTCAGGCGCCAGGGGTCCTTGTTTTCGTACAGCAAGTGACCGGAAATCGAGTGCACCGTGGCCTTTGCCTCAGGCGCAAGCGGTTCGATATCGAAACCATCCTCGTGGATCTCGATGAAGACGCCGCGCTGGCCGGTGGTCATGGAAGTCGACTGACCGCCGCATTCGCTGACCTTGCCGGCATGCCAGCAGGCAGCCGGCGGCGCGCCCTTCCAGAGGCCGAACGCCCCGATCACGGCCGGATCGGATGTGCGTCCACCGATAATGATGTCGGCTCCGGCCTCCAGCGCCGCGAAATAGGGCTCGGGGCCCATGAGCGCGACAATGTGCAGGCATTTGTCGATTGTCTCTTCCGTTAGGTCGCCGAGCGGCGGGAGGTTTGAAATCTTTCCTTCGGCCAGCTTCTTCTTGACGATCTGAGGGGACTGCTCGGAATAGAGCACCGCGATCTTGGGAGCGTAGCCAAGCTCTTCTGCGACCTCGAGGACGATATCGCGCGTCCAGTTGACATTGAGGTCGCCCCCGGCCTGGCCACTGGTCCCGATCAGGATCGGGATACTGGCCTTCTTCTGGGCAGCCATCAGCAGCTCAAGGTCAGCCTTCACCGCGCGGCGATTGTTCTTGGAAACCCCCTTGGCGAGATAGGCCGCGCCGCTATCGGTCGAGCCGGCATCCATCGCCATCGCATGAGGTCCGCGCGACAGGGCGATCTCGACCTCTTCGGGGAAGATACCGACACCCAACGATCCCACAGGTACGTAGATCTTCACCGGCGAGAAATCGGAGGATGTTGTCATGTTGCTTCCCTTTTGTTTTGCCGTCGCGGCATTTTCATTATCGAAATTGATAATATTCAGGCTCGCTTACCGCTAATCGAAAAACAGACTGCAACGATGCATTTGCGGTATACAGACCGCTTGCACAGTCTGCGGATCTGACCATTGGAAAGCGCCGACAGGCCGTCAGCCGGGATCGACTGCCCTATTGACAGATTTCGCGCTTGCACCAAAAACCGCCGCCAGATGGTGCTCCCCTAACCGGGGGCTAAGAGGGAAGCCGGCGTAAATCCGGCGCTGTACCCGCAACTGTCAGCCAGGAGCTGATGGCCAATCAAGCCACTGGAGCCCGCGGGCTCTGGGAAGGCGGCCAGAAGCATTGATCGGCGAGCCAGGAGACCTGCCATCGCGTCGTTTGCCCAAGGCCGGGACAAGCCAGCGGGCGGCGGAGCCATCCTCCGTTTCACGACAATTCGCCGGCTGCTTGGCTTGCAAGCAGCCTTCGTCTTGCAAAGCCGCGCGCTTTTGCGTGCGCGACACGGAGTATGAGACTTGCTCAGAACCTTGTTACTGGCCGGATCGACCATCCTTCCGGCATTCACATTCGCCACAGCCCAGGAGTCTTCCGAACAGCGGCTCGATACGGTCATGGTCTCCGGGCTGCGGCCGGTTCCCGGCGACACCCTGACCGAAGACATCGCAATCTTGTCGCAGGAAGACCTGGACATCCGCGACACACCCTTCCTCGCCGATCAGCTGCGCGCGGCACCGGGGGTCGCGATTTCGCGGTCCGGCGCCCTTGGCGGACTGACCCAGGTGCGCATTCGCGGCGCCGAAGCCAATCACACACTGGTCCTCCTCGATGGGGTCGAGTTTTCCGACCCGGTGACCGGCGAGACCGACTTCGCCCTGCTTTCGGGGCTGGATCTGGAGCGCGTCGAAGTCCTGCGTGGCGAACAATCCTCGCTGCATGGTTCTGACGCAATCGGCGGCGTGATCGGCCTTTATACCTCCGGCCAGGCCGGTCTCAACGTAGGGGCCGAGGCCGGTTCACATGACACTTTTCGCGGTTCGGCAGGCTTCGGCATGGCCGGTGAGGCCTATAGCTTCGGCGGCGCCATGGCCGGGTTCACGACCCAGGGCGTCGATAGCGCCGGCCTCGACGGCGAAACGGATGGCTCCGACAGCCGCTCTGGCCTCTTGCGCGCCACGCTCACCCTCGGCCAAGGCTGGGACGCAACCATGCTCGCGACGTATAGAGAGTCGGACTCACAATTCGACAGCGATACCGATTTCGATGGTCTTCTCGATGATGTCGATCGCGAAACGGCGGCCGAGCAATCCATCCTCGGCATCGCTCTTGCCGGCCGCACCGGGCCGGTCGATCACGTCTTCCGTGCCAATTACAATCGTGTCGATCGGACAAACCGCGCCGACGGCACCTACACCGATTCAACACTGGGCGAGCGCACCAAGCTTGCGTGGAGCCCGTCCATCGCAATCGGAGGCGATGATGTCCACCAGACGCTGAGCGCGGTTCTCGATTTCGAACAGGAAGACTATGAGCGCCAGTCGATGGATCTCGCCTTCGGCGATCCGAATCAGAGCCAGAGTTTCGAAACTTTCGGCGCGGCGGCGGAATATCGCGCGCAGATCGGCCGGCTCAGCGTAAATGCCTCGGTCCGCTTCGATGACAATGACGGGGCGTTCGAAAATGCCGTGACCTGGCGCGCGGGGGCGGCCTATGGTTTCGGTTTCGGCGGGCGCCTGCGCGGATCGCTTGGTACCGGGGTCAAGAACCCGACCTTCACCGAACTGTTCGGCTTCTATCCGGGCAGCTTTACAGGCAATCCGGACCTCGAACCTGAAAAATCAACGAGCTGGGAAGTCGGCTGGGATCAGGAATGGGACCGCTTCGGCGCGTCGGTGACCGTGTTCGAAGCAGAACTGGAGGACGAGATCTACACCGCCTACACGCCGGACTTCCTGTCAACGCCGGACAACCGGGCCGCTGACAGCAAGCGCTCAGGGGTCGAACTTGCCGCGCGCTGGAGCCCGACCCGGCAGCTCGCTTTGGCCGGCCAGGTCACAAGGGTGGAGAGTTCGGCCGACGATGGCAGTGACGAAATCCGTGTCCCGGAAACCACGGCCAGTGTCTCGGCAAACTGGCTTGCAAATGAGGATGGTCTGAAAATCGGCGCCGCCCTGGACTATGTCGGCGCGCAGGACGATTTCAATTTCGGGACATTCCCGTCAACCCGGGTCACACTCGACTCCTATGCCATGGCCTCGGTGACAGCGGAGATCCCAGTGAGCGAAAGGCTCGCCATCACGCTGCGTGGGGATAATCTGTTCGACGAGGAGGTGACGGATGTATTCGGCTATTATGGGCCTGGCGCCGGCGCCTATATCGGGCTGAGGCTGAGATAGGCCATGATGAGACTGGCGATCCTCGTTTTCTGCGGCCTTGCCATGGCGGCCTGCGGCGCGCCTCCCACGCCGCACACCAATGACAGCACCCGCCCGACGCGGATCGTCAGTCTCGACTATTGCGCCGACCAGTATGTCCTGAAACTCGCCGACCGCGAGCAGATCCTCGCCATCTCGCCCGATGGCATGAAGGACTTTTCCTATATGCGCGAGGCCGCCAAGGGTGTGCCAACGGTGCGCCCGAACGCGGAAGACGTGCTGATCCTCAAGCCCGATCTCATCGTGCGCGCCTATGGTGGCGGCCCCAATGCAGCCGCCTTCTTCGAGCGCGCTGGAGTGCCTGTGCTGAATGTGGGCTGGACCTCCAATCTCAATGGCGATGGCCCCGGCTCAGTACCGGACCTTGTCCGGCAGATGGCCGACGGCCTCGGCCAGAGCGCGCGGGGTGAAGCGCTCGCTGAGGAGTTCCGCTCGCGCCTCACCAGCCTGGACCCGGCTGGCAATGGCAAGACGGCCCTCTATATGACATCGGCCGGGGTTACCACCGGACCGGGCTCGCTGATCCACGAAATGCTGGCCACCGCTGGCTACGAGAATTTCGAATCCCGGCCCGGCTGGCACACCATCCCGCTCGAACGCCTGGCCTATGAGCAGCCCGATCTCATCGCGGCGGCCTTTTTCGACCGTAGCAACAGGGCACTGGATGCCTGGAGCCCGATCAACCACCCCATCGCCCACCGGCAGATGCGCAAGCAGGCCCTTGTGCCAATTGAGGGCGCGTGGACGGCCTGTGGCGCCTGGTTCATTCTCGACGCCGTTGAGGCATTGGCGGAAGGGGGAGCGGAATGACTGCCCGCGGTTACCTCATTCCCGGCCTGATCGCCGCCACGCTGCTCGCCATCTTCGCGGCCTGCCTGCTCGGCTCGACGCCCCTGCCCGCTGGCCGCGTTCTGGCTGCCCTGTTTGGTGGCGCCGATACCAGCGATCGGCTCGTGATCTGGCAGATCCGCCTGCCGCGCGCGCTGGCAGCCTTCGTGACCGGAGCTGCGCTCGGCATCAGCGGGGCAGCATTGCAGGGCCTGTTGCGCAACCCGCTGGCCGAGCCGGGCGTGCTTGGCGTCTCGGCCTCGGCCTCCCTGTTCGCGACCGTCTCGATCTATTACGGCCTGGTGGCGCTCTCGCCCTGGGTCCTGCCCCTGGCAGCAATCATTGGTGCACTGGCGGCAACCGCCCTGATCGCCCTGGCCGCGATCCGCACGCGCTCGGTCGTAACGCTGATCCTGATCGGGGTGGGCCTTTCGAGCTTTACCGGCGCGGCCATGAGCCTGCTCATGAACCTCGCGCCCAACCCCTTCACCCTGTCGGACATGATCAACTGGATGCTGGGCTCGGTGGCCAATCGCAGCTTTGTCGAGATCGGCTTTGCCGCGCCCTTCCTGATCGCGGGCACAGCGATCCTGCTCCTCTCCCGGCGCGGCCTTTCTGCGCTTACGCTTGGCGAGGAAGCCGCCAGCGGGGTCGGCCTTAACCTCCGTCGCCAACGCATTCTCACCGTGCTCGGCGCGGGGTTGGCCACCGGTGGAGCCGTGGCATTGGCCGGCGCAATCGGCTTTGTCGGCATCATCGCGCCGCATATCGTCCGGCCCTTCGTGAAGCATGATCCGGCGCGCTCGCTGATCCCGTCCGCCCTGCTGGCCGGGCTGATCCTTGTGCTCGCCGATATCGGTGTGCGGATCCTGCCGACGACGAATGAGCTGAAGCTCGGCGTCGTCGCCGCCCTGATCGGCGCGCCGGCCTTTGTCTGGATCGCGATGCGGAGGCGCACCCTGAATGGTTGACCTCGTCACAAGCGACCTGACCGTGAAAGCCGGAGATGCTGTCCTTGTGCAGGCGGCAAATCTCCGGCTCGTGCCCGGCGAGCTCGTCGCCCTGCTCGGCCCCAATGGCGCGGGCAAGACCAGCCTGTTGCGCGCCGCGCTCGGTCTTGAAAAGCGCGCTGGCGGCACAGCCACCCTGGACGGCATGGACACCGCGCATCTCTCGCCCATGCAACGGGCCCGCCTTATCGCCTACCTCCCGCAGCAGCGCCCGCTCGCCTGGCCGAACACCGTGCGCGACGTGATCGCCCTCGGCCGCTATGCCTATGGCGCAGCTCCCGGCCGACTGAGCGCGGCCGACGCCACCGCCGTCGACGTGGCCATCGCGCAATACGATCTCGCCGACTTCGCAGAACGCGAGACGGACACGCTCTCCGGGGGGGAACTCGCGCGTGTCCACTGCGCGCGTGCCTTCGCGTCCGAAACGCCGCTGCTCGTGGCCGACGAACCGGTTGCCGCACTCGATCCACGCCACCAGTTCCGCGTGATGGACATGGTCCGCCAGTTCGTCGCCAAGGGCGGTGGCGCCCTCGTCGTGCTGCATGATATTGCGCTAGCCGCGCGCTATGCCAGCCGCATGGTCTGGATGCAGAACGGCCGGATTATCGCTGATGGCCCATCTGCCGAGACGCTCACCGAACAGCGCCTCGCCGAGGTCTATGGCGTGCGCGCACGGATCACCGGTACCTCGGTCGAGATCGAAGGCGCCTTGTGACGGCCCGGCTGTTGCCTGCCTAGGCTGCGGAAGACCTGTCGGCACCTGACTGGCCGGTTTGCCATACAGCTTTCATCGCCTGGGCGATCATTTCAAAGTCGGCCTGAGAAATCTCAAAGAAGCCGCGCCGCATGAGATAGCCCCAGTTCGGATTGCCGCGTGAGAAATCGAGATGATCAAGGAGCTGCCGAATCGGCGTCTCCTGGCAGCTCACAAACTCGACCGTACAGCGCATGGGTACAAATCCCGGCGCCATTTCGACCTGCCTTGGCGTATTGTCAGTGACCTCTCCGATGGCGGTGAAGCCCTGAACCGGATCTCCGCCGCGCCTCTCGGTGCGCGGCGAATAGTAGACAATGCCGTCGCCATTGCTGAGCTTGCGGATCGGCCATGCCATGCCGTGGCAGTACTGGCAGAAGCCGCCCTCCACACCCTTGAGGACATGGTCGCGGCTTGCCACGCCGATCCAGTACCGGCTCATCCCTTCACCTCGGCGGTGTGCAGGGTCAGGCCATAGCCTTCCGGGCCACGGCAGGTGAAGAACACGCCGAACGGGCTGGGGCCTGGCGGAACGAGGATGGGCACTCCGTTCGCGACGGCCTTCTCATGCAGGGCGGCTGCATCGTCGCACGCAATCCAGAGCGCGACTCCCCAGCCGAGATGACTGGCCGCATCCAGATCGACCAGCGGCTTCCTGAGCGCAAAGGGAATGGGCCGGGTCTTGAAGACAATGGCGTCTGGCGGGCTTTGAGGAACACGCTCCAGCCCCAGAATATCCTCGAAGAAGCCTGCTGCTTTCTCCATGTCCCTGACCTGAAGGGCGACAAAATCAGGACCGATTGCGCTTGCCATGAGTTTCTCCTGCGATTTTCACTCACATAATATAAGGATCCTTATATCATGTTCGCAAGACGCTGCATGGAGAAATCATCTGCCCAGACGAGGGGTGACATATGACGGAGCTGGATACGCGGCAGTATGACTGTCGCCTTTGCACTGCACTTGAGTCTATCACAGCCTGTCGGTACGAGCAGAAGGGAGCCTTGGCGCAGTGGCAAAAATCAAGAACAAGGCTCAGGCAAAGATGTATTCCCGGCCCGGCTACCAGTTGAAGGTGGCGCAGAATGTCCTGCGCGTGACGATGGAGAACAGGCTTCGCGACCTCCGCCTGACCGTACCTAAATACGCCGTGCTTCAGGCCATCGCGCTTGAACCGGGCATCTCCAATGCGGACCTGTCACGCTTTGCCTTCGTCACGCCTCAGACCATGCAGGCCGTGCTCGCAGGGCTGGAGCGAGATGGTTATGTCACGCGTAGTCCCCACCCCCAACATGGCCGGATCCTGATGTCGGACCTGACCCCGCAGGGACACGAGATACTCAAACAGGCCCATGACGCAGTTGCCGGCGTGGAAGAGCAGATGCTAGCCGGCCTAAGCCGAGAAGACGTGCGCACACTGACACGCCTTCTCGGCCAGTGCGTTGAAAACCTGACCTGACCGGATCAGGCCGTGGAGACGGCAGCGCGGTCTTCCACATGCACCAGATCGTACATGCTGAATGCGGGCTGGGAAATCTCCACCGCCTGTTTCATATGCTTCTGGGCTTCGGGATTCTTGAGCATGGCACGCCAATCCGCCTCCGTGCGCCACTGAGCATAATTGGCCACGCGCGTCCCATCCGGGCTCTTGTGAAGATTGGCCGAGATGAAGCCCGGAAGGTGCCGCATCACGTCTTCCGTCGCCTCGACCAGGAGATCGATCAGTTCCTGCTGACGGGCAGGCTCCACCGTGAACACATTGATCAGAACGGAGTATCCGGTGTTCATATGGATCTCAGTCATCTGCAAACTCCTCCTTGCCGGTTTCTCCTCGGGCCGAGGCTGATTGAGCCTCGGGCATTATATAAGAAGCCTTATATAATGTTGGGATTCCGGTCAACTCCAAGGACGCTTTATTTCATCCTAAAAACAGCCGTCATCATTGGGAAAGAGGCCTTTCCCGCCGGCCATATGCGGGCGGTAGGAAAGGCCTGAGGTTCACCACGGGAGCGGCGCCAACTGACCACGGAGGATGCCACGCCAGTTATTCGGAAACCGTGTTGACGAGGGTGCCGACCTTCTCGATCTCAACGATCACTTCATCGCCGGACTTCATGAAGAGCGGCGGGGTTCGCTTCATCCCGACCCCGCCCGGTGTGCCCGTCACGATCACATCGCCCGGCGACAGGATGGTCCAGGTTGAGGCATAGGCGATCAGGCGCGGCACGGGGAAAATCATCTGATCGAGATGGGCGTCCTGAACAACCTGCCCGTTCAGCCGTGTCTGGATGCGCTGCTCGCCCAGCGGGCCAACCTCATCAGGGGTCACCAGGAAGGGGCCGAACGCGCCCGTGCCGGGAAAATTCTTGCCTGGCGTGAACTGGGCGGTGTGGTTCTGATAGTCGCGCACCGACACATCATTGTAGCAGGCAAAGCCGGCAACGTGGTCGAGCGCACCGGCTTCGGAAATAAACCGTCCGCCCTTGCCGATAACCAGGGCAAGCTCGCCTTCATAATCGATCATGTCGGAGAAATCCGGCTTGATGACTGGCTGCATGTGCCCGACCTGGGTGTCGGCAAACCGGGTGAACATTGTTGGATGATCAGCCTTGGGCCGGCCTGTCTCGATCCGGTGTTCCTCGTAATTGAGACCTACACAGATGATCTTCCCCGGATCCGCGATGACCGGCAGATAGGTAACATCCGAAAGGGCGTGGTCCGGCCCGGCCTCCGCGATGAGGCCCACCACGTCTCCAAGACCGCCAGCGATCAGCGCTTTCAGGTTTACCGCGCCGGTCCGCGACTTCAGGTCGACGATGCTGTCGCCGACCACCACGCCGAAGCTTTCTTCGCCGGCAACCGAATAGGATATGAACTTCATGGCTTGGTCGTCCTTGAGTCTGGGTAGGCTTGGATGTGAGCATAGTGCCCATTGTGAAATACCAGAGGGCGAAGCCCGGTCTGCTCGAACCGCGTCACATGCCCGACAATGATGGTGTGATCTCCACCCTCGTGACGCTCATGTATGTTGCATTCGAACACGGCTGCGCAGCCGGTAATGATCGGCACGCCTGCAGCGTTGCGCTGAACTTCCAGCCCGGCAAACCGGTCGTCGCAACGCCGGGAAAAGGTCTGCGACAGGCTGCGCTGGCGCGACGATAGGACATGCACAGCAAAGGCCTCACAGGCGCAGAAATGACCATGGCAGCCGGCAGAATTGGCAACCGACCAGAGCACCAGTGGTGGCTCCAGCGACACCGAATTGAAGCTGTTGGCCGTCACGCCCACATCCTCGCCGCTGGCGCCACGTGTGGTGACAATCGTCACGCCGGTGGCGAACTGGCCGAGGGCTGAGCGGAACTCGCGTATCTCATCGCTGATCACGCCTTAAGCCTCCGGCGGCGTTTCACCGGCTTCGCGGTTTGTGATGAAATCCGCCGGTGGAACAGGGCCCCAGTTTGAAAGGGCGTCCTCTGCCGGCCAGTCGGTCGCCGTCCAGGTATCACTGTCGGCGATATAATCGATGTCGGAATAGTATTCGACGAAACTCCCCCATGGGTCGCGAACATAGTAGAAGAAATTCGAGCCGATGGCATGGCGACCAAAGCCCCAGCCCTTCTGGCTGCCTTCCTGCTCCATCGCCCAACCGCCCTGACCCACTTCATCGGGCGTTCCGACCTGGAAGCTGCCATGGTGAAATCCGACGCCGGAGGACTTCGCAAAGGCGAGCACATGGTGGTCGCTGCCCCCTTGGCAGTGCAGGAAGGCGATGATCTCGCCGGACCGATCCGATAGGCGCATGCCCAGCACATCCATGTAGAACCGGATGCTCTTCTCGACATCGGGCGTGAACATCAGCACATGGCCAAGCCGGCGCGGACAAGCCGGCTTCACCTGGCTTCGCGGTGGCAGCGCGGGCGCGCCAACCCGATGCAGGATGCCCGGACTGTTGATTTGGAACTCCGGCTCTGCCGCGATCGGTCTTTGCTTTTCAGCCGTGGTCACTCGTACCACGACACCGAACGGATCCTGCAGCCAGAGGCCTTCGCTTTCCAGTGCGGCAACAGGCAATGCGAGGCGTGCCCCGGCGGCTTCAGCGGCATCTGCAATCCTGCCGATATCCCCAGGGTTGCAGGCCAGCTCCACAAAGCCGAGCTGTTTGCGGTCATGGCCTGCAATCAGGCGCGCGCAGGCATTGGTCCTGCCCTCGCAACAGAACTCCAGCCCGTCATCAGCTTCCGAGACGTTCAGGCCGAAGCTTGAGTAAAAGCGCCTGCCCACATCCATTTCCCTGTCGGGCAGCTTGAGCGCGAATGACCGGAGCGAATGCACAGTCATGGCGTCCTCCTTGAAATTTTATTCGTTAGTCTACCGAATGTATCAATGCAGGCCAGGGCTCGTCAATCGATTCCGAGGCACTGATTTGCGTTTGGTGCGAAGGCGGGCTTCGCTGCCGGTCGGCACTCGTCCGGAGGCCAAACCCGAACTGCCTTTTCAGGCCACTGCCTAGGTCACCGCATCAGGCTCTGCCTGTGCGCGCAGCGCCTTGGCAATTTCGTCCCAGCGGAAGGGTGACAGGTCGATTGGCGGCGCCACGTGTCCGCAGGATTTGCAGGTCCGCATGTCGATATCGTCATTGTAGGCCTTGCAGGCGCGGGCATAGCCTTCCTGGGGCAGCTCGCCGGCCGTGTCCCAGGCAATCTGCCCAAGCCGCTCACCACAGGACTCACAATACCATTCCACCGCCTCACGCCCGGCATGTTCGGCCTTGTAGCGATAGGTTACGCACTCGCCGTCAGGCTCCAGCCTGTGCGGCACGCCGCCTGGCACATAGGTAAAGTCACCCGGCTTGGTCTTGTAAAAGAGAACCGGAGAATGCTTCATGTGAAGCGTCGCCCGCCCACTCATCTGCACGACAATGCAGTCCTTCTCGCAGACCAGCCAGAAGGGCTGATCAACATCGCCCTTACTGAGATGTAGCTGCGGGTCGATGCCTGGCGGCAGCATGGGATACTCGTCAAAGGGCCGTGCGGCGCGGGCTTCCTTGAAGGTGTGGAACATCCGTTTTTGATGGATCATCGAATCCTCCCGTCTCTCATGAATTGCCGAGCTGCAGGAACGCATCCAGCGCGCGCTCCGAACAGTAGGCCTGGTCGTCATAACGGTTCCAGCCCCACAGCTCGTAGGGGAAGGGCTTGTTGACATGCCCGCAGGCCTTGCAGGTGCGCGCTTCCTCGCTGGCATCGAGCTGGCGCGCGACGGCGAGAGTCTGGCGGATGGTCATGCTGGGCTGGGAATAGCCCTTGCGTTCCGGCGGAACGTCCACGTCGCCTGTGTAGGCGTTCATGCCTTCATGGACCAAAGGCTCCTGACACTTCTCGCAGAAGAAGGTGTGCTCCTCATGCTGTGTCTCGCCCTTCTCCGCCTGGCGCTGAGTGATGGTCATCATTACGAAGTGCTCTTCATTGTCCGGATCGCTGAACGGCACAGACACATGGTGCTTGCGCGGACCGGCCGCGACCTGGCCCGGCCGCAGCTGCGTGCCGTTCGAGCCGAAGCAGATCACGATCTCATCGACCGTGTTGAGATGCTGGAAGGCACTGAAATCCTTGCCGCCGCCACTGCGAAAAATGCCGCCACAGGGCATGATGCTGCCGGGTTCATCATAGGGGAACATGGGCAGCAGCGCCGAATTGGCATGGCGCAGGAACTCGAACGCGTTGACGCGAACCGGCACCTTGTCGCCATCGATGGGCGGCGGGGTGATTTCAGGTGCGGGCGCAGCCTGTAATTCAGTCATCTGTCTCTCCCTTGGCTTATCAGCTTCCTGATACATTGAATGCGTGTCGTGGCCTCGTCAATCATGGCTATTTCCGCGGCTTGAGGTGCCCGGCCTCCTCGAAATACCGTCGCGCGCCGGGATGTAGCGGGATCGGCGCCTTCGCCATTTTCTTCGGCACCAGCGGGTAGCTCAGAGGGCTGCGCGCGGGCGGGATATGGCGGTATTGCCGCTCGATCGCCTCGCGCGTCTCGACCAGGCACCAAGTCAAGAGATGCGCCAAATCCTCGTCGAGATCCTTGTGCACCAGCAGCGCGAAATCGGAATAGTCCACGCCGGTGAGATCATGATCCAGGCCGGTATAATAACCCGCCTTGATCCCGGCCGGCTTCCAGCCATAGCGCTGTTTCACCTCGGCCAGGGCATCAGGCGTCGACGACAGGAAATTCAGGGCCACTTCTTCGGCCGCGTGATGCCACCAGGGTGCCATGATGGCTTCCTGCATCACGGCGTCGGCGCCGCCTGCCATGAGTAGGTCGAGACAGGCATCGGGGCGTTCGAAGGCGATGAACTCCCCGCCCCAGCTTTTCAGGACGGCCTCGGTGATTCCTTCGGCTTCAAGCACGCGCCGGCCACACCAGCCGATCAGGTTCTCCCCGTCATCGACACCGACGGCGATGCGCAAAGGCGGCTTCTTTACCCGCAGCTCTTCAAAGCTGGCAATACCCAGATCGGCACGCACAGCGAAGATCATCCGGTCCACCTGCGGCAGCACGGCCAGCGCGCGCAGGTCGCGGTAATGGCCCCCTTCAAACGGGCCGAGTGACTTGCCCGCCATGGCAACAAAGCTCACCGGCGTGGTGATCGCCATGTCGACCTCTCGGGCCATCACAGCGTCGGCGGCATCCTTCCCACCGCGCCCGCTCCAGATCTTCACGCGGGAGCCCGGCAGCGTGCGGTCGATGACCTCCTGTGACAGCCAGGAACAGATGCGATGAAAATTCGCTCCACCCCAGTCACCCTGCAGATTGAGGTCGATCATACGCGCAATGGTCGGGCCATCGGCGCGAAAGGGGCCTTCCCGGCTCAGGGTAATACTCTCAGACATTCTTCAATTCCTTTGCCCGCGGATCTTCGGTGAATTTCAGCGCGCGCTGGCAGGCCGGCCGCTCGAAAATGCGCGCATACCAGTCCACGGTGCGCGGATAGGCCTGCGGATCGAGCGCCTCGGGCAGCAGATTCCGGATGCGGTCGATAAAGGGCACGATAGCAATATCCGCGAGCGTCAACTGCTCGCCGAGCAGCCAAGGGCCGCCCTCCCCCACCCAGGCTTCCAGTTTTGAGAGTGTGTCATCCATCTTGCGGCGGGATTCGGAGACCTGCTCATCGGTGAAGTCCTCGCGCGCGACGGTCTGCCAGCGCTTGCGGCGCTCTTCAGTCGGGACCTTGGAGAGCAGTTTTTCCAGCTCGGCATTGCTCAGCTTGCGGGCCACCGGCGCGCTCAGCATCTGCCAGGTTAGCGCGTAGACCGCGTCATAGGCGAAGGTGTCGGCGAAGCGCGTCATAACCCGCATGCGGGCGCGGTCATGCGGATCGGCCGGGCGCAAAGGCGTCTCAGGAAAGGCATCCTCGATATATTCGATGATGACATTGCTCTCGATGATCGCACGGCCGTCATGTCCCAGGGTCGGCACGACGCCATTGGGATTGAGCTTCAGATATTCCGGATCGAACTGCTCAAAGGCCTGCAGGTCCATCAGCCGGCTCTCAAAGGGGAGCCCCTTCTCCATAAGGGCGAACCGCACCTTCTTCGAACAGGTCGAGGCCAGTCCGTGAAACAGCACCAGACCCTTCTGGGGAACGTATTGGAAGGATTGGCTCATGAGGCCTCCGCCGGCTGGTTCTGGAGCGCGAAGGCTGCACCGAACACGTCTTCAGCGGTCAGGCGGCGGGGTGTGAGATACTGCTCTTCGGCATAGCGCAGGAAAGTGTCGATCTCGCCGCGATTGGCCTCAATGCCATAGGGCCAGAAATCCTCGCCCATCAGCGCGCGCGTTTCCTCAAATTCCTGCGCGGTCCAAGGTAGCGCTGTGCCCGGAGAGGTCTCCGAAGCAAGGCGCGCGATTGAAGCATCCTTTGCCGCCTCGAACGTCGTCATCAGAGCATCTGCGAGCTTTGAATCCTTGGCCAGGAGTTCGCGGCGCACCACCACGATATGCATCAGCGGGAACAGCCCCGTCTCGGCATGATAGGCCTGCTCGGCCTTGCGCGGATCGGCAAAAAGGCGCTGCACTCCAGCCGGGAAACGCGACGGCAGGCGCGGTGCGATCAGCGCATCGATGTCTCCGCGCGCCAGCAGGTCCAGGAGCGGTTCGCGCGCCTGCGAAATCCGGATCGCCGCAGGCAGATCGAGCACGACCTTCTCCTTCCGGCCCACTTGCTCGACACCGCCCTGCACCAAGTCGACATCGGCCGGCGCCACGCCATGCCGGTCCTGCAGGATGCCGCGCACCCAGACGATAGCCGTGAGCTGGTATTCGGGAATGCCGATCCGCTTGCCGGCAAGATCTTCAGGTCTTTTGATCCCGGCTTCGGTGTTCACCAGAATTGCGCGGTGGCGAAAGCTGCGCCCGGGAAAGACCGGCAGCGCAAGATAGGTGTCGTCGCCCCGCGACCGCAGGATACAGTGTGTACTCAGCGACATCTCGCAGATGTCCCAGCTGTCGCCGGCAGCAGCGCGCTCGAAGATCTGTTCGGGCTCAAGCAGGTCGACCTGCGGGTCATAGCCGGGAATGCCGACAGCCCCCGTCGCCAGTGCGCTGACGCGGTCGCTCGGACACAGCGCGATGGAGAGCTGCTGGCTCATCCGGCACTCTCCGCAGCGGCTTCAAGCAGTGCGGGCACCCAGTCTTCGAACCATTCCTCGGCCACTTCCTCCGGATAGACGCCCGTGGACGCGTCAATCTCGCAGATCGCGCCGATCCGCGTAGCGCCGAGTTCCGTCAACAAGGCATCAAAGGTCTTCCCGCCACCGCAGAAAGTGGCCGGATACTTCATGTCGCCCAAGGCGACCACGCCATAGCGCAATCCCTCCAGCGACGGGCGCTGGGCGTCCAGGTCTGCAACCAGAGCCTTGGCCTCATCGGGCACTTCGCCCGTGCCATAGGTCGATGTGCAGACCAGAAGGAGCTTCTGCTCTGCCAGTCCGGCAGGTGTTGCCTGGCCGGCCTTCAGGATCCGGGCCTTGAGGCCATGCCCCCGGGTGGCAGGTTCAAGCTCAAAGGCCACCATCTCGGATGTACCGCTCATCGTAGCGGTCAGGATTGTCAGCGTCTTTGCATCCATGCCTCGTCCTCCTAGCTCGGCATCAAATGACGGCGCATGAACTCGGCGGTGCGGCGGCCCGCTGTCTCCGCAGCGGCTGGATTGTAGTGCTCGCCTTTTTCCCGTGCGAAGGCATGGCCACAGCCATCGTAGCGAAAAGCCTCTACTTGGGGAAAGGCATCGGCCGACGCGAATATTTTTTCCTGGGCTTCGGGCGGGCAGAGATGGTCCTGCTCGGCCACATGCAGCATCAACGGCGTATCCGGACCGCCTTC
The DNA here is from genome assembly GCA_002408125.1 of Hyphomonadaceae bacterium UBA5336. Lineage (GTDB taxonomy): Bacteria > Pseudomonadota > Alphaproteobacteria > Caulobacterales > Hyphomonadaceae > UBA5336. The sequence goes on along the minus strand of DHQO01000023.1, from coordinate 209,896 downwards.
GATCAGGCTGTCGATGCCGACGCCATAATAGCTCGCTGCCGCATCCACCACGCCGGTGCGCCAGGCCATCACGGCGAGCCGCCCGCCGAGACAGTAACCGACACAACCGGCCTTTCCGGTCTCGCCACGCAACCAGTCTGCCAGCGCGGCGCATTCGCCCATGGTCCTGTCGAAGTCGAGTTCCTTCGACAGCGCCATCGCGCGTGGCCGGTCTTCGACACTGCCGGGGTCGAGCTCAACGCCGGGGCCAGCGGAGGTCTGGTGATAGACATCGGGCGCCGCCGCGCGATAGCCAGCCGCTGCCCAGCTATCGGTGATGGCGCGAATATTGGCGTTCACGCCGAAGATTTCCTGGAGCACGATCAGGCCGGGTCGTCCCTCTCCGCCAGCGACATAGACCGGGACCTTCGCTCCGGCCAAATCCAGTTGCAGTGTCTCGCCCATCTTCGTCTCCCTTGGTTCTAGCCGGTGGCCGCGCCCTGCAGCTCGATCTGCCCGCGCAACACCTTCCTGAGTTGATTGGTCGTGTCGGGCAGTGCCACGAGCTGGGCCTCACTGAGGTCTTCGCCGAGATGGCGGCGCACCAGTGTCATGTCGCGCCCGGCATTCACGCTGACCGCGCCGACCAGCTGCGCGCCGCGGATATGGAACACGGTGAAACTGTCCCCCTCCGGCGCTCCACGCACGATTTCCCGGTCGGCAAGGTCTCCGAACCCGGCCATTTGCAGGTTCCAGTCGAACTGGTTGCTCCACACCCATGGCGAAGGGATGGCAGGTGCATCCACCCCGGCCATCACGTGCGCCACGCGCTCGGCCTGGTCGAGGGCAGGTTCCCAGGCCTCCAGCCTGCGCCGCAGGCCGAACGTCTCATGCGGGAACACCGCGACATCGCCGGCCGCGAAGATGTATCGGTTCGATGTTCGTCCGTCGCCATCGACCAGGATGCCGCCATCGACTTCGAGCCCGGCCATCTCCGCCAGTGCGGTGTTCGGCTGGGCGCCGATACCGGCGACAATCAGGTCTGCATCCAGTTTCGTGCCGTCTCGCAGCAGGATGCGATGGCCGGTTCCAACCCGGCGAATATCCTCCACGGGCGTCTTCATCGTGAATGCCACCCCCTCCTTCACGAACTTCCGCGCAAAGCAGAGCGAAACGACTGGCGGAACGGCGCGCTGCATCAACCTGTTCGCAGCTTCCACGACATGCACATTCAGGCCGAGCCCGCGTGCGCTGGCGGCCACTTCGAGGCCAATGAACCCGCCTCCAACGACAATCACCGATCCAGCGCCGACCAGCCGTGCGCGGATCGCCAGAGAGTCCTCATAGGTGCGTAATGTGAGCACATCGCCAGGCGCCCCGAAAGGCAGTGTTCTCGCCGACGCGCCGGTGCACAATAGCAGGCGATCATAGCCAATCTGTCCGCCGGCAGCCGTCACAACCTGCTGGGCGTGAGGGTCAACCCCGACAGCCCTGTCCCCGAACAGGCAGTGCACGCCGTCGGCTTCCAGCCCCGCCCGGTCATACAGTGTGGGCAGGCCCGGATCCTCCGGGCTGAACAGCTGGCCCTTCGACAGGGGTGGGCGCTCATAGGGCGGCCAGGACTCCTCCCCGAGAAGGGCGACCGCCCCCGGCGCTGCCAGACCGGCCAGGGTCTTTGCCGCCCGCCCGCCGGCCGGGCCTGCCCCTATAACGAGATAAGGGTAGTGCAGGCGAGCGCTTGTCTGCATCATAGCGCCGCCTCCAACTCGTCCCGGTCGGCCGGGAAGATCTCAGCACGCACCTGGGCGCCGCAATCGGCCAGCATCTTGTCGAACTTAGCGAGCGTGTCAGCCGCCTCCTCGATCGAAAAGACGGCGGCCACATAGCGATCCGGGCGCACCAGCACGATCCTGTCGATTGCACCATTGAAGAAGTTGCCGAGGCTGCCATAGGCATCGCGCACGACTGTCGTTCCGGGATTTTCTTCGGTGAAATTGGTGTCGGATGGCAGGACGTGGACGATCTTCACCTTCAGGTGCCGCAGACATTCCGCCGAGAGCCTGGAGTGCAGCTCTTCCGGATGCGGGCTGTAGATCAGCAGCACGAAATTGTGCCCGAAATACTCATCCAGGAACACATCCTTCTGGTCCGAAGTCGTCACAATGGGCTGCGGCAAGAGCCGCCCGGTGCGCGTGCGGAAGCTGCTCAGCCCATCGGGCAGAAAGAACCCCTCCTCCAGGCGCGGGCGGGGCTTGTAGCGCATCTGGGCAAAATACGATTTCATCGACGGAATCAGGCCAACCGTCCGAAAGAACATGCGCGTGAAGAAGGCCGAAAAGCCCGATGATGGCATCATCACCCAGCCCATGCGCACCGCCATCTGGATCAGCTCCCAGGCATGCTTGGGGCGCTCCTGCTGGTAGGTATCGAGCAGGCCCGGCCCGATGCGCCCGGAGAGCACCGCCGCCAGCTTCCAGGCCAGGTTGTGGACATCCCGCAAACCGGAATTCATCCCCTGCCCGGCAAAAGGCGGGGTCAGGTGCGCGGCATCGCCGGCGAGGAAGATGCGCCCCTCGCGCCACTTCTTCGCCATACGCGCATGAAAGGTATAGACTGTCTTTCGCTTGATGACAGCATCGCGGTCGGGGCCGACACGCGCCATCAGCTTGCGAACGAACTCGTCCTGAAGGACATCCTCCTCGCGCTCACCAGGCATCAGCTTGAATTCGAACCGGCGCGAACCTTCCGGGCCGGGCAGCGTGATTCCGGGACGGCGCGGATCGCAGAAGACCTGGGTGTGACGGTAGCGGTCCCTCGTTCCGGCGATGTCGATGATCAGCCATTTTTCCCGGTAAGTCGCTCCCTCCAGCTGGATGTCCAGCAGAGAGCGGATCGTGCTCTTGGCGCCATCACAGCCAATCAGATAAGACGCGCGCGCCCGGAAAGGCCTGCCATCACTCGTGGTGCCGTCGACCTGAACGCCACTCGCGCTCTGACTTATCGCGGTGACGTCATGTTCGAAGCGCAGCGACGCACAAGGGAAACGCTGAACGCCCCTGGCCAGCGTCGTTTCCAGGAAAACCTGGCTGAAACCTGACCGCCGGGGAAAACCGTATTCACGCGTATCGGGATCGACAAAGGCGAACATGTCCCCGTTCGGCGCCTGGTAGCGTGAGCCATATCCCATGAGAAGGTGCGGCCTCAGCGTGTCGACCAGTCCGACGGACTGCAAGGTGCGCAGGGATTCGTCATCGATGGAGACAGCGCGCGGCTCGTTGACCGTTCCCGGATTGCGCTCGAACAGGATCACGCCCACGCCCATGGATGCCAGCAGGTTTGCCAGTGTAAGGCCCGCGGGGCCTGCCCCCACGATGACAATATCCGCATCTGCAGCAACACTCATGACGCGGCGCCCAGTATCCCGCGCGTCTGATCTGAAGGACTGGATGTCATACTATCCTCGGGATCGTCTTTGGCTTTTCGCAAAAGCTCTTGCAGAAAGGGCATAAGACACTTTCATTCGGTAGGCAACCGATTTATCATTGCCCCCATGACCCCTGCCAAACAATCCCTTGCGGAGCCCAGACGATGACAAAACTGCTCAACACCCACCTCGATCATATCTGCCTGAACTCGGCAGATCCCGAGATGCTCGCCCGCTTCTATGGCGAAGCCCTGGACATGGAGGTGAGCCAGACCGGAGCTTACTGGCAGGCCAGCGGGCCAGGCCGGGCCCTGCTCTTCGCCAGGGGCATGCCGAACTCACTATCCTTCGGCGCTTATGCCACCAGTGACGAGGCTGAATTTGCGAAGTTGCAGGCGCGCGCGGAAGCCAAGGGCGCAATTCGGCCGGCTAGCTCACCCCTGCTCGACATCGCCTTTGCTGTGGCCGACCCAGATGGGAACCATATGGAATTCGGCCTGAAACCGGACGCGCCGGACGCTATCGACTCCCCCGGAGCGCGCCTGCAGCACCTGGTGGTCGCGACGACCAATGTTGACCAGATGATTGAATTCTATGCTGACACGCTCGGCTATGTGATGTCAGACGAAGTGTATACAGATGCTGGCGATCTGACCTCGGCTTTCCTGCGCGCGGACAGCGAACATCACTGTTTCGCGATCTTCCGTGCGGACCGAGCACGCCTGGATCACCATTGCTATGAGACCACCGGATGGAACGATATTCGTGACTGGTCGGATCGCTTTGCCAGCTACAGGATTCCCCTGATCTGGGGGCCCGGACGCCACGGGCCCGGTAACAATTTGTTTTGCATGATTCAGGATCCTGAGCAGAATTGGATTGAAATGTCCGCCGAACTTGAAGTTTGTGATAGGGACCGGGCAACGGGCGTGTGGCCTCACGAAGAGCGGACCCTGAACAGCTGGGGCCACGGAAAGTTGCGCAGCTGATACGGCGGACACCGCATCAATGCGCGCCTAGTGAAAGGACTGATCTCAAGGGATGAAATCCGAGAGTGCAAGAAAGCCCGCTCCGGCGGACAGGAAATCGTCTCGCTCGAATGGCGGGACGCGCCGTGGCAGGTCACCCAGCTTCAGCCAGAATGAGAGCCTTGCTGTGCTTATGCGTGACATGCACCGCACCTTCACGCGCTGCCTTGAGCAAAGGATCAGCACCTACGGAATCACAACGAATATGTGGTTCTATCTACGGGCGCTGTGGGAGAATGACGGCGCCACGCCGCGCGAGCTCTCCGAGCTTCTGGGGATCAAGGGCCCGACAACCAATCAGGCGCTCGGCGACCTGGAGCGTCGCGGCCTGATTTCGCGCGAGCGCGACACGACCGACCGCCGTCTGGTTCGGATCAGGCTCACCCCGGCGGGCGTAGAGCTGAAAAACACGCTTCTGACCTTCGCCGTGGAAGTGCAGGACATCGCGCTTTCGGACGTGTCGGAGGAAGAAGCGGAGATTTTCCGCGATGTCCTTCAGCGCATGAAGACATCCCTTGGCGCCGATTATGACCGCGCGCTCGGCTCGCTGGGCTGATCCCCTCACAAGGCGGCCTTCAAACGGTTCATCACGTCCACCTACCGGGTTTCTACCGCATAGCGGTCGCGTGCAACTCTGTCTGAAACAGACGGATTCCCCCGCCGCGACTACAGATTGCGCCTGCTGCGATACGGCTTTCGAAATTGCTTTGACAGCTCCTGCAATTTTCATTAGGTTGGCTATCGAATAATTAGCTCGCAACCGGCGCAGACCGGCAAAGCGGCCATAATCGACAGATATCTAGGGAGGAATGACGCATGAAGAGCTTTGGGAAAGCGCGCCTTTATGCACTGGTTTCCACGACCGCGCTGGGGTGCGTGGCCTTGCCGGGAACCGCCATCGCACAAGACAGCGATGCAGAGGACACACACCGCAAACTCGATACCGTCGTGGTCACGGCGCAGTTCCGCGAGGAGAGCGCCCAGGATACGGCGCTGACCGTCCAGGCACTCGATAATGAGATGATGGTCCGGCGCGATATCGTCGATGTCCGCGACCTAGCTATCAACATTCCGGGCTTTCAGTCCGGCGGGATCCTGCAGACCGTCCCGCAGTACAATATTCGCGGTACGCGATCATCCTCGCTGGATATCGGCACCGAGGATTCGATCGCGGTCTATATTGACGGGGTCTATGTGGCACGCCCCGGCGGCACCACTATCGACCTGTTTGATCTGGAACGGGTCGAGGTGCTGAAAGGCCCGCAGGGCACACTTTACGGCCGCAACGCGGTTGGCGGTGTGGTCAACTATATCACCAAGACGCCGGACGAGGATTTCCGGGCGTCCGTGGCAATAGATGTCGGCAATTACAACATGTTCAACCAGCGATTCACGCTGAATGGCGCGCTGGTGGAAGACAGCCTGTTCGGCAATTTCGCCTTCAGCCGGCGCAAGCGCGATGGCTTTGTCGACAACCTGCTCACCGGTAACGATCTCGGCACAATCGACTCCTACGCCGCGCGCGGTGCCCTGAAAGCCATCGTCAATGACCAGATCGACGTGGTGTTCCGCGGCGACTACCAGCAGGACCGCACTGTCGGCCCCGGCTATTCCACCCGCACGCTGACCACCGCTGATGTCAGCCTGCCCGGCCCGCAGGTCCAGCAGGTCGCCTGGTGGGACCCTACCTCAACCGATCCGATGGTGAACCCCACCGGAAAGGTGATCTCAGATATCCACGAGTCGCTGCAGAATCTCGACGGCACACAGGATCGCGACGTCTACGGCATCAACATCACCGGCAATGGCGATTTCGATGCCTTCAACATGACGACGATTTTCGGCTGGCGCCATTTCTGGACCAACCAGCATTCGGACTTCGACGCCTCGCCGTGCCTGGCCAATTCCACCAGCTTCATCGCACGGGCCAATGTGATGCTCAATGCGCCGGGTAATCCGGACGTGCTCGGCACGCCGCGTTGCGTTACGCTCGACGATACGACCCCACTCGGCTTTTTTGGCGGCCTGAGCGCTGCTGAAGCACTTGGCCTGGATTCCAATGCCTCGCACGAGCCCCAGCGCCAGGACGAAGCCGACCAGTACTCCCTGGAAGTCCGCTTCCTCTCCAGTGAGGGCGGCGTCTTCACATTCAATGACCGGCTCTCCTGGGTGTTCGGCGCCATCGTTTTCACCGAGGAGGCGACCCGCAACCAGTATGACGACCAGTTCGGCCTCGACAATGCGCGCTATTCCTACGCCAGAAACGAGACCACGTCCTATGGCGTCTACACCCAGCAAACGCTCAATCTGACCGACAAGCTGAGCGCGACCTTCGGCCTGCGCTACAGCTATGACGAGAAGGATTTCGAGTTCGAACTTTTGAACCGCGCCGTGGTCGGCGTGACGGTGCTGTCGAACGGCAATCCGGTGCTCATCTCACCGCTGGATATCTCGTCCACCATTGACTATTCCAACCTGCCCGGCGTGTTCGCCTTTCCCGGCTTCGCGCCCAATCCGGCCCTGGTGAACGGGGCGGATCTCTGCCCGGTCGGCACGCGCTGTGTACCGCTGACCCAAGCATCTGAAACCTGGGAATCCGTCGATCCGAAGATCGGATTGAAATACCGGCCGAGCAGCGACATGCTGCTCTACGCCACCTATTCCCAAGGCTATAAGAGCGGGGCCTTCGGCAGCACGCCGGAAGATATCGCGACCGGTTCGGAACCGTACGAACCTGAGGAAATCAAATCCACTGAAATCGGCTTCAAATCGCAATGGCCGGATCTGGGGATCACGTTCAACACGGCGATCTATCACAACGAAACCAAGAATGTGCAAATCCAGTCCGGCTATGACCATGACGACAATCCCAGCACCAAGCCGCTGGTCGGCGTTCGCAATGCCGCCTCTCTGGTCGCCGATGGTCTTGAGGTCGAACTGCGCTGGAAGCCGACGGACAATTTCGGCGCCTTCCTGAACTATGCCTATACCGATGCCGAGTTCAAGGATTTCCCGGTGATCTTCGGCGGCAATGTCGTCGGCGACAATTCCGGCAACCGCCCGGTCGGCCTGCCCGAGCATTCGGCTTCATACGGCTTCGAATATGAGCAGCCGGTGTTTGGCGACATGAATTTCGACTTCAATGTCAATGCCAGCTATCGGGGCGACGTCTTCTACACCGAAGCGAACTATGAAGAGACCGGCGATGAAGCGCGCACGCTCGTCAACGCCTCCTTCGGGCTCAGCCCGTTCTCCGAACGCTGGAGCGCGCGCTTCTGGATCAAGAATGCCTTTGACGAGGACTTCCTGACCTCGATCCAGTCCTCCGGCCCATCGCGCACAGCAGTAGCCGGTACGCCCATCAATGCCGGTGTCTACACACTGGTTCCCGGCCCGCCGCGCACTTTCGGCGCCACCCTCACCTACCGCTTTGGAAACCACTGACCCGGGTCCCGCCGCCCCCTGAAATGGAGAAAGACCATGGCTGAAGCCCAAGTAAAAGCCTCGCCAGCGCCCGCCAAGAGCGTGGATCTGGTGGCCAATGCCCGCGCGATCGCACCGGAAATCGCAAAGTATGCCCTGGAAACGGAGAAAGGCCGGCGCTGCGCCGATGCCTCGGTCGCTCTCCTGGAAGGGGCGGGCCTGTTCGATGTGCTGAAGCCGAAGCTCTATGGCGGACACCAGGCGCCGCTTCGCACCATGCTGGATGTGAGCACCGAGATCGGAAAGGCCTGCGGCGGCGCGGCCTGGATCACCACGCTTTATGGCGCGTGCATGTGGCTGTCCTCGCTCCTGCCCAAGAAAGGCCAGGACGAACTGCACAAGATCCCCAACCTGAAAGTGGCTGGCGTCCTGACCCCTGGCGGCAAGGCGACGCGCGTGGATGGCGGCTACAGGATGACAGGCCGCTGGGGTTTTGCCTCGGGCAGCCCGCATGCCGACTGGCTGCTGCTCGGCGCGGCCATGCTGGATAAGGCGGGCGAGTTCCAGGATCATATCCTGTGCTGGGTCCCGAAATCCGAGGTCACCATGCTGGACGACTGGTATGTCACCTCACTCTCCGGTTCGGGCAGCAATGGCGTTACCGTCGAGGATGTCTTCATCCCGGACCACCTGCACTACTCGGTCATCAAGGCAATCGAGGGCGATTATGCCTCGACCCATTTCAAGGACGAAGCGCTCTACAATTCGGCCTATGTGCCGCTGCTCGCACTGATCCTGACCGGCCCCGCCATGGGCTTTGCCCTTGGCGCCGTCGAGGAATTCAAGCGCCGTACGCCGGGCAAGCCGATCGCCTATACCGACTATGCCGACACTTCCCACGCGGCGGTGACCCATCTTGCCCTCGGTGAAGCTGTCCAGCGCATCGATGCCGGCCGGCTGATGGCCGCGCGCGCCTGCGAGGATGTCGATGGCATCGCCGCCACGGGCGAATACATGGACCGCTTCCTGCGCAGCCGCGTACGCGCCGATTCCGGCTATGCCATGCAGCTCATGCGCGAGGGCGTGGACATGCTCTACCATGCCGGCGGCGGCAGCGTGCTGTCGGAGCGCAATCCGATCCAGCGCTACTGGCGCGACATTCACGGCGCCTCGCAGCACGGCGTTCTGGCGCCCGCGACCAACCTTGAAACCTATGGCCGCACGCTGTTCGGGCTGCCGGAAAATACGCCGCTGATCTAGCGCTTACAAGATTGGCGGAGCTGCGGGTTCGACGAGACATCCTCCCAGTCACGTCCCGCACGTTCCCGGCAGCTCCGCCAAACCCGCTTTAGTGCCAACACGTCTCTTCGGGAGGACATGACATGATCCGACGCTCTGCCATCGTCACCGGCGCCTCAAAGGGTCTCGGCGCGGCGACCGCCAAGGCGCTTGCCGCGCGCGGCCATGATGTGGTGGTCAACTACAATTCCGATGCGGCTGGCGCCGAAGCCGTCTGCAAGACAATCACCGAGCAGCACGGCACCCGCGCTCTGGCAGTCCAGGCAGATGTCACGGATGCGGCGAGCGTGGACGGCATGATCGAGCAGGCACTCAGTGCCTTCCGCAGGATCGATATCCTCGTCAACAATGCCAATATTCGCCATTACCAGAAGGCCTTTGTCGACCTCTCGCTAGAGGAGTTCGAGCATAAGGTGCATGGCGAAATGCGCGCGGCTTTCCTGCTCACACAGGCCGTGCTCCCGACGATGACCCGGCAGGGCTGGGGCCGGTTGGTCTATATCTCAACCGAACATGCCGACGGTCCGATCTCGCCCGGGATGATCTCGTCAGGCACGGCCAAGGCTGCACTCAACACCTTCATGAAGTACATCGCCCATGAGGTCGGCAAGCGGAACATCACGGCCAATACCGTCCAGTGTGGGATGATGAACACGCCAGCGACAGCTCATGTGCCGGGGCCGATCCGGGAAAGGATCATAGGGCAGACCCCGCTCAGTTTCATCGCCGAGCCGGAGGACGTTGCCGATGCTGTCTGCTTCTTTGCCGGAGATGACAGCCGCTATGTCACCGGCGCCACCCTGCAGGCGAATGGCGGGCTCGGCATCTCGCGCCTCTGCCCGCCAAACCCGGCGCCCACAACCTAGTCCCCTGCCATGGCAGATCACACCGATCACAAGGATCCGACATGACCATCTCGATCTCCCCCGGCGACACTTTCTGGACCGGCCTGATCCTCCTGGAATCCCCAGACCGGGCCACAACGGTCGCCATGTTCAACGCCATGGCAACGGAAAACCGGATCAAGCATATCCCCGGTTTTGCCGGGGCGGCCTTCATGGTCGACGAGACAAACAGCAAGGTCCTGGAATTTGTCCGCTGGACGGACCGGGCCGCCTTCGAGGCTGTGCAGGAAGACTTCCGCTATTACGAACACATCAGGATTGCCGAGCAGTTCTGCCACCTCAAGCACCTGGCCTTCACCTCGGACCTGACCTTCTCCCAGTCCACACCCATCATGCTGTCGCGCGGACGCGAGATCGGCGCATCGTTTGAGGTGATGTCATCGCCGGAAACGCTGCGATCAGCCGTGGGACCCTCGGGCGTGAATGTCACCTATCGCGCCTCACGGGCCATCGTGCCGCCGGTTCCAACGCGTGTGGTGCTATCCGGTACGCCCACGAGTCCTGACTTCACCCGATTCACAGTCGTCGAGGCCTGCGCGCCCCCGGCTGCGGAGGAAGTGATGCCGGTGTTGTTCCACCTCCTGCCCGTCGAGTGAGCCGTCATGCGTCAAGATACGATCACGATCCCCGAAAATCCGACCTTCGCCACCGGCCTCATCATGCTGCGGCCCCAGCCCCATCGCGGCAGAGGTGTCCTGCTTCTCAATTCGGCTGAGACCTATGCCCGGATCTCCGGACTTCCCGGCCTCAGGTCGGCCTCCTTCTTCATCACGCCCGACGAGTCGCGCGTCTGCGAATATGTGCAGTGGGAGACCCCGGCCGACATTGCCGCGGCCTTCCCCGTCGCGACGTTTAACGAGCACCTGCCGGTAGTCGAGGCGAGCTGCAGCGCGCACCCCGAAGTCGGCTTCTACTCCGTGCGAAAAGTGGCGATGGCCACCGGCGAAATCACCGAACATCTCGGCGGAGGACCGACCGATGACCGGTTCGCCATGCAGGTCATCGCCAGCCGTCCGGAAGGCCATGAAGAAGACCTCGAAGCAGCAATGGCCTGGGCGGCAGAGCAGTCCGCGGCTGGCGGTGCAATTCGCTCGGTCGTGGTCATGGATGACCGGGAGCACGCCAAGATCGGCCTGTTCGCCCGCCATATCCAGGCCGCCGACAGCAATGCTGTCTGCTTCTCCGAAGGTTGGCGCCCCATCGATCATGTTTCCCACCTGGAATGGCACTCAACGGTCGCGCCAAGCACGCCGGAACAGACCATGCGCTACAGCATGAAGCTGGTCGACGGCTTCGCAGATGTCCCACACTGACAGGAGCTGAGAATGACACCGGCCTTTATCGCCAAGGAGACCGCAATATGCTGCGGTATCAACGCAGCCTTCAGTCTCGGCTTCTACTTTCTCGCCTTCCATGGCGAGGAGATCGTCAAGCTCGGCCGGGGTGCGAAATTCGCCTTCGATTTCCTGCCACAAGCCGCGGCGGTCGGCTTCTTTTCCAGCTTTCCACCCGTCCTGATCGTCAATCATCGCATCAGGAAAGGAAAGGTGGCGGGAACGCCCCGTCCGGTCCTCCAGATTTTCCTGCGTGCCATTGCGATTGGCCTCATCTCGCTGGCCGTCTTCGGCAGCGCTGGGTTTGTGATCGTCCAGATGCTTGACGGCGCGATCGGCTTTCCGATGGGAGCCATCGTGAAGGTTCTCTTCGGAATTGCAGTCGCCGCCATCATCACGCCCATTGCCCTGAATATACTCTCCCCGCGAGTAGTGGACGAGGCGAGCAGGAGGTCGCGCCGCGACAGGCAGGTCACGCTCAGCGCCTCATTCTCGGATGGTCCGGCAGGGGATAAGCGATGATGATCACCAGCGGCTCGGTCCCGGTCTGGCGGATACCGACCACAGACCCATCATAGAGATAGGCCGCCATGCCCGCCGTCACGGGCGTTTCCACACCATCTGAATAGACCATGCCCTCGCCGGAGAGGACATAATAGACCTCGTCATTGCCGATCGGGTGAGGCCCGACCGCAGCGCCCGGATGCAGGGCGCGCTTGCGGAACTCCATGGTCCTGTCCACCGCGCCATCCGAAATCCGGTAGGCCGTGCTCATGCCGATGGCGCCATGCGGTGGGGCCTCCTCGCTGATCGCATCCATCTCGTCGACGATATAGGCGGTGAATTTTGCGGGCTCAGTGGCGGGGGCATGCGAGCAGGCAGCAAGGCCAGCAACGCAGAGGAGACCGGTGGTGAGCAGGGGTCTGCCAGGCATGGGCATCTTGAAACTCCCTAGAAGAGATTGGGCAGAGTCAGCGACAGGGCCGGCACGAATGTAACAAATAAGAGCGCAACAATCAGCGCCCCGTAGAATGGCCAGATCGTCTTCACCGCATGCTCTACGGGCACCTTGCCGACCGCCGCGCCGACAAACAGCACCGAACCGACCGGCGGGGTCACGAGACCGATGCCAAGGTTCAGCATCATGATGATGCCGAAATGGACCGGATCCACGCCGACCTGCATCACCACGGGCAGGAGGATCGGCGTGGTGATCACGATCAGCGGCGACATGTCCATGAAGGTGCCGAGCACGAGCAGGATCAGGTTGATGATCAGGAGCACCAGGATCGGATTATCCGTGGCGGCCGTGATCAGCGAGGCGAGCTGGGCCGGCGCTTCCAGGATGGCGAGGGCATAGCCGAAGGCGGTCGCCGCGCCGATAATGAGGAGCACCATGGCGGTGATCTTCACCGACTGCATGGCGGCCTGGGAAAACCGCTTCCAGCCCAGGGTGCGGTAGACCAGCGCGCCGACGGCAACGGTGTAGATCACCGCGACGGCCGAGGATTCGGTCGCGGTAAAGATGCCCGACAGGATGCCGCCCATGATGATGATCGCGGTCATCAGGCCCGGAATGGCAAAGACCAGCGCGCGGGCGAAGACCGGCCAGCCGGGGAAACTGCCACGCGCATAACCACGTTTCGCCGCCACGCGCCAGGCCACCACCATCAAGAGGATGGCCGTCAGCACACCGGGTACGATGCCGGCGAGGAACAGGTCTCCAATAGAGACGCCGATGCCGGAAGCCGCAGAATAAATGATCATGTTGTGGCTGGGCGGGATCAGCAGGCCGACAATCGCGCCCGTCACCGTGACATTGACCATATAATCCCCGTCATAGCCGCGCTCCTTCATCAGCGGCATCAGGGTCGAACCCATGGCCGAGGCGCTGGCGATGGCAGAGCCGGACACTGCCCCGAACAGGGTCGAGGCGCCGACATTGACCGGGCCGAGCCCGCCGCGCGCACGTCCGAAGGCGGCCTCGGCCACCTGAACCAATCGCTCGGCTATGCCGGATCGGTACATCAGGTCACCGGCGAAGATGAAGAAGGGAATGGCCATCAGAGTGAAGACACTCACGCCCGCGGCCATCCGCTGGAACACCACAATCAGCGGCAGATCGAGCGAGAGAAAACAGGCAATCGAGGCCGCCAGCAGCGAGAAGGCCACCGGGACACCGATGGCAAGGCACACCACCAGCACGATGATCAGGATGGCTAGCTCCACCGGGGATCCTCCTCGTCTTCAACGGTTTCGCCCTCGGCTTCCTCCAGCAGGCGCTCCAGGGCGTAGAGCGCAATCAGGGCGCCCGCGATGGGCAGGCCGGCATAGGCCAGGCCGCGCGGGATGCCGAGCGAGGGGATGGTGTGCTCCCAGGTGCGCGCCACGAGCTGGGCGCCCCAGATCGCCATGGCGAGCCCGCATCCCGCAACCACAAGATCGGAGGCAGTGCGCAATACCCGCTTTGCGCGCGGGCCGACGGCGTTTTCCAGCGCCACAATGCGGATATGAAACCCCTCGCGCACGCCAGCCGCGGCGGCGAGAGACACATACCAGATCATCAGGGTCAGCGCGGCCTGCTCGGACCAGAACGGGCTGGAATTGAGGACATAGCGGCCAAAGACCTGCCAGCCGACAATTAGCGTCATCAGCACCAAGCCCACGGCCGCGGCCTTTACCAGAAAATCTGCCGAGGCCCGGGTGAGGCGGGCGAGCGCCTGTGTCATGTCCGGCTCTCCAGATTTTGGCCGATGGCGCGGGTCAGCTCTACGAGTTCTTTCTGACGGGGCGAGACGATGAACTCATCCCAAACCGGCTCCATCCGCGCCTGGAAGGCCGCGAGGTCGTCGACTTCGTTGACTTCCACGCCGGCGGCCAGGATTGCGGTGCGCGCTTCCTCGACCCGCTCGCGCCACATCTCGCGCATGGCGATGACCGAGCGCTTTGCCGCGCTGCTCACCAGCGTCTTGTCGTCGTCGGAAAGCTTGCGCCAGCGGTCGAGCGACATCACCAGCACTTCCGGCGCCATCACATGACGGGTGAGACTGTAATAGGGCGCAGCTTCGAAATGCCGCCCGCTCTCATAGGACGTCCAGTTGTTTTCAGCGCCGTCGATCACGCCCTGCACCAGCGACTGGTAAACCTCGCCCAGCGACATGGGCGTGGCATCGGCGCCCAGCGCGCGGATCATCGCGAGATAGAGATCGGAATTGGGCACGCGGATTTTCATGCCGTGCATGTCGTCCGGCGTGAGGATCGGGCGACGCGAATTGTAAAAGCTGCGCGCCCCGCTGTCGTAGAAGCAGAGGCCGATCAGGTTGTGCGGCTCCAGCGAGGCTAGGATCGCCTCGCCGACCTCGCCATCAAGTGTGGCATGGAGATGCTCGGTGGATTGGAACAGGAATGGCAGCGCCGGGATCAGCGTCAGCGGCTCGATGGCATTCAGCGGCGCGAGATTGACGCGATTGAGATCGAGCCCGCCAAAGGTCGTGATCTCCAGCGTGTCGCGCTCTGACCCGAGCTGGCCACCCGCATAGATCTTGATGTCGAGCCGGCCGCCGCTCTCCTCGCGCAGGAGACCAGCCATATAGTCGACCGCACGCACGGTGGGATATTCGCGCGGATGGGAGTCCGCCGACAGGAGCGGCCTCGGCCCGGCCTTGCCACAGGCCGTCAGCATCAGCCCTGCCCCGCCCGCAAGCAGCAAGCCGCGCCGCGACAGGCCGTTACCCATCCTGCTGTTGGTATCGGGGCTGCTCAGCACCCGGCCCTCCCGTCCATGCGCCACCTCTCTGGTGGTCGATTGCGCCAGATCGCGCTTTATCTGCGATGCATGGTAACCGGTGTCATTTTTTGCGCAAGGCCTTTTGCAGGCGCCCACCATGACCAGTATCCATTGCCAAGCTCAGTGGATCGAGCGCTCACCGAGCAGCTCGACCTGCCCGCCATACACACGGATCTCCCAGGCCGGATCGGACGGCGCGCCCTCGCGGAACAGCTCATAGATCACCGCCCCATCGGTCTGGACGCTTTCGATGATGCGGACAGGCCCAGAGCCACCGGTCGTCTCAAGTGCCAGTGTGCTCACTTCGGCGGGCAGATCGGCAAATTCGAGGTCGCGCTGGATCTCGACAATCTGCGGCCCGGTCAACTCCATGAGCACGTCGAACTCGATCTCTTCGCCATCGGGCAGCGTGCCTTCGACATCATAATAGACCCGGTCGCCGCGCACCTTGCGCAATACCTCTTCAACCGTGAAGCCGTCCCGCTCGGCCGCGATGGCCCGGCTCACGGATGCGGGCAGCTCCTCCGGCACGATTTCGGTGATGACGACCTCCTCTGCGGTCGAGGCACAGGCCCCAGCAGAACTGAGGCAATCAGGATAGCAGGCAGTCTCATATCAGGTTCCCCATTGGATGAATGGCACTTTGGCGAAGAGTTCCCGCTCGACCCGGCGCGGATCGTCCTCAAGGCGCGTGCGCTCATCGAACACCATGGTCTGGCGGCGTGGCAGCGTATGCTGTTCCCAGTCCGGCAGGCCGGCATGGTTCGGGTCGCCGTGGCGCGCGAGATGGATGAAGGCGGTCGAGAGCTGGTCGGCCTCGCGTTGGGCCGTCGGGCCGGTGCCCGAGACGGCGCCAGGCTGGGCCAGATTGTCGAAGGCATGGGCGATGTCGATGGCATGCGGGGCGCCGCGGCGACCGCCATCGAGCGGGGATGGCAGATCGAACTGGTAGACCCAGGTTGGTGCGCCCTGACGCGCGCGGGCATCGGCCTCCTCGACCTGCCCGCGCCAGCTCCGCCCCGCCGTGGTGGCGGCAAACATGACATCCGACGGCGTCATGTCCGGGAAGAGCTGGCGATACACGCCGATCACTTCGGACAGCATGATATCGCAGCGCATATTGGTCTCCAACCAGCCGGGGAGATCCTCCCAGGACAGGCTGGCTGTCAGGCCAGCGGCCGCAACACCCGCCAGTGCAGTGCGCCGTGTGATATCCATCTCTTCCTCCCATTGCGCCGCCCAGATTGTTCAGCGGCGGATATCGAGCCCAGTTTCGGAGACCGTATCCTCGACTTCCGCGAGGTTTGTGAGATTCCAGTCGCCGGGGATTGAGTGCTTGATGGCGCTCGCGGCCATGGCGAACTCCACGGTGTGTTGTGGCGAATAGCCCGCGATCAGGCCGTGCAGCAGGCCGGCTGCGAAGGCATCGCCGCCGCCAACACGGTCGACCACGCTGGTCAGCGTATGCCGGCGTGAGGCCCAGTGCCCCTCGCGTGTGAACAGATCGCCACTCAGAACCTGATCGGCAACCGAGGACTGCTCGCGCCGGGTCGCGGCTATGCGCTGCAAGTTCGTGAAGGCGGCAAAGGCGCGCTCAACGGCCACCGCGCGCGGCTCCGGCGCGCTGCCGAGCAGAAGGGCGATATCGCGCTCATTAATAAAGGCGGTGTCGACGCTCTCCAGGATTTCGCAGATCGTGGCCGGACCGTCGCCGCCCCAGGCTTCCCAGAGGGCCTGGCGGTAATTGCCGTCAAAACTGACGCGCACATCCACCGCTTTGGCAGCTTTTACAGCTAAAAGCGCGGCGCGGGCAGGCTCCGGGCCGACCGCCGGGGTTATGCCCGACAGGTGAAGCCATTCCGAGCCGTCCAGCAGGGCAGGCCAATCATACTGGCTCGCCGCGGTCTCCACGAAGACCGATCCCGCACGATCATAGACAATACGCGATGGCCGACGCACGGCACCTGTTTCGAGGAAGTAGAGTCCCATCCGGCCCGGAGCATTTAGGACAGCGGAAACATCAACCCCCTGCCCTTTCAACGCGCTGAGCATGCTGGCACCGAGCGCATTGTCAGGCAGTGCCGAGACCATGCGTGCTTTGTGGCCGAAGCGCGCAAGGGATACCGCAACATTGGCCTCGGCCCCACCATGATGGACATCGAAAGCTGGCGACTGCATCAGCCGCTCGGACTCGGGCGCGGTGAAGCGGAGCAGCAGCTCACCGAAACAGACCACGCCCCTTGCCATCTTCCCTGCCTCCTAGCGCGCGAGCCAGCCGCCATCGACCGGCAGGGTGATGCCCTGCACATAGTCGGAGGCGGCCGAGGACAGGAACACGACCGCACCGCCAAGATCGGCGGGCTCGCCCCAGCGCCCGGCCGGGATGCGCCCGAGAATTTCGGTGTTGCGCTTTTCATCGGCCTGCAGGGCAGCGGTGTTATTGGTGGCGAAATAGCCCGGCGCGATGGCATTCACATTAATGCCGTGGGCCGCCCACTCATTGGCGAGGATGCGCGTGAGCCCCATCACGCCGCTCTTCGAGGCGGTATAGGACGGCACACGGATGCCGCCCTGATAGGACAGCATGGAGGCGATATTGATGATCTTGCCGCCCCTGCCCGCCGCGATCATGGATCTCGCTGCCGCCTGGCTGAGGAAGAACAGGGTGCGCAGGTTCACATTCATCACCGCATCCCAGTCCTCGACGGTAAAATCGATGGTGTCGTTACGGCGGATGATGCCGGCATTGTTGACGAGGATATCGAGCCCGCCGAGCGCCTCTTTCGTCTCGCCAACAATGGTGTCGACAGGATCAAGACTGCCGAGATCGGCCATGATGACACGCACCTTGCGGCCGGTCTTGCGGGCAAGCTCGACGGTCTCATCGGGCGAGGAGCGCCCGACCAGCGCGAGATCGGCGCCCGCCTCGGCCAGCGCCACGGCCATACCCTGCCCGAGGCCGGTATTAGCTCCGGTGACCACGGCGACCTTGCCTTCGAGGCTGAACGGATTCTGGCTCATGAGGCTCTCCGGATACGGTTGCTCAGGGGCTGGCGATCAGGACGCCTGCACGCCTTTCAGGTAGTCGGCCATAGCCGTGTCCTGACAGTTGGCGAAGAAATATTCCTGAAACCTCTCGCCCGAAATGGCGGTCTTCAGGAGGTCCTGGTCGATATTATTGAGCACGGTCAGCATGTCGTGGCAGGAGGCTTTCTTAAGCTCGCTCAGGACGCTGCGATTTTCCGCCATGACGGCGGCGCGCTCCTTGGGATAGCCGATGCCGCGCTCGACTTCGAACAGTTTGCGGTAGCAGTCCTGCAGGTTCAGTTCCGCCGCCCAGCCGAAGCCCTTGGCGTAAGGCATGGAGATCGCGTTGCCGTCATTGATCTGGCCAAACAGGAAGGCGTCGGTCGGATCGATCACCAGGCCGCAGAAGATGCCCGGCATCGCATTGCAGGCAAGGTTCGATCCCATTCCCGTGCCGCAGCCGGTGACGATGAAATCCGCCGCTTTCGAGTTGATCAGGATGCCGGCGAGGATGCCGATCATCGGATAGGTGAGGTGAGCTTTGTCTTCCGGTGTGTACATCCCGTAGTGAAAGACCTGATTGCCAAGCGGCTCAGCGACGGCGGTCAGGGCGTCGTGAACGATGCTACTCTTGGCAGCCTGGCTGTTTTCGATGATGAGCGCGATCTTCATGGGACGGATCCTTCTGTGTCTGAGGCGTGTGGCCTGGAGGTGCGCAGCGTTGCGAACTGGCGCGCGCGGTTGTTTGTTTCGGCATTAGGTAACCGGTGTCATAACACTCGATATACGCGCCCGCAACCGTCCTTTGATCACGCAGGCGGCGCGGTCGAACTCCGAACCACGATTTCCGGCGTGAAGCTCTGGCGGCGGCGATTGCCCTTCTCCAGCACGGCATGCAGCAGGCTCTCGGCGGCCTCCCGGCCCATGTCGCGGATCGGCAGGCGCACCGTCGTCATCGGCGGCCACATGCGCGCGGCCATGGGCGTGTCATCGAAGCCGACAATCGACAGATCGTCCGGCACGCGCAGGCCAGCCTTGCGCGCAGATGTGTAAATGCCGATGGCCATCTCGTCATTACCGGCGAAAATCGCGGTCGGTCGCTTTGCGCGCGCGAGGAGCTGGTCGGCAGCCTGCACACCGGAGTCGTAGGTATAGCCGGCTTCCACGGTCATCTCGGCCGCCAGCTCCAGGCCGAATTCGGTGAGCCCATTGCGGAAGCCGAACAGGCGTTCGTGCGACGAACGAAAGCTGCGCGGGCCGTGAATATGCGCAATGCGCCGATGGCCGAGGCCAGCCAGATGGCGCGCGGCCTGGGCTGCGCCCTCTCCATCATGGGTGCGCACCATGCGCTCGGGCTGGTCCAGCTCCACCGAGGCGATGCGGACATAGTCGCATCCCAACTTTACGAGCATGTCGGCCAGTTCGACATCCTCCGACACCGAAGGCGGCATGATCAGGCCGGTGGGGCGGTGGCGTTCAACGAAGCGGCGCACGCGGTCGTGATAATCGCCATCGGCGCGGTCCACCGGCTGGAGCACCAGCTGATAATCGGTGCCCTCCAGAACATCGAGAATGCCGCGCTGCATGTTCACGACATATTGCGGGCTGGGATTGTCATAGACCAGCCCGATCAGGAAAGAGCGGCGAAAGGCCAGTGCGCGAGCCTGCGGATCGGGCGTGAAGCCGGTCTCTGCAATGATCGCCTTGACCCGTTCGCGCGTTTCCTCGCGCACCATCGGGGAATCGTTGATCACCCGCGAGACGGTCTTCTTCGAAACATCGGCCAGCCGGGCGATATCATTGATCGTGACGCGCCCGTTCTCTCCCGACCCCGCCTCAGGTTCTGGTGGTGTGCCGGGAGAATTTTCGGATTTGCTGGCCAAAGTGGAGACTACCTGTTCGCTTTGCAGCCCCTACATGCAAGAGAATTACCGCAAGAGGCAAGGCCACTGGCGCGGTCTTTCAGGTGCCGCGAGCGCCAGCCGCGCTGTCGAGCGCATCGCCAGAGCGCGGCGACATCGACTCTAGGTCCCAATCGGCAGCGTTGAACGGACGGGTCTGCTCCTCGAATTCCGGGTAGCCACCCACTTCTTCCTGCGAATCGATGATCCCGCCGCGCCCTTCTGCAGCATCAGCGAGCACGCGCACATCATTGACATCGCGGTCCCACGGCCGCGCGCCGGCATTGGCGAGCACATGCGCTTCCACGGCTTCGGCGCTCAGGACCGGCAGACCGGACAGATCCATGTGCGGAGCCACCGAGGATTCGACACCTGAACCACTGACCGTGTAGCGACCCGATACCGGGGCCGGTTCGCCCCAGCGGTCGACCGCTTCATTGCCATCCATATAGAGCGAGAGCGGGCCCTCGCCGCCGAACATGACCAGTGGCAGGCCGTCGGCCGTGGACGGGCCGGCGCGCATCACATTGGCCACCAGGTCCATTTCACCCACGGTCGGGGGAACCTCGCCCCATTCCAGACCCTGCAGATTGTAGTGAATTGCACGCTGACCGGGATTGTAGATGAAATTGTTCACCAGGGCGCCATGCACACCACCCTTGAACAGCGGGCTGCGCTCATAGTTCGATGAATAGAGATTGGCGTAGATGATGATGTCAGAGACGTTGTCGTGGATCAGCGATCCCTTGGAATGCTCACCCTTGGCATGGGTGGAATGGGAGAGGCCTTCCGCGATGATATTGTTGGAGAAAAGGATATTCTTCGAGGTCCCCTCGCGCCAGTCGTCGGGCGTCTCGCCGGTAAAGCGCGGACCGGAGGCCGACAGGTTCTCGTCGGTTGCCCAGCTCAGCGTGCAGTGATCGACGATCACATTGTGGGCCGATGAGGTCGTGATCGCATCGACATCGCGGCCTGAGCGCGGGGCCTCACCGAAATCGCCCGGGCGAATGCGGATATGCTGCACGATGACGTCATTGGCGCCGATGACCATGCCGCCACGAAGGATGGTGACTCCCGGAGACGGTGCAGTCTGTCCGGCGATGGTGACATCGGAATTGCGGATCCGCAGACTGTTCCCAGCCAGATCAATGGCACCGGCCACGTCGAACACGATGATCCGGGGACCCTCCATATCAAGCGCCGCGCGCAGGGAGCCGGGGCCTTCGCTGTCCAGCGTCGTGACATGGATAATCTCGCCGCCTCGTCCCCCATCCGTAATGCTCTCGGCAATGTCTGGCAGGCCATAGGCCCAGGTCTCGACGGCCAACTCCTGCGCGCTCACGGCATGCATGCCGGCAAGGCCCGAACAGCCTGCCGCAGCGTTCATGACCATCAATGCTACGCCTGCCAGCAGGAGTTTGAGTGCGATCTTGTGATGAGCCATTCGGGCCTCCCTGAACTTTTGCCTCTTGCTAACCGCGTTTTTGACTTGGCGGGCAAGGACTTCTTGTCATATACAAACTAAAAATGACACCGGTTACCATCGATGTCCACCACGTAAAGTCTGTTCGAGGGGCGAAAGTGAAAAACGAATCGAGTTCGGGAAGCGAAATGAAAAACAGCGACACCCGGGCAGAACGTTTTGTTAGCGCACGCAGCGCTGGCCTGGGTCTGCAGACCTACCCGGGAGAGATGCCGCACTCCCTGGACGAAGCCTATGGCATCCAGGATGCGGCGATCGAGCTCTGGGAGGATACGCTGACGGGCTGGAAGGTCGGCGGCATTAATGGTGATTGGCCCCAGAAGCTGGGCGTGCGCCGGCTGGCCGGGCCGGTCTTCAAGCGCGCGACCTACTCCGATAGCGGGACACAGCTTGCCATGCCGGTCTTTGCCGACGGCTTTGCGGCCGTGGAGGGAGAGGTGACTGCCGTGCTGGCCAAGGACGCTCCGGCCGACAAGATGAACTATACCATCGAGGAAATACTAGAGCTGATCGGCGCGCTGCATATCGGCGTCGAAGTGGCCTCCAGCCCCTTCCCCGGCATCAATGAGCACGGCCCGCTGGTGACCATTTCCGACTTTGGCAACAATTACGGACTTGTCCTCGGCGCAGAAATCCCGAGTTGGCGCGATCTCACCTATGACCAGTGGACCTTCTCTACCGCGATTAACGGACGTGAAGTCGGGCGAGCCACACCTGCCGGCATTCCCGGTGGCCCGGTGGATTCAGTGCGCTTCCTGCTGGAGAATGTCGCGCGGCGCGGCCGGCCGGCCAAGGCGGGCATGATGATCCTCACCAGCGCCGTCACGGGTGTCCACCGGGTCTTCGCCGGCGACGAGGCCATGGTCAGCATGAACGGCTCCACGCCGATCCGCTGCCGCTTCATACCGGCCAGGCCGGCCGAAGTCTCGAAGTAGCTCCCACACATCAGTTCCAGACGGGCACGAAGCGGAACATTGCATCTGCCGGGGCTCTCTAGCGCGTCTCATTGCCGCCTGAACAAGCAAGAAGCCCGGCGCGAGTTGAGGGTCGCGCCGGGCTTTAGTTCGCCCATCCGGTGGGAGAAGGGCGAAAGGGAGATCAGTATTTGTAGCGCGCTCCGATCAGGAAGTTGCGACCCGTATGATGATACACTGTCGGCAGCTCCAGACGGTCGAAGGTCTGATGCTCGAACTCGTCGGTCAGGTTGATCGCCTCGAAAGTCAGCTCGAGCTGCGCGGTCACCTGATAGGAGCTGGAGAAGTCGAGATTGAACGTGTCGGCGACCCCGCGTTCTTCGCGCCCTTCCGTTCGCCCGCTGCTGGATGGACGCGTGGTCTGGTAGGCATCGCGATGCGCGCCCGTAAGCCTCGCCTCGAACACATTGTTTTCATAATAGAAAGTCGCATTCCAGGAATTTGGCGAGAAACCGATGATATCGTCTGAGTCGACATAAGTGTAGTTGCCGACAAAGCCGAAGCCCTCCACCGGCAGGAAGGTGAAGGGCTGCTGGTAGACAAACTCCAGCCCCTGCACGGATGCGCTGTCACCATTGACCGTCTGGTTGATCTCCACCGCCGGGTCTGCACCGCCGGCCAGCAGTTCACCGAGCGGCGAAGTCGCCCCTGCCACTGAGTCCGGCAGGCCAGTCTGGCTGAAGGTCGTCTCGATGGTGTCGGCATTGGTGAAGAAGGAATCGATGTCCTTGTAGAACAGGCCCAGTGCGACCAGCGCCTCATCGGTGAAATAGTACTCGAAGGAGACGTCGAACGTGGTCGCACGGAACGGATCGAGTGCCGGATTGCCCTGGTTGATCTCGAAGGGCGGGCCGCTGAAGGTGTCGATCGAACCGCCGGGCGTCAGGTTGCCGAGGCTCGGGCGCGCCATCACCTTGGCAATGCCGCCGCGGATCAGGAATTGTTCGGTGGGCTCGACCACCACATTGAAGGCCGGCAGCCAGTCTTCGTATTCGCGGGTCACGGTCACCTGATTGCCGCTCAAGAACCCTGTGGCCGCCGTCTCGGTCTCGACATAGCGCACGCCGACATCGCCGCGCACCGGCATGCCGCCGAACTCGGTGTCGAAGTCCGCCTGGACGTAGAAACCGGTATCGGTCTCCTTCACGCTGCGCGTGTCCTGCTCGCGCACAGCGCCAGCGAAGTTGTAAAGATCGACAAGCGCAACCGCCGCGTCGAAATTCGGCGTGACCCAGACCGTGTCGATGTCCGACGCGTCCAGCCCATTGCCGAAGCCCGAGATCAGCTCGGCCAGGTCGGCCGTGACCGGGATAAAGGCATCAATGCCGTCAATATCGGTGACACTGCCTTCAGCGCGCACTTCTTCGGTGCTGAACTGGAATTCCTTCCAGCTGGCGCCCGCGCTCAGAATGATCGAATCCGACAGGTCGTATTCGAGGTCCGCCCGGATCGTGTCGAACGTATTGTCCACACTCTGAGGCCGGTTGCGGAACTGGGTGAACAGGAACTGGGTCGGATCGCTCACATCCAGCGAGCCAAAATCGACGCTTGGGGTCTCCAGGCCTTGCGAGAAGTCCAGAGAGTAGCCCTCCACGGCCGCAGCGGCATCGAAGAACACGGTTGCCTGGATCGGGATATCGAAATTGGATTCCGATGTGCCTGCGAAGAAGGTGCCGCGCAGCCGATCCGTAAAGTCCTGCTCAAGGGTCGCCGAGAATTGCTGGAAATCGGTGTTCAGCTCATCCTGGCGGCGCTCGCTGCGGACTGGCACGATGCCGTTGCCAGTGTCGGGCTGGATGTTCCCGGTGAAGCTTTCCAGCAGGCCATCGCCGTTCACGACATAGTCGAGAACATCGATATTGTCGGTATTGCTGCGGATGAAGACCTGCATGTAGTTCTCATCGCGCGCCCCGTTGAACTCCGACACCAGCGCGTCAATGGAGATCTCAGTGGAGGGGGACGGACGGAACTGCACCGAACCGGTAATGCCGATGCGCTCCTGCTCATAGTCCAGACGGCCATAGCGGGGGATCCGCGCATAATAGCTGTCATACAGTTCCTGGCAGCCTGCCGTGAGAGGCGCGGCACACGGCACACCGTCGACGGACCGGAATGTGCCGGCATCGTCGAAGCGCACCGTCGAGAAGCCCTCTTCGCGAATGGTGCGGTCGCTATAGGCCACCGAAAGCAGCACGCCGAAGGTCTGGTCTTCGTTCGACCAGGAGCCGAGCGCAGCCAGGCGCGGGCTCGCTTCCTCGATCAGGTCGTTATAGAGCGCCTGGCCCGACAGCGCGCCGGTGAAACCGGAATCGAAATCGAAAGGCTGGGCGGTTTTCAGCTCCACAATCGCGCCGAGCGAACCCTCTTCCACTGCGGCCGACTGGCTCTTGCGCACGACCAGCTCATTGAAGAGCTCGGCAGCGAAGGTGTTGAAGTCGAAGGCCCGCGATCGGTTCGTGCCGCCTGAAGCATCCGAGCCGCCGCTGGTTGCCAGCACCTCCATGCCGTTAACGCGTACGCGGGTGAAATTCCCACCGAGACCGCGCACCGTGATTCGACGACCTTCCCCGGCCTGGCGGTCGATGGCAATGCCCGGAATACGCTGCAGCGATTCAGCAAGGTTCAGGTCCGGAAAGTCGGCAATATCCTCCGCGACGATGGCATCGACCACACCAGTGGCTTCCCGTTTCACATCCAGTGCTTCTGCGAGGGATTCACGGAAACCGGTTACCGTCACAGTGCTAAGGCGGGCTTCATCGTCACCCTCCTCCTGTGCAATTGCAGTAGGGCTACAAAGCGCAAAGGTCGCCAGAGAAACCCCGGCCAACAAGCGGTAAGCGAAGACAGATCTCATCATTTCCTCCCGATCAGGTCATCTTGCTCCGGTTTGACACCGGTGTCATATTCTCGGTATCACGACCTCCGTAAATTCGCAAGCCTGCTATTCAATTCTGAATTTCGTCCCGCCCGAGGGCCTCCTTCAAGCCATATTCCTCGTAATTGGAATGCCATGATGCGGCTCTCTTTCAGACTGCACGCTTCACATCTGTGTGGCCCGCAAGCGCCCGCTTTACGCCAGGCCTTATGACAGGCGCAGAATGCAGATTGGTAGAGACTAACTGTTCCCGGATTGCTGTGCTAATGGCGCGCCATGCAGATTCTCCGCTGGACCGTTCGCATCCACAAGTGGGTCGCTCTCCTTGTGGGCGTGCAGGTATTGCTCTGGATTGCAGGCGGCCTGGTGATGAGCGCCATCCCCATTGAGATTGTGCGCGGCGAGCACAAGATCGCCGCCGCATCGCCTGTCGCGGTGAACCCTCACGACCTGATCCCTCTTGAGACAGTCGCGCGTACAGCCGGTTTGACGCAAATCTCAGGTGCCGCGCTGGGCCATGTCCTCGGCCGGCCGGTCTGGCGTATCGAGACGGACGCAAGCACCCGCACGGTCGATGCCCTCAGCGGGGAAAGCCTCTCGCCTGTCGCTGAGGCCCTGGCCCGCGAGATCGCCCTGGCCGACTATTCCGGCACCGAAGAGATCGCACAGATCGGGATGCTGACCACGCCGCCCGCAGAATATGGCGGGCCCGGGCCTGTCTGGCAGGTCGTTTTCAGCGATCCCGACGAGACAACACTCTATGTCGATCCTGCCAGCGCTGTTGTGCGGGCGCGGCGATCCTCGACCTGGCGGTTCTATGATTTCTTCTGGCGCCTGCACGTCATGGACTATGATGATGGCGCCGACTTCAACCATCCGCTGCTGGTGACGGCGGCCGGTGCGGGCCTGTTCGTGGCGCTGTCCGGCCTGGTCTTGCTGGTCTTCCGGCTGCGGCGGACCTTTGGGCAGATCCGCGCGCGCCAGCCTATTTCACCGTGAAGGAAAAGCTGCCGCTCATGACATGGCCATTGGCGCCGGCCGCGCGCCAGTCGATCGTGTAATCATCCGGCTGGAGCTCCGGCACGGCGAGCATGAGGTGGTCTGTCGCCGCTCTCTCGCCGAGATCGAGATCGATGACCTCCCCGGTCAGCGTGGTGAGACGCACCATTTGCGGTGTCATGGCATGGCCGAACTGGATCATGATCTGTTCGGGCGAAGCCTCAAGCACGGCACCATCCTCGGGCATTGTAGCACCCGCCATCATAGCATGGCCGCCCATTTCACCATGCTGGGTGTGATGATCAGCAAGGGCCGGCAGGGTAGCAAACAGGGTCATCGCGACCCCCAACATCAACAGCCTCATATCCAGTCCTTTCAGTGATCCTTGGTCAAAGTCTGCCCCATACAGGCGGGCCTGTCAGTGCTCATGCTCAGCAGACATGCCGGGCATGGGATGTTCAGGTGCGGCCGGCCCGGTTCGGGCATTGATACCGTCGCGGCTCAGTTCCTCCGCGGTGGCTGGGCGCGCCATGCCGAGCGGGTCCCGGTACCAGCCTGGATCGCCATAGGAGGTGATCCCGTCGCGCACCTTCAGGATGGTGAACATGCCGCCCATGGTGATGTAGTCGTGCGGGCCTTCGGCCCCGACCATGGGCAGGGAGTTGGCCGGCGCGCGCATATGCCCGCTCCCGATATGGCTACCCATCTCGCCCATGCCATCCTGGCCCATGGTCATATAGGCCGGCAGCAGCGAGGTGACGCGCGCATCGAAACCTGAAGCCTCCACGCCGATCATGTTCGGAATGCCGTGGCCCATCTGGTTCATGACATGGTGGGTCATGTGGCAGTGCATGGCCCAGTCACCAGGATTGTTTGCGATGAACTCCAGAGTGCGTGTCGCGCCGGTTGGCACCAGCGTTGTCGTCTCGGGTCGGCGGGCTGATTTCGGGATCACACCGCCATCGGTCATCACTTCCTCGAAGGCATAGCCGTGAAGGTGGATCGGATGGTGGTGCATGGCCGAGAGATTGCCGAGCCGGATGCGCACGCGCTGGCCGGTGCGCGCGATCAGCGGCGCCGTGCCCGGATAAGCCTTGCCATTGATGGTGAGGATATTGAAGTCCGACATCTCGTTGGGGTCGGGCCGGCGTGCGCCGGGACGTATCATCCAGGTCGAAAGCTGCAGGGCGAAATCGCGGTCCGGCAGCGGCTCGGCGAGCCGGCGCGGATGGACCACGATCATGCCCATGAGCCCCATGCCCATCTGGGTCATCTCGTCATGATGGGAGTGGTACATGAAGGTGCCGTGCTGACGGAAGGTCCACTCATAGACGAAGGTTTCGCCGGGCCGGATGGCGCGCTGGCTGAGCCCCCCGACACCGTCCATGCCGGAATTCAGGATAACGCCATGCCAATGCACCGTGGTCGGCGCGATCAGCCTGTTGGTAACATAGATCCGCACACGGTCGCCCTCGACCGCCTCGATGGTCGGCCCGTGAACGTCGCCATTATAGCCCCAGCAAAGGCCCGTCAGGCCCGGCGCGAATTCATGCTCGACCTCTTCGGCAATGAGATGGAACACCTTCACCCCACCCTTCACCGTGTAGGGCAGTGTCGAGCCGTTCGGTGTCTCGACCGGGCGGTAGTCGCGTCCCGGTTCGCCGGGGCGGTAGGCCTCCCCCGCCCCGTGTGACACCGTGGTCGAATGGGCATAGGCGCTGGCTGATCCGGCGCCGAAGGCCAGAGCGCCCGCGCCAAAGCCAGTGAGTTTCAAGGCATCACGACGTGTTGTCATCATGACCTCCCCTGTCCGAACTGCCGGCCTGTATGCCGGCATCGCCGGCCGGGACTGCACCGATGGACCCGCCGGCCATCATTTGGTCATAGCGCGCCCGGAGCGCCCAATAGTCCCGAAGCGCGGTCACATATCCGCGGCCGGCGGCGAACTGGCCACGCTTGGCATCAAGCAGGCCGAAGACGCCGATTTGCATGGCATTATAATCGAGCTGCGCTCCGCTGAGGACGCGCGTGGCGAGCGGCAGGACTTCGCTGCGCTGATAGTCTGCGGCGAGGCGCGCTGCCTCCAGCTCGGCTGCGAGCCCGCGCGCATCGGCGCGCAGTGTGATTTCATCGGCGGCACGCTGCTCTGCCATGGCCTCGAAACGCGCGCCCGCAGCCTGGCGCGCGCCGCTGCCCCAGTTGAAGAGCGGCAGCTCAATGCCGCCGCCGATACCGTTTTCCCATTCGCCATCATCGCGTTCGCGCTCGGCTTCCAGTTCCAACTCGCCGATGATGGAAGAAACCTTCTCGATCCCAAGCCGGGCCCCCGCCGCCGCCAGGCGCGAATCGCTTTCGGCTAGCACAAGACTTGAGGAGATGGCGAGATCAGCAGTATTTACTGGCAGATCAGTCTGGCGTGGCGCATGGCGCAAACGACCGGCAATGGTCCAGTTTTCTGCATCCGTGCCATCAAGACCCAACAAGCTGTTCAGAGCTTCGCGCGCAGCCAGGCGGTCGGCATCGGCGCGCATGGCATCGAGCCGGATCTGCGCGGCAAGCAGCTGTTCCCGGTCACGCTCGATCTCGGGGATATTGCCGGCCTCGAACAGGGCATCGGCAACGCCAGCAGATGCCTCGGCGGCCTCGGCGGCCTGGCCCGTCAGATCGGCGATCTGCGATGCGGCAGCAGCCTCGTAGTAGGTGATGCGCACCTCGGCGATGAAGTCGACAATGGTTCGCGCGGTGCTGGCCTGCGCGGCGTCGAATTCACGCCCGGCGGCCTGCATCCGGCGCGGCAGGAACAGGATATCGAGCAGGTCGATCCCGATCCCATAGGAAAGGTTCGTCACCGGCTCGCCTTCGACATCGAACACCATGGCCGAGACAAAGGGATTGGGCAGGCTCGCATCATTCCGGTAGTCGCCGGCAGCGGCCTTGAGGCCGAGATAGCTGGCGCGCAGTCCGCGATTGCTGAGCAGCGCCACTTCTACGGCGGTCTCCTCGCTCAGCGGCTCGCCGAGCAGCGCGTCGACCCGCGTGGCGGCCTCTGCTTCGCTGATCGTCACGCCAGGCCAGACGGGCGTGGCTGTCCCCGAGGCCGCCATGTCCTCGGCAATGCTGTCAAACCCGCTATTGGGCGGCACGGAGGCACACCCGGCGAGGAGCCCTGCGGCCATGACACTTGCGCTCCACCCTGATCTCATTTCTTGCGGCCACCCAGCACGGCAACCAGTTCCTCGACCTTTTCGCGGCGCGCGGCGAGATCATCGCCTTTCAGCGCATGTTCGACACAAGTGTCGAGGTGATCGTCGAGGATAACAGTCTCCAGACTGCCCAGCGCCGCCTTGATCGCCTGGATCTGGCGGACGACGTCGATGCAGTAGCGGTCTTCCTCGATCATGCGGGCAACGCCGCGCACCTGGCCCTCGATCCGGGCCAAACGCTTCAGGGTGGATGTCTTCGTTTCGGTGCGCATATCATATACTCCCTAGGGGTATGTAGACTGCGCGCAAAGCCACGTAAAGGGTCAAGTACCAGAGACTGCTTCATCATCAGCAGACCGCTGTGCGAAAGGCGCTACGAAACTTGCAGGTTGACCAAGCAGGGCACATGTCATCCGTGCCCTGCTTTATGCGGCTATGGGCCAGCTGCGTGCGTGGCGCTCAGGCCGGCAGGACCGTCTCGACCAGCTTCGCCCAGTAGGCCGGCCCGCGCACCAGGAGGGCATCGTTGAAATCATAGGCCGGATTGTGCAGCACGCATCCGGACTCGCCCGGGCCGTTCCCGATCCAGGCATAACAACCCGGAACTGCCTGCAGCATGAAGGCGAAATCCTCCGCCCCCATCATCGGCGTCGGTGCAAGGTCGACCCCGTCTTCCGGCCCAAGCGCCTGCATCGCCGTGGCCGCCAGCGCGGCAGCGCGCGGGTCATTGATCGTCGGCGGATCGGAATCCTCGAACGCCACCTCCGCCGAGCAGCCATAAGTGGCGGCGACGCCGGCGGCGATCTCATCCATCCGTTGCTTGATCACGCCGATCACTTTCGGGTCGAAATAGCGGATACTGCCGCCGAGCGTCGCAGTGTTCGGGATCACATTGTGTGTGTTGCCGGCGTTCAGCTTGGTGACTGAGACCACCGCGCTGTCGGTCGGCGCAAGCGAGCGGGACACGATGGTCTGCAGGCTTGAGACGAGGCTGGCTGCGGCGACGATGGGATCATGGGTCTGCTGGGGGATCGCGGCGTGCCCGCCCTTGCCGGTCAGCGTAATGGAATAGCTCTGCCGGCCGGCCATCATCGGCCCCTCGCGCACCGCCAGCACGCCGGCATCATAGCCCGGCATATTGTGCAGGCCGAACACCCAGTCGACCGGAAAGCGCTGGAACAGGCCTTCATCGATCATCCGCTGGGCACCGCCGACGCCTTCCTCGGCCGGCTGGAAGATGAAGTGAACCGTGCCGCTGAAGTTCCTCGACTGGGCAAGATACTTAGCCGCCATCAGCAGCATCGCCGTATGCCCGTCATGGCCGCAGGCATGCATCTTCCCGGCATGAACCGAAATATGGTCGATCTCGTTCTGCTCCTGGATCGGCAGGGCATCCATGTCCGCCCGCAGGCCGATGGCCGCGTTGCCGTCGCCGGCTTTCAGCGTGGCAACAATACCTGTTTCCGCGATCCCGGATTCAAAGGGAATGCCGGCCCTTTCAAGCTCCTCGCAGACGACCCTCGCGGTCCTGTGCTCATCAAATCCGAGTTCAGGATGAGCATGGATATCGCGGCGGATACGGGTCGCCTCGGCCAGATGCTCCTGGAAATAGGCAAGGCTGTCGCTCATGGAACTGCGCTCCTTTCAAAACCCGTGCTGCGGGGACCAGGCGATGCCTGGAAGCGCCCATGATCGCAGGCCGGATCGTGCCTGTCACGCGCAATGGCCGTGCTCGCGCTCCCAGCATGCCCGGTGAAACAGGTCCATCAGGTTTGTCAGGGCTCAACGATTGAGAATTCTCAGCGCTCCCTTACAACTGGTGGCCAGAAAACAATTCAGAGAGTGGCAGGGGGCAATGGCATGTGCGGACTGATTGCAGGGATTGGACGCAGCTGCGTGGATCAGCCGGCAATCGCCAGGGGGCTTGAGGCCATCCGCCATCGCGGCCCTGACGAAGACGGCATCCTGGAAATCGCTGCTGGCCCGGCCTTCCTCGCACATGCGCGCCTGTCGATCATCGGGCTCGACAATGGCACCCAGCCGATTTCCGGGCCGGACAACACTGTCCATGTCGTGGTGAATGGCGAGCTCTACGGCTACCAGGCGATCCGGGACGAGCTGCGCGCGGAAGGCGTCGTCTTCAAGACCGACTCCGACAGCGAGGTTGCGCTTCACCTCTATCTCACGCGCGGCCTTGAAGGGCTCGACCGGCTGAACGGCGAGTTCGCGATTGTCATCATGGATGAGCGCAAGCGGGAAATGATCGCCATACGCGACAGGTTTGGCATCAAGCCGCTTTTCTACACCGTGCAGGACGGCACGGTGTATTTCGCCTCCGAGGTGAAAGCATTCGCGGCGATGGGCCTGCCCATGGCCTGGGACCGGGAAACGGCCTTCATGGAAGCCTTCTGGGTGCGCGACCATGAGCGGACCCTGTTCCGGAATGTCTATTCCGTGCCGCAGGGCCACTATCTGATCACCCGCGATGGGGAGGTGCGCAGCTACCAGTACTGGGACTGGAAGTTCCCGGCGCAAGGCGAACTGGAAAAGGATTCTCGATCCGATGCAGAGATCATCGCCCAGTTTCGCGACGTGTTCGGCAATGCTGTGTCCAGGCGCCTCGTCGCGGATGTGCCGGTCGCCTGCTATCTCAGCGGCGGCGTGGATTCCTGCGCGGTGCTGGGGCTCGCCCAGCAGCAACTGGCCCGGCCGATCGAGTGCTTCACGCTCGAATTCGACGATCCGCTCTACAACGAGCTGCAGATCGCAGAGCGGCAAGCGGCGAAGTCCGGCGCCAATTTCCACCCCATTCGGGTGACACGGCAAGACCTCGCCGATGCCTATGCCCAGGCCGTCTGGCACGCCGAAACGCCCTTCGTGAACAGTAATTCGACCGGCAAATTCCTGCTCAGCAAGGCGGTCCGCGAGGCTGGTGTGAAGGTGGCCCTCACGGGCGAGGGCGCCGACGAAATGCTGGCGGGCTATCCCACCTTCAAGCGCGATATCCTGCTCCAGCATCCCGGCGGCCGGTCTGCTGAGGAAACCGCGCAATTGCTGGAGGAGATGTACAGCTCCAATCTCGCCACCCGCGCCATCTTCATGCGTCAGGGCCATAACGACCCGTTCGTGAAGGAGGTCGCCGCGCGCCTTGGCTGGGTGCCGAGTTTTGTCGAGACCTATTGCCAGCTCGGCCGGATCGCCTCGGGGATCTACAGGGAAGACCTGAACGAGGCTGTCGGCGGGCTGAATCCGATGGGAGATGCGCTCGACCGCCTGCCCGTCTCCCTGTCCGTCACCGGACGAGACCGGCTGAACCAGGCGCTCTACCTGAACGCCCGCACGCACATGCCGAACTACATTCTCACCGTGCTGGCCGATCGGATGGAAATGGCGCACGCGGTGGAAGGCCGCGTGCCGTTTCTCGACCATGAGCTGGCCGAATTCGCCGCCCGGTTGCCCCTGCACATGAAGGTCAACGGCCTGACGGAGAAATACGTCCTGCGCGAAGCCACGCGGGATGTGCTGGCCGA
Source organism: Hyphomonadaceae bacterium UBA5336 (assembly GCA_002408125.1). GTDB lineage: Bacteria > Pseudomonadota > Alphaproteobacteria > Caulobacterales > Hyphomonadaceae > UBA5336. The sequence goes on along the minus strand of DHQO01000023.1, from coordinate 176,725 downwards.
GGAGGTCTATGACCGCCAGAAACATGCCTTCTCTGCCCCGCCCGCGCGCGGTGAGGACGACCCAATGATGGTGATATACAAGGATGTCCTGGCCTCGAAGGCGCTGGACGAACAGCCGGTCTTCAATCCCGAGCGGGCCCGCAACATGGTCGCAATGCTGGCCATGATCCCCGACGACCAGAAAATCGCGTTCGAGGGCCTGTTGCACAAGATCGTGTCGATCACGCTCATGCATGAGCAGTTTTCGATGTCCTGAACCCTCTCAGAGCGCTCAAAAACAGCGTTTCTGAAACCTTACCGGCGCCGCACCAATCGAGCCGTCCGGGCTAGGCTGGAGCGAACCAGACCTTGGTACAACTTCCCCGCGCAGGTGAGGCGCCGTCGCTTACAGCCCGGGGAAGTAGAGTATGTTGGAACATTGGTGGCAGTTTGTCCTGGCAACGCTTGCAGGAGGGTTGCTGGCCACCGGCGTGCTGGCCGTGTGCTTCCGGCAAACCCTGTTCCGGCTGAAGGTCGCGCTATCCCTGTTCTCCGGTGCGGATCAGAGCAACCGGTTCGGCCGTATAGCCGAGATCTACCCGACCTCCACCGTCCAGCCATCGCAAACGCCGTTCCACTTTCCCGAAGAGGCATCGGCCGGCCTGCCGAAGAAATTCCTGTTCGATGCGGACTATTCCGACACCTCAGAGTTCCTGGCCAGCACCGAAACCTCAGCGCTCCTCGTGCTGAGGCGAGGCAAGATCTGCTATGAGCAATATGCCCTGACCGGCGGCCCCGACGTGCCGTGGTTTTCCTGGTCCATGGCCAAGAGCTTCGTATCCGCAATGATCGGCATTGCCCTGGACGAAGGTGCGATCGACTCAATCGAGGACCCAATCACCGACTATGTCGAGGAACTGGAAGGCTCGGCCTATGATGGCGTCCAGATCAAGGACATCCTGCAGATGAGTTCCGGCGCGTCCTGGAACGAGGACTACAGCGACAAGAATTCCGACATCAACCGTTTCGCCCGCGTCTTTGCCTTTGGCGGCTCTTTTACGAAGTTCGCCGCTTCGCTGAAACCCGCGCGCGCGCCGGGTAAGTACAAGCTCTACAACTCGGTCGATACCGAGGTTCTGGGCCTGTTGCTGGCCGCCACTACGGGCAAGTCGGTCACGGCCTATATGCGGGAAAAGCTCTGGGACCCGCTCGGCGCGGAGTCCGAGGCGAACTGGATTCTCGACAGCGATGGTGTCGAGATGTCCTTCGGCGGCCTCAGCGCCACCGCGCGCGACTATGCCAAGCTCGGCGAGCTTTACCGCAATGGCGGGCGCTGGCAGGGCCAGCAGGTGGTGCCGGAAAACTGGGTCCGCGCTTCGATCACACCGGATGCACCGCACCTCCAGCCCAATGCCGTCCTGCCGCCCGAGGCCCCGAGCGGATACGGCCAGGATCTCGGCTATGGCTATCAATGGTGGGTGCTCGACGGCGATGAGGGGGAGTTCGCGGCCATGGGCGTCTACAACCAGTTCATCTATGTGAACCCGGCGCGCGAGCTGACCATCGTCAAGCTGTCGGCCAACCGGCGCTATGGCGTCGAGCCGAATGAAGCCCATAGCCGGGAGCTGGAAAGCTTCGCTTTCTTCCGGGCCGTGGCGCGCACCATCGGCACGCGCGACAAGCCGGCGGATGTATCCGACACCGCCGAAGCTTCGGGCTTATAGCCCTTAAGGCACACATCATCCGGCCGAATGGCGAGGAGGCCTCCCATCCGGTGACCCCGGATGTGTCCCTGCCCGTCCCGGCCGTGCGCGGCGCACGCGATATTATGCTGAACGCGCTCATGGAGCGACTGTCGCGGCGCGACCAGTGAGCCGACGCCCTGGAGGCGATGACCGGTCAGCACGCGGCCATCGACCCTGTCAGTCGCTCTCCTTGACAGAACCGGCCCCTTATCCACAGATAACTGACCAGTCAGTTATTTAGAATGTCCCCCCATGCTCCGGGCCAGAAGTGATGATGCCAAGGATGAGCGGCGCCTGGCCCTGCTGAATGCCGCGCTGGATGAGTTCTTTGAAAAGGGCTTTTCCGCCACGCGCATGGCCGACATCGCCAGGCGCGCCGGCCTGTCCAAAGGTACGCTCTATCTCTATTTCGAGTCCAAGGACGCCATGTTCCGCGAGCTCATCGAGGCGCTCGCCATGCCGAATATCGCGCGCATCGGCCAGATTGCCGAAGCCGCTGGGAGCTTCGAGCAGGCCATGAACGGGCTTGCCCGCCTGGCACCGGAACTGATCCGCACCTCCGACATGCCGCGCCTGATGAAGGTGCTGATCGGCGACGCGCATATGTTCCCGCAGATCGTGCAGCACTACCGGACCGAACTGGTCGAGCGCGTCCTGTCGATCATGGCCGGAATGCTGCGCCGGGCGCACGAGGCCGGCGAAATCCGGGTTGAATCCCCCGAGCTGACGGCTCGCATAGTTATTGCACCGGTGGTCCTGTCCGGGATCTGGCAGGCCATGTTCGGACATCAGAGGGAAGCCGAGGTCGATCTCGACCGCCTGTTCCGCATCCATGCGGACCTTGTTCTTGCCGCCCTGAAGACGGGAGCTTCAGAATGAGACTTCGCCGCTCGATTTCCGGCGCAATAGCCCTGCTCGCAATGGCCACGCTCAGCGCTTGCAACGGCCATGAAGAGCCCCACTATCTCGGCTATGTCGAGGCTGAGTGGACCTATGTCTCCGCTCCAGCCGCCGGACGAATTGTCGAACAGCCGGTGCGCGAAGGCGATACGGTCGAGGCCGGCACCTTCCTGTTCCGCCTGGACGATACGGCCGAGGAAGCCGCGCTCGCCCAGGCCAATGCCCAACTGGACCGGGCCACCGCAGAAGCGGAGAACCTGGAAACCGGGGCGCGCGCACCTGAGATCCGCCAGTTTCAGGCACAGCTGCGGGAGGCCGAGGTCCGGCTCGCCAAGGCGGTCAGCGACCGCGATCGCATGCTCCCGCTGGTCGAACAGGGCCTTGCACCCGAAACCCGGGCAGACGAGGTGATCAGCGCCGTCGAAGCCGCCGAAGCCAGTGTCGAAGCCGCGCGCCAGCAGATCATTGTCGCCTCCCTGCCCGGCCGCCCGGCCACCCGATCGGCCGCCGACGCTGCAGCGCTATCGGCCGAGGCAGCAAGAATTACTGCCGAGTACAGGCTGTCGGAACGCACCGTCTCGGCCCCGGCCGGCGGGCGGATCGAGGAGGTTTTCTTCCGGCCCGGTGAATATGTCGTGCCCGGCGCTACCGTGCTGGCGATCCTGCCGCAAAGCGGGCTGAAGGCGCGCTTCTTCGTGCCCGAGGCCGAATTGCCCGGACTGGAAGTGGGTGGCACTGTCCTCGTCACCAGCGACGGCCATGCCGCCCCTGTGGAGGCCCGGATCAGTTATATCTCCCATGAGGCTGAATATGCCCCGCCGGTGATCTATTCGCGTAGCATGCGCGAAAAGCTGGTTTTCCTGATCGAGGCCGACCTGCCGGAAGATGCCGGCTTCCATCCCGGCCTGCCGGTGGAGGTCGACTGGCAATGAGCCAGGAACTCGCCATCGATGTGAGAGGCCTGGTCAAGCGCTTCGGCTCGAAGACGGCGGTGGACGGGGTCGATATCCAGATGCCGCGCGGCGAGGTCTGGGGCTTTCTCGGCCCCAACGGCTCGGGCAAGACGACAACGATCCGCATGATCTGCGGCCTGCTGCGCGCCAGCGAGGGCGAGGGCCAGTGCCTTGGCTATGACATTCGCAGTGAGGCTGACAGGATCAAGTCGAAGACCGGTTACATGACCCAGAAATTCTCTTTCTGGAGCGACATGACTATACGGGAGAATATCGAATTCGTCGCCCGGCTCTACCGTCTGCCACACACCCGCAAGGTGGTCGACGAAACGCTCGACAAGCTCGGTCTTACCCATCGCCAGCACCAGCTGGCCGGGGCACTGTCGGGCGGGTGGAAACAGCGCATGGCGCTGGCCGCCGTCACCATGCACGATCCGCAGCTGCTATTGCTCGACGAACCGACAGCCGGCGTCGACCCGCAGGCGCGCCGGGAATTCTGGGACGAGATCCACGAGCTTTCCCTGCAGGGCATGACTGTGCTGGTCTCCACCCACTACATGGACGAGGCCGAACGTTGCGACCGCATCGTCTATCTCGCCAATGGCCACAAGATCGTCGAAGGTACGGTGAGCGATGTCATCGACCGCTCCGGCCTCGTCACCTTCCGTGGAGAGGGCCCCGATGTGCGCCACCTGGCCAAACAGCTGAAGGGCCAGCCCGGCCTCGACCATGTCGCCTATTTCGGTGCCGCGCTGCATGTCAGCGGCGAGGACCGCGAGAAGATCCGCTCCGTTCTCGACGCGCATTCCGGCCATGATGTCGCCTGGCAGGAAGTCCGCCCGAGCCTGGAGGATGCCTTCATCGCCCTGATGGCCGAGGCGGGCGAAGACACGCGGGAGCATGCATGACGCAACGTGTGGCCCCGCTTTTCCGCATGTGGGCAGTCTTCCTGAAGGAGACCGTGCAGATGCGCCGCGACCGGCTCACCTTCGCGATCATGTTCGGCATGCCGATTATTCAGCTCATCCTGTTCGGCTATGCGATCAACCTGAACCCAAAGCACCTGCCCGCTGCCCTGCTCGTGGAGGAGCAGACACCAATTGTGCGCACGCTTGTCCAGTCGCTGGAATCCTCGGACTATTACGACTTCGTCCTGCAGACCGCCGATCCAATGGAAAGCAGCGACCTGCTGGCGCGCGGCGAGGTAACTTTCGTGGTGTCCTTCCCCGCCGGCTTCACGCGGGAACTGGTGCGCGGGGAGCGGCCGCAAATCCTGATCGAAGCCGACGCATCCGACCCAGCTGCCGCATCCGGCGCCGTGAGCCAGGCCCAGCAGGTGCTCGAACGCGCCTTGCGCCATGATATCAAGGGCCCACTCGCCCAGTTTGGCCGCGCACCGCCAGCCTTCGAGCTGGTCGTCCACCAGAAATACAATCCCGAAGCCAAAACGAGCTACAATATCGTGCCCGGCCTGCTCGGCGTGATCCTGACGATGACCCTGGTGATGATCACCAGCATCGCGATGACGCGCGAGGTGGAACAGGGGACGATGGAGAACCTGCTCGCCATGCCGGCGCGCCCGGCCGAAGTGATGCTCGGCAAGATCCTGCCCTATGTCGCGGTTGGCGCCGGGCAGACGGCACTGATCCTGATCGCCGCGCGAGTGCTTTTCGACGTGCCGTTTGCCGGTGCATTCTGGATTCTTCTGCTCGGCGTCTCGGTCTTCGTGATCGCCAATCTTTCGCTCGGCTTCACCTTCTCGACCATTGCCGGCTCGCAGATGCAGGCCATGCAACTCACCTTCTTCTACTTCCTGCCCTCAATGTTGCTCTCGGGCTTCATGTTCCCGTTCAGAGGTATGCCGGCATGGGCTCAGACGCTCGGCGAAGTCCTGCCGCTGACACATTTCCTGCGGATCGTGCGTGGTGTGATGCTGAAGGATGCGAGCCTCGCTCAGCTGCAATCGCCCCTGCTCGCTCTGTGCGCCTTTACACTGGTCGTGATGACCGTCGCGATGGTGCGCTACCGCCGCACGCTCGACTGAGGGAAAGCGCTAGCCACCTGCCCGATCGCGCGCCGGCAGGGGCATTTCGCGGCTGTCGTCCGGTCTCGCCGGCTGGAAAACACGCGCCGGCTCTGTCCCGCGCGCCTGTTCGAGCCAGAACACCCCGTCGAAGGTGTTGGCATTGCCGCGCGTGCCGACGAAATCCGTGTCACCGTCCGCATCCAGATCGATCGCAACGAACATGTCGAACATGCCGCGAATGCGCCGGGAGACCTCGTGGCGGGTCCAAGCTCCGGCGGCGTCCCGGGGATTGGCGAACCAGCCCATGCGGCCGAGCCGGATATAGCCGCCGGCATAGACATCCAGGTCACCATCGCCGTCGATATCGGTCATGATCAGGCCATCCCCGCCTGTGACCGGCAGACCGCTGATCAGCGGCCCGTCAATCATGTGCTCGTGCCATGAAATGTACCGGCCATCGGCCGCGCTCGCATCGCTCAGCGGTTCCCCGACCGGGATAGGCGCCGTCGCACAGCCCGCCAGACAGACAAGTGCGATCAGTCCGGCAAGCCTTACCACGGGCCAGTCACGGCCAGTGTCAGTCCCGGCTTCTGGATGTTCACGAACATCGTGCTGCCATCCGGAGAAAAGCACGCACCGCAGAATTCCGAGCGCTCGAGCATGGCGTTCCGGGCAAGCGGTGCAATGCGGCCCTCCCGGTCGAGGATACGCAGATACTGGTCTTCCGAGCCGTCCTCGCAGATCACGAGGTAACCGCCGGGCGCGGCAACGATGTTGTCGCACATGTCGAGGTCGGTTTGCGCCTTGCTCTCATAGACAAGCTCAAGCGTGCCCGGCGATCCGCCCTCGGAGGACTTGCCCTCCCAGCCGCTCGGCCGGTAGCACCAGATCTGGCCGAGATAGGCCGGCCCGCCATTTGTACAGGCGAAATAGATCTCGGGGCCCTCAGCTCCGGACGCAAAGCACATACCCTCGCCGCGGGCGAAAATCGCCGCGCCGGCGGCCGCGCCGCGCACGCGCAGGTCGCCCTCCGGGGCGGTGACATCCTCAAGATCCACCCAGCGCGTCTGCAGGGTCTGGCCGACAGTGACCGTACCCCGGTCTTCGTACCAGTTGCGCAGATCCGCGCTGTTCCAGCCAAGAATGGCGAGGGTCTGCAGGCGCCCGCCTTCCGACAGGCGGTCGGGCGCATTCGGCAGGAACCGGTAGATCAGCCCATCGCCCTGGTCCTCGGTAAGGTAGACAATACCGGTCACGGGATCGGTAACGGTGGCCTCATGGCGGAAGCGGCCCATATCAGTGAGAGGCACGGGCGCGGCGGGCGCCCCAGACGGAAGGGCTGGCACTTCAAACACGAAGCCATGGGGCTTGCCGACGCCCTGGCCCGGCATGAGTTCGGTTTCCTCACAGGTGAGCCAGGTCCCGCGCGGGGTCGGTCCGCCAGCGCAGTTCTTCGCTGTTCCGCTAAGGCTCAGCCGCTCCGAAACAGGCTGTCGCGTGGCGATGTCATAGACCAGCGTCGTCGTCCCGCCGGCCAGCGGGCGCCCTTCATCGTCGAAGTCATAGACAAGCTCTGGCGGGATATCGCCCAGCGCATCGGTTTCGAAGGGCCCGCCCTCCTCGCTGGAGGCACCACCAAGCTCATGGTTGCAGACCAGTATGCAGCGACCGGGATTTGTCGGGTCCGGGAAGGCGGCCATGCCGTCATGGGCAAGCGGGGTGCGCAGGCCGTCGGACATGGGCGCACCGGCGCGCGAGATGATCTTGTAGGAAAACCCGCGCGGCAGATCCATGATCCCGTCCGGATCAGGCACCAGCGCGCCATACCGGTCCGGGCCGGTATCGGCAAAGGCCGTTGCCGCATTGAGCGAACGATAGGCCACGGCGCCGGCGGCCATGATCATGGCGTTGGCGAGAAATGAGCGGCGTGACGGCTCCATTGGGTGCTCCCTTTCAAATCTGTCCGGACCCGGAATGGGTTCAGATCATTCTCCTGTTTCATCCGCCCTGGCCGGTGGATCGACAAGGTCTCAACAGGTTCCGAAGCTGTCGCATCAGATCCGCCTTCCGGCGCATCGGGCGCAGCCTGGTCTTCGGCAGAGATCGTGATGGTACCGACACGGTTGACGCGGGCATTGAGGCCGGTGCCGACGAGCAGCACGTCCACGGCGTGCTCTGGCGTCATGCGCTGCTGCAGGCCCGACGCGGTCTGACCGCGTGCGATATTGTCAGCAAAGATGATCTCGCGCTGGCTCTGGATCCCCACCTGCGTCAGCGCCGGGGCCAGATCCTGTTCGGGAATGTCGAATTCAACGGTTTCGTCCGCCGAAATCTGGGCCGTTGCAGTCTCACCCCAGGCAAGCGAGCTGCTGCCTACGAGAAGTGCCCCGATACAGAACGAGGTCAGTGATATGCGCGTCATGGTTCCCGACTCCTGTGTTGGACGTAGCGACGTTCAACGACAGGGACGTGACGGGGTGGACGATCCTCAAGGCAGATCGTGTGAACTTTTTATTACTGCTCGGCAGGCGACAGGAGGATTGATCCGTCCTCGGAGTAAGTCAGTTCCAGCGGAAATAGCTCGGTGAGCGTTTCGGCAAATCGCTCCGGGGAATCCAGGCGGAAAGTCCCGCTGATCCGGAGCAATCAGAAGGAAAAATTATTTTCCGCCAGCGATGACGGCCCGCTATATGCGGACCGTTTCATCGGATTCGGTCGGAAGCTAACAACTCCCGATCAGACCGCGGAGGAAGGCAGCACGCTCGCCAGGAGTTCGGCGACGCGCGGCAGCGTGACATCGCGTATCGCGGCCAGGTTCACCCGCGCGGCGGGGCCGAGATAGAGGCTTTCATTCTCTCGCAGCCCGGCAATCGCCTCCTCCGACAGGGGCAGCAGGCAGAACATGCCCGCACCGCCGGAAATGTAGCCTGTGTCCAGCTCAACCCCGGCCTCGGCCAACGCCCGGCAGAGCTTCTGCCGGTTTTCGAGAATATGGCCGCGCTGACCGGAAAGCTCGCTCAACCAGTCAGCTCTCAGGGCCTCGTCGCCCAGGATATGGGAGGCGACAGCTGCGCCATGGTCCGGCGGCATGGAGTACATGCTGCGCGCCAGCGATGCGAGCGTGCTTTGGGCAACACCGACCGTCTTCGGTTCTCCGGTCACGACGAAGCAGGCGCCGACCCGGTCGCGATAAAGGCCCATATTCTTCGAAAAGCTCATGGCGATGAGCACTTCCGGGCAGCTCGCCAGGATGTCCGTGGTCAAGGCCTTGTCTTCCTCAAGCCCCTTACCGAATCCGAGATAGGCAAGATCGACAATCGGCAGCAGGCCGCGCTCGCGGACAAATTCCACGATCATGGCACGCTCGCTTTCGGAGTAGTCCACACCGGTCGGGTTCTGACAGCATCCGTGCAGGATGATCGCATCGCCGGGCTTTGCCTCCGCCAGATCCTCCAATACCATCTCCGCCGAACCGGTCAGCTGGAAGGCATGATGCCGGTAGAAACGCATGTTCATGTTTGCGATCCTGGCGATGGACTTGTGGTTGCCCCAGGTCGGATTGGGGATCCAGACGGTCTCGCATTCCGAACGCGCAGCGACCTCGACCGCCAGGCGGACCGCGCCGGTGCCGCCGGCGGTCTGAACCCCGGCATAGTCCTGCCGGAGCGTCTTGCCGGTAAAGATCAGGTCGCCGGCACGCTGGACAAAGGTCAGGTCGCCGGCCGGGCTGACATAGGTCTTGGTCTTCTGATCCTGGACAAGCCATGTCTCGGCCGCCTTGACCGCACGGTAGATCGGGGTCTCCCCGCTGGCATCTTTGAAGACGCCGATCCCGAGATCGATCTTGTTTGCCGATTTATCCTCCCGGAAGGCGGCGTTGATCGTCATGATGGGGTCGATTGGCGGGATGGGGAGATGGCCGAGCATGGTAGCTGATCTCGTGGCGTGAAGTTGGAATGGAACCGGGCTGCACCCGACTGGCGCCCCCGGCAGTTTGGTACGGGCAGTCTGAGCGCCTTTTAGCGTGAATCAGGCGTTCGTCGATGTCCGGCAGAAGGAAAATGTGGTCGCATTTTCGCGATCATTGTTGATCGCTTCCTTGAGGATCACGCCGCCATAGAGTTTCGCGGCAAATGCACTCCCGATCGCCAGGTCGGTCTCGGAAGTGGAATTGGCGATTTTCCGGATGCCCGTGGCGGTGTCGCTGACCTCGATATACTCCGCCTTGGGGAAGTTGGCTTCCAGATAGGTCGAGCATTGCAGGAAGCCCTGCGGATGGCTGTAGATCTTCACGGGCAGGTCCGAGGCCGGCATCTCGCCCGCCATGGGCTGGGGCCCGACCAGGCAGTGGTGGATCGGCAAGGTCAGCTGCTGATAGACGTGCAGTTCATGCCGAGCGATGATGTCCGCCACCCGGGGGATTGCGCCCGTGATCGAATTGCGGACCGGAAACACGGCAATATCGAACGCGCCGGAGACCAGGCCTTCAGCAACCGCATCGAAGCTCGGCAATCCTACCCGCTCTGCATCAGGGTAGGCTTCAGCTGCGGCGGCATGAGACCACGACCCCGCAGCACCGAGCACTCCATAAGAGCCAACTACGCCTTTGTTCACTTGATAATCCTTCACTGGTTCGCCTGGTGGACGGCCCTCGTCCATTCGACTGGTATCTTGCTGCGCGCCTGAGAACCTGGAATAGACCTGCGCGGCCCTGTCCAGCACTTCGGCGATCTGTTGCCGGTCAGCGCTTTCGATAAGGCGGGCAAACTCCTGCATATGGGCGCCGTAGATCTTCAGGGCCTCCGCGATATTGTCGGAATTGTCGACCGCGATGTCCTTCCACATGGTCGGATTGTCCACCGAGGAGGATGCAGCCTTCCGGTAGCCGCCCGCAGCCAGCGACCACAGGCTCTCGTCATGCAGGCTCTCGCTGGCCATCAGGAGCGGGATCGACATGAAGTGCGGCAGGTGACTGACCATGGCAACCGCCCGGTCATGAGCCTCGGCATCCATTTTCACGGTGACAGCGCCAATATCGCCGAGCAGGCGCGTGGCATGCTCCCGGGCCATGGCGCCGCTCCGCTCATGCTCGACGAGGATGAACTTCTTGCCGCGATAGAGCCCGATATCGGAATCCTCGGTATTGGAGGTCACCTTGCCCGCCATCGGATGGCCGCCGATGGACTCCATGCCCTCGGGCAGTTCCATCATGCTGGCAACGATCGAGCGCTTCGTGCTTCCCAGATCGATGACGGTCGCAGTCCTGGACTTGAAGCCCTTCAGGGCATCGAGGCATTTGAGGATCACACCGATGGGCGTTGCCAGGACGATGAGGTCGGCGCTCTCAACCGCTTCGGCGAAGCTGTCCGCGCACCTGTCGATGAACCCGCCATCAAGAGCAATGGCCATGCGATGCGCATCGGTGTCGGTGCCGGTAACGCTCCAGCCACCAGCATGCTTCAGCGCGCCGCCCAGCGAGGCGCCCATCAGGCCAAGTCCGATAATGGATACATTCGTGGTCATTCATTTATATCCAGTTCATCCCGGAACATTGCCCTTACGCCTGCGCGCCACCGCCCAGAATGTCTTCCTGTAATTTCGACAAGCCTTCTGCACCGTCAATTCGCAGGCCGTCAAACTTCAGGCCCTGGTCTTCCGGCGCGCCGACATCGATCCGGCGGGTTTCGCGGCTGGACAAATCCTCGTTCTGCCAGTCCCATATCCGCACGGTGGCGTCCTGGGAACAGCTCACGACGTATCTGCCGGTTGAGTCGAATGCGGCATTCCAGACAGTCCGGCCATGCCCCTCGAGGGTCACCACGAGTGCCCAGTCCTCCTCGACCGACCAGACCTTCACATTCGTATCCGTCGACGCCGTCACGGCATATTTGCCGTCCGGGCTGAACTGGATGCTCCAGATCTGGGAATCATGCGCGAGCCTGGTGATCGCGGGACTGACCGCATATCCGGTGTCGGTCCGGGGCCAGACATAGATCTGCCCGGCATTGTCGGCGCTGGCGAGCAGGGCCCCGCCGGGCTGGAAGGCAACACCGTTCACAAGCGAGGCATGGCTGCGCCGGCCGGAATAGCGCGGCGACAGTTTCAGCGAGGCAATCGCCCTGTCATAGCGATAGACATTCACCGTCCCGTCGAATGAGGCCGTCGCGAAGTGCTGGGATTTCGCATCGGTCGCGATACAGTAGAGCGACTTGGTGTGGTCGCCCACGCGTCGGATCTGCTGCTCGCTGCCGAGCGAGAAGATCCGCAGGACATGATCATTTCCACCAACAAGTGCGAAAGTCTCATTGGTCCTGATCAGCGCCAGCCCGTAATCGGTTTCGGCTTTCAGCTCGATGGCGTGGCGCAGGCTACGCTGGATCACCGACCAGACCTTGAGCTTCCTGTCGAAGCCGATGCTGGCGAGCAGTCTCCCGTCATCGCTGAACCGCAGATAGGTAATCGAGTTGTCGTGCTCGCCGAGTTGGATGGGCTCCGCGCTATCCTCCAGGTTCACGAGCAGGATCTCGTTCCTGGAATTTGTGAACGCAGCAATCGGCTCGGTGGGCGAACAGGCAACGCATTTTGCCGAGGCCTTCACGCCGAGCATGAGGTTACTGAGTTTGGTCCTGCTCCAGTCCGCGCCGCTGATATCGGCGCCGTTGAACCGAACATGATCGAGCCTTGAGCCGGAGAAATCGACCTCCCGGAGATCGGCCCTCGACAGGTCGGCATGCTTGATCAGCAGACCCCGCATGTCGATATGGCGCATGTCGGGGTTCATCTTGCAGATCAGGGTCAGGAGGTTGCCGGCCAGCCAGCCCCTGCCCGCGCGCTCCAGCCTGTCAAAGCCGTTCGCGGCCTGCCGCCGCGCGACTTCCAGCCCCTCCTGCAGGCGGTCCATGTCCAGATCGGTATCGCTGAGAAAGCGGGTTACGCCGTCCGAAATGTCCTTGGCATCGAGCGTCTCAAGAAGGCCATCCTCGAAGTCACGCTTGAGCTTCAGGGCGACGAAGAACTCCATGAAGGAGCGGTGAGCAAAGGTGTATTTGCCTTGCCCGTCGCGCACCAGGAAGGTCTGGGCGCGGGTGACGGAGACCGCGTCGAGGTCGAATTTCTCCTCGATCTCATAGAGCAGGTCGGCCATATGGGACGCGCTGAATTCCGCCACATCGTCGATATGCCCGCGCAGTTCGATGGCGTGTTCCTTCCGGCCGTAAAGGACCCATGCCAGGTCGATCATGACATTGGCGCGCTGATCGGAATCGAGCGGCTTGTCGCCCCATTCACTCGTGTCTCGGCGCACTTGGGTGAGCCAGAGTTTGGCGCATTCCTCATAGATTCCGAACAGGGTCAGATCCTGGTCTGCTTTCGAAGCAGTCAGGATCTGCAGCACCATGTCGAGGACGATGGGGCGATGGACCAGGCTTGCGAGGTTCGGCGTGCCCTGGATGCGCTTCCAATAGGTTTCTGCCTCCGGTCCGAATTCGCCCTGCAGCCGGCGCCGGACCTGCTGGTCGGTCATCTCGGCGAGATGGACGATATCGAATTCGAGCTTCGCGACCGCGTTTTCGCCCAGGCCGGCAACCTGGTTGAGCTCATCCCTTTCCGCCTGGGTGGAGTTGAAGAAGGAGGTCCTGGAGGTCAGCAGGATCTTGCTCTTGCCGATGGCCAGCGCGCGGATGGATTCCAGATAGGATTTCTTCACCTCCGACGAGAGCCCGATGCCGAGTTCGTCGAAACCGTCCAGGACGATCAGCAGGCGGCCATACTCAAGGACGCTCTTCACAAAGCTGTGGTCGTCGGTGCGATGCCGCTCTCGCAGCATGCTGTTGATGTGCCTGATCAGGTCCACCTTCGCCGAGGTTTCGGGCCGTTCGACCTTTTTCAGTTCGATGAGCAGGGGCAGACGGGCGCCGGGTTGCTGGTGCTCGATCCGGTCGATCATGCGGCTGCAGACCGACAGGCAAAGCCAGCTCTTGCCTGAGCCGAACTCGCCGAGGACAGCAAGTTGCCGCGAGCCGGTATCCTGGGTCCAGTTCAGGATATTGTTGTTGATATGCGAGCCGGGCTCTTCATCATTGCCCGAGGTCGTGACCCGGCGTTTGGCATAGTCCAGCTCGACATATTTGCGCTCCACATCCGCCGCGCTCATCGCGTTTCGGACACGCTCGAAATCATCCTCGATGTCGAGATAACGCAGCAGATATGTGTAGATCGACTCCAGCCGGCCTCCCAGATCCTTGGCCTCGTCCACCAGATAGTCTGGAAACTCGCGGCTCGTGACCAGACAGAATGTATCTGCCTTCTTCAGCCTGGCACGCTCGGCGACCTGTTCCAACTCGTCCAGGCCGACCCTGCTCTCGGTACACGAGACCAGGCACCTTTGCTCCCGGCTCTCCCCATCTTCCGTGAAGGCGATGAAATCGTAGCTCGCGCTGCGGGCCTCCTCGATCGAGGCCGGCCCTTGGCCCAGGTGAAAGGCATAATCATGAATCTCGCGCACCAGATGGCCCTGGGGAACCGTGGTCAGGGCGTCCGGCGACCGGCGGTGCAGCGTCCTCGCCTGGATCATCAGTTCCTGCAGGATCCTGCCAGCAACTTCGCTGGCGGGCTTTGCCGGATCGATGACCTGCGAGTCGTAGACCGGTGCCTCCTCGCCAGGCGTGCCATGGCGGCCATTCGGAAACAGGTCGCGCTCAATCGCCTGGTACTGCTCATGGGTGCGGCCCGCGAGATGGAACTCCAGCGTCGGGATGCGCCGGGCAACCGCGAGCTTCCATTCCTCCCGCTGGATCGTGCCGGGCGCACTGCCGCACAGTACGATCACAATCTGGCTTTTCTTGACCTGCTCAAGACTGGAAGCCTGCGCGCCGATGGCATTCGGACCGGTAGTGCCATCCTGCCAGAAGAGGTCGAACCCGCTTCTGCGAAAATCGGCGACCTTGTCCTTGAGCGCGATACGCACCGGGCCGATTTCCGGGTCTGAATCGTCTCGCGAACAGATGAAAACCCGGATCAGTGGATCTGTTTCCATTCTGCTTCCCCGAATGCAGACATCACCCGCATCTTGCAGAACCGCAATGCCTGCAAGGATAGACCGAGCTTGCAACACCCGGGAGAATTTGGCCAGCGGTCAGGTTGGGTCTCTCGGTAAAACACCCGCCATGACTGGAATCGCAGCCAGCTTCGATCTAAGACCCTTCAAAGCTCACTGTATCCAGACAGTTGATCCATGTTTCAGCCGGACGCTATTGCTCGGATGCTCCGTCCCAAATGAGGTCTACAGACAATGAAAACCGCCGCATGGAAGGCAGATCACATACGCCAGACCGCGCTGATCAATTCCGGCCTGAGCCAAGACAGCAGCGCACTGGCCTTCCAGATCGACGCGTCCGGCTATCTGGAGCCGGAATTCCTGGCGAGCGCTTTCCTGGTGACGAACGCCTATCTGATGGGGCTGCACAATCGCGGCATCCTGAAGATCTTCGCCCTGACCGAGAAGGACGACCTCCTGACCGAGGCGACCGAGAACGCGCTGCGGGCCCTGCTGCTCGGCAATTTCTCGGCGCTGTCGAACCTGGATATCTGGATCAAGAATATCGAGCAGTGCGGAAACCTGCCGCCGAACATCGTGAACCTGGCCGAGCAGACTGTCCGGAACCTGTCCTCCTTCGACAGCCGCAAGCGTGGCTTCCTTCTTGAGCCCGCCGATGTCGTTCTCGTGGTGTCGGACACCGAAGAAGATGACCGCCTCGCGATCGACCTGTCATCGAAGGAGATCCGGTTCTCCGCGCTCGGCCAGTCCTGGCAGTACCCGACATTCCGGCTGGCACAGGGCCATATGCGCTCCTGGGCGATCTCGGATGAGGCCAAGTGCTTCTATTTCGCCTTTTCCGGCGAGACCAAGGCGGAGTTCTTCAGTGCCTGGTCGGGCTTCCTGAAGGAGATCGACCGGACCTGGAATCTCAGCTTCGACAAGCGGGGCTAGCTCGCCCTGCGATCAGTTTCGTTCGTAAGCTTGCGCAGAGAGGCGAGCTTCTTTTCGGTCAGGAGAATGCTGCGGATTTCCTCCGGCGCGCCGTGCAGGATGTGCTCCACCGGCTGGGCGGCGCCAACCAGGAAGCCCTGAATCTCGTCGCAATCGGTTCGCGCCAGCGCGGAGAACTCCTCCAGGCTCTCCACGCCTTCGGCGACAACCGCCATGTCGAGCGAGCGCCCAAGGCGGATGATCGTCTCGACAATCGACAGGCTGTTCTCGTCCCAGCCGATGCTCTGCACGAAGGAACGGTCGATCTTGATCGTGTCGAACGGGAATCGGCTGAGATAGCCGAGCGAGGAATAGCCGGTGCCGAAATCGTCCAGTGCGATCTTCACACCGAGCGATTTCAGCGCCTTGAACACGCCCAGCGCGCGCTGGTCGTCGGCGATCAGCACGCTTTCGGTGATCTCGATTTCCAGACGGGCGGGATCGAGCTTCGACGCCTTCAGGGCGGACTTCACGGCCTCGACGAAATTGTAGTCGCGGAACTGGAGCGGGCTCGCATTCACACTGACACTACGTGTGCCCATCTCCCGGGCTGCGGCCTGACAAGCGGTATGCAGCACCCATTCGCCTATCTTCACGATCAGCCCGCAACCCTCGGCAACGGGGATAAACTCGGTCGGGCTGACAAGGCCCCGGCTGGGATGGTGCCAGCGCACCAGCGCTTCATAGCTGACGATCTCGCCCGTCACCATGTTCAGGCGCGGCTGGTAGTGGACCTCCAGCTCCTCGGCATCCAGCGCACTGGAGAGGTCCAGCTCCAGCAGCTGACGCAAGCGCACATGCTCGTCCATGCCCTGCTCGAACATGGCATAGCAGCTGCGGCCATTATTCTTGGCGTGATAGAGCGCGGTATCGGCGCGCGTTACCAGGCCAACGCTCTGGATCCCATCGCGGGGGCAGAAGGCCACGCCCACCGATGCGCCGACACGCACACGCTGGCCACCTGACAATTCGATCGGGCGGCTCAGCTCTTCGACCAGCCGCATGGCAAGTTCCTCGGTCTGGTTCGCGAAATCGATGCTGAACTGCAGGATGGCAAACTCATCCCCGCCCAGCCGTGCGACGATATCCCGGCTACGCACCAGCTTCTGGATCCGCTCGGCCGTCACCTTCAGGACCTGGTCGCCTGCGGCATGGCCGTGCAGGTCGTTGACATCCTTGAACCGGTCCAGATCGATCAGCACCACGGCCGACAGGCTGTCTTCTGCTACCGTCTTGTCGATCATGGCGGCCAGCCGGTCATTGAACAGCGCGCGATTGGGCAGGCCCGTCAGCGGGTCGTGCAGCGCCAGGTGGCGGATGCGCGCCTCGGCCTTCTTGCGCTCGCGCAGGTCGACAATCGCCAGCACGCGGGTGTCGACGCCGCGGAAATCCATGTCGCGACTGCGCACCTCGACCGGGATGGCATCGCCCTCGACATTGCTGATTGTCAGCTCCGCAACCGGTGCATCGGGTGATTGCGAGAGATCGTGGAGCATCTCGATATGCTCATCGGAGAGGAACTCGCTCAGGGGCCGACCGCGGATTTCGTCCAGCTCCAGGCCGGTCAGCCGGCTGAGCGCGGCATTGCCGTCGACCACCTTGCCGTCCACCGCGATGCACAGCGCCTCGAAGGTGGCGTTTGCCAGTGCTGAAAAGCGCTCGGCTTCCTCAATCGTGCGGCGCGTGCTCTCAAGCTCGGCGCGCTCCAGCTCCTGGAACTGCATGTTTTCCATCAGCGCGTTAAAGGTACGCGTCAGGCGTTCGGCTTCATCGCCCCGGTCGACCGGAAGGCGCATTGTGAGATCGGCCGTGCCCCGCACAAGGTCGCCCATGGCGTCCTCGATATGGCCGATACCGATACGGGTGGAGTGTTCGTTCTCATTCAGGCCACGCTCTTCCGCTTCCGGTTTCACCCGGATGCCGGTGAGCATTTTCAGGACCTGATAGAAGACATAGCCGGCGCCGAAGGCCCAGGCGAAATTGATCACGCAGCCCAGCCCCTGGATCAGGAGCTGACCGGTCCACGACCCGGCCGGCAATGAAGCCTTCGGCGCGAGGACGGCAAGCAGCATGGCCCCGATCACGCCGGCAAAGCCGTGCACGCCGATGGCGCCGACAGCATCGTCGATCCGGTAGTTGCGCTCAAGCCACTGGTTGAACCAGAGCGCACCACATCCGCCTGCGACACCGATCAGGATGGACGTTGCCGGGTTGAGGATATGACAGCCTGCCGTGACAGCGACCAGGCCCGCGATCAGACCGTTAAGGACCTTCTCGGGGTAGACCGTCCGGTCCGAGATCATGGTCCAGACATAACCCGCCAGACAGCCGGCTGCGCCGGCCAGAACGGTGTTGAGAATGATCGAGCCGATATTGGCCGTGGCAGCGCCTGTGGATCCGCCATTGAACCCGATCCAGCCGATATAAAGCATCAGCACGCCGGCGCCGGCCAGCACCGGACTATGGCCGGAAAAACGGACCGGCTCACCGGTCTCTGTGAACCGGCCGCGCCGCGCACCGAGCACGATACAGGCCGCCAGCGACAGCCAGCCGCCAAGCGCATGGACAACCGTGGAGCCGGCAAAGTCGACATAGCCCATATTGCCGAGGAACGCGCCGGGATTGTCCTGAAGCGCCCCGCCCCAGGTCCAGTGGACGAAGACCGGATAGATGAAGGCACCGATCATCACCGAGCCAAGTACATAGGCCGACAGACGCATGCGTTCGGCCACAGCGCCTGATACAATGGTCGCCGCTGTGCCGCAGAACATGACCTGGAACACGAAGAAGATCTGGTTGGACGGGTCGAGGCCTGTGAGGCCCGCAAAGCCGGGCTGAAAGCCGATCGGCAGGATGGACGAGGCCCCGAAGGCAATCATGAATCCTGTAAGTGCAAAGAATAGAGCGGACGCGGCGAAGTCCATTACATTCTTCATTGCAACATTGATGGAATTCTTCGAACGGACCATACCTGCCTCAAGGAGCAGGAAGCCGATCTGCATCACCATCACCAGAGCGGCGGCGACCATGACCCAGACGAAATCCAGGATCTGTATTGCCTGCTCCAGTTCCGGACTTGCCGTAGAGGAAACACCAGCGGTCTGGGAAGCCGAGGACGAAGCCAGAAGGGCGGGTAAGGTAAGAAGCGCGCCGCCTGACTGGTCCAAACTGGCCTCCTAAGTAGAATGTCGAGAAGAACTGGCTGCACCTCCCCTTAAGCAGTATTCGTAAAATCTACGTAAAGTATACAATTCCTTGATGGCGCACGGCTTGGACTTGCCCTGGCAAGGCAGGCTTTCACCTGCCGCAGTCTCCAAACCCAGGCTTCAAAATGGGGTGATTACCCCATAGCGCCGCCCCGGCCATGGTGCGACTTTCCGGTCTGTAACGCATGAGGTGGTAACGCCCCGCAGCGTCTGGGTAGACGAGCGACACGCCAACGGGCCCCGCACCATGCACTCGACCGGAATCGCTCCGGCGAGACCTGTGTGGGGACGACACATGAGTATTTCAAAATCCAGTAAACGCGCTGGCGCAAGCTTCCTTCAACGCGCCATGCAGCGCGCTTCGACCTTGGCCTTGCTGCATCTGGGCGGCCTGGTGATTGCCGGCGCCTCAGTGGCCGGCGCCCAGGAGGTCGACGCGCCGGACCCGGGCACTAGCGTTCTCAATCCCGGTTCGGGCGAGGAAGAGCGCGTCCTCCTGGCCATCGGGGACTCCGTCCTTACCGATGGCGACCGGCTGATCCTGTTCCGTACCGGCATCGGTGAAACCATCACCGATCCGGACGATCCGGATGCCACGGTGACCATTGCTTCGGTCGAACGCAATGGCGTAACCGACACAGTCGAGCGGGTCGTCTTCGAGGATGGCCGCAGCTTTGCGGTAGTCCGCGATGTCAGCACCCAGCTGCGAGTGGATCCGACATGGCCGGATGCACCGGACATCTCGCTGCGCCCTTCCCTTGCCGCAGCGACGGGGAATGTCGGGCGCATCAGCAGTCCGGTAACCGGCGGAAACGGCGCTGCCGGCGCCGACCAGATTCTTGTCTCCATCATTCCACCGCGCCTCTTCGAGCCACCCCGCAACGGCAGCACGGGCAGATCGCCCAGCGAGCGCACAATCGGCGTCAACGGAGACCGGTAAGCCACAAGCGGCGTCGCTGTCTACTATCTGGCGACGGGCGGCAATGGCGGTTCTGGCGGCGACCTGAACGCGGCGATCTTTGGTGACGCAGCCAATGGCGGGACCGGCGGTGTGGGCGGAATCCAGAGTATCACATTGAGCGATACCGCCAGCATCACGACAACGGGCACGGAACACCACACATTCCAGGTTCGCGGAAAGGAGGGCAATGGCGGTACGGCCATCACGCAGAATTTCGGGACTGTCTATACATTTGGCAGCGGCGCCCATGGCATACTGGCCCAGTCTATCGGCGGGAACGGCAGTTCGTCGGGCACGGCGGGTGGCATCGTCGCGCTCGGCGGACAGGCCGGCTAGGGCGGCAATGGGGGCTTAGCCACCGCCAACGCCGCGGCAAGCGGGCTGATCGTCACCCATGGCAGCGATGCCGCTGGCGCAGTGGCGCAATCCATTGGCGGGGGCGGCGGGGCCGTCCTCACCGGCGGCGCGGCGACCACCACCACATTGTCGGCGGACAATGCCGGCGATGGCGGCGCGGCTCCCCTCGACCTCGCGGGTGATATCCTGACCACCGGCGACGGCGCCACGGCGATCCTCCTGCAGAGCCTTGGTGGCGGCGGCGGCCTGATCGATGGCGCGTCCACCGGTTCAGCCGACGGAGCGGGCGCAGGCGGCGCCGTGAACCTCAGCGGCATGCCCGACAGGCTGGAAGTCCAGCGCGCCCGCCTCCGTCACTATACTGTTGATCGTGACCTCGCGGGTCGCGTCCATGACGTAGGAGACATTGTCGCGCAGGTCATAATTCTCGGCCGCCGTGAGGATGACCGGGTCAGCGGTCTCGGCGGTGGCGCGCCCGGCCAGGCCTGCCAGGACGAGGCATATGAGCAGGGCGACAATTCTCACAGCAAATGCGATACTCGCGGATGGATGAAGCGGAGCCCATCATGAACTCCCGGACTATCCTCGCCGATGATCATGTCATGGTCAGGCAGGGGCTCAAAACACTTTTGGAATCCGAACCGGGCCTTGAAGTGGTTGCCGAGGCCGAGAGCGGCGTGGAACTGGTCGCCCAGGTCAACAAACACCAACCCGACCTCGTCATCGCAGACATTGCCATGCCCTATGGCAACGGGCTTGAAATTGTCGGCGAAGTGCGCCGCTGGAGCCCGGACACAAAGATCATGCTTCTCACGGGGCTGACCTCCAACAGCCTGCTCTCGCAGGCCGTGTCCACGGGTGTGGAAGGCGTTTTCCTGAAATCGGATGCCCCGGATGTATTCGTTGCGGGCGTGCGCAAAGTGCTGGGCGGGGCGATCTCGCCTCATGCCTTGAGGCTGTCCTCGGGATCGACCGCCTTCAATTCGCTCAGTCCGCGCGAATTACAGGTTCTGTTCGGCATTGCCCGCGGCGATACGAATGCCATTCTGGGTGAGCGGCTGGGGATCAGTGCCAAGACGGTGGACAAGCGCCGCTCCTCGCTGATGCGCAAGCTGGGGGTGAACTCCATGGCCCAGCTCCTCTCGCTCTCGGTCCGCGAGGGCCTGCTGGACATGGCCAAGAGCGTTTAGCCCGCTGGATCGAGGATCTCGTAGGTGCAGTCGAACGCCTTTCGCGCGATCCGGTAGGTGTCGCTCGGATCGGCGGGGTCCTGGGCGATGATGTCGCCGGGCCTCGCGACCATAGGCTCGTCCCAGGGCGCCATGAAGGAAAACGCCGCCTGCATAGCGGGCACATAGACAAAACGGACCGGCTCGCTGACCGGACTGTACTCCTGCCACCCCTCCTGTGCCGAAACGCCAGTGGGGCCGGAATATTTGCGAACAAACACATCCGCAGACAGCAGGAATTCCTCATTGCCGGTCGCTTCGCACCGGTTGCGCACCACCATGTCGCCGGGCCTGGCGGGCGCGCTGCGGGTCTCCAGGCCTTCGCCCGCGATATGGGTCTCGATCACCTCGCCCGGCTCGGCCCGGCGCGCATCCACGGCGCGGGTCTTTGCAGCAAGACCCGCCCCATCACGCGCCGAGATAATATCGAAATAGGCGAGGATATCGACGAGGCCGGTATCTTCCTGCGGTGTACCTCGGGTCATATATGTCTCCGCTGGGCAATGGCCATTACTCATCGCCGGCGCCATTGCTCCTTGCCGCTTTGTGTCTCACAATCAAGTATCTAAGGCTGTCCATGGCAAGAGCTTGGCCCGCCTGGGGAAGTCGTGCGGGCGGGGAGCCGGAACATGATCGAGAGAACCGAAGCGCCACTCAAGGACTGGCCCAATAGCGACCTGTTGCTCGATGACGCCGAACGGGCGCAGTTTGCAGTCGACTACCCGCTCCTGCATCGCATCTTCGATTTCGAAGAGTTGCGCGCCACATTCAAGACCGCTGACGAGGCGTGCAAGAAGCTCAAGACCGCCACCCATTCCGAGGGCATTTACACACTTATCATTGGCGCCGTCGGTGTCGTCCTACTCGGTGTGAGCGGTCTTGTCCCGCATCAGCTTCTCTCCTCCGGTCTCGAAGTCATTGCCCTGATGATTACGGTGGCCGCGGGCTTCTGGGGGATGATGCAAAAATTCAGGCATGGCGATGTGCGAAAGCGCTGGCTCAATCTGCGCAGCCGCCTGGAAAGGACAAGGCAGTTCCATTTCCAGTACATCCTTCACAACTGGGACAACGCTGTCGAGGCCATGACCGACGATCAGAAATACGCCGAGTTCGTTGCAGACCGCCTGGCCGCGTTCAGCGAGGTCAATGGCCGCCTGGAAGGGACGGCCAAACTGGCCAGGAAGCTGATTGAAGACGTGCACCAGGAGGAGCAATGGCTCCTGGAAGACTGGGCCGCCCTCTCCGCCCCCTCGGCGAAATCGCCGAACTCCGATTTGCTCGCGCAGGCGTTTCAGGAGCTGCGGATCAAAATCCAGCTGCGTTATTCCCGCCTGAACCTGGATACCGACAAGAATTCCGTCGGCGCCAATGCCGCTGCGCTGGAGACCGGCGCCTCCATCTGCTTTGCGATCACGCCGGTCTTTGCCCTCTTGACCCTTGGCGCGCTGATTTCAGACGCCTATCCGGCCGTGCCGTTCAGCATCCTCATGCTGGTATCGGGCACGCTCGCCCTGCTCTTCCAGGCGCTGCAGCTGGGGCTGAGGGTCACTGAGGACCGCGACCGCTACGAGATCTACAACGCCCAGCTGGAAAACCTATCCAAGAACTATTCCAGCCCCGACATAGCGGCGAAATTCGTCCTGCTGCGTCAGCTGGAAGCCTTCGCCTATGACGAGCTTCGATCCTTCCTGAAGTCCCACTCCACCGCAAAGTTTTCCTTGTAGCCATGACGACCCGCCCCGACCATCTCAAGGACATCGAACAGAGCCTGCTCTGGCTGTCGGCCTGGATGGTCCACAATGCCAACAATCTCCGCCCCAAGGAGGATGGCGCGGTGAAGATCGGCGGGCACCAGGCCTCGTGTGCCTCCATGGTCGCGATCATGACCGCGCTCTATTTCCATGTGCTGCGGCCCGAGGATCGCGTGGCGGTGAAGCCGCATGCCTCGCCGGTCTTCCACGCCATGCAGTACATGATGGGCAACCAAACGCGCGAGAAGCTGGAAGCCTTCCGCGCCTGGGGCGGCGCGCAGTCCTATCCCAGCCGCACCAAGGATATCGACGATGTCGACTTCTCCACCGGCTCGGTCGGGCTCGGCGTGGCCGCAACCGCCTTCTCCTCGATCATCCAGGACTATCTCGCCGCCAAATCGTGGACGGCAGACCGCCCGCTCGGGCGCATGGTCGCCCTGGTCGGCGATGCCGAGCTGGACGAAGGCAATATCTATGAATGCCTGCAGGAAGGCTGGAAACACGACCTGCGCAACACCTGGTGGATCATCGATTATAACCGCCAGAGCCTGGATGGCGTGGTGCATGAGGGCCTCTGGGAAAAGATCGATGCGATCTTCAGGGCCTTTGGCTGGCGCACCGTTGTCCTGCGCCATGGCGTGCGGCAGCGGGCGGCTTTCGAGGAGCCCGGCGGCGAGGCGCTGAAAACCTGGATCCAGGCCTGCCCGAATGCGGATTATTCTGCCCTCACCTATCAGGGCGGGGCGGCCTGGCGGAAACGTCTGATGGACGATATCGGCGACCAGGGCGATGTTTCCAAACTGCTCGACAAGCGCTCCGATGAGGAGCTTGACGCGCTGATGAACAATCTCGGCGGCCAATGCCTGCAGACCCTCACCGAAGCCTTCGATGCGGTCGACGATGACCGGCCCACCGTCTTCCTCGCCTACACGATCAAGGGCTGGCAGACCCCGCTTGCCGGCCACAAGGACAATCATGCCGGCCTGATGAACATGGCCCAGATGGCCGAGTTCCAGGAGCGCATGGGCGTTCCCGAAGGTCAGGAATGGGATCCCTTTGCCACGGTGAAAGCCCCCGAAGCGCTGAAAGCCTTCCTCGACAAGGTGGCCTTCTTTTCCAAAGGCACGCGCCGCTATACGGCCGCGAAAGTGGAAAGCCCCGGTCCGGTCTGGCTGGACGACCGGGAACTGGCAACCCAGACGGGTTTCGGCAAGATCCTCGACGGCCTCGCCAAATCAAAATCCGAACTCGCCAACCGCATCCTTACCACTTCGCCGGATGTGACGGTCTCGACCAATCTCGGCCCCTGGGTGAACCGGCGCAGCCTGTTTGCCCGCCGCAACGTCTCCGACACCTTCCGCGAGCAATCCATCCCCTCGACCCAGAAATGGTCGTTCTCGCCGGAGGGCCAGCATATCGAGCTCGGCATCGCCGAGATGAACCTGATGCTGCTGCTCGGCTCGGCCGGGCTCGCCCACTCCCATTTCGGCGAGCGAGTCATCCCCATCGGCACGGTGTATGATCCCTTCGTCGCGCGCGGGCTCGATGCGCTCAATTATGCCTGCTATCAGGATGCGCGGTTCATCCTGGTCGGCACGCCGTCCGGCATCACGCTGGCGCCTGAGGGCGGCGCGCACCAGTCGGTCGGTACGCAGCTGATCGGGATGAGCCAGGACGGCCTTGTCAGCTTCGAACCGGCCTTTCTGGACGAGCTTTCCATCATCATGGACTGGAGCTTTGATTATCTCCAGCGCTCGGGCGAGAACGATCCGGATGAGCGCACCTGGCTGCGCGACGAAACCGGCGGCTCAGTCTATCTGCGCCTGTCGACCCGCCCCATCGAACAGCTCGGGCCCAGGAACCGCGACGATGCCGAGTTCCGCCGTGGCGTGGTGGATGGTGGCTACTGGCTGCGCAAGCCCGGCCCGAACTGCGAGGTCGTGATCGCCTATCAGGGCGTCATCGCGCCGGAAACCATCGAGGCGGCCGGGCGCATCGGCAATGACCGGCGCGATATCGGCGTGCTTGCCGTCACCTCAGCAGACCGGCTGAATTCCGGCTGGACAGCCGCCCGGCGTGCCAGAGCCCGCGGCCATGCTTCGGCGATGAGCCAGATCGAGCGGCTGATGGCGAATGTGCCGCGCAACGCAACCCTGATCACGGTCACCGACGGCCATCCGGCAAC
This sequence comes from Hyphomonadaceae bacterium UBA5336, assembly GCA_002408125.1. Lineage (GTDB taxonomy): Bacteria > Pseudomonadota > Alphaproteobacteria > Caulobacterales > Hyphomonadaceae > UBA5336. The sequence continues at coordinate 151,406 of DHQO01000023.1, read as the reverse complement.
GCTGGCCTGGATCGGCTCGGTCGCTGGCCATATGACCGCCCCGCTCGGCGTGGAGCATTTCGGTCAGACCGGCACCATCCCGGACCTCTATTGCCACTACCAGATCGATGCCGATGCCATCGTCAACGCCGCCAACCATCTCAGCGCCGGGCGCCGGATCCGCCTGTCAGGCAGCGTGAGCTGATCCTCGTGGTCAGGGCTTCACGGCACCCTCGCCCTCATTCGCCTCGATGGTCGCGACCAGGGTCCGCAGCGGCTTGAGCGCCGTGCGCAGCAGCAAGAGCGCGCTCGGAAAGGCAATGCCGATCACGATGGCAAGCGAATAACCGACCTTGGACTCGTCTTTGAACACCAGATCGGTGAGCAGGCCGATCACGGTGGGGCCGAACCCGCCGAGAATGATCATGCAGAACGAAACGCAGGCCAGCATCTGCCCACGCAGGCGGACCGGCGTGATGACCTGGATGACCGTGGCGACATAGGCCGTGATCGGCACCGCCACGATCTGGATCAGGGCATAGCAGAATACGAACAGCCAGGTGCTCGGAATGAAGAAGAGCGCAATGCCGATCGGCGTCGTGACGGCTAAAAGCCAAGTGTAGAACCGGATGTGGATGTCCTTGAACCCCTTGGCGAACAGCCAGTCCATGGCGATGCCCTTGAAGATCAGCGTGGCCGCCGTGATCAGGCCAATCACACCGAGGATCGGACCGAATTCGGCGCGCGACCATCCGAACTCGCGGACCAGATAGGTCGGAACCCAACCGGCCATGCAATTGGCTGAAAAGGCAATCAGCGTGAAGCCTGTCAGCATCGGCCCGAGCAGGCGCGCCGCTCCGCGGATAAAGCGGACGAGATTGGCAGGTCCGACATCGCTTTTCTGGCGCGGCGGGCGAACCGGCTCGCGGAAAGTGAAGACCAGGAGAGCGAAGAATACGGCCGGCACGCCGCACACCATGATAACGATCCGCCAGGGCGCGGTACCGTCCATAAAGGGGAAGATCGCAATAACCGCGGCCGCAATGGCCACGCCTGCGCCGCCAATGACATAGGCACTCGCCGTGCCGATCTTCACACCGATATGGTAGATCGAAATTGCGGTCGCGAGCTGTTTGCGGGGGAACTTGTCGGCCAGCAGGGAATTTGCCGAGGGCGAGACCGACGCCTCGCCAATACCGACCAGGATGCGCGCCAGGAACAGCGTGATGAACCCGCCGGCAAAACCGGTGAACACCGTCGCGAGCGAGAACAGGAGCACACCGAGAAAAATGATCCAGCGGCGCGGGAAAAGATCCGAGGCATAGCCGATCGGCACGCCGAAAAAGGCATAGAAGAGCGAGAAGGCGGGCCCTAGGATAAGGCCCATCTGGATATCGGACAGGGCCAGCTCGGCCTTGATGTCCGGCACCAGCATCGAGATGATATAGCGGTCCAGCAGGCAAAAGAAATAAACGCAAAAAAGAACGGCGAGCGTCCACCAGCTGTCGCCGGTTGCACGTATTGGGGTCGCCCGAACCGGACGTTCTGCTTCTTCGATGGTGACCAAGACTACTCCTCCCGCGTGCCCCCTGTCTGTGTCTGGATGTCCGGTCTTATGTGTTTGTGGGGGACGGGCCGGACCCAGTTTGTCATGCGATCTGGCTGTTCTGCGAACAGGTTCGCCATATGCTCGCGCGGTGGCCGAAAACCTCTTGGAGATTCAGGTCTTCAGAACACGCAAATACTATCCGTATACGGTCTTTTGTGTTTCACACTCCTGGCACTGGGTCGAAGATGGTGTCTGATGAGTTCTGCAATAAATATTGGTTCTTGCAGTGTCGCCGAAATTAGCACGCCGACAAAACCATGCTGGAAAAAGTGCGGAAATGACAAAAATTTGTCACGCCCTCACGGCGTCCCCGACTAGCCTGCCCATGATGGGGTACTTCGCCCTTTCAAGTTCAAAAAGATGCTCTGTTGGAACAGGGCGCAACTGATCAAATAGTCCGGGGAGGATCATTATGAAGTTTACTGGAAGGACGATGCTGCTTGCATCGGCTGCACTTGCTTTTTGGGATGTCTCATCGGCCGCAATTGCCCAAGAAGCCGATGCAACGATCGCGGCCCAGCCCGCTCAGCAAACGGATGAAAACGAACGCACGCGCACACTCAGCGCTGTGACAGTGACCGCGCGGCGCCGCGAGGAAAGCCTGCAAACCGTCCCGGTCACAGTGACGGCTTTCACGGCCGAGGATCTCGCCGAGCAGGGCATTGCCGACATCCAGCGGTTGGCCAACAACACGCCGGGCGTCACCATAGACTCCTTCCCGCGTCTCGCCCCGCGGGCAACCTTTCGCGGCATTGGCGGCCAGAACCAGGGCGCGGGCGCAGACCCGTCCGCCGTGGCCTTCCTGGATGGCATCAATCTCGGCCGCGGCCCGATGCTCGCTGTAGACATGTTCGATGTCGCGCGAGTGGAAGTGCTGAAAGGTCCTCAAGGCACGCTGTGGGGACGCAACGTGATCGGCGGCGCGGTCAACTATGTGACCGAAAAGCCGATCGACGAGCCGCTCACCAAGCTGCGGGCAACCTTTGGCGATTATGGCCAGAAGAACCTCTTCGCGGTGGTCAACCGCCCCCTCACTGACAGCATTGACGGGCGTATCGCACTCAGTTCGGTGAAGAATAACGGCTTCAGGACCAATCTGAACACAGGCGGTCCGCTTGATGACGAGGAACGCATCAGCGGCCGGGCCAGCGTCATGTTCAACTTTGCCAATGACAGCGACCTCTTGATCTCGGTCGACCGCACCGAAGACGACACGGCTGGCGGGTCTCGCTTCAACCTTACCCCGTTCAATTATGAGGATGTCGACAATCCGAGAGGCGCCAATCCAGACCGTCCCGGCTTCATTCGGCGTGAAACCGGCGGCGCACGCATCGAATACAATGCGCCGCTCTTTTCTTTCGCCGATTTCACCGCCCTGATCGGCTATCGCGACCTGAGCTTTTCTTCGTCAGAGGACTTCGACGGTACCACGCCAGCCGGCAATGCCATGAACGGCATCCCCGTTCCGGCAATCCAGGTGCTGATGGAAGAAGAATCCGAGGCCTATTCTGGTGAGTTCCGACTGACCTCTTCCACGGACTCTGCCTTCTCCTGGGTCACCGGCCTCTATCTGCTGAAAGAGGAAACCCATCGCGAGCGGGAATCGGAAACCGCCGTGGTCGATACTTCGCTCAACCGCTTCATCGGCGACAACACCACCGAACATGCGGCCCTGTTTGGCGAAGTTTCCTATGAGTTCCTGCCCCGCGCGCACGTCTTTGTCGGTGGCCGTTTCACCAATGAGCAGAAGGAATACGAGATCACGCATCTCGTCGGCGATGAGAGCGCGCCGGTGATCGACTACTCAACAGTCGGCAGCCCTGGAACAACCGACGAGAACAAGTTTACCTGGCGAGTTGGCGCAGACTATCAACTCACCGATCAGGTGTTTGCCTATGGCAGCGTTTCCACAGGCTTCAAGTCCGGCGCATTCCAGGAGCAGGCTCCCGCTGCCACGGCGCAACTGGCGACCGAACCGGAAGAAGCCACCAATTATGAACTGGGCTTGAAAAGCACATGGCTCGATGGCCAGCTGATCCTGAACGGTGCGGTGTTCTTCCTGGATTATTCCAACCTTCAGCAGATCTCGACCGTGCCGGATCTCACCGGCCCGGTTGGAACAACGGCTGTCGTCATCGACACCGCGGATGCAGAGATCAAGGGCTTGGAGCTGGAGTCCAATCTTGTACTGGACAATGGCCTGGGACTGGACCTGTCCTATGCGTATCTCGACGCCATCTATGGCAGCTTCGTCGAGACGACGCAGATCAATGCCGACGGCAGCCGTAGCGTGAACGACTCCAGCGGCAACATGCTGCAGACGACGCCGGAGCATAAGATCGTCTTCGGTGTCAGCTACGAGACCCCGCAATACGACTGGGGCTATCTGAATTTCCGCATCGGCGGGAATTATGAAAGCGAAGTGTTCGAGGATTCCACGAACACATTCATCGAGTACCGGGAAGGACGCACCCTGATGGATGCGGTCATCTCCTATGTGCCAAGCGACAATCTGTCGGTTCGGTTCTGGGTCAACAATCTGACCGATGAGACCACCCGGACCCACCAGGCCGAAACGGCCGGCGGCCTGTTCGCTCAGTATGCCCCGCCGCGGCAGGCGGGCGTCACGATCGACATGACGTTCTGATCGGAAGATCCAGGCGGGCACACTCCGTGTGCGCCTGGATCACCTACCGTGTTTGCGCAGGTCTCCCAGCAAGGGGCGCATGGGCGCAGTGTTGTATATTGGGGAGTTTGCCATGTCGGCCACAGAGCAAGAATCCGGAGTGCTGGGTGCAACTGGCCTGGTGCATGGCATGGCCCTCACCGCACCTTATTCAAGCGGCGACCAGCCGCCCAAGACGCCGGCACCGGCCGGCGCCATTGACTGCCATCATCACATCTTCGATGCGCGCTTCCGCCGCCCGGGACAGGCTCAGGTTCCACAGGCCACGGTCGAGGACTACCGCCTTTTCAAGCAGCGCCTTGGTCTGTCACGTTCAGTCTTCGTGGCCTCTTCGAACTACGAAAACGATCCGGCCTGCCTGCTCGACGCACTCGCCCGCGAAGGCACCGACAGGATGCGCGGCGTTGCAATCCTCTATCCGGAAGTGACTGAAAGTGAGCTTGACCGTCTGCATGCGGCAGGTGTGCGCGGCATACGGATCTATTTCGGCAAGGGACGGGTTCCGAGCACGGAGGAATTCAGCTCGCTCAGCCGTCGCGCCGCAGACCGCAATTGGTCGATCAACATTGTTGGCAAGCGCGATGACGAGGTTTTGCTCGACTGGCAACAGGTTTTCCTGGAAGCGGCCTGCCCGATTATTGTCGATCATTTCGGCTGGTCGCCCCAGCCGGCCGGACCGGCAAGCGCCACCGCGCAAATGATCCTGCGCATGCTCGACACCGGCAAACACTATGTGAAACTGTCGGGTGTCTACCTCTCCTCGGCGGCCGGCCCGCCGGACTATCCGGACCTGGATATGCTGGCCTCCATCTTCTGGCAGGCCGCGCCAGACCGCACGATCTGGGGCTCGGACTGGCCACATCCCATCGCAATGAAGAACGGCATTACGCCCAATGGCGCCGACCTGTTCGACATGCTGGCGCGCTGGGTTCCCGATGCCCAGGCGCGCCGGAAAATCCTCGTCGACAATCCCGAGCGGCTCTACTGGAGTTGAGCCGGCCTATTCGGAATAGGCCAGCTGACGCTCGCTCGCCTGGCTGAGATCGGCGAGCGTTTTCATCTCCCGAACAGCCCAGTTCCCCGGCAGCTTCTCGATCAGGTTCCGCTTCTTCAGCTGCGAGATTTCCTTCTGGATGGTCTGGCGCGTCAGGCCCAGGAAGGTCGACATTTCCGAGATTGTGATCGGCACGTCGATTTCCTTATAATCCCCATGGCGCGGCGTCTGACTGACTTCCGCCAGATTGTGCAGGATAAGCGCGACCCGCTGACCGACAGTCGTCTGGTTCTGGGTCTCGCGATAGGAAATCAGTGAACTGAGCGTCGCGGCGAGCTTTCGGCAAAGGGCCTCGGAAATAGCCGGGTGAAGCTTGCACAGCTCATCGAAATCCGTCTTTCTGAGGATTCCGATCCGGGTCTCCCCCGCAGCGGTATGAGTGTGGTGATGGGGCCGGCCAGCAATGACCGGCGACTCGCAAAAGCAGTTGCCGGGAATGTAGATGGCGAGCAGGGACCTTTCACCATCCGGCTGGTCGCCCAGAAGTTTCACATAGCCGGACTGGACCTGGTATATTCCCTCACAAGGTTGACCGGGCTCACCGAGTACTTCGCCAGATTTCAGGTCGCGATAGGCAAATCGTTCCCTGATTGCGGCGCGCGCCTCGCGGGGTAGTTCAGCGATCCAGTTCAAACGGCCTGCTATACGCATTTATTGCCTCCCTGTTCTCGTTTTCCTCCAAGGCGACTATAGGCCGTCTTGCCCCGCACCGGATCTTTTTTCGGCGGAATGTAAAATTGTTGCCACCCCCGTTGGCCGGTCTTCTTTGTATCATTGCCCTGGGTCGAAACAGCGACCGGCAAGAACATACTTCCGGGGAGGAAGGGCAATGAGATCGGCAAGACACGCCACCGCTATCCCATGCGCCTGCCTGTATCCCGCGAGAATTGAGCCACGCTGTGACGAACATTTCCTCCCGAAGACGCATGCTTGAGATGTTGTCTTCCACATAGCGGGGCCGGGAGATGGGCTGATTGTGTGCGATCTTTCAGCAAACCACTCCCGGCCTCCTTTTTTGGTCAGGCGACACCCGGTAGCCCGCCGGCCGGGTCGCGGAAGAGAGAATTGAGATGAAGGACTACACCCCCCTGGACAAGGAAGTGATCGTCATCGTGCCGACCGGCATGCTCGGCGCCGGGATCCAGCGTGAGCATATCAAGAATGGGATCGCCGCTGGCGCCGTCGCCATCGCCGTCGATTCCGGATCGACCGATAGCGGGCCCTACTATCTCGCCCGCGGCGTCTCGAAGATGAACCGAGAAGCGATCAAGCACGACCTGCTGGTGTTGGTGTCCGAAGCCTACAGTGCGGGCATCCCGATCCTGGTGGGCACATGTGCGACCAGCGGGACGGATCAGGGCGTCGACTGGGCTCGCGATATTGCCATAGAAGTCGCCCGGGAGCTTGGCATTCAGCCCAAGATCGCCTGCTTGTATTCAGAGCAGAACGCGGCGACGCTGAAGCAGAAGAACAGCGACGGCAAGATCCTGCCGCTCGCGCCCATGGGCGATCTCTCCGATGAGGTCATCGACTCTTGCGACCATATCGTCGCACTGATGGGGCCTGAGCCTTATATCAAGGCTGTCGAGGCCGGGGCTGATATCGTGCTCGGCGGGCGCACCTCCGATGCCGCCGTTCTGTCCGCGATCGCGATCATGCACGGCGCCGGCGCAGGCCAGGCTTGGCATGCTGCCAAGATCGCCGAATGCGGCGGTCAGTGCACAGAGTATATGCGGCGTGGTGGCGTGCTTATGCGTGTAGGCCGTGAGGCCTTCGACATCGATCCGCTGGACCCGGAGAACGTCGCCTCTCCGGAATCGGTGTCCGCGCATATGCTCTATGAGACCACCGATCCGATCCGGCTGATCGAGCCGGGCGGCATCCTGGATGCCTTCGAGAGCCGGTACACCCAGATCACCGATCGCATCACACGCGTGACCGGCTCGAAATGGGAGCCCCAGCCTTATACGATGAAGCTTGAAGGCGCGCGGGGCGGACCCTTCCAGTCGATCATGGTGATCGGCATCGAGGACCCTGACGTGCTGGCCAATCTCGATCACTTCCACGATCAGATGTACAGCGTCCTGACCGACCGGATATCACGCCTCTTCGCCGAAGAGACGACCGATTTCGATGTCTCGCTACGGATCTATGGCTGGAACGGGACTTCCGGACGCCCCGTACCCAAGGACACGCCGCCACCGCTCGATGTTGGAGTGATGCTTGTGATCACTGCGCCGACGCAGGACCTGGCCAATCGCATGGCAAAGTCCGTGAACCCCATATTCTTTCACATGCCGCTGCGTCCGCAAATGGAACTGCCGAGCTATGCTTTCCCGTTCACGCCTGCTGAGGTTCCGCGCGGACAGGTGTTCGAGTTCGTTCTCAACCATGCCGTTCAGACAACGGACGGTCTGGAACTGGTGCGCACGGAATGGACCGACATGAAAACATCCGACACACGGGAAACCACCCATGCCTAAGATCAAGGAAATCTGCCGACACGTGCGCACGAAGAATGCCGGCCCGTTCTGGGTCACAGTCGACTTCTTCTTCCGCGACGCTGACGCCTACCACAAATATGTCGGCTCGGAGGATCTCGGGCCAGACCTGTTCGCCCGCATGTTCGGCGCCGATCCGGAGAAGATCAAACGGATCCCGGTGGAAAGCCTGAACATGGTCAAGATTTCCTATGTCCGCCCGAAACCGCAAGCCTGGTTCGGCGAGCGCGACATGCATTCCGGTCAGCTCTTCGCACGGCTCCTGGAAGTTGGAATCCGGGAAAGCACGGCCGAGCCGGCCTGAACTGACACGTATTTGAAACCCGATGGCCCTCGCACCCATGCCGGCGCGAGGGCCATTTGCATTTGGAAACAGGCAATTGCGCCAAGCCTGTTTGAAACGTGATCTCTGATATCCCCCGGATCGGACACAGCTGTTTCAGATTGGACTTGACCTGAATTTGACTATATAGTCACTTTCAGAGAGCGATAACCAAAAGACTCAATGGGAGGCCAAAGCGATGCCGGTCATCAAGATCGAGGATATTGCCCATGTCCGCTTTTCCGCGCCGGACCTTGCCGAGATGCGCGCCTTTCTCCAGGACTTCGGCCTTTCCTGTTCCGAAGAGGGCGGCAGACTCTATGGACGCGGTCGGGACGGTCGACCTTTCCTGCATGGCACGGAGCCGGGCGAGCCGGCCTTCAGGGCGCTCGGCCTGAGAGCTGCAAGCCTCGCCGATCTCGAAGCTCTGGCCGGCCATGAAGACGTGCCGGTCGAGGATCTCGACACACCCGGCGGCGGCAAGGTGGTTCGGCTCACCGATCCAGACGGCTTCCTCGTCGAAATCGTGGCCGGCCAAGCAGAGGCCTCATCCGATGCCTCTGAGCCCGAAACTCCACGCAACAGCTGGCAGGACCGTCCACGCCTGCGCGAAACAGTGCGTCTCGAAAAAGGCCCCTCCCATGTCCAAAGGCTCGGCCACTGCGTTCTGGGCGTCACGGATTTTCGCACCTCGGAGGCCTGGTACAAGGAACGGTTCGGCTTCCTGACCTCCGACGAAATTGAAATGGCTCCCGGTGCGGCGATGGGCGCCTTCATGCGCTGCGACCGTGGCGACCAGCCGACCGACCACCACACACTGTTCCTCGCGCAGGTGCCCGATGCGCCGCGCTTCATGCATGCGGCCTTTGAGGTCGCCAATCTGGACGATCTCATGCTCGGCCACGCCTATCTGAAATCGAAGAAGCGCGATGCCGCCTGGGGCGTTGGCCGCCACATCATGGGCAGCCAGATCTTCGACTACTGGAACGACCCGTGGGGCCATGAACTGGAACACTGGACCGACGGGGACCTCTTCACCGCCGAGGACCCGCCCAACAAGATGCCGTTTGAAAGTCTGCTTGCCGTCCAGTGGGGCACGCCGCACCCGATGCTGGCGGGCTCTTCGGAATAGACCGCGTCCCGACGCCCCAGGAGACATAACTCATGAAACTCGCAAGCTATTCCGAAACTGGCGAGGGCAGCCCCCGTGTGGGGATCGTCCTCGGCGACACGATTGTCGATGCCGGCTTTGATGGCACGATGATGGAGCTGATCGCCACCTGGCCGAGCCGGCGCAGCGCCCTGGAAGACGTGGCCGCGAAAGCAAGCAGCGGCTCGCCGCTCTCATCCATCACCCTTCATGCCCCGGTCGCCCGTCCCGGCAAGATCTGGGCGATTGGCCTGAACTATGCCGACCATATCGCGGAATCGAAGATGGAGCCCCCGGCACGGCAGGTCTGGTTTACCAAGGCCCAGACCAGCATCAACGGCCCGTATGACCCGATCCTGATCGCGCGTAATGCGCCCTATGTGGACTATGAGGTCGAACTGGTCGCCGTGATCGGGAAGGGCGGCAAATACATCCCTGCCGACAAGGCCCATGAGCATGTCTTCGGCTATTGCGTCGGCAATGATGTGACCGAGCGGATGTGGCAGCATGCCGGCCCGCAATGGAGCCTCGGCAAGAGCTTCGACACCCATGCCCCCATCGGCCCATGGATTACCACCGCCGATGAGATCGCCGACCCGCACGATCTAGATATCTCCTGCTCGGTGAACGGAGAGCTGCGCCAGGGCTCGAACACGCGACATCTCGTCTTCGATCTCTGGCAACAGATCGAGCATCTGTCCGGTGCGATGACCCTGGAACCCGGCGACCTTATTTTCACCGGCACACCCGGCGGGGTCGGCGCGGCGATGGATCCGCGACAATTCCTGAAACCGGGCGATATCGTTCGCTGCGAGATTGGCGGGCTCGGGCACATCGAGGGAACCATGGTGGCAGAGGACTGAGCCATGGCAGACCTGGATTGCGATGTCCTGATCATTGGTGGCGGCCCGACCGGCGCCACCCTCGCCCTGATTGCCGGACAGTATGGCGCCTCGGCCATAGTCTGCGAGAAGGAAGCCGATATCTATCCCCTGCCCCGCGCGGCCCATATCGACCATGAAGTGATGCGGATCTTCCAGTCGGTCGGCACGGCGGACCCGATCGCTGCGACCAGCCGGTGTACCCAGCGGTATGATTTCCTGACAGCGGACGGACAGATCCTGCTCCGCTTCGAGGGTTCCGATCAGATCGGCCCCGGTGGCTGGCCGGGCGCCAACATGATCCACCAGCCGTCACTGGAGCGTGCCCTGCGCGATAAGTTGGCGAGCCAGGCCCGTCTCGACCTGAAATCGCGCTGGGCCTTTATCGGCTATGAGGAGCAAGGCGACCATGTGGTGGCGAGCTTCGAAACCGCGGACGGCCCGCAAGTACTCACCGCGCGTTATTTGGTGGGCGCTGATGGCACGCGCAGCCCTGTGCGCACGGCCGCCGGGATCGGGATGGACGATCTCGAATTCGACGAGCCCTGGCTGGTGATCGATGCCATCGTGCATGACTATGAACGCCTGCCGAAGGTCAATCTTCAGATCTGTGACCCGGCCCGGCCGACGACATGTGTCCTGATGGGCGAAGGCAGACACCGCTGGGAATTCATGATCCGTCCGGACGAAACAACCGAGCAGGTACTGGAGGACGAGTTCATCGAGAGACTGCTTGAGCCCTGGAATGTGAAGGGCGCGGTCACACTCGAGCGTAAGGCCGTCTACAGGTTCAATGCCCGCGTGGCCAAAGCCTGGCGCAAGGGTCGTGTCCTGCTGGCCGGGGACGCCGCTCACCAGACCCCGCCCTTCGCGGGACAGGGCCTGTGCGCCGGGGCGCGCGATGCGGCCAATCTTGGCTGGAAGCTGGGCATGATCGCCTCCGGGCAAGCCGCTGACAGCCTGCTCGATGCGTACCAGGGCGAGCGCGAACCGCATGTGCGCACCATGATCGGCATGGCCATGATGATGGGAAAGACTGTCTGCATTACCGATCCCGTCGCCGCCGCCATTCGCGACGAGCAGATGCTGGCCGCGCGCGCAGCCGGCCAGTCCCCGGACGGACGCATGGAGGCTCCGAGCCTTCAGAGCGGTATCAAACTCGACGGCAGTCCCGCAGCGGGCAGCTATTTCCCGCAGCTTCCTGGCTTGTCGGGCCATTCGCGGCTCGACGATGTACTCGGGCCGGGCGCCTGGCTGATCGCACGCTCTGCCCCGCCGGAAGTCGAAGGTGTTGCCGCGATTTCGCTGGAGGATGGCCGGCTGTCGGAGTTTGCGGCAGCTCTGAAGGACTGGCTCACCCGCCATCAGGCCGAGGCCGTGCTGGTCCGCCCGGATCGATATGTCTTCGGCACCGGCACGCCGGAGAAACTGCTCTCCGCCTGGACCGACCAGATTGCGATCGGTGCCGAGCAAGTCAGCGCCTAGGCGAACCACACATCACCGGAGGATAAATCAGTGCCTGATCAAGGGTCTTCAAGACGCACCGTATTGCAATTGGGCGCCGCCTTGGCGCTGTCTGCCTGTGCAACCCCCGCCGCGCGCGCGACCCCCAAACGCCAGCCCAACATCATTTTCATCATGGCCGACGATCTCGGCTATGCGGACCTGTCCTCCTATGGCCGGCGCGAATACCAGACGCCCAATATCGACGCCCTGGCCGATGAGGGCGTGAAATTCGTTCAGGCCTATGCCAACTCCTCGGTCTGTTCGGCAACCCGCACAGCGCTGATGACCGGACAATACCAGTACCGCTTTCCGGTGGGTCTGGAAGAACCGCTGTCAGGGCGCCGGCATATCGGCCTGCCGCCGGAGGTGCCGACCCTGCCGAGCCTTCTTCGCGCCTCGGGCTACCAGACCGCCCTGATCGGCAAATGGCACCTCGGCCGCCTGCCCGACTATGGGCCGATGAAAAGCGGTTACGATCATTTCTGGGGCTTCCGCGAGGGCTCGGTAGACTATTTCACTCATGATGCCTTCTTCGGCCGGCCCGATCTCTGGGACGGCGAGGTTCCTGTCGAGACCACAGGCTATGCAACCGAACTTCTCGGCGAGAAATGCGCCGAAATGATCACCCATATGCACGGCGCCGGTCGGCCCTTCTTCATCAGCTTGCACTTCACCGCCCCGCACTGGCCGTGGGAGGGACCGAATGACCAGGCCGAGTCCGAGCGCCTCGCCAATGGTCACCCCATGGCGATCACTCATTTCGACGGCGGATCGATGGAGACCTATGCCGAGATGGTCACGGCCCTGGACAAGGAGGTCGGCCGCGTGATGGAGAGGCTCCGCTCGCATGGCATTGCAGAGGACACGATTGTCGTCTTCACCTCCGACAATGGCGGCGAGCGCTTCTCGGAGACCTGGCCGTTCACCGGCAAGAAGACCGAACTGCTCGAGGGCGGCCTGCGCGTGCCGGCGATTGTGCGCTGGCCGAGCGTGGCGCCGGCAGGATCTGTCTCCGACCAGGTCTGCATCACCATGGATTTTGTCCCGACGCTGCTCGCCGCGGCCGGCGCCGAGCCGGATCCCGCCTATCCCAGCGACGGTATGGATCTCACGCAGGCAATCGCCGGCGGTGCCCCCGTCCCGCGCCAGCTCTTCTTCCGATACCTATACCGTGACCAACAGGCCTATCGCGACGGGGACTGGAAGTATCTGAAGATCATGGAAAACACCTTTCTCTTCAACGTTGTCGACGACCCGCTCGAACGCGCCAATCTGAAGCTGCGCGACCCTGAGCGGTTCGAACGCATGGTGCGCGAGTATGCCGAGTGGGAAGCCACCATGCTGCCGCTCGATCCGGATGCCATGACCCATGGCTATACCGGCGAGCAACTGGCCGATCACTTCGGGGAGCCAGCAACGCAGGCCGACCACTAAGGTCAGAAGCCCTGATCGGCGAGGCCCTTGCGCATGATCTCATCGGTAGTCTGGGCGGCCAGCCGCGCGGCATCCCTGTCATCCACGCCGAGGCCTCGCAACAGCAGCGTGCACATCTGCTGGGACAGGCTGAGCGCGGGCTCAAGCTGACCGTCCTTGAGGATGGCCTCAAGCGTGGTTTGTGCGACGCCGAGCACATAGAGAACGCCGGACTGAACAGTCGAAATCGCAAAACGACCCTCGTGCAGGCCCAGGGTGATATCGTCCACAAGGCCCTGATTGTACGGCGTGGGAAGCCTGGTGCCCCCACTATAGAAGCGAACAAGGAACCCGGCCTCATGGGCATGGTCCAGGGCAAACCGGAAATAAGTGGTGACCGCGCGAACGACACGCAGCGCCGGATCCGTCACATCCGCGTTGCGCACCGCGATGGCGGCCTCAAGCGTGTTGCGGACATCCTGGGAAATGGCATGTACCAGGGCATCGCGGTCGGTGAAGTGGTTGTAGAAGCTGCCCTTGGCGACCCCGGCAGCCTGCACGATCTCATCAATGGGCACTGCATCGATGGGCTTTTCGCTGAAGAGCTTCCGACCCGCTTCGATGATGGCTGACCGCGTGCGCAGGGCACGCGGGGTCCGGATCGCCGGCTTGTCGGGGTTCAACTGCGTCATGAGCGCTTCACACTGCTATATCGAGGCTGTCTGGAAGAGCCACCGAGTCTCCTGATACGGTCATTCCAAAACCTCCCGCAAGAGCTGCAGGTCAGACCGATGGTGGGCGCATCACTTCCTGCTTGTTGAGCTTCAGTCCCCTTGGCAAGGCGACACCAACGCGCGCGCAGGAATACGGACCGCCCGGCTCAAGGTGATCGAGGATCACTTTGGCGGCGTCTTCATAGGTGATGGTCAGCTCCGGCATCTTCTGCATGAAGGCCACCAACAGCGCCGGGCCGGGCAGGAATTTGGTGAAACCCGGCCGCTCGACCGGCCAGGTGTTCTTGCTCAGACGCAAGCCATCATGAGGCATGCCGCCTGCGGCCTCCACCATGGGTCCGGGGCACAGCATGGACCAGTCGAGACCGGTGCGTGCCACCCGGGCGAGATTGGTCGCGTGGGCCTGGAAGACTTTGGGCACCTGCCTGAAACGCAGCATTGTGTGGTCGGTGCCCGGCACATCGAGCACGGCCGCGCCGCCGAACAGCCAGAAACGCCCTCCCGCAGGCAATGCCTCCTCGGCCGCCGAGACAACAGCGTCAACGAGCGGTAGGTAGCGCGCGCCATCCTGGGCATTGCCAGCCGAATTGATCACGCAGTCATGTCCGCGCATCGCAGCGATGAGGGGCTCGCTATCGGCAATGTCGCCCTCGATCACGTCCAGGCCTTCGGGGAATTCGCCCAGCACGGAAAGCAGCTTCTCCCGGCTGCGCACATAGGCCGTCACCGCATGTCCACAGGCCAGCGCCATGGCAATGAGCCGCCGGCCCGTATTGCCCGTTCCGCCCAGGATGAAGAGTTTCATGGCAGGCCAGCTCCTGTACCAGGCTCCGAAGGCACGTCCCGTATGGCGCGTTGAGCAGACCCTGGGCTGATAGCGCTCAGCCAAGACCGGCTGCACCCGTCTGTCCAATATGTGGCAGAATATGACCAAATGGTCAATATTCACAAGGCGCCGTACAAAGGGGGAAATCACGGATTTCTCCTGCAAATGACAGGAAGACATGCCTTCACTGCAAAGGCCGGATCCGCCTCAAAGCAGCGCCGAGGATTGCCAGTGACGGGAGTCGGATGCAGGCTGCGTTCAGGAGATCGAAATGCGGCTGGCAAGCAAGCAGAACTGGATCGCGGAACTTCCGAAGGACGCCCGGCAGGCCATCGAGAAACGGCTGGAATATCGCGATTACGGTCCCGGCAAACTCATCCACCGGGCCGGCGATCCCTGCACGGGAATGTGCCGGGTTCATTCCGGCCACGTCAAACTTCTGGCCGAACAGCCCGATGGCGAACGTGCCTTGCTCGCGATCTATGCGCGCGGCCATTGCTTCGGCGACACCGCCATGATCGCGCGCCGACCCTATCTCTACACCGCGATATCGGCAAGGGATGCACGCGTCGGGTTTCTCAGCTCTACCGATTTCGACGAGCTCATTGTGCTCTACCCCTCCATTCCGGAAACCCTGTGCCGGAAGACAGCGATTGCCCTCAGCTCCGTTCTTTCCAATCGCGAGATGCGGAACCAGGCGGGAGTGGCTCAGCGCGTTGCGCTCGTCATCTACAATCTGGCCATGATTAGTGAGACACCCCAGCTCGGCACTTATAGAGAGGTAGATGTGCCGATCACGATTTCCGAGCTTTCAAGCTTTCTCGGCCTGACACGCCAGACGGTGCAGAAGGAAATCTCCTCGCTGAAAAAGCGAAACCTCATCTCCAAGCTGCATGGCACATGGGCCGTGCGGGACATGGATCAGCTCGCCATCCTCGCCCAGATCCCGGAAATCGAGACTATTTGACCGAGTGGAAATCTCCGGAAATGGAAGATTTTTGACAAAGGGTCCCCCACCCCCTCGCCTAGGACTGGTTCCATAAGAAAATAAAGCGGCGAGCTAACTGCCGCAGGGGAAGGAACCAGGCCGCTCGTGATCGTACAATTCATTCGGATGATTGCATCATTCGCCGCTCGCTCGCCCTTGGCGCGCTTGCCGCTCGGCGAGGATCTCGTCCTGCCGAGCGCGGATCAGGATCAGCAATATCCATTGGCGGAGGCGCGGTATGTCTGAAGACCGCCGCCTGTCCATGCCGACCATGGTCGCCTTTGGTTTCGGCAATATCGCCGAAGGTATCAAGAGCACGGCATATGGCACCTTCCTGCTCTTCTTCTACCAGCAGGTGCTGGGGCTTTCGGGCTCGCTGGCCGGCCTGGCGCTGGCCATTTCGGTGCTGTCGGATGCGATTTCAGATCCGCTGGTCGGCCAGTTCTCAGACCGGTTCCAGACCAAATGGGGCCGGCGCCATCCGCTGATTGCCGGCTCTGCGATTCCGCTCGCCATTTCCTTCTTCTTCCTGTTCAATCCGCCCACAGGGCTGTCGCAGATCCAGCTTTTCACCTGGCTTGCCTGTTTTGCCGTCTTCGCGCGGATCTCCATCACCTTCTACGACATCCCCCACCTGGCCCTGGGCGCGGAAATGGCGCACGATTATGAACAGCGCACCACACTGTTCACAATCAGCACGCTTTTCCGGATCGCTTCCGGCGCGCTGATCACCTTTGCCGCCTATGAGCTGTTCTTCCCGACCACCGAGGTCTTCAATCCCGGCATTCTGAACCCGGAGGGATACTTCTATCTCGGCCTGTTCTGCGGGCTTGGCATGTTCATCGCCATGGTGGTCTGCGTGGTCGGCACCTGGAGCGAGATCCCGTTCCTGCGCACCAGCTCGGCGCCGGGAGCAGATGGCCTCTTCGGCTTCTTCAAGGAGTTCGCCAGCCTGTTCCGCAGCCCATCCTTCCGGGCGATCGTGATCGGACTCTTCTTCTATCTGCTCTTTGTGAATATCGAGCGCAGTCTCAGCGCCTTCATCTCCGTGCATTTCTGGGGTCTGCCCACCGAACTAATCAGCAAGATGTCGCTGGCGAGCCTGGCCGGGGCGATGGTGGCCTTTCCGCTGGTAGGGCTGCTGACAGCGATCCCGTTCCTCAATTTCAACATGGTCATCTGCGGGCGCCTGTTCTTTCCCGGCATATTCCCGGAGAACGGTTCGCCGTTGATCCCCATCCTGGTGGCCACGAACTATTTTCTGGTCGGTGTGGTGGGCATGTTCATCATCTCGACGCTGAACTCCATGTTCGCCGACATTGCCGACGAGTATGAAGACATCACGGATCGCCGGCGCGAGGGCTCGCTGTTCGCCGCACGGTCCTTCTCCGGCAAGGCCGCCGGCGCCATCGGCATCATGCTGGGCGGCGCAGCGCTCGACCTGATCCAGTTCCCGGAGAAGGCCGAATATGGCAGCGTTGATCCAGCCACGGTTTGGCAACTCGGGCTGATCTATGCCCCGATTGCCTCGCTCATGGTGATCGTCACGGTGATCTTCTTCTTCCAGTATCAGATCACAAGGCCCATCCACCAGCAGCTCGTTGCCAACATCAAGGCGCGGCGTGCGGCACACCGGGCATCGACATGATGCCCGGCGGTGTCAGAAGCTGATATCCTCGGCTTCCAGCGCGGTCAGGACAGGTTCGACGCACAGATCCCTGCCCTGGAAGAAGGCCCGCCAGTGCACAAACGGCTTCGCGCCAATGATGTCTGCAAGCGCCTTCTGAACGGCTTTATGGTCCTCGGGCTCAGACGACAATGCCAGGCTGGTCAGATCGGCGCGATCCAGCGCATCCATCAGGCCGGCGACGAATTTCGGCTCAAGACCGCCGACGGTCAGATACCGTCCGTCCGAGGTCCGGTAGTAGCCATAGAAACTGCCGCCATCGAGCATGGTCGCGCCATAGTCCGGATCGCGCGAGAGCTGTTCGGCGACCGGGCGGCAGAGGACATTCAACCTCCGCATGAAGGGCGCCATGGCCACGTCGAGATGCGCGCCCTGCCCCGTCCTGGCCCGGTCGATGAGCGCGGTCTGAATCTCCATCACCGCCTGCAGCGACCCACCGACAATATCGGCCCAGGGCAAGGCCGAAAGCGCCGGATGCCCTCCCAGACTCGTCAGCCCCGCCGCGACACCGGCAAGGGCGAGATAATTATTGTCATGTCCGGCCCGCTGGCGCATCGGGCCGGACTGGCCGTAGCCGGTGATCGAGCAATAGATCAGCGCCGGATTGCGCGCGCTGAGCGCTTCATAACCAAGCCCCATGCCCGCCATTGCGCCGGGCCGGAACTGCTCGATCAGGATGTCGGCCGTGTCCGCCTCATGGCGCAGACGCTCCAGATCGTCCGGATCATCGCGATCCCAGACCGTGCGAGCCTTGCCGGTATTGATCTCCCGCCAGGCGCACGACTCTCCGTCCTTCATCGGCGGCCAGGACCGGAAGATTTCCGGCCGCCCGGCAATGTCCACGGCCAGAACCTCCGCGCCGAGGTCCATCAGCATCTTCGAGGCGAACGGCCCCGGCACCGACCAGGAAAAATCGAGAATGCGCAGCCCGGCCAGTGCTCCGCCGCGGCCGGGCGCAGACCCATCCGTCACGCCAGCGCGCCGATCTTTCCGCCCTTGGAGACAAGGTCGCCCTCATTGATGGCATGGCTGAGCACGCCATCCCCCGGCGCGGTGATGTCCACCTGCAGCTTTTCAACCGTGATCTCGGCGATCACGTCGCCGGCCTTCACTTCGGCGCCATCAGGATAGATCCAGGTAAGCAGCGAACCTTCGATGTCCTCATCCCAGGCATCAGCGGCAATGATAATGTCGGTCATGCGTGTTTCAGTGTCCTCATGGCGGCCTTCAGAAGCTTATCTTCGTCCGGGCGGGCGAATTTTTCGAGCGGGCGGGCAAAGGGGATGGGTGTGTCGAGGAAGGCCACGCGCTGGGGCGGCGCGATCAGCTCTGTGCCGATTTCCTCGACCACCGAGGCGATCACCTCGCCGGCGACCCCGCAGGTGCGGTAATCCTCGTCGATGACAACGAGGCGTTTGGTCTTGCGCACCGAGTCGATCACCGTCTTGCGGTCGAGCGGGACGACACTGCAAAGGTCGATCACCTCTGCGCTGTAGCCCTCGCCCTCAAGGGTCTTTGCTACGCGCGAGGCGACATGTGTCATGGAGGCGAGCCCCACCAGAGTGATGTCGGTCCCCTCGCGCCGGACAAAGGCCTTGCCGAGCGGCACCTCAAAATAGGCGTCGGACACATTGGAACTGGCCTCAGGCATGGTGCCCCAGAGGCCGAGGCCCAGCAGCTCCTTGTGCATCAGATAGAGCACCGGGCCAGGGTCACGCATGGCTGCGTGCAGTGTGCCGCGCGCGTCATAAGCGGTGGTGGGGGCAACCACTTTCAGGCCCGGGAGGTGAGCGAATGTGGCGAACAGCGTCTGCGAATGTTGGCTCGCATCGCAATAGCCCCCACCAATGCCGGCCATGATGAGGACCGGCATGTCCTGTTTCCCGCCCGTGTGGACGGCGTGTTTGGCGATGAAATTGTAGATCGGGTCGAGGCAGACCCCCATGAAGTCGATGAACATCAGCTCCACGATGGGTTTCATGCCCGACATGGCCGCACCGGCGGCGGCGGCCATGAAGCCGGCCTCGGAGATTGGCGTATCGCGCACGCGGTCCTCGCCATATTTGTCGAAAAAGCCCGTGGCGGTGCCGTAAACCCCGCCAAACTTGCCGAGATCCTCGCCCATCAGGAAGACGGCGGGATCGTTGGCCAGCTCCCAGTCAAGGGCTTCGCGGATGGCCCGGTTCATCACCACCTTGCGGGCGGGCGCGGTGGTGGCAGGTTGGTCTGCTGTCAGTGTCATGTTTGCACCCTCCCTAGTGCAGTGCGGATTCAAGGATGTCGGCTGGCTGCGGCTCGGAGCTGGAGCGTGCAAACTCCTCAGCCACGCCGAGGCGCTGGGCGACTTCTTCTTCTATTCTCTCAGCATCGCCCTCGGTCATGTGCCCTTCGGCCACGAGGCGGTCGCGCATGATCACGATGGGATCTGTCAGCGCCTGTTTCTGTTCCCTGGAGATGTAGACTTCCGGGTCGCCGACAAAGTGTCCGACCAGACGGTGGGTCTGGATCTCAATGATGGTTGGTCCTTCGCCGGCCCGTGCACGATCCACCGCACGTTTGGCGGCGGCATAGACGCCCCAGACATCATTCTTGTCGACATATTCGCCCACGGCGCCATAGCCAGCTGCGCGGTCGGAATTGCGCGCCACGGCGGTGGAGCGGTCCTTGGAGACCGAGACCGACCAGTGATTGTCCTCGATGACGAGGATATAGGGCAGCTTCCAGAGCCCGGCGAGATTCATCGCCTCGTGGAAAATACCCTGGTTCGCTCCGCCCTCTCCGACCCAGGCGACCGAGACCTGCGAGCCACCCTTCATCTTGATCGCCAGCGCATGACCTACACCGATGCCGATGCCCTGTCCGACAATGCCGGAGCAGGCGAAATTCTTCGCCTGGTCATACAGGTGCATATGCCCACCGCGGCCGCGGCTGAGACCAGTGGTGCGCCCGAAAATCTCCGCCGTCATGGCATCGAGATCGACCCCCTTGGCGATGGCGACATGGTGCGGGCGGTGCGAGCCAACGGCATAGTCATCATCATTGAGATGCACACACACGCCGACCGCGCACGGTTCCTGGCCATCGGAGAGATGCATCTCACCCGGCACCGGCCCCTTGGCCATGTCGAAGACCGGGGTTTTGCCCTCCATATAGACGCGGTCCATCATCCGCTCATAACGGCGCGAAAGCACCATATGAGAGTACATCCACAGGAGTTCCTCCCGCGTCGGGTCGATATTGCTGCTCATTCGCCTGCCTCCATGTACTTGTCGTACTCGGCATAGAAATATCTGAGGCGGATTTCCTGGTCGCAGAGGCGCACGCCCTTGAAGCCTTTCGACTTCAGGCCAGCCTGCACGGTGGGAAGGAACTCCGCGTCCTGGTCGAGGACGAGGCCCATGCCCTCCTCGCCATGCTTCAGGAACACACGTGCCGGGCGCGGGGAGTTGCCGGACAGGTCCGTGCCTTCCGGCACGGCCATGTAGAACGGGACCTTGAAGCCCGGCTTTTCAGACGAGTGCGAGAGCACGATCACGTCATAATAGCAGGCATCCGGATCGGTCGCGTGCGGGCGGAAACGCATGATCAGCAGACCTTCCGGGTGGGCGTTCAGCGTGATGTTCGGAAAGAGGTTGTAATTGCCGTCATCGATCACCTGGCTGTCGGACATGGTCGACATGTCGATGCCGTTCTCCTCGCCCCATTTGCGCTTGGCCTCGATCACGCCCTTGCGCACATCGCGTTGGCGGCCCTCAAAATCCTCCGCCTTCAGGCCGAGATCCTCGATGAAGAAGCGCAGCTCATCGGTCAGCGCCGAGCGATCTGAAAAGCGCGGGCTCTTCAGACCCATCGGGATGATCATGCTGGAATTGCCGCCGCCATAGAAATCATAGTCGAAGTTCACATCATCGATCATGCGCACCAGTTCCGGGTGGCGAGCATGAGCATGATAGCCTTCCATGAAGGCGTCCAGCGCGACCTTCCAGTTGAACGGCCATTCGGCGCAATAATCCTTGGCGACGATCATGTCCTCGAAATGATAGGCATCCAGAGGCCCGCGAATATCGCCGAGAAACTCGCTCAGCGGGCCGGCATCCTCATCCATGTTGATGAAAACGAACCCGCCCCAGATCTCACACCGCGCTTCGGAAAGGCCCGGCCGGTCGCAGATCACCGCCTCGGGGAAGGTTTCCTCATCGGTGATCGAACGCAGCGTGCCGTCGGTCTTCCAGGACCAGGAGTGGAACGGGCAGACAAAAGCATTGGCGTGCCCGAATTCGTTGTTTACAAGGCGCGCGCCGCGATGCTGGCAGACATTGTAGAAAGCGCGGATCTGGTCGTCCTGGCCGCGCGTGATGATGAAACTCTCGCGGCCGAGATCGAAGGTGAAATAGTCGCCTTTCTTCGCCACGTCGGACACGCGGCCGGCGAGATTCCAGGTCTTGCTCCAGAGCTGTTGCCACTCGCGCTCGACATAGTCCCGCGAGGTGTATTTGGCGTGGTCGTCGAGAATGTTTTCGTCCATCCCGAGATCGGGCAGGTCGAGCCGGCCCTTGGGCAGGCTGTCGCGGACGCCGTCTCGGTCGACGACGGGATTCTTCGGATCACTGGGCATTGGAAGCTCCCTGAATGGCGCCCTGAGGCGACGATTTTCGATTGGCGCGATGGGCAAGCCGGTCCCAGACATCGGAGGCCATACCCTCCTCGCGCAGGATGGCTTTTCGCACCTTGTTGGTCGGCGTGTAGGGCAGCGCGGTCTTCAGCTGGAAGTATCGCGGCACCATGAAGCGCGGCATTTCCCGCTCGCAATAAGCGGCGAGATCTTGCAAGTCGATCTGCCCATCCGGCGCCTGGGTGATGACGACCTTGATCTCGTCCTCGCCGGTTTCCGATGGCACGGCCACGGCGGCGCACTCGGCCACGCCGGGATAGCGGATGAGGAAGCTTTCGACCTCAAAACTGGAGATATTCTCCCCGCGCCGGCGGATGGCATCCTTCAGGCGGTCGACGAAATAATAATTTCCGTCCGCGTCGCAGCGGAAGGCATCGCGAGTGTAAAACCAGCCATCTTTCAGTGCCTTCGCCGTGGCCTCAGGATTGTCGAGATATTCGCGCAGCACCGAATGCGGTGTGTCGCAGCGCACAAGCAATTCGCCGGCCTCGCCGACGGGGACATCCCTGCCCTCGCCATCAACGATTCGCACATGCCAGGTCTCGCGCAGGCGCCCGCAGGAGGCGGCATTGGCGAGCCCCTCGTGCGGTGAGACAAAGGGGAAGCCACATTCGCTCATGCCGTAAATGGTCATCACCGGCAGATTGAAGCGGGCCTCGAATGCCTTGTAGGCCTCTACCACCGGCACCATCACCACATTGCGCATGGCATGGTTGCGGTCATCCGGACTGGCGGGCTGGTTGATCAGGAAACTCGCGGTCCCGCCGAGCAGAATGGTTGTGGTACAGCCATATTCGCGCACATCCGACCAGAACTCATGGGTGCTGAACCGCCGGCGCAGCACGGCCCGCCCGGCGAAGCAGGCCATCAGGAAGACCGGCACCTTACCCGACAGGTGATTGATCGGGAACGGCGTGTACATGGCGTCCGCGCCATCGCGCCTGCAACCATAAATGCCGAAGGCGGTATAGAACTCGCCCCAAGGCACGACGACGCCTTTCGACGGGCCGGTTGTGCCGCTGGTATAGATCACCGTGGCAACATCGCTCGCCTCAAGTTCGGGTTCGCGGGCGACGGTTTCAGAGACGGGTCCGCCGGGGCGATGGCGCACAATCGCCAGCCCGTGCGTGCGCACTTCGCTGCCGGGATCGTCCAGCATGATCAGCGTTTCAAGATGCTCGAGCCGGTCCTGGATGGCCACGAAAGCCGGCAGGAACTCACTCATTGTTACCGCAATGCGAGCCTTGGAATTGTTCAGCACATAGGCGAGCATCTCGCCGTGAAACTCATTGTTGATCGGCACATCCCAGGCGCCGAGCCAAGCGATGGCCTGCCAGGCAGTATGGGCTTCGACACCCTGCGGCACCATCACGGCCACGCGATCATCGCGCGCAACGCCTTCAGACTCCAGCGTGGCGATAAAACCGCCGATCTGCTCCAGAAATCCGGCATAGGTCACCGTGTCGCCGCCGACCTGCTCGAACAGCACGCGATCGGGGACAGACTGCGCCCGGCGGAAGATCACGCGCGGCAGGGGCAGCTTGAGAACCTCGATACCAGATGTGTCTGCGGTCTGGGACAACCGGTTTTCCTCCACCTGCCGATCAGTATCCTGACGAGCGCGTCATGGCCGGCAGATGCCCAGCGCGCCGATATTCGGATAAAGCCAGCTAACCGGCCCGCGCGCTTGTTCACCGGTGCAGGGCGAGGCTGCAAAAAATGCAATCGGCCCGTTACCGCTTTGAGATAGCTGGAAAGTGCCGTTTAATGGCAGCTGGAGGAAACCGGGCCACGAGGCTTGAAAATGATAAGAGAATACTGGTCATTGAGGGACGTTCCGACGGGACATCGGGTCAACTCCCTCACCAATGCCATCAGCGAGACATTCGGTCTTTGCCAGTGCGGGTACGATCTCGGCGATGAGGAAATCTCGTCGGGCTTCACCCATATCCGCATGGGACAGCTCGCGCTCGTGAACTTCGCCGGCAATGGCACGCACTGGTGCGAGCGCAAGCTGACGCATCTGCGGGCCGACTATGCCGACCGGTTCCTGATGTACATTCCCAATGGCAGCCAGGTCACGATCAGCCAGCACAATCAGACGCGCGTGTTCGGCGCCGACAAGATCGGCTTCGTGAACACCAAACACGCCTATCGCGGGCGGCTTCAGGCCGCCAGCGGCGACTCGTTTGAATCCTCGCATGTCATCGTGCCCGGCTCGCTGCTGCGCAGCCGGTTTCCCAATGCCGACCTGCTGGCCGGTGTCGCGGTAACGGTCGATCCCAGCCTGCTCAACGTACTGAACGGGTTCATTCAGTCGGTGTGCCAGCATCGCGAGATCGTCAGCGATCTTGCCTATCGCGGCCTGGAGCGTGTGCTGCTAGAGCTTGTGTCCTCGGCCAGCGAATGCGCCCTGAACCGGGCAGCGGAAACTGCCCGCGTGGCCAGCGAGGTGAATGTCGCCCTGGAGCGCGTCACCTCACACATTCTGCGCAACCTCACCGATCCCTCGCTCTCGATCTCTCGCATTGCCTCTGACCTGAACATGTCAGTGCGTCATATCCACAATCTGTTCGAAGACACTGACTGGACGGCGAAGAACTGGATCAAGCATCGCCGGCTGCTGGAATGCCGCAAGGCGATCCATGCAACGGAACTGGCGGGCAAGACGCTGACGGAGATCGCCTACACCTGGGGCTTTTCGGACTTTTCCCATTTCAGCCGCTGCTACAAGGACAAGTTCGGTATCTCGCCGAGCGAAGACCGCAAGCAGGGCGTCTCGCTGCTTGCGGCAGAGCCTGGCTCCGACGACCTCTATGCCTCGCAGTTCGACAGGCAGCTCTCAAGGCTGCAATGAGCCGCGGCTGAATAGTCCACCGGCAGGCCGAGCGCACGTTCAAAGTCCCGGACAGCCGCAACATCGCGCGCAACCTCCCCCGCTACAGTCAGGCAGGCATGGGCGAGCAGGCCGCGCCGGCCCTGGCGGGTGATGAGGCGCGCCGAGAGCCCGGCCACCTTCCGCCCGCCGATGCGCAGATTGTGCGCGCCATCGCAATAGGCGCCGGGCACCGCGCCATGATTGGCTGTGAGGCCGAGACGGGCACATGTGCCTTCCAGCAGCACAAGCAGGGCCTCGTACGGCCCACCGCTTTCCGGTGCGAGGCTGAGACGCGAGATATTGAGGACGCTGCCATGATGGGCCACCGTCAGGCCCGCACTCGGGCGGACCACGACCGGCCAGCCGCGCGCGTCAGACTGTGCCGCCGCAGCAGCAAATCCGTCCATCCGGGCAAGGCGCGGCGAGGTCACCAGGGATTGCGGCCGGGTCCACAGGCGCAGCCGGGGTGTCTCATCATGTGCCGCGATCATCTGCTCAAGCAGGGTGAGATCGGCATCAATATCCCCGCTTGTGAAATCGAGCAGCAGCATGGTGCCGCCGGCCAGCCACGTAAGTTCGCGCACCACGCGTTCGAGCAGCGGTGTGTCAGGCATCGCCAAGGGCGCTAAGCGTGTCGCAGATCTCGCCCAGCAGGCGCCCGGCCGGCTCGCCATCCACGAAACGGTGGTCCACGGTCAGCGACAGGCCCATCATCTGGCGTTCAATCAGGGCGCCAGTCTCATCAAGGGCAAGGCGCGGCTGGATATTGCCAACCCCGAGCAGGACAACCTGGCCATGGTTCAGGATCGGCGTGAAATGATGCACGGCGGTAAGGCCGAGATTGCTGAGCGTGACGGTGCCGCCCACCATGTCCGAGACATTCAGCTCGCCCGCCCGGGCGCGGCGCGCCAGTTCGCGCCGTTCAACGGAGATCTCGTCGAGAGATTTCGCATTCGCATGTTTGAGCACCGGCGTCATGAGCAGCCCGTTCACCGGCATGGCCAGCGCAATATGCACTTCGCGCGAGCCCTTCAGGTAATTGTCATCGACCGTGCCGTTATACTGGGGATGGCGCGCCATGACCCGGGCCAGCGCGGCGACCAGACAGTCTTCCAGACCGACCGGCCGTCCCGCAGCCTTCCAGTCCGCGCGCCGCGCCATGAGGCCCGACACATCGCACTCGCCGTGAAAGGAGAGCTGGGCCGCCTCGGCCAGGCTCTGCATCATGTGCCTGGCCACCAGGGCGCGCGGTCCGCGAAGTCGGGTCTCCAGCGTCACCCCTACCCCCGGATCGAGAAGCCGATGCCATAGGTCACCGGATCGCCGGTGAGCCGGTAGACATATTCGCCGAGATAGTTGGCATTGGTGATATAGTACTCATCGGTGAGGTTGCGGCCCCACAGGCGCACCGACCAGCGATTGTCCCGGGCGCGCACCCCCATCCAGGCATCGAGGATCGTATAGGCATCAATCTCGAAAATATCGAGGCCGCCATATCCGGCATGGGTCTCGTCCTGATAGCGGACATCGGCGCCGAAGAAGAAATCCTTCGTTGCGCTGACCGGGTTGGTATATTCAAAGCCGAAATTGCCCGACCATTCCGGCGTGAACTCGAAGCTCTCGCCCTGCAGGTTCACCGGCGTCGCGATCGGCGTGAGGCCGTCGAAGGAGGAGTCCACCTCCGAGTCGAGCCAGGTCACCGCGCCGTTCAGCGTGAGACCATCGATGGGCGCGGCGAGGAAGCTGACCTCTGCGCCTGTCACACTCGATTGCGGCACATTGTAGAGCTGCTCGATGGAGCCGAAGAAGCTATCGAGGATTTTCCCGCGGAACTGCTTGTCGGTGTAGTCGTAATAGAATACCGCGCCGTTGAGCTGCACATCCGGGTCATGGAAGGTGATCTTCGTGCCAACCTCATAGGCCAGCAGGGATTCCTGGGTCGCCGGCACATATTGCACCGACAGGACCCCGCCCACGGTCGGGAAGCTGCCCGCCTTGTAGCCCTCGCTGACATTGGCGTAGAGCAGCACATCCTCATTGGGTTCATAGTTCAGGCCGACCCGCCAGGAGACATTGTCTTCGTTCAGGGTGTCGGTCACCTCGCCGATCTCGTTCGTGAACGGGTTGAGCGTGGTGCACTCGCCTGGCAGCAGAACCGCACCATAAGCTGCGCTGAAAAGGGTCGCCCAGGCGCCGTCGCCGGGATCGCCGATACAGCCGGTAAAGTCGCGCTCCTGTTCAGTATAGCGCACGCCGGTCTGCAGGGTGAGCTGGTCGGTGAATGCGAAGTCGAGCCCGCCGAACACCGCCCAGGTCTGCACATCCTGCGTCGACCAGGTGCGCGAATAGCGGATCGGCAAGACCGGCACGGTCCAGGCGGTAGAGGAATCACCCACCGCGAAGATCGTGTCGTCGAAGATGGAGTCGTCGGAATAGTTCCCGCCGACCACATAGCGGATCATGCCCTGCTCACCCTGAAGGCGCAGCTCCTGGGAGAAGGACTCGATGGAGCCGTCCTGGCTCACATCGGCGAGCTCCAGATTGGAGCCGTCGGCATCGACCCACTGTTCCTGATTATAGTCCTGATAGGAGGTGATCGAGATCAGGTCGCCAATATCCCCGAGGGACAGCTCAGCCTTCAGCGCGACCTGGTAGAAGTCATTGTTCTTGTCGAACTCGCGTCCGGGGGTCCAATCGGCCTCGCGATTGTCGCCTGGCGGGATGAGCAGGACATCGAGTTCCTGCGGCTGGACGTTCTGCGTGGCCGGCGAGAAGAAGATCGCCTGCCCGGCCCGGGTATCCGACTTGTCGACAAAGCCATTGATATTGAGCAGGAAGGACAGGCTGTCGGACGGCGTCCAGTCCAGCAGGATCCGGCCTACCAGCACTTCGGTCTCGCCGAGTGTGTCATTGCGCGTCGCGCTCTCCTGCCAGCCATCACCGGACTGGACGCGCAGGGCCGCCCGCGCGCGCAGCGTGTCGGTGAGTGGGCCGCTGAGATAGCCTTCCAGATCGGCCTGGGAAAAGCGGCCGAAACTGCCGGTGAACCCGGCTTCGAGCTCATCGGTCGGCTTGGCCGACACATAGTTCACGAGGCCGCCCGTGGTGTTCTGACCATAAAGTGTGCCCTGCGGACCCTTGAGCACCTCGACGCGTTCGGCATCAAGGCCGGCGCCCTGCGCCATGCGCGGATAAGGCAGCGCAATCTCGTCGATATAGGTTGCCACGGGCGAGCTGGCCGCGAGGCTGGATTCGTAAAAGCCAACCCCGCGCAGGGTCAGAACGCCGGTGCCATACGGGGTTTCGGTATAGGTGAGGCCCGGAACGATCTTCACCAGATCAGCCGGTTCCATCACGCCCCTTTCCAGCATCTGCTCACCGGAGGCCGCGACGATGGACATGCCGACATCGCTGGCGCTCTCGGCCCGGCGCTGGGCTGTCACTGTGACCACGCCCAGGCTGCGCTCTGTATCGCGCACCTCGACGGCCATATCGGTGGATTGTGCAGCTTCGCTTTCGGCCGGCTGCTCCACATCCTGCGCAAATGCATGTTGCCCCGACAGCGCCAGTGCAGCGCATGCCAGCGCGGTCATGGACACACCTGTCCCGGTCTTGATCTTCGCCATGGTTCCTCCCCGGATGTCGCATACCTGCCCGCGCTGTTTCGCACGGTGCAGACCTCTCTATTCTGGGGAAGCTAGCCCAGGCGCCCTCTGTCGACTTGGTCTTATGCGCACGATCTCTATGCCGATTGTGAAGGACGGATTCGTCCTTTTCCGGCACTTGCGGGGGCCGGAAAACCGCAAGGCAGCATGCCGTTCGGATGTCATTTCATCAGAAGGTCGCTGCTGAGTTTCCAGCGGACCGAATAGACCCAGTCGCTCTCGAACCCTTCTATGGGCACGAGATAGGCATCGGCCGCTTCCAGTTCGATCGAGATCTTGTCCTGCCATCTCAGGCGCAGGCCGGCACCGGCGGAGCCGAGATCGAAATCCTGCCAGGCGCCAGAGTCCGCATCGTTGGTCTCGCCATAGATATAGTCCCCGAACACATAGATCTCGCTGCGTCCGAACGGTCCCTCTTCCAGCGGGCGCACGGCAAGCTCCAGCGCGGTCGCGGCAGAGCGGTCGGCATGCAGGGAGCCATTGTCGAAGCCCTTTCCAAACCGCGCGCCGCCAATCGAGAAGCGCTCATTTGTCGGTACCGTCGCCTCGGTGAACTGCAGGGCAGTGTCCGAGCGCACAATGAAACGGTCCGCAAAGCGCTGCATGGCCTGCAGGTCGAGCTGGGCTTTCCAGAAATCCGGTTCGGCGCCATTGCTCGCAGGGCGGGCACCGAGCGCATCCACTCCCTGGGAGAAGGTGGCCGAGCCGCTGACCAGGGCATCTTCCCAGGCCTGCGAACCGGCAAGGCCAAGGCGCGCCGCCCTTGTCCGCTCTGATGAGAGCTGGGATCCGAAGGCGGCATTGTCACTGTTGAAAACGTCGAATGCACTCTTAAGCGCGAGATTTTGACGAGCCGTACGGATCAGGGGATAGCTGATACCGGCGCTGTAGAGCTGGGCCTCGCCGGAGACGTCTACCGAATCGGGGGCCGATTGCTGGAAGGCGGCGGACGTCCGCACGCGTGCGCCCGTTCCGCCAAGCGGCACGGCATAGCCGAGGCTGGCAAACCGGGACTGCTCGAAATCCGGTGTGAACGCGGCGGCGAGAGACAGCTCGTCTCCCGCCAGCATGAGACCCGGGAAGGTCACCCAGCCCTGCGCCTGACCACCCTCGATGAGCTGGGATTCCCGTGTGTTGTACCCGGCGGCAAAATCAGGCCCTTCGCGTTCGGCGTTGAGCACGACCATGACCGATCCGGGCGCCTGGCCAAGTTTCAGGGCCGGTTCGACCGAAACACTGGGCAGATCGTCCGCCAGCAGCACCCCGCGCTCGAAGCGTCCGCGCAGGAGCGGGTTCTGATCGAGAAGGGGCTCGGCGATCTCGCGCACCAGCCGGCGTTCACGCTCGGGGATATCCCCGGCAACCTGGATATCGGAAGCATAGCCCTCCGCCACCTTGATGTGTACCACGCCATTCTCAAAGGACTGGGGCGGCACCATGATGGTGAACAGGGCGATGCCGGACCGGCGATAGGCCTCCGTCATTGCCTGGGTTAGATCCTGAAGCCTCGCCCTGGAGATCGGCTCGCCAATGAATGGCTCAAGCGCGCGCGCCACGCTGGCCGGCACTTCAGTGTCATCAAAGCGCAATTCGCGGATCAGGATCTCCGGTGCCCCCTCGTCCGGCACCAGGGCGGGTGGAGCGAGCTCGTCATCCAGACGCGGGCGCAAACTGGCCGTAGCGTCCGGCAGTTCGGGGTCCGGTTCAACGGTGATCGAGCCGCCAAGTGCGGGGGGCGCCTGAGCGTGCGCTGGCGGGACGAATCCCGCCAGCGCAGCAATGACCAGTGCGGCAACCGGGCGATGTTCCGCTACTGGCATTCCCGGAATCAGTTGTCCCCACCCGTCAGCGTGCCGAGCAGGCCGCCGAGATCATCCACCAGTGTCGGATCCGATATCGCCCCATCCAGGCTCGGCAGGTCCGTCAGCAAGTCACCGCTGCCATCGACCACCATCTGGGTCAGGTCCGAAACATCCACCGTGTCGCCAAGGTAGGACCCGTCGGCGACAAAGTTGACCAGATCTGTGGCAGGTTCGGTGATCGGATAGAGCGCTTCCGGCCCATCCAGAGTGATAAGGCTGCCATCGCTGGACAGGCCCACTGTCAGGAAGTCTCCGGTGCTCTGATCGGCGCTAAGCAGGCTCACGCCGAGAGGACTTGCGTCTCCGGACGCGCCGAACGGCGCTACACCGCCGACGAACAGGTCGACAAACTCGCCCGGCACAGCGGTGACTCCATCGACGAGATAGACCTCGCCATCACCGGTCGCCACGAGCAGTTGCCCGGTATCGGCGACCACGCCGACAACCGTACCGGCCACAGGCGTTGCGCCCGGCATTGCCTCGTCCACGGTGGATGCCAGCATCAGACCGGGACCGGCGACGACATTCACAACCTCGCCGGACTCCGTAACGACGCTGGAGACGACTGGCGTGCCGTCTTCCGGATCGCCAGTGTTCGCGAACAGGCCGGTTCCGGCAATGCCTTCCGGACCGACAAGTCCGCCGACGGCAAGCGCGCCTGCATCACCCAGGCCGAAAGTGCCCTGCGGCCCTTCTGCGCCTTGCGGGCCTTCCGGACCCTGGGGCCCGGGAGCGCCGTCTTCACCATCCTGTCCGTCCACGCCGTCCTCGCCAGCCGGACCAACAGGACCGGCAAGTCCTGCCGGCCCGACACTGGCAACTCGGTTGGATCCTGAAGATTCGCAGCCCGCCAACGGCAGAAATACCATTCCGCCAGCAAGGATAGTTGCGCAGAGTTTCAAGTGCTTCATGCTCGTGCCTCCCAGGTCTGCTCACGACAAACCAAAGTATTAATGCCATAATGGAGGTTTATTACTTACCTCCCGACATGAAGCTTCCGCGTTTTCTGTTTAAAAAGTATTCTCCAAATCCGGTAAATTTTAACAGATTTCGTGTAATCTCTATAAATCAAGCAACTGACATACCAATTTCGACCCCAAGGTCGGCGTCAGTCGGCACGCCCCGGGCAGAGGACAGCCCGGAAGTCGTTGACATTGGTCCCGGTCGGTCCGGGCAGGAGCAGCGCACGGGCGGCCTGCAGGACCTTGTAGCTCTTATTGCTGGCGAGCATCTCATCGACTTTTACGCCGTTGCTGCCCAAATCCCGGTAGCGGCTGGTCGACAGCAATCCACCGCCAGCATCACCGAGGCCGTCCACACCGTCGGTATCAATGGACAGGACACATCCCTCCAGGCCGCGCGTCTGAAGCGCCTGGCACATGCGCAGGGCATAGAGCTGGTTCGGGCCGCCCCAGGCCGGCTCGCCGTCATGGGGATTGAGCCGCACGGTCAGCTCCCCACCTGAGAGGATCAGAACAGGACGACCGGAAGCGAGCATCGCCTCTGCCAGCGCGGCATGACGCTCAGCTACCGCCTCGACGTCTCCTTCACTGTCAGGCTCGCAGACCAGCAGGGCGATGTCGCTGTCCATGGCGAGCCCGGCTGCCCGGTGCAGCGCGTGACGGGATGAAGCGATAGTATGATAGGCGCCCGCGGCCGCTGCGATACGCGGATGGCTGCTTGGCTCGGACCGGCGCAGGAATTCCGATATCTCTCGGGGTGTATCGGGGATCTGGCGCTGCAGCGTGTCGAGATCCTCCTCGATCAAGGCACTCGGCCAGGTCGTGGGCGCCGAGCCGATATCCTCGGGCCGGTCACCGACCACATCGGACATGGCGAGCGTGAAAAGCTCCCCCGCACAGGCTGCCGCAAGGCGCCCTCCCCCGACCTGTGAGAGGGCCTGGCGGATCCGGTTCATAAGATCGACCGGCAGACCGGCGCGGAGCAGCTGGGACAGGAACTGCCGAGCCATCGCGCCATCGAGTTCGGCGGCTGGCATGAAAGTCAGCGACGAGCAGCCTCCCGACAGCAGGAAGATCACACGATCTTCAGACGTAGCCGTTGCCATGCAATCGAGCAGCGCTTTGCCGGCAGCAGCGCTGGCTTCATCCGGCACGGGATGGGCGGCTTCCAAGACGCGGATGTCGCGCGTGGCACAACCAAACCCATACCGGGTCACGACCAGCCCTTCGACCGGCCAAGGATACGCCACCTCGAAGGCAGCCGCCATCTGGGCCGCGGCCTTGCCGGCCCCGAAGACCAGTGTGCGCCCTGCAGGCGGAGATTGGAAAAGCCGCGCGACCGCCTCCGGAACGCACACCGATGGCAGAGCTGCTGCGATGGCTGCATCGGCCAGTTCCAGCAGGAAGCTCTCGGGCGAGCCCTCAGGGGCAGAAACAGGATCAAGCAGGGTCACGGGGCAATCAGGTCCTGTCAAAAGTGTGCCGCGCCCGTTGGGGTGAGCGCGGCACGTCTGCTCGAGGCAGATTGGGAGGAAACCCGTCTCGATCAGTAAGTGAAGCGAAGGCTGACACCATATGTGGCAGGATCGCCAAACTGAACATAGTCGACACCGAAATCCGACAGATCGACCGTGTAGGCGATGTATTCCTCGTCGGTGACATTGCGGCCCCAGATGCCGAATTCCCAGTTCGAGTTCGGCGGCTGATAGGTCGCGTGCAGGCCGAGGAGTGTGTAGTCGTCTGTGGCAAGGCGTGCGGTGTTGCCCGGGTCGACAAAGGCCTGGTCCTGATAGGCGACATCACCGCCGAAACGCAGCTCGCCCCCATTGGTGAACTCGATCAGGTAATTAGCCGCCGCATTGACCGAGACCTCAGGCGAATAAGGCAGCGCATTGCCGGAGAAATCCTGCAGGGCAACGCCGATGCTGGCGGGAACCTCGAACTCCTTGAACTCGCTGTCGAGCAGGGCAACGCCGAGACTGAGCTGCAGATTTTCAACTGGCTGGGCCAGCGCCTCGAATTCGAAGCCGGTCACTTCCGCTGCGGCCGCATTGGTCAATACCTGCTGGGGAATCCCGCCGGAGTTCACCAGAATGTAGACCTGCAGATCCTGGTAGTCGTAGTAGAAGGCTGTCGCATTGAGGCGCAGCGCGCGATCGAAAAGGTCGGTCTTTATACCGGCCTCATGGGCGGTCAGTGTTTCATCATCGAAGTGCTCTGCCTGCGGCTGGGCCAGCAGGCCGGCGCCGTTGAAGCCGCCCGATTTGCTGGCCTGGCTGACGCTGCCATAGAGGAACACCTGGTCGGTGGCCTGCCACTCCAGCGCGGCGCGATAGGACAAGTCATTGAAAGAGGTTGAATTGTTGCCCAGCGCCGCGCTGGTCTGCACCAGCGGAATGACGATCGGGCCTTCCACGGTCTGCGAGAGATAGTCGAAGGTGCGGTCTTCCTCGGAATAACGCAGGCCAAGCGTCAGGGTGAGATCATCGGTGAGATCGAAATATGACTGGCCGAAGAGGGCCCAGGTCTCGACCTTCTGGTCATAACCATATTCGACCACCTGCGCCGGGAAGGCGAAGATCGCATTGCCCAGCGCGGCGGCAAGATCGGCGCTGCCGAGCGGGTTGTAGCCGTTCACGAAGCCGCCGGGCGAGAGCGCAAGCTGTTCCGGCGTGAGCGTGGCAGCGGCAGCCTCGATGGCCGGACGCACGCTGCGGAAGAGATCGAACGACCCGGCGAAGTTCAGGTCTTCCTCGAAATAGAAGGCCCCGGCGATCCAGCGGAAACGGTTGTCAGTCGGGGAGACGAGACGGATCTCCTCGCTGAACTGGTCGCTTTCCGGATCGTGGATCGGGACCAGGAAGGAGTTGGGCGACTGGTCGCCATCGAAAATCGTATAGCGGTCGACATCCTGATAGGCGGTGACGCTGGTCAGCAGATAGTCGCCCAGTTCGATATCGGCCTTCAGGGTCGCGCCCCAGAAATCCACCGTTTCCATGGACGGGCCATCATACTGGCCGGAATAGGAATCCCCGTCATCGTCGGTGTAACCGAGCGGATCGATACAGATCCCGCTTTCGCGCGGTGCCGGCATGCAGGGCGCGAAGGTGGCCGGATCGAGCAAGCCACGGTGTTGCGATTGCAGTGCGGAAGCATCGCTGGAACCGCCATAGGCTGTTGCCAGCAGCGTGACGGCATCAGATGGCGTAAACTCGAGCTGGCCGCGCAAGCCCCAGTTCTCGCGGTCATTCAGCTCGCTGGGCGCTTCACCGCCCTGATAGGTGTTGTCGAGCGTGCCATCGCGGCTGGCGAACGTGCCGGCGATGCGCCCGTTCAGACGGCCGTCCACAAGCGGGCCTCCGAGGCCGGCATCCACCGTCACGGCGTTGAAATTACCATATTCGGCAAAGAGGTCTGCCGACAATTCATCGGTGGGCTTGCGCGATACGAAATTGATCGCGCCCGCCGTGGTATTGCGGCCATAGAGCGTACCCTGCGGCCCGCGCAGGATCTCGACCCGGTCGGCATCGAAGAACTGGAAGAGCTGGGCCGCAGGCGATGCTGTATAGACCTCGTCGATATACACTCCGACTGCGCCGGTGACATTGGCGTTGAAGTCGGAAATGCCGACGCCGCGGATGAAAATGTTCGGATTGGCCGCGCCGAAATCGGACTTGATGTTTACACCCGGTGATTGCAGGGCAAGCGAGTCGACATCCGTGATGCCCATATCCTGCATCTGATCGCCGCCCATGGCCGTGATCGCGATCGGCACGCTCTGCAGGGATTCCTCGGTGCGCTGGGCCGTGACGGTGACAGTCGGCAGCGCGCGCGCAGATTCTGCACTTTCGGATTCCTCGGATGCTTCCTGAGCCAGTACGGCTGTGTGAACGGCGAAGGATGCCGTCACCAGCAGGGCATATTTCCAGCGTGAAGTCTGAGACATTTGAGTTCCTCCCTCGGATCGTCGGCCCTTTTCGGTGCCTTTGTTCGAAGGAAGGCTAGGCCCGCGGCCTGAATGCGACCCCCGACCAAAGAAGGGGCTTGGGAGGGGATGAACTCGCTGTAGCCACCCAGAGGGGCAGCCGGGCGTGTCCAAGCTCCGTTTTCGCCAATGATTGCTGGCGATGAGCGCTGAAAGACAATCTCGGATTCTCGTCGCCCGGAAGCGTCCTTCGGCAAGCTGATGGCCACCTCACAGGCGCGCTCCCCCTCCTTTGGAACAGTGTGGCGGCACTCATGCGGCCTAGGTTTTCCCTCCAATGCGCCAAGCACGAAACAAATAAAGGAGGATCCCATGGTGTCGCAGCAATCAGGGCAACTGCCCCACTATCAGCTCTATATCGATGGCCAGTGGCGGGACCCGGCTGAGGGCGGCGCCTTCGTTTCGGAGAACCCCGCCACCGGCCAGGGCTGGACGACCATCGCAGACGGCCAGGCGAGCGATATCGATCTTGCCGTGCAGGCCGCGCGCCGGGCCTTCGATTCCGATGGCTGGCCTGAGCGGATCCCGCAGGAGCGCGCGCAGATGCTGCGCAAGCTGGCCGATCTCTGCTTGGCGCGCGGGCCGGAGATCGCAAAACTGGAATCGACCGACAATGGCAAGCTGATCACCGAGATGATGCTGCAATGGCGCCTCATCCATGAACTCTTGCTCTACTGGGCTGGAATGGCCGACAAGATCGATGGACGGATGATCCCC
Organism: Hyphomonadaceae bacterium UBA5336; assembly: GCA_002408125.1. GTDB lineage: Bacteria > Pseudomonadota > Alphaproteobacteria > Caulobacterales > Hyphomonadaceae > UBA5336. The sequence goes on along the minus strand of DHQO01000023.1, from coordinate 115,329 downwards.
TCGCCGCTGCCGCTGGATGTGACCGGGACCCACCTGCCGAAATGCTTTGTCTATACCCGCCGGGAACCGGTCGGCGTGGTCGGCGCGATCACGCCGTGGAACTCGCCGGCCATGCAGATCGCCTACAAGTTCGGTCCGGCCATGGCGGCTGGCTGCACCATGGTCTGCAAACCGTCCGAACACGCGCCCGTCTCGACGCTGGAATTCACCAAGCTCGTCGATGCAGCCGGCTTCCCGCCCGGGGTGTTCAACACCGTCTCCAGCAGCCGCAAGGAGGTAGGCGCGCATCTCGCAGCCCATCGCGACATTGAGAAAATCTCGTTCACCGGCTCCACAGCAGTGGGTCAGTCCATTGTCCGCGCAGCCGCCGACAACATGAAGCGCGTGACCTGCGAGCTGGGCGGCAAGTCCGCAAGCATCGTCTTCGCCGATGCCGATATCGAAAAGGCCGTCACAGGTGTGATGGCGGGCATCTTCGCGGCGACAGGGCAGACCTGCATGGCCGGTTCGCGCGTGCTGGTGGAAGAGCAGATTCACGACAAGTTCGTCGCGGCGCTGGCCGAGGCCGCCCGGGCCATGCGCGTGGGTGACCCGCTCGATCCGGCGAGCCAGGTCGGCCCGGTCTCCAACCGCCCGAACTATGAAAAGGTTCTGTCCTATTTCGATGTCGCCAGGTCAGAAGGCGTCCACGCGGCGGTCGGCGGCAAGGCCCATGAACTCGGTGGCTATTTCGTCGAACCGACCGTCTTTACCGGGGTAAACAACACCATGCGTATAGCGCGTGAGGAGATCTTCGGCCCGGTCGCGAGCATCATTCCCTTCAATGGCGAGGATGAAGCCGTGGCCATTGCCAATGACACTGATTATGGCCTCGCCGGCGGCGTCTTCACCGAGTCGATCTCGCGCGCCCATCGCGTGGTCGCCAAAGTGCGCGCGGGCACCATGTGGATCAACACCTACCGGCTGGTCACCCATCTTGCCCCGTTCGGCGGCTACAAGATGAGCGGCTGGGGGCGCGAAAACTCTCTGGAAGGGCTCGACGCCTTCCTGGAAACCAAGGCGGTGTGGGTTCCGGTCGAATAGGCCAGCCTCAGGCAATCAGGCCCAGTTTCCGCGCGCTGTTGATGGCAGCCGCGCGGTTCTGGACCTGGAGCTTTGCGAGAATATTGCTGACATGCCACTTCACCGTGGTGAGCGAGGTCATGGTCTGGTCGGCGATCTGGCGATTGGTATGGCCCAGCGAGATATATTCCAGTGTCTCCTGCTCTCGAGGCGTGAGCTGAACCTGAACACCAACGCCACTAGGCCGGGGAGCAATCACCGCCCGGCTGGCCAGCGCTGGCGCCGAGCCGCCATTATAGTGGCGCCCGAACACACCGCACTGGGCCTCGCCGATCAGACCGAGCGCACCGGCCTCTGTCACTCGAGTGATCCAGTCACGCACCTGGCGCTGGAGGGCGAGATCGATCTCGGGCGAGAGCTGGCATTCCAGCACATATCTGGCGACCTTCAACTGATCGATCACCGCATCGCGCCGTTCGATCAGGGTCAGGACCTGGGTGAAATGCCGGCGCGCACGCCCCGTCTCGCCGAGCGCAGCCATGATGATAGCTGACCGCACCACGTCTTCCAGTGCATCCAACTGACCCGGCGTCTGCGGCGTGTTGCTCGGAGCTTCCAGGCCATAGCGGGGGCCGAGCAATGTGCGCGCCTCTTCCGGTTTCGAGATCTGGCAGAGATTGCGGATCAGCGCGGTCAGCGCCTTGCGCCGCGTGCCAAGTCCCAGATTGCTGGTGCGACGAGACAGAGCCTGCCGGAACATGTGATTGGCGTCGTCAATCGCGCCACCGCGAGTGTGCAGCTCTCCGGTCAGGCGATCCCATTCGGCCAACAAATCTTCATTGGCCAGCACCTGCAGCGGTGTGCCTTCATTGGCGAGAATGCGATGCACCGCTTCCACATTGCCTTCGACGAGTTCCAACTCGGCCAGCACCAGTGCAATGGGGGCCAGACAAGGTGGGGCAAAACAAGTCGATTCCACGATCTGCGCCGTGGCCCGCTCGCAGCGTTGCCGGCAGGCTTCAAGACGTCCCTGCTCCAGATCGCGCAGGGCGATATGGCGCTGGGCGACCGCATAGGCATACCAGGACTGGGAGGTCAGCAATGCATTCAGGCTCTGCTCCAGCGCGGCGTATCCACCAGCGTTCCCATCATGCAGCATGGCCATGCCCATGAGGAAAAGCGCTTCGCCGCGCACCGCAAAATCGCGCGACCGAGGCGCCTGGACGAGCGCGTCCAGAGCAGCCATGTCGCAGCGGCGTTCCGGATGCATGTGCGCAAGCATGTGCCGGTTGAACCGCGTGTGCAGGACGATCTCGTCGAACCAGTTCTCGCCGTCATGGCGATCATGGACGCGCTCAAGATAGGCTTCCAGATCGGCCAGTTCAGTATCGGCGACTTCATATTCGCCCGACACGACCTGGGCGGTGATGAGATGCAACCAGATGCGCGGATAAGTGCTGCGCCCGGTTGGCTCCAGCAGGGTCAGCCAGGAGCGTGCATGGGTGATCTGGCCGAGCGCGATGAACCGCCTGGCCGCCCGATCAACCACATTCATGGCGAGCGACTGGTCCCCACTCTGCAGGGCATGCAGCGCCGATTCCGTCAGTGCGCCTTCATTCAGCTGCCAGTCGCTGATCCGCCGGTGTGTCGAGGACAAGACAGACTGGCCGAGCGCCATCGCCCGCTCGCGCAGGCACACACTGAGAAGCCGGCCATAGCGCCACCAGCCAGGCGCGTTTGGAACAGGCTGGAGGTCCACCCCGCTTTCGATCAGCGCGAAGAAATCGCTCGACCCGGTGATTTCCTGAAACAGCCTGGGATTGATCTGGTCCGGCAGGGCGCTGAGGCTAAGCAGGTCCTGGTCGATCGGCAGGTCGGCGGTGCGCAGGATATCGCTGTGATACTCGCGCACCGACTGTGGGATGTACTGGGGCAGATTGGCTGTATCGCGCTCGGTGTGCAGCAACACCGCGCCCGCAATCCAGCCATCGCACATCCTGTGCAGCTCGTTCAGCCGCGCGGCGTCGACCGACACGCCCTGATCACCGCGCACCAGCACTGCGCGCAGATCGTCGTGCGAACAGCGCAGGTCGCGGGTCCGCCAGATGACGCCCCGCTTGTTCGACACGAGCCGCGCAAGCCCGAGGCCAGGATCGGTGCGTGCCGCCAGCAGGATACGCGTCTTGCGGCACGGGTCCTCCAGCCAGTGTCGCAGACTTTGCAGGCTTCGCCGGTCCGTGTCCGGTGCGATATCGGCGATCAGCAGGTCCGATCCGGCAACATCGTCAGGCACAAACTGGCCCGATGCACTGGACCAGACGCAGGCCTGGGGACGCACTGCCGCCATGAGGGCCAGTAGGCCACTCTTGCCGTAGCCCGCCGAGCCAATGAGATAGAGATCGCGCTCCGCCAGGACAGCATCGGCCCGCCGCTCGAGCGCCGGTCGCGGCGACAGGGCGTAACCCGCCAGGTCGGACCGATCTGTACGATCCTGGAGGACAGTCATTGCCGCGTGCCGACAAGAGCAAGGATCTGGTCTTCAAGCTGTTGCAGCAGCACATCACGGGGCCGGGCGATGGCGCGCAGGCGTTCATTGTCACCGGTCATCTGGATCATGGTGACGTAGAGGCCCCAGATCGCCATCACGGCAAATTCCGGGTCTTTACAGTCAAACACGCCGGCCGCATTGCCGGCCTCGATCACCTCCGTCACGCTCTCCACCGTGCCGCGAACTTCGCTCTCGGTATCCTCCAGCAGCTGCTCGGTTAGCTTCACAGTGGGGCGCATGCCGAAATAGTAACGCAGCAGGTTGTCAAAGACCTGACGCTCTTCGAAATAGTGTGTGGCGAGGGCGCGATACTGCGCAACCAGCTGGGCCTTCGGGTCGCCTTCATGGGCCTGAGCGGCTTCGACCAGCAGGTCGCGCACGCGCTCCATGCCTTCGACCACGACAGCGCAGTAAATGTCTTCCTTGCCAGTGAAATAATAGTAGATCGCGCCGCGTGTCAGGCCCGTCACCCGCTCAATGTCGCGCACCGAGACATTGTCATAGCTGGTTTCGAAGAACAGCTCGCGACAGGCATCGATGATATGCCGCCGCCGCGCATCCTGCTTTTCCTGCTTCCGCTCGAGCGCCGACACGGCCGAGTCCGCTGAGTCTTTTGCCATCCCGCCATCATAGGCAGGCGGCTGCAACATGGACAGAGCCATCTCGCCATTCTCCCGATTGCGTCCCTGAAACGGGACTGGTTGCAATAAAATTATACCGGTATTATAATTTTGTCCACGGCAAGCAATGCCGGGAAGTTCCGCAGACGCAATCAGGAGCATTGGGAGGTAAGTCATGAGCGAAGAAATTGATCACCGTTCGGCATTTCAGAGCCGGTACGCCATCAATGAGAAACGGTTCGGCATTGTGCGTGAGGTACGCACGGAACTGCCCGTGATCGATGTCGGCGCACTGGTCGAGGACCGCTCTCTGGACGCCAAGCAGGCGGTTGCCGACGAGATCCGCGACGCGCTGATCAATTCCGGTTTCTTCTACATGACCAATTACGGCGTTACGGAAGACGAGATGCTGGAAGTGCGCGACTGGTCGCTGCGCTTCTTCCACCTATCGCGCGAAGCCAAGGAGCCGGCGCGCTGCACGGACATCATGGGTCCGCGCGGCTGGCACCCGGTCGGCGATGAGAAGATCACGCCCGGCTATGAGGGCGACTACAAGGAATACTATGATTTCGGCCTGAACCTGCAGGATGCAGACGTTCCGGAAATCGAACGCGGCCCGACCTTTTGGCCTGATGAAGACGCCCTGCCCGGCTTTCGCGCCCATATCGAAGCCTATATCGACCGCATGCGCGGCATCGGCGAGAAGCTGATGCGCGGCTTCGCGCTCAGCCTGGGCCTTGAGGAAACCTATTTCGACAAGAGCCACGCCAAGCCCTTCTTCAATATGCGCCCGTCCTGGTATCCGCCGGCAAAGGACAAGCTGCACGACAAGCTCTGGAGCTGCGGTCCGCATACGGACTATATGACACTCACCATGCTCTATCAGGATCATGTCGGCGGCCTGGAAGTGATGAATCTCGACGGCCAGTGGATTCCCGCGCCCCCCATTCCGGGCACTCAAGTGGTCAATATCGGAGACATGATGGCAAGCTGGACGAACGATCTCTACACGTCCAATCCACATCGGGTACGTAACCTCACCAATGACGAGCGTATTTCCCTGGCCACCTTCATGGGACCGGACTTCAAGACCAGTGTGGAATGCCTGGATGTCTGCAAGAGCGCGGACAATCCACCCCGCTACAAGCCCATCACCTGTGGCGAGCATGTGCTCAACGTGATGGCCGGGGCCATGCCTGAAGATGTCGGGCGCAATGCCCGAGCAGCCATGAGCAATGCCGATGTCACAGACCAGTTCCGCTCGGCCGACCGGATCGGGGCGAACTAGGCATGCTGAGACAAATGATTGAGGGCGGCGAATTCATCGCCGCCCCGGGCGTCTATGATGGCTTTTCCGCCATGATCGCCCAGCGCTATCCGTTCAAGGCGGTCTATATGGGTGGCTACTGCGTGTCCGCTTCGCGCTGGGGTCTGCCCGATGCCGGCCTGGTCGGGCTCACGGACATGCTCAGTGCCCTGCACGTCATCGGCCGGGTCTGCGACAAGCCGGTGATCGCCGATGGCGACACGGGGTATGGCGGCCTCCTGAATGTGCAACACACTGTGCGTGAGTTCGAAGCCGCCGGCGCCTCGGCCCTGCACCTGGAAGATCAGGAAATGCCCAAGAAGTGCGGGCATACTCAAGGCAAGCGAGTCGTCGCAACCGAGGAGATGGCCGCCAAGATCGCAGTGGCAGTGGAATCACGCCGCTCGGATGATTTCATGATCATCGCGCGCACCGACAGCCGCCAGATGTACGATCTCGACGAGGCCATTGCGCGCTGCCGCGACTACAAGGAGGCTGGCGCCGACATCCTCTTCATCGACGCGCCGCAATCGCTCGAGGAAGTCGCGCGCATTGGCGCGGAACTGCCCGGCCCGCTGATGGTGAACATGGTGCCGCAGAAGGGCTTCGTGACCCCCAATGCCAGCGCCGAGAATTTGCAGAAGATGGGTTTTTCCATCGCGCACTATCCGGGCCTCCTGGCCACCCCTGCCATGGCCGCCATGGAACGCTCGCTGGAGCATTTCCTGGAGACGGGCCTCATGGACCCATCCGCCGTGCCCAGCACAAATCCGCACGAACTGGTCGGCTTTCCCCAGGTCTGGGCCGATGAGGCGCGCTGGCAGGACCAGTTCGGCGCACAAAAAGCGGTGGAGCCGGCAGAGTGAGCCCCGCCACCCTGTTCGACAAACTATGGGACCGCCACCTCGTCACGACCAATGACGAGGGGCTCGATCTCATCCATATCGATCGCTCCCTGCTGACCGATCTTTCGGGCACGATCGGTCTTGAGGAGATGGAACAGGATGACAGTGCCGTGGCCTGCCCCGGCCTGCATGCGGCCATGCCCGACCATGTCATCCCGACCGGCAGCGAGGACACCCCGCAGCAGGCCAAGCTCCGCGCGCGGTTTGTCGTCAATCTCGACCGGCTGTCGAAACAGACCGGCATTCGCCATTTCGCGCGTGGCTCGGGCCGGCAGGGGATTGTCCATGTCGTCGGCCTGGAACAGGGCTTTACCCTGCCTGGCACCACGCTGGTCTGCGGCGACAGCCACACCTCTACCCATGGCGCGGTCGGCGCGCTGGCCTGGGGCATCGGCTCGACAGAGGTGAAACATGTGCTGGCCACTCAGACCCTGTGGATGAAGCGCCCCAAGCGCGCCCGTGTCTGGCTCGACGGCACGCTGCAGCGCGGTGTGTTTTCGAAAGACCTCATCCTGTGGCTGATCGGCCGGCTGGGCGCCGACTATGGCCGCGAACATGCCGTGGAGTTCACCGGCCCGGTCATCGAGGCGCTTTCCGTCGAGGCGCGGGCATCGGTCTGCAATCTCGGCGTGGAGATGGGGGCGCGCTTTGCGCTGATCGCCCCTGATGACACCACCTTCCGCTATCTTGCCGGGCGGACCTATGCCCCCGAGCCAGCGCTGTGGGAGGCTGCGCTGGAAGACTGGCGTCGCCTGAAGACCGATCCCGGCGCACAGTTCGACAAGGAGATCTATCTCGATGCCAGCGAAGTCACGCCGCAGATCACCTGGGGGATCAGCCCGGAACAGGTCACCAACCTCGGCGGAGCGGTGCCATTAAGCGGCGCGGATGACGGCGCGCTCGACTATATGGGTCTGGCACCCGGCCAGAGCCTGGAAGGCCTGCCGGTCGATTATGTCTTCATCGGCTCGTGCGCCAATAGCCGGATCGAAGATCTGCGCCTTGTCGCCGACATTGTGCGCGGCAAGCGCGTGGCCGAGCGCGTGACCGCATGGGTCGTACCCGGCTCGGAAGCCGTGAAACGCGCGGCCGAGGATGAGGGCCTTGCCAAGATTTTCCTCGCCGCCGGCTTCCAGTGGCGCGAGCCTGGCTGTTCCATGTGCAATGCCGTGAACGGCGATCTTGTCGCGCCGGGCAAGCGCGCAGTCTCCACCTCGAACCGTAACTTTGTCGGCCGGCAGGGCCCCAATGCCCGCACGCATCTGGCCAGCCCGGCGACCGCGGCCGCCTGCGCGCTGGCCGGGGAAATCCGGCTCTCGCAAGAGTAAGGACACCACATGAAAGCGTTTATCACGCACAAGGGCATCGCCGCGCCCCTGCCGCTCGACAATATCGATACCGATGTGATCATCCCGATGGGGCCATTGATGATGACCCCACGCGGGGAGCTCGGGAAAAAGGCCTTCATGCCCCTGCGCTATCGCGAAGACGGCTCCGAAGCGCCGGAATTCGTGCTGAACCAGGCGCCCTACCAGCGCGCCTCCATTCTGGTCGCCGGACGGAACTTCGGCTGCGGCAGCTCGCGTGAAGGCGCCGTGCACGCCCTTGAAGGCTTCGGCATCCGTATCGTGATCGCGCCGAGTTTTGGCGACATCTTCTTCGGCAACTGCATCAAGAACGGCGTCCTGCCTGTCATCCTCGAAGATGCGGCCCATGACAGCGCACTGCAGGCCGCCGGGATTACCCGGGGCGAGGCATTCTTCAAAGTCTCCCTGCCAGACCAGATCGTGACCCTGCCCGACGGGACCTGCCTTCCGTTCGACTTCGATCCGGGCCACAAGGTGCGTCTCTTGGAGGGCATGGACGAAATTGCGCTCACCGAGCAGTACCGGCAGGACGTGCTGGACTATCAGGAAAAAGACCGCAGGGACCGCCCATGGATCTGGGCTATAGAGCATATGGCATGAAACGCGTCGTCATCACCAAGACACTGCCTGCGCCGGTCCTGAAGGCGATCCAGGCGCAATATGAAGCCACACCACTGCATCTGGAGTCCCTAGGCCGGGAAGGCTTCCTGGCCGAGCTCGGTACACCCGATGGCATTGTCGTCTCTCCCGGTGACCCGGTAGATGCGGAGCTGATCGCCGCGCTGCCCGGCAGCGTGAAGGTGATTGCGAGCTTCTCCGTCGGGCTCGATCATGTCGACCAGGACGCGGCCCGCACCCGCGGCATCGCGGTGACAAACACGCCCGATGTCCTGACCGATGCCACGGCCGACATCGCCATGCTGCTCATCCTCGGCGCCCTGCGAGGCGCAGCATCGGCTTTCCGGATGATCAGCAATGGCGAATGGACCGGCTGGCAGCCCGCACAGGTCTTCGGGCGCGACCTCACTGGCAAGCGCCTTGGCATTTACGGCGCCGGACGCATCGGCCTCGCCACCGCAACACGCGCGGCCGCCTTCGGCATGCGCGTACATTACTGGGCCGGCCGCCGGAATTCGGCAGAGTTCGACGCACTTGGATTCAAGGCCGTTCCCGATCCGGACGCCTTCCTTGCGCGCACGGATGTCCTCTCCCTGCACTGCCCCTCGACGCCGGCAACGCGCGGCCTTGTGAATCGCGCGCTGATAGAGAAGCTCCCGCAGCGCGCCGTGCTGATCAACACTGGCCGGGGCGACCTGGTGGTGGATGAGGATGTCATCACCGCGTTGGAAACAGGACGGCTTGGCGCGGTGGGCCTTGATGTCTTCAATGGCGAGCCGGCCATCGACCCACGCTACCGGACGCTGCCCAATGCATTCATTCTGCCGCATATCGGCAGCGCGACCGAGGAAACCCGCCTTGCCATGGGGCAACTGGTGCTTGACGGGCTGAACAGGTACCTCGGTCCGTCCTGACGAGAACCGATGGCAAACTGCCGATCAGTTCTGGCGGAGGATACGGACCTCGCCATCCGTCCGCACAATCTGCATTTCCGGGCGGGAGACTTCGATGAAGCGCACAAAGCCCCAGATCCGTCGGCGCGAACTCGGCGCTGATTGTCTGGGCTGACAGTTCCGCATCCTCAATACGGAGCTGTGTGCGATTGTAGCGGTTGAACTCCGCCACAACCTCGCCAATCGGCAGATTGTCGAAGACGAGACGCTGCTCGCGCCAGGTCGCAATGCGGTCGGGAGCAATAGCATGGACCTCAGGCACTGGCGCGCCGGCCATCCAATGCGCGGCCTGCCCTGCGCCGAGCGCCTGCCCGGGATTCAGATCACACGGCGCAATGGCGAAGGCGAGAGCGTGCAGATCCGCGGGCTGTCGGCAAATTTCACCCGGCTTGAAATCGACGGGCGGTGCACATCCTCCTCCTTCCAGCGGGCCGACCCTTCGCGCGAGGCGGCCATGTCGATCTTCTCGGCGGATCTCTACGACACAATCGAGCGCCGCGACCTCGCAAACGAGCGGGTCGAGAACAACCGGAGCTGGGGGCTGCTCAGCGACGCCATGCTCGCCGACCCGGAGGCCCAGGCCAATCTTTCTGACCTGCGCTTTCCCCGCCGCGTGCGCTATCTGCGCCAGACCGGAGAGACCCGGAAACTCAATCTCGCCGGCCGGCTGGAGGTGGTGGCAACGCCCGGCCTCACCCTCTATCTGCACGGCCTGCACACAGAAGAGGCTCGCGAAGAAGACCGCTCGCGCCTGCAGGTCACATTCGCTGATGGCGTGATGCAGGAGGGTACCCGGACCGGGCCGGCCAGACCCTGGTCTCCGGCGCATTCCTCGGCACCATGATCGAGAACACCACCTTCTTCCGCGAGCTCGATATCCAGACATCAGGCCTGACTGGCGGTGTCGACGGGACGGTGATGGACTGGACCGTGCGATCGGATCTCACCTGGTCGCGAAGTCTGGAACGCCTGCACGAAACCGAGGCCGAGCACGAACAGCTCAACGCCGATACAGTGCAATACGACATTGTCGCGGAAAGCTCGGTTCCGGCACTGTTCGGACCCGGCATCACACTCGCGCCAGGCGACGCGCCGGTGACCTCGATCATGTTTGACCAGCGGCTTATCGAGGTCGACGAATATGCCCTGACGCTGGATGCTTCCCGGGCAATGGATATTGGTCCACTCACGCAGCTTCGCACCGGATTGCGCGGGTCTTCCACCTCCTTCTCCCGCCGGCAAGGCTCCCTCATGGAGCTCGACACCGGCGGACTGACATTTGCAGATGGCGCGCCGCTCGACCTTCCAGGCCCGTTCCTCAATGGCCTGTCCGGCCCCATTCTGCGCGACTGGCCGCGCGTCTCGCCGCGTTCTCTATTGGCCGTCGCGCCCTTGTCGGGCGAGTTCGAGTTCAACGACGAGAATCTCTATGATGTGCGCGAGGACGTGCTCGCGCAACCTCACCGGTGAGGAGATCTATCACTATTATGACGAGCCCGGCCGGCTCGCCCGGTTCGAGCGCGATGGGCGTTCCTTCATGGCGCGGCTGGATTACCGCGACTAGCGCAGGGGCTGACCGAGAAGCGTGCGGGCAGGCACGGCAATATCCACGGCATATCCATGTGGCTCGGTCGCTCCGTGCTCGAACTGGAATGCCTCGCCATACATGGAGCTCAGCCTCTGCTTGACATTCAACAGGCCGATGCCCTGGGCCTCGTCTTCGTTGACGTTCAAGGGCGCACTACGGCCCGGCCCGTCATCGCAGATTTTCAGGACCAGCCTGTCATCCTCACAATGCGCGTCCAGGCTGATCGTGGTCGGTTCGAGATTGCGGCTGACGGCAAACTTGATGCTGTTTTCGATGAGCGGCTGGAGCAGCAGGCTGGGCACGGCGGCCAGGCGGGCTTTCTCCTCCACCTGAAACGAGATGTTCAGCCGTTCGCCGAACCGGACCTTCTCGATCCCAAGATAAAGGTCGAGCGCATCAAGCTCATCATCCAGCGTGTGCTGGACCTCATCGGAATGATCGAGCGTCATGCGCAGATAGTTGCCGATGCGCGCCAGCATGTCGGTCGCCCCGCCGGCATCGCCCCTGCGCACCAGCGAGGAGACCGAATTGAGCGCATTGAACAGGAAATGCGGATTGAGCTGGTATTTCAGCATTCGCAGCTGGGTCTCGCGGATCAGTTTTTCCGCTTCCAGCCGGCGCAGGGTTTCGCGTTGTGCAACCTCGTTTGCCCGCAGTGCGGTGTTCTGCGCCTCAACCGCCAACTGGTGCTCGGTGAGCCAATGGCGGTAATATTTCAGGGCGTGATAGCAGAACGACCAGGCGCCGAAAACGATGACCGAGGCGAACATCCAGCCGCCCCAGTCGCTGAGCGGGACGGTCTCGCCGGTCAGCCAGGTGAAGGAGTAAAGTCGTAAAAGCGTCCAGACGAGCGAAGCTACGAAGACCGCGGCGCCATTTGTGACGATGCGGGCAACCAGCGACATGTTCCAGGTGCGCGAAGAGACCCAGCGCAGCGGGTGGCTGACAAACACGCCAAGTATGGACTGCACGATCGTGTGCAGAACGGGCGTCAGTTGCCCGGGATTGTACCAGAGCGTCAGGCTGAAATAGCTCAAGAGCGCCATGGCCGACCAGCCACCGATCTGGAACAGCCAGTACTGGCGCGCATCCGGCTGGACCCCAATTCCCAGGGTCTTGAACATCCGGTTCGGAGAGTCGATAGCAGTCATGGACCACAGTGACAGTCAAAAACCGTCCGTGATCAACCATCTGGTGCAAGGAAAGGCTCGCGCCCCATGCTGAAAACGATCGTCTGCGACGATGAAGCCCCGGCCGTGGAGCTCATGGAGGGCATGCTGCGCGACACAGGCCAGGTCTCAATCGAGGGCACCTATCTCTCGGTGCGCGAGGCGATCGACCGGATCAATCAGGGCGGCATCGACCTGGCCGTGCTGGATATCGAAATGCCGGAACTGAGCGGCGTGGAGGCCTCCGCGCAGATCACGGCGGATCCCAAACCGTTGATCGTGTTCGCCACCGCCCACCCGGAATATGCCGTTGAGGCATTCGGCATCGATGCTATCGACTATGTCCTCAAACCCTTCGACCAGGTCCGGGTCGAGAAGGCGGTGGAGAAGGCCGTCCGCATGCACCGGCTGATCATTGAAAGCGAGGAAGAAGTGGTCGAAGATACCGAAGCCCAGCGCACCGACCCGCCGGCCATGTTGCGCATCAAGGATGCCGGACGGTACTATTTCATCCCGCGAGCCGATGTGATCTGGATCGAGGCAGCGGGCGATTATTCCCTGCTCCACACCGCTGACCGGGAGGCAGCCATCCGGCGGGCGATCAAGTCTCTGGAGTCCGATCTGCCGACGGACGAGTTCGTCCGTGTGCATCGTTCGGCCATCGTCTCAATCGCGCATATCCGCGAGATCCGCATGCGCCCGAAAGGCGAAGCACAGATCTTCCTGACCGACGACATCACGGTACGGACCAGTCGCAGCTACCGCGACACCATCCAGAAGCTCATCGACGAGATGTAGTGCGTCCTTGCGGCGCGGAAATCCCTCCTCTGGCTCCCATTCATCGCAGGAAACAGGCAGTCCGGCGCAGCGGGTTTGCAGCATGCCTGCGCTTGATCGGACTATGCCGGCACAAGGCAAGATCAGGCCGAATGTACCGGGAGGGTAAAGTTGAAAAAGATTGCAAAATGGGCGGGCTCGGCGGCCTGCGCCGTGCTACTCATGGCCTCGGGATCCGCGATGGCCGAAGACGACGCCTCCATAGACCAGCAGGTCGATGCGCTGCTCGCCCAGATGACGCTGGACGAGAAAGTCGGGCAGCTCACCCAGTTTTCCGATATCGGTGATGTCACCGGCCCGGCGCCCGATGACGCGCTGCAGGCCCGCAAGGTGGAACTGATCCGCTCCGGCGCCGTCGGCTCGATGCTGAATGTGATCGGCCTCAATGAGATCCGCACGATCCAGGACTATGCGGTGGAAAACTCTCGCCTGAAGATCCCGGTGATCTTTGGCTATGACGTGGTGCACGGCTACCGCACCAGCTTCCCCATCCCGCTGGCCGAATCCGCGAGCTGGGATCTCGACATGATCGAGGCCAGCGCGCGGGTCGCCGCCGTGGAAGCCTCCGCCCAGGGCCTGAACTGGACCTTCGCACCGATGATCGACATCACCCGCGATGCCCGCTGGGGCCGGGTGATGGAAGGCGCCGGCGAGGACACCTATCTCGGAACCGAGATCGCCGTGGCCCGCGTGCGCGGCTTTCAGGGCACGGACCTCTCCGCGCCCGACACCATCGCCGCCACGGCCAAGCATTTCGCCGCCTACGGATTTGCTGAGGCAGGGCGCGAGTACAACACGGTCGATATCGGCACGGCGACCCTGTTCAATGTGGTCCTGCCACCGTTCAAGGCTGCAATCGAACGCGCCAATGTCCGCACCGTGATGAATGCCTTCAACGTGCTCAACGGTATCCCGGCGACCGGCAATGCCTTCCTCCAGCGTGACATTCTGAAGGGGGACTGGGGCTTTGACGGCTTCGTGGTTTCCGACTGGGCGTCAGGCCTGGAAATGGTCAATCACGGCTTTGCAGAAGATGGCCGCGATGCTGCGCGGCTCGCCATGCTGGCCGGCTCGGACATGGACATGGAAAGCTATGTCTATTTCGACCATATCGCTGACCTGGTGGAGAACGGTGAGGTACCCGAAGCCCTGGTGGATGATGCGGTGCGCCGTATCCTGAGGGTCAAGTTCGAGCTCGGACTGTTCGAAGACCCCTACAGATATCTCGATGCGGAGCGTGAGGCTGCCAGCCTGCTGACACCGGAGCATCTGGATACGTCCCGCCGGATGGCCGAGCGCTCGATTGTACTCCTGAAGAATGAAGGCGATCTCCTGCCGCTTCAGCCCGGCGAGACCATTGCGCTGATCGGCGATCTTGCGGCCGACAAGGACTCCCCCATCGGCAACTGGCGCGGCATGGGCGAAGCGAACTCGGCGGTCTCCGTCGTGGAAGGCTTCGAGGAAGCCGGGCTGGACTTCACCTATGAGCAGGGCGCGGCGTTACAGATCGGCGAAGCCGGCTTTGCCCAGCAAGTGATCGTGAACACCGAGGATCGCAGCGGATTCGAAGCCGCCGTGGCCGCCGCCAGCGCGGCCAACAAAGTGGTCATCGTGCTCGGCGAGGATGCCTTGCAATCGGGCGAAGGGCGCAGCCGGACCCGGCTCGATTTTCCCGGCGTCCAGCAGGAATTGCTCGAAGCCGTCCATGCGGCCAATCCCGACACAATCCTGGTGGTGATGAGCGGCCGGCCGCTGGTGCTGACCTGGGCCGACGAAAACGTGCCCTCCATCGTGCAGGCCTGGCATCTCGGCAGTGAGAGCGGCCATGCGCTCACCAATGTGCTGACGGGCGCCTACAATCCCAGCGGCAAGCTGCCCATGAGCTTTCCGCGCGCCCTCGGCCAGGTGCCGATCTACTACAACCAGCTCAATACGGGCCGGCCGAACCAGATCCCGGACGTGTTCTGGTCGCACTATATCGATGAGTCCAACGCCCCGCTCTACCCGTTCGGATATGGCCTGAGCTATACCGACTTCGCCTATTCAGGCCTGACTGTCACGCCCACCGCCGACGGGGCCGAGATCAGCTTCACAGTGGCCAATACCGGCGAGCTAGCCGGCGAGGAAGTCGCCCAGCTTTACATCCGGGATCTCGCCGCCAGCGTGGCGCGCCCCATCCGCGAACTGAAGGGGTTTAAGAAGATTTCGCTCGCCCCCGGAGAAAGCGGCGAAGTTCGCTTCACGCTCGGCCCGGATGAGCTTGGTTTCTACAATGGCCACGGTAAATTTCTGGTCGAACCCGGACGGTTTGACGTGTTCGTGGGCGGATCCTCAGCCGCCGAGCTGACCGCCTCCTTCGATTTACAACCTGAGTAGGGTCTCCCACCCTCCCTCCTTTCCCTCCCTGGGATAGGAAGCACTGACTGCGGCTGGGCTTTTCGCCCGCCGCAGTCTTTTTCTTTTATGGCCTTCCGGCGCCAAACCTCTGAAAACGTCAGAATTTCCCATTTATCGCACGGTGCGACCGCTTCGCCGCAAGCCCGTTGTATGGCTGCTGGCAACCGATCAGGCTGCAGTCAGGGAGAAAGCAGACCCGAACGGGGCGGATCATATGCATACACTTCAGGCAGGCGGATTCATCGGCTTCGCGGCACTTGCCCTGATGGGCTGTGCCGCTGTGACTCCGTATGCAGATGAAGTCTCG
Organism: Hyphomonadaceae bacterium UBA5336; assembly: GCA_002408125.1. Lineage (GTDB taxonomy): Bacteria > Pseudomonadota > Alphaproteobacteria > Caulobacterales > Hyphomonadaceae > UBA5336. The sequence goes on along the minus strand of DHQO01000023.1, from coordinate 99,652 downwards.
GAATCCTCATCCACATCCCCCCGTTGGGAAACCGTCTGGTTCGATGAATTCGACGGCACGGAGCTCGACCGCACACGCTGGACGCCCGAGGAATCCTGCTGGGGCGGCGGCAATAATGAGCGCCAGTGCTACACGGACCGTCCGGAGAATATCCAGGTCGGAGATGGTCTCCTGCGCCTCATCGCCCAGAGGGAGGAGTTCACAGGCCCGCTGATGGCCGACAGCCATGGCGGCGAACAGCGCACTCAGGCTTATACCTCGGGCAAGGTGCGCACGCGCGGGCTGGCCGAGTGGACCTATGGCCGGTTCTCTGCGCGCATGAAGCTGCCGGAGGGACAGGGCACATGGCCGGCCTTCTGGATGATGCCGGTGAGCAGCGTCTATGGTCGCTGGCCCCTGTCGGGCGAGATCGACATCATGGAAGCTGTCAATCTCGGCACGCCGTGCGAGGATTGCCCGACGGGTGTCGAGAACCGGACATCCGGCGCGGCCCATTTCGGCGATGTCGCCCCCGACAATACCTATCTTTTCCTGAAGACCGACGGCGTGGGGCCGGAAAGCCCGGCCGACGAGTGGCGCGTCTATACGGTGGAATGGGGCGCGGGCCAGATCCAGTGGCTGGTGGACGGCAAGGTGTTCATGCGCCTGACCAGCGATCACTGGTACACGGCCTCCCCGGTTGGAGAAGGCCGGGCCAACGCACCGTTCGACCAGCCCTACTTCCTGATGCTGAACCTGGCTGTCGGAGGGAATTTACCTGAAAAATCAAATGGCCGGGGGTTCGATCCTGACTCCTTCCCGGCCGAACTGCTTGTCGACTGGGTGCGCGTTGAACAGTGCCGAGGCGACGAAGAAACCGGCCTGTCCTGTCTCGATCGGCAGGACTGGACCGGACACCCCATGGGCCCCTGGGAAACACAGGCGCGATGAAGCGCTTCGGGACGGCCCATACAAGACCAGACCATCGGGAGGATTAGAGGTGAAGATTACAGAGAAGTTCGGTTGGCGGCAGATGTCGCTGACACTGCTGGGGGGCGCATCGGCGCTGGCCCTGGCCCAAACCGCCACTGCGCAGGACGCCGTCGACGAAGGCGAAGAACTGCGCCAGGAGGTTGTCACCGTCCAGGGCATCCGCGGCAGCCTCGCCGAAGCCACCGACATGAAGCGCGACGCGCAGGGCGTGGTGGATGCGATCACCAACGAGGATATGGGCAAGTTCCCCGACACGAACCTCGCTGAATCGCTTCAGCGTATCACCGGCGTGTCGATCAACCGCCAGAATGGTGAAGGCAGCCAGGTCACGGTTCGCGGCTTCGGCCCGGACTTCAACCTGGTGCTGCTCAATGGGCGCCAGATGCCGACAGCCTTCCTGACCGGCGGCGCGCCATCCTCGCGCAGCTTCGATTTCGGCAACATCGCTTCAGAGGGCATTGCCAGCGTGGAGGTCTACAAGACCGGCCTCGCCTCGATCCCCACTGGCGGGATTGGCTCGACGCTGAACATCAATACCGCCCGTCCGCTGGAAGCCCCGGGCATGCGCTATTCGGTCGGCCTGAAGGGCGTCTATGACGACTCCGTCACCAATATCGGCGACAAGTCGGTCACGCCGGAAGTCTCCGGCATCTTCTCCGACACCTTCGCCAATGACACATTCGGCATCGCGCTGGCAGGCAGCTACCAGGAACGCAATTCCGGCTATGCCCAGGTCGGCACGCCCGATGGCTGGCGCGGAGCCTATCTCGGGTCTGAAAACAACTGGGGGACACTTCCCCAGCCGCCGGGGGATACTCAAGTGACGAACCGTCCGGGGCCGGACGATATCTATTCCGTGCCTCAGAACGTCAATTTCAGCCTCACGGACATCAACCGTGAGCGGATCAACATCCAGGGCACGGCGCAATACCGCCCGATCTCCAGCTTCACCGCGACGGTCGACTATTTCTATACCCAGAACAAGGTCGCCACCGAGCGCCACGACATGTCTGTCTGGTTCAATCATGGCGACACGACCAGCGGCTGGACCGATGGCCCGATCACCAGCCCCCTCTTCTACAATGAGGATTTCGGCGATGGTGGGTCCGACCTGTCCATGGGTGGTGCGAAATTCGCGACCAAGAGCGAGAACAACTCGATCGGCCTGAACCTGGACTGGCAGGTCACAGACCGCCTGAACCTGAATTTCGACGCGCATTCCTCAAGCGCGGAATCCGGCCAGGACAGCCCTTACGGCACGTCCGCGGTGATCTCCACCGCCGACCTTCAGCTGCGCTCCCAGAGCGTGGATTTCACTCATGACATCCCGGTCCTGGTGCTCGGCTTTCAGGACCCGTACACCGGGATCGACGAGTCGCGCATGATCTCGACCGGCTCGGTGTTCTCAAACTCCTACATCAAGACCGAAATCGACCAGTTCCAGCTGAACGGCACCTATGATCTCGACCTGGGCTTCGTGCAGAGCGTGGACTTTGGGGTCTCCTCGACCACCAACAAGGTGCGCTCGGCCTTTGCCAATGCCCAGCGCGATACCTGGGGTGGTGTGGGCACGGCCGACGACCTGCCGGATGATATCTTCCGGCGTGTGAACATTGCCGAGAACTTCGACAATTTCGACGGCTCCAGCGAGACGCAGCAATATTTCTACGTCTTCGATTTCGACCGCATGGTGGACATCATCGACAGCGATGGCGACCCGTTCAACAATGCCTGCGGTGGCGACGGGATCTGCCGGTCTGACAACTTCCTGGAAGACAAGCGGATCGAGGAAGAAAGCTATGCCGCCTTCTTCGAGGTCAACAATGAGTTCGAGATCGGCAACATGCCCGCCGCCCTGGTGGCCGGGCTGCGCTATGAGACCACCGATGTGACCTCACCGGCCCAGGTGACCGCGCCGTCCGGGGTTCAGTGGGTGGCGGCCAATGAGTTCGGCCTCATCGGCCTCGATGACCCTTCCAGCGTCGTCGTGCAGGAATTCGAAGGCGAGTATGACTACTGGCTGCCGGCCATCGACTTCCGCCTGGAGCCGCGTGACGATGTTGTCCTGCGGGCCTCCTACTCGAAGACCATGACCCGGCCGGGCTATGGCGACATTGCCGGCGGCCTGTCAGTGCAGCAGATCGTCCGCGTGGATGGCGGCACCGGCACGAACGGCAACACTAACCTGAAGCCGTTCGTCTCGGAGAACCTGGATTTCTCGGCGGAGTGGTACTACGACGAGGGTGGATCCTATGTCTCGGCCGGTTACTTCAACAAGAATGTTGAGAACTTCATCGGCTCGGGCATCGTCACCCAGTCTCCGTTCGAGGTCTACACGCCCTTCGGCGGAGCCCGCTACAACGCGGCGCTTGCGGCCGTCGGCGATGACGCAAACGCCATCCGCCAGTGGATCTTCGAGAATGCCGACCCGTCGACCTATGAGATCACGGGTGTGGACAGCAACGGTAACTATACCGGCAACATCTTCGGTGTGGCCGGCGAGGATCCGGTGCTGACCTTCGACATCGCCACCCCTGTGAACCAGGAAACTGCGACGATCGATGGCTGGGAATTCGCCGTCCAGCACTTCTTCGGCGAGACCGGCTTCGGCGTGATTGCCAATTACACCATAGTGGATGGCGATGTGGCGTTCGACGACACGCAGGTGCCCGCCAGCGGCGACCCGCAATTTGCGGTTACCGGCCTGTCGGACAGCTACAACCTGATCGGTTTCTACGACAAGGACGGCCTGCAGGCGCGTCTCGCCTATAACTGGCGCGACAAGTTCCTGACTTCCACAGTCGGTGTCAGCGGCGCGGCGAACAACCCGCAATATGTCGAGGACTATGGCCAGCTGGACTTCAATGTCAGCTATGAGGTGCTTGCCGGACTGACGGTGTTCCTCGAGGGCATCAACGTCACCGACGAGACCACCCGGGTGGTCGGCCGCACGCCGAGCTATGTCAACTTCGCGACCCAGACGGGCGCGCGGTACAATTTCGGCTTCCGCTACAACTACTAGCGGCCTCCCAGAGACGCCCGCCGGCATCTGTCGACGGGCGCTTCCGACTGTACACGTCTCTTGATGGCATGCTGGCCTTTCCGCCAGCATGGCAGACTTGCAAGAGCCGGCCCTAGCGGGAAGAAACGAAACCGACATGATATGTGCCACCGACAGGACAGGTCTTTTCGACAACGTACTGCGCGTGCGCGAGATCGCATGCCGTCACGGTGACACCCCTATCTCCGAGATTGCATCGGCGACCGCCCCGCTCATCCTGCGCGGCTATGTGCGCGACTGGCCCGCCGTGGAGGCGGCCAGGTCCTCCGGCCAGGACCTCGCGGATTATCTCGCCCGCTTTGACCATGGCGCCGTAGTGCCGATCTCGGCCGGCGCAGCGGAACTGGACGGCCGCCTTTACTATAATGACGACATGACCGGCATGAATGTCGACCGCGGCAATGCCACCTTCACCATGTTTCTTGACCGGGTCTTCCGCTTCGGGCCGCAGGAGCCCCCACCGGTGATCTATCTCGCCTCCACCGATGTGGATGAGGTGATGCCGGGCTTTCGCGCCGAAAACGATGTGGACTTTGGAGCGCTGACGCCCCTGCGCAGTATCTGGATCGGCACACGCTCACGCATCGCCGCCCATAATGACCTGCCGCTCAATATTGCCTGCGTGGTCGCCGGAAAGCGCCGCTTCACTCTGTTCCCGCCAGACCAGACGCCGAACCTCTATGTCGGCCCGTTCGAGCTAACGCCCGCCGGCCGCCCGATCAGCCTGGTGGATTTCGCAGCGCCCGACCTTGAGCGCTTTCCGCGCTTTTCCGAAGCGGTGAAGCATGCGCAGATCGCGGATCTGGAAGAAGGCGATGCGCTCTTCATTCCGTCCATGTGGTGGCACCATGTGGAGGCCACGGCGGCCGTGAATATCCTGGTGAATTACTGGTGGCGCACGGTGCCGGCGCATCTCGGCACGCCGCAGGATGTGCTCAACCACGCCATGATGACCCTGCGCGACCTGCCGCCGGACGAGCGCGCGATCTGGAAACACATGTTCGAACATTATGTCTTCGACACGGACGGGAGCGAGCGCGAGCACATTCCTGAACGTGCACGCGGCATACTTGGGCCCATCACAGAGGACGTGACCCGGCGCGTGCGCGCCTTCCTCGTGGCACGGCTGAACCGGTGAGGACCTGATGGACCAGGCGATGAACAAGAAGAAGGTTGTGATCGCCGGTGGGGGCACGGCCGGCTGGATGACCGCCGCCGCCATGAGCAAGGTGCTGGAAAAGGTCTGCGACATCACGCTGGTGGAGTCCGATGCCATCGGCACGGTCGGCGTTGGCGAAGCGACCATCCCGACGCTCGTCACCTATAACCGCCTGATCGGGCTGGATGAGGCGAAATGGATGAGCGCGGTGCGCGGCACTTTCAAGCTCGGCATCGCGTTTGAGAACTGGACCGATCTCGGCCATCGGTACATCCACTCCTTCGGCATCACCGGCAAGGATCACTGGACGGCGGGCTTCCAGCATTTCTGGCATCGCGGGAAAGAGCTGGGCGTTGCCAGCGAGTTCGGCGACTATTGCCTGGAGCTGGTCGCCGCCGAGCAGGAGCGTTTTGCCCACCTTCCCGATCTCGGCCTCAACTATGCCTATCATATCGACGCGACCGCCTATGCCGGCTTCCTGCGGGAATTGGCCGAGCAGCATGGCGTGCGCCGGACCGAAGGCCGTATCAGCGAGGCGCGCCGCAATGAGCGCGGCGATCTTGAGAGCCTCGTTCTGGAAGATGGCTCGGTGATTGAGGGCGATCTCTTCATCGATTGCACGGGCTTTCGTGCCCTGCTGATCGAAGGCGCGCTGGGGGTCGGCTATGATGACTGGACCCACTGGCTGCCCTGCGACCGGGCGATCGCGGTGCAGACCGAATCGGTCCGCCCGCCGCGCCCCTATACCCGCTCCATCGCACATGAGGCCGGCTGGCGCTGGCAGATCCCGCTGCAGCACCGCACCGGCAATGGCACGGTCTATTGCAGCAGGTATCTCAGCGATGACGAAGCCCAGGCGAAACTGCTCGGTGATGTGGAAGGTGAGGTTCTCACCGATCCGCGCGTCATCCGGTTTCGCACCGGCACGCGGCGCGCGCACTGGCACCGCAACTGTATCGCCATCGGGCTTTCAAGCGGCTTCATCGAACCACTGGAGTCCACCTCGATCCATCTCATCCAGCGCTCGGTCATGCGCCTGATGCAGATGTTCCCGCGCAGGGCGGTGCACCAGCCCGATATTGACGAGTTCAACAGGCAGACCTTCTTCGAACTCGATCACATCCGCGATTTCATCATCTTGCACTATCACCTGACGAACCGCACCGACACGCCCTTCTGGCGTCATGTCCGGTCGATGGAGATCCCCGAGACGCTCGCCCACCGCATGCAGCTTTTCGAGGAAACCGGCCGGGTCTTCCGCGCCAATGACGAGCTGTTTGCAGAAAACTCCTGGACGCAGGTGATGCTCGGCCAGGGCCTGATGCCGCAATCCCACCACCCGGTGGCCGATGTGATGAGCGAAGAGGAGGTGCGCCGCTTCCTCTCTTACATCACCGAGAATGTGAACCGCACGGCCGCCGGCCTGCCGACACATGAGGCGTATCTCAAACGCTATTGCCCGGCGGGCATGTAAGATCGTTCAGGCGCGCCCGGCGGCAAGGCGGCGCTCCAGCCGCACGGCAAACCAGTTGACCAGCGCGCGCCAGAGCTCGTCGCGCAGCACGGCGCCTTCGATGTCGTGTTCAAGATTGGGGTTGTCATTGATTTCCATGACAACCACCCCCGCCTCGGTCTCCTTCAGGTCGACACCATAAAGCCCATCTCCGATCAAACGCGCGGCGCGCACCGCAGTCTCGACCACATGCGGCGGCGCATCCTCGATGGCGACAGTGGACGAGCCGCCAGCGGTCATCTTCCCGCCCTCTCCATGCTTGACGATCTGCCAGTGCCCACGCGCCATGCGGTACTGGCACGCATAGAGCGGCTGGCCGCCCAGCACACCAATGCGCCAATCGAACTGGGTCGGCACGAAGCCTTGCGCAACAAGAAGGGCGGTTTCCTTGAACAGGCGCGCCGCACCACCCTGAAGCTCCTCCAGAGTGGTGGCCTTGACCATGTCGAGACCGAAGGACCCGTCCGGGGTCTTCAGGATCACCGGCGCGCCGAGCCCCGTGAATACGGCGGCCAGGTCGCTCTTGCGGTCGATGATCTCGGTCGGCGGCATGGCAATGCCGGCCTTTTCCAGAAGTTCCTTGAGATAGACCTTGTTGGTGCAGCGGATCATTGAGGTCGGATCATCGATCACCGGCATGCCTTCCTGCTCGGCCCGGCGGGCGAAGCGGTAGGTGATATTGTCGATGGCCGTGGTCGAGCGGATGAAGAGCGCATCGAACTCGGCAAGGCTCGGTAGATCGGACGGGTCGAGCACCTCGACCTCCACGCCCATCCGGGCCGCCACATCCGTGAGACGCTTGATGTCCGAAGGCTGGGAGGGCGGCAGGCGCTCTGCCGGGTCGACCAGCACGGCCAGCGACCATTTCGCCGGCACACGCGTCTTCGGCGCCCGGGCCGGTCCGCGCGTATAGACCGCCATTGCTTCCTGGAAGAAGGCCTTCTGGGCGGGGTTCATCTTGTTGGGCGGGATGGGACGGATCCTGGCGATCTTCACTGGCGAGCCGGTCGTGAACTCGATCTCCAGCGCCGGTGTGCGATACCAGTCACTGACCTCCCGCGCGAGGCGCTCATAGCCTGGCACCTGGGGCCGGGAGAAAGCCACGAACAGCCGCTCGACCGGTTGCGCACCTTTGGCCAGCGCCTCGCTCAGGCGAGCATTCAAGTCCGGCAGGGCCTGAGAATAGAGATCCTTGCGCGAGAGTTCCACCATGGTCTGCACGGTCGGGCTGACGCGATGGCCGCGCGCCTCGGCCAGCAGGGCGGCATAATAGCCCTCCGACTGATAGGCATAGGACCGCGCAAGGTTCAGCACATAAGGCCGGCGGCCGGCGAACAGGGACGGATTGGCCAGATAGTCGGCAATTCGCATGACCTTGTACGGCGTCTCGGCCTGTTTCAGGTCGGCTTCGCTTTCAACCAGGATCAACCAGTCCGTCACAGCACGCCTCCGGCGGCGAGGAGAGATTTTTCCATGTGCAGCGCCTCGGTGCCATCGGCATAATAGCCGGGCTTTCGGCCGAAAATGCGGAAGCCATGTTTCTCGTAAAGGGCTATGGCAAAGCTGTTGTCGGGACGCACCTCCAGTCGCAGGCGTGAACAGCCTCGGCGAAGCGCTTCGCCCTCACAGGCTTCCAGGAGAGCTGCGCCAAGACCGACGCCGCGCGCCGCCGGTGCAGCCGCGAGCGAGTATAGCCGGGCTGACTGCGCGCCCTGGCGAAACAGAATGACAGCCGCGCCCAGCAGGTCGGTTTCCGTAACCGCAACCCAGACACATCCTGGCTTCGCGATGAAGCGGCGCCAGCTTGGGGTGGAGATACGGTCACCAATGGGAAAGATGGCCTCAAGCGCCACGAGGGCCCTGAGATCCTGCCAGGTTGCCCGGCGTATGGCTGTCATGAGACCGTCCCTGAGCCCCGTCGCTCGCCTGGCAGTCGTCGTGCGGGGATCGTCGGTCTGCACTGCCGGTTTTGCGGAAATAAGCGAGAGTTGGAGCCAATTCAATTCGCAAAGATTCAGGCGGCTGCAGCGCTGGCTAAAATTTCTGTAATCCGGCTCGGGCCTCTTCCCGAAGCCCGGGCAGATGCCCCACATATTTTCGGCGAGCCTGCGGCCAGGGCGGCTGAACAGCCGGCATGACGCCAGGCTCTGCCGGCCACGTCCGGCGAGCAAATGCCCGACGTGCGCCGCCTACCCTGCTTCAACCCATCTGGAGGCCAGTCATGGCCGGAACGAAGAAAACGGGCCCCGCCCACAAACCCAAAAAGCCGCGCACCGCGAAGCCCTGGACGCCCCGCTATCCCCTGATCGACGAGGATTTCGTGAGCCCCTTCGATCGCCGCCAGCGCGGCGATTCCCGGCGGATCGACGACGAGTTCGACGAATACTGATCAGTCCGGCGCGCCCGGACGTGCGCTGTCAGGATGATACAGCTTAAAATCTAGGCGGCGGGGCAGAACTCTACGGGCCTGTCCCGCCTTCCCATTACATTTCTCCTGCAACACGAACATGGTAGGGCTAGCACTTTCATGCGGCAGAGGCGCCTGCCAGCTGGCAGTCGGGGGCCATGGCAAACACGCAATACGATCTCATCGTCATCGGCAGCGGCCCGGCAGGCCGGCGCGCAGCCGTGCAGGCGGCGAAGCTCAAGAAATTGGTTCTGGTCGTCGACCGGGGCCGACGTGTGGGCGGAGTGTGCGTACATACTGGCACCATCCCTTCGAAGACCCTGCGCGAGACCGTGCTGAACCTGTCGGGCTGGCGCGAGCGCGGATTTTACGGGCGCGGCTATCGCGTGAAGGACACCATCACGGCCGAAGACCTGATGCGCCGGCTGACCATGACGCTGGATCATGAGGTCGAGATCCTTGAGCACCAGTTCGCACGCAACAATGTGCATGTGATGAGCGGCTCGGCCAAGTTCGTCGATCCGCATGCGGTGGAAATCACGCAGGAGGATGGCGAGGTCGTGCGCATCACCGCGGAGCGCTTCGTCATCGCCGTCGGCACCCGGCCCTACCGGCCCGACAGCATCACCTTCGACGATGCCATCGTGGATGCAGACTCCATCCTGGAAATCCAGCGCCTGCCGCGCAGCCTCACCGTCATTGGTGGCGGCGTGATCGGCATCGAATATGCCACGATTTTCAGTGCACTGGACGTGAAGGTTACCGTGTTGGATGCGGCCGAGTCGCTGCTGCAATTCGTCGACCGGGAACTGGTCGACGAGTTCATGCACGATCTGCGCGACCGAGGCGTCACCCTCCGTCTCAACGCCAAGTACAAGAGCGTCGAGCGCAAGGAGAATGATGCCTGCCTGGTCCAGCTTCAAGACGGACGGCAGGTCTGGTCGGAGATGATCCTGTTCGCCGCCGGCCGACAGGGCGCGGTGGAAACCTTGAACATCGAGGCTGCAGGCCTGACCGCCGACAAGCGCGGGCGCCTGAAGGCGGACCCCGATACCTTTCGCACCGAGGTACCGCACATCTATGCCTGCGGCGACATTATCGGTTTTCCGAGCCTCGCCTCCACCTCGATGGAGCAGGGGCGCATCGCGGCACGCGCGGCCTTTGACGTGCCGACGGAAAAGCCCCCGCAATTCTTCCCCTATGGTATCTATTCCGTGCCGGAGATTTCCACCTGCGGGGAGACCGAAGAGGAAGTGCGCCAACGCGGCGAGGCCTATGAATGCGGCGTGGCGCGCTTTCGCGAAACCGCCCGCGGCCACATCATGGGCGTGAATGGCGGCTTCATGAAGCTGATCTTCTCCCTCGACACCCGCCGCCTCCTGGGCGTCCACATTGTCGGCGAGGGCGCGACCGAACTGGTCCATATCGGCCAGGCCGTGCTCGGGCTCGGCGGCCGTCTGGAGTACTTCGTGGAGAACACTTTCAACTACCCGACCCTGGCCGAGGCCTACAAGGTCGCCGCGCTGGATGCCTGGAACCGCATGCCGCGAATCTAGCCTCTTAGCGTCTCCAGCCAATGCTTGCGGCAGAGGGAGACATAGTCGGTCTTGGTGACGCCGATCTGCGCGCCTTCCTTTACCGCATCCCCGGCTGCGTCCTGGCGCAGGCTCATCGTCGCCTTGCGCCCGCAATGGCAGATTGTGCGCGCCTCGCGCAGATCGTCGGCAATGGCGAGCAAGGCCGCTGCACCTTCGAACAGCTCGCCCCTGAAATCGGTGCGCAGCCCATAGCACAGCACCGGCAGGCCAAGCTCATCACCCACACGCGCCAGTTGCCAGACCTGCATGTGGGTCAGGAACTGGGCCTCGTCGATGAAGACCGCCGCCTGCGGCTGCTCGCCATGCTGGCGCGCAATGGCGGCGAACATGTCCGTCTCAGGGCGAAAGAGATGCGCGGGCGCCCGCAGGCCAATGCGCGACTGGATCTCGCCGACCTTGGCCAGGGCATTCTCGCCATGATGGCCGGAGGTCCACAACATCACATCCATGCCACGTTCACGATAATTGTGGGCCGCCTGCAGCAGGATGGCCGACTTGCCCGCATTCATCGCGCTGTATGTGAAGTAGAGCTTGGACACACCTCGAGCACTAGCCCGATTCCCGCTGCCCATCTGCCAGATAGGTTCGGAACCGGGAGATCTCCGCATGCACCGTACCCGACATCAGGTAGAGCCCGATCAGATTCGGGACGGACAGGAGAAAAAACAGGCTGTCGATGATATTGATCACCGTCGCCATGTCCGCCACCACGCCAATCGGCAGCAGGCCGCAGAAGGCCGTTAGATAGGCCAGGCGCGCCCGGCGACTGTCGCCAAAGAGATACCCGCAGGCCTGCTGGCCGTAATAGCCGGCCGCCAGAATGGTGGAGAAGGCAAACAGGCACACCGCGCAGGCAAGGATGTAGGGAAACCCGGATGAGACCGAACCGAAGGCCGCCGAGGTCATGGCAATATCGGTATAGTCCCCCTGCCAGACACCGGTTGTGACAATGGCAAGTGCGGTGGCCGTGCAGATCAGGACGGTGTCGATGAAAGGCTCGATCAGGGCGACGAAGCCTTCCGAGGCGGGATAGTGCGTGCGCACCGTGGCGTGCGCGATCGAGGCCGTGCCGATGCCGGATTCATTGGAATAGGCCGCCCGGCGCATGCCCGCCACGAAGGCGCCGAGCAGACCGCCGGTCGCCGCCGACACCGAAAAGGCATCGCGCACGATTAGCGCAATCGCATGAGGCACTTCGGTGATGTTCGCGCCGAGCACCACAAGGATGCCCGTGACATAGATGAGACACATCAGCGGGGTCAGCCGCGATGTCACCTGGGCGATGGACTTCGCCCCACCGATGAGGACCACCGCCGCAAGCACGGCAATGGCAATCCCATAGGCCAGCGCAAAGCCGGGGCTTTCCTCAGTGCCGAGCACGATACTGAGCTGAGAATAGGACTGGTTCACCTGGATGAACTGGACCACAGCGATCAGCGCGAAGGCGGCATAGATGGTGCCGAGCACCTTGCCGAAACGGCGCATACCGTGATCAGCCAGACCGCGCGAGAGATACCACATCGGTCCCCCCGAGACCGAGCCGTCCTCATGCAGCGAGCGATACTTCACCGCCAGCACCACTTCGGCGCATTTCAGGCTCATGGCGAAAAAGCCGATCACCACCATCCAAAAGGTCGCTCCCGGTCCGCCTATGGCAATGGCAATTGCCACGCCGGCGATATTGCCGAGCCCGATCGTCCCCGACAGCGCGGTCGAAAGGGCCTGGAAGGGCGACATCTCGCCCGGCGCCTTGGGGTCGTAGTGCGCGCCGCGAAGGGTGGAGACCGCCGTGCCGAAACCGCGCAGATTGATGAAGCCAAGGCGCAAGGTGAAGAAGACCATGCCGGCGAACAGCCAGATCACGATGAGTTGCACATCCACGCCCAGAATGCGGATCGAGGAAAAGACCAGCCCGGCCATCGCATCGCCAATGGCCGATATTGTGGCCCGCAACGCCTCCATCACTCACCCATCCAGCTGCGCAGCGGATGACCGGCAAGCCCGGCGCGGATCTCCGCGCGTGACTGCTCGGTCTCGTCCTGCCCGGTCTTGAAGCGCGGCGAGAGGGTGTCGATGGAACACCGGAATCCGATGATCCCGGCCAGCAATGCCTCCCTGCGTGGCCCGATCTCATCCAGCTTCCAGCCTGAGCCGGAAGGGCGTTCCATATGGTCGACAAGGCGCCTCACCGCCTCTTCGGTGAGGGATGCATCCAGGTTCACACTGCCGGAGGCTTTCAGTGAGACAAAGTTCCAGGTCGGCACCCAGCCAGGCTTGCTGATCCAGCCGGGCGGGACATAGCTGTGCGGCCCGAGAAAGAGCAGCACGGCGCGGCCATCCTCGGCCAGGGTCTGCGTGACCGGTGCCCGTTTCGGCAGGTGGCCGAGGAAGCTCGGGTCGGGTGCTGCCCCGCCGTCATCCAGCAGAACCGGCATCAGCACGGCATTTTCCGGGCGTGCCACTGGGATGATCCATGCCAGAGGGTTCTCGGCCAGGAAACGGAGGATCTTATCCTCGGGAACATCCTTGAACACCGCGCTCATCCGGCCAGCACCTTTGCAAGCCAAGCAGATGCCTCGGCGATGGCGCGGCCCGCCAGTGGGGAGACGCTGACTGCTTCCAGAAAACTGTGCGTCGCACCGGGATAGACCTCCGCCGAGACGGGCACGCCACCGGCCTCAAGCCGCGACTTCAGTTCGAGATTCTCGTCCAGCAGGATATCACACTGCGCGATGCACAGATGCACCGGTGGAAGCCCCGAGAGATCAGCCAAGAGCGGCCGGGCATAGGGATCGCCGGTGGTCGGCGCGCCGAGATAGTCGCGCCAGAAGGCCTTCATCTCCTCCACGCTCAGCATGTAGGGCTCGCCGTCATAGCGCGCATGGGAGGCCCGCTCAGTGGTGTCGAGCGCGGCATAATTCAGGAGTAGTCCGGCGATGTCCTGCTGTCCGCGGTCGCGCCGGCGCAGCGCCGTCGTCAGCGACAGGTTCCCGCCCGCAGAATCCCCGCCGAGGATGAGCCGGGAGGTGTTCAGCCCCATACCGGCACCCTGCTCCATCAGCCAGGTGAGGCAGGTCTCGATATCATCCAGTGCAGCAGGAAACGGATGTTCCGGCGCCAGCGAATAGTCGAGGCCGATCACGCCGCAGCCTACCTGGGCAGCGTACTCACGCATCAGCCGGTCATGGGTGTCGACGCTGAAGAGCGCCCAACCCCCGCCATGGAGGTAAACCAGCGTGCCCTCACCCGCACCGGAGGCCGGGACATGCACACGCACGCGCAGGCGTTCCTCAGCAATGCGCAGGGTTTCGCTGAACGCCATCTTCGGCCCGCCAGCCGTCCAGGGTGCGCGAACCTTTTCGGCGATCTCACGCCGGCGCACCATACTCACAGCTTTGCCCCCAGACAGCGCGAGCGCCTCGGCATTGATCTTGTCGACAAAGAACCGGATGCCGGGTTCGATATCGCTGGCCTTGGCCTCGGTGGAATGGGTCATGTGGTCTGCTCGTGTCAGGGCGCGGCAGGTGCATGGCCCGGCCGGCGATGAAATCTTTCGGGCGGTCAGGCTTGCGCTTTGCGCTTGGCGGCAATCCGCGGGCCGCGCTTCTTCCACCAGACCCAGATGCCGGTGATGCATTGCTCGGCAGTCGCCAGGCCCAGGATAAAAATGAGGAAGACGGTAAAGCCGCCGGCCACCTCGCCGCTATGGGTGGGATACAGCACACGAATCATGACGAGCCCGGCACTGTCCGTGTAGGGATTGACCTCGTGGACATAGGCGCCCGACTGCGCGTCGAAGTAAAGGTAGACCGGCCCGAGATGGCGGTAGTTCACAACGCCATTGTCGGTGTACATCGTGCCGTAGAGATTCCAGGTCGGCAGGTAGAGCATCCGCGCGGCCTGCCATTCCATGCCAGCCTCTGCCGCCTGCGCCTCGGCCAGCTGAAACGCATCGGCAAAGCTCAAATCCGGGGTCGCGCCTTCCGGGAAGGGCATTTCCTCGTCGAAGAGCGATTTCTCCAGCGGCGCGATGGTGGTCGCAACGGGGGCGTAGACCTCGCTGAAGAAATTCAGCGCCACGGAGGTAAAGGCGAGAAAGGCCAGGAACGGGAACAGCCACAACGCGCTGGCGCGGTGCATGTCCAGCATCTGGCGCGCAAAGCTCCGCTTTGGGCTGTAGGTCCAGGCAGACCACCAGTTCTTGAAGAAGGGCCTGCGCTTGGGAAAGGTCAGATAGAGCCCGACCAGGGCGCTGATGAACCAACCGAGCGCGATGAAGCCCATGAAGATGCGTCCGGCATCCCCGGCCAGCAGGTTGGCATGCAATTCCGCTAGCAGAGGGACGACCTGCTGGTACGACCAGCCGGGTTCGGTGCTGCGTGCACCGATCTCCTCACCGGTCGAAGGATCGAGAAAGACCTCGTCCTCATGCACCGGCTCACCGCCCGGGCGAGGGGCGATATTGATACGGATGTTTTCCGACGGGTCCGGATTGACCGGGAAACCGACCACCTGGATGCCGGGATGAGCCGCCTCATAGCGCGAGACCGCATCGAATACGGGCAGGCGCGCCGAGGCCTCGCCGGAATAGGCATAAAGGTCGGAGTTTGCCCAGGCATCGAGACTTGCGCGTACCGTGAGCAGACAGCCGGTCACCGCCGCGATGAACAAAAACACCGCTGTCACGATCCCGAACCAGCGGTGGATCACCAACCAGAAACTGCTTTTGGCGAACCACCCCATGCAATGTCTCCTGTCCCTCTGTTGACAGGCAAGATACCGAAGCCGGCCACAGGCAGCCATAACAGGCCGGGCCGAAAACCACCTCTATCGGGTCCAAGACCAGGCAGGCAAATCCGCGAACTTGGCCTAAAAGCAACAGGTCTCGACCCTAAGAAGTAATACGTGGACCGGCCGGCTTGCTAGACAAATCATGTGTTCGCATGAAGCGAGCTTACGCAAACCAAGAGGTTTCAGTCATGACGCGATGGGTCCGAAAAACAGCCTTCAGGAAAGAATTGCTGCTTGGGGCAGCGTTGGGGCTGGCAGCCGTCACTCCGGTCGCCACGGCTCAGCAGGCCGAGGAAGAAGCCCGGCTCGACACGGTGGTGGTGATCGCCCCGGAATATGTGCCTACCGACGGCGGGACGGCCAACAAGGCCGACATCCCGCTGATCGAAACCCCGCAATCGGTCTCCGTCATCACCCGCGACCAGATCGACCTTTTGAGCTTCATCGATGCCCAGCAGGCGGTGCGCTACACCTCCGGCGTGTTCGGCGAGAATTATGGCCCGGACCTGCGGTTTGACTTCGTCACCGTGCGCGGCTTCACGCCAAAGCAGTATATCGATGGCCTGGCCGCCCCGGTCTCGACCTCGATCTACAGCGTCGGCCTGGATCTTTATGCCTTTGAATCCTTCGACGTGCTGAAAGGCCCCGCCTCGGCACTTTATGGCAGCGCCCCTCCCGGTGGTCTCTACAACCAGATCTCGCGCCGCCCGCAGGACGAGTTCGGCGGCGAGATCCAGGCGAAATACGGCACCGACGACTACAAGCAGATCGCCGGCACGGTGACCGGCCCGATCAGCGACACGGTGAGCTACTCACTCACGGCCCTTTACCGCGACCGCGAGGCCGAGCGCGACCTGGTCTCTGCCGAGCGTTCCCTGATCGCCCCCGCGATCACCTGGGACATCACGCCCAACACCCAAATCACCGGTCTCGCCTACTTCCAGTCCGACGAGGTTCTGGGCGACACCAATGGCTACCTGCCGGTCTATGGCACCCTCCTGCCCAACCCGGTGGGCGAGGTGGACCCAGCGGTGAACCTCGGCGATCCCAACAGCCGGTTCGAGCGCGACCAGTGGGCCATTGGCTATGAATTCTCCCACGCTTTCTCCGACACGCTCGGCTTCACCTCGAACGCCAAGTGGAGCGATTACGAAGAAGACACGCCCATCGGCATCTATGGCGGCGGCGGCCTGATCGACAATGACTTCGACGGCACGCCGGACGATTATCGCACCGTCCAGCAGTACAACTTCTCCTACAAGGAGACGGTGGAAAGCTTCACCACCGACAACCGGTTCGACATCCAGATCGCCTCCGGTGCGGTGACCCACGATATCATCGCCGGGGTCGATTATCGCACCGTCGACAACAAGGCCGATTATGGCTTCATCTTCGCCAACACGATCGACCTCTTCGACCCGGTCTATGCCCCGCAGGCGACGCTGGAGCCGGGCTATCCCACCCCGTTCAACGACCAGTCGCTGACGCAGACCGGCCTTTACGTCCAGGACCATATCGGTCTCGGCAATCTGTTCTTCACGGTCAGCGGGCGTCAGGACTGGGTGACCATCGAGAACAATGCCACTGGCGGCGAAACCGACCAGGAGCAGTTCACCTATCGCGCGGGCATGAACTATGTGTTCGACAATGGCATCGCACCTTATCTGAGCTATGCGACCTCGTTCGAACCGGTGCTCGGCAATGATGCGATCACCGGCGAGGAGTTCGATCCCAGCGAAGGCGAGCAGATCGAAGCCGGCGTGAAATACGATGCCCGCGGCCTGCCCGAAGGCTATGAGCTTCTGCTCACCGCGGCGGTCTACCAGATCACCCAGAGCAATATCGTCAGCACGGCGCCCTCCGTCACACCGGTCTCGGGCACCCAGACCGGCGAGGTGGAAGTCAACGGCGCCGAGTTCGAACTCGTCAGCCGGATCAATGACAGCCTGTCGATCAACGCCTCCTACAGCTTCACCGACAGCGAGGTGACCAAGAGCTCGACGGTCGAGGAGATCGGCGCGGAGCTGCCTGTGACGCCGGAGAACAAGGCTTCGCTGTTTGTCGACTACACGCTGCGCTCGGGCCTGCTGGCCGGTTTCGGCTTCGGCGGCGGTGTGCGCTATACCAGCGAGAGCCAGGGCGCCCTGCCCGGTCCGTTCGCTCCGGTGGTCTATACCGGCGAGGAGTCCACGCTGTTCGATGCCATTGTGCGCTATGACACGACCGA
Source organism: Hyphomonadaceae bacterium UBA5336 (assembly GCA_002408125.1). GTDB lineage: Bacteria > Pseudomonadota > Alphaproteobacteria > Caulobacterales > Hyphomonadaceae > UBA5336. The sequence goes on along the minus strand of DHQO01000023.1, from coordinate 81,924 downwards.
CTGGCGGTTTGCCCTGAACGCGTCAAACCTCTTCGACGAGGAATATGTCGCGCGGTGTGCCAGCGCAGCGGGATGTACCTATGGCGCCGGCCAGCAGGTCATTGCCACAGCCACGCGGAAATTCTGATCCGCGACAGAGGAGCCAGATCGGTCATGCGTAGAGCCAGTTCACGAGCGCCCCAGCGGGGCAAAGCGCGACTGGCCAGCCTGACCGCGACCCTCATTGCCGGGGGACTGTCCGGCTGCGTCCATCCTTCCCCGGATGTCGCTGCCAGTCCTCCAGCACCCATTCCTGAGATTGCGGCAACGCCCGGCGTGTCCGGGCGCCCGTCCACGCCGCTCGCCCGTCTGGAACAGACCCTGCCGCTGGTGCCGGTGCGCACCATCAGCTTCGAGACCAGCACGGGCACATCGCTGTCGCTGGATGTTTCACCGGACGGCAGAGAGATCATTTTCGACATGCTGGGCGATATCTACACGCTGCCGGAGGGGGGCGGAGAGGCGGAGCGCCTGACTTCCGGCCTGGCGGTGGATACCCAGCCGGTCTTCTCCCCTGATGGCTCGACCATCGCCTTTCTCAGCGACCGCTCGGGCGCGGAGAATCTCTGGCTGATGGACCGTGATGGCGGCAATCCGCGCCAGGTCTCCTTTTATGATGACAATCCGACCTTCGTGTCTCCGGAATGGACCCGCGATGGCAGCGCCGTGCTCGTCTCCCGCTTTTGGCCGGACCGGAATGCCTATGAGCTCTGGCAGTTCGATGTCGGGCCCGGCGACATGGGCCATGTCGTGCGCGCCGCCGATATCGATACGGATCCGCCCAGCAGCTCGCTCGATGCCACAGCCGCGCCCGACCGGCAGACGGTCTATCTGGCTTCGCTGAGCGAGGGCTCGCCTTCCTTTGACGAACTGTCTCCCTGGCAGATTGTCCGTCTCGATCTCGCCACCGGCGAGGAAGCCATTGTCCTGCCGGCGCTCCAGGGTGAAGGCGAGGTCATCCCGCGCTTCCGGCCCACCGTCTCACCAGACGGGGGCCATCTCGCCTTTGCCGAGCGCCGGGCCGGGCGCACGCGCCTGATGCTGCTCGATCTTGCGAGCGGCGAGATCCGGGAGCTGGCCAAGCTCGATCCGGACAGCCTGGAAGCCTCACTCTGGCATGATGCGGCGCCGCGCTTTGATTTCTCGCCGGACAGCGGCTCCCTCTATGCCAATATCGACGGCGGCATTTCCCGTATCGAGCTGGAAACCGGGACCATCACCCAGCTTCCCCTCTCCGCACAGGTGGATCAGAACCTCGGCAAGCTTGTCCGCCACCAGGCCGAGATTGATGAAGGCGAGGTACAGGCCCGCCTGATCCAGTCCCCGGCTGTTTCGTCCGATGGAACGCAGGTGGCCTTCTCCGCGCTTGGCCATCTCTACACCCAGTCTCTCGCTGGCACTGCCACACCGATAGCGCTGCGCAGCGATGGCAGAACAGGCTATCACCCGGCCTGGTCGCCGGATGGGACGCAAATCGCCTCCGTAAGCTGGACCAATGCCGAAGGGGGGCGGATCTGGATTTCGTCCGCTGATGGCACGTCCCACCGCCCGGTGACCGATGACGGCGCCTTCTACACTCATCCAGTGTTTACGCCGGCTGGCGACGCGTTGATCGCCGTGCGATCCCCAGCCGAGAAACGCCGGGAAACCTATATGGAGTTCGGCCAGCTTCGCGAGGCGGAACTGGTGCGCCTGCCTCTGGATGGCAGCGCGGAGACCGTGCTCGCATCTGGGCGCATCGGTGGCACGCCGCACTTCCGAGGTGTGGACGGTGAGGTCCTGATCAATTCCGATGACGGCGTCATTTCGGTCTCGCTGGACACTGGCGAGACCACACCCATCACTCAGGCCGTCGGCCCAAACTGGTATTTCGCCCATGGACCGGCTGCTGCCGACGATCTGCGCGTGTCTCCTGACGGGCACTGGGCGCTGGCGCAGATCGCCCAGCAGCTGCACATCCATGAGATCCCGGCGGGCGATTTCACCGAAGTGGATCTGTCCTCCCCAACCGTGCGCCATGCCAAGCTCACCTCGATCGGTGCGGACTATTTCGGCTGGAACGCGGATGGCAGCGCGCTGTTCTGGTCGGTCGGCTCGACGCTCTATGAGGCCGGGATCGACGAGATCGCCTTCGACGGCGACCCGTTGGAGAACAGAGCCTCCCGCCATGACATCTCCATCACCGCGCCGCGCGACACGCCATCCGGCCAGGTACTGCTGACCAACGCCAACATCCTCGCAATGACGGAGCGGTCTGCACCCGGTGAGGTCCTGGTCGGTGACATCCTGATCGACGGCAACAAGATTGCAGCCATCGGTGCTCATGGCAGTCTTTCCGCCTCGCCCAATGCGGAAGTGGTCGACCTTGCCGGCGCCTGGGTCATCCCGGGCCTCATCGATGCGCACTATCATGTCGCCGACATCCGCCGCGATGTGCTGCAATTCGATGCCTGGGGCCTGAAGACCGGGCTCGCCTATGGCGTCACCACCCTGTTCGATCCCTCCTCGCTGACCATCGACATGCTCACCTATGAGGATCTCGTCGAGACCGGCGATATACTCGGCTCGCGCCTCTACACCACCGGCCCGGCGATCTTCGACTTCAACGACTTCCGCAGCAAGGAAGAGGTGCTCGACGTGCTGCGCCGCTATCGCGAGCATTATCGCCTCTGGAACCTGAAACAGTACCGCACCGGCAATCGCCGCGTGCGCGAATGGGTCGTGCAGGCCGCCGACGAGCTGGGCATGACCGTCACCACCGAGGGCGCGCTCTCCTACAAGCTGAACCTGACCCATATCCTGGATGGCTTTTCCGGCGTCGAACACGCCATGCCACCGGCGGTGCATCACCGCGACCTCACCGAACTGTTCGCGCGCAGCCAGACCTCCAGCACGCTGACGCTGATGATCACGCATGGCGGACGCCCGGCCGACAAGGTGTTCATCGACCGGACCAATCCGCTGGAAGACACCAAATATGCCCGCTTCGCGCCGGACTGGTTCCGCGAGAGCCGGTTTGCCGATGTGACCGCCGCCTCGCCCGAGCAGTATCTTTACCGGCAGATCGGGTTCAGTGCCTCGCAGCTTTTCCATGCCGGCGGCGTGGTCGGCCTCGGCGCGCATGGCGATATTCCAGGCTTCGGCACCCATTGGGAAATGCAAGCCTATGTCAAGGGCAGCTGGAGCCCGGCCGAGACGCTATGGGCCGCAACCATGGGCAGCGCCATCACGATCGGGCGCGATGAAAATCTCGGAAGCCTGGCACCGGGCAAGCTCGCAGACCTGGTCGTCCTCAAGGCCAGCCCGCTGGACGACATCGCCAACACGCTGGCGATTGAGTATGTGATGAAGAATGGTCGGCTCTATGACGGGGACACGCTGGAAGAGCTTACCGCGCAATAACGGCCGGCCCGGCGACCATGTTTTGATCATCGGCGGTCAAACTTCTGGCCATCGAGATGCATAAGGGTCACACATTTGCTTTATCGGGCCACGGCGGGCTTCATCGACTTGTCATAATCCCAAGCGGGGGCATCCTTAACGGACAGATCCAGTCCGAAGAGGACGCGATGAAGAGCACACATGATCTCGATATGAGCCAGCGCCCCGTGGTCGCCCTGGCAGACGAATACCCGGCCGGATTTGTCGACACGGCCCATTCCCATGAGCGCATCCAGATCCTCTATGCCTGTTCCGGCGTCATGTCGGTGGTGACAGACAAGACCAGTTTCGTCATTCCGCCCCAGCGCGCGGTCTGGATTCCCAGCCTGGTCGTGCACGAAGTTTCCTGCCGCGGGCCAGTCTCGCTGCGCACGCTCTATATCGATCCGAAGTATGAGCGCGACGATCCCGACTGCCACATTGTCGAGGTCGGCCCGCTGTTGCGCGCGCTGATCCTGGAAGTGACCACCTTCGATCTCGATTATGATGTCAGCGGGCGGGAGGGCCAGATTGTCGACCTGCTGATCAGCGAACTGCTGGCGACCTCAAAGGTGCCCTATGCCGCACCGATGCCGAGCGATCCGCGCCTGGTGCGCGTCTGTCGGGAGATCATCGAAAACCCGTCAGACCAGCGCGATATCGACAACTGGGCCGATCTCGCCGGCATGAGCCGGCGCAGCTTCACTCGAGCCTTCCGCCGGGAGACCGGCATGGGCGTCGCGGTCTGGCGCCAGCAGGTGCGCCTGCTCGAAGCCCTCTCGCTGCTCTCAACCGGCTCGAATGTCACCAATGCGGCGCTGGATGTCGGCTATGACAGCACCAGTGCCTTCTGTGCCATGTTCCAGCGCGCCTTCGGCGTCTCGCCCAGTAAATACGTCTTCTGAGAACCGCCTGCCCGCTCAGCGCGGCACGGTCTCACGCACATACTGACCGGGCGCGGCAGGCAGCGTCTCACCCGAACCGATCTCATTGCCGGCAATGTCGGCACGCTTCGGCTTTTTCGGCTTGCGCTCGCCGCTGGACTTGCCGGCCAGCCAGTCGCGCCAGCTCGGCCACCAGGAGCCCTCGCGCTCCTCCGCCTGCGCCTTCCAGTGATCGGGATCCAGATAGTGGTCACCATCAAGTTTGGTGTGGATCCAGTGGGTTCGGTGGGGATGATCGGGCGGGCTCACCACGCCGGCATTGTGCCCGCCATTGGTCAGCGCGAAGGTCACTTCGGTATCGGCAAACAGGTGGATCTTGAACACCGACCGCCAGGGCGCGACATGGTCCTTCGTCGTGCCGAGGGCAAAGATTGGCGCACGGATATCCGACACTGCCACGGGTTGCCCATCCACATTCAGCCGGCCCTGGACAAAGTCATTGTTCAGGAAGAAGTGGCGCAGATATTGGGAGTGCATACGATATGGCATGCGCGTCACATCCTCGTTCCATTTCACAAGGTCGATCTGTTCCCCGCGCTGGCCGAGCAGGTACTCGGTCTGAATGCGACGCCAGATCAGGTCGCGCGAGCGCAGCAGCGCGAAGGCCGCCGCCATCTGGTCGCCATCGAGATAGCCATGCGATTCCATGTCGGCATCGAGCGCGGCAAGCTGGGCCTCATCGATATAGACCGCCAGTTCGCCCGGTTCGGTGAAATCCGTCTGCGCGGCCAACAGTGTCATTGAAGCGAGCCGGCGCTCATCCTCCCGCGCGAGGCCCGCAGCGGTCACCGACAGGAGCGTCCCGCCCAGGCAGTATCCCACCGCATGGAGCGGAATGCCGGGCAGTACCGCATTGATGGCATCGAGCGCGGCCATCACGCCGAGCTGGCGATAATCGTCGAAGCTGAGATTGCGGTCATCCGGGCCGGGATTGTGCCAGGAGATCATGAAAACGGTGAACCCGCTATCGACCAGATACTTCACCAGCGAGCTCTGCGCCGAGAGGTCGAGAATATAGTATTTCATGATCCAGGCGGGCGTGATCAGGATCGGTTCGCGCTTCACCTGGCTGGTGGTCGGCTCATAGTGGATAAGCTCGATCAGCCGGTTGCGATAGATCACCTTGCCTGGCGTGGTGGCCAGCGTCTCGCCCAGCTCCGAGGCCGCCTCGCCCTCCCGGTCCGGCGGAGACAGGCGTGCGGCATCGCTGATATCTTCAAAGAAGTAGCCGAAGCCACGCATCAGATTGGCGCCGGCCTCATCGGCCGTGGTCCTGAGCGCTTCGGAATTGCCAAGCAGGAAATTGCGCGGATGGAAGGCTTCCAGCACCTGGCGGAGGGAAAAGGAGGTGCGCTCGGCATGGACGCGCGAGACACCCACAGGTCGTGCGGTGGATTGCGTCAGCCAGTTCACCCACTCGTCATAGGCGTCCTGGATGAATTTCAGCCGGGCCTCGGTAAGCGCACTAAACTCTTCTGGCGAGCGTGGCAGGGTGAAGCCGGTCTGGATCCAGAACTGCTTCCAGTGCTCGAAGGCCATGGCACGGGCTTCAAGCGTGAGCTGTGCGCGCAGACCAGGCGAAATTGCGATATGAGCCAGCCAGTCATACCAGGCCGTGCTGATCGCGATGGGCGAGGCGCCATGGGTCGCGCGGGCCAGGATATGCCAGATATGCCGGTCGACCGAATCGACCAGATCCAGACTGGTGGCCGGGCTTGTCTCATCTGCGCCCTCTACAGGCGCGGGCGCCGGGGAGTCGAAGGATTTCGGGATCATGTTCATGAGACGGTTTCCGGAACAGGAGTGTCGGCAGACTGGCGGGCTCGCAGGCGGATGCTCGCCTTGTGCAACTCCTCAGCGGCAAGAAAGATCACAGCGACGCCCACAATCAGCCCGAAGATGGAAAGGCTCACCGGGGCGAGCCCGATGACGCTGTTGAGGCCCGGGATCCACATGGAGATCAGGTGCACGGTGAGCGCGGCAGGCGTGGCGATGGCGAGGAAGGGATTGGCGAAATAGCGGATGCGGAACAGCGAGCGCGTCTCCGACCGGCTCGACAAGGCATGCACATTTCCGAACAGCACCATCATCAGAAGCGTGATGTTCTGCGCGGCGCCATGATCGCCGGTGCCGGAATAGGCAAAGGAGAACACTGCAAACGCAAGCAGGCCCATGATCCCGCCGGCCACCAGGACATGCTCGATGACATGGCGCTCGAAGATCGGCTCGGACGGCTTGCGCGGCGGTTTGGAAAGCTCATTGCCTTCCTTGGGCTCGAAAGCGAGCGCGACATCCTGCAGGCCATTGGCCACGAGATTGAGCCACAGGAGCTGCACCGCCGTCAGCGGCATTGGCAGGCCCGCCGCGACGCTGAGGAAGAAGAGCAGCAGCGCGGAAAACCCTGTCGCGGTGAGCAGCGAGATCACCTTGCGGATATTGTTGTAGACGATGCGGCCCTGCTCCACGCCAGACACGATGGAGGCGAAATTGTCATCGGTGATGATCAGGTCGGCCGCTTCCTTGGCGACATCGGTGCCCGACTTGCCCATGGCGACGCCGGCATTGGCCTTTCGCATGGCCGGGGCGTCGTTCACGCCATCGCCGGTCACCGCCACGAAATGTCCGGCTTCCTCGAAGGTCGCGACGATGAGTTCCTTCTGCGTCGGCTCGATACGCGCAAAGACCCGCACGGGCAGCACCAGCTCGCGCACAGCGGCGGAGCCTTCGGCCTCGGCCTGCCTGATCATGGCGCCGGTGACGACCGGGTCCTCGGGGCAACAGAGGCCGAGATCGGTGCCGATGGCGCGCGCGGTGGCCGGATGGTCGCCGGTGACCATGGCCACGCTGATCCCGCCATCGCGGCAGCGCGCCACTGCCTCGCGCGCTTCGGGACGGACCGGATCGATCATCGCGACCATGCCGAGGAAAACGAGGTTTTCCAGGGCATCGGCGTCTTCGTCCACGCCCCGGCGATGGGCCAGCGCGATGACGCGATAGCCCTTGCGGGCCAGACTGTTGAACTGCTCAGAGATCGCGTCCCGGTCTATCGGCACGGCCTGACCGTCACACATCATGTGTGTGGAGGCTTCCAGCACCTTTTCCGGGCTGCCTTTCACATGCAGTCCGCAGGTCCCACGGTCGCGGTTGAAACTGGCACTGAAAGCGCGCTCGGACTCATACGGGATGAGCCGGAGCTGCTGTTTCTCGGCACGCAGATCCGACAGCGACAGGCCGTATTTCTTGGCGAAGACGAGAAATGCGATGTCGACAATGTCGCCATCCGACACCCAATCCCCGCCAGTATATTCCAGCATGCTCTCATTGGCGAGCACCCCCGTTTCGATGAGATCGCGCAGCTTCTCAATCCCCTCACCGGAGACATGGCCCGGCGCGATCCCCGCTCCGGTCGTGGCATAGATCGCCCCATCGGGAAGCACGGCCCGGTCGATGGTCAGCTCGTTGACGGTCAATGTGCCGGTCTTGTCGGAGCAGATGAAGGTGCATGATCCAAGGGCTTCCACCGCAACCAGCTTGCGGATGACGACATTGTTCTTCGCCATGCGTTGCATCCCGATTGCGAGCGCCACTGTGAGCGCGGCCGGCAAGCCTTCCGGGATGGCTGAGACAGCCAAGCCAATGCCCATCATCAGCATTTCCGGCGGTGTGTATCCGCCGCGCAGCGCCATCAGGCCGGCGAGCAGACAGATCGCCAGCAGGATTGCGCCGGCCACCTGATAGGTGAACCGACGGATACGGATCATCAGTGGCGGCTCGGAGGTGCGCCGTGCCGTCACCCGTTCGGCGATCTGGCCGATCTCGGTTTTCAGACCCGTGGCAGTCACAAGGCCCCGCCCGCGCCCGCGTGTGATGACGCTGCCGGCAAACAGCCGGTTGACCTGCTCGGCGAGCGGCGCGTCCGGCTCTGCCTCAACAGATGGGTCCTTGAGCACAGCCAGGGATTCGCCCGTCAGCATGGACTCATCCACGGTGAGATCCTCTGCCGAATACAGCACCATGTCGGCGGGCGTCCGGTCACCGGAGGCGACAACGAGCACATCACCAGGCACGACCTCGGCGGCGTCGACCCTGTGCACGCTACCATCGCGCACGGCATGAGCCACGCCCTTCACCATCGCCTTGAGGGCAGCTGCCGAGCGCTGGGCGGAAAACTCCTGGATCGCGCCGATCACGGCATTGAGCACCAGCACCACGGCGATGAAGATCGCGCTCGGCATCTGGCGAACGAGCACCGACACGATTGCGGCCACAAGCAGGATATAGATGAACGGGCTGAGGAACTGGCGCAGGAAGATCATGACCAGGCCCGGCGGGCGCGGCTCCGGCAGCTTGTTGGGGCCATATTGCGCCAGCCGGCGAGCGGCCTCCGCTGAGGTCAGCCCCTGTTCCGGCATGGCGGGATCGCGCGCGTCAGCCTTGCTGTCGCTCTCAGCGCAATCCTGCGGAACACTCTGTGCCAATGCCATCCTGCTCTGTCACCGGCCGACCCAGGCACGCTCCGTCGTGGAGATCAGCCTAAAAAATTGTGCAGGTGCGAACATGGCATCTGACGCGCGCAACTTCCACTAAAAATGTGCGACACTTTAAGCAGAGCGCCGGTGCCCGGCCTTAGAGTATCAGCATTTTTCGAGCCTGGCGGCGCAGCTCCTCGCGATGATCGGGATGGGCGAGTTCGATCATCGCATTGGCGCGTTCCTGCCCGCTGAGCCCGATCAGGCGCACCGCACCATATTCAGTCACGATGGTGTCGACATCATTGCGCGGCGTGGTCACCGGCCCCGACAGGGTCGGCACGATGCGCGAGATGGACGGATCGTTCGCGGTCGACCGGCAGGCGATGATCGACCGCCCGCCCTTGGAAGCACGCGCACCACGAACGAAGTCGAGCTGGCCACCCGAACCACTATACTGGCGCCCTTTCAGGTTTTCCGAATTGCAGGCGCCGAACAGGTCCACCTGGAGCGTGGCATTGATCGACACGACGCCCGGATTCTTGGCGACATGGCGCGGATCATTGACGATATCGACCGGGTGGCTGTTGATCGCCGGATTGTCGTCGAGCAATTCGTACATCGCCTTGTTACCGATGGCGAAAGTGAAGACCGTGCGTCCCGGAAAGGTTGCCTTGCGCCGGTTGGTCACCGCGCCGCAACGGATGAGGTCGGCCAGACCCGGCGAGAGAAGCTCGGTATGGATGCCGAGATCGGAGCGCTCGGTGAGCGCGGCGCAAACCGCATTGGGCAGCGCGCCAATGCCCATCTGCAAACAGGCCCCGTCCTCGACCATGTCCGCGATGGTGGCGCTGATAACCTGCTCTTCGGGAGACGGCTGACGCAGCGGGGATTCAAACAGCGGGCAGGTATTTTCCACCACCGCATCAACCTCGCTGATATGCAGCGTGGAATCGCCGAAGACGCGCGGCAGGTTTTCGTTCACCTCAACAATGGTGTGGCGGGCGCTGCGTGCGGCCGCAGAGGCATAGTCATTGTTGGCGCCGAAGGTGAAATAGCCGTGCCTGTCCATCGGCGAGACGGTGGTGATGAAGGTGTCGACCTCGACATGCCGGCTGAGCAGGCGGGGGGCATCGGAGAAGGCTACCGGCACGAAATTGATGACCCTGCGGCCATCCTGTTCGCCCTTCTTTTCCAACTCGCGCTCAATCGACCCCATGAACATGCAGTGGGGCTTGATCCGGCCCATCAGATCATAGCGCAGCACCGTCTCGGCGGCGGCCGGCATGGAATGGAAGTACCAAAGGCGGACATCATCGAGTTCGCCGCTCTCAAGCCTGGCAGCCATTGCGGCAAGCAGGGCCGGCGGCTCACCGAGCGCCATGCCCATGGAGACGTTCGAGCCGGACCGCATTGCGGCGACAGCATCGCCGGCAGAGACCTTCCTGGCGGCATACTCAGAAGCAAATTCCGATTTCTTCCCACGGGCCATGCGATGCATCCTCTAATGCCAGTCCGGATCTGTCATCCAGAACGGAACTGGACGGGTTGATCAAGTTCGCTGCTGGCCCTGCGCCTGCGCAAGCCCCCGAAAAGCAAAATCCCCGCGCAAGCGGCACGGCTTGCGCAGGGACAAGTGGATTTCGTCCGGGGGACTCAGACGAGATCGAAGCGGTCTGCGTTCATGACCTTGGTCCAGGCGGCAACGAAGTCGTTCACGAACTTCTCTTTGTTGTCGTCCTGGGCGTAGACTTCCGAATAGGCCCGCAGGATGGAGTTCGAACCGAACACCAGGTCCATGCGCGTGGCCGTGCCTTTCACAGTGCCGGACTTGCGGTCACGGATCTCATAGATGCCGGCCTCGACCGGGACCCACTCATTGGCCATATCGGTGAGGTTGACGAAGAAGTCGTTTGTCAGTGCGCCGACCCGATTGGTGAAGACGCCATGCTTGGTGCCACCATAATTGGTGTCGAGCATGCGCATCCCGCCAACCAGGACCGTCATCTCAGGCGCCGTGAGGCCCATGAGTTGGGTGCGGTCAAGCATCAACTCTTCCGGGCTCACCACATAGTCCTTCATCATCCAGTTGCGGTAGCCATCGGCGATCGGCTCAAGCGGCGCAAAGGAGTCCGCATCGGTCATCTCATCGGTGGCATCGCCCCGGCCCGGCGAGAAGGGTACGGTGACATCGACACCGGCGGCCTTGGCCGCCTGCTCAATACCGACACCACCAGCCAGCACGATCACATCGGCCACCGACGCGCCGGCCTCCGCAGCAATCGGCTCAAGCACGGCGAGCACCCTGGCCAGACGGTCCGGCTCATTACCCGCCCAGTCCTTCTGCGGCGCGAGGCGGATCCGCGCACCATTGGCGCCGCCCCGCATATCGGAGCCGCGATAGGTGCGTGCACTATCCCAGGCTGTGGAGACCATTTCACCGATGGTCAGGCCAGACGCGGCGATCTTCGCCTTGACGGCATCGACATCGTAGCTGGTCAAACCGGCCGGAACCGGATCCTGCCAGATCAGGTCCTCATCCGGCGCATCCGGGCCGAGATAGCGGACTTTCGGGCCCATATCGCGGTGGGTCAGCTTGAACCAGGCGCGGGCGAACGTGTCCTGGAAGTAAGCCGGATCGGCCATGAATTTCTGGCAGATCGCATTATAGGTCGGGTCCACCTTCATCGCCATGTCGGCATCGGTCATCATCGGATTGTGACGCTTGGAAGGATCGCTGGCATCGAGCGGCTTGTCCTCTTCCTTGATGTCGATGGGTTCCCACTGCCAGGCACCCGCCGGGGACTTGCGCAGCTCCCATTCGTGACCGAACAGCATGTCGAAGAAACCCATGTCGAACTTGGTCGGATGGGTCGTCCAGGCGCCTTCCAGGCCCGAGGTCACGGCATTGGCGGCCAGGCCTTTCATGTTCGGGTTGGCCCAACCGAAGCCCTGTAGCTCGACTGTGCAGCCTTCCGGGTCGGGACCGAGCTGGCTGGCATCGCCATTACCGTGGGTCTTGCCGACAGTGTGGCCACCAGCCGTCAGAGCGGCGGTTTCCTCGTCATTCATGGCCATGCGGGCAAAGGTCTCGCGCACCATGGCGGCGGTTTTCATCGGGTCCGGCTTCCCGTTGACGCCTTCCGGGTTCACATAGATGAGCCCCATCTGCACGGCAGCGAGCGGATTTTCCATGGTGGTCGGATCGTCGAGATTTTCGTAGCGTCCATCGGACGGCGCGAGCCACTCCTTCTCCGCGCCCCAGTAGACGTCCGTTTCCGGGTGCCAGATATCTTCGCGGCCAAAGGCGAAACCGAAGGTCTTCAGGCCCATGGTTTCATAGGCAACCGTGCCAGCCAGGATGATGAGATCGGCCCAAGAAACCTTGTTGCCGTACTTCTTCTTGATCGGCCAGAGCAGGCGGCGGGCCTTGTCGAGGCTGACATTGTCCGGCCAGGAATTGAGCGGGGCAAAGCGCTGGTTGCCGGTGCCGCCACCACCGCGCCCGTCGGCAATCCGGTAGGAGCCGGCCGCATGCCAAGCCATGCGGATCATCAGGCCGCCATAGTGGCCCCAGTCCGCGGGCCACCAGTCCTGGCTGTCGGTCATCAGTCCGGCCACATCGGCCTTTAGCGCATCGAAGTCGAGTTTCTGGACTTCAGCGCGATAGTCGAAATCCGGGTCCATCGGGTTCGTCTTGGCATCGTGCTGGTGCAGGATGTCCAGATTAAGCGCATTCGGCCACCAAGACATGGCCGACATTCCTACAGCGGTATTCCCGCCATGCATGACCGGACACTTGCCGGCCTTGTTCATCTCATTTCCGTCCATGGGTGGTGTTCCTCCGCGAAGCGCTAAATTCGATTTTGGTCTCGGAAGATGACTGGCAGCCTTGCCCACTTTCGCTCTGGTGGGTTGCTTCCGCAGGCTTCATCTCCTCAGAAGCGAAACTACCACCCCACAGCCATAAATCCCAATCGCAAATACCCGACCCAGAGATAGGATATTCCTATAGCTGCATATTCTGCAGCAAGACGGGAGCGACGAAGACCAGGCCGGACCGGCTCGGCAATGGCGACTTTCACTAAAGCCACACCGGAAAACACCAGATCGGCCATTGTCCTACCGCGGACGAAGGCGCTAGGACCACAGCTCAAGATCCGAACGGATTGCAGACCCGCCATGGGGGACGGCTGCGAAAAGGAGACAGGGTTGGCTGAGAACTGGAACAGCCTGTCAGAACGCGGATCCTATTTCTGGGTCCTGCTGGCCGCCTGGATGTTCAAGGTGCTCGGCCGGCGCGTGACGCTTGCCCTGCTCGCACCAGTCATTTTCTTTTATTATATCAATGGCCGCCAGCAGCGACGCGCCTCACTGGCCTATCTGCGGCGCGCCCATGAGCACGGCCTCATCGCGCGCAAGCCGGGCTTCTGGTCGGGCTATGCCCATTTCATGAGTTTCGCCGGATCACTGGTCGACAAGCTCGCCGGCTGGACCGGCAAGATCTCCGCAGACCAGGTGGAAGGCGCCGAGGACCCGATCTTTTCCGCCGCCAAGTTCAACGGCAAGGGCGGGCTGGTACTGACCGCTCATATCGGCAATCCGGAACTCATCCGCGCGGTGGCCACGGTCGGCAACCGCTTTGCTGTCACCGTGATCATGCACACCAACAATGCCCAGCAATACAATGAGGTGATCAAGAAGTTCTCACCGGAATCGCGCGTCAGCATCATCGAGGTGAGCCAGATCGACGTGTCCGTTGCGATGCGATTGGCCGAGGCGGTCGAGCGTGGCGAATGGGTGGTCATGGCCGCCGACCGCCTGCCGCCGGATGGAGCCCGCCACCAGCGCGCGGCGATCTCCATGCCTTTCCTGGGCGGGCAGGTCGACTATCCGATCGGGCCCTATGTGCTGGCGGCAACGTTGAAATGCCCGGTCTACTTCCTGCTCTGCCTGCGGTCGAAAGGGAAAAAGCCCTTCAAGATCATGTTCCGGCATTTCGCTGACAGGATCACCCTGCCACGCGGCAACCGCGAGCAGGCCCTTCGGCCCTATATGGCGAAGTATTCCGAGCTGCTGGGCGAAGCCGTGGCCGAGGCGCCCTATCAATGGTTCAACTTCTATGACTACTGGAACGAGCTCGATGACGGCGCGAGCCTGTCTGCGAACTCGTCCCCTCCGACCTCCCAGACAGAGACTGCCATCTGATGCGCGCGATCCTGACGGCCCATGCCGAGACCCAGGTCCAGTTCCACCATCTCGACCCGATGAATATCGTCTGGCACGGCAATCATGCCGACTTCTTCGAGATCGCCCGCGTCGCGCTGATGGAGAAGCTCGACTATTCCTATCCGCAGATGGAAGCCTCCGGTTATGCTTGGCCGGTGATCGAGCTGAAGGTGCGCTATGCCCACCCGATCCTGTTCCGGATGAAACTCGATATCGTGGCCGGCCTGGTGGAGTGGGAGAACCGGCTGAAGGTGAAATTCGAGATCTTCGACAAGGAGACCGAACAGCGTCTTTGCACCGGCCACACGGTGCAGGTCGCCGTTGACAAATCCTCGCTGGAAATGCTTTGGGAAACGCCTGAAGTCTTTCGGAAAAAGCTGGAACCCTACCTGCGATGACCCTCGCAAAACGCCTTGTTCCGCTGCTCTCTCTGCTGGTTTCTGCTCCTGCGCTGGCTGAGTTGCCCTGCCCCGCCCCCGAGGCGCTTTCGCCCATCACCGAGGCACAATCCTTCACCCAGACGCGGATCCTGAGCGGCGTGGACCGCCCGCTGGTCTCGCGCGGGTCTGTCCTGGTCACACCCGAGGCGGTCGAATGGACAGTCACCGACCCGGTCGAGGTAAAGACCCGGATGGCGGAAGACGGGATTTTCCAGTCGGTCATGGGCGGGCCGGAAGAGCCGGTACAGGCTGGCGGGGCGGCCAATCCCATTGTCTCAGACAGCGGACTGATCGCCCTGTTGCGGGGGGACTTCACCGCCGTCGACACCTATTACGACACCGAGAAGAGTGCGCTTCAGGATGGCGACTGGCAGGTGCAGATGGCACCGAAAAGCGACTCCATGAGCGCCTATGTCACCGATATCACCGTGACCGGGTGCCAGGCCATCGAAACCATCCGTCTCCGCCAGACCAATGGCGATGAGATGCACGTGACCTTCGGAACCGAATAGTTGGCGCATGGCATGGGCCAGCGCGCCCGGGCGGGGCTGTTATTTGCACTCTGGCTCGCCCTTGCCGGGACCATTGTCGCAATCCGCCTGTCGACGGGCGCAGGCTTCGATACCAATATCCGCTCCATCCTGCCGAGCGAGCGCCTGTCGCCCGGGGCGCAGGCCGCCGTCAGCGAACTGACGGGCAGCTTCGCCGACCGTGTCGCCTTTCTTGTACGCGCGGAAGACCCCGGGGCCGCCGAGGACGCCCGCACGGACCTCAACGAACGCCTGACCGCCTCTGGTCTATTTGTCGATGATCAGGCGACCGGTGAGGATACAGCGCGCTGGATCTTCGCCAACCGTAACGAACTTCTGTGCGAGGAGCGCCCGGAGGACTTCACCGACGAGACCGCCCGCCGGGTCTGGCAGCAGGCGCTGGGCCGGGTCTACGGTGTCGGCACACCGGTTTCCGGGGATCTCCTGCGCGCCGATCCCTTCCTGCTCACCTTCCGCCTGGCCGACTGCCTGTCGGCGAGGGTCGGCGGAGCAAATACACCGAGTCTGCTCTCCGGCCGCCTGACCGAGCCAGCCTCCAGCCTTGCCACGCAGGACAGGCTGTCCGTCCTGATCGCCGAATGGCAGGCCGAGTGGAGAGAGGAAAATGTCGAGCTTGCGCGGATGGGCACGGTATTCCATGCAGCCCATGCTGCCGGCTCTGCGCGCGGCGAGATTTCCCGCGTGAGTGGGCTCGGCCTGTTCGGCGTGATCGCGCTTTTTCTCTTCGCTTTCCGCCGCCCGAGCGCGATCCTGCTGGTCGCAGCCCTGATCGGAGCATCCTTCCTGACGGGCCTTGCCGTCACCCTGCTGCTCTTCTCCGAAGTGCACCTGCTTGTGCTGGTGTTCGCCGCCATGCTCGTGGGCATCGTGTCGGACTATGCCGTGCATGCTCTGGCCGCCCGGGCGAGCCATGGCTGGCCGGATGCGAAGGCGAGCCGCGCACTGATCTTCCGGCCGCTCACCGTCTCCATGCTCACCACAATGGCAGGGTTCGCCGGGCTCTGGCTGCTCGGCCTGTCGCTGTTTGCACAGCTCGCCGTATTTGCGATCGCCGGTATCTTCGCGGCCTGGGCGCTGGTGCTTTATGTGCTTGTCCCGCTCGACCTCGCGCCCAGGGCCAGCGCGATGGCGAAACAGGACTGGTCTGAGCGCGTCGATGCAATGGCCCGCTATGTGCCGGATCGCCGCCTGCTTCTCTTCGCCTGCGCCGCGCTCTTGCTGGCCACTCTGCTTGGAGTTCTCCGCGCTACCACGCTGGATGATGTGCGCCAGTTCCAGCCACGCGACGCAGGCCTGATGGCCGAGGAGGAGACCGTGCTTGACGCACTAGGCGCCGGCAACGGCCAGCTTTATCTCGTTTCGGAAGGCGATAGCCTGGACGCGGCGAAACTTGCCGAGGAAGATGCGATCGGCTTGCTCGGCCGCGATCGGATTGCAGGGCTCGCCTACACGAAGTTCGACCCCTCCGCGGAGCGCCGCCAGGTAACGCGGGACGTGCTTCAGACCCGATTGGAGTCACCATATATTGCTGAAGCACAGGAGCAATTCGGTCTAGAGCGGGACATCGAGATATCGATTTCACGCCCTGCGCGCCCGGCGTGGCTCGATGATCTGCATGTCGAGGCTGCAAATGGCCAGCACTATCTGATCGCGCAGCTGAGGACCGAACCCGGCACTTCTATTTTCTTCTCCAGTCCCGATGCCCAGATCGTGGATGTCGCGCAGACCTATTCCGATGCCTTTGCAGCCTATCGGCGCCTTGCCGGCTGGGCGCTCGGCCTCGCGAACCTTGTCGCCATATTCGTCGTCAGCCTGATCTACCGCACACTGCGCGCGGCGCTGATCGTAGCCTGTCCAGCAGCAGCCATGCTGGGCGGAATTTTCATCCCCAGCCTGCTGGGCGTGCCGATCTCGTTTTTCTCGATGGCCGGCGCCATGGTGCTGTTCGGCGTGGGAATCGACTATGCGGCGTTTTTCTACGAGGCGCGCGGAAAGCGTGAAAACTGGACACTTGCCGCCGTACTGATCAGTGCATTGACCACCGAGCTGTCAATGGGACTGCTTTGTTACAGCGAAACTTTTCCAGTGAGGAGTTTCGGACTAACGGTTGCGGTCGGTGTCCTTTGTGCGCTGACCTATGCCATGCTGGTATTCGGCCAATTCCGGAGCGGGGAACAGGCGAGTGATGCAGGAAACATGTGATGTGGCGATCATCGGGGGTGGCCCGGCCGGTGCCATCGCGGCAGCGAAGCTGGCCGCACGCGGCTGGCATGTCGAGGTGTTCGAAAGCCAGCATTTCCCACGCTTTTCCATCGGCGAGAGCCTGCTGCCGACCTGCATGATCCATCTGGAAGAGGTCGGGCTGGAAGAGGAAATCGCTGCCCATGGCTTCCAGTTCAAGGACGGCGCCGTGTTCTGGCGCAATCATGCGATGGAAACTATCGACTTCCGGGAAAAATCCGCCGCCGGGCCGGCCACGGTCTATCAGGTGCGGCGCGACCAGTTCGACGAGATCCTGATCCGCAATGCCGGCAGGAAAGGCGCCCAGCTGCATTTCGGCCACAAGGTCACCGGTTTTGAGCCCGGGCCGGAGGGCACGCGCATCCAGATCCAGGATGAGGCCGGCGAAGCGTTTGAACTGACGGCGAAGTTCACGCTTGATGCCTCCGGCTTTGGCCGCGTCCTGCCGCGTCTGCTCGATCTCGATGTGCCGAGCGAACAGTCCTCGCGCCGCTCCTGTTTCAAGCATGTCTACGATCATGCCGATCATCCTGGCTTCGACCGCAACAAGATCCTGATCACCGTGCACCCGGACGATCCGCAGGTCTGGCTCTGGCTGATCCCGCTGGCAGACGGGGTGTCCTCCATCGGTGTGGTCGGCGAGGACGCCGTCATCCGCGCGCGGGGCGAGACCCCCGATGAGCGCCTGGCCTCCTTCGTAGAAACGTCAGGCTTCATGGCCGAGGTGCTCAAAAATGCCACCGAGGCCCGCCCGGCGCAGGAGATTGTCGGCTATTCCAAATCGGTAAAATCCCTGATCGGCGAGCGCTATGCCCTGCTCGGCAACGCAGCCGAATTCCTCGACCCGGTCTTCTCCTCAGGCGTGGCCATCGCCATGAAATCGGCCTCGCTCGCCGCTGATCTGGTCGACCGGCAATTGCGGGGCGATGCGGTGGACTGGAACACGGAATTCGTGAGCGAGCTCAAGGTCGGCGTGGAAGCCTTCCGCGCCTGCGTGAATGCCTGGTACACCGGCCTCTTGCAGCAGCTCATCTTCTTTGAAGACCGCAATGCCGAGATCACCCGGAATTTCACCTCCATCCTTGCCGGCTATGCCTGGGACAAGAAGAATCCCATCGTCCAGGATCCGCGCCGTTTCTTCTCGGTCATGGAGAAACTGACCAGTGCCTAGACGATCGGCATGGTTTGCCATCGCCATGACCTGCGCCCTCGCGGCATGCTCTACTGTTCGCACGCTCCTGCCCGGCGGGGATGCGGCGCACGAGATCGAGATCGCGGAGGGGGCCGTGTTGCACCTACCGGCTGAACCGGAAATCGAACCGCCATTCGAAGAGCTGCAAACCCTGATCGCCAGCTATGACGGTCAGACAGGCGCCTTCCAGGCCAGCGTCTCGGCGCGCGGCGATGAGGTCCATGTCGTGCTGCTGGCCATGTCCGGGCCGCGCATCATGGATATTGTCTGGACCCGGGAGGGGATCAGCGAGACCCGCTCGGCCTTCGCGCCCGAGCGCCTGTCGGGCCTCAACATCCTCGCGGACATCTTCCTCGTGCGTTGGCCGGCAGGCGATGTGCGCAAGGCGCTGCCGGAGGATATCGGGCTGGAAGCGGGCAAGACGCGGCGCGCGATTTCGCGCAATGACACACTGGTGGTGGAAGTGGCCTATGGATTGGTGGATGATCAGGGGCGCGCCTACACGCGCCTGACACACCATGAGCGGGGCTATTCGCTCTCCATCTACACTGACTGACGGACAAGGGCATGACGCGCATCTACATCCATGATTTTGCGGTCATGTCCCGGCTCGGCATGAATGCGGAGGAGACGCGCGAAAGTCTCGCCTCGGCCAGCCCGCCGCGCCCGGACACGCCCTTTGCCCTGCTCGACGGTCAGTCGACACAGGTCGCCCGCCTGCCCCGCCCCCTGCCCGACATGCCGGGCGTGCGCACGCGGACCAATCGCATCGCATCGGCCCTGCTGGCCCAGATGCGCAGCGGACTGGAAACGCTGCTCAGCGCACATGACCGCGCGCGCATCGCGGTTGTCGTCGGCACGAGCACGACCGGAATCGAGGAAGCCCTGGGCTCCCTTTCCCATCGTATGGACACCGGCAACTGGGAAGAGGACTTCCGCCTCGCAGACCAGGAGTTGGGCGACCTCGCCGCCCATATCCAGGCCGAAGCCGGCACGGCCGGGCCAGCCTATGCCGTCTCCACCGCCTGTACCTCCGCGACCAAGGCGATCCTCTCGGCTGCGCGCCTTATCCGCACCGGGCTGGCCGACGCCGCCATCTGCGGCGGGGTGGACTCGCTCGCCCAGCTTACCGTGAACGGGTTCCACGCGCTCGCCAGCGTCTCGCCGGGCCAGTGCGCGCCGTTCAGCAAAAACCGGAACGGCATCAATATCGGTGAGGGCGGCGCGCTGTTCCTGATCTCGAAGACACCGTCGGAGTGGGAACTGGCCGGCGGCGGGGAGAGCTCGGATGCGCACCACATCTCCGCGCCCGACCCCAGCGGGGCGCAGGCTGAACGCGCCATCCGCACCGCGCTCCGAACCGGCGCGCTGACGCCGGATCAGATCGATTTTGTCCATATGCATGGCACCGGCACTGAGCAGAACGACCAGGCTGAAGCGGGGATCGTCAACCGCGTCTTCGGCATGGACATGCCGGCCATGTCGACCAAGGGCATGACCGGGCACACGCTGGGCGCAGCTGGCGGACTGCAGCTGGCAATCAATCTGATCTGCATGCGCGAGGGGCTCTATCCGCCGCATGTCTATGATGGTGACTTCGATGACACGCTGGCCCCTATCGCACTGACAAAGCCGCAGCAGCGTGCCGGCTCGCGCCTTGATCGAAGTATTTGCGCCAGCTATGCGTTCGGGGGCAGCAATGCTGCCCTTGTGGTGAGTCGGGCTTTATCATGACAGTGACACATGCAGATCTGCCGGCACCGGAGGCCCTGGTGCCTCACAAGCCGCCCATGCTGCTGCTCGATGAGGTCCTGTCCTTCGATGAGGTGTCGATCACCACGCGTTCGCATATCACTGAAGCCAATCCTTTCTATGTGCCCGGTCGCGGCGTGCCGAGCTATGTCACCTTCGAGATCATGGCCCAGTCCATTTCCGCCCATGACGGCGCTACACGCTGGCAGACCGGCGAGCCGCCGGCCATCGGCCTCCTGCTCGGCTGCCGGAAATTCACGGTGACGCGCGACTGGCTGCAACCCGGCGAGACAGTGGATACCCAGGCCAGCCCGCTCCTGTTCGAGGGCGAAATGCGCTCGTTCGAATGCGTGGTGCGCTCGACCTCCAGCGAGGAACTGGCCACCGGCGCGATCAATGTGTTCCGACCGGAAGACCCCGACGCCTTCGCCGCACATCTGGCAGACCCGCATGCAAGCTGACGCCTCCCCGCCCCGCCGCATCCTTGTGACCGGTGCGTCCAAGGGCATTGGCCGCGCTGTCGCGGTGCGCCTGGCCCGTCATGGCCATGACCTGACCGTGCATTATGGCGGTGACGAAGCGGGTGCGCGCGAGACACTCGGAGACGTCATCGCCAATGGCGGAACCGGCCAGATTGTCGGTTTCGATGTCCGCGACGGCGAGAAGGCCCGCGCAGAGCTTGAGGCGCTGATCGCCGATGGCGGGCCGTATTGGGGCGTCGTCGCCAATGCCGGCATCACCCGCGACAATACCTTTGCCGCCATCGAACCGCGGGACTGGCAGGATGTCACACGGGTTACGCTGGATGGCTTTTACAATGTCGTCCAGCCGCTGATCATGCCCATGGTGCGTGCACGCAAGGGCGGGCGGATCGTGGCCATGGCCTCGGTTTCCGGCGTGATCGGCAATCGTGGACAGGTCAATTATTCAGCCGCAAAGGCAGGCCTGATCGGCGCGGCCAAGGCGCTTGCGGTGGAACTCGCCAGCCGCAAGATCACAGTGAATGCCGTTGCCCCGGGCCTGATCAATACCGGCATGGCCGAAGGGGTCCATCCGGAAGTAATGAACGCAATCCCGATGAAACGCGTCGGCGAGGTCAATGAAGTGGCCAGCCTGGTGGACTTCCTCTTCGGCGAGGAGGCCGGCTATATCACCCGCCAGGTCATTGGCGTGAATGGAGGCATAGCCTGATGCGCCGTGTCGTGATCACCGGAATGTCGAACATCACCTCGCTGGGCGAAAGCTGGCACGAGATCGGCCCGGCCCTTCATGCTGGCAGGACCGGCATCCGCTACATGCCCGAATGGGAGGGCATGGAAGACCTCAATGCGCGCCTCGGCGGGCCGGCGGACTGGTTCAAGCACGAGAAAGTCTATCCCCGTCAACAATCGCGCTCCATGGGCCGGGTGGCGACCATGCTGGTCTATTGCTCGGAGCGCGCGCTGGAACAGGCGGGCCTGCGTGAGGATACAGCCGTACTGACCTCCGGGCGCACCGGCGTGGCTGTCGGTTCTTCCTTCGGATCGACCGAGCCGATCAAGTCCTTTGTCAGCTTCATGGAGACCGGCAAGTCCAGCGGCCTCAACGCGACCAGCTATATCCGCATGATGAGTCATACCGGGCCGGTAAACATCGCGGTCTTCTTTGGCCTGCAGGGCCGCGTGATCACCACTTCCTCGGCCTGCACCTCGGCCTCCCAGGGTATTGGCTATGCCTATGAGAATATCCGGTCGGGCGCACAGGATGTGATGCTGGCCGGCGGCTCTGACGAGTTCTGCGTGACAATGACCATGGTCTTTGACCGGCTCTATGCCACCTCGCGGCACCATGACGATCCCGACCATGCCGTGCGGCCCATGGATGCCAGCCGGGACGGGCTGGTCATCGGCGAAGCCTCCGGCATCCTGGTGCTAGAAGAGCTGGAGCACGCCCTGGCACGCGGCGCCACGCCGCTTGCGGAAGTGGTTGGCTTTGCCACCAATTGCGACGGTACGCATATCTCCCGGCCGAACCGGGAGACCCAGGAGATCGTGATGCGCCAAGCCATGCAGGGCGCGCGCATGGGCGCTGGCGATCTCTCCTTCGTCTCCGGCCATTCCACCGGCACCGTGGCGGGCGACATGGAAGAAAGCCATGCCTCCCTCGCGGTCTATGGCGATACCGTTCCGTTCCACTCGCTGAAGGGCAATTTCGGCCACACGCTGGGCGGTTGCGCGGCGATCGAGATTTCCCTCGGCATTGACATGCTCAAGGAAGGGCGCGTCTCGCCGACGGCCAACCTCACCGAGGTCGACCCGAACTGCGCCGAGCTTGACTATGTCATGGGCGAGAGCCGGGCCGTTTCGTCCAACGCCTTTGCCTCCAACAATTTCGCTTTCGGCGGCGTGAACACCTCACTCGTCATCCGCAATTACGAATAAGTACAATCTCGGGGACCGCACGATGACCGACATGCGAAGGATGGAACGCGCCGCCGCGTTCCTTGCTGGCACCGCCGCCGCACTCACCCTGACCGCGCCGGCCAGCGCGCAGGAAGAAGCCAACGACTATGTCCCCGACGAGCCGCTCCTGGAACTGCGCATCGGCGCCTCCAGCCTCTACGGCCCGGACTATCCCGGCGCCGAAGACACCTCGCTGCAGGGCGTAGCTGCCCCACTGGTGATTTATCGCGGCGACCGGATCCGGTTCGGCGAATATGGCGTGGCCCGCGCCATCGCCACCGAGACACGCAAGTTCGAGCTCGATCTGTCGCTGGACGCGGCCTATGCAGCCAATTCCGATGATGACGGCGCCCGCGAGGGCATGCCAGACTTGGACTATCTCTTCCAGATCGGCCCACAAGGCGTGTTCCGGCTGTCCGACACCGGCTGGACACCGGAAGGCCGCAAGGAATGGCGCGTCCATATCCCGGTGCGCGCGGTGGCCAGCTCCGACTTCAAGTCCATCGACCATGTCGGCTATATCTTCGAACCGCAGCTGACCTATCAGCGTAAATATGGCGGCGAGCTGCGGTCCAGTTGGTCGGTAACCCTGTTTTCCACCTTCGCCGATGAGGGCCTGGCTGATTACTGGTACGAGGTGCCGGCCCAGTATGCCACGCCGGAGCGCCCGGAATACGACGCTGGCAGCGGCTATGTTTCCGCCGGCTTGCGCGCTTCCTGGACCCGCGAACTCAATGATCGGTTCCAGATTTTCCTGACCTATCAGGGACGCAGCTTTTCCGGCTCATCTTTTGATGACAGCCCGCTCCTGCGCGAGGACTTCACTCACGCGCTGAGCGTCTCCTTTGTCTGGAAAGCCTGGCAGAGCCGCCGCCGGGCCAGGAACGACGACATGTAAAAAAGGCGCCTGTCCGGAGACGGCGCCTTTTGTTTCTACCGGTGTTACGGCCGGCTTATTTCACGATTTCCGCTTCCAGATAGACGCGCGAGTTCGTCCAGCCGGTGATGCACTGGAACTCGGTTGTACTGGAGAAGGGCGCGCCGGTGGCGGTGGATTTGATCCCCTGCACCGAAGTGCCGCCCAGGCCTTCAGCCTGTTCCTTCAGGGCGATCAGGGCAGACAGAAGCGCCCATTCGCAGGCACCACGGTCGCTCTTGTTGATTCCGTTGGTGGTCTTGCGTGTGGTGGTCGAACGGATGCGCTCACCGCTGACCGAATCGCCCCAGACAAACCGGAAGTCGCCCAGCCGGTCCTGGAAGTCCTGCGATTCCATTGCTTCCTGGATCGACCAGGTCTGGATGTCCCTTTCCGCATTGGCCGCCGGCGCCGCCGTCGCGGCAAGACACATTGAAATGAGTGCAAGCTTAAGTTTCACGTCTTCGCTCCTGTCGAAATTCCCCACGGGTGGGCAAGCCCTGAATCCATCTCTATATCGTGGCAGAATCGAATGCAAAGGGCATTTCCAGCCAATTCGCTCCGGGCCGGCCGCACCAAAAACTCCGCACCAGGACAGACTTTATGCGCAGTGAGCACAGCGAATTCCGTGTCGGCGTGATTGTCCCGACATATCGCCATGTCACCGCCCTGCCCGCGATCCTGACCACCCTCTCGCAGATGCAGATTCCGGTCATCGTGGTCGATGATGGCAACACCGAAGAGAACCGCATGGCAATCGAATCGGCCTGCAGCGCCGTCTCCGGCGTAAGCTATGTCCGGCGCGCGGAAAATGGCGGCAAGGGCCAGGCGGTCAAGACCGGCCTGCTGGCTGCCGGCGAGCAGGGCTGGAGCCATGCCATCCAGATCGACGCCGACGGCCAGCACGATCTCGGCGAGATCGAGCCCATGATCACCCTCGCGCGCGAAGCGCCGAATAAGGTCATCTGCGCCGTCCCGATCTATGACGACAGCATTCCGAAATCGCGCAAGATCGGGCGAGAGATCACCCATTTCTGGGTCCGCATCGAGACCATGGGTGGCGAGATCAGCGATTCCATGTGCGGCTTTCGCGTCTATCCCCTGGAAGAGAGCCTGCATGTGGTGCGCCGTGAGTTTATCGGCGCGCGCATGGATTTCGACACCGAGCTTCTGGTCCAGCTCAACTGGCGTGGCCTGCGCGTGGTCGAACATCCCGTGCGGGTGACCTATCCGGACGGGAATATCTCGAACTTCCGCATGCTCAGCGACAATGTCCGTATCTCCGCCATGCACACGCGCCTGGTCCTGCAGGCCCCCATCCGCGTGCCGATTCGCAGTGCCCGCCGCGCCCTGCTCAGCCGATACAGCACCTGAGGGCTGACTGCACAACAGGCGTGCTTTCCCCAACGGGAATTGTGACAGATTGGCAAGACTCGATTGAATCGAGTCGGGGCAACTTCTATAGATCGGCACCAGCATGCAAACGCTCACCAAGGGGCAGTTCATCCCTCCTCGGGTGAGGTTTGTTGGCGGCGATCCAGTCGGATTGTACAATTGATCCGGTGGTGGGTGATGATCCAAAGCGGTCCAGGGGTTTGGAGTGATCAAGCGATGTTAGTTGAGCGGGCAGATCTGCAAGGGCGCATTGCCGTTCGCGAATTTGCCGGCATGGACTGCTCGACACCTGACACCCGACACCTCGGCCAGGTGCTGGCCCTCTCAGATCTCCCGCGCAAGCAAACCCGCCGCCTGACAGCGTTCGAAAAGCATGTGCTTGCCTGTTTTCTCGGCCTGGGCGCGGCGGCGCGCGGAGCGCCCATTGTGTTCGCCTCACGCTATGGCACCATGTCCTCGAACACGCTGGCCTTGCTCAAGGACCTTCTGTCCGGCACGCCGCTCTCACCCACGGGCTTTTCCCTGTCGGTGCACAATGCCGCTGTCGGCGTGGCCAGCCAGCTAATGAACGCCCCCGCGCCCTACACAGCCATCGCGGCCGGCGAGCGCACGCTGGACTGCGCCATTCTGGAATGCCTCGCCCTGCTCAGCGACGGCGCCGAACGGGTGATCCTGGCCTTTGGCGAGGCCCGGATGGAGCAGGAATATGAGCCCTTCGACGATGGCAGCGCCGATATCTATTTCGCCTGCGTGCTGACCCAATCCGAAGCGTCCGAAGGCCCAGTTCTTTCTTCCGTTGTCACGCCCGATGAGACCGCATCGCCGCGCGGTCTCCTTGCGCGGCTTGAAGCACATTTCACAGGTACGCCATCGTGACCGATCATATAGCCACCCATCAGAGGATCATCTATGGCGGGCGCTGGACGCTCTCGCGTGCCTGGCGCCTGATTGCGACGGGGCTGTCCTTTGCCCTGTTTGGCCTGGGCGGCCTCGCGCTCGCCCTGCTGTGGTTTCCTTTCATCAGCCTTTTTGTCCGCGACAGGGAAAAGCGCGCGCATATCTCCCAGACATCCGTCCACAAGGTCTGGCGGCTTTATATCGAGATCATGCGCACGCTCGGCGTGCTGACCTATGAGATCGAGGGCGCGCAGCAATTGCGCGAGGCGCGCGGCACGATTGTCGTCGCCAACCATCCCTCCCTGATCGATGTGGTGTTCCTGATGGCCTTCATGCGGCGCACCCGCGCGGTGGTAAAAAAAGGCGTCTGGAACAATCCCTTCATGTCGGGCGTGGTGCGCGCGAGCAACTACATCCCGAATCTGGGTGACCCCGAGCGCCTGATCACAGACTGCGCGCAAGCCCTGAAAGAGGGCGCGAACCTCTGCATCTTCCCGGAAGGCTCACGCACGCCGGTCACCCAGCGGGCAGTCTATCAGCGCGGATTTGCGCATGTCGCCCTGCATGCCGATGCTCCCGTTCTGCTGGTTGCCATTGAGGTCACACCACCGACCCTGCGCAAGCACGAACCCTGGTATTCGATCCCCGTCTCACGCCCGCACTGGCGCATCCGGGTGATAGACCGGATTGAAACAACTGACACGTCCCGTTACACGCGGACTCCTTTGGGAGTACGGTTGCTGGCACAGCACGTCCAGGAGCGGATTGAGAAGGAAGTAGTGCGTTGACCGAGCTGGAAACAGAACTGAGAGCCCTGATCGTGGAGGTCCTCAACCTGGAGGATGTCACGCCGGAGGATATTGATCCGGAAGAGGATCTGTTTTCCGAGGACGGGCTGGCGCTCGATTCCATCGACGCGCTGGAAATCGGTGTGTCGATTCAGAAGCAGTACGGTGTCAAACTGGACTCCAAGGACGAGAAACTCGCCGAGTATTTCAAGAACATCCGATCGATCGCCCGCATGATCGACGAACGGAAGGGTAAGTAGCGCCATGGACCGCCAGCAAGCCTTCGACATGGTCAAATCCGACCTGATAGAAATCTTCGAGATCGAGGAAGAAACCATCACGCCCGAGGCCACCCTGATGGACGACCTCGGGCTCGACAGTATTGACGGTGTCGACATGATGGTGCGCATGCAGGAACGCACCGGCAAGAAGGTCACGCCCGACCAGTTCGAGGATGTGCGCACGATCAGCGACCTGGTCGACCTGGTGCTGGTGCTCCACGCATAGGAGGCGCGCACGGGAATGGGTCTGCGACTTGTGAATATGGCAATCGGCCTGATTGCCGTGACCTATCCCCTGCTCGCCCTCCTCCTCATCCGCTTTCTCTCGCCCTACTGGATCGTGGCGCTGCTTGTCGTCGCACTGCTCGTACGACTGTTTACCGGCTGGCGCAGCACCCCCATCTCCATGATCTATGCCAGCGCCATTGCGATCATCGTCATGTCCATTACCAGCATGATCAATTCAGAGCTCGCCCTGCGGCTCTATCCGGTCTTCATGACCGGCGCGATGCTGGTGGTGTTCGCCATCAGCCTGATACGCCCGCCCTCCATGATCGAGCGTTTCGCTCGCATCATGGAGCCCGATCTCGGCCCGGAGGGCGTGGCCTATACTCGGCGGGTGACCCAGGTCTGGTGCGGCTTCTTCGCCGTGAACATCCTGATCGCGCTCTGGACGGTCTTCTACGCCAGTTTCGAAACCTGGGCGCTCTATAACGGGGTGATCAGCTACATTCTCATGGGCCTCCTCTTCGGCGGCGAGTTCCTTGTGCGCCGGTGGGTGAGGCAGGTTTGACCGCCGTGCCCGCATCCCGGACCGGCCTCTTCGCGGCCCTGCTGGGCGCGGAGCCCGTGCGTGTGCTGTGCGTCACCAATGGCGGCCGGGAGATCACGGCGGGCCAGGTGCGCCGCGCGGGACAGAATCTGGCGAAACGGATCGGGGCGCAGGGCGGCACGCTCTATGTCTTCACGCCCGGCGTGGCGGAGCTTGCCGCAGCCCTGCTGGCGAGCCTCATCCTCGGCGCGAAGCCGGTCCTGCTCCCCCAGGCCGGCAAGGCCTATTGTCAGTCCATCAGCGCCCCGCCCGAGCGCTGTGTCGGCCAGTTCGCCGGTTTCGGCCATGCGGTGGAGATCTCCGCACAGCCGGATGCGGACTGGAGCGAGCCTCCTGCCCTGCCGGATGCGCCCATGCTGGGCTTCTACACTTCCGGCTCCTCAGGCGATGCCAAGCTGCTTGAGAAGCCTCTGGACGTGCTCGAAGCCGAGGCGCTCTACTGGACAGGCCGCCTGGCCGGCCAGTTCAGCCATGTGACCGGCTCGGTCTCCCACCAGCACATTTACGGTTTCCTCTTCCGCTTCCTCCTGCCTGTCCTGTCGGGCACACGCGCGGCCAATGACCTCGCCCTCTCATGGGACGGGCTGTTTGCCGGTGCGCCGGACGACACATTGCTGGTCTCCAGTCCCGCCCATCTCACCCGCATCGCGCCAGATGAGGTGATCGGCGACTATGCGGCCTCCGTCATTCTCTCGTCAGGCGGGCCGCTGCCGCTGGAGGCGGCACTGGAGGTGAACCGGATCTTCGGCAAGCCGCCGATCGAAATCCTCGGCAGTACCGAAACCGGCGGCATCGCCTGGCGCCAGCGTTTCGAAGACGATCCGGCCTGGCGCGCACTCGAAGCCGTTGCGGTCGACATCGACAGCGAGGGCGCACTGACCGTCCGCTCACCCTTTATTCCCGGCGGCGGGCCGGTGCAGACCGGCGATGTCGCCGAGTTCCTGCCCGATGGCCGGTTCATCCTGAAAGGACGCGCCGATCTCGTGGTGAAGGTCGAAGGCAAACGCGTCTCGCTGACCCGTGTGACCGACACGCTCCTCGCCCATGACTGGATCGAAGATGGCCTCGCGCTGATCACCGAAACCGGCGGGCGCGAACGCCTCAGCGCAGTCCTTGTGCCGACAGAGGCCGGCCGCGCGCAACTTGCCCAGCTCGGTAGTTTCCGGTTTTCCCGGCAGCTTGCCGCCAGTCTTGCCAGCACGCTGGAACCGGCGGAGACGCCCAAACGCTGGCGTTTTGTCGCCGGCATTCCCGTCAATGCGCAATCCAAGCGCTCACGCCCGGACCTGGCCAGACTGTTCGAGGCTGACCGCATGCTGGACTTGCTCAAGCCGCAGATCGAAGCAAACGACGCGTTCGACGCGAAGCTCGGTTTCATCGCCCATGCCGACCTGCCATGGTTTCGCGGCCACTTTCCCGGCACGCCCATCCTTCCCGGCCTCGCACAAGTGCATATTGCCGAACGGCTGGCCGAGGAGCTCTGGGCCGTGCGCCCTGACAGCCACAATGTCAGCCGGCTGAAGTTCAACCGTGTCATCCAGCCCGGCGAAACGGTACAGCTCAGCCTGAGTTTTCGGCAGGACACCGGCAAACTGACCTTCAAATACACCAGTGCGGATGAGCAGATCTCGTCGGGTACAATAGGTTGAACACGAAACATGCCGGTGCTATCGCGCCGGCTTTGCAGGGGCACAGGGAATTCAGATGGCAGATCAGGACCACCTGCGGGAATTTGTCTTCGGCGAGGACACGCTCGATCTGGGCGCGCTGGAAGCGATTTCCCGCCGTGCCATGCCCGTCCGACTAAGCAGAGACCAGGGTGTCATTGAGCAGATTTCCCGCTCGGCCCGCCATGTCCAGGACATGCTCGACCGCGACGGCAAGATCTATGGCGTGACCACCGGCTATGGCGACAGTGTCGACCGGCCGATCCCGCCGGACCTTGTCGCCGAACTTCCGCTCCAGCTCACCCGCTTCCATGGCTGCGGCCTCGGCCGGTTCCTGACGCCGGAGGAAACGCGTGCGGTGATGACGGTGCGCCTCGTGACGCTGGTGTTCGGCTGGTCGGGCGTAAGCCTCGAACTCGTCGAGCGTCTCGCTGACATGCTGCGCCTGGATATCCTGCCGCTGATCCCGGCCGAGGGCTCGGTCGGCGCCTCGGGCGACCTTACCCCGCTCTCCTATATTGCCGGCGCGCTTGTGGGCGAGCGCCGCGTCCTGCATCGCGGCAAGGAGAAAGACGCCAGCGAAGCCTTCGCCGCGGAGGCCATCACGCCGCTGACGCTGAAGCCCAAGGAAGCCCTTGCGCTGATGAATGGCACATCAGTGATGTCGGCGCTGACCGCCACGGCCCTCAGCCAGGCACGGCGCCTTGCCGATGCCGCCGCGCGCATGACCTCGCTCACCTGCCTCGCCCTGATGGGCAATCCGCGCCATTTCGATGAGCGCCTGTTCCACGCCAAACCGCATCCCGGACAGATGCATGTGGCCGGGCAGATCCGCGCCGACCTTGAGCCCTTCGCGCGCCTGCACGAG
Source organism: Hyphomonadaceae bacterium UBA5336 (assembly GCA_002408125.1). GTDB lineage: Bacteria > Pseudomonadota > Alphaproteobacteria > Caulobacterales > Hyphomonadaceae > UBA5336. Next base: position 51,562 of record DHQO01000023.1, on the reverse strand, counting down.
GCCAGCCGGATGCAGGACCGCTATTCGGTACGCTGCGCCCCGCATGTGATCGGCGTGCTGGCGGACGCCATGCCAAGCCTGGAATCCACGCTGACAACCGAGATCAACTCGGCCAATGACAATCCGCTGTTTGATCCCGATACCGGCGACGTGCTGCATGGCGGGCACTTCTATGGCGGGCATGCCTGTTTCGTCGCCGATACGCTGAAAGTACAGGTCGCAAACCTCGCCGACCTGATGGACCGCCAACTCGCCCTGCTGGTCGACACACGCTTCAACAATGGCCTGCCGTCCAACCTGTCGGGCGCTGCGCCAGAGCGTGCGGCCGTCAATCACGGCTTCAAGGCAATCCAGATCGCGGTCTCGGCCTGGACGGCGGAAGCCTGCAAGCTGACCATGCCGGCCAGTGTCTTCTCCCGCTCGACCGAGTGCCACAACCAGGACAAGGTCTCGATGGGCACGATTGCCTCGCGCGATGCCCTGCGCGTGAATCAGCTCGTCTCGCAAGTGGCCGCGGCTCATCTCATGGCGACGGCCCAGGCCGTGGAAATCCGCCTGAAACGCGGCGAACTCACCGAAGCCGAGATCGGTCCGGCCCTGCGCAGCCAGATCGATAAGCTGCGTAGCCAGACCGGCTTCCTTGAGGAAGACACGCCCCTCGACACCACCCTTGCCGCCCTGTCCGAGCAGATCCTGAATGGCGCGATGAGCTTTGTCTGGGGCTGAACCCACTGGCTGACACGGCGACACCCAAAATCAATCAATTGACACGGAGCGTGCCAACAGTCAGGGTCGCCCTGCAATCGCGGCGCGCCGGCAAAGCACCGGCAGAAAAAGATCCGCGATGCGAGGAGGAAACGCATCATCATGCGATGGGCAATAGCAGCAATGCTCGCCGTTCTGGGTGTCTTTCAGGCGTCAGCCCAGACCCTGGAACGGCGGCCCAACATTGTGCTCATCCTGGTCGACGATGCCGCGCTGATGGATTTCGGCGTCTATGGCGGGGAGGCGCGCACGCCGAATATCGACGCCTTGGCCGCCGGCGGTGCGCTATTCACACAATACTACACCTCGCCGCTCTGTTCGCCCTCACGCGCCATGCTGCTGACCGGCATGGACAATCACCTGACCGGCATTGCGACGATACCGGAAGTGCTGCCGAAGGAACATGTCGGCCAGCCGGGCTATACCATGCATCTGGAACCCGGCGTGCTGACCCTTGCCGACCGGCTCGGCACGGCGGGCTACCGCACGCTGATGGCCGGCAAATGGCATCTCGGTAGCGGCGAGGGCGACCTACCCAATCATCACGGTTTCGACCGCAGCTTCGCGCTCGATGCCTCGGGCGCCGATAATTGGGACGACAAGTCCTACATGCCCTATTATGCCGATGCGCCCTGGTATGAGGACGGCGCGCCGGCGAGCCTGCCGGAGGATTTCTATTCCTCGACTTTCATCGTCGACCGTATGATCGACTATGTCGAGCAGGGCTCGCCGGAGACGCCTGTCTTCGCCTATCTCGCCTTCCAGGCCATCCATATCCCGGTCCAGGCGCCGCCGGAGATCACTGCCTCCTATGACGGGGTGTATGACGAGGGCTGGCACGAGCTGCGCTACCAGCGCTGGCTGCGCGCGCGCCAGCTCGGCCTGATCCCGCAGGACGCCCCGCTCGCCGCCTTTCCGGAGAATTTCCGCACTTGGGACTCCCTCTCCGAAGAGGAGCAGGCCGTCTATGCCGCGCGTATGCAGGTCAACGCGGCCATGATGGAAGCCATGGACGGCGAGATTGGCCGTTTCATCGCCTATCTGAGCGAGACCGACCGGCTGGAAAACACCATCTTCGTGGTCACCTCCGACAATGGCCCGGAGCCCTCTCGCGGGGACGATGACTGGCGGCTTTCGCTGTGGATGAAGACCCATGGCTACCATATCGGCATTGACGGGGTCGGCGAGGCCGGCAGCTGGGGCTTTATCGGCCCGGAATGGGCCATGGCGGCGGCCTCCCCGCACAATCTTTTCAAGTTTCTCGCTGCCGAGGGCGGCATCCGCGCGCCGCTGATTGTCACTGGCGCGGGCGTGCCTGCCGGCGAGCGGATCGAGGGGCGCGCCATGGTCAGCGACATCGCGCCAACTTTGATCGAGATGGCCGGCGTGGACCCGGGAGAGGCCGGCATGACGGGCCGCAGCCTGGCACCCATGATCACCGGCGCGGCCGAGAGCGTCTACGGCGCAGAGGATGTGATCGGGATCGAGGTCTCGGGCAATTCGGCCATTGTGAAGGGCCGCTGGAAGATTACCCGCAACCAGCTGCCCCATGGCGACGGCCAGTGGCGGCTCTATGATATCGAGGCCGATCCCGGCGAGGTCCGCGACCTGAGCGCCGCCGAGCCCGACGTGTTCGAAGACATGCTGGCCGAATATGCCGCTTATTCGACGCGGGTCGGCGTGCTGGAAGTGCCCGAGGGTTACGACCAGGCCGCGCAGATCGCCCATAATGCGCAAAAGAAACAGCTCAAGCGCTATGCGCCCTGGCTTGCTGCAATCGCGCTTGGCCTGATCGCGCTCGTCTATCTGCTTGTGCGTTGGTGGCGTCGGAGGCGCGTGGCGAAATGATCCGTCGGATCCTGATCGGCGTTCTCGTTGTGGTGCTCGCTGCAGGCGCACTGGCCTGGCTCAACCGCAAGGCCATCATCCTTCATATCGTCTCCGAGCGGACCAGGATGGATGTCGCCGAAAACCGCCCGGTCGAGTGGCAGCAGGGGCCCGCCGAGGCCGAAACGCCGCTCGCCGAGCGCCCGCCGAACATCATCTTCATCCTGGCCGACGATCTCGGCATCAATGATATCTCGACCTTTGGCGGCGGGGTTGCCGATGGCCGGGTGCCGACGCCAAATATCGACCGGCTGGCGGCAAGCGGCGCCATCTTCAGCCAGGCCTATTCCGGCACCGGGACCTGCGCCCCCTCACGCGCCATGCTGATGACCGGGCGCTATCCGACCCGCACCGGGTTCGAGTTCACCCCCACCCCCGACGGCATGGGCCGCATCGTCTCCATGTTCGCCAATGCCAGCGACACCGGCCTGCCGCCGGTGGAGTGGAACCGCGAGGCCAGCGAATCCGGCCTCACCTTCTTCGAGCAGGGCCTGCCGAACGACGAGATCATGATAGCTGAACTGCTGAAGACACAAGGCTACCACACCGCCCATATCGGCAAGTGGCATCTCGGGCGCTCGGACACCACCGTGCCCAATGCGCAGGGCTTTGACGAAAGCCTCCTCATGGCGAGCGGCCTGTTCCTGCCAGAGGACAATCCGGACGCGGTGAACGCCAGGCTCGATTTCGATCCGATCGACAAGTTCCTCTGGGCCAGCATGCAGTTTGCCGCCTCTTATAATGACGGCGAGCTGTTCGCACCGGGCGGCTATCTCACCGATTACTGGACAGATGAGGCCGAAAAGGTGATCGAGGCCAACAGCAACCAGCCCTTCTTCCTCTATCTCGCCCATTGGGGCGTGCACACACCGCTGCAGGCTACGCGCGAGGACTATGAGGCGGTCGGCGATATCGAGCCGCACCGCCTGCGGGTCTACGCCGCCATGGTGCGCGCGCTCGACCGCAGTGTCGGGCGGATCCTCGACAAGCTTGAGGAAGAGAGCCTCGCGGAAAACACGATCATCGTCTTTTCGAGCGATAATGGAGGGGCGGGCTATATCGGCCTGCCGGAAGTCAACGCGCCCTATCGCGGCTGGAAGATCACCCTGTTCGAAGGCGGCATTCGCGTGCCCATGCTTGTCTCATGGCCGGGCCATATCGCGCCGGGCACGGTGGTGGACACCCCCGTCGCGCATATTGATGTCATGCCGACCCTGGCCGCGGCCGCGGGCGCACCACTGCCGGAGGGTGTTGAGATAGACGGACTCAACATGCTGCCCGCGGCAATGAATACTGGCGACCTCATGCGCGAAGATGACGCCCTCTACTGGTCGAGCGGCTATTACCGCGTCGTACGCGCTGGCGACTGGAAGCTGCAGGTGAATGGCCGGCAGGAGAAAAGCTGGCTGTTCAACCTCGCCGAGGACCCGACTGAACGGGTGAACCTGGCCGACACCCGGCCCGACAAGCTCGCCGAACTGCAGGGCCTGATCGAAGCCCACTGGGCGAATGCCCGCCCCCCGCTCTATCCGTTCACCATTGAGAGCCCCATCGCGATCGACAAGACCGGCGCCGAGCATGCCGAGCCTGGCGATGAGTATGTCTACTGGCCGAATTAGCGCCTAATCCCCGGTATCCCTCACAATCCGGAAGCCGACATGATTGGTGGAGAAATCGCGCTCCTGCGGCTGACGCGCGGCGGGGCGATAACGCCGGCAGAAATTCTCCGCGCAGAGATATGACCCGCCCTTGATGGTGTTGGTGGTACTATCATACGGGGTGTCCGTCAGCTCCCAGACATTGCCGATCATGTCGTAGAGCCCGGTGCGATCGGCTCCAAAACAGCCCGCAGGCGCAGTGCCCTCAAAGCCATCGCTACCGGTGTTTGCGACCGGAAAGACGCCCTGCCAGGTATTGGCCACCGGCGTGCCGTCCTCGCCATAGGCGCCGGAATTGGCGCGCGCGGGATCGGGCAGGCCGAGACTGGCGGCATATTCCCATTCCACCTCGCTCGGCAGGCGCGCGCCCGCCCAGTCGGCATAGGCGCGCGCATCCGCAAGCGTGACATGCACCACCGGGTGCAGCCAGCGGCCTTCAAGATCGGAGCCCGGCCCTTCCGGCGCGCGCCAGATCGCGCCCTTGACCAAGCTCCAGGCGTTGTGGGGGCTCCCGGACGGAGACAGGAAGACGGCCGACCCAGCGGCTGGATCATCTGACTGCTCATCTCGTTCGGCATCAGTGACATAGCCGGTGGCCTCCACGAAGTCTGCGAATTCGCGATTGGTCACCTCATGGCTGAGCATCTCGAACCCGTCGACATGCAGCTGCAGGCTCGGGGATTCTTCGGGATAGATCGCCAGATCGCCCTTGGTAAAACTTCCGGCCGGTATGGAAACGAACCGACCCAATTCGGCGTCTGTCAGGCCGCATGCTGCCTGCGTGGATATCTCCCCGTCCGTAGCATCGGCCCCGCAGCCCGCGAGTATAAGCATCAGACCGAGCGCGACGAACCTCGGGCTCATATCGAGGCGATCAGGGCGTCCAGCATGGTCTCGACGACCCGGGTTGCCTTTACCCGCGACATGGACTGGTCCTGGCGCATCCGCCGCCAGGTTGCGAAGCTGAGCGTGGAGTCGAAAGCCGAGAGCAACACCGGATCATTGCTGATTTCTTCGGGCAGCACGTAGGAAATTATATCGCGCTCGCGCTGTGTGAAGCGCATATGCCCTTCCATCAGGAACTCTGAGCGATAGCGGCGCAGGCTGGCACTGATCCGCAGGGGCATGATCTCCTCGAAGACGCGGATACGGCGACGCATCAACTCCTTGATCCGGCCTTGCCAGTCCTCGGCCTTCAGCGGCTTTGAGATCTGGGGCAGGATGCGCGCTTCCATCTGCTCGGCCATCTCGCGATAGATGCTGTCGAGATCCTCGAAATGGCGGAACACGGTACGCAGGCCAACCTGGGCGTGTTCGGCCACGCGCACGGCGCTCGGCTCCATGTCCCCGGCACGCACCAGGTCGAACATGGCGGCGATGATTTTCTGCCGGTTGCGTTCCGATCTCTGGCGGCGGCCATCGACCTGACCATCCGTCTCGGTCTCAAGGTCTGTCATACCAGCTATTTCAGGGCCCTGTGCGGCTTTGGCAAGCTGAAACACTATAGCGCCTCCTGCATATCTATCCCCTCGGACCCGACTGGCAGGCTGAAGATGATGCCATCCCGCCCGACCGTGATCGCCCCGTCAAACGCCTCGTCCGCATCGCCTAGAAACATCGGTTCCAGCAGTCTGGACGGCAGCGGCGGGACGATATGATAGAGCACCAGTTCATCCGCGCCGGCCTCACTGGCCGCCCGGGCAGCGTCCTCCGGCGAGGCGTGATAATCGAGGATATCGGCGAAGATCTGGGCGGTGTTTGCCTGCCCGCGTGCGGCGAGCGCTTCGCCGATCTGGCTCACCATTTCCGGATCGAGCGCCTCATGGAGCATGAGGTCGGCGCCTTCGGAAGCGGCGATGAAGCCGGGATGGTAGACCGTGTCGCCGCTGATCGCGACCGAGCGGCCCTTATAGTCGATCCGGTAGCCGAAGGCCGGCTCCACCGGGGCATGGTTCACACGAACGGCCGTGATCCGCAGGTTGCCCTCATCCAGAATGACAGCGCGCGCGGCGGGGCCTGCCGGCATACGGATTTCGAAGGCCTCCCCGCCATAGCCGGCCGGATCCGCGATGGCCGGGCCGTGATGGGCGATGCGGTAAGTGCTGTCGATGCGGTAGGCGGCGTTGAAGCCCGCCACGACCTCCCCGGTACCTGCAGGGCCGGTGATGGGCAGCGGCGCCGATCGCCCGCCGCCGACCCAGGCTTGCAGCATCAGCTCGCCGAGGCCGTCGATATGATCGGAATGCAGGTGGGTGAGATACACCCCCTCCAGCCGCGCCATGGGAAAGCCCATCTGCGCAAGCTTGCGCACGCTGCCCGAGCCGACATCGACGATATAGGCCCGCTCGCCCGCCAGGATGCCAAGGCACGGCCCGGCGCGAGTGACATCCGGCATCGGCGAACCGGTGCCGCAAAGATAGACATGCAGGCCGTCGGTCAGTGCCGCACTGCGGTCGACGCCGACATTCTGCTCAATTGCGCGTGCAAAGGCGCGCTTGGCGATTTGCGGCTTGAAGGCCTGAAAGCCGATCAGGCCGAGCCCGGCCAGGACAAGCACGGCCAGCAGCAGACGTATGATCCAGCGCATCTCACACCCCTGCCCCAAGCGCCTTGCGCCAAGGCGCATCCTCGCTGCCCGGCGGCAGGACGGTCTCGATATTGAGCTGGCCTTTCAGCCCTGCCGTGCGATGCACCGAGGCCTCGCGCCATTCCGGCGACATGGACATTCGGGTTAAATCTGCCCGGCCGGGATACATGACGATGGCGATCTCGTCCCAGAGCTCCTCGACCTGGCCGAGCGAGAGAAAAGTCACATCGGCGACGAACACCGCCCGACCACCGAATTTTGGCAAAATCTCCGTGACCGCGCGGGCATAGAGCATATAGGCCTCACGACCCGAGAGGGTGGTTTCGCGGCCATCTTCGTACTCGGCCTTGTCCTTGAATTTCAGCATGTTGACCATGAAGATCGGCCCCTCCGGGCCGGGCTGCATCATTTCCTGAACCCGAGCGGGATCAGACGGCAAAACCTCGTTGACGACTTCCATGACGGCTCCTCCCAGAACACCGGGAGGAACGTATTTAGTGGCACGATAAGTGTCAATTTATTCCGGGCCGGTCAAAGCCGTGTCATGTCCCCATAGTCGCCCTGGTGATCTGCAATGTTTCGGCTGCCGAAACTGCGCAGGCCAGCGACATTCTTGAGCTGGAAGGCCGGCGCGCCGGACGGCACCCGCAAGCGGAAGAAATCGGCCCCTTCCACATCGCGCAAATGGTGATGTCTTCCAGGTCGCCGCCATCCACGGTTTCCAGCGCGAAGCCCTGCTATATCACCACACAGTTCGGCGAGGATGACGACTTCAACCAGACAGGCGCCCATCAGTTCACGGCAAATGCGGCGTCGAGCGAAACCGCCTTACACCTCGCCATGAGCTACGCCGCTGTCCCCGGAATGCCAGGCGCACTGGATTTCGCGGCGCTGAAATCCCATGCCGCCCGCGCCTGGCCGGAGTTCTGGCAATCGGGCGGCATCATCGACCTCGCAGCCAGCACCGATCCGCGCGCGGCAGAGCTCGAACGCCGGATCGTACTCTCGCAATATCTGACCAAGGTGAATGCCGCCTCAAACTGGATCCCGCAGGAGGAAGGCGGGCTCTATCTGCCGGTCGCCGAGGCAGGCGGCTTCTGGGACGACGTGGCCCGGCCTGAATGCGCGGGCGGGCTCGGCACGAAAGGCGGCGCGGTTGCTGAAGGCGCTCTCCTATCACAGGCCGGCGCAGTGCACATCGCCCTCAGACTCCGGGCCGGGCTTCATCCTCTACGGCCCGGCGCGCGCTGACCGCGTCGATCAGATTGAACACCGCTTCAAAGTCCAGAAGCAGCTCGCGCACACGGCGCGGATCGTCCAGGGTCTTGAACAAGCTGCCCGGTTCGAAAAGATCCCCGCCCTCCACCGCGACGAACATCTCCTCGCCGGAAAAGGCGCAGCGCAGTTTCTTGCCGCGCAGGGTCTTTTCCAGATCGACCAGTGTCTGCATGAAATCCGGTGTCAGCAGGAAGCGCGCCTCGACCTGGTCTGTGGTGTAGACCTCGAAGGCCTTCTCGAATTCCGGGTCTTCCAGCCGCGCACGGTCCATGCCCCGGCGCCCACCGAACATGTTGAACAGGCCGGCATCGCGCCTGACAAGTGTCTCGCCGAAAAAGCGCTTGTGGAAACCCATGCGCAGACACTGGCCATCGAACACAGTGACATAATGGGTGCGCGTCCTGCCGTTCGAATGGGAGGTGCGGCGCTCCTTCAGCGTGCATTCGAAGAATTCGAAATCCACGCCTTCGTGCACACCGGTGAGGCGATCCTCGAAACTGGAGCGGTCATAACTCGGGAGCAGGCCTACGCGGCGATGGTCATTGATGCTCGCCACCCGGCCGGGCTTGGCTTCGAAGGCGAGATCCAGGCTCCCGGCCACCGGGGCGACCAGCATGGACTTGGCCTCGCCCGACAGTTTGCGCATCGGGCTGGTACCGATGGCCCCGGCGATCAGGCCGCCGACAATGCCGGCAACCAGGGCATGAGGCTGGTGGAAGACAAAGAGCGCCAGCAGGCCGCCGATCGCGGCCAGCGCTACGCCGCCAATTGTGAAGTTGCGCGCCATGCTGACGGCCTTGACCCGCTCGCTTTCGCGCGCCTGGAGCGCCGGCCGGATCTCGGTCTGGTAGATCTGTCCGAACTCGTGAAAGCGCGGAGGCAGGTTTTCCATTGCACTATGGATATCGTCATCGAGTTGAAACCCGCTCATCGGCGCTCTTCTCCCTCTTGCCCCGCACGGCGAGGCCTCCTAGCCACCAATAGAGCGCGAGTCTGGAGCCGACAAACCCATGGTAAAACTCGTTCAGTTCTCCGACACCCATTTGCGCACCACCCAGTGGCGTCACCAGCGCGGATTTTCCCGCGCCGTGCGCCGCGCCGGCCCGGTCGATCTGGTGGTGGTCACCGGTGACCTCAGCGTCGATGGCGCCGACAAGATCGCCGACCTGAAAGCAGCAAAGGCGCGGTTCGACCGCCTGCCTGCCCCGGTACATGTCATTCCCGGCAATCACGATATCGGCGAAGAACCGGCCAGCCCGCGCCAGATCCAGCCCGTCACGAAAGAGCGGCGTGCGCATTTTATCTCCGTCTTTGGCGATGACAGCTTTGATCTTGCCCTGCCCGGATGGCGCCTGATGGGCCTGAATGTGCATCTGTTTGGTACCGGCTGGGAGGAGGAAGCCCGCCAGTGGAACAGGCTGGAAAGCGCGGTGCACACGCGTGGGACAGACCGTATCGCGGTCTTCCTGCACAAGCCGGTCTATGTCGAAGCGCCTGACGAGCCCGAAAACGTCTACTGGGCCATTCCGGCAAGCGCGCGCGACCGGCTTCTGGGCCTCGCAGAAGGCGGAAACATCGCGGCGTTTTCCAGCGGCCACCTGCATCAGGGCCTGATCCGCCAGCATGCCGGCACGCATCATGTCTGGGTGCCCGCCACAGCCAATGCCGCCCGCGAACCACGCACACATGGCGCCCTTCTGATGACCGGCGCTGCCATATGGGATTTCGAGCCGGGACGCTTCCGCGTGCGCTTCGTGACCAGTTAGGCTACCACGCCCGACAATCGTGCCGATCACGGCCAATTGCAGCACTGACCCAGATTAAACGTCGCATTCTCGCCATCGGGGCGTTAGATACCCGCACTGCAATGACCACGACGAAGGCGGGTTATGAGTTCCGACCAGACATCCACACGCGAAAGTGCCGAGAAACCGAAGACGCTCGGCGCCAAGGTGAAACAGGAGCTGAAGGAATGGGGCGTCACGCTTTCGATCTTCATCCCGCTCTTCCTCGTCTTCTCCATGTTCTTCTACGAACAGCGGGTAATTCCGTCCGAGAGCATGGTGCCGAATCTGCGCGTGGGCGACCGTGTAGCCGTGGCCAAGTTCGCCTATGGCTATAACCGCTATTCGGTGCCGTTCGGGCTCGGCAAGCTCCTGCCGCTGGGCGATGGCACCGTGTTCCAGCGCATGCCCGAGCGCGGCGATGTCGTGGTGTTCGAACACCCCCATTTCAGCCGCGTGATGATCAAGCGCGTGATCGGCCTGCCCGGCGATATCGTTGAAATGCGCGGCGAACAGCTTTTCCTGAACGGCGAGCCGGTCACAACCGCGTTCGAAGGAAGGCTGACCTATCTGCCCCACGGCCAGCACCGCCTGCGCACCGCGCGCGTCTATACCGAGACAATGGGCGACAAGTCCTGGGTCACCCACCAGTGGGAACAGGGCTCGCCGAGCGATTCCACGCCGGTCTTCGAAGTGCCGGCAGGGCATCTTCTGTTCATGGGCGACAATCGCGACAACTCCAAGGATGGCCGCGACCTGACCGGTCACTGCCCGGCTCACAATGGCGTGGTGCGCGATGCCGGTTGCGAGCTGCCGCCGGGCATGTCCGCCGAGGATGCCTCGATCGGCTTTGTCCCGCTCGACCACCTGATCGGCCGGGCCGAGACCGTGATCTTCTCGACCTATCGCTGCGGCCGCCAGCCGGGCGGGGAGTGCCTGGACGGACGGATCTGGAAAAGCCTTTAGAGCCCGGCCACCATTTCACCTGACAGGGTGTGCAAGCTTGGCATGAGACTCGCATCAGGCGAGCTCATGATGAGAATTTCGCTCATATCTGCACACGAAGCCCCCGACGCACTCTGGCGCGAAGCCGAAGTGCTGCAGGCGAAATGCCCTGATCGTGCCGATCCGCTGTTCAGCCCGCAGCTGGCCCGCTTCCTGGCCTTTCTACGCCAGGATACGAAGCTGATCACGGCCTATTCGGGTGATGAACTGGTTGCGTTCTGGCCGGTGCATCTGCGCCCCGGCGGCTGGGCGCGCCCGATTGCAGGTCCGTTCTCGGACTGGCACGCCCCGCTGATCGATCCGAGCCAGGATCTGGATGCAATGGAGCTTCTGGCCGATGCCGGGATCTCGGGCATCACGGTGAGCGCCTACAAACCCGAACCGGGCGAACCCCTGCGGGCGGGAACCCGCACCGGCGCCCATCTCAGCGTGATCAACAGCGATATCGACACCTGGATGGAACACCAGCGCAGCCTTCATGCGCGCCACTTCAAGAAGACCCGCCAGAAGCGCAAGCATATTGAGCGCGATTTCAAATCGGTCGTGTACAATCTCGACGACCGTTCCGATGAGACCTTCGAGACGATCCTGCGCCTGAAGCGCGCCCAGTATGCCGCTACAGGCCGTCATGATGTCTTTTCAGCGCCCTGGGCGCGCGCCTTTGCCAATGGCCTGCGCCAGCACGGTACGCCCCAATTGCACCTGCGCGTGGTGAGCCTCCATCTCGATGGCCGGTTTGCCGCCGGCGAGGCAATGCTGTGTTCGCCAACCGTCGCCCATGGCTGGTTGACCGCCTATGACCCCGATTTCGGGAACTACTCGCCCGGCTTCCTGATCGTCGAGGAAATCCTCAATGACATGCCCTCGCGCGGCCAGAGCATCTATGATGCCGGCCCGGGACAGGACTATTACAAGAAGTACTACACCAATGTGATGACGCCGGTGGACCAGGGCGTCCTGCGAACCGGCAAGATCGGCTTCACACCAGCACGCCTTCTCGGCAGCAGCTGGCGTGAGCTGGAAACGCGCCTGCCCGCGCGCGCTGGACAGCTCATGGGCAAGGTGCGCCGCCGCTCCGATCAGATCCTCGTCAGTGAAGTCAGCTCGCTCGACCGCATGCGTGGCTTTGCCCGGGCCGCATCTCGCGGCGGCAAGGCCTGACGGGGGAATCCAGCCCGCCAGCCATCTCTGTCTTGCCGCCCGCAAGGGATGGCGCTACCTCGCTGGCAATGAAGGCCCGCGATCTCCAGACCGACGCCACCGCCGAGCCGGAGGTTGTTGACGCCACCGGCCCGGCGCCGGAGGCTGACCGCGTGCGTGGGCCGATCATCATATCCCGTCATGGCCGGCCGGCCCTGGACCGCAGCAAGGGCCCGCGCCTCGGCTGGGCCGATTATGTTGACTGGTGGGCGCGCTATGAACGCGGCAGCCTCGCGCCCGGTCAGGAACCGCCCCAGGCCCTGCGCGACATGGTGAGCGATGTCGATGTGGTGCTGACCTCCACACGGCCGCGCGCGCAGGAAACCGCCGCGCTGGCCGCACCGCATATCGAGGCTGAACCGCACGCCCTGTTCAACGAGGCCCCCCTGCCGCCGCCGAAACTGCCGCGGCTGCGCTATCTGCCGAAGACATGGAATGTGCTGGCGCGCACGGCCTGGCTGAACGGGCACACACTGGAAGGCGGCGAAACAGTGACCCAGGCCCGCCAGCGCGCAAGCCGGGCCGCCGAACTGCTGCACGAGACCGCACGGACAGGAAAGGTCTACCTGGCCGCTCATGGCTGGTTCAACCGCATGCTCCGCCCGCCCCTGCGCGCGCGCGGCTGGCAGGAAGTCCATGATGGCGGAGACAAGTATTGGAGCTTCCGCGTCTATGAATATCGCGGAACGGCCGAGGGCACCGAGCGCGACTAGGACGCGAGCTTCTCCAGGTCACGCAGCGCCGAGACCACGACATGGTCCATTGCCGTCTTGCTGTTGACCGGCGTGTTGGCCGGACAGGTCACATCGCTCCAGAGCGAAAGTTTGTGCACGACATCGGCCGCGGTCTGGCACTGAATGTTGATGAGTTGGAGGATCAGTTCCTCGGCGCGCTTCTTCAGGGCGCCGCGCCGGGACTCCAGATCATACAGCGCATCGATATTGTCACCGTCGCGAACAAACAGGTCATCCTGCTCGCGCTGGGTACGGTTGATCTCGCTTTGGCAAGCGCGCCAGGCATCCGTGATCTGCAGCACAGTCAAAGGTTTTGCGTGCCCTGGTTTTGAAGACAAGGGCAATAAATTTTCTTTTTTATAGGTCATTGCGGTCCAAACTGATTGGAGACAGCCCGGAACGTATAGACTCTCGCCTGAGGCGAGTATCACGGGATCACGGGACAAAAGCAGCGATCTGCACAAAGTTTATGTGAACTTTACGTGCGTATTCAGTCATAAACGCCTTCGACGATTGCCCGCAGTACGGCGGAAATCCGGTCGTTCACACCCAGCTTCTGAAAGCACCGCCGGACATTGGTATCGACCGTGGACGTGGTAACGCCCATCTCCTCGGCAATCTGGATGTTGCTCGCGCCCTTCGCCATCAGGCGCAGGGTTTCCTTTTCGCGCTGGGAGAGCCGGGCCGGCAAACTCGGCAGCGGCCGCAGCTCGCAATATCGCCAGTGGAACTGGTGGCAGGCCAGAGACAGGAGCATTTCCCCTTCCCGCGTCGGCATTTTGCCGGCACTTTCGTATCCAAGGCCGCAATAGCCATTGCGTCCATGCGGACCGAACACCGGCACGGCAAGGCCGTTTGCCAGACCCTCCGCCTCCAGGATTTCCAGGAATGTAGCCTCCTGCGCCGTCAGCTCGCTCGACCCGCTCAGATCGAGCCAGCGAAACGGACGCGTGCGCGCCTGACTCAGTCGGGGGATCGGGTCGATATCGTAGAGCCGGCTATTGGCGTAGCGATGGATCCAGGCCTCCGGGAAGCCGTGCGAATGCACTGCGGTAGGCTTGCCGGCCAAATGGCTTCCGAGCGGGGCGACATGACGATAGCTGATCATGTCGACACCGCGGTCGAGCAGGAAGCGCAGCGTAACGCCTTCCAGGTCCTGCCAGGTCTCCGCCTCCCGACAGGCCAGACCATGGGTGATTAGGTCATACTCTTTCATCCCAGGTCCACGCCGGGTCATCGAGGCATGAAAATCTTCAGCCACGGGATGAACCTACTCCACTATTGCTTGTAAGGCTAATTTTTGAACGCGCAGCTTGCCAGGCAAAGGAATCGTTGCCGTCCCAGTGCGGGCTGCCTAATGTAGCTGAAATGCGGGAGGCTCTCATGGCAACAAAAGCAGCGGCAGACATCGAGAAGATGAGCTTTGAATCTGCCCTGTCGGAGTTGGAACAGATTGTCTCGAAGCTTGAACGCGGCGATGTCGAGCTCGAGGAATCCATCGCGATCTATGAGCGTGGTGCCCAGCTCAAGTCCCATTGCGAGGCCAAGCTGAAAGCGGCCGAGCTCAAGGTCGAGCAGATCGTCCAGGACGGTGCCGGCAATCCGCGCCCTGAAGCTGCAAGCTTCGACTGAGCACAACGACCGCAAGAACCCGGTCGGCGACAGAAAGGGCGCTACCAGATGGATTTCGAACGCCGCCTCAAGGAAGTTGCCGACAAGCTGACCGTCGCCCTCGACCAGCTCATTCCGCCGGCGGCGGGCCCGGAAGCCGACCTGATGCGCGCCATGCGCCACGCCGCGCTCGCCAATGGCAAGCGGATCCGGCCCTTTTATGTCCTTGAGACCGGGCGGATGTTCAACGCGCCGGAAAAATCGCTCCTGCGCGCTGCAGCCGCGCTGGAATGCGTGCATTGCTATTCGCTCGTCCATGACGATCTGCCCTGCATGGATGATGATGATCTGCGCCGGGGCCAACCCACCGTGCACCGCGCCTTTGACGAGGCGACCGCCGTGTTGGCCGGCGATGCCCTGCTCACGCTCGCCTTCCGCATCCTCGCCGACGAGGACACCCATGAAGAGCCGAAAACACGCGTTGAACTCATCTCGCGCCTGGCCGACGCTTCCGGCGCGCTCGGCATGGTCGGCGGGCAGATGATCGACATGATGGGCACGGACATGCCGCGCGACCTGCACACCATCACCCGCATGCAGCGGCTGAAAACCGGCGCGCTGATCTCCTATTCCACGGAGGCCGCTGCCATCATTGCCGGTGCACGGATCAGCGAACGCCAGGCGCTGGCGGGCTTTTCCCACGATCTGGGCCTGGCCTACCAGATCGCCGACGACATCCTTGATGCCACCGGCCAGGAAAGCATGACCGGCAAGGCCGTGCGCAAGGATGCCGCTGCCGGCAAGGCCAATTTCGTAACCCTTTTGGGGTTGGATGGAGCAAGGGAACGCGTGCGTCTTCTTGCCGCTCAGGCCAAGGATCACCTCGCATTATTCCACAATCGCGCCGATATTTTGCTGCAGTCGGTTGATTTTGTTTTGGGAAGAGAGCGCTAAAACAAGCATATATCCCGCTGCGACGCTGATTGTACGAGTTGATGACCATACCGAATACACCCCGCCTTCTGGATGACATCGTGTTTCCGAGCGACCTGCGCGGACGTTCCCGTGAGGAGCTGAAGCAGATCGCGGGCGAAGTGCGTCAGGAAGTCATCGAGGCGGTGTCGGTCACCGGCGGCCATCTCGGCTCGGGTCTTGGCGTGGTGGAGCTGACGGTCGCGATCCACGCGACATTCAACACGCCCGAAGACAAGCTGATCTTCGATGTCGGCCACCAGTGCTATCCGCACAAAATTTTGACCGGGCGGCGCGACCGTATCCGCACCCTGCGCCAGGGTGACGGCCTGTCGGGCTTCACCAAGCGCGCCGAGAGCGAGTACGACCCATTTGGTGCGGCCCATGCCTCCACCTCGATCTCTGCCGGGCACGGCTTTGCCAAGGCGCGCGACCTGCAGGGCAAGGACAATCACGTGATCTGCGTGATCGGCGACGGCTCCATGTCCGCCGGCATGGCCTATGAGGCAATGAACAATGCCGGCCATGACGGCTCTCGCCTCGTGGTGATCCTGAACGACAATGACATGTCCATCGCCCCGCCCGTGGGCGCGATGAGCCATTATCTCTCACGGCTGGTCAGCTCGCGGCCCTATCGCGGCCTGCGCGAGTTCGCCAAGAAGGTGGCCCGCCCGATGGGCCTGGAAAGCCCGGCCCGCAAGGCCGAGGAGTATCTGCGCGGCTTCGCCATGGGCGGCACGCTGTTCGAAGAGCTCGGCTTTTATTATGTCGGCCCGATCGACGGCCACGACCTCGATGTGCTGCTGCCCATCTTGGAGAATGTCCGCAATGTCGACCGGCCGATCCTGATCCACGCCGTCACCCAAAAGGGCAAGGGCTATGCCCCGGCGGAAAACTCCGCCGACAAGTATCACGGCGTGTCGAAATTCTCGGTCCTTTCCGGCGAGCAGAAAAAGCCGGTCCAGAAGGCGCCCGCCTATCAGAAAGTGTTCAGCCAGACGCTGACCAAGCTCGGCGAGACCGACGACAAGATCGTCGCCATCACTGCTGCCATGCCATCGGGCACCAGCACGGATATTTTCGGTGCGGCCTTTCCCGATCGCCACTTCGATGTCGGCATCGCCGAACAGCATGCGGTGACCTTCGCCGCTGGGCTCGCCGCAGACGGGATGCGCCCCTTTGCGGCGATCTACTCCACCTTCCTACAGCGCGGCTATGACCAGGTGGTCCACGATGTGGCGATCCAGAAACTGCCCGTGCGCTTTGCCATCGACCGGGCCGGCCTTGTCGGCGCCGATGGCTGCACCCATGCCGGCAGCTTCGATATCGGCTATCTCGGCGCTCTGCCCGACTTTGTCTGCATGGCCGCGGCCGACGAGGCAGAGCTCGCCCGCATGGTGGTGACCGCCCATCAGATCGACGACCGCCCGTCCGCGTTCCGCTACCCGCGCGGGGAAGGCGTGGGCGTGGAGATTCCGGAAAATCCGCAGGCGCTTGAAATCGGCAAGGGCCGGATCGTGCGCGAGGGCTCCAGCATCGCGATCCTGTCTTATGGCGCGCGCCTGCAGGAATGCCTGAAGGCCGCCGACATGCTGGCCGCCCAGGGGCTGTCAGCCACCGTGGCCGATGCGCGCTTTGCCAAGCCGCTGGACACCGAGCTGACAGAGCGTCTGGCGCGCGAGCATGAAGTGCTGATCACCATTGAGGAAGGCGCGATCGGCGGCTACGGCGCCTTTGTGCTGCAGCATCTGGCGAGCGTCGGCGCGCTCGATCACGGCCTGAAAATCCGCACCATGACCCTGCCAGACGTGTTCCAGGACCAGGACACGCCTTACAACATGTATGAAGCCGCAGGCCTGAATGCCCGCCATATCGCGGCGCGTGCCATCGAGGCGCTCGGGCGCGGCGACGTGGCTGAAATCGAGCGGATCGCGGCAAGCGCGGGGCGGTAACACGCCCCGGCCCTATTCCTCAATCGGAGAGAAGCAGCGGTTGTGCGTGCGCGCAGCCGGGCATCCTTCCGTGGAATAAGTGCCGTCCTCGGTCGGGCTGGGCAGGTCGAACACATCGCTCTGGAAGATGCAGTTCGGATCGCCTGCAACCCGTGTCTGGTTGCGCTGGCCGAAGGTTTCCTGGTTGGCACGATAGATCATGCACCAGGCATTGCGGTCGCCATAATAGGTCTGCGCGATACCCGACAGGGACAGTTGACCGGAGGTTTTCACGGTCAGGCGGCACGGCGCGGATTTCTCACCATTACAGGCTTCCAGCGTGTCGGGCATGTCGATGGGCGTCTCGCCCGCCGGCGGCGCGGAGGCCGTTGTGGCCACAGACTCAGGCCCGGTGCCGGAGGTTAGCCGTGTAGGCGCGCTCGCCAGCGTGCAGGGCGTATTGGAATAGCCCTCATCGCAGACCGCAAGGCGCAGCCTGACCGCCTCGCCCAGCTTGCAGCCCGCCTCCAGCCGCGCCCCTGGACGGGAGGTATCGCATTCGGGCACTTCCTCGACCTCAACCACGGTCTCGCCAGGAACCTCAACACGCTGGGGCTCGGGCGCGTCCACGGCGCTCGCGACCATGCAGGGCACATCGGTGATCGAACCGTCGCTATTGGCGATGCAGAGCTTGGTCGGCGGAGTTTCGGCCGGGACTTCCACTTCCACCGGATCGGGCAGCGCAAAGGCTGTATTCAGTCGGCACGGCACATCGGTAATCGTACCGTCCTCGCCAAGTTCGCAGGTGATCAGCGTTTCGGAACTGGCCGGCAGCGCGCTGCTTTCGACACCGTCCCCGGCTGGCGGAGCAGGGGGTGGTGGCGCGATATCGGCCATCAGGCGGCATTCCGCGCCGGTGATCGAGCCGTCCTCGTTGACCGTGCAGGGTGGAAGCGCTTCTGCCGGCTCCGGCGTGATGGTCGTGAGCGCAGGCGCGGTGCCGGATGTGTCGGTACTGGCCGGCTGGACATTCGTCTCGCCATTGTCAGCCGAAACCGGGGAGGTGCCCAGGCCGGCAAACTCGGTCCGCCCGGCAGTCATGGTCGAACCGATGAACCACAGAGCCGCGGCGCCGAGCGCGGCAGCAAGGAAACCACCTGCAGCATAGAGCGCGCCATTGTCCTTGTGGACCGGAGCGGCCTTGCGCACATGCGGGCGGACATGCCAGGCGCCCCATTCCGGGCGCTCACCGGCCGGGTCTGCGATCTTTACCCGCTGCGGGCTGATCAGCGTGTTGATCTCCGCTTCCTTGTATCCCGACAGGAGCAGCACTTCGATCGCAGTGGCCGGGTCGCCTGGCGCGATGGATTTCAGCATCGCCTCGAAGGAGGCCGAATGCGGCTCGCCGGTCGCGTCGATCAGGCCGGTGATCAGGCCGTCGGAAATGTCCGATGCCGGCTCGCCGACCATGCGCAGGAACTCGTCGATTTTGGAGAGGACCGGCTTGAGCGCCTCATCGACCTTGTCCTGGCTCGGCTTGAGCGGCGGCAGCCAGCCGTCCGAGCGGCCTGCCAGGCTCGCGATTTCTTCGACCGGCAGTGCGGAATACTTCGACAGCGGTGGCGTGAGAGAGTCCGCAGAGACACCGGCGAGCAGGTTCATGAAGGGTTTGCGCAGGGTCAGTGCGCGACGAACCTCAAGATTGAACGCGCCGGTGCGCGCCGATTCCGGGGTCCAGATCGCCAGCACGACCCCGCATCCGGATATCGCCTCATCGCTGGTCTGGTTGAAGGCGTCGCCGACACCGATCTCTTCCTTCTCGCACCAGATGCTCAGTCCTGGCCGCAGGCGGTGCAGCTCTGTCTTGAGCGCCCTGGCAATGCTCTCATCGGACTCGGCATAGGCCAGATAAACATCATAGGTGCCGTTCGGCGGAATGGTTTCTGCGTCAGCGTTCTCGCTCATCACTGTCTCCCGAGCCGGCTCATGCCTCCCAATTCAGGAGGAGATTAAGGTGGATTAACGGATTCAGCCCCGTTCCCATTTATACTTAACAAAATAGCGTAAAAAATTCACCCGGCCCTAACGATGATTCATACTTCAAGACGAATCGGCCTGTCCATACTGGTCAAGTCGAAACGCATTGGTAATCCAGATGATGGTTAATGTCTCCACCGCCAATATTAAGAAGGAGACACACATGTTGAGAGACCTTGTACGTCACGTCGCTACGGAAACCGGCATCACGCAGGCCCGTGCTCGTGAAGCCCTCGGCATCATCCTGAACGCGGCGGACCGGCAGGGATCTCCCTTTGCAGATGCCCTGTTCCAACGCCTGCCGGGCGCGCGCACCCTTTCGGCCCGCACGGGTTCGGAAATCGGTGCTCCGACCGGCACAATTGCCCGCCTGATCGAACAGACCCCCGGAGGCCGCCGCGCGGTCGCCTGCGGCATGATCGAGCGGCTTCAGGGCTGCGACCTGTCCCACAAGGAGATCGGTCAAATGCTTCCGGCCATCGCCGGCTACGCTGAGGAGGCCTACGAGATTTCCGGCTTCGGACATCTCGGTGACCTGCTCGGGCACGACGGGAACGCGACAGTTACCCCGGCGGCCATCGCGGCTGTGGCTTAGCCCTTCAAGGGCAACCCAAGTATGTGTGCGAAAGGCCGCCTCAAGAATGGGGCGGCTTTTTTGCTTTTGCCTTGACCTCGCCACATGAAGGCGTCATACGCCCAACTCGTTCAACGCTGGAGAGACCGATGACCTATCGGGATTTCAATTCCAAAGGCAGCAACCTGGCACAGCCGTGCCCGGAACGCATGCCTATGGAGGGTGTTGGATGATGGGCTGATGGTCAGCCCGGGCCGGCGAGACTGCCGGTTTGCAAGCCCCCTCCACGCGCTACAGCCTGGAGGGTTTTTTATTGCCTGAAAGTCTGGCGCGTGGAGGGTTCGAGGAAAAGGAGAGCTCCTAATCGAGCGACAGACTGATGAGCGATTTTGAAGTGATCGAAACCGCACGCGGCGGAACGATCAAGGCCTGGGTGAAAGGCGTGCCCGTCGAGCCCGCGGCCCGCGAGCAGCTTGAGAATGTGGCCGGACTGCCCTTCGTGCATTCGCACCTGGCGGTCATGCCCGACGTTCACTTCGGTCGGGGCGCCACGGTGGGATCGGTGATCCCCACCAGGGGCGCGATCATCCCTGCGGCGGTGGGCGTGGACATTGGCTGCGGCATGATGGCGATGCGGACCTCGCTGACGGCCGGGCAACTGCCCGACAATCTCAAGCGGGTGCGTGACGAGATCGAACGCAAGGTGCCTGTAGGCAACGGCCCCCGCGGCAATCACAACAATACGCCCGCCAGCGTCGAGACCCGCCTGAAGCGGTCCGGCCTGGTGGAACGGTTCGACGTGATCGCCGGCAAGCACGCCAAGATCTCGCCCGACCGGTTCTCCGGCCAGCTCGGTACGCTGGGCGGGGGCAACCATTTCATCGAGCTGTGTCTCGATGAGGAGGGCCGTGTCTGGGTCATGCTGCATTCCGGCTCGCGCGGGACCGGCAACCGCATCGGCACCTACTTCATCCAGGAAGCCCGCCAGGCGCTGGAGAAGCGGGTGCTCGGCTATCATGTCCCTGACCGGGATCTCGCCTTCTTCATCGAGGGTGAGCCCCTGTTCGATGACTATGTCGAAGCGGTCGGCTGGGCTCAGGACTATGCGCGTCTCAATCGCGAAGCGATGATGGAGCGTGTCCTGCAGGCCTGCCGGGAAACCCTGCCCGGTTTCACGATCGAGAAGTCGGCGGTGAACTGCCATCACAATTATGTGGAGAAAGAGCACCATTTCGGCGCCGATGTCTGGGTCACCCGCAAGGGCGCCGTGCGCGCCGGCGAGGGTGAACTTGGCATCATTCCCGGGTCCATGGGCGCAAAGTCGTTCATCGTGCGCGGGAAAGGTAATGCTGAGTCCTTCTGCTCGTGTTCGCACGGCGCGGGACGGCGCATGTCGCGGACGGCGGCGAAAGCCAAATTCACCGTGGCCGACCATGTGGAAGCCACCAAGGGCGTGGAATGCCGGAAAGACCGCGGCGTCGTCGATGAAACCCCGATGGCCTACAAGGACATCGACAAGGTGATCGCCGCGCAATCAGACCTCATCGAGGTCGTGCACACCCTGAAGCAGGTTGTCTGCGTGAAGGGGTGAGGCGTCCCCGGGTGCAAGCTTTCGGCGACTCCCCGCGACTTGATCGCGGGGTCCATCACCGAAAGGAATTGGCAGGAACGCCCGGCGGGAGATGGGCACCGCGGTCAAGCCACGGTGAATCGGTCTCCCACCCGGCAAAACGAGGCGGAACGCGTGAGTGCGTTCCGCCTCAGTTCGCGTCTAGTGTCTCATTGATAATCCTGGATATTTCCGCCCGACCTTCTCCGAAACAGGGAGAGACATATTTCCCCTCGGGTGACCTGACGACGTAATGGATGCGCCTGTCCGGAGCGTATGTGACAAGGATCGGAGAATAAATTTCAAGCTTGCGCCCTTCGGCATCTCGAAAGGCGATTTCATAACCAACATCTCTACTTCTCGACGGACAATACTGAATGTCTTCCATTGAGATCAAAACGTCTCGCTCAACGGCGGCTTCAAATCCGCAAAGATAGTCACTGCGAACGCCATGGCTGCGACCGAAGCATTTGGTCGTAACCTGAAGTCGGTCTCCCAAACTGGCTAAGGACAATTGCTGATAGGGGATGGCGGCCGGGCAGGCTTTTTCGCGTGCCTCAGGCGTATCATGGCCATTATCGCAATCCCACTGCCACATGTCGCACAAACCATCGCCGCGAAGGCAGGCCGCTCGCTCGCAAACAACACCTTCCGAGCAGGAGGCCGGGAGCCACGCATAGAAGACCCACCAGGCACCTGCGGCAATGACCAGGCTGATCACAGCCAATACGATCAGGAAGGCGCGAACCATGGGTGGCTCCGTAAACGCCCTAACGCGACAATTCCTTCATCGCCTCATCGAGGCCAGCCAGCGTCAGTTCGAACATGCGCTGGGGGCCGATCAGGTCGCGGATGAGCTGGATGGAAGCGGTATAATCCCAGGCGCCCTCTTTCACCGGGTTGAGCCAGACGAGATTGGGATAGGTGTCCACAAGCCGCTGGATCCAGATGCCGCCGGCTTCCTCGTTCCAATGCTCCACACTGCCGCCGGCATAAGTGACCTCATACGGGCTCATCGTGGCGTCGCCGACAAGGATCACCTTGTAATCGCTGGGATATTTGTGCAGAACATCCCAGGTCGGGATGACATCCGCGCGCCGGCGGCGATTGTCCTTCCACAGGCCTTCATAGGGGCAATTGTGGAAGTAGTAGTATTCGAGATTCTTGATTTCCGAGCGCGCGGCCGAGAACAGTTCCTCCATCACGCGCACATGCGGGTCCATGCTCCCGCCGACATCCATCAGCAGGAGGACCGAGACCGTGTTGCGCTTTTCCGGGCGCATTTCGATATCGAGATAGCCCTGCTTGGCGGTGTTGCGGATGGTCTGGTCGAGATCCAGTTCCTCAGCCGCCCCGTCGCGCGCCCATTTTCTGAGGCGCTTCATGGCGATCTTGATATTGCGCGTGCCAAGCTCGACGCTGTCATCGTAATTCTTGAATTCGCGCTTGTCCCAGACCTTCACCGCCCGGCGGTGGCGGGACTTTTCCTGGCCGATGCGCACGCCTTCTGGATTGTAGCCATTGGCGCCGAAGGGAGAGGTGCCGCCCGTGCCGATCCACTTGTTGCCGCCCTCATGGCGTTTTTTCTGTTCTTCCAGGCGCTCTTTCAGGGTTTCCATCAGCTTCTCGAAGCCGCCCAGGGCCTCGATCTGGTCCATCTCTTCCTGAGTGAGGAATTTCTCCGACATCTTGCGCAGCCATTCCTCGGGCAGGTCCTGCACATCCACCGCATCAGCAAGAGAGTCCAGGCCCTTGAAAACATGCCCGAAAACCTTGTCGAACTTGTCGATATTGCGCTCGTCCTTTACCAGGGCCGCGCGCGAAAGATGGTAGAAATCCTCCACATCCATATCGATGACGCCCTTGTCCATCGCCTCCATGAGGACGAGGTATTCCTTCAGCGTCACCGGCACCTTGGCCGCGCGCAATTCGGTGAAGAAGTTCAGGAACATAAGAGGTCACCTTCCGCCTTGGCGTTTGCGTCAAGGTAATGCGCGCGAGGCGCCATGTCCAAGCCTGCCGCAGGGAAAGGCCGCTCGCGCATGTGAAAACGCCGCGCTCCCGGGCATGGGAACGCGGCGCTCAGATTGGAATACTCAGATCCGATTTCAGCGACTCCCCGCGACTTGATCGCGGGGAGTCGCTCTGAACTACCCACCCGGGCAAACTGCCTCTATTTGCCGAAGTCGCAATACTGCAGCGAGCGCGGCGTACCATCGGGTTCGGTGGCGGCATAGACCGGGCCACCATACTCATCGCCCTCGCACAGATAGCCCATCTGGTAGAGGGCGATCAGGTGGTCGTTGGACGGGGTGAGATTGTTCTCGAGCATATAGTCGACTGCGTCCTGGTGGTCGCCGAGGCGGAACATCAGCTCGAAGCGTTCGGTGCGCGAAAGCTCGCCCTGCTCAAGCATGAAATTGGTCGAGGTGGCCTCGCCGCGCGCGGTGAAGAGAGCCTCTTCATAGCTCGCAACCTGCTCGGGGGTCAGGCCTTCCATCTCCAGGAGGGCCTCGTAGTCGGAGATCGCACCCCAAACATCACTGCCCTCGCCATAGCGCAGGCTGGCGCGGGTTTCGAGAGCGACGCGGCGCTGCTCATCGGTCAGGCTGGCATCGCCGAGCAGCTGGGTCAGGCGGTCAATCGCGGCCTGCGAGTTGCCGGACTCAGCGAGCGTATCAACGGTATCCATGGCCAGAGCGAAAGGATCATTGGCAATGTCGGCAGCCTCAACCGGCGGCGCAATCGGCTCGGTGGTATCGACCGGCGCAGTGGATGCGCAGGCCGCCAGTATGGCGAGAGACGCGGTGGCAAGGGAAATGCGGATCATGGTTTTCTCCGGTGAGGTGAATGCAACGCTGGTTGTCTTAAGCAGCAATGCAAGCCGATCCAAGCGGCAGTTCTGTGACCATGTTGGGGCACTGGGTTGCGAAGGGTTAAGGCCGCCAGCCATGGGATGTATCACCGGCCTTCAGGGCGCGCTGGGCATGGGCGATGAAATCGCACAGGAGGGGGCGTGTATCGCGCGGGTCGATAATCTCTTCGGCGTAGAAGCTCTCGGCGGTCCGAAAGGGCGAGGCGATGGCTTTGAACTTCGCGTTCAGCGCCGCGATCAGGGCTTCAGGGTCCTCGCTTTCGGAAATCTCCTTGCGGAACGCCGCCTCGATCCCGCCGGCCATGGGCAGCGAGCCCCAGTCGCCGGACGGCCAGCAATAGCGCCATTTCGTACGCGACTGGTTCATCATCACGGATCCCGCCAGACCATATGCCTTGCGGATGACGACCGAGCAGACCGGCACATCGGCCTGGTAGACCGCCGTCATGGCGCGCACGCCGCGCCGGGTCACACCGGCGGTCTCGTGGCGCACACCGACGGCAAAGCCGGGGCAGTCGACAAAATGGATGACAGGCAGATGGAAGAGGCTTGCGAGGTCCATATGGCGGGTGACCTTGTCGCAGACATCTGCGGTCCATGCGCCATCGAGAAAGAAGGGATCGCCCGCCAGTACGGCAACCGTGTAACCATCAATGCGCGCCAGACCCGTGACGATGCCACGGCCCCAGTATCTGCCGATCTCGAACCAGCTGTCCTTGTCCACGCAGGCCTCGATGATGGTGCGCGGTTTGTATGGCGTCTTGCCGTCGGTCGGCACGATGGAAATGAGCTTCTCTTCGCGCCGGCCCGCCGGATCACTGCCGGGCGCCCGCTCGGGCAGATGGTCCACCGATGGCGGCAGGTAGGAGAGGAAGCGGCGCGCGGCGGCGAAGGCATCGGCCTCGCTGGCAACCACATCGTCGACTGTCCCGTTGCGGGCCTGGATCTCCCAGCCGCCCAGCTCTTCCTTGGTCACATCCTCGCCGATGGCACGGCTGACCGGCGGGCCGGCGACGAAGACCTGGGAAAGCTCCTTTACCATCACCGAATAGTGGCTCGCGGCCACCCGCCCCGCCCCCATGCCGGCGCAAGGCCCGAGCGCCAGAGAGACAAAAGGTACGCGCGTCAGGCCATAGGCGATCTCGTTCCATCCGGGCGTTTCGGGAATATAGGTGCGCGGATCCTTTTCCAGCATCTTCACGCTGCCGCCGCCGCCCGTGCCGTCGATCATCTGCACCAGCGGCATATGGTATTCGGCCGCCATCTTGATCGCCTGGACCATCTTCTGCCAGATTGAGGCATCCGCGGCCCCGCCGCGCACCGTGAAATCATCGGCCAGGATCACCGCTGGGCGCCCGTCCAGTGTGGCGCGGCCCATGACGGAATTGGACGGGCGAAAACTTTCCAGCTCGTCGGCGGCATCATAGCTCGCCACGCCGGCGATCTTGCCGATCTCGTGGAAACTGCCGGGATCGGCCAGGAAGGCCACGCGCTCGCGCACGGTGAGCTTGCCGCGTGAACGCTGGCGGGCGACCGGCTCCTCGCCACCCATCTCCTCGGCCAGGCGCTCGCGCCGGCGCAGTTCCTCGATCGATTTTTCCCAACTCATGGCGTCATCAATTCCGCGTGCCGTCGCGGCAGGTCAAGCCATTTGCCCTTGCGCCCGGCAGTCGGGTCCTGCTTTATCCCTCGGAGCTAGGTCATACACCCGGAGGAATACCAATGACCCTCGAAGAACTCACCTCGAAAGCTAATGAGGCTGTCAGCGCCGGCGGCGACTTCAAGAAAAAAGTGAAGTTTGATTTCGGCGACCTGGGCAAACTCTTCATCGATGGCGCCGAGGGCAAGGCGGACAATTCCGACGGCGATGCCGATGCCACGATCAAGGTCGACTGGGACGATTTCAAGAAGATCTCGGCCGGCGAAATGGATCCGACCATGGCCTTCATGCAGGGCAAGCTGAAGGTCGAGGGCGACATGTCGGTGGCGATGCAGCTGCAATCGCTGATGAGCAAGTTCCGCTAGGCGAACGCCTATCTGCACTGTGAAGGGGTCCGGCATGGCGTGCTGGGCCTCTTTTCATGTAGTGTCCGACCCATGGCAGACGCGATTCCCCTGCACGATTTCGTCGATGTCCCGGGCAATCCGCGCCCGGAAGGGGCAGAGCTTGTCTGGTTCTCCGGCAGCGCCGGCCGCACCCTGCGCGCATGCATGGTGCCGGCCCTGACCATGGGCACAGCGCGCGGCACGGCGATTGTCTGCCCCGGACGCACCGAGTTCATCGAAAAGTATTTCGAGGTCGCGCGCGAACTTCAGGCCATGGGCTTTGCCGTGCTGATCCTCGACTGGCCCGGACAGGGCCTGTCGGACCGCCTGCTGGATGATCGCCAGAAAGGCCATATCGACAAGTTCCAGACCTTTATGGGCGCCTTGCGCAACGGGCTCGATGCGCTCAAGGATCGCCTGCCGAAACCCTATGTCTGTATTGCCCATTCCATGGGCGGGGCGATAGCACTGGCGGCAATCTCGGAACAGCTCGTCAGTGTGAAGGCCGCTGCCTTCTCAGCGCCCATGTGGGGCCTGCGCACACGGATTTTCGGTATTCGCTATCTGGTCTGGGCGATGCGCGTGATGGGCCGGTCCGGCGACTATGCCCAGCAGCCCGGCCCGCCCGAGCGCTTCAAGGACAATATCGTCACCCATTGCGAAAAGCGCTGGCAGATCACCCGCGACCTCGTCGATACCGCGCCGGACCTGGATCTCGGACCGATCACCTGGGGCTGGCTCGGCGCGAGCCTCGACATCTTCCGCACCTTCGCGCGCCGCACCAAACTGGAAGCCATCAACATTCCTGTCCTGGTCGCGACGGCGGAAGAGGAAAAGCTGATCGACAACCGCGCCCATGACCGGATCTGCGCCATGCTGCCCGATTGCGAGCACATCACGGTCGAAGGCGCGATGCACGAGATCCTGATGGAAACAGACGAGCGCCGCGCTATCTGGTGGGCCGCGTTCAAGCGCCTGCTGGAACGCGCCGAAATCTAGCTCTCCCGTCGCGCGCCCATGAAGCCGAACAGGTGGCCGGCGACCTTGCGCATCTGGATCTCTTCCGACCCTTCCGTAATGCGGTAGCGCCGGTGATGGCGATAGATATGCTCGAACGGCTTGTGGCGTGAATAGCCCATGCCGCCATGGATCTGCATCGCCCGGTCGGCCGCCTCGCAGCACAGGCGATTGGCGCGGTAGTTACACATGCTGACCTTGTCAGAGAGATGCACGGCGACTTCCGGCTTGGACATCTGGTCCATCTCCCAGGCCGTCTTGAAGATGAGAAGGCGCAGCATCTCCGCTTCACTGTAAAGCTCCACCACCGGGAACTGGATCGCCTGGTTAACCGCCAGCGGTTTGCCGAAGGGCGCGCGTTCGCAGGCATATGCGATGCTCTCTTCCAGGCAGTAAAGCGCAGCGCCAACACTGCTCGCGGCCTGGCGGATCCGGTTTTCGTGGACGAAATGCTGGGCCAGCGCAAGACCGCCTTCGGGCGGGCCGAACACGGCCTCCTCTGGCACCCAGACATTGGTATAGGAAACACGCGGATGGTCTGTCGGCATGTTGAAGGTCCACAGATACTCCTCCACCTTCAGGCCGCCCGCGTCGATCGGCACGATCAGGCAGGAGATGCCGCGCGCATCGCCATCCTCCCCGCTGGTCCGGCAGAAGGTCATGATGTGGCTGGCGACATGGGTGCCGGTCGTCCACATCTTCTCGCCATTGATAAGCCAGCCGGGCTTGCCATCGCGGGTCTCGCGCACCGCCCGGGTCTCCATATGCGTGGCGTCGGAACCGTGATCAGGCTCGGTCAGGCCGAAACAAGCGATGTAGCGGCCTTCCAGCGCGTCCTCGATCAGGTGTTTCTGATCGTCCCGGGCAAAGTCGCGCAGCATCAGAATCTGCGGGAAATTGCCCACGATCGAGTGCTCGTTCTGCAGGTCATTGTGCAGGCCGAGCCCCTGTTTTGCGAAGTGCTCGCGGATGATCGCCATACCGAGATTGGTGCCGTCCTGGCCGCCATACTCCTTCGGGAGGGCATAGCGCAGATGCCCCGCCGCATCGGCACGGCGCCTGGCCTCTCTCAGCAGGTCTTCCCACTCCTCGCGCGGCAGGCCACCATTGTCGAAATCGGTGCGTGCCCATTCGCGGCGATGGTCGAAGAAGCGGATATTGTCGTCTTGGCGTTCGAGCGGCCGGATCTCGGCCTCGATGAAACCATCGAGCACCTTAAGATAAGCGGCGATCTCCTGCGGGATATTGAAATCCATGGCGTGGTCTTCTCCCCATGTCCTGTCTTTTCGCCAAGTGTATGGAGCGCGCGCGGGCTGGCAATGCAGACCTCGGGACATGCCGTGGGGAAAGGCGATTTTTTGCAGATGCCGCGTCCTGTAATATCGGCAGGCAGTTTCACTTCACACTGCGAGATTCCTTGCGGTTGCAGCAAATTGAATGATGGACAAATTATTCAGCCGTTACTATATGAACCTGACTGGGTGGGACGCATCCAGTCAACATATCTGCTGGAGCCCTCCCATGATCCGCACTGCCATTCTCGGCGTTTCCTCCCTCTTCGTCGCGGCGCCTGCCTTGGCCGGCACCCTGTTCACCGCCAGCCTGGCCGAGCCTGTTTCCGAGCGCACCACCTTTGTCGCCAACAGCGCTGTCTGGGTTTGCGAGGCCGACACCTGCACGGCCGAACTGGACCGCCGCAGCCCGACTGTCCGCTCGTGCAAGAAAGTTGCTGAAGAGATCGGCACGCTGGCGAGCTTCTCGTCCGAACGTGGCGAACTTGATGCTGAAGACCTTGCCAGATGCAATGAAGCTGCTGACGACTAGGGCTGGTTTTCAGTCCCAGTGAACGAGGCCGCCTTCATGCAGGCGGCCCTTTTTGCGCCTGCTAATCTTCCCCGAACGCGCCCCTGGGTTCCCACAGTTCGATCTTGCGGCCGTCGGGATCCATGACCCAGCCGAAGCTGCCATAGTCATAATCCTCGCGCGGCTTGGCCTGCGCCACGCCGGCCGCCTCGACCCGCTCCAGCATGCCGGACAGGTCGTCGACGATATAGTTGATCATGTGGTTTTCGGTCGACGGGGCAAAATAGTCGCCATCGGTCTTGAACGGCGCCCAGACCGTGATCGCGCCCTTGCCGAAAGCCTCGACCGCCTCGCCATGGGAGAACATGGTGCCGCCCATCTCATCGATGTTCAGGCCCAGTACGCGGGCATACCATTCGCGCGTCGCCTCGATATCCTTGCAGTGGAAGAAGAAACCCCCAATGCCCAGCACTTTCGCCATGTGATGTCCTCCTTCAGCCAGCGCGGCTGACTATGGCGCAGGTCCGGCAAATACGAAACCGCGACTTGCCCTTGAGGCATGCCTAGCCTTGGTCCGGCGGCTTCTGTAGGAAACGCGGTATAACAACTGGAACAAAGACAAATCCTACGGAGGAGAATTCCCATGCGCGAAGCCGTTATTGTTTCCACCGCCCGCACGGGCCTCGCCAAGGCCAATCGCGGTTCCCTCAACGACACCCATGGCATCACCATGGCCGGCCATGCGATCAAGGGCGCCATCGAGCGCGCCGGCATCGAACCGGGTCTGGTCGAGGATGTCTATCTCGGCTGCGCCCAGCCGGAAGGCGCCACGGGCCACAATGTGGCGCGCAACGCCGCGCTGTGGGCCGGCTGCCCGTCGACCACGTCCGGCGCCACGATCAACCGCTTCTGCTCGTCCGGCCTGCAGGCCATCGCCAATGCGGCCCATAATGTGATCCATGAACGCGCGCCGGTCGCCATTGGCGGCGGCGTTGAAAGCCTCTCGCTGGTCTCGCGTTCGGGCCACATGAACATGTACCGCTACACCGAAGACAAGCTGATGTCCGAATGGCCGGCGATCTGGATGACCATGATCGAGACCGCAGAGATCGTCGCCGAGCGTTACGGTGTCTCGCGCGAATACCAGGACGAGTATTCCGCCGAGAGCCAGGCCCGCACAGCCGCCTTCCAGGAGTCGGGCAAGATGGCCGAGGAAATCGTACCGCTCGCCACGCGCATGAAGCTGGTCAACCGCGAGACCGGCGAGGAGACCTATCAGGACGTCGTCTGCGACCGCGACGAGTGCAACCGCCCCGGCACCACCTATGAAACGCTGGCAGGCCTGAAGCCGGTCTTCTCCGGCGGCCAGCAGGTGAAGGTCGGCAAATATGTCACCGCCGGCAATGCTTCCCAGCTGTCGGACGGCGCAGCCGCCGTGGTCGTGATGGAAGCCGAAGAGGCCGCCAAACGCGGGATCGAGCCGCTCGGCCGCTTCATGGGCTTCAATGTCGCCGGCTGCGACCCAGACGAAATGGGTATCGGCCCGGTCTTCGCCGTGCCGCGCCTCCTGGAGCGCCACGGCCTGAAGGTCGACGATATCGACCTGTGGGAGCTGAACGAGGCCTTCGCCAGCCAGTGCCTTTATTCCCGCGACCGGCTCGGCATCGATCCGGAGAAGTACAACGTCAATGGCGGCTCGATTTCCATCGGCCACCCCTTCGGCATGACGGGCGCGCGCTGCACCGGTTCGCTGCTGCTGGAAGGCCGGCGCCGCAAGGCCAAATACGGCGTGGTGACGATGTGCATCGGCGGCGGCATGGGCGCGGCCGGCCTCTTTGAGTTCCTGCACTAAACGCGGAATTGACTTGAAATGGAGGGCGCCGGCTGTGACCTTGCCGGCGCCCTTTCTTATGTCTTGGACACACTCGGGAGCCGATATGCGCCAGATCCTGCTTGCCGCCACGCTCGCCCTGCTCGCCGCCTGTGGCAGCGCAGACCAGGATGGCACGGCCCCCGACACAGCCACCGGCTTCATCACCGAGAACACTGCCCCGCCCGAAAGCGCCACCGACAGCAAGGGCGACGGCGTGCTGCGCGACGAGGACGGACGGCCCTACGGCTACGCCCTGCTCGGCGAGAAGCTGCCGCTCTTTTCCGCTCCCATGGTCGGCGGCGGCACCTGGTCGACCTCCCAGGTGGATGAATGGACGATTGTGGATGTGTGGGGCATCTGGTGCAGCGACTGCATGGCCGATGCACCCTATGCGGCCGAGCTTGCCGAACTGGCCCTGAACGAACCCGGCCTCGATTTCATCTCGATCCATACCCCGCCGAATGCGCGCCGGGCCGACGAGGCCTATGGGCGCTATGATTCCATCGAGTCCTATTTCCAGGATGCCGGCTATGGCTATCCGACCGTGATCGACGCCAATGCCGGCCTGCGCGAGCAGCTGCAGATCGCCTGGACACCGACCTATCTTCTGGTCTCGCCCGACGGCATTGTACGCGGCTTCCGCACCGACCTGTCGGTCGCGGGCGACACGCCGGTCGCCGACTTCATGGCCAATGTGCGCGAGGTGCAGGCGGCAACCTTCGCCAAGATCCGCCGCGAGCTGCCGGCTTTCGGCCTGGATGGCGTCGGGGAGATTTCCGGCACGACGCCCTTTACCCAGGGCTCCATCGAATCCGCCTTCGCGCCCTTCATCGTGCGCGCCTTCACCGAGAGCATGGAAGGGGAATCCTATCCGGTCTTCCGGATCATCGAGCCGGGCATGCCGCCGCGCAGCCGCGGCAATCTCTATACGATCGAGCCGGACTGGGACCGTGGCCATGTCCATGCTGTGGTCACGCGCAACAGGGGCGTGGAAGGCCCCTATGGCAGCCTGGTCGGCACGACCCGCCTGGCCGACCTGCCGGAAGAGGCGCGCGCGACGTGTGAAGCCGGGACCGAGCGCTATTCCGACACCCTCATCTGCACCGTGCCGGCCACGGCGCCGGGCGCGCGCTTCGCCTGGATCTTCACTGCGCCGGACTCCTATGAGGGGTATTATCCCGAGGCCTCAGAGACGGTCCTCGGCGAGGGGCTTTTGAGCGAAATGCGGTATCTTCCCCCTGCTCCCGCCGAAATGACTGAGACAGCAGGAACGCCCTAATCGTACAGAATCGCTCGAGTTTGGACACCACGCACGATTAAACCGTGCCGCATTTGCTCAATGCCCGGACAGCACGAACGATAAGTCCTAAAAGTCAGAAAGATTTCGCTTACTTACCTTGATTCGGTCAGTTGAGCCCGTAGAAAATTCGCCTGTCGGGGGGTTTGATGGACTGCCCCCATCATCGAACGAAAAAGGCAATTTCCCATGATGCATCCCTCCACGCAGAAGCTGCTCGACAAAATTGCCGAAATGACGCGCAAGAAGAAGATCCAGTGGCAGGAAACCGATAGCGGTATCGACTTCCCCACTGAAGGCTACACCGTGTCCCTGGTCGGCGAGCCGCCGGCGATGCTGCTCTCGGACAAGGCCGGCCGCGTGCTGGAGGAAGTCACGGCCGAGGATTTTGCCCAGACCCAAAGCGAAAGCGGCCAGAGCTATGCGGATGTCTTCTCGGACCTGATGCTCGAAGGCGGGCGCCAGGCGCGCGGCACCGAAGCGGCAATCGACAGCGTCCTGGCCGAGCTAGACCGCGATCTTGAGGAGACCGTCGAAGCGGTCGACGAGGATGAGGCCGAACTCGCAGAAGATGCCGACGAGGATCCGACCAGTGCCGAGGATCCGGGCGATGAGTCCGGTACCGTGGAAGTGTTCGCGCCGGACAGTGAGACCGAGCCCCTGGAAGATGAGCCTGTCGAGGAGATCGCGACTGAGGCCGAGGATGAAGTCGAGACAAGTTTCGACACCGAAGATGAGGCGGAAACCGAGGGTACGCCCGAGACCGAAGCGGAGACTGCCTTCGACAGTGAGGACGAGGCCGAGAGTGAAGGCGAACCTTCCTTCGAAGACACGGTCGCTGAATTCGACTCCGAAACGGAAGATACTGTGGAGCCAGAAGCACCGGCAGAAGAGACGGTTGCCGAGCTGACCGCGGCCCCCGCCGAGGAGATGAGCGCCTCCGTCGAAGCGCCCTCCGAAACCGTGGAAGAGGCGGTGGAAACCTTCGAGGAGGAGACCAGCGAGGAGGTGCTCGCCGAAACGGTCGAGAGTGTGGCCGAGGATCTTGAGACCATCGAGGCTTCCGATGAGGAAGATGTCGGCAGCGCCGTGGAAGCGCTGGCCACACAGGTCAATGGCGAGGCCGGAGACCTGGCCGAAGAGGTCGAAGAACTGGAAGAGACGGTTGAGGAGACAGCCGAAGAGACGGCCAGCGACACGCCTGTTTTCTTCACCAGCACCGCGCCGGCCGAAGAGGCCAGTGCGCCTGAAATGGAAACTGTCGACGAACCGGAAGTCACCGACGAGACGCCAGAAACCGTGTTCGATGCCGGTATGGCGGAAGAGCCCACCGAACCGGTCGAGGAGGCCCCACAAGAGGCCGTGTCCAATCCGTTCGAAAGCGAGGAACCCACGGCCTCGGAGTTCACCAGCTTCGAAACCGAAACGGTTAGTGAAGCCGAGCCCGTGATCGACGAACTCACCGACGCACCTGAGCTGGAAGACACCGAGCCGGGCGAGCCGCTTGAGAGCTTCGCGGCGGAAGAGGCATCCGACAGCGGAAACGTCACCCCGCTCTACGCCTTTGAAACCGAGACGCCCGACAGCCCGGAACCTGAAACCGAACCCTCGATCTGGGGAACGGATGAGACCTCCGAGCCCGAAGTGGAAAGCACCGAGACCGCAACGGCCTTTGAGCCGTCCGAGACCACGTTCGAGGCATCAGGAGATGCCTCTGAGACGGAGGTGGCTGAAAGCACTGAAGCCGAAGAAACCTCAGAGGAGGCGTCATCGCCATTTGACTTTTCCGGTGCCAGCGCAAGCGTGACTTCCTTTTCCGAGGAAACCTCCGAGACGGTGGAAGAGGTGGCCGAAGACACGGCCGAGAGCGTTGAGGAAACCGGCAGCGCCTTTACAGAGACGGCTGCCTGGGCAACGGAATCCACCACCGAGACCATGGACGAGGCGGCCCAGAGCTTCATCGAAACCACCAACAGCGCGGTGGAAGAGGTCGAGGAAAGCACTGAGTCCATGCACGAGGACACCGAGGAAGCCCTTACCGCCTCGGCCGACACAACCGAAGATCTTGCCGACGACACGGTCGAGGCTGTCAGCTCCGTGACCGAAGAGACCGTCGAGAGCGTCACCGAAACCACCGAAGATGTCCTCGAAGCAGCCGACTCGGCGGTGGAAACCGTCGCCGAAGAGGCAGAAGATACCCTGCAATCGGTCACTGAAGCCGGTGAAGAGGCTGTCAGTGAAGCCTATGAGAGCGCCAGCTCCGCCACTGAAGAGGCCACGGAAAGCGTGGTGCACAGCTTCTCCAGCTTCGGCGCGGCGACATCGGAAGCCGTGGAATCTGTCACCGACGGCGACAGCGACGCCGAAAATGAAACCGAGGTTGAGGTTGAAGCCGAGGCAGAAGACGAACCGGAAAGCACCGAACCGGAAACCGAAGCCGAGCGCCCGAAACCGGTCACGCGGTTCAATCCCTGGAGCTAGTTTCCCGGGCGCCGGCCCGCCGGAACAATCCCGGATCTTCCATATGCCCGCCGCAGCTTAGTCCTGCGGTGGGCTTAGTTTATTCCCCTGACGCGCGATAAAGTTGAACGTTTTGTTGCAATGCCGCAACGTGGCACGCCAAACTTCCGTGTTCGCACGAACAAGTCACCGAATCCGGTTGCGCCAAGCCCCGACGCCATGACAAGGCGCCCTGAGGGACCGCGCCTGCAGGCGCGGCCTGCAACAGACAAAAGGATATCGGGTGATGTCGACTTCCCTTCGTTCGCGCATGCTGTGCGCCGCTTTCGGCCTTGGCGTCTCGATCCTGGTCCTGTCTCATTCCGCTGCAGCACAAACACCGGAGACCGACGAGGTAAACCGCCTCGGCACGGTCACGGTGACCGCGCAGAAGGTCGAGGAAAACCTCCAGGACGTGCCGATCTCCATCACCACGGTGAGCGACGAGAAGCTGACCAATCTGAAGGCGAGCGGCGCGGATGTCCGCTTCCTGTCGGCGCGCGTGCCGAGCGTCATCGCCGAAAGCTCCTTCGGGCGCACCTTCCCGCGCTTTTACATTCGCGGCTTCGGCAATACCGATTTCGATCTCAACGCCTCCCAGCCGATTTCGCTGGTCTATGACGGCGTGCCGTATGAAAATCCGATCCTGAAAGGCTATCCGGTGTTCGATCTTGAGGCCATCGAAGTGTTGCGCGGGCCGCAGGGCACCCTGTTCGGCCGCAATGCGCCGGGTGGCGTGATCAAGTTCGACAGCGTGCGCCCGGGCGAGGCGTTCGGCGGCTATGGCCGCGCCTCCTGGGGCACCTACAACACGATGGATGCCGAAGGCGCGGTGAATGTCCCCGTCAATGACATGCTCGCCATGCGCCTGTCCGGCATCTACCAGACACGCGACGATTATGTGGACAACATCCATACCGGCCAGAGCGATCAGTATGAGGGTTTTGAGGAGTTTGCCGGCCGGGTGCAACTGCTGTTCACTCCGTTCGACAATGATTTCAGCGCGCTCCTGAACATTCACGGGCGCGACAGTGAAGGCTCTGCCCGTGTCTTCCGCGCCAATATCATCGATCCCGGCTCAAACGGGGTGGGCTCGAACTTCGACCGCGACAAGGTGCAGTTCGACGGCCTGAACATGCTGGAGCAAGAAGCCTTCGGCACCACCCTGACCCTCGAAAAGTCGCTGACCGACACGATCAAGGCGACCTATATCTTCGGCTATGAAACAGCAGAGGTGTTCTCGCGCGGCGATATTGATGGCGGCTATGGTGCGGTTTTCCTCGGCGAGGGCAATTACGGGCCGGGCCTCATCCCCTTCCCGTCGGAAACCGGTGGCGGCGTGGATGAGCTCACCCAGACGACCCATGAGGTGCGCCTTGCCTATGATGCCGGCGGACCCTTGCGCGGCCAGGCCGGGGTCTTCGTCTTCGACGAGGAGATCGAGATCTCCTCGACCTCCTATGACTCCCTGGCAGAGGGCAACCCGCTGAACGGCCTCGCCTCGCGGGCGCAGGACACCAGCGCGCTCGGCATCTTCGCCTCGCTGTCCTATGACGTCACCGACAGGCTGACCCTTTCGGGCGGCGCGCGCTTTACCAGCGATGAGAAGGATTTTGTCGCGGAGCGCACGATCAGCTCGGCCGGCGCCGGCCCGGTCGGCCCGCTGACAGAGACCATCGATTCCGATGAAGTCAGCTGGGATGTCTCGGCAACCTATGAAGCGACCGAAACGGTCAATCTCTATGGCCGCATTGCCAAGGGGTATCGCGCCCCGTCGGTACAAGGCCGGCTCGCTTTCGGCGATACGCTGTCTTCAGCCGATGCGGAAACCGTGCTCTCCTATGAGGCGGGTGTGAAGTCGGAACTGTTCGACAATCGCCTGCGCGCCAATACCGGTGTTTTCTTCTACGAGATCAGCGACCAGCAGCTCACCATTGTCGGCGGGCTCGACAACACCGTCGCCCTGTTCAACGCTGACACCGGCGAAGGCTATGGCTTTGAGGCCGATATCGAGGCCCTGCCGATGGAAAACCTGCTGCTGACAGCAGGTCTTTCCTACAACCATACCGAGATCAAGGATGATTTTCTGGTCGCGCCCGGCTGCGGCGCGCCCTGCACCATTCTCGACCCGGCAGTGACCGACGATACGGGCACGGTCATCGGTTACAATATCTCCGGCAACAGCTTCCCGAACGCACCGGAATGGATCGGCAATGTCACCGCGCGCTATTCCATCCCGGCACCGAATGGCGAGTTCTACGCCTATACCGACTGGGCCTATAAGGGCGACACGAACTTCTTCCTCTATGAGAGCGCGGAGTTCGGCCAGGACGGCTACTGGGAAGGCGGCCTGCGCATCGGTTATGCCTCGGAAATGGGCTATGACGTTTCCGTCTTCGGCCGCAACATCACCGACGAGGAAGCCCTGACCGGCGCCATCGACTTCAACAACCTGACCGGGTTCGTAAACGAGCCGCAGACATTTGGCGTGGAACTTGCGTTGAAGTTCTAGAGCTGAACGAGCAAGTCAGCCACGGACCCGATCGGGAACTGGGTCTAAATCGAATTTGCCCGCTGGAGCGATCCAGCGGGTTTATTTTTGTCGTTCTTGGACAGGTCAGAAGGGCAGCTTGAAGCCCGGCAGCAGGCCGCCGCCAAGATCCTTGGTCGCCTCGCGCATGGCCGCTTCCATCTCGCTGTCGAGACGCTTGCGAGCATCGCCATGGGCGGCCTTGATCAGGTCTTCCACAATCTCTGCCTCATCGCCCATAAGAGACGGATCGATCCGAACGGCGACAAGCTCGCCCTTGCCCTTCAGGCGCACGGCGACGAGCCCGGCACCGGCCACGCCCTCGGCTTCGATCTGCTCGATCTTCTTTTGCGCCTCGGCCATCTTGGCCTGCATCTCCTGCGCCTGTTGCATGATCTTCGAGAGGTCTTTCATGGCGAACTCCTTGCTGGCAGGGGCTGTCAGGCCCGGCGGCGCTTCATGTCCACTACATTGGACTGGCCCTGTTCAGGGTCAACCGGGCCAGCCTGGCGCACATCGACCACGCGCGCGCCGGGCAGGGCTTCCAGCGCGGCCGCAACGGTGGGATGGCGGCTCGCCTCGTCGATCTTCTCCGCCAGGATCCTGGCACGCCGGGCGCGCATGGTTTCCTCGGCTGTCTCGACCTGGTCGACTTGCCAGATCACGCCGGTATCCTTTTCCAGGAACAGGGCGAGCTTGCGCAGGAGGCCTTCGGGCGCGTCCGGCTCCAGCGCGCAGCGCAGCTGGCCAAAGGCGACATCCCCGGGCCGGATATAGGTCTCCACCTCGCCCTGCAGGATGATCTCACGGCGCGCGACCAGACGCTCGACGATCTCGGCAAAACTGCTTGGTCCAGCTCCGCCACTGGGTGCGCCAGGACTGCCAGAGCCGCCGCCAGTGCGCGCTTCGGCAATCATGCGTGCGGCCTCTTCCGGCGAAGGCAGGCCCGCCGAGGCCGCCACGCGGAGCAGCACCATGCGCATGGCGGTGGCTGTGTCGGGCGCGGCCTGGGCATCGCGATAGCCCGACAGAAGCATCTGCCAGAGCCGCGCGGCCTGGGCCGCCGACAGGCGCTGGGCGATCGCGCGCGTGCGGTCGATCCAGTCCTTCGGCGCGGTGGGCGTATAGTCCTCGCCCGCAACCTGGGCGGCAGCCACTTCGGCGGCGATGTCCATGAGATCCTTCAGGATCACCAGCGGATCGGCGCCGGCCTGAACCTGCTCATCGGCTTCGGCGAGCGCAGCCTTGGCCTCGCCCTTCACGGCCATGTCGAACACGTCGAGCAAGCGTCCCCGGTCGCCGAGGCCGAGCATGTCGCGCACTGCCGCGCCGGACACCTCCTCGCCATCGGTGGTCTGCACAATGGCCTGGTCGAGAATGGAGAGCCCGTCGCGGACCGAACCCTCGGCAGCGCGCGAGATCAGGGCGAGCCCTTCCTCGGAGACCTTGGCACCTTCGCGCGTCGCCACGCGGCCGAGATGGGCCGCGAGCGCGGCCGGATCGAGGCGTTTCAGGTCGAAACGCTGGCAGCGCGAGAGCACGGTGACCGGCACCTTGCGGATCTCCGTCGTCGCGAAGATGAACTTCACATGCGCGGGCGGCTCTTCGAGCGTCTTGAGCAATGCATTGAAGGCCGCCGTGGAGAGCATGTGTACCTCGTCGATGACATAGACCTTGTAGCGCGCCGAGACCGGTGCATAGCGCGCACCGTCGAGTAGGTCGCGCATATCGGCAACCCCGGTGCGCGAGGCCGCATCGAGCTCCAGCACGTCCGGGTGGCGCCCGGCCATGATCGCTTCACAATGCTCTCCGGGCGGATCGAGCTTTATGCTCGGTGCATCCACGCTCTCGCTGCGATAGTTCAGGGCGCGGGCGAGCAGGCGCGCCGTCGTCGTCTTGCCGACCCCGCGCACACCGGTCAGCATGAAGGCATGGGCGATTCGGTCGGTCGCGAAGGCATTCTTCAGCGTGCGGACCATCGCCTCCTGGCCGATCAGATCGTCGAAGGTGCGTGGCCGGTACTTGCGCGCCAACACCTGATAGCCGGCATCAACCGGGCCGGTCTCGGCGTCGGAGAACATGGAAAAGGTCGCGTCGTCGCGCTCATCGGGAGATTCGGTCTCGCTCATCAAGAGAGTATGGCGCTGCACAAAATGCAGGGCAATGCCGCAAGGCAAAGGCTTCACAGGAAGCTGGCTCTGGCGTAAGGCCTCGCCATGACAGATCCCGTATCAGACCTGCTGAAGCTGCTCGACCTGGAGCGTCTGGAAGTCGACCTCTTCCGCGGCCAGAGCCCCGACGAGACAACCAGCCAGCGCGTTTTCGGCGGCCAGGTGATCGCCCAGTCCCTGGTGGCGGCGTATCGCACCGTGGAAGACCGGCTGTGCCATTCCCTGCACGCCTATTTCATCCGGCCTGGCGACCCGAAAATTCCGATCATCTATGAGGTCGACCGCGCCCGGGATGGCGGCAGTTTCACGACGCGGCGCGTCATCGCCATCCAGCACGGCAAGCAGATCTTCAACATGGCCTGCTCCTTCCATGTCGTGGAGGCGGGCTGGGAACACCAGCACGAGATGCCGAAGGTCGCGGGTCCGGAAGACCTGCTGAGCATGGAGGAGCTGCGCCACGGCATGGCCGACAAGGTGCCAGAGGATATCCGCAAGGAATTCCTGCGCGCCCGCGCCATCGACATCCGCGAAATCGATCCGACCGACATGCTCGCGCCCACGCCCAAGCCAGATGTGAGCGAGCTGTGGTTCCGTGTCGCGCGCGAGATCGATGAACAGCCGTGGCTGCATCAGTGCCTGCTCGCCTATGCCTCCGACATGCGCCTGCTCGGCACAGCCCATAGGCCCCATGGCGTGTCCTGGATGACCGGAGAAGTCATGGGTGCGAGCCTCGACCATTCCATGTGGTTCCACCACCCGGTGAAATTCGACGAGTGGCTGCTCTATGCCATGGACGCCCCCTTTGCGGGCGGTGCGCGCAGCTTTAATCGCGGCAAGATCTACAGCCGCGACGGCAAACTGGTCGCCAATGTCGCCCAGGAAGGCCTGATGCGGCCGAACCGGCGGCACAAGAAGGACGCCTGATCAGTCCGCCGCGATTTCCGCGCAGGTCGCCAGCAAACGAGCGATGTCGTGCGGACGTGAGAGGCGGTGATCGCCATCCTTGACCAGGGTGAAGGTGAGATCGCGGCTGGTGATGGTTTCCACCAGCGCCTCGGCATGCTTCCAGGGCACATCCTCGTCGCGCATGCCCTGAAGGATGCGCACCGGCCCGTCAAAATCGATCGGCGCGCCCATCACGGTATGGCGCGCCCCGCTTTCGATCAGGGCGCGGGTGATCGGCACAGGATCGCCATAGGCCGACGGCATCATCCACTTGCCCTCCTGGGTTATGGCAAAGCGTGCCTCGGATGGCAGGTGCGGCCACATCAGACGGGCGGTGAAGTCCGGCGCCGGCGCGATCAGCACCAATCCGGAGACCCGGGCCGCGCGCGCTTTCATGGCCAGCAGCGCCATCCAGGCACCCATGCTGGAGCCGACCAGGACAAGCTCGCCCTCGGTGACCTTATCTACTACCGCGAGCGTGTCCTCATGCC
The DNA here is from genome assembly GCA_002408125.1 of Hyphomonadaceae bacterium UBA5336. Taxonomy (GTDB): domain Bacteria; phylum Pseudomonadota; class Alphaproteobacteria; order Caulobacterales; family Hyphomonadaceae; genus UBA5336. The sequence continues at coordinate 10,383 of DHQO01000023.1, read as the reverse complement.
AGTCCGTGATCGTGCACGCTTCGAAATCACCATCCGACTGACCGTGGCCGGAATAGTCGAAGGCGGTGAAGCCATGCCCGGTCTTCACCGCCCAGGCTTCCAACTCGGTCACCTTGGTGCCGGCCATGTCGGAATTGAACCCCGACAGCCAGAGAAAGCTCTTGCCACTGCGCGTGGCGGTGTGGCGGTAGGCAAGCTTGCGCCCCTGCGGTGTGGTAAGGAACTTGGTGTCGGCCATCATGCGATCTCCCTTGCCCAGGCGCGCACATCATCGACGAAAAGCTCGGGAACTTCCATGGCGGCGAAATGCCCGCCCCGTGGCATGTCCTGCCAGCGGGTGACATTATAGGCGCGTTCGGCCCAGCTGCGCGGCGGGGCGCGGTAGAGTTTTTCGCCGGGATAATTCGCGAAGGCTGTGGGTGTTTCGCAGAACTGGCCCTCCGGCAGGGTGATTCCCCCCTCCTGGAACACGGCGTTGTAATACCAGACCGAAGTCGCGAAGGCGTCATTGACCAGATAGATCATCGCATTGGTGAGCAATTGGTCGGGCGAGTAGACCTCAAACAGCGATTTCTCGCTGAGATCGCTCCAGCCATGGAACTTCTCAAGCATCCAGGCGAGCTGGCCCATGGGGCTGTCCATCAGCGCCCAGGCGAGCGTCTGCGGCTTGGTCGCCTGCTGCATGAAATAGCTGCCCTCGGCCTGCATGGCGGCTTGTGTGGCGGTAAGCCAGGCCTTTTCGTCTTTGCTCTGCGGCGTGCCGTCCGTAGGCCTCAGGCCGATCATGTTGAGATGGATCGCCTTGCACCCGCCCTTGCCGGCCCCATGATGGACGCCGAGCCAGCTGGTCACCACGCTGCCCCAGTCCCCGCCCTGGGCGAGATAACTGTCATAGCCCAGCGTCTCGCGCATCAGCCTGTCCCAGAGGGCAGCGGTCGCGCGCTGGCCGATGGGCCGTACCGGCTTGCCCGACCAGCCATAGCCCGGCAAGGACGGGATGATCAGATCGAAGGCATCCTCAACCCGCCCGCCATGCCGGCTCGACCAGGCAAGTTTCGGGATCGCCTGCCAGAACTCATAGACCGAGCCCGGCCAGCCATGGGTGAGCAACAGCGGCCGCTTGCCACCCGCCTCACCGACCACATGCACGAAATGCACGTCCAGACCGTCTATCTCGGCCTTGAAATGGGGATAGAGATTGAGCTCGGCCTCTGCCGCGCGCCAGTCATAAGCCTCCAGCCAGTGGGCCTGCAGCTGGCGCAGTGCAGCGCCCTCGGCGCCATAGGCCCAGCCGGCCGCGCCGCCATCGGGCTCGGGAAACCAGCGATAGGCTGCAACCCTTTCGCGCAGGCGCGCCAGGACGCTGTCATCGACCTCGATCCGGAACGGTCTTGCCTCGCTCATGCCGGGTCCTCCCCCGTTGTTTCGGGCTATCCCACGACACCGCCAGGGCCCGGTCAATGGCTGGCATCGGGCTTGCGTGGATTGTTGCAGGTGCGACGCAAACACCCCTACTGGGCGAAGCAGATTGCAATTCATCGGCACGGTGACTATTGTGCAGCGCAACAAAGATATGTGAGGACGGGGCCATGCTGTATTCACTGGTGGAACTCAATCGCGCAGCGATGGCTCCACTGCGACTGGCCGCCAAGGCTGCCCGCATCACCGTCCAGAGCCGCCTCAATCCCATGTCCGAAAGCGACTACAGCAAGACGCTGGTCGCCATGACGAACATTTTCGAAAGCGCCACGCGGTTTTACGGCAAGCCCGACTGGCAGATCAGCGAAACCCGCGTGAACAGTGTGAAGGTGCCGATCAAGACCGAAAGCGCCTGGCGCTCGCCCTGGTGCAACCTGGTGCATTTCAAGCGCGACGAGGATGCCATGAGCTTCGCGCGCGGCGAGGATGCCCCGCCGCAGCCGCGCCTCGTTATCGTCGCGCCGCTCTCGGGCCACTATGCCACCCTGCTGCGCGGCACGGTCGAGGCCTTCCTGCCGACCCATGAGGTCTACATCACCGACTGGAGCGATGCGCGCATGGCGCCGGTCTGGCTGGGCCGGTTCGATCTCGATGATTATATCGACACGATCCGCGAAGTGTTCACCGCGCTCGGCCCCGGCGCGAACGCTTTGGCGGTCTGCCAGCCGGGTCCGCCCACACTCGCGGCGGTGTCCATGATGGCCGAGGACGATGATCCGAACCGGCCGGCCACCATGACCTTCATGGGCTCGCCGATCGATTGCCGTCGCTCACCCACCACGCCGAACCTGCTGGCCGAAGAGCGCAGCTTTGAATGGTTCGAGCAGAACATGATCTACACAGTACCGGGGCCCTGGCCGGGTATGGGCCGGCGCGTCTATCCGGGCTTCGTGCAGCTTTCCAGCTTCATGAACATGAACTGGGACCGCCATGTCGATGCCCACTGGCGCTTCTTCAACCACCTCGTCGATGGCGATGGTGACGGCATCGAAAAGCACCGCACCTTCTATGACGAATATCTCGCCGTCCTCGACCTGACCGAAGAGTTCTATCTCCAGACCATCCAGAAAGTGTTCCAGGAGCACCACCTGGCACGCGGCATGTTCCGACATCGCGGCAGACTGGTGAAGCCTGAAGCGGTGCGCGATGTGGCGCTGATGACGGTGGAAGGCGAAAATGACGATATCTCCGGCATCGGCCAGACCCAGGCAGCGCACGACCTGTGCTCGAATATCCCCGAAGACATGCGTATCGACTATATCCAGCCGGGTGTCGGCCATTATGGCGTCTTCAACGGCTCGCGCTTCAAAAGCGAGATCGTGCCGCGGGTGAACGAGTTCATTGCCCGCTTCGGCGACGAAAGCCGCCAGGCCTCCGCGCGCCGGCAATCGCCGAAGCTGCGCCGGGTGGTGTAGATTCCCGTCAGCCTGCACCCGATGGCTGCCAGGATAAAATGTCCCCGTGACTCTGGCGTCTGTCAGGTCCCAAGGGCGCTTGCGATGTGCGACGCAGCAAGAAATTTCAAAAGCTTCACGCGCGCAGTGCATTGATTTCATTATATTTTATAAATTAACCAAAATTTATAAGGAATTTTTGGAACTCTCGGCGCGCAAGTTTGTTGCACTCGTACTCGCCCAGTACGTGAATCTTCAACGAGAGTCGACGCCATGCCCCTTTCTGCAGGCGATAGCCCCCTTGCGCGCCAATTTCAGGTCGATCAGCTGCGCTATCAGGCGCCGCAACTACCGCCCCCCACCCATCCTTCCCTGCCGAATGGCTTGATGCGCGAAATCGCCTGCATGGTGCGCTATGGCATTGTCGGCGGCTTTTCGCTGATCGCACATACCCTAACGGCCTTCGCGCTGATCCTGTTCCTTCAGGCCCCGGCCCTGATCGCTCACACGGTGGGCTTTGTGGTCGGTTTTCTCTTTGCTGCCCAGGGACATCTGCGCTTCAGCTTCCGCGACGATGGTAATGCCACCCAGGCGCGCCGCCGCTTTTTCATGGTCTGCTGCGCGGCGTTGCTGATCAGCCAGGCCAGCATCCTGGTCGTGGGCGCGCTGGGCTTTAGCGCCATGGCGGCTCAAACCGTGGCCCTGGTGGTCTCATGCGGGGTGTCCTTCCTCGCCTCACGGCTCTGGGCGTTCACCCTCAATGATCGTCCTCGTCGAACAGCGGCGCCTGTGATCCAGCTGGAGACCGCATCCCGAGGCGCTCATAGGCCAATGGCGCAGCAACCCGTCCACGCGGCGTACGCGCAACATAACCCCGCTGCATGAGAAATGGCTCGATGACGTCTTCAACGGCGTCGCGGGCTTCGGACAATACGGCGGCCAAAGTATCCACACCCACCGGGCCGCCGGCATAGGTCTTCACCAGCGCCTCCAGATAGCGCCGGTCGAGCGCATCCAGGCCCTCGGCATCGACCTCAAGGCGCGCCAGCGCCCGGTCTGCCGCACCCTGGTCGATCCGGCTGCCCTCGGCATCGGCAAAGTCGCGTACACGGCGCAGAAGACGCAGGGCGATGCGCGGCGTCCCTCGCGCACGGCGAGCGATTTCGACGGCACCGTCCTGTGTGATCGGCGCCTGCAGCCTGGCGGCGGCCGCACGCACGATGAGGGCGAGCTGTTCGGGCGCATAGAATTGCAGGCGGACGGGAATGCCGAACCGGTCGCGCAGGGGTGTGGCGAGCAGGCCCGCCCGCGTGGTCGCGCCGACCAGAGTGAAGGGCTGGAGATCGAGGCGCACAGAGCGCGCGGACGGCCCCTCCCCGATCACGATATCGACGGCATAATCCTCCATGGCCGGATAGAGGATTTCCTCCACGGCAGGCGGCAGGCGGTGGATCTCGTCGATGAAGAGGACGTCATTGGCTTCCAGATTGGTCAGGATCGCGACCAGGTCGCCGGCCTTGGCGATCACCGGGCCGGAAGTGGCGCGAAAGCCGACGCCCATCTCGCGCGAGAGGATCTGCGCCAGCGTCGTCTTGCCGAGCCCCGGGGGGCCAAACAGCAACACATGGTCGAGCGCCTCGCCGCGCCCGCGTGCGGCCTCGACATAGACCTTCAGGTTCGACTTGGCCGTGTCCTGGCCGATATAATCGGCAAAAGTCTGCGGCCGCAGCGCCCGGTCCAGCGCCTCGCCCATCTGCGCCTCAGGGTCGGTGATGGATCCCTCACGGCTCATGACGGCATCAGCTCCTTGAGCGCGGCCTTGATCAGGGCGGCAGTGTCAGCGCCTTCATTGATCTTGGCTGCCGCAGCCACAGCGCGCGCGGCATCCGTGGGACCATAGCCGAGATTCTGCAGCGCGGAGATGGCTTCCGCGCGCGCCCCGCCCGCCGGGGTCGCACTCGCGGCGCTGGCGATGCCCGGCGCGGCCTTCACGCCGAAACTGCCGAACCGGCCCATGGGCGGCGCCTTGCCGGCCAGCTCACCGACGATCCGCTCGGCCAGTTTCTTGCCGACGCCCTTGGCGCGGGTGACGCTGGCCACATCGCCGAGCGCAATCGCATCCATGAGATCGCCCGGCGTCAGCGCATCGAGCAGCGCCATGGCCGCCTTGCCACCAACGCCCGGCACATCCTGCAGCCGGGCAAACCAGGCGCGCGCTTCATCGGTCTCAAAAGCATAGAGCGTGATGGAATTCTCGGTGATCTTCGTCTCGATATGCAGCTCGGCGCGCTGGCCCGGATCGAGCCGCGAGAGCAGGCGCGAGCCAGCATGGGCGACATAACCCACCCCGTTCACATCGATCAGCACCGTATCGGCGCCGACCGCCGCCACTTCTCCGCGCAGCCGTCCGATGATCATGCCGCCCTCCCCGCATAGCCGGCATGGTGGGCCGTGCAGATGGCGCAGGCCAGAGCATCGGCAGCATCGGCCGTCATCTTCCCGGCGCGCGGCAGGAGGCGCTGGACCATGAAAGCAACCTGCTCCTTCTCCGCCGCGCCGGTGCCGACGACCGCGAGCTTGATCTGGCGCGGGGCGAACTCGTGGACATCGAGCCCTTCGCGCGCCAGCGCTGCCATCGCCGCCCCGCGCGCCTGCCCCAGCTTGAGCGCCGAGCGCGCGCCGGCATTCACGAGGGTCTCCTCCACCCCGGCGGCATGCGGGCGGTGGGTCAGCACCAGGGCCGACACCTCGGAAAAGATCCCCGCCAGCCGCACGGCCAGCGGCGCGGAGGGCTCCACGCGGATCACGCCGTGGGCAACATGCGCGAGCCGCGCCCCGGTCTGGTCGACCACGCCCCAACCGGTCGCGCGCAGGCCGGGATCGATCCCGAGTATCCGAATCGTCTGAGTCATCGTGCCACTCTACCAATCAGAGTTAACGGCGTCTTACAATTTTCCCCATTTGTTCAGGCAATGGCGCGCAGAACTGCAATTGGTCGCCAAAGCGTGTACAAACGACGTTGCGCGACACAGTGAGACTAACTACCTCGCAATGCAGCAATTTTATTGTGCATTGCACAATTGCAAGACTGCTTCACGCCGCTAGCAGCAATTCGTCATCGTCTGGCCACCTTTTCCGGGGTAAATTTCAACACATAATGAAACGTGAGATTCAAACCGTGACCCGTGATGGTCAACCGATCGGCCTCCGCCCGCTGTGCCGGGCGGACCGCGATCAGCTTGCCCAGACGATCGAGAATTTCTCCGATCATTCGCGCTATATGCGCTTCTTCACCGGCGCAAAGCACCTGCCAGATCATGTCATCGACAAGCTGGTGGATGTGGACAATTCCCATCATATCGGCTGGGGCGCCTTCGATGAGTCTCAGGGTGAACTGCGCACGATTGGCGGCTGCCACGCCATGCGCTCCGATGACCGCCCGGAAGCCGAGCTTGCCTTCGGCGTGATGGATGAATTCCATGGCCAGGGCGTGGCCCGCATGCTGATCGCCGCCGTGGTGCATGACTGCGCCCGCATGGGCATCAACACCCTGCTGGCCGACACCCTTTCGGAAAACCGCAATGCCGCGCGCCTCCTGCGCGTGATCGGCGGGTACTGCTGTGAGGCCGAGGACGGCATCTACACCTTCCGCGTGGATGTGCGCGAGGCCGAACGGCGCCTGCGCCAGATGACCACGCTGCAGGGCCTGCGCGATGTCTTCCACGCTCTCGACGCGGAAGACGTGCTGCGCGCGGCCTAGTGTTGTTCCGGAAAACGTCTAGGAGACGCGCTCGACCATCATGTGCTTGATCTTGGCGATGGCCTTGGCCGGGTTGAGACCTTTCGGACAGACTTGGGCGCAATTCATGATGGTGTGGCAGCGATAGAGCTTGAAGGGATCTTCAAGGTCATCCAGGCGTTCGCCAGTGGCTTCGTCGCGCGAATCGATCAGCCAGCGATAGGCTTGCAGCAGGGCGGCCGGACCGAGATACTTGTCGCCATTCCACCAGTAGGACGGGCACGAGGTCGAGCAGGATGCGCACAGGATGCACTCGTAGAGCCCGTTGAGTTCCTCGCGGTCAGCCTCTGACTGGCGCCATTCCTTTTCCGGCTCTGGCGTGTCCGTCTTCAGGAAGGGCTGCACATAGGCGTGCTGAGCGTAGAAATTGGTGAGATCCGGGATCAGGTCGCGCACCACCGGCAGGTGCGGCAGCGGTGCGATGGTGATGGTCGAGCCGGCCACCTCGTCCCAGCCCTTGGTGCAGGCAATGGTGTTGCTGCCGCCGATATTCATCGCGCACGAGCCGCACACACCCTCGCGGCAGGACCGGCGGAAGGCGAGCGTGGAGTCGATATTGTTCTTGATGTAGATCAGGACATCCAGAACCATCGGCCCGCACTTGGCGAGATCCACCCAGTAGGTGTCCCAGCGCGGCTGGCCGCCCTCTTCCGGGCTGTAGCGATAAATCTTGAACTTCTTCAGCTTCGACGCGCTGTCGGGCTTCGGCCAGGTTTTCCCCGTGACGAGTTTGGAATTGCGCGGAAGTGTCAGCTGAACCATGGCAGATCAAAATCCCTCTGAATTTCTACCCGATGTACAGCCATGACGACAGAAGGCCATGGCCTGCATCGCCCGGCGGACGCTTTGCCGCACCGCGAAAACCCCGGCAGTGGGACTCAGGAGAAGGTGCTGTCGATGCGCGAGCCTTCGCCCATCCAGGCCGGATCGGTGCGCGCGGCCAGGGCCGGCACACCCGCGCCGACAAAATGCGTGGCCGCCGAAATCGCGAAGGAGAAGATCAACATCAGGCCGACACTGATCCACAACGACGGCGACGCAAGAAGACCGCTGAAATCACCGCCCTCGATCGCTTCGACATTGGAAATGAACGGACCCATCATGCCGAACATCAGGACGGACTGCACCACCTGACTGGCAATGCCGGAGGCGATGCCGATCACCAGAATCGCACCGAAGATCTGCCAGAAATGCCCCTTGCTGACGCTCCAGGCTGAGGGGAACCGGATTTTCCGGTCGCGCACCGTCAGGGCAAAGGCCGGCGAGAGGCGGACCATCACGAAGAGGATGAAGCATATCATGATCAAGAAGAGCGGCACGACGAAGAGCATCGCGACAGCTCCGCCCGAGCTGTTGCCACCACCGGCGGCAGCCGCCGCAAACAGCATCGTCGGAACGAAGATGACAAGCGAAAAGACCAGATAGAGCCCGAACAGCAAGAGCCCGAACAGCAGCCCGACCACAAACAAGCGCAGCTCATCCCCGCCCAGCCGCAGCGAAAACCCCTCATGGCGCATATATTTGCGCTGGATGCTGGCCTCCAGGATCGACCAGGCGAGAAGGAAAAGAGGGGTCATCAGGGCATATCCGCCAAAGATCGGCGTCATGATCGACCACACTTCTGCCGGATCCGACATTTCGGGATTTTCAGCCGCCAGCTGAAACAGGCGGATATAGGCCGGTGCGATCAGCATGGCGCCGATGGCGATCACGACGCCATAGACCAGGACATAAGCGATCGCGAATTTCCAGAAAAAGCCAATCGGATTGGGCACCCGCGTGAAATGGGTGATCGCATTGCCGAACGAAAATGTTTCCATTGCCACTGGTCCCCTCACACAGCCGCCTTACAGCCTTGGCTTAGCGGATATGCGGCGCATGTCCATAGAGAAGGCCGTGGCTCAGACCGGACGAATCAGCTGCCGCTGGCGGCGCGCTGGCGTTCCTTCTCGACCTTTTCCAGCGCGGTGGAAAACTCGCCACGCACGACCAGATCGGCAAAGTTGCCGACCTTGCGCGCACGCTGACGCCATTTCGAGCGCGCAAAGGTGTAAGGCTGGTCGGTCCACTCCTTCAGCTCGAAGGGCGCAGTCATGCGGAAGATCGCCGTGCGGCCGTTCGGGGTGCCGAGATGCTTCCAGCCGGGCTCGTCCTTGAGGAAATCCACCAGCATCGCCCCGCTCCACAGGTCGACATCGTCGATCAGCATCACCGCGCCGGGCTTCATGCGCATGGCGGCATAGAGCCAGTCCACCGCAGGCAGGGGAAAGCCGTGCCCGCCATCGACCAGCACGGCATCGAGCTGAAGATCCTCCGGCAGGAAGGGCAGGATGAGCTGTGACGGGCCGACGCGGAAATCGAGCTTTTCGGCATCAAGGCCGCGCAGGCCGATCTCTTCCAGCAGGGCATCGCGCTCAGCCGCATCTGGCGAGACGGCGATATGCTGGGCGCCGGCCTCCAGGAAGGCGATGGTGGACGCGCCGGAACCCGTCTCAAGCGTATAATGCCCTGGTTTCACATGCGCGCGAATGAAGTCGCGCGCCAGCTCGCTGAGCGCCCAGGTGAGCGAACCGCCCTTGTGAATCCGCCTGCTGAGCCCGCTATCGTCCATGCTGCGCCTCCGGAACTTGCCGGCCAAACCTGCCACGCACATGCAAAGAAAGGCTGAACATAAAACGCCCCGGAACAACGAGGCTCCGGAGCGTTTGAAACGTGCTGCAAGCCCAGTGGTTTAGTAGACCCGCGCCTTCGGCTCGATATAGGCGATGTCGTTGGACATGGTGTAGTCGTGGGTCGGGCGGTAATCGAGCGTGACATGACCGCCCTCGTCCACCCAGGCGAGCGTATGCTTCATCCAGGTCGCGTCGTCGCGGTCGGCGAAATCCTCGCGGGCATGGGCGCCGCGGCTTTCCTCGCGATTGACCGCCGAGTTCACCGTGACGGCCGCCTGGGCGATGAGATTGTCGAATTCGAGCGCTTCGACGAGATCGGTATTCCAGACCATGGTCCGATCAGTGACATCGATACCCGGCAGCTTGGCATAAACGCCATCAATCTTCTCCACGCCCTCGCGCAGCACGTCGCCGGTGCGGAACACCGCGCAGTTTTCCTGCATGGCCTTCTGCATCTCCAGGCGCAGTTTCGCGACCGGCTGGTCGCCGGAGGCGTTACGCATTTTATCGAGGCGCGTCAGGTGCTTTTCGGTCCAGGCATCCTTCATTTCCGGTTGCGTCGCGCCGGCATCGACGGACGCGCCACAATGCAGGCCCGCCGCGCGGCCGAACACAACCAGGTCGATCAGCGAGTTCGAGCCGAGACGGTTCGCCCCGTGCACGGACACACAGGCCGCTTCGCCGACCGCCATAAGGCCCGGCACCACACTATCGGGGTCGCCATTGGCCTTGGTCAGGACCTCGCCGTGATAATTGGTCGGGATGCCGCCCATATTATAGTGCACGGTCGGGATCACCGGGATCGGCTCCTTGGTGACATCCACACCGGCAAAGATGCGTGCGCTTTCGGAGATGCCCGGCAGGCGCGCGGCCAGGGTTTCCGGCGGCAGGTGGTTGAGATTGAGGTGAATATGGTCGTTCTCCTCGCCCACGCCGCGGCCCTCACGGATCTCCATGGTCATGGCGCGCGAGACAACATCGCGCGAGGCGAGATCCTTCGCTGAAGGCGCATAGCGTTCCATGAAGCGCTCGCCCTCGG
>DHQO01000035.1 GCA_002408125.1 Hyphomonadaceae bacterium UBA5336 | reverse complement strand
CGGCGCAGGTCCATCGGGTTCATGCCGGCGGCCACGCGCTTCATGCCTTCGCGCACAATGGCCTGGGCCAGCACGGTGGCGGTGGTGGTGCCGTCGCCGGCCACGTCATTGGCCTTGGACGCCACTTCGCGCAGCATTTGCGCGCCCATGTTCTGGAACTTGTCTTCCAGCTCGATTTCCTTCGCGACGGTGACACCGTCTTTCGTGGTGCGCGGGGCGCCGAAGGATTTCTCGATCACGACATTGCGGCCTTTCGGGCCGAGCGTGACCTTCACAGCATTGGCCAGGACATCAACACCGCGCAGCATCTGCTCGCGGGCCTCGGGGCCGAAATTCACATGTTTGGCAGCCATGTATCTCTACCTCTTTCTCAGAAAATTCGTTTCAATCGGAGCGGCGCTTACTCGACGATGCCGAGAATGTCGCTTTCCTTCATGATCAGCAGCTCTTCACCGTCGATGGTGACTTCGGAGCCGGACCACTTGCCGAACAGGATGGTATCCCCGGCTTTCACTTCGAGCGCGATGCGCTCATTGTCGTCGCCGATGGCGCCGTTGCCCACGGCGATCACTTCGCCTTGCTGGGGCTTTTCCTTCGCAGTGTCGGGGATGATGATACCGCCTTTGGTGGTTTCACCTTCAGCGACGCGGCGGACCAGAACGCGGTCATGGAGCGGACGGAATGCCATATGCCCTCTTCCTCTTATCTGTAAGCACTTGTCTCATGCGTCAGCAGGGGTTTAGCACTCGCCTTGCCCGGCTGCTAACGACGCGGTGGACATAGGCAGCCGCCCGCCCAGCGTCAATCACCCGTGCCCGTATTTTTTGCGCCGGAGACAGTTGGACGCCCAAGCTGCTGGCAGAGGCCCTCATAAGCAGGGGACGGAACGCGAAATCAACCCTCGATTCTGCGGATCCCGGCACGATTTTCGTGCTTTTCCACATGATGAGGGGCGCATGAGAAAACTGAACTTCATTGAGCCGGATGGCGACTTTCTCGCACGGCTGGGCGGATCTGGCCTGCTGACAACGGAAATCCTCTATCACATGCCCGACCATCCGGGCCTGCTGCAGAGCTTTGTCTGGCAGACCCTGGACACCGCGCCGGGCTTTCCGCGCCTGGCGCAGTTCCTCGACCACTGGCGCCGCGAGATCGAAGCGATGATCCACTCGATTCGCATCGCCCATTCCAGCCTGCTGGCGCCGGCCGAACTGCGTGCAGTGGATGGCGAGTTCCGCCTCAACTGAGCCCGGCACAGCACCGCCTGTGAAAATATCCTGCCAGGAACCTCCGGTTTTGCTATATGTTTAACAAGGAGATAAGCCACTCCCATGGGGGTGGCCCATGAGCGACCGGACAGGGCAAAGTGTGATGGAATCAGTGATCTGGTGGATTTTACCCGCAATCGCCGGTGTGGTCGGCCTGATGCTGTCCTTTGCCGGGCTCGGCCGGTTTTTCTCCATGCAGTTCCTGTCGGGCGGCGCGCGGATGCTGTTCGGCGTAGGTTTTCTCGGCCTTGCCGGGATTGTCACCCTGGCCGGGCTCAACCTGCAGACCTACAAGCGGCTCGTCTATGAGCGCCCCGTGGCCAATATCACCTTCGAGGATGCCGGCGAGCCGGGCCTTTACCGTGCCAATGTCGTGCTGGAAGGCGAGACCGAACCGCTGGCCGGGCCGGGCTATGAGAACCTGCAGCGCATGCGCGGGGACGAATGGTCCCTCGGCGCGCGCGTTATCAAGTTCAAGGCGCTGGCCAACATGCTCGGCTATGATGCCGTCTACAAACTCGACCGCCTGCAGACCGGCTTTGAGGCCGATGCGGGCGAGGATGTCAGCCGCGTCGTCGTACGCCTGAACGAGGACCCGTCAAAACTCGCGCGTGATGCGCTGGAAGAGTTCGGCGGCAGCGTCGGGATCGAGGACGCCCATTATGGCTCTGCCGTTTACAACCCGATGGGCGACGGCCTTTCCTACGACATCTTCATGACCCAGGACGCGCTGATCGCGCGCTCTGCCAACGCGGCTACACGCGCACGGATCGGCGAACCGGTCACCGTGGCGCGGCCCGATTCCAGCGGCTCCGTCCAGTAGGCAGACGACTGCGGGCTTCGCAGCTCGGGGAACCGGCCTAGTCGAACGAAATCACCCGGCCCGGATTGAACAGATTGTTCGGATCGAGCGCGCGCTTGATCGCCTTCATCGTGGCGGTGGCGGCCGGCGAGCGGATCTCCTCCAACTCGTCACGCTTGAGCCGCCCCACGCCATGCTCGGCGCTGATCGAACCGCCATAGGCGAGCGTGGCAGCATGCACAGCGGCGGTCACCTCATCGGCCTTTGCCTGCAGATGGCTGGACTCCCCCCCGCTTTCCGGCGCGCAGGCCGCATAGTGCAGGTTGCCGTCCCCGACATGCCCGAAGGCGACGATCTCGGCCTCGGGATCGACCTCGGCCACCGCCGCAGCGGACGCCTTCAGGAAGCCCGGAATGCGCGAGACCGGCACGGAGACGTCATGGTTCACCGAGGTGCCATAGGCGCGTTTCGACAGCGGGATGGATTCTCGAATGCGCCAGAAATCTCCAGCCTGGCTGAGATTCTCCGCAATCACAGCATCCTGGGCGAGCCCGGCTTCGAAGGCATCGGCGAGCGCCTCCTCCAGAACCGAACGCGCCATTTCCTCGCGCGTGAGAGACACCTCGCAGAGTACTCGCCACTCGGCCGCATGCGGCAGCGGATCGCGGATATCGGGAATGTCGGCGCGCACCATGTCCACGGCATTGGCCGGGATCATTTCAAAGCTCGTCACCGTGTCCCCGGCATGCTCGCGCACCTTGGCGAGGAGGGCAATCACATCCTCGGCACCGTCGCAGACCACCCAGGCGGTTGCCGTCTGCACTTTCGGAAAGAGCTTGAAGGTCGCCGCCGTGATCAGGCCGAGTGTGCCCTCGGCCCCGGCGAACAGGTGTTTGAGATCATATCCGGTATTGTTCTTCCTTAAGCCCGAGAGCCCGTCCCAGACTTCCCCGCTCGGCAGCACGACCTCCAGGCCCAACAACAGATCGCGCATCATGCCATAGCGCAGCACGGCCACGCCGCCGGCATTGGTCGAGATCAGGCCGCCCAGCGTGGCGGTGCCCTCCGAGCCCAGCGAGAGCGGGAACAGCCGGCCCGCCTCGGCGGCGGTCTCCTGGGCTTTCACCAGCGTGGCCCCGGCCTCGATGGTCATGGAATTGTTGAAGCCGTCGACATCGCGCACGGCCTGCATGCGGGTCATCGCGACGGAAATCTCGCCATGGGGCGTTCCGGCATCCACCAGCCCCGTATTGCCGCCCTGCGGGCAGATCGCAACGCCATGCTGAAGGCAGAGCTTCACCAGCGCGGCGGTCTCTTCAGTGGAGGCGGGCCGGGCAATTGCGGGCGTCGTGCCGCGATATCCGCCGCGCCAGGGCTTGGCAGCCGCTTCCAGCGCTTCGGCATCCTTGATCCAGCCTTTCGGTCCGAGAAGGTCGCGTGCGGCGCTGACAAAAACATCCGGCAGGGGCGAAGAGATGGGGGCATGTATGTTCATGGGCACAATCTAACAGAGCTTTGCAGAACGCCGTAGAGGGATTTGCCTTGCGGTTTGCCTGTTGGCCGCCAAACTTGAGAAAAACGAGTAGAAAACATGAGGGACAGGAATGATGGGGCAAACACCGAGCGGGCCGCTTGCAGGTATCCGGATCGTGGACATGTCGAGTGTGGTGCTCGGACCCTTCGCGACGCTGATCCTCGCCGACCTTGGAGCCGATGTGATCAAGGTGGAACCGCCTGAGCGCGGAGACACCATGCGCTATGCCGGGGCCTCACCGACCGGCGATCTCGGCCCGATCTATACCGCGCTCAACCGCAACAAGCGGGCGATCAAGCTCGACGGCAAGACGCCCGAGGGCAAGGCAGCCCTGACGGCATTGCTCAAGGATGCCGACGTCTTCTTTCACAATGTGCGTCTGGCCGGGATGTCGCGGATGGGTTTTGATTATGAGGCGGTTAGGGCGATCCGGCCGGACATCGTCTATGTCCATTGCGCGGGCTTCGGCGCGGGTGGCCCTTATGCCGACCGGCAGGCCTATGACGATCTCATCCAGGGCGCATCCGGCTTTGCTGCGCTCAATGCCATGCGGTCCGGCGGCGACCCGGAATATGCCCCCTCACTTGTGGCCGACAAGACGGTGGGCCTGTTTGCCACCTATGCCACGCTGGCTGCCCTCTTCCATCGCGAGCGCACCGGCGAGGGCCAGTTCGTCCAGGTGCCGATGTTCGAGGCCTTCACCTTCTTCAACATGGTGGAGAACCTTTATGGCGAAACCTTCCTGCCCGGCAATGGCAGGCTCGCCTATACCCGCTCGATCAATGCCAACCGGAAACCCTACAAGACAAAGGACGGCTATATCGGCCTCGTTCCCTATTCCGACATGCAATGGGCCCAGTTTTTCGAGATGGGCGGGCGCCGGGACGTGTTCGAAGATCCGCGCTTTTCCTCCTACGAGGCGCGCACCGAACACATCACCGAGCTTTACGCCATTATCGGCGAGGTCGCCTGCCAGAAGACGACCGATGAATGGCTCGACCTGCTGGGCAGGGCCAATATCCCGGCGATGAAATACAACACCATGGAAGAGGTGCTGGAGGACCCGCACCTTTCCGAGGTCGGCTTCTTCAGTGAGCGCACCCACCCTCAGGCCGGCCCCTACCGGCGGATGAAACATCCGGTGGAGTTCTCGAAAACACCGGCCAGTATCCGGATCGATCCGCCATGCCACGGCGCCGATACCGAAAGCGTGCTGGCCAGCCTCGGCCTGGATTAGAGCCGCGACCATGCCAGAGACGCCCTTCCGCTGGAACATTGCCCGCCGCGAACAGCTCGGCAGCCTGACCGAGGGCCTCAGCGACTATCGCTTCATGCGCGCCGATGATCTCGTCATCCTGCGGCGCACCAGCGCGCGGCTCCTGGCGCTGTCGAACGGCGCGGATCTGGCTTTCATCGGCCGCTCGCCGGAGAATTTCTTCGACTATCTTTCCGGCCTCTTCGAGGGCGTTGAGGCCGCGCCAACCTGCCACCTCGTGCAGTTCTCCATGCGCTGGCCTGGCGAAGGCGGCGTGCGCGCCCTGCCGCGCGACAAGCTGGAGGGCCTCTTTGCCTATTTGCGCGCGCTCGGCCTCGCCCCGGCCGATATTGCCGCGGCCCCTGCTCCGCTCGCCCTTGTCGATTTCGTGGCCTATGGCGGGACGATGGAAACGCTTGTCTCCCTCCTGCACCTGCAGGCGGAATGGGAGGGCACCGACTGGAACGCGGTGCAGCGCCGACTGAAACTCATCGGCCTCACACACCGCACAAAGAACAGCCCCAATACCTGGCGCTGGCAGCAGAACCAGGCCTGGCTCGATCTCATTCCCGACGTCGACATCAAGAATGTCTCGGTGCCCTCGGGCTTTCTCTATCTCATCGCGAATTTCCAGGCGAAGGTGACGCGCTCGCATCATATCGGGCGCTGGGCGAGCCCCGAGCGCGGCACACTCGACCATGACCAACGCCTCGCCCTGCGCCTTGCCGCCGACCTCTACGATCTCGGCCGCACGCGCGAGGAACGCCACCGCCTCGCCGGCCTCATCGCCAGGACCCACCAGATGCGCCAGCCTAAGACGCGGGCTCTGGTGACAGCACTGAAGCGGTGAATTACTCCCCCCGAAGCAAGGCATGACAAGCACGCTTGACAGACAAGTGTACTTGTCATACTGTCAAGGAAACTTGATGGAGCTACCCCATGTCTCAACGCTACGGATTCAAAGAGGCGCGCAAGCGCTATAACCGCATCGCCGGACCGCTCATGGCGGTCTATGCGGTGCTCTGCCTCGGCGGCAGCGCCCTGTGGGCCTTCCTCGATGTGGACGTGAAGTTCACCTCGGCCATCCTCGCCCTGGCAATCTGCGCGCCGGTGATCGCAGTGCTCATCGCCAAGCTGCGCTATTTCGAGGAGACCGACGAATATACCCGCCTGCGCCAGTTGCGCGCCTTTGCGCTCGCCGGCGCGGTGACGGTGAGCGCGGTGTTCATCGTCGGCTTCCTGCAGCTGTTCGATGTGGTCGGGCAGGTTCCCGTCTTCCTGTTCGGACCGCTCTTCTTCCTCGTCTATGGCCTTGCGACCTGCACCGGCCGCTGGTTCGGCAAGACCGTCTGATCACTCTGTTTCAACCCCTTTCCTCAGGAGATTTTCATCATGGCCAAAGGTAATTTCTTCCGCGCCAACAAACGCTATCACCGTGTGTTCTGGCCGCTCATGGCGGCCTATGTGGCCCTGTGTTTCGGCGGCAGCTATGTCATCAACCAGGGCTGGGTCAGCGGGACCGTCGCCACAGCAGCGATTGCCATCGCCGTGGCGGCGCCGATCATCGGGGTGTTCCTCGTGATGCTCCGCCTCGTCGAGGAGACCGACGAGTATACCCGCCTGCGCCAGCTCAAATCCATGGTCCAGGGCGCGCTGTTCACCATCTCGGTCGCCGTGGTCATCGGCTTCCTGCAGCTTTTCGAAGTCGTCGGCCAGTTCTGGACCTTCTGGTTCGGCCCGATCTTCTTCGTGGCCTGGGGCCTTGCCCAGCTGCGCCATCACTTCTGGGGCAAGACGGTCTGATGAAGAACCAGCTTCGCCTCCTGCGCACCGAGCGCGGCTGGAGCCAGGCGGCCCTCGCCGAGCGCCTTGGGGTCTCACGCCAGTCGGTGAACGCCATCGAGACAGGCAAGTACGACCCCTCCCTGCCGCTGGCCTTCGCCATCGCCCGCCTGTTCGAGCTGAAGATCGAGGAGATCTTCGAAGATGAGAGCGGCGAGGAAGCTCTCGCCGCGGAATAGGGTCTTGATGCATTGGTCATGATCCGCCCACTCCCCTTCCTAACCGCCCCACAGTCTCGCACCATTGGGGCGGTTGGAAGAGGGAGAGGGCTGGCGCGCTGAACTTGAAGTTCAGCGCATCCAACAAGGATCAGACGGAGATGTCCTTCAGCGACAGCACGTCTTCCATATCGTAAAGTCCGGGCGGCTGGGTCATGGCCCACTCAGCCGCCTTCAGCGCGCCCTGGGCGAAGACCGCCCGGTCGAGCGCGCGGTGGCCGAGAGTGAGCACTTCCTGTTCGCTGGCAAAGCTCACATCATGGTCGCCGACCACTCCGCCGGCCCGGCGCACGGCGAAGCCGATCTTGCCCGGTTCGCGCTCGGCCGAAGCCCCGTCATAGGGTGCGCTGCGCAGTTGTTCCAGCTTCCCGCCCCGCCCCTCTGCCGCCGCATCGCCGAGCATCAGGGCCGTGCCGGACGGCGCATCCACCTTGTGGCGGTGATGGGTCTCTGAAATCTCGATATCCCAGTCCTCCCCCAGGCGCGCAGCCACCAGCCGGGTCATCGCTGTGAGCAGGTTGATGCCGAGCGAGAAATTGCCTGCCTTCACGATGGCGAACTCGCTGCCGGCTGCCGCGATCTGGGCTTCCTGGTGCGCGGTGAACCCGGTCGTACCGATCACCACAGCGCTAACCGGCGTATGGCGCAGGGCATGCAGCGCGGCGAGCGTGGCCTGCGGAGCAGTGAAGTCCAGCCAGACCTGTGCGTCGGCAGCCGCATCCACCGGATCGGTGCAGGGCATCACACCGATCGGATCGGCCCGCCCGGCGAGCACGGCGATATCGGTCTCGCGGTCGGGAGAATCCGGCAGTTCCGTGCCGCCAGCAACCTGGTGGCCGGCTTCCAGTGCAGTCGAGACGAGCTGGCGGCCCATGCGGCCAGCCACGCCGGCAATTCCAAAGCTGAGTTTCTGTGTCATGGACTCTTTCTATACCGGGCTTTGGACGCGCGGCGAGCCCTCTTTGAAGACAAAGCGCTGGTAGAGCAGCGCCACGCCGATCAGCGCTGCCCCAAGCCCAATGAAACTGAGCGCGCGGATGACGCCCTCGGTGCCGGCGAAGTCGATCAGGAACACCTTGGCCACTGCGCCGAGCAGAATCACCAGCGAGGCATAGCGCGCCAGCGGCCGGGCCTGCCATACGCCCCAGAGCAGGAGGGCAATGGCGTAGAGGATCCACACAACCGAGTGCATCCAGAGCTCGGCTTCGGACATGGCGCCGAAGGAAAGGTCTGGCCCGACAAAGCTGCGCCGCGTCTCCAGGCTGAGCCAGATCCCGCCCAGCAGGATGGCCAGGCCGGTCAGCCCGTTCGCCAGCCAGCCGCGCCCTTCGCGCCGGTGCCCCTCGCCCTGGAAGGCCAGGAACAGGGCCGGAATGGCAAAGGCCGGCACCAGCAGGTTGAAGACCGGCCAGCCGGTGGCAGGCTCGAACTCGAGCACGGCCAGCCCAATCCAGACCGCGCAAAGGCCGAGCAGGCTGGCGATCAGCTCCGCTGCGCGCCAGACCCAGGCCTGCCGGCGCCCGCGCCAGGCGAGCGCGGCGGCCGAGCCGAGATAGGCGATGGCATAGCCGCCCATTTCGGCAAGCTGGAAATTCCCGTCGAAAAAGCTCTGCGAGCCCGCTGCATGGCGGATGACAAGACCGATGCCGCCAAAGCCGGTGAGAATGGCCGCACCCTGCAGGGTAGAACGTGCTCGGGGATGGCGCGTGAAGAGGTAGCTGCCCAGCGCCAGCGCAACGACCGAGAGCACGACCGCTGCGGCCAGCGTATTGGCGATGGGCGGCCCGGAGAGATTGAGGCTCGAGAGAAGACCCGGGCGCAGCATCAGGAAGGTCGCCCCCGCCGCGGCCAACACCGCGCCCCAGCGCACCGGCCAGAGCTCGAAACGCTGGTGAATGAAGGCGATGATCGCCGCGGCCACGGCGAGCGCCGGGCCGAACCAGAAATCATCGAGCACGAGGAAAGGCGCCAGAGCGGCGCTGAGTGCGAGACCGACGGCATAGGCCGCCGCCGCGCCCGGATGGGCATCGAGCCCGCCCTCTGCCGCCTTGCGCCGGTCGAGCCAGAGCCCGCAGGCACAGGCGATCAGAAGCGAGAGGAGCCCCCAGGTGAAGCCCGGCTCCAGCCCGCTGCGCCAGAAGGCGATGGCGAGCGCCGCCATAGGGGTGAGCGCGGCAGGGATAGCGAGCGGGGTCCGCACTTCCTTGCCGGTCTGGGCCATGGTGGCGAGGACGCCAAAGCCGAGGGAGCAGGCAATCGCCCCGGCCCAGAGCGCCGGCAGGCCGGCTGGCCAGAGCGCGAGTCCTGTCAGCACAGTGATCGCCGAGACCAGCGCGAGCAGACCGAACCCGTCCCGGCGCCAGGCCGCAAGGATCCCGGCGCCGCCAAAGATCGCCACGGCGCTGACGGCGACCTCGCTGGTCGGCCAGTCGAACGCGCCGACGAGAACGAGCGCCCCGGCAAGGACCCAGAACAGGTGCGCCACCAGCACACTCTCGCCACGATGGGCCAGCAGCCAGCCCAGCGTGGAAAACTTGCGCGGCAGAAGAACCGGCGCGCGGGCGAAGTCGGCGGCGAACGCGAGCGCGGCGGCGGCCACGATGAGCGCATAGGCCGGCACCAGCCAGGCCTGGGATAGCGTCTCCACAGCGCCGAGACCGGCCAGGCCCCAGAAGGCGGTGCCGGCCAGGCTGATCCAGGAGACAAATCGCCAACCGCGATAGCGGATCAGAGCGAGGCCAAGCAGGCTGATCGTGCCGGCATAAGGCAGGATATAGAGTGCAGAGCCCTCCGATGCGCCGGTCAGGAGCGGGCTGATATAGGCCCCGGCAAGCGCAATCGCGCCGAGCGCCGGCCCGAAGCGCAGCGACAGGACCAGTCCAAACAGGGAGACGATTGCGAACAGGATGAGGGCCACCAGAGGCGGGACAAAACCATAAAGCGCGCCGGCGGCCAGCACCGCGCCGTAAAGCGAGATCAGCCCTGCCCCAGCCAGAAGGTGCGGCAGGAAACGGATGCTGCCGCCGGCCTCGTGCACGAGCCGGTGACGCGCCGCTGGGAAGGCCGCCGCGATCAGGCCCGCACCGAAGATACCGGCCGCGATGGTGCGCGCCATAGGTCCGAAGAGGCCGGCATCAATGGCGACGCGTGCCAGGAACAGCCCGCCCAGTGCCAAGGCGAGCCCGCCGGCCCAGACCATCCAGTTGCCGGCAATCAGCCGTTCCCAGTTCGCACGCGGGCGGCGCAGCGCGGCGGGGCGGGGTGTAGGCTCTCCGCCCGGAGGCGGCGGCGTGCGGCGGGCTGGCGCGGCTGCGGGCACTGGCGTTTCCATGCGCGGCGGGGGCGTCTGAGCAGTGGGTTTTGCAGGCTCAAGCGGCTTTGGCGGCGCAGCAGCCCGCAACTGCAGGACCTGACGCTCCAGCTTCTGGATCCTGTTCAAGGCGATCAGCCCGAACACCGGCCCGACAAGAATCCAGCCGAAAACAGCGAGCCCCAGCAGTATGACAGGTTCCATCAGAACACCTTTGAAACATTTGTGAGCATGTGCTCACTACAGCCCGATTTGTCAACTCTTTCCGTCTCTTTGTACCACGCATCGCATGGTGTAGGGCTGGTCAATGTCGATGAGCTGGCTGCCCAATGCGCTGACCCTGATGCGCTGCGTCCTCGCCTTCGCCGTGGCCGGCGCGGTGCTGCAGGGCGCGGCGCTGTCACATGCGGTGAATGCCGCGCTTGCCGACTGGATGGTGGCGGGAAGCCCGCCTCCGGGCGACCCGGCCTATCCGCAGCTGCTGGCCGAAACCGGGCTTGCGGACATGCTGACATGGCCTGCAATCGCATTCGCCGCCTTTGTGCTGGCTGCGCTGACGGACCTCTTCGACGGCATTCTCTCGCGCGCGCTGGAAGCGCAATCGGCGTTCGGCGCCTGGCTCGACCCGATTGCCGACAAGCTGCTGGTCGGTCTCAGCCTGGTCGCCCTGGCACTGGCCGGAGCCACGCTCTGGATCGCTATCCCGGCAGCGGTAATCATCTGCCGGGATGTCTATGTTACCTGGCTGCGCACCCGGCTTGGCGGTGGCTATGCCCTGCCGGTGATGCAGGCCGCCAAGTGGAAGACCGCGCTGGAGATGATCGCGATCGGCACCCTGCTGGGCGCGCCGCTCCTGATCTTCATCGAGCGCCACGTGGTCCACGCCCCGCCTGGCGTTTCCCCTCAGCTCAGCTGGGGCCTCCACGGCGATGCGGTTGGAACCGTGATTCTATGGATAACTGCCGTCCTGTCGGCCTGGACCGGTTTTGTCTATCTTCGCGCGGCCAATTCCGTGTCGGAAGACCTTCAGAAAACCTTTGACTGAGTAAGGCCCCGGCCGATTCACGCAAGAATCCGCCAATTGTCTGTGCACGTCCTTCGCATGAGCCGTAGCCAAGCCTGCAAAGTGCCGCTAAGGGAGAGGCAAAATATTGCGACTCAAGAAGGTAGGCTCATGTACGCGCTCATCGCCATCGGGGTAGTTGTGGCTCTCTTTGCCGTCCTCAATCTCATCGATTATCGCAGGCTGGACTAGTCGGCATCGCTGGCATGCCCGATCTCAGTCTGATTGTCTCGCTGGTCGGCGGGCTTGCTCTGCTCGCCTTTGCCGGCGACTTTCTCGTCAATGGAGCGGTCTCGGCCGCAAACCGGCTGGGTGTCCCGCATCTCGTCGCTGGCGTGTTCATCGTCGGCTTCGGCACTTCGGCACCGGAAATGGTGGTCGCCGTCGATGCCGCGGTGAAGGGCTATCCGGCCATTGCTTTCGGAAACATTGTCGGCTCGAACATCGCCAATGTCTGGCTGGTACTCGGCCTGCCGGCCGTGATCGCGCCGCTCGCGACCGGCGGTTATGGCGAGACTCGCGCTCTCTTTGCCATGCTCGCGGCTACTGCGGCCTGGATCCTGATCTGCGCGATGCTGCCCTTCAACATGGCCGTCGGCGCGCTCTTCATCCTCGCGCTCTTTGCCTATGCCATCTACACCCTGCACGCGACGCGCAAGGCAGAGCGCGCCGGGGTTGATGTCGGCGTGGACACCGATGACCCGCATCTCAGCCTGCCGAAAACCATTGCCTATATCCTGATTGGCATTGTCGGCCTGCCGGTAGGCGCCAATCTCATCGTCACCGGCGGTGTCGGCATCGCCCGCTCGTTCCACATCTCCGAAGAGATCATCGGCCTGACCCTGATCGCGCTTGGCACCAGCCTGCCGGAAATCGCAGCCGGGATTTCGGCGGCGATGCGCGGGCGCGGCTCGGTCGTGGTCGGCAATATTCTCGGCTCGAACATCTTCAACCTGCTCGGCGCGGGCGGCCTTGTCGCCCTGGTCGCCGGCGGCGCGCCGGGCGGCGTGCCCATGTCGCGCAGCTTTCATGCCTATGACCACTGGGCGATGGCTCTGGCCGCGCTAACCGCTGCCGCCTTCATCCTCACCCGCTCGCGGGTCAGCCGGCTTGCCGGCCTCCTGCTGCTGCTCATCTATGCGGTGTATATCTTCGGGCTGACCCAGGGCTGGGACATCCTCGCCCTCATGGGGAGATAAGCCATGCAGCCTGGCCGCGCCCTCGTCACCGGTGCCGGCGCCCGTCTCGGCAAGGCGATGGCCATCGCACTCGGCAAGGCCGGATGGCAGGTGGCGGTGCACTACCGCTCTTCCTCGGCCGGGGCGGACGATACGGTCGACCAGATCCGGGCCGCCGGCGGGGTGGCCGAGACCGTGCAGGCCGATCTTTCCGATGAAACCGGCACGGCCGGGCTTGTCGGCAAGGCGAGCGCAGCGCTTGGCGGCCCACTCACCCTGCTGGTGAATTCCGCCTCCACCTTTGAGCCCGACAGCGCGCTCGAACATGACCGCACGAACTGGGACCATCATTTCGAGGCGAACCTTCGCGCCCCGGTCCATCTCGCCCAGCGTTTCGCCGGCCAGGTGGCCGACGGCGAGCATGCCCTCATCGTCAACATGATCGACCAGCGTGTGCTCAAGCTGAACCCGCAATTCTTCACCTATACCCTGTCAAAATCCGCGCTCTGGACGGCGACGCGCACAATGGCCCAGGCCTTCGCGCCGAATATCCGCGTCAACGGCATCGGCCCCGGCCCGACCTTGCCCAGCACGCACCAGACCGATGAACAATTCGAGCAGGAAAAGGCCCATACGCTCACCGGCCAGGGCACCAGCCCGGATGAAATCGTCCGCGCGCTCTTCTTCCTCATCGAGGCCGGGTCGGTCACCGGCCAGATGATCGCCAGCGATGGCGGGCAGCATCTTCTGTGGCAGACCCCGGACTTGGACGCGTGACGCGCCCTGAAGAACTCACCATCGATCATGAAGGCTATGACTGGCCACGCCTGCTTGAGCCCTGGCAAGACATGCTCCCTGCCAATTTCACAGTACGCCTGATGAGCCGCCTCGGCGATCTTTTCCTCGAATTCGGGGATGGCTCGATCCACCTCTTCAGCGCGGGTGATGATGCGGTAACCTTTCTGGCAGAGGACTGGGATGCCTTCCGTGACGCGATCGGTGACAATCCCGACTGGCTGATGGGAGATGTAATCTGGCAGTATGAGCAGGCGGGAAAAAGGCTCGCGCCCGGTCAGGTCTACAGTCTGACGCCGCCGCCTTTTCTGTCAGGGGACTATGGGGTCGAGCGGGCGCTTCCCCTCGATGTGAGGACGCACTTCGCCGTTCTGGGGGATATACATGCGCAAACGCGTGACCTGCCGGACGGCGCTCAACTCAAACTGGTGATCAAGGACCCTCCATGGACTTCTCCTCTGACACGTCTGCTCGGGCCCATCCGAAAGTTCTGGAAGCGCTGACGCGCGCCAATTCCGGCATGGCGGCGAGCTATGGCGGCGACAGTGAGACCGCCGAGCTCGAAGACCGGCTGCAGAGCCTGTTCGAGACCGAAGAGCTGGCCGTCTGGCCGGTGGCTTCGGGCACCGCATCGAACGCCCTGGCCCTCGCCTGTTTCTGCCCGCCGACCGGCGCGGTCCTCTGCCATCGCGAAGCCCATATCGAGCGCGACGAGCGCGGGGCGCCGGAATTCTTTACCCATGGCGGCAAGCTGCGCCTGCTTGACGGCGCGGACGGGAAGATCGCGCCGGAAACGCTCCAGGCCGCACTTCAGGGCATGGACCCGGATTTCGTGCATGAGACCCCGCCATCTGTCCTCTCGCTCACCAATCTTACCGAATGCGGCACGCTTTATACTCCCGCAGAGATCGCCGAACTCGCCCGTCTCGCCCATGCTTCCGGCCTCGCCGTGCACCTTGACGGCGCGCGGCTGGCCAATGCCCTCGCCGCGCTCGGCGCTAGCCCGGCCGAGGCGAGCTGGGAGGCCGGCGTGGATGTCATGAGCTTCGGGCTCACCAAGACCGGCGCCATCGGATGTGAGCTGATTATATTGCTCGGCGCGGCGGCCAGTCGGATTGGCGAGCTGAAGGCGCGGGCCAAAAGGGGCGGGCATATGCCGGCCAAGCTCCGCTATGTCGCCGCGCAGGCCAATGCCATGCTTGAGGACGGGCTCTGGCTGGAACTCGCGGCGCATGCCAATCGACAGGCCGCGCGCCTGGCCGAAGGGCTCGTCGAGATCCCCGGCGCCGAGTTCCGCCATCCGGTCCAGGGCAATGAGCTTTTCGTCAAATTGCCCAAGACTGTGGCGAAAGCCCTGTCGGAGGCCGGGGCACGGTTTTATCCCTGGCCAGAGGGCGGCTATCGCTTCGTCACCAGCTGGATGACGCCGGACGAGGATATCGACCGGTTCCTCACCATGCTGAAACAGGCCAGCGCCTAATCCATCTGTACCGCAAGGCACTGGGCGATGGTGTCGGCCGTGTCCTCATGGGTGAAGAAGGTCTTCAACTGCCAGTTCTCGTCCATCATGTAGATGATCGAGGTGTGATCCATCGTGTATTCGGTGAAGCTTTCCGGCGCGTCCACGCGGGCATAGTCGGCCTTGAAGGCATCGGCGGCCGCGCGCACCGCTTCCGGCGTTCCGGTGAGGCCCTTCAGCCCGTCCGGAAAAGCGTCATTGCCGACATAGGCCGCCATCGCCTCGGGTGTGTCGCGCTCCGGATCCACCGAAATGAGCAGGGTCTGCGGGGCCTCCATGCCTTCGGGCAATTGCTTGTAGGCCTGGTCGAGGGTGACCAGCGTCATCGGGCAGACATCGGGGCAATAGGTGAAGCCGAAATAGACCAGCGTCGGGCGACCCTTGAACGTCTCTTCGGTCACCTCCGCGCCAGTCTCGTCGATCAGGCGGATCGGCCCGCCAATCTCCGAATAGGCCCGGCTGGTGCAACTGGCGCGCGCGCCGCCGGCTTCGTTCTGCGAGGCGGGTGAACAGGCCGCCAGCAGGGCTGCGGCAAGGAGGAGCGAGATCTGTTTCATCCCTTGGGCTATCACCCGGTATATTCCCTTTGCACAGGCGGCGGCTTGCCACAGACTGAAACCATGAGCGATTTTGCACAGCCGCATATCAAGCCACTCGGCCTGAACGAGACCCTTTTCACCCTCGCACCGGAAGGGCTCGGCAATGCCCCCTCCGCGCTTGGCCGCACGCGCCTGCGCACCTTCATTGCCCTGCGCTGGCTGGCGATTGCCGGCCAGACAGCGGCCGTGCTGCTCGTCTATTTCGGGCTTGGCTATTCCCTGCCGCTGAGCGCCTGCCTTGCGATCATCGCCGCCTCGGCCTGGTTCAATGTGCTCCTGTCGCTCTTCCTGGCGAGTCAGCGGCTTGTGAAGAACTGGGAAGCCGGACTGCATGTCGCCTTCGACATTCTCCAGCTCGCCATACTGATCGCGCTGACCGGCGGGCTGTCGAACCCGTTCCTGCTCCTGCTCGTCGCGCCGGTGACGGTGGCCGCGCTGGCCCTGCGCCCACATGAGGCGGGGATTCTCGCCGTATTTGCCCTGTTGCTGGCCAGTGCCATGCTGGTGGTCTCCTCGCCCCTGCCCTGGCCGGGCGAGGGATCGCCGGAACTGCCCATGCTGTTCAAGATCGGGCATCTGGTTGCTCTTGCCACAGGCCTCACCTTCTTTGCCTTCTCGGCCCAGCGCGTCAGCCAGGACGAAGCTCGGCTGGTGCGCGCGCTTGATGCCGCCTCCGTCGTCATGGCGCGCGAACAGCGCCTGTCGGCCATCGGCGCGATGTCGGCCATGACCGCGCATGAACTCGGCACGCCGCTCGCCACCATCCACCTGGTCGCAAAGGAAATGGCCGCCCAGCTCGATCCTGAAGATCCGCTCAGCGAGGATGCCCGCCTGCTCGCCGAACAGGCCGAGCGCTGCCGCAATATCCTGCGCAAGCTCGGCGAAGCCCGCGAGGCCAGCGATATCGTCCACGCCACCATGCCCATCCGCGCTCTCGTGGAGGAGGCTGCCGAGCCCTATCGCGGCCTCGGGACTACAATTGATGTGCGCTATGCTCCCGGCACCGGCGGTGAGGATACCGCCCCGATGCTGCGCCGGTCCCCGGAAGTGCTGCACGCGCTGAGCGCCTTCATCGAGAACGCGGTCAGCTTCGCCGATACCCAGGTTTCCGCCGTGGCGACCTGGACCCATGACCAGTTCATCGTCACGATTTCCGACGATGGCCCGGGCTTCGCGCCGGAGGTCCTGCCCAAGCTCGGCGAGCCCTATGTCTCCCAGCGCAGCGAGGCCCATATGGGCGGCGGCGACATGGGGCTCGGCTTCTTCATCGCCAAGACGCTGATCGAGCAATCTGGCGGGCGCGTCGCCACCCGAAACCGAACCCCGCCCAGACATGGTGCAGTGGTTCAGGCATTTTGGCCGCGCAATCGGTTGGAAGCCCCGGAAAATACGATTATACAGGCCCGTTATGACTGATATCTCCAGAACAGACCGCCCGGTGACCGTGACATTGCACGAGAGCCTGAAAGGCGTCGAAGACCGCACCTGCCTCGTTCTTGACGATGACGGGCCTTTCCTGCAGCGGCTCGCCCGCGCGCTCACCCAGCGCGGCTTCCTCGTGTCCGCCGTCTCCTCGGCCGGCGAGGCCAAGGATATTGCGCGCCTCAATCCGCCGGCCTTTGCCGTGCTCGACCTGCGCCTGGAAGACGGCTCGGGCCTGGATGTGGTGCAGGTCCTGCACGAATACCGCCCCGAAGCGCGCGCGGTGATCCTTACCGGCTATGGCGCCATCGCCACCGCCGTGGCGGCTGTGAAAGCCGGCGCGGTGGACTATCTCGCCAAGCCCGCCGATGTGGAAGACATCGTCAAGGCGCTGACCGCCAGCCAGGATGAGAAACCCGCCCCGCCGGACAATCCGATGAGCGCGGACCGGGTGCGGTGGGAGCATATCCAGCGGGTCTATGAGCTGTGCAACCACAATGTCTCCGAGACCGCCCGGCGCCTTAACATGCACCGGCGCACACTCCAGCGCATTCTCGCCAAGCGCGCGCCACGCTAGATGCGGCGCGTCCTGGCACTCATGCTCGCCGGCCTCGCCTCGGCCTGCGCGACGACGGCGCCCGAACCGGCAACCGGCGACCTGGTCGAGGCCGAATGCCTCGCCTTGCTCACCCCCGAGGAGCGCGCCAGGGCCGAGCTGGAGCGCGGCGGGCTGACCATAGAGCGCTATTGCAGCTGTTATGGCGCGGAAGTCGCTGCGCTGGGCGAGCCCGACGCCGCCACCCATCTGGAAATCCTCACCGCCGCCCGCACCTATCGCGATACCGAACAGGTCGACGGCCAGGACGCCATTCGCGCGGTACGCAATGCCGCGCGCGATGGCGAGATGCCCTTCACGGCCGAAGAAGCCCGCACCTGGGACGACATGTGGGACGAGACCTTCGATGTCGCCCGGGACGATCAAGCGTGTGGGGCGAACTGATCGGTCAGGCCCAGCGTAGGGCCTTGAACAATCGGTAGAACAGATACGACCCAATGAGCGTCAGCACGATGCGGACAGGCTCGTTATAGATGCCCGCCACATTCAGGATCATCAGCTGGATCGGCTGGTGCACGAACATGATGATCATCGAGGCCTTGCCGAGATTGCCGAAGACGAGGCTAACCGAGCGCCTGTGCACCAGCCGGTCGAAGGCGAGCTTCAGGCCAATCACCGTGAAAACCGCACAGGTGACCGTGATAACCGGCCAGCCATATTTGGCGATCTTCACCTGAAGGGGCGGAGCAAATCCGACCAGCACGATAAAGGTATAGGCCAGCCCGATCGAGATGACCGCCAGGTGGAACCAGTGATCCATTCTCGGGCTGAACTGGCGGTGGCGATACAGCCATCCGGCATGCATCAGCGGGAACACGAAAGGCACGATGTTCAGGCCCAGCGGCAGCCAGAAATCGGCGAAATAATCGTTCAGCGTCGCCAGCCCCAGCATCGGAATGCACAGCACGCTCACCGTCAGGGCGGAAAACCACCGCATGCACAGCGTGTAGAGCACATGGGTGAACAGGAAACAGGTCGGGAACCAGAACGCGGCCCACACCCCGGTAATCCGTTCCCCGCCGAGAAGCAGCACGCCCACCCGCGCCACCATCGCCTCCGTGCCCTGATGGAGATAGATCTGGTAGAGTGCAGGCGCGGCGATCACGCCCATGAACACAAAATACGGCCCCAGCAGCTTGCGCGTGATCAGGCCGATATAGGCCGCCACATTGTCCGGCTGGCGAAAGAGGTATCCCGGCAGGAAGAAGAAGAGAGGGATACACCAGTACAGTGAATGGATCGGCCAACGGGTGGCATGGGCCACCACCACGATGCAGATCGCCATGCCGCGCATGGCATAAAGGCTCATCGACTGGGGCGCGCTGAGATCGGTATTGTCGGCCGCCTCGTTCGGCACGCCGGTCGCAAGATTCCGCTTCAGCCAGGCCCGCCGCCCGCTCTTGCCGGGGGCGTTTGCCGTTCCGGGGTCCACTGTGGCGCCACGCGCCTGAGATTCCAGCCAGTCGCTCATGACGCCAGCCCAGCAAGAAGCGTGACAATTCCAGCGTTGGCGTCCCGGCCTGTAAAAACCCAGGCAGGACAGGGGATTCCAGACTGAACCGGGATGCTCCAGGGCGGGAAATTCAGGACACACACCGCCCCGAAATGAGCCAGGTCCAGCGTATCCTGATCCAGGTTAGTTAACGCCGCCCGGCCGGAGAGCCCTGAGAAGAAGTTGTCGTTCCCGCGAGCGCTCATCTCGACTACACTGGGCGCGGCCGGGAGTGCGCCCAGCCCTGTCGAAAGTCCGGCAATAGCTGCGTGCTCGCACAGGGCACGCTCCCTCCAACCAGGCCAAGGGTGTGAAGCGCTGCCCCATGATTGATCCCCTGCTCATGACGACCGTGCGGGTCGGCACATTTCAAGACCAGCGCGGCCTTACCAACGCGACCGGATTCTTTTTCAGGCGAAACGGCCAGCTCCAGCTCATCACCTCGCGCCATGTCGTGCTCGACGAGGCGACGGGGCACAGACCGGACAGGATCGAGATCGAGCTCCATACCGATCCCGATGATCTCGGCCGCTCGACCCATTTCTCCATCCCGCTCTACTGGAATGGGAAGAGCGTCTGGCGCGAGGCGAAAGACGCCAGCGGGCTGGTCGATGTCGCGGCCATCGACATCCATGAAGTCGCCCTGCCAAGGACCACCGCCTTCAGGGCCTTCACGCCGGAAAATCTGCTGCCCGCCGACGCGCATGTCGAAATCGGCACGACGCTGGTGACGCTCGGCTATCCGCTGGGCTTCCAGGACACGCTGCACCACTTGCCCGTGGCCCGGCAGGCGGGCCTCGCCTCCTCCTACGGCCTGCGCTTCAAGGGCATGGGCTATTTCCTCGTCGATGCGCGCACCCATCGCGGCATCAGCGGGGCGCCCGTCGTCATGCGCGATCCCCAGGCCGCCCCCGGCGAGCCCCTGCCCTGGCGCCTGCTGGGCATCCATGCCGCGCGCCTGGAGGCCAGCACCCGCGACCCCGCGCTGGATGAAACGCTGGGCCTGAATGCGGTCTGGTATGCCGATGTCCTGCTCGCGCTCGGCGGCGCGCAGGGCGCGTGACGGGCGGCAGCCACCCGCGTCAGGGCGGTCCGTTCAACACGCAAAGCGCGCCGGAATGGGCGAGCGCCAGGGCGCTACCATCAAGGTCATAGGGGTCGTCCGGCAGGCCCGGCGGTCGGCCCGGCTGGATCGGGCTTGTCCGCCCGCCCCGGGCCGGCGCGGTGAGCCGGCGCGCGATCAGGCGCGCATAGCGGTCAGTGTCTGCCAGCACGGCCTCGAGCCCGGCCAGGCGCCGGGCGAGACAGGCGCTCGACACCCAGCCGGCCGCCGCATCCGGACCGGTCTGCCCGTCCGGCGTCCCGGCCGGGGGCGTGCCTGACACCTCATACAGCCGGTCGGCCAGCGCGATGCGGGGACGGCCCGGGGCAGGCCCAGCTGCCGGCCCGCGCACAGGTGCGGCCGACACTGCCGTGCGCGGGTGAGCCGGGACCCAGCCCATCTCACCCGCCCGGCAGATCAGCAGCCGCCGCGCCAGAGCACCGCGTCCATGAAGCTCACCGGCTTCCTCAACC
>DHQO01000042.1 GCA_002408125.1 Hyphomonadaceae bacterium UBA5336 | reverse complement strand
GTCCTCTCATCCGCACCATCTTTATTTGCACATTGCCGCCCGCCAACCCAATGTGCGGGTTCCGGTTCGAGGTTTCACCTCTCATCCGCACCAGATTGCTCCTGAACCTGGGGGCAAATCTTCGGCAGCGCGTTCACAAGTCCGTGGTGCACGGAACTCACACATCACGGATGTGGACGGTTTGACGCGGCACTTGCCGGGCCCGGCAAGGCAAGCCGTCATCTATACCAGTTCGCGGGGGTGGAAGAAGAGCGCCTGGCCGATTGCCGCTTTCACCGTGTTTTCCTGGAACGGCTTTGTGATCAGGTAGGCCGGTTCCGGGCGGTCGCCGGTCAGGAGGCGTTCGGGGAAAGCGGTAATGAAGATCACCGGCACGTCGATATCGGTAAGAATGTCATTGGCCGCATCGATGCCGGAGGAATTGTCCGCCAGCTGGATGTCGCACAGGATCAGCCCCGGCGGGATCTGGCGCGCCAGGGTGACCGCCTCGCCATAAGTCGTCGCATTTCCGGTGACGTCATGGCCGAGATCGCCGACCAGGCTTTCCAGGTCAGCCGCAATCACCGGCTCGTCCTCGATGATCAGCACGCGCGTGGCGAGGGCGTTCTCGATCTCGTGCAGCGCTTCGGCGACGAGTGTCTCGATTTCATCCTTGTTGCGGCCGAGAATTGCGGCGGCGTCTGCGCGGTTGAAGCCTTCGGTCGCCGTCAGCAGGAAGGCCTGGCGCTGGACCGGGGCCAGGGATTGCATGCGGATATCGTGAATGTTGCCGCTCGTTCGGATGTTGCCGTTCGATGGCGCGCCGACCACTGTGTGAAAGAGCTGATAGAGCGAGACCCGGGAGGGGATGTCGTGATTTATCAGTGACGGATTATCGGCAAGTTCGCTCAATGCCGCGCGCACAAGTTCGTCACCGGCCGACTGATTGCCCGTCAATGCCCGGGCATATCGTCTCAGAAATGGAATATGGGGGCCAAACTGGCTTGCCAGTCCCATGCAAGCTCCACTTATAAAATACGAGGACCATTCTCATGCACAATGGTTGCATAATAGTATAATCAGCTATTTTCGAAGCCTATTAAATCTCTGGATAGAAAATTCTGCGGAAATCCCGATTGGTTCAATATTGATGGCAGACAAGAAACTGACCCCCTCCGCCAGCGCACAGAAGGCACCGAAAGAGCGCGACCATTCGGGGCAGATTCGCCGCAAACGGATCGGCGACAAGCTCAGGCAACTCTACGACGATGTCGCGAATGAGCCTGTTCCAGACGATTTCTTAAAACTTCTGCGCGATGCTGACGCCAAGCCAAAGCCCGAAGAAAAAAACTAGATAAAGGGGTGAGCGCACAGCGCGACCCGCCTCGAAGATGGATGATAGTGCGTTCAAGTCTCAATTGGCGGGATTGATCCCCCATTTGCGCGCCTTTGCGCGCAATCTGTGCGGTGATCCGATCCTGGCCGACGATCTGGCCCAGGACGCCATGCTCAAGGCATGGGAAGGGCGCTCTGCCTATCGCGAGGGCACCAATATGAAAGCCTGGTGCTTCACCATTCTGCGCAATGTCTTCTATTCGGAAAAACGCCGGAGCTGGCGTGTGCAGGCGCTTGAACCGGCCACGGCCGAGGCCGTGCTTGTTGCTTGGGACGATCCCACGGCAGCTCTGGATCTCCTGACCCTGCGCCACGCCCTGCAATGCCTGCCGGTCGACCAGCGCGAGGCGCTGATCCTCGTGGGCGCGGGTGCGATGAGCTATGAAGAAGCGGCCGGTATCTGCCAGTGCGCCGTAGGTACGGTGAAGAGCCGGGTCAATCGCGCCCGACGCGAACTCATGGACCTTCTCGAACGGCGCGTCAGTCCCCGGCCGTGCGAACGCCGGATGCGGGCCTCGGACGCCTTCGAAGACCTGATGGGCCAGGTCGCTGAACTGGCAGGCAGCCGTGTTTGAGGGGCTGATCAGGCGCACCGAGAAGGCAAGGGGCACCTTGCGCCGGCGGCTTCTGATGGTGCTGGCCATTGCCTTTCTGCCCTTCCTGATCATCGCGTCTCTTCAGACCGGGCTCGATACGAAAGCCAACCGGGCCGAGCGCCGCGATGCCCTTCTGCTGTCGGCTGACCGCGCCATTGCCCGGGTCGAGCAGTTCAGGATCAATGTTGACCAGCTGTTGCGGATCTTTGCCGAGGATATCACCGCCGGGCAGTGCGCTGAGGTGCACAACCGTCTTGCCGGCCGCGTTCCCGGCCTGCTCAACGTCATGTCTGTCGATCCAGACGGGGTCGTGACCTGCAATGCCGCCGGGGGGGAGGGTATGCGGCTTTTGGATGCTGAACTGGTCGAACAGGCGCGCAGGACCGGCGGGCTGATGCACACACAGATCGTGCCGGGCCAGTTCACCGGCCATGATGTGTTCGTCCTGGCGCTGCCGAATGAGACCGCGGATGGCGTGCTTGCAGGTTGGTCGACCTTCTCGCTCAGCACCCAGGCCTATCTGGATGTGCTCCGGCGTGCTGAACGGCTTGCCGGAACGCGGGTGGCGCTGGTGGACAATGAAGGCGAGATCCTCGGGTCCGATGGCTCCCGGACCATCCCGATGGACTGGATCGCAGCCGCTCGGGATGAACGAGTCAGCAAGCTCTATCTCGCAAAATCCGAAGATGGCAGAATGTTTGAAATGGTGCTGGGCCGGATCG
This sequence comes from Hyphomonadaceae bacterium UBA5336, assembly GCA_002408125.1. GTDB lineage: Bacteria > Pseudomonadota > Alphaproteobacteria > Caulobacterales > Hyphomonadaceae > UBA5336. Next base: position 145,617 of record DHQO01000042.1, on the reverse strand, counting down.
GACCGAACGGGGTCTACGCCCTGATCTCCAAGCCGTCGAAGGGCATTCTCGGTGATGCCCTGCTGACGCCGATGCGGACTTTCGGCCTGCCATTTCTGGCCATGTGCGTGACGCTGATGGCGGCCTGGCTGGCCACCGACCAACTCATCCTTGTCTGGCTGCAGAGGCTGCGCCAGCTTGCCGTGATCTACCGCGAGGGGCTTTACGGCTTTCGCAACACCGCCGTTTTCGACAGTGCGCCGGTGGAAGTTCAGAGTCTTGCGCGCACGCTTAACGAGATGGCCGATCGGATTTCCGAACGCGACGAGAGCCTGAAGGCCGCGATCGAGGTCCGCGACGATGCGGTCAAGGAGATCCACCACCGGGTGAAAAACAATCTCCAGATCGTTACCAGTTTTCTCAACCTGCAGCGGCGTGCGCTACAGGACGAACAGGGCCGCGCCGCGCTCTCGGCTGCCCGTCACCGGATCGATGCACTCGCCATCGTCCATTCCTCGCTCTATCAGCACGAACGGTTGGAGCTGGTCTCCGTAAAGCCCTTCCTGGAAGGGCTCCTCAGCCATCTGTCGGATGCGCTGGGCCTGCAGGACCAGAATATCGGCCTGAGCGTGGCGGTGGACGCCTTCGAGCTGGAAGCCGATGCGGTGATGCCCATTGCGCTCTTTATCGTTGAGGCGGTGACGCATGCCATGCTCGAGGCCACCGATTGTCAGGGCGGGGAGATCGCCGTGACCCTGCAGATGCACAATGATGTGCTAGAATTGCATGTTGCCGAGCGCGGGCTCGGAGCGCCGGAGCTGATCGAGCCCGGCGCAAAGATGAGTCTCGGCGCGCGCCTGATGACCTCCTTCGCGCGTCAGCTCCAGGGGCGCCTGGTGACCACACGCGACGAAACCGGCGGCTACCGCATCGGTATCGTCTTCCCGGGCAGTCTGGTTCAGAAAATCGTGGCCTAGGCGCGGGCTGTTACACCCGCGCCAGACCACCGAAACCTAGTCCTTGGCGTCGTCGGCGGCGTCTTCAATCGCACCGCCCACGGTCTCCAGATCCTTCCCGAAACCGGACACTGTATTGCAGCCGGCAACAGCAAGAACGGCGAAGCCAAGTCCAAGTCTAATCAGAAACTTACGCATATTCTTACCCTTCCTTTCAGGGGCCAGAAGCAGTCCAGATGATCACTAAGTGAGGCGGGAAGTGGTCAAAACTAGGGAAGCTGTCTGGCGTTTCCAATTATTAATCTAGTCTCGTGTCCGCGGACGGCTAGTCGAAGTCGCGCTTCCAGCGCACCGAAACGCTCTGGCCGACATTCGAGGCGGTTTCCACTTCCACTTCGATATTATCCAGCGGCTGCCATTCCAGCGCGACCCCGGGCGGGGCATCCGGGCTGGAGCGCAGTTCGAGATAGACGCCCTCGGCCAGGTATTTGCCCGTGGTCAACTGCACGGCGCCGGAGGAGGACTGGCCGATATCCACCGTGTCGAGATTGAGCGATTCCTCGATCCCGCCGAGCAGATCGAACCCGCCCTCGCCGGTCAGCTCTGCAAGTGCAGCAGCCAGGCGCGCGGTTTCCAGCGGCCCGAGTTCAGCCGGCGAGCGTCCGAACAGGAGGCGCGAGAGCACTTCGTCCTGCGGCAGTTCCGGCTGTGAGGACAGGGTGATTACGGGTTTGCGCGGCGTGCCGGTGATGTCGATCTGGACGGTGAGCTCATCGGTATTGCGCACGGCCTGGATGTTCAGCTCGGCTTCGTTCGGATCGCCGTCGATACGCAGTGAGCTGTCATTGATCTCGAACCGCTTGCCGAGCAGGTCGAACCGGCCGCGCTGGATTCGGCCGGTGCCGACGATCAGCGGGTCACCGATAGAGCCGGTGATATCGAGATCGAGCACCAGGCTGGCCTCCACGCCATGGCCGGTCAGGCGCACGCCGCGCGGTGAGCGCACCGATACGTCAAGTTCGGTGACCGGCGGGCGCTGGGGCTCGGTTTCCTCGTCGGGATCGGGTGTGTCGAAACGTACTTCGAGGGTCGGCGGACCGCCCTGAGGCAGGCGTTCCAGGTTGAGCACGCCATCGACCAGCTCAAGGTCCCCCGTCACGCGGATCAGTTCACTTTCGCGGATCATGCCGAGTTCGCCGCTCGCCACCAGCCGGCCTTCGGAGCGGTCGAACACGACCAGCTGATCGGCCAGCACTTCCACATTGGTCGCGCCATTCACCAGAGACATCTGGCCATCCCCGCTCAGCCGGCCGCCGCTGCGGCCCTGAGCGTCGAAATGGTTGAGTTCCAGCATTGCCGGGGTAACCCGCACATCCATGGAAATCTCGCCAAGTGCCAACCCGTTGCGGGCATCCTCGAACCCGCCATTGCGCAGCGAGAGCGTACCTTCCGCGCCGTTTTCCTGCAGCGGAAGGGCGCCCTGCATCTGCAGGTCGATATCCCCGGACAGGGCCAGGTCGGGGTCGAGCACGAGATCGGCCAGCGGCGCGATCGCGCCCGACATGTCGATATCGAACGGCATGACCGCATCCGGCGCTGTGGAAATCGAAAGCGGGTCAGCCCGCGTGACCATCGGTACGGTGAGATGGGCCGCGCCATCCACGCTGTCCTCGAACTGCGAGGTGGCGGTCAGCGACAGGGTTTCCTCGTGCAACTCGCCGGTAAGATTTAGGTCGAGCGGAGCGTCGGAACCCGTGACGGTGTAGAGCCCGGAAACCGTTGCTTCCAGACTGCCGCCGAGCTGTTCGCCGACATCATGCAGGCGGGCCGAACCGGAAATGTCCCCGCGCCGGGGAAGCTGCCCGATCAACGGCAGGAGTGCTTCGAGCGAGATGGACTCAAGGTCCACCGCCAGCCGGTTGTCTGGCGCATCCGAAAGATTTGCCCGCACCGCGCCGCCCAGTGTCGAAAGATAGATTGAAGCTTCCGCACCGCGCGGAGAGGGCGCAATGCGCGCCGTTTCCAGCGTCTCGAAACTCTGGTCCGCGAGGCTTCCGGTGAGGTCGAAAGCCAGGGCGCGGTCATCGGCCAGCGGCTCCTCAGCTGTGCCAAGGATTTCCATCTGCAGGGGGAGGGCGGTTTGATTGACGGTGACGTTCCCGGTCAGCTGCGTGGTGAAATCCACCCGGTCCGGTGTGCCGTCCGCCTCCCAGCTTACTCGCGAGAGCGATACCGCGCTGGTCGAGAGCCCGGCCAGCTCACCTGTCGTGTTGAAGACATCGCCTGTCAGGGTGAGCGTTGCATTCACCGTGTCCGCCGGCACCGCTTCGGGCAGGATGCCACGGATATCGAGCTGGGCGCGCAGGACTTCCAGGTCACCCCCGGCTCCTGAAGCATTGCCCGTGGCCGTCAGGCTTGCCAGTTGGAGGTTCAACTCGTCAAAGCGCCAGTTCGAGCCATCGAGCCCGACCAGGCTCGTCATACTTGCCGGGCCGGCTTCACTATCGGCTGTGGCGTTGAGTTGGGCCGAAATTGTGCCCTCTTCCAGTGTGCCGCTTGCAGCAAGATCGAAATCGGTGAGATCGGTGCCCTGTGCGCTCAGCCGCGCGGTGCGGGCATTTAAATCAAAGACGAGCCGGGATGTCGGGCCATTGGCGCGGACCCTGGCGGAGACGCGATCGGTTTGCACCGGCCCGCTGGCGATAGCTTGTGTTTCCAGGTCGGCATCCACCTCCAGGATCTGGTTTTCATCAAGGCTGAGCGTGCCGCCCAGTTCAGCCGCCGCCCCTTCGGCGTTGAAGCGCGAGACCGTCACGGCGCCCGAGTGCGTCAGCGTACCGGTTGCGTTCGAGACAAACCGGTCGCCGACAAGGATGTCGAGCGGTGAGGGGAGGGCGGGCAGGGCGGTGCTGCGCGCCTCGACGGTAAAGTCGAACCGCTCATCCTCGCGGCCGTTCAGGCTCCAGTCGCTGGTCAGTGCGAGGCCCTCGGCAAGCTCCGAAGCCGTGCCGTCGAAGACAAGCGTGCCAACCAGCTTCGTATCGCCGGCGAGGCGGGTATCGGCGGTTCCTGAGGCTGTCAGCGTGGCGGCCCGGCTGGTCAGCTGCAGGGCTTCGATATCGACCGTCTGGTCTTCTGTGTCAGCAGTGCCGGTCAGCTGCAGGCGCGGCTGCGCGCCGAGCAGCTTCTGCAGCGTCTCAGGCAATTGTGCGCCGCGTGCATCAAGCGTGGTTTCGATGTCGACCTGTGAGCCGTCCCGCGTGGCGACAAGCGGCCCGCTGAGCTGGGCAAAGGCGAGATCGCCGCGCGCCAGACTGCGAACATCCACAGTTCCATCATAGCGGATGACGCCTTCTTTCAGGACGATATCGCCATTCAGTGCCAGGCTGCCGATTTCTGCGCCACCAAGATTGGCGAACCGGTGCAGCTCGCGTGCTTCTGCCGTCAGTGTGCCCTGCCAGACATCATTGCGCTGGTGTTCGAATGCCAGGCTGGAGGTGAAGCGGCCCGCCGACAGATCTGCTTGCAGTGCTGCCAGCCCGTTCCCGTTGGGTGTGGCCGTGCCCGAAATGTCAAGCGAGCTCGCGAGCCAGGCCGCCACCTGCGTCAGCTGTGGATGTGGAGCAGGGTTCACCTCACCGGAAAAGGCAATGGCTTCGCCTTCGGTCTGCGCATTTGCCGTCAGCAACGGGGTGTCGTCGATCCTGATGCTGGCTGCACCGGTCCAGTCTTCCAGCGATCCGCTGCCACGGATTTCGCCCGACATGGATTGCTCGACGCCAAGCCGGGCGAGGCCTGCGATCAGGCCGCCTGCCGGGCTGTCAAAGGTCAGCTCGCCACGAAGCCGTTCGGTGCGCGACCAGGCAAGTGTGCCGTCGACCCGGTCGCCTTCGCCCTCCAGCGGAGAGACGGTCATGGCAAGATCGCCGGCATCGCCGAGCCAGGCGCCCGAGCCCTCAAGTGTGAGGTTGAGCCGGCGTGTCGTCACGGCTTCTTCGAGGATGAGTTCTGCAATGCCGGCCGAGCCGATGCGTAGCGTGCCGTCGGGCGGCCCCGAACTGTCTTTGTCGTCCGAGCCGGATCGTTCCAGCTCCGGCCGGCGCAGCATATGGGCGCGCTCTGCCGAGACGACATCCAGGTTGAGATGTCGCTGGACAAGGCTGAGCGGGTGCCAGTCGACAACCACATCGTCGACTTCGAGCCAGATCCCCTCTCGGTCGGCGACCGTCAGGCGCTCGATGGTGAACCGCCCGAGCAAATCCCCGCGCAGCCCGTCGATCTCGATCTCCTGACCGGCAGGGCGCAGTTGTTCCAGCTGGGCCTCGACCATGCCTCGGCCCGCTCCACTCATGGCGGCGATCCGCGCGGATACAGCCAGCGTGCCGATCACGACAAGGACGGCGCCGAGCCAAAGGGCCCAGCGGCGTTTCTTCCTGGCAGGGGGCTTTTCCTGGCTCATCAGAAGGCCTGTCCGATGGATATATACACCTGAACCGGGTCGTCGCCTTCATCACGATCCAGCGGGGCTGCAACATCGAACCGGATCGGGCCAGCTGGTGTTGCATAGCGCACGCCCAGCCCGACACCGGTCCGCAGGTCGTCGGTGGTCGGCAGGACAGCTTCGGACACCGACCCGGTATCGACGAATGCCACGGCGCCGAAATTGCCTGAGCCGCGCCAGCGCGCCTCGAAGGAGAGCTCGGTCAGGCCGCGCCCGCCGGTGGGATTGTTGTCCATGTCGCGCGGGCCGACCGCCTGGTAGGCATAGCCGCGTACACTGCCGCCGCCGCCAGCGTAAAAGCGCTGCTCTGACGGCAGGTCGCTGACAGCCGCGCCGAGTGCCGAGCCGAGATGCACGCGTCCGGCGAGCACGAAGCGGTCTGTTTCCCCCAAGGGCAGATAAGCGCTCGCCTGGCTCGAGAGTCGGACATAGCGGGTGGACTCGTCGCCGAACACTTCGGTTGGCGTCACGGTGGCATCCGCGCGCCAGCCCTCGGTCGGGTCGAGCACGGAGTTGGAGAAGTCAAACCGCACGCCGCCATTCAGGGACAGAAGCTGCAGGTCGCGTTCTTCCATGGCTATGGTCTCACGCAGGGCTTCGGCGGTTGTTCCGACCGTCCAGGCGAATGTCGGGTTCTCGATGATTTCCAGCGCCGCGCCGACCTTCACCGACTGGCGGTCGAAGGCATCGGTGGTGTCATCGCTGAAGCTGGTACTGAAGACCACGCCGCGGCCATAGCCGAACTCGTTCGGGCGGCGCCAAGTGATGTCCAGCGTGCGCGCGAGTTCCGCCAGGTTGAGCTGGGTTTCGAGGAAATCGCCGCTGCGCGTGAGATTGCGGCGCGTCAGCTCCGCGGTGAGGCCGTAGCCTTCTGCGGTGGAATAGCGTGCGCCCACCGCACCGGTATGACGCGGGCGTTCCTCGATCTGCAGGACGACATTGCGGATCTCGTCGCCGGTTTCCGGATCGGTGCGGCTTGAGGTGCGCTCAAGCCGGGCGCTGGCGCGCATGAAGAGCCTTGTTTCCGCCAACCGGCGATTGAAGGCTGTTAGTGCGTCTGGCGAATACAGCTCACCCGCCTCCAGCGGAGCCAGGCTGTCGATATAGTCGGTGCTCGTGCGCAGATCGTCCGGTACGATGACCTCGCCGAAGCGAACGCGCGGACCGGCTTTGAGGAAGTAGACGACGTCGATCTCGGCCTGGTCGCGGTCACCGAGAATATCGCGCAGACCGTTATCGGCTTCAGCATAGCCGAGACTGCGCAGGGTCGCGACCAGATTGCGTTCTGCCTCCAGGATCCTTGCCGGAATGGCCAGGTCGCCCGATGAGATGGTCAGGCTTTCGCGCAGAGCAGCCTGGTCTTCTTCGGCCGGCGGGGGACCGTCATAGTTGAGTGTGATCGCGCCGATGGCAAAGCGCGGGCCGGGATCGATCCGCAGGCGCGGGCGGGGCGGTTCATCCTGGGTGATGGCGAACTCGATCTCGGGATCGAAGTATCCTTCGGCATTGAGAGCATCGCGCACATGCTCTCCCGCCGTGCGTGCCTGTCGTCGCGCTTCCAGCAGCGAACGGGCCGGCTCGAAGTCCGGCACGGCTGACTCGACAGTCTCACGCCACGCGCCATCGACCGCATCGATATAGTCGATGTCCACATCCTGGCCATGTGCCAGGCTGGCAATGCAGCTCGCTGCGGTCAGAATTGAAACGGTTCGCCAGGCCAAATTACGCGTCATCCTCGACTGTTAAGCCCCGACTCCCTGCCAAAGACTTTCCATGCGAATTGGATACCAGTCTGGCCAAACAAAAAGCGCCATTACTTCAATTGGGTATTAAACAGGTGAATGTCCCGGGAGAATTGCATGTCCTTTGCAAGGGAAACTGCTGGACAGAGCATGAAACCGGGTGTCCGGATTTCGGTTTGCCAAGCCGGGGTGCGGCTCGTTATGGTCGTGGCAGTGGGAGAGGTGATCGTGAGCGATTCAAAGCAGGCAGAAGCCAAGGACCTCCTGGAGGCGTGGAAAGGCGGGGACATGGCGTCCCGCGATCGCCTGTTTGACCTGCTCTATACCGAGCTGCGCCAGATTTCGGCAGCGCTTCTGCGCGCCGAAAGCAACAATTCCCTCTCGACGGGCGACCTGGTGAACGAGGCTGTGCTGCGCCTTATCCAGCTCGACCATATCGAATGGGCCGACAAGTCTCACTTCCTGGCCCTGTCGGCGCGCGCCATGCGCCGCGTTCTGGTCGACCATGCCCGCCGCAAGGGCGCCGACAAGCGCCGGCACGAGAAGGTCACACTAGTCACCCGCCTTGGCGATGGCCGGCAGGACCGGCTCGATCTGGATCACCTCGAAAAGGCGCTGATCCGCCTGTCAGTGATCGACAAGTCGAAAGCCGACATTGTCGAGCTGCGCTATTTCGGCGGCTTGACGCTTGAGGAAATCGGCGAAGTGGTGGGCCAGTCTGAATCCACGGTCAAACGCCAGTGGCGCGTGGCGCGCGCCTGGCTGCTCGATGCCATGAAAGCGCCCGAGGATAGCGGCCAGAGCGCCCTCGAATAGTTTCTTCACAATCCGACCGGGGCGGTCTGCGACAATGATCGCCCAGCATGAACGAGGACAATTCCGAGCCGTCCGAGGCGGCTGAAACGCTCGACTGGTCGGTCTGGGCGCCCGATGCCGATCTGCCGAAAGAGGTGTTTGAGCAGGTTCCGTTCCTGACCTCCGCGCGCGACAGCCAGCGCCCGCCCGCCGGAGACTGGCGCAACTGGCTGTTTCTGGGCGGGCGCGGATCCGGCAAGACGAGGGCAGGGGCGGAATGGATCTGCTTCTCGGTTCGCCATGGCGGCACGCGGCGCGGAGCTCTGGTCGGCAGCACGCTGAGCGAAGTGCGCGAGGTGATGATCGACGGGCCGTCGGGCATCCGCGCAGTGGCCGTGCCACCCGGCGAGGAGAGCCCGGTCTATGAAGTTACCCGCCGGCGCGTTGTGTTTCCCAATGGCGCAGAGCTCCATGCTTTCTCCGCCGCAGATCCCGAGAGCCTGCGCGGGCCGCAATTCGAGGCCGCCTGGTGCGATGAACTGGCGGCCTGGCCCGGCGCCGGCGCGGCCTGGGACATGCTGCAGCTTGGTCTGCGCCTCGGCCCGAGACCTCGCGCCATGGCGACCACTACGCCCAAGCCGAGCAAGCTGATCAAGCGCCTCGTCGCCGAGCCGATCACGGCGGTTACCCGCTCCACAACCGAAGAGAATACCGCCCATCTCGCGCCGGGCTTCATGGCGGTGATGCGCAGCCAGTATGGCTATGGCGCGCTCGCCCAACAGGAACTGGATGGTGAAATTGTTGAGCCGACCGAAGGTGCGTTGTGGACGCTTTCCATGCTCGAACGTAGCCGTTCCGAGGAAGCACCTGAAAGGTTCGAGGATCTGCTGGTCGCCATCGACCCACCGGCTGGCGCCGGGCCGCGCGCCGATGCCTGCGGGATCGTCGCCGTCGGGCGGGCGAAAGTGCCCGGCTATCCCGAACATTGCTTCCTGCTGGCCGACGCCAGTGTGCGCGGGCTGAAGCCGCTCGACTGGGCCGGGCGGGCAGTTGCGCTTTGCGACGAGGTGGGCGCGGTCGCCATCGTGGCCGAGGCGAACCAGGGTGGGGAGATGGTGCGCGAAGTGCTGGAACTGGCCGGGGCGAAGACGCCTGTGCGGCTGGTCCATGCCCGGGTCGACAAGCGCGGGCGGGCCCTACCGGTGGCCACCCTCTATGCCCGCGGACGCGTGCGCCATGTCGGGCGGTTCCCAGAGCTGGAAAGCGAAATGATGCGCTTCGGCACCTCGGCCATGTCTGGCTCGCCAGACAGGCTCGATGCATTGGTCTGGGCTGTGTGGGCCTTGATGATCGATGGGCGCGGCGGGCGCGACCCGCGCCTGAGGCGGCTCTAACGGCCCGTGCGGAACGCCTTGCGGCCGATATAGGGATTGGATTTCGGCGCCTCTGCATCGGCGCCCACAGTCTCCGGCTCGCTCTCATTGGCCGGTTCGGGAGCCTTCCACTCGGCGCTCAGCACGGTGCGGATATGCATCAGCGCCATGGAGCCAGTCTTGATCTCGTCTGGGTCGACCTCAGGGTCGATCCGCCTGGCCAGCATCTTCATGTGATGGGCCGAGAGGGCATCCAGCGTCTTGGCGAAGACATCCTCGCCCAGCGTCTCGCGCAGGCGGATAATGTCCTCGCGCGACTGCTTGCCGGCGTTCACCTGTTTCTTCGTGAGCTTGATCGCCACCGAGGCCCAGTCACGTGCGGGGATGCCCGAGAACACATCCGGTGTGTTCACGATGGTTTCCACGACGGCGCGGCCATTGACGGTCAGACTCATTTCAGCAGCTCCACGATTTCCTTGTGCAGGGCATCCAGCGTGCCCAGCGCTTCGCCCGGCCATTTCTGCGCCAGGGTCGGGGCATCGCCAAGCTCGATCGGGTTGACCGCGAAATCGGGTGTGGCCGGGATGATCGTGTTCAGCATGGCATAATCCGTGTCGCCGCCCTCAGCGCCCTCTGCCATAGCGTTTAAGACGATTCTCTGATGCGCGCTGTTTGTGAAACGCGTGGCCAGGACATAGGGAATACCATCGCCGGCATCCCTGTTCAGTTGGGGAAGGACATCGCCGATGAAAAGATCGAGACCCAGCGTGGACATGAAGTCCGGGATGGTCGGCACGATAAGCAGGTCCGATGCGGCCAGTACTGTCTCGGTCATGGCCGAAATACCGGGCGGGCAGTCGCACATGATGATGTCGAATTCCTTGCGCAGATGCTCCAGGTCCGCTGTTAGCCGGTTGCCGACACGGCCCTCGATGGCGTGCATGGAAAAGCCCTGCGAGGTCAGCTCATAGATCAGCGAGCGCTCGGTGCGGCGCAGGCCTGGCGAGGAGGCGACCAGCGAGATGTCCAGTGTGCGCCCCATATGGGTGACATCGCTGGCGCGCGGCGTGACGAACTCAGACAGGCGCATCAGGCGCTCGCCGAAGAAGTTCTCGTCGAGATAGTCGGTGATGGTCTTGTGCTCGGATATGGAGTCGTAGAGCCGCTCATCGCCGCCGCGCCCGAAAACGATCATCGAGGCATTGGCCTGCATGTCCAGATCGACTACCAGTGTGCGCCGGCCTTCCGCTGCGAAGGCTTCCGCCAGGCTCACACATGTCGTGGTCTTGCCAACGCCGCCCTTGGAATTGGCAATGGAAATGATCTTTCCGGACATTCTGTTTCTCTCCGACCCTAGCCTTCTGCGGAGGCGCTGCGATAGCCAAGATTTCGCCGGGTGACCAGCCGCACTGTGAGCAGCATTGCGGAAAAGCCGGCGGCTTTCCATGCCTTCCAAAGCTTAAACTTCTGAAACATGGCCGCTTTTCGCGATCCAATCCGACCGGGAACCGCGCCGGGTTAAAAACGCTCATCGTCGAAAAATCCTGAAAGAGACGGAGCGCGGTCCATGATCTGGCCTTTCTCTGCGCGCAGCGAGTCGAAGACCGCTGGCGCACCCCTTGTTGCCCTGGCCCAGCTGGGCTCCCCGCGATGGGGGCCGCGCAGCCCGGCTGCGCTGACCCGGGATGGCTATCTGGAAAATGCCGTGGCCTATCGTTGTGTGCGCATGGTCGCCGAGGCTGCCGCCAGCGTGCCGCTATGCACGGAGGATGGGAATCTTGCCGACCTGCTCGCCCGGCCGCTGCCCGACATGGACGGCACCAGCCTGCTGCAGAGCCTGCACGCTCACCTTCAGATCACCGGCAATGCCTATCTCGAAGCGGTAAGCCTCGCCGATGACGAGCCGCCCGGCGCGCTCTTCGTCCTGCGTCCGGACCGGATGAAGGCCAATACCGGCTATAATGGCTGGATCGAGGGCTGGACCTATGAGGTCGGCCGCACACGGCGCACGATCGATCGTACCGCCGATGGCTGGCTGCCGGTCCTGCATGTGAAGCTCTTCAATCCCGGTGACGATATCTACGGCCTCTCGCCGCTTGCCCCGGCGCGCAAGGCGCTCGACATGCACAATGCCGGTGCAGACTGGCAGAAGGCGCTGATCGACAATTCCGCCCGGCCGTCCGGCGCGCTGGTCTACGGCCAGGACGGTGCGCGGATGACAGACGAACAGTTCGCCCGCCTGAAGGATGAGCTGGAGAACGCTCATACCGGCTATGCCAATGCCGGTCGGCCACTTTTGCTGGAGGGCGGGCTGGACTGGAAACCCATGTCGCTCTCCCCGGCGGATATGGATTTCCGCGAGGCGCGTAATACCGCTGCCCGTGAGATCGCGCTGGCCTTCGGTGTGCCGCCCATGCTGCTCGGCATTCCCGGCGACAATACCTATTCGAACTATCGCGAGGCCAATGTGGCCTTCTGGAAAATGACCGTTCTGCCGCTGGCCCAGCGCGTCGCTTCGGCCCTGTCGAATTGGCTCGCGCCCCGCTTTGGCGATGCCGGGCCGGTAACCTGCCGCGTCGACAGTGTCCCGGCGCTAGCCGGCGAGCGGGCCGATCTCTTTGCGAAGCTCGATCAGGCGAGTTTCCTCACCGCCGATGAGAAACGCCGTCTGGCGAGACTGCCCCCGCTTGAGGGAGACCCGGCATGACGGTCGACATGCCGGGTCCGGAAAGCCGCCTGACATTCGGTGTCATCCTGACGTTGGTCCTGCAATTTGCCGCCGCCTTCATCTGGGCCGGCCGGGCTGGCGAGCGGCTCGATACCGTCGAGGCCAATCTCGCCGTCACCCGCGCCGACCATGTGCGGCTCGCGCGTCTGGAAACAAAGCTGGAAGCTATTGGCGACCAGCTCGACCGGATCGAACACCGTCTGGAGGACCAGGAATGACCGGGTCTCTCCTGATTGAGGGCTATGCCGCGCTCAATGATGTGCCCGACCAGGTCGGCGACCGCGTCCGCGCCGGGGCTTTCTCACGCAGCCTGCGCGGTGGGAGCGGCGGTATCCCCATGCTGCTGCAGCACAAGTCCGGCGCGATTGCGGGCCACTGGACGCGCATCACCGAGACCGGTGTCGGCCTGATGGTGCGCGGCCTTGTCGAGGCGCCGGGTGCGCTCGCGCTCATACAGTCTGGCCTCGATGGCCTGTCCATCGGGTTCCGTCCGCGTCTTGCCCGCCCGCGTGCTGGCGGTGGTCGCGATCTCATCGACCTCGACCTGGTCGAGATATCCCTTGTCGCACACCCGATGCAGCCGGCGGCGAGGTTCAATGTGCCGGGGCTCAATCGAGCCGCGGCCTAATCGCTGCCTACTGGTCCCAAGGAGACTCCATGACCACCGAAACCAAGATGGCCCGCCCCGGTTCGGGGGCGGGCGACGCTGACCTCATGGCCGCGTTCGAGGCCTACAAGCAGGCCAATGATGCCCGGCTTGCCGAGATCGAAACGCGCGGCAAGGCTGATCCACTCACGGATGAACGCCTTGCGCGCATTGACCGCCGGCTCGAAGCCCTCAGCCTGAAATCGGCCACGCCGGCCGTCTCGGCGGACCGGCCGAAGGCGGAAACGGCCCACACCGAAGCCTGGCAGCGCTATCTGCGCACTGGCGATGAAAGCGGCATCTCCCGCCTCGACATCAAGTCGCTGAACACGGGCGATGACGCTCAGGGCGGGTATATCGCCCCGCCGGAGCTGGATCGCCTGATCGAGGCCCGCCTGCAGGTGGCTTCGCCCATGCGGAACATCGCAACCGTGCGCCAGACCTCTGCCGGCGCCTACAAGAAGCCGGTCGGCCTTGGCGCTGCGGCGACCTGGGGCGACGAGACCACGGCGCGATCCACGCCGACCACGGCGCCGACGCTGGCTTTGCTCGACTTCCCCGTTGGCGAGCTCTACGCCATGCCGGCAGCGACTCAGACCCTGCTGGAAGACACCTATGCCGATGTCGATGCCTGGCTGGCCGATGAAGTGGAGATCGCCTTCTCTGCCCAGGAGAGCGATGCCTTCGTCAATGGCGATGGCGACGGCAAGCCGCGCGGCTTCCTCGACTACACCATCGTTGCCGACGCCTCCCACACCTGGGGCTCGATTGGCTCGGTGGCAGGCGATTTCACCCTCGACGATCCGGCCGATCAGCTGATCGACCTGATCTATGCGCCGAAATCCCAGTTCCGTGCCAATGGCCGGTTCGTGATGAACCGGCGTACGGTCTCGGCGGTGCGCAAGCTGAAGGACACCGATGGCCGCTATATCTGGCAGCCCGGCTCTGGCGGCGATGCGGCCACGATCTTCGGTTATCCGGTCACTGAGGTCGAGGACATGCCCGACATTGGTGAGGACAATGCCGCCATCGCCTTCGGCGACTTCCGCCGCGGCTATCTGGTCGTCGACCGCCAGGGCTCGCGTGTCTTGCGCGACCCGTTCTCTTCGAAGCCCTACGTCCTGTTCTACACCTCCAAACGTGTGGGCGGTGGCGTGCAGAACTTCGACGCGATCAAGGTGATGGTTTTCTAGATCCCCGAGACCTCCACCTTGCGCGGGGCCCGGTTCCTCCCCCTGTCCGGGCCCCGCATTCCCTTAAATTGCCGCGACCTTGAGAAGAGGACACGCCCATGACCCTGACGGTGATCACACCGCCAGCCGAGCCGCCCGTGGCGCTCGCCGAGATGAAAGCCTTCCTGCGTATCGGCCATGATGGCGAGGATACACTGGTCGCCGACCTCGTCGCTGCCGCGACCGGACAGGTTGAAGGCCTGCTCGGCAAGGTGCTTGTCACGTGCACACTGGAGCGCTGCTATCAGGTCTGGCCGCCGACACTTGCCGGTCGCGGCGCGCATCTGCGCCCGGGGCCGGTCTCCGCGCTCACGAGTGTGACCGTGGTGGATGCCGATGATGTCGGCGAGGATGTCACCTCGCGCTTCAAGCTCGATTGCGGGCGCCTGCAGTTGCGCCCGTGGAGTTTTGCGCCTGCGATCCCCACAGGCGGTTCGGTGAAGGTGGGCTTCGTGGCGGGTTATGGCGCAGCCAGCGCCGTACCGGCCGATCTTGTGCTGGCTGTCCAGCGTCTCGCGCAGGAAGCCTATCGCAATGGCGAGCTTGCCGATGCCGCGAGCACCGGCGTGCCGCGCGATGTGGAAGCCCTCATCGCCGCCTACCGGGAGATCCGGCTGTGAGCGCGCTGCCTGTCACCGCCGAGCGCGATGTGGCGAGTGCCTTGCTCACCGCCCTGCGCGCCAATGCCGAAGTGATCGACATTTTTGGCAATCCGCCGCGCATCTTCGATGACGAGACGCGCCGCGCGCCGTTTCCATTTGCCCTGCTGGAGCGCCATGAGAGCGAGCCGGCCGGCGCCAGCCTCAGCGAGGGCCAGGTCCACCGGCTCACCTTCACTACGGCATCGCGCGCTGGTGGGCGACTTCAGGCGAAGGAACTGATCGGCACGCTGCGCAAGGCGGCCGAAGCCGCTGAGCTTAGCCTCACCGGGCAGACTGTCGTGCTGATCCAGGCCGTTTACGCAGATGTCGTGCGTACCTCCGACCGGACCAGTTTTCGCGGCCTGCTCCGCATCCGTATCGTCACAGAGGAGGCAGCCTGATGGCCGGCCAGAAGGGACGCGATGTCCTTATTCGCATTTCTGACGGGGCAGGCGAGTTTGAGACGCTCGCGGGCATCCGCACCACCCGGTTCGAACTGTCCGCCTCGCGCGTGGACGCAACCAGCGCCGACAGCGCCGCGGCCTGGCGCGAGCTGATGACTGCGGCGGGCACGAAGTCCGCGCGTATCAGCGGCGCAGGCGTGTTCAAGGACGCCGCCAGCGATCTCCGCATGCGCTCGGTCTTCTTCGGCGCCGAGACGCCGGACTGGCAATTCGTCGTGCCTGATTTCGGCACGCTGGAAGGCCCGTTCATGATCAGCGCGCTGAGCTGGTCCGGCCGGCATGATGGCGAGGCTGAGTTTGCCGTGACGCTGGAAAGCGCTGGCCAGGTCACCTTCGCGGCAGCCTGATGGCGAACCGGGCGCGAGGCGAGCTGGCTGTGCGCATCGGCGAGACGGAGGCGTGCCTCTGCCTCACGCTGGGCGCGCTGGCCGAGATCCAGGCCGCACTTGAAGCGTGCACGCTCGGAGAGATCGCCGCGCGCCTGTCGAGCGCCTCGCCGGCAGACATGCTGGCCGTGCTCGGCGCGCTGCTGCGCGGCGGCAGGCAGGCGGATCTGGCCGCTCGGCTGGCAGGTTTGCCCGTTTCGCCGCAGCAGGCCGCGCGCTGGATCACCGACGCCTTCGAGGCCGCGCTCGATGACGACTGAGCCGATCCCATGGGCGGTGATGCTGCGCGGCGCGGTGCGGCTTGGTCTGACGCCGGCGGCTTTCTGGGCGCTGTCTCTGAAGGAGTGGATGTGGCTGAGCCGCGCGCCGGATGCCGGCCATGTCCTGGACGGGCAGGGGGCCGCGGTCCTGCGCGCCCGGCTGAGAGAATTCGACAAGGGAGACTGATCTGATGGCGGATGATCCTGAAAACACACTGGCAGATGCCGGGAATGCCTTGCTGAGCCTTGCCGAAGGGCCGGGCGCTGCTGCCGCACGTGCGCTGGAAGCGGCCTTCGCGGAGGCTGGCGCAAGTATCGAAGCCTCGCTGGCAAAGGCGGCCGAGCGTGGTCAGCTCGACTTTTCCGACATGGCCGAATCCATTGCGCGCGATCTCGCGCGGCTGGCGGCAAGTTCGCTGTTCGGTGGCGGGGCAGGCGGCATCCAGCAGACGCTGAATGTGACGCTGCCTCAGTCGGGCGGCACTGCTGCGCGCAATCTGCTCGCCAATCGCGGCGCGCTGGAAGCGCTGATGAGCCGCTTCGCCAATCTTGGAGGGCGTTTGTGATGACTTTGGAGGGATTTCACGAAGTTCGGTTCCCGCTGGCTCTGGCATTCGGCGCCATTGGCGGACCCGAGCGGCGCACGGAGATCGTCCAGCTCGCCAGCGGCGCCGAGCAGCGCACGGCCAGATGGTCCGACTCACGCCGGCGCTGGGATCTCGGCAGCGCGGTGCAGACCCTTGAGGAGCTGCAGGACCTGCTTGCCTTTTTCGAGGCGCGGCGCGGTGCGCTTTATGGATCCAGGTTCCGGGACTTTACCGACGACCGTTCCTGCAGCCCGGAAGCAGAGCCATCTCCCACAGACCAGTCCCTTGGCACTGGAGACGGCAGCCAGACGGAATTCCAGCTCGTCAAATACTATGGCGACTGGGCGCGAAGGATCCTCAAGCCCATCGCCGGGACGGTCCGCATAGCGCTTGACGAAGTCGAGCAGGTGTCCGGTTTCACCGTGGATACGACAACCGGCATTGTCACGTTCGACGCGGCGCCGGGCGAAGGCGTGGAGGTCACGGCAGGCTTCGAGTTCGATTGCCCGGCCCGGTTCGACAGTGATCGGCTGGAAGCGAGCCTTGAAGGCTTCGGTGCGGGTCGCATCGTGAATGCCCAGCTCGTGGAGCTGGTCGGCTCGCCATGACAGTGCTGATTTCAAATCCGCCCGCGACCGTGCGCCATGTGTGCCTTGGATGGGTGCTCACGCGCAGCGATGATTTCACCCTGCGGCTGACCGATCATGACCGCACGCTGTTTGTCGGTGGCCAGACCTATCTACCCGGTGCTGCGCTGGAAGCGAGCAGTTTCACCCGCACCACGGACCTTGAGCCGGGCCATGCAAGCGTGCGCGGCGGGCTAAATGCCGAAGCGATCACAGAGGCCGACCTGCAAGCGGGGCTCTGGGACGGCGCAAGGGTGGATGTCTATCGCATCGACTGGTTGTCGGCAGCGATCATCGAACAGATCTGGAGCGGGCGTCTCAGCCGCGTGGAATGGCAGGGCGAGCGGTTCGAGGCCGATCTTGTTTCGCTGAAAGTCGATCTGGACCGGCTGATCGGCCGGCAGATCCTGCGCCAGTGTGATGCCGTGCTCGGCGATGCCCGGTGCGGGGTGGATCTCGAAGATCCCGAATTCGAAGGTCTGACCTGCGACCAGCGGCTGGCCACCTGCATCGAGCGGTTTTCCAATGTCGAGAACTTTCGCGGCTTTCCTCACCTGCCCGGCAATGACTTCATCCTCGCGGGACCGGCGGCGGAGACCTCGTCTTGACGCGCAATGATATTCTCATTGAGGCGCGCAGCTGGCTTGGGACGCCCTATCGCCACCAGGCGAGCCTGCGCGGGGCAGGGGCCGATTGCCTCGGTTTCCTGCGCGGCGTCTGGCGGGAATGTGTCGGTGCAGAGCCTGAAGCCGTGCCGGCCTATACGCCGGACTGGGCGGAGCTGACGGGTGAGGATACGCTGTTAGAGGCCGCCCGGCGTCATCTGGTCGAAATTCCCATCGGAACGGCTCGCGAGGCGGACATCCTTCTCTTCCGAATGGCAGCTGGCGTACCGGCCAAGCATTGCGCGCTGGTGAGCGCCTGCGAAGGCGGCCGGGCGCGTCGGATTCTTCACGCCTATTGGGGACGCGGGGTGACCGAGACCCGGCTTGTGCCCTGGTGGTCGCGACGCATTGCGGCGGCCTTTTCCTTTCCCGGACTGGAGGACTGAGCCATGGCCCGGATTGCCTTTAGCGAAGCCGGCGCAGCGCTTGGCGCGCGTGCCCTGCCGGGCGGGGTCAACCTGTTCGGCAGCCAGATTGCCGGCGCCCAGATCGGCCGCACGCTCGGCAGCCTCGCCGGCGCGGCCATCGACCAGGCCTATTTCACCCCGCCGCTCGAAGGCCCGCGCCTGAAAAGCCTGCATGTGATGGAAAGCCGGGAAGGGGCCGGCCTGCCGAATATCTATGGTCGCATGCGGCTTGGCGGGCAGGTGATCTGGGCTGGCGACTTCACCGAACAGCGCCGCAGCCAGGGCGGCAAGGGCGGGCCGCGCATCAATACCTATGCCTATACGGTCAGTTTTGCCGTTGCCGTGTGTGAAGGGCCGAACGCGCGCATCGAACGCGTTTGGGCAAATGGTGAGCCATTGGCGCTGGGCAACTATACCCATCGTATATATCCCGGCTCGGAGACGCAGGAGCCAGATCCTGCGCTGGAAGCGGAACTGGGCGCCGGCATGGCACCCGCATTCCGGGGCACCTGCTACATCCTTTTCGAGGATTTCCCACTGGAGGCTTTCGGCAACCGGCTACCGCAGCTCTCCTTCGAGGTGGTGAAGACGCCCACCGAAGTTGGCGGCACCAGTGTCCGCGATGTCGTGAGGGCCGTGAACATCATCCCGGCAACGGGTGAGTTCGTTTATGCAACCGAGGCTGTGAGCACACGGAGTTTTCCGGGGCGCGAAACCCCACTGAATGTGCATGCCGCCGACGGTCGGACCGACTTCTTGGTTTCCATGGACCAGCTGCAGGCCGAATTGCCGAATGTGACGGCGGCCTCCCTCACAGTCGGTTGGTTCGGCACCGATCTGCGTGCGGAGGCCTGTGAGATCCGTCCGGGTGTGGAGGTGCGTGAGCGCACAACCGTGCCGCGTGCCTGGCGGGTGTGCGGAGAAGAACGCGACGATGCTTATCTCATCTCCCAGACCGAATCCGGCAATGCCAGTTATGGTGGGACTCCAGCGGATTGGTGCGTGATCCAGGCCATGCAAGAGCTGGCCGTGCGCGGCATTGCGGTGACCCTGACGCCGTTTCTGCTGATGGATGTGCCGCCGGATAATGAGCTGCCGGATCTGGGCGGCGGCACAGGCCAGCCGGCCTTTCCCTGGCGAGGGCGGATTTCCTCCGATTTCGATGGAACATCCGATGCCCGCAATGCGGTAGATGCCTTCATGGGGGCGGCGCAGCCGGAGGATTTCATCTTTGAAGGTGACACTGCCAGTTATTCGGGGCCGAGCAGCGACTGGGGATATCGCCGTTTCATCCTGCACCATGCCGCCCTTGCCCAGGCGAGCGGGGCCTGCAGTGTTTTCCTGATCGGAAGCGAGATGCGCGCACTGACTCGTCTGCGCGATGCCACCGGCGACTTCCCCTTCGTTGAGGCGCTCGTGACTCTGGCGGGAGAGGTCAAGACCCTTCTCGGACCAGGCGTCGAGGTCGGATACGCGGCTGATTGGAGCGAATATGGCGCCTACGTGCCCGGCGATGGCAGCGGGGATGTGCTGTTCCCGCTCGATCCGCTCTGGGGCGATGCAGCCATCGATTTCGTCGGCGTGGACTGGTATCCGCCCGCCGGGGACTGGCGTGACGGTGAGACTCATCTCGATATGCTGGCCGGCTATGAGCGTCCGGGTGAGGCAGACTACATATTTCACAACCAGACCGGGGGCGAGGCCTATGACTGGTACTATGCCAGTCCGGCTGACCGGGATGCCCAGATGCGAACGGCGATCGACGACACCGCCCATGGCGAGCACTGGGTCTTTCGCGCCAAGGATTTGGCTGGCTGGTGGAACACGGCCCATCATGAACGCCCGGGCGGGGTGCGCGATGCTTCTCCGACGGCCTGGACAGCCGCTTCCAAACCCATCCGGTTCAGCGAGATCGGCTTTCCAGCCGTCGACAAGGGCATCAATTCGCCGAACCTGTTCTATGATCCCAAAAGCTCTGAAAGCGCTTTGCCACCTTATTCGAACGGCGCGCGTGACGATGTCCTTCAGGCCGAGGCGCTGATCGGTACGCTCGGCTATTGGGGCGGCGTGTCCTTTGTCGAGCAGGCCGCCGTCTGGGCCTGGGATGCGCGGCCCTATCCGGATTTTCCGGTGCGCAGCGAGATCTGGTCGGATGGCGAGAACTGGAACTATGGCCACTGGCTGAATGGGCGCACGGGACTGTCCACGCTGTCTTCTGTGGTCTCTGATCTCGGACAGAGGGCAGGCGTATCTGTATCCCCTGAGAACATCACCGGGCTGGTTGAAGGCCTGGTGGTGGATGGCGTGACGCGCCTGAAACATGCGCTCGCGCCGCTGGCGGTGGGCTACCGTCTCGGCTGTACCGAGACCGATGGCGTACTGGCGATTGCCCCATTGCAGTCCGAGGCGCAGATGTCCCTGGCAAGCGATGGTGTGGTCGAGGCCGGGCTGGAGCGGATGCGCCGCACGGTCGAGGCTCCGCCCGGCCGCCTGACCCTGACCTTTGCTGGCCTCGACCAGGCCTACCAGCCCAGCGCGATCGAAGTACGCAACGTGGATGGCAATGTCCGGCGCACGGCCGCTGTCACGCTGCCGCTGGCGCTTTCCGCGCCTGAGGCTGAGCGCATTGCCGAGAGCCTGCTTCAGGGTGAGCAGGCAAGCGACCGGGTCACCCTGACACTGGCCGAACTCGATATGTCGTTCAACCTGCTCTCGAGTGTCGAAATCGAGGGCGTGGATGGTGTCTGGCGGGTGCTCGGCGAAGAGCGCGGTGCGGCCTGGACACTCAGCCTGGAACCCGCGCCCGTACTGGCCGCGCCAGCCCTGGGGATCCTGCCGCCGAGTGTACCCGGCTCGCCATCCTATCCGTCCGCGGCAGACCTTCTGGTCATGGATGCGCCGGTTCTTCCGCATGAGCCTGCCGAGGCGCGCGGGCTGGTGCTGGCGGCCTTTGCCGATCCGTGGCCGGGTGACGTCGCCGTGCTTTCGGGGGCTTCGGCAAGCGCTCTTGGTGAAGTGGAGCGGCTTGAAATTCCCGCCGTCACCGGCATGCTGAGCGCCGATCTGCCCGCTGGGCCGGCCGGGCGCTGGGACCCCGCCGGGGTGTTGGAACTGGAAGTGTCGTTTCCCGAACTCGCCACGGCTGATCCCGCGGCTGTCCTGGCCGGGGCCAACCATCTGCTGGTGGAAACCGCGGCCGGCTGGGAGCTTCTCGCTTTCGCAAATGCCGAGCTGACCGGTAATTCCACCTATCGGCTGAGTCAGCTCCTACGTGGTCTCAATGGCAGTGAGGCAGCCGCAGTTGTCGGCGCGGTCGCAGGCGCGCGCTGTGTCTTGGTGGGTCGGGACCTCGTGCGATCCGGGCAGCCTGCCGGGTCAATCGGCGTCGAGCGGATCTGGCAGGCTGGCATATCCGGTGAACCGCAGGTGATTGTCTACAATGACGTCACCGGACTGCCCTGGGTCCCGGGCCATGCCCGCTGGATCTCCACCACCGAGATCGCCTGGGCCGAGCGGGGCCTGCACGTGCCCGATGACTGGGACCTGCCGGACCCGGATCGGCTTCATTCCTATGATGTCTCCTGGATACCGCCCGGCGGGAGCGAGGCCGTCGAAACGGTGGCTTCGACCAGTTTCGAACTGCCTGAGGGATCCACATCGGTACGTATACGCAGCAGATCTGCTGCGGGCAGAACCAGCAACTGGCTTCCAATTCCGGGTCAAGATGACTAGGTGATATGCCGGTAATCTGACTCGCAAGAGGACCTGTTGATTGGCTGGTGATCTGTATAGCGTCCTTGGGTTGTCGCGTGGAGCGAGCGAAGCCGATATCCGCAGCGCGCACCGGCGCCTGGTCAAGGAGCTGCACCCCGACCTCCACCCCGACGACAAGGCCAAGGCCGAGCGCTTCAAGGCGGTCTCGCAAGCTTTTGAAATCCTTGGGGATACGGAACAGCGCGCGAAGTATGACCGCGGCGAGATCGACGACAAGGGCAATCCCACCCATCCCTTCATGGGCGCTGGCGGTTTTCGCCAGGGCGGCGCGGGTCCCGGGCCGGGTATGGGCGATCATGACCCGTTCGAGGACATTCTGTCCGGAATCTTTGGTGGCGGACGCACCCGCCGGCGCACCGGGCCGATCAAGGGCCGGGATGTACGCTATCAGTGCGAGGTCAGCTTCGAGGATTCGGTGAACGGCGCGCGCCGGCGTATGTCCATGGCCGATGGCCGGGCGCTGGAAGTGGATATTCCCGCCGGCATCGAAGACGGCCAGACCCTGCGCCTCAAGAGCCAGGGCCATCCCTCCCCATCGGGCGGCCCGCCCGGCGATGCTTTCCTGAAAATCAGCGTTCGGCCCAGCAAGACCTGGGCCCGCGAGGGTCTGGATTTGCGCATGACGCAGCCGGTCTCGCTCGCGACCGCCGTGCTTGGTGGCAAGGTGGATGTGCGCACGCCTTCCGGCACCGTATCGCTGACCGTGCCGGCGGGCTCGAATACGGGCACCGTGCTGCGGCTGAAAGGCAAGGGCGTTCAGGGAGGAAAGGCCCCCGGCAACCTCTATGCGCGCCTGGAAATTGTCCTTGAAGATCCGAAGGATACGCGACTTCAGGAGCTACTGAAGAAGATTGCAGACTAAGCTGCAATCTGACGCATATATTCACGGATCATTCAGTCCGCCGGCCCTATTTCCCACACCATGCTCAGACGCACCCTCTTTCTGACGGCTTTCGGGTTGTCCCTGCTCGGCGGCGCCGCACTTCCGGCGCATGCGCAGTCGTTCACGCCTGTCGGGCCCGGCGGTTCGCAGCAGTCGGCCAATGTCGTGCCGCTGAAGGATATCTTTGCGCGCTTGAAAGAGCGGTATGGAGGGTATCAACTGGATGCGGATCTCTATTCGGTCGGTAATGGCCGTTCTGAATACCGGATCGAATGGATGGCGCGTGACGGACGGCGCCTGCGGATTACCGTGGATGCCCAGACCGGCCGGATCATCCGGACAAGTGGAGGTTAAGGCCCATGCGAATTCTTGTTGTCGAAGATGATCCCGATCTGCGTCGTCAACTTGCCGACGCCCTGTCCCATGCCGGCTACGCGGTCGACCTGGCCGCCGATGGCGAGGATGGCCACTTTCTGGGCGATACCGAGCCCTATGACGCGGTGATCCTCGATCTTGGTTTGCCGACGCTGGATGGGGTGACCATTCTGGAGCGCTGGCGCGCCGACGGCCGGGACTTCCCGGTGCTGATCCTCACCGCTCGCGACCGCTGGAGCGAGAAGGTGAAGGGCTTCGATGCCGGCGCGGATGATTATCTCACCAAGCCCTTCTACACCGCCGAGCTGCTCGCACGCCTGCGGGCCCTGCTGCGCCGTGCGGCCGGCCACAGCGCCGCCGCGCTGGAAGCCGGCGCCCTGCGCGTGGATACGCGATCAGCCCGCGCCACGGTGAATGGCGAGCCGATCAAGCTGACCGCACATGAGTATCGCGTACTGGCTTATCTGATGCACCATCAGGGCCGCGTTGTGCCGCGCACCGAGCTGGTCGAGCATATCTATGACCAGGATTTCGACCGCGATTCCAACACCATTGAGGTCTTCATCGGCCGCCTGCGCAAGAAGATCGGGCCGGACCGGATCGAGACCGAGCGCGGTCTCGGCTACCGTCTCGTCGTGCCTGAGGCGGAACAACACCTTGCTGGCTGAGCCGATTTCAGGTCTTTTCCCGGCGGCATAACCAGGCCGCCGGAGCAAATCCCGTCTTGTGGTTCAATACACTCTTTCCCGGTGACAAATCCCTTGCGCGACGCCTGCTGGTGGGTGCAGCGCTCTGGAGTCTCGTGGTGCTGTTCGGGGGCGCATTCGCCCTGACGGCCCTCTACCGCGCCGAAGCTGTGCGTCTTCTCGAAGACGAGCTGAATGCCACGCTGGTGGCGTTGACGCGTTCGATCAATCTCGATGAGCATGGCGACCTGGCGGCCAATCCCGCGCGCCTGCCGGCCGATCCACGCTATGATACACCGCTCGCTGGTCGCTACTGGGCGATCATCGAGGTAAGCCTCGATGGTGTGCCGCTCAGCGATATTCGCTCCGGCAGCCTGCAGTTCAGCGACTTGCCGCTGCCGGTCAACCTTGCCGAGGAGGCGCTGTCCTCGCCGGGGGATGTCCGTTTCGCAACAACGGACGGGCCGAATGACGAGCGTGTGCAGGTCGCGGCCATGGCCATCCATGTTTCCGATGCCGGCCAGCGCGCTGTCGTCATGGCAGCCGCCGACCGCGCTGCCTCCGATGCCGGGGCGCAGCGTTTCCTCTTTTCGATCATTGTCGCCATGGTGTTCCTGGCCGGCGGTGTTCTGCTCGCCATGGGTGTGCTGGTGCGCGTTGTGCTCGGCCCGCTGGAGCGTATCCAGGCCCATCTGGCGGAAATCCGGAATGGGGATCGTTTCCAGCTCGATGATGATTATCCCGTCGAGGTCCAGCCGCTCGCCTCGGAGCTCAACAAGCTGCTTGAGCACAATCACGAAGTGGTCGACCGCGCGCGCACCCATGTCGGCAATCTTGCCCATGCGCTGAAGACGCCCATTGCCGTCCTGCGCAACGAGGCGACTGGCGATACCCCGCTCGACGATGTCGTGCGCCGCCAGAGCGAGGCGATGCACAACAATGTCCAGCATTATCTCAAGCGCGCCCAGGCGGCCGCCCGAGCTCAGGCGCTGGGAGCGCGTACTGATGTCTCGGAAATCGCCGGTGGGCTGGTCCGATTGCTCAACAAGCTGTTTGAACGCGACGGGATCGTGGTCGAATCGACGCTGCCGGAAGGTCTTGTGTTTCGCGGCGAGGCGCAGGACTTAGAGGAGATGATCGGAAACCTCCTTGAGAATGCCTGCAAATGGGCTTCCAGCCAGGTGCGCCTGTCGGGTGAGCAGCTCTCGCCTGGCTGGATCCGTATCGCTGTCGACGATGATGGCGACGGCTTGCCGGAGGAGGCGATGGCTGCGGCCGTCAAGCGCGGTGTGCGCCTGGACGAAACCGCGCCGGGCACCGGGCTGGGGCTTTCCATCGTCAATGAACTCGCCGAGTTGCATGGCGGCGAGCTGGCCCTCTCCAGAAGCGATATGGGCGGGCTTTGCGCCGCGCTGAGACTGCCGAGCCCATGAGTCGCTTCGACTGGATCTTCATGGCCGGCGCGGCGCTGGTCTCTGTCGCGGTCTATCTCGTGATCGGTCATCCCGGCATGGCTGACCAGCCGATGGAAAAGCGCCAGGCCGAGCTGGCCGCGAAGTCCCTGGATGACCTCACCACGGCCGAGGCGCTCTCGCGGCTGGAATCCATCGCCCAGGAACAGCCCGATGCAGCCGAGCCGCGCTATCTGATCGGCGTTGTCCTCTCACAGCAGGGGCGCGACGAGGAGGCAGTGCGTGCCTATCAGTCCGCGCTTCGCCGGGACGATGCACATGTGCCTACTCTGCTGGGCCTTGCCGATTCCCTGATCCGGTCGTCCGGCGGGCAGGTGACGCCCGATATTGCCCGCCTTCTTGGCCGCGCTTATCAGCTCGATACGCGCCAGTTTCAGGCGGCCTTCCTGATTGGTGTATCGGCCTGGCAGTCCGGTGAGACCGACCAGGCACGCGCGATCTGGGCCGAGACCGAGCGCAACCTGCCGGAAGGCTCGCAGGAGGCAGCCGATTTCGACATGATGGTGAGCCAGTTCCTCGCTGCCGAAGGCGCCGATTCAGCCGCAGTTTCCCCGCAGCCGTGAACCTCTATATTCCAGAGTCATGAGAGCCCGCACCCAACGCCTGATCACCTTTGCCGTCGCGGCCGTACTCGTGCTCGCCGCGGCCGGCCTCGTCGTCTTTGCCGTGCGCACCAGCGCAAACATGTTCTACACGCCGGAACGGCTCACCGAGGCGGGCCTTCCCGAGCCGGGCAGGGTGGTGAAGATCGGCGGCATGGTCGAGCCGGGTTCGCTGGCCTATGGCGACAATGCCGAGATCCGTTTCGCCGTGATCGATGGCAGCCCGATGACCATCCATGTCAGTTATACCGGCATCGCGCCGGACCTCTTCCAGGAGGGGCAGGGCGTGGTCGCAACCGGCAGTTTCGATGCCGATGGCGCGTTCACGGCCACCGAATTGCTGGCCAAGCATGACGAGAACTATGTCCCGCGGGAGCTGAAGCATCTCGAGACGCCCGAGACATGATTGAGCTTGGCCACTTCGCCGCGATTCTCGCGCTGTGCCTGTCGGCCCTGCAGGGTATGCAGGGCCTGCGCGGACGACGCGGCCCGGCCGGGATGCTGGCGCTGATGGCTTTCGGGGCAATGGTAGTGTCCTTCGCCACCCTGATTTGGGCCTTCGTGCGCTCGGACTTTTCCCTTGCTCTGGTGGCGAACAATTCCCACACGCTGAAGCCATTTCTCTACAAGGTGGCCGGTACGTGGGGGAACCATGAAGGCTCCATGGCGCTCTGGTGTCTCGTGACGCTGGGTTTCGGGGCGGCTGGTGCGCTACTCCTGAAGACGCCGGAACGCCCGAGTTTCGATGCCCGCGCGCTCGGCGTGCAGGGCCTGGTGGCCGCCGGTTCGCTGGCCTATCTCCTCTTCGCCTCCAGCCCCTTCCTGCGCCTTGTCGACCCGCCGCTTCAGGGCGCGAGCCTCAATCCGCTGCTGCAGGACCCCGCGCTCGCGCTGCACCCGCCGATGCTCTATCTCGGCTATGTCGGCTATTCCTTCGTCTTCGCACTGGCTGCCGCCGGCCTGATCGAGAATTCGGTCGATCGGGTCTGGGCGAAAACCGTGCGCAGCTGGGCGATGGCCGCCTTCGTGCCGCTCTCGGCCGGCATCACGCTCGGCGCGATCTGGGCGTATTACGAGCTGGGCTGGGGCGGCTGGTGGTTCTGGGACCCGGTTGAGAACGCCTCCCTGATGCCTTGGCTGATTGGCGCGGCGCTGATGCATTCCCTCATCGTGACGGAAAAGCGCGGCGGCTTTGCCGTCTGGTCGGTGCTGCTCGCCGTGCTCGCCTTCTGCTTTTCGATCCTCGGGGCCTTCCTCGTGCGCTCGGGGATCCTGACCTCCGTTCATGCCTTTGCGGTCGATCCGACGCGCGGCCTCGTCCTGCTGATTGGCCTCTTGATCTATGGTGGCCTCGCGCTCGGCCTGTTCGCCGTGCGCGCGCCGCTGTTGAAAGGCGGGCCGCCCTGGGCTGCGCTCAGCCGGGAAGGCGCGCTGATGGGCAACAATCTGGTCCTGATTGTCGCTACAGCCACTGTCTTGCTGGGCACGCTGTTCCCGCTGATCGCCGAAGGCTTCGGCCGTCAGATGTCGGTGGGCGAGCCCTATTTCCGGCTGACCTTCGTGCCGATCATGTGCGTCGCCCTTGTCGCCTTGCCTGTCGTGCAGGCCTGGAGCTGGGGCAGGGTGGACCTGTCGGCGATATGGAAATGGGCCGCGGCCTTTGCCGGGATCTGTCTTGTCTTCGCTGCGCTGGGCGTTGGCTTGATGGACATCCCGCTCTTTGCCGCGCTCGGACTTGCTCTCGGCGCCTGGTTGATCTGCGGTTCCCTCTGGGAGCTGAAACGCCGGGCCGTGACCTGGCCCCGCCTGTCCCGTCTGCCCCTGCGTGTCTGGGGCATGACGCTCGCCCATATCGGACTCGGCGTGTTCGTCATCGGTGCGGTAGTGGAAACCTCCCAGCGCTATGAGACCACGCTCGACATGGCGCTGGGCGACAGTACGCGGGTGGCTGGCTGGACCGTCACCCTGGAGGATATGCGCACCGTCGAAGGCCCGAACTGGTTTTCCGACCGTGCCACACTGACGGCGCGCAGAGGGGGCCAGTCCGTCCGCATGCAGCCGGAAAAGCGCTACTATCCCGCCGCGCGCATGCCCACCACGGAAACAGCCATCCACAAGAGCCCGTCCGGCGACCTCTATCTCGCCCTGGGCGACCGCCGTGTTGTTGACGGGCAGGTGCGCTGGACCTTCCGGGCCTATTTCAATCCACTGATCGATCTGGTGTTCGGCGGGGTGGCGCTGATGGCGCTCGGCGGCCTGATCAGCGTGTTGCCCCGGCGCCTGGCACTGGCGCGCAAACGGGCCACCGAGACGGAAGCGCTGCCGGCGGGAGAACCTGCCGAATGAAAGCCCTGATCGCCGCTCTGCTTTTCCTGTCTGCCCCCATCGCCACGGAGCTGGAGGGCGCCGATGAGGCGCGCGCCCAGGCCCTGATGCGGGAGATCCGCTGCGTGGCCTGCGAGAATGAACCGATCTCCCAGTCGACCTCCGAGATTGCCGGCAACATGCGCGAGCGGGTGCGCGTGATGATCTCCGAGGGCGCGAGCGACGAGGAAATCCGGGACTGGTTCGAAGGGCGCTATGGCGAGTTCGTCCTGTTCCGGCCCAAGGCGCGCGGACCTGGCGGCTGGCTGCTCTGGGGTGCGCCCTTCCTGTTGCTGGTCGGTGGGGCCGCGCTCGGCTATGGCGTGATGCGCGGGCGAAGCGCGTCCGCGGAAGAAATCCAGGCCATCGCGCCGGAAGATCTCAGTGACGGGATATAGCTGCTAAAAAACGAGGCTGTGACTTCGCCCTGCGAATATTTTCCTTATCTGTTAGTCTGGGTGCAGCCGAAAGGGAGGCCCGGCACATGGAGCTTCAGACCGGACGGGTGGAATTCCCCGGTGCCGAGGGGCAGATGCTGGCCGCACGCATCGACATGCCCGGGCACTTGCCGCGCGCCTGGGCCTTGTTTGCGCACTGCTTTTCCTGCTCCAAGGATATCCACGCCGCCAGCCGCGTGGCGCGCCAGCTGGTCGCGCGCGGTCTTGGCGTGATGCGGTTCGATTTCACCGGGCTGGGGCATTCCGAAGGCGATTTCGCCAACACCAATTTCTCCACAAATGTGCAGGATCTGATCGCGGCAGCCGAATGGCTGGGCGCGGAGACCAGCGGGCCGCATTTGCTGATCGGACATTCGCTCGGCGGTGCGGCAGCCATCGTCGCTGCCAGCAGGATCGACAGCGTCTCGGCGGTGGCGACCATCGGCGCGCCGGCCGACGCCGTCCATGTGCTGAAGTCCTTCGACAACCGGGTTGAGGAAATCGAGATGCAGGGCGAGGCCGAAGTGCTTCTCGCTGGCCGGCCTTTCACCATCAAGCGGCAATTCATCGAGGATGTGCGCGGCACCAGCGTGCGCGATGCCGCCGCCGCCCTGCGCAAGCCGCTCCTCATCGCGCATGCTCCGCGCGACGAGACAGTCGGCATCGAAAATGCCACCAGCCTGTTCCTGGCCGCGCGCCATCCCAAGAGTTTCATCAGCCTGGATACGGCCGACCACCTGCTGAGCCAGCAGGGCGAGGCGCAGTTCGCCGCTGATGCCATTGCCGGCTGGGCAGAGCGTTACCTGCCGCCGCTGCCGGTGCCCATCATTGCCCCGCCGGCGCCGGATGGCGCGCCGATCCATGTCTCGGAGACCGGGCGGTCGCCCTTCGAGATGGCGCTGCGAATCGATGGCCATTCCCTGATCGCCGACGAGCCGGTTTCGATCGGTGGACACGATGCCGGGCCGGACCCGTATGAGCTGGTAAGCGCCGCCCTGGGGGCCTGTACGGCGATGACTCTGCGCCTGTACGCGACCCACAAGGGCTGGCCGCTGGCGCATGTGTCTGTCTCGCTTTCCCATGCGAAATCCCATGCTGAGGATTGCGAAAACTGCGAAAAAGGCCGCAAAGTCGACCTATTTACGCGCACCATTCACGTGCAAGGTGATCTGGATGCAGAGCAAAAGGCGCGACTTCTGGAGATCGCCGACAAGTGTCCGGTGCACAAAACGCTTATGGAACCGGTACTTGTAGAGACGACACTGGATGAACTGGGACAGGGCCCATGACCGGGCCGGTAGATAAATGAAACTTAATGACCATCTTTCTTGGACACAGGCTAAGCAACATTAACTCACCTCTAAACGGTGAAAAATCAGGAGTGTAAGTCGCAATGTTAAAACGGATCGGCGTCTCCAGTCAGGCTCTTCTCGCGGGTGTGGTCGGTGCAGGCGCTATGGCGGCCTTTATGATTGTTCCCGAGTACACGTCCCCGGCCGATGCGCGCCCCATCGTGATCGAAACTCCCGGCGATGCTCCGGTCAGCTTTGCTGATCTGGTCGAGCAGGTCAGCCCGGCTGTGGTTTCGGTAAACGTGGTGTCGCTGCGCGATTCCGCCGGCGGGTTTGAGGAATTCATGGAACGGTTCCGGGACATGCCCGGTTTCGACGAATTCATGGAACGCCGCCGCGGCGAGAATGACGAGCAAGAGCCCGAGCAGCAGGAAGCCCGCTCGCTCGGCTCCGGCTTCTTCATCTCCGAGGACGGCTATATCGTCACCAACAACCATGTGGTGGAAGGCGCGACAGAGATCGAGATCGTGCTGGATTCCGGCGATGCACTGGAAGCGACCATTATCGGTACGGACCCGCAGACGGATCTTGCCGTCCTGAAAGTGAGCGAGCCCGGTTCCTATCCTTATGTCGAGTTCGCCCATGACGCGGACCTGCGCCGTGGCGACTGGGTCGTTGCGCTGGGCAACCCGTTCGGTCTCGGCGGTACGGCGACGGCGGGCATCATCTCCGCCCAGGGCCGGCGCAACCAGCTCGGCCGCTCCTCGACCTATACCGACTTTCTGCAGATCGACGCGGCCATCAACCGGGGCAACTCGGGTGGACCGACCTTCGACCTGCATGGCCGCGTGGTCGGCGTGAACACCGCGATCTTCTCGCCCACCGGCGGATCGGTCGGCATCGGCTTTGCCATTCCCGGCGACCTTGCCAGCCAGATCACCTCCACGCTGATCCGCGACGGGCGTGTCTCGCGCGGCTGGCTCGGCGTGACGATCCAGGACCTCACCGCCGACATGGCCGAGGCCCAGGGTATCGAGGATGAAGGCGCGATCGTCGCCGATGTCACCGATGGCAGCCCGGCCGAGGAATATGGCCTGGAGCGTGGCGACATCATCCTGTCGGTCAATGGCGACGATATCGCCGACGCCACCGAGCTGACCCGCATGGTCGGCAGCCTGCTGGCCGGATCGAACAATGAGTTCGGCGTCCTGCGCGACGGCGAACAGATTACCGTTTCGGTCACCGTGGGCGAGCGTCCGGAAGATCCCTATGGCGATGTGCGCCCCGCCTTGAGCGACGATAATGTGACCGACGAGACCGAAGGCCCGCTGGGCGTCAGTGTGAAGCCGCTGAACCCCGAGCTGCGCCAGGAACTCGATCTCGATGATGACGAAGTGGGTCTCGTTATTACGGAAATGGAAAGTGACAGTCCGCTGCGCGAGGCGCAAATCCGTAGCGGGATGGCGATTCTTGAGATCAATGGCCGGCCCATGGCCTCCGAAGAGGACATGCAGCGGGCAATTGAGAGTGCGCGAGAGGCTGGGCGCGATAAGGTGTTGGTTGCTGTGCGGGTCGGGGATGTTACCACCTTCCGCACGGTAGAGATCGGTGAGACCGACTGACACGGGCAAGGAGAAAGGCAGAAAGGCCCCTATGAACTTACTTGTCATCGAAGACGATCGGGAAAGTGCCGAGTTCATCGGCAAGGTTCTCAGTGAAGCCGGCCATCAGGTCGACATTGCCAATGATGGCGAGCGCGGCCTGGAGCTGGCTCGTGCCGGCAGTTTCGACGCCCTGGTTGTCGACCGCATGCTGCCGGAAAAGGACGGGCTGACGCTGGTCCAGGAATACCGCGATGCGGGCGGAGCCTCTCCGGCTCTTTTCCTTACCGCGCTGTCGGAAGTGGAAAACCGGGTGGAAGGCCTGCGCGCCGGGGCGGACGACTATCTGTCGAAGCCCTTCGCGCCGGCTGAACTCGTTGCGCGCGTGGAAGCGCTCGGCCGGCGGACCTCCAGCGAGACACCGGTCACGCATCTGCGCGCCGGCGAGCTGGAGATGGATCTGCTGGCGCGGAAAGTGACCCGCGCCGGCCAGAAGATCGACCTGCAGCCGCGCGAGTTCCGCCTGCTGGAATATCTCATGCGCCATGCCGGCCAGGTCGTCACCCGCCGCATGCTGCTTGAAAAAGTCTGGGACTATCACTTTGACCCCCAGACCAATGTGATCGATGTGCATGTCTCGCGTCTGCGTGGCAAGATCGACAAGGATTTTGACGAACCTCTGCTGCACACCGTGCGGGGGGCGGGCTACCGCCTGCAGGCCTAGCTAATGAAGATCAGGGGGGTCAGGCTGCCGCCATTTGCGCGGACGACCACGTTTCGGCTCTCGGCCTTCTACGTGCTGCTGACCCTCCTTTATTCAGCGACGCTTATGGGCTTCGTCTATTCCACGACGGTCGGCTATTGGCGCGCTGACAACAGGACCCGGATCGATGCCGAGATCGATTCCCTGGTCCTGGCTTATAATGATGGCGGCCTGTCGCGGGTCTCTCAGTCCCTGTTCGAACGGGCCGCCGCGCCCCAGCGCTATTTCCTCTACCAGCTCCAGACCCCGTCCGGCATCAAGCTGAGCGGCGACCTGTCGGGCATGCCCGAAGCCATCAGGCCCGGTGAGGTCGAGTTCGAGATCGATGTCCGCCGGCCGGGCGGCAATGAGTTTACCCTCGAAGTGGCCGGCAAGATGGTCAATCTCGGCACCGAGGCGCAGCTGCTCGTGGGCTATGACGTCTCTGCTCAGGGCGTGATGACCCAGCGGATCACGAACACGATCTACCTGGCCGGTGGGGCGGGCCTGATCATCACGATCATTGGCGGGATCTGGATCTCGCGTCTGGTCGCCCGCCGCGCCCAGCAGCTGGTCGATACAACCGAACAGGTAATGGCCGGCGACCTGACGGCGAGGGCCAAGACCGCCGGCACCGACGATGAGTTCGACCGGCTGGCCGAGCGCCTCAATGCCATGCTTGAGCGCCTGCAGGCGTTGGTGAAAGCCTCTCGCCACACCGGCGACGCCATCGCCCATGACCTGCGCTCGCCGCTCTCGCGGATGCGCAACCGGCTGGAACACGCCCTGTCGCAGCCCGACCCCAATCGCACGGCCAATGAGGTGATCGAGGATACGATCACCGAAGTCGACGGCGTGCTCGCCACTTTCAACGCCATCCTGCGCCTGTCGCGCCTGGACGCGCAGACCGAGATGCGCATGGAGCGCACCGATGTCAGCGAACTGGTGGAGGAAATGGCCGACCTGTTCGAACCGGCCGCCGAGTTCGAAGGCCTGCAATTTGAATCCGATGCCTCGCGCGCCGCTCAGGTGCTGGGTGACCGCGAGATGATCGCCCAGGCCCTGTCCAATCTCATCGACAATGCCATCAAGTACACGCCGGAAGGCGGAGCGATCCGCGTCAGCGCGCGTCGCGCGGACGACAATATGGTCGAGCTGATGGTCAAGGATACCGGCTTCGGCATTCCCGAATCCGAGCGCGAACGGGCCAAGCAGCGCTTCGTGCGCATGGATGATGCGCGCACCCTGCCAGGCTCCGGCCTGGGGCTGGCGCTGGTCGATGCCGTGGCGATGGTCCATCGCGGCGAGTTCCAGCTGCTTGATGGCGACGGTCCGCCCGAGCGCCCGGGCCTGAAAGCGGTTTTGCGTTTGCCGCGCGCCTGATAGGCACTCGGCATGACGGTTCATCTTCCTGTCTCTTCTTTAGCCCCGCGCCCGGTTGCGCCGGACATGGCCGGCACCGTGGCCGTGGCGCGCGAGACCGCGCCCTATCTCGCCCGGTTGATGGCACGCGATGGCGGCGATCTGGATCTCTCCAGCACGCAGGCCGTCGTGGCGGAGTGCGAGGCCAAACTCGCAGAGCTTGAGGCACTGGCCGCCGCCGCGCCGTTGCCGGCCGATGAGGCGAGCGCAAGGCTGCGCCGGGTCAAACGGCATGTGCACCTCCTGCTCGCCCTGCTCGACCTCGCCGGACACTGGAGGCAGGGTGAGGTGACCGCGCGCCTTACGTGCCTCGCCGATCTCTCCCTGCAGGTTGCGCTCAACGCCGCCCTTGCCGCACATGGGCTGGCGCCGGACGGGCTCTTCCTCGTCGCCTTCGGCAAGATGGGGGCGCATGAACTGAACTATTCCAGCGATGTCGACATCGCCGCCTTCTTTGATGCGGGCCGCTTCGATGGCGGCGAGCGCGATCCGCAGGAGGCGTCCGTCCGGGTCGTGCGAGAGGTCTGCCGCCTGATGGAGGCCCAGACCGAGGAAGGCTATGTCTTCCGCACCGATCTGCGCCTGCGTCCGGATCCAAGCTCCACACCGCTGGCTGTCTCCACCCGCCGGGCGGAAATCTACTATGAAAGCGTCGGCCAGAACTGGGAGCGCATGGCCTGGATCAAGGCGCGCGCCTGTGCCGGCGACATGGAGAGCGCACGCGCCTTCATGGCCCATCTCCAGCCCTTTGTCTGGCGCCGGCATCTGGATTACTGGGCGCTTGCTGACATTCACGCCATCAAGCGGATGATCAATGCGCGCATCGGCGGGGCAGGCGAGGCGGGCGATGCTTTCGATGTGAAGCTCGGCCCCGGCGGGATTCGCGAGGTGGAGTTCTTCGCCCAGACCCAGCAGGTGATCCTCGGCGGGCGCGATAGCCGCTTGCGTGCGCGCGGCACGCTGGAAGCGCTCACTGCATTAACCGATGTGGGCGTTGCCGACCCCGACGAGGCGAAGGATCTGGCAACGGCCTATGAAGGTCTGCGCGGGCTGGAGCACCGCATTCAGATGCTTGAGGACGCCCAGACGCATACCTTGCCGGCCAAGCCGGATCTACGCGCGCGTGTAGCCAGGCTGATGGGCATGACGTCGGTGGCAGAGCTGGAAGCCGCGCTCATGGCCGTGCGCCAGCGTGTGCATGGCATCTACACCGAGCTCTTCGCCAGCGAGGAAGCCGTTGCCACGCCGGCCATGGGCAATCTCGTCTTCACCGGTGTCGACGACGATCCCGGCACGCTGGAGACCCTCACCGGCATGGGGTTCACCGAACCCTCGCGCGTGATTGCGAGTTTTCGGCGCTGGCATTTCGGTCATGTCCCGGCCACCAAGAGCCCGCGCGGACAGGCCCTGCTGACGGCGATCACGCCGCGCCTCTTGCACGCCATGTCCGAGACCGGCGAGCCGGACGTTGCCTTCCGCCATTTCGAGCGCTTCTTCGAGGGGCTGAGTTCCGGCGTCCAGCTGCTGGCCATGCTGAATGCCGAGGAGATGCTGCTGGAGGACCTGGTCGCGAGCCTTGCCGTGGCGCCGCGTCTGGCGCGCACGCTGGCCGCCCGTCCGCAACTGCTGGAAAGCCTCGTCACGCACCAGCCCGATACGCCCTTCGAGCTGAACCCCGACTGGAGCTTCGAAGAGGCGATGGATGCCGCCCGCCGGACCCATCGCGACCGAAGCTTCCTGCTTGGCCATGCCCTGCTGAACGGGCGGATCACGGCGCGCGATGCCGGGCGCGCCTGGACAGATCTTGCGCGCACGGTGATTGCCGGCATGACCGAGGCCGCCGAACGCGAAACCGCGCGCCGTTTCGGCCCCGTGCCCGCGCCCTTCGCGATCATGGGGATGGGCTCACTCGGCGGACGGGAAATGACGGCCAGCTCCGATCTCGACATGCTGGTGATCTACGATCCCGGCGAGGGCAGCGTTGGCGAGGAGCAGACCTGGTTCACCCGCTTCACCCAGCGCCTCATCACATCGCTCAGCTCACCCACTGCCGAAGGCCTGCTCTACAATGTCGACATGCGCCTGCGTCCCTCCGGGCGGGCCGGGCCGGTGGCCGTGCGCATGTCGGCCTTCGAGACCTATCATGAGCGCGAGGCCTGGACCTGGGAGCATATGGCGCTGACCCGCATGGACTTCGTCACCGGCGACACTGCCGTCGGCCAGCGGGCATGCGAGATTGCGGTTGCCGCCATAGATGCGCGCAAGTCTCGCGACACGATCTCAGGCGATATTCGCGACATGCGCGCGCGGATGCGTGCCGAGCGGCCGGGGCAGGGGCCATGGGACATGAAGCTTGCCGATGGCGGCCTGGTGGATATCGAGTTCATCGCCCAGGAAGGCCTGTTGCGCACCGGCGGACCGGATGTGCTCCAGCCCGAAACCGATGCGGCCCTCGTCCATCTGGAGAAGACCGGCTGGCTCAGTGCCGGGCGCTCCGGCGAGCTGCAGGCTGCCTGGCATTGCCAGATGGCGCTGCGCCAGATCCTCAACCTCGCCATTGAAAGTGCGCCAGAGGCCGAGCGGTTTTCCATCGGGCTGAAGGCCCGCCTCGCACGCGCTGTCGGCGCGGAGGATTTTCAGGCCGTGGAAGCCGCCCTGGCCGGCCACCGCGCCCGTGTCCTGCAGGCGCGCTGAAAAAACTGCAGATCTCCGCGACGGACCTTCCCGACAGGGGCGTTGAACCCCGTGACAGGTCACAAAAAAGGAGAACTGTCTCATGAATCTGCGTAAGTCTGCCTTTGTCCCCCTGGCCGTTGCCGCCTTCGGCTTTGCCAGCCTGCCCCTGATCGCTTCGGCCGACCAGAACCGCCCACGCCACAATCCCGGTGAGCGCATGGAAGCCCTCGACACCAATGGCGATGGCGATATCAGCCGCGAGGAAGTCGATGCCGTGCGCGCCGAGCGCTTTGCCGCCACTGATACAGATGGTGACGGCCTGATCAGCGCCGAGGAATTCTCTGCCGCTGCAGAGGCCCGTGAGGTCCAGCAGCGCGCCGAGCGCCATGCCGCAATATTCGAGCATCTCGACACGGATGGCGACGGCACGCTGTCGAATGGCGAGCTCTCCCCGCAGATCGATCACATGTTCTCGATGGTCGACAGTGACGAGGATGGCGTGATCACCCTGGCCGAACGCGAAGCTACCCACGAAGCCATGCGTGCGCGCTGGCGGGATCATCGCGGTGAGCGTGGCGAGCGCGGTGACCGCTGGCAGCGCCCGAATGCTCCGGATGCAACCCCTGACGACGAATAGTCCTCACCTGCGTTCGAACCCGGCTGTCTCACCTCCCCCCGGGAGGCAGCCATCTGGCCGGGTGCGAAGGGCCCCGCTGTATCCCACTTTCGCATCCGGCCGTTTTCGCGCATGCCTTATTCCGACGTGTCCTATGCTGACGATCTCGACGATATCCGCGCTGCGGCCGCCGGAAACCGGCTGGCGCAATCGGCGCTGGTCACACGGCACATGCCGCGGGTCTACAACCTTGCATATCGCATGGTCTCGGATGCGGCGCTGGCAGAGGACATCACCCAGGAAGCCTTCCTGCGCGCCTGGAAGGTCCTGCCCGACTGGGAACCGCGCGCACAGTTTTCGACCTGGCTGCACCGGGTCACGCTCAATCTCTGCCGCGACCATTTTCGCAAGAAGCGCGAACAGGTCATGGACGAACTGCCCGAGCGCACCGATCCCGGCCTGCGCCCCGATGAACGTCTCGACCAGTCGCAACGCGCGGGGTGGATCATGAGCGCGATCAACACCTTGCCGGACCGGCAGCGCGAGGCCCTGGTCTTGTGCGCACTGGACGGACACACGAATATCGCGGCCGCCGAAATCATGGGCGTCAGCGTGGAAGCCATGGAAAGCCTTCTGGCGCGTGGCCGCCGCAAACTGAAAACCCTGTTACAGGACAATGAGAGGGAGACCGGAACATGACACAGATGACCTTGTCGGAAGACGATCTCCTCCGCCTGATCGAAACCTATGGCGCCGATCTCGCCGCCTGGCCGGCCGAGCAGGCCGAGGCCGCCGCCCGGCACCTGGCCAATCCGAGCCAAGCTGTGCGGGCGGCGCTGGATGAAGCCGCCGCGCTCGATGCCCTGCTGGCCGAACTGCCGCAGGTCGAACCGCCGGTGCATCTGGCCGCGGCGATCCTCGATGCGGCGCCGGCGCGCAAGCCCGTCCGCAAAAAGAGCGCTGGCTGGCTGGGCTGGCTCGAGATGCCGGGCATGCCGGCGCGCACCGGCGCGGCCATGGCAAGCCTCTTTGTTGGCCTCGGTGTCGGCTTCGGTACGGCCGCCGCCAATGCGCCCGCGCCGGACGATTTCGATACAGTGATGTCGCAGACCCTGGAACTGCACTATCAGAGCGATGTCAGCGATTTCCTGGAGCCCCAGGAATGAGCCGGCCCTTCACAACCTTCCCGCTGGCGCTGACCGTGTCGATCCTGGTCAACCTGCTGCTGGTCGGCCTGGTGATCGGCTATCTCGCGGGCAAGGGGCCTGATCGCAGCGAGCACCACCGGGGTGACCGCCCGCCGCCCGGCCCGATGAGCAGCGAATATGCCCTTGCGCGCGGGATCGTCGATCTCGGTCCGGCCGAGGACCGGCGCGCAGTGATCGGCATGTTCCGCAATGTCGTGGTGGACAATGGCGAGGGGCTGCGCCGGCGTGTGGAGGCGCGCAACGCGCTCGGCGCGGCGATTGCGCAGGAACCCTATGATCCCGAAGCGGTGCGCAAGGCAATGAACGATTTACAGGCGGTCGACCGCGAGCTGCAGGTGGCTTTCCAGGATGCCATTGTCACGCGGCTGGCCGAACTGACGCCGGATCAGCGCCAGCAGCTCAGTGCGATGATGACGAGAGACCGCTTTCGGCGCGACCGGTTCGGCGACCGGCGTCGGGAAGGCTCCCCGCGCGAGGACTAGTCAGGCCTTCGACTTGTGCGCCAGGGTGCCGGCATTCTGCTCCCAGTTCTGCCCGTCGAACCGGTTCACGGTGACGTTCAGCTTGTCCCAGTCGTCCAGGCACCGCCAGGTGACGGCAAGTCCGTCCGGGTTGGAGCGCGGGATGTAAAAGCTCTTCACCCCGCAGGTCTTGCAGAACAGGTGCTTCGCCGCGCCGGTGTTGAAGGTGTACTCGGTCATCGCATCGGCGCCCTTGAGCAGGCGGAAATGCACACCCGGAACGATGACGTGGATATTCCCGTTCTTGGCGCAGATCGAACAGTTGCAATCCTCCACCTCGAAACCGTCGGGCAGGTCGGCTTCAAATCTCACCGCGCCACAATGGCAGCCGCCGGAATGGGGGTGTCGCTCGCTCATGGCGCCTTGCATATGTCCGGCGCGCGATAAGGCAAGTCCAGCATGCGGAAATAGGTCTCGCCGAGCGCGATCCGGCGGAAGGCCTCATCATCGAGATCGGCGAGGATGGCCGAGTTCACCGCCACTTCCTCCTCATAAACCTCGAAGGTTTTCACATGCGATGCGACGAAATCGGTGCCGGTCAGGATGCGCCCGGGATTGGCGTTGAAGAAGGCGACATAGGCGGCCTTCTTCTCCGACGTGTCGAAATAGGCATCCGGCACGACGCGCCATGAGATGTCGAGATAGAGGTTGGGATAGGTATCGAGGAAGCCCTGCATCTTCGCGATATGCTCTTCGGCCGCCAGGGTCGTGAGCTCTTTCGACAGGCCCATATGCATCCAGATGATGGTGTTGTCGGGATAGGTGCGCAGCACCTCTTCCATCAGGCCGGCATAGTGCCAGGGGGTTTCGTCCGAGCCGAGATCGGAGTGGATGGCGAGCGGGATGTTTCGTTCGCGCAGGATCGCCATGAAGGGCGCCCATTCCGGGATGGCTTCCATCGGCGTGGCAACATGGCCATTGCCCATCAGGGCCTGCTTGACGAGGTTCACCTCGCCCATCCAGCGGAAGAGGCCGTCATAGGTCCGGTCGAGCAGGGCGATCTGGTCGGGGATCTGCTGCGGCCGGGCAAGATCGGGAAAGGTCATCGACAGGGTGAGGACGACGGTTTCCGGATCATAATCGATCAGGTTCGCGGCATTGGCGAGATCGTTCTGCATGCTCGGAATGGCCGGCGTGCCGACGCAGTCGAGATAATACTCACAGCCGGAGGAAAACGGCAGCGACTGGCCGATGCCATAGACATTCGCGAAGAGAACACCGGTGCGCTCCAGATAGGAGACGGTTTCCTCGAACGGGATCGCCGCGCCGCCGAAGGGGCGGAAATGATTGTGCGTGTCGACCACCATGGTGGACGGCAGGGTGTCCCGGTCATAGCAGGCCTGGTCCGGGCCGGGGGTAAACATGGCGAGCGTGCGGCCGGGCAGGGGGGCAGATTGCGGTGCTGGCTCTGCCACGGCCTCAGGCGTTGTTGCGGTCGGCGCCTCCTCACCGGCCGGCATCATGGCGCATGAAGCCGCCATCAGGCAGGCCATACCCATCACCATCTGCTTCACGATCATCTCTGTCCCCTGAATCCTGATTCCCAGCCTATCCTATCTGCCCGGATTCGTGCTGGCATCGCCCGCGCGGGTTATGCTCAGCCGACAAAGACCGGTGGGCGCCTGGCGGCCCAGGGCGCGGCGCGCTCGAGCTGTCCGGCGAGGGCATAGAGCAGCCGCTCCTGACCGCAGCGCGCGCCGAACATCATGCCGATGGGCAGGCCGTCATCGGTCCAGTGCAGCGGCACGGACATGGCCGGCGCGCCGATCTGGTTGAAGACGGCGCACCAGGGCGCGAAGGTGCTGACGGCCACGCCATAGGCCTCCGGATCGGGCGGGTTGAGCGAGAGCAGGCCGAGCTTGTCGGGCTTGCGCGAGAGGGTGGGGCAGAGCACCAGGTCATAGCCCTCGCCGAGCATGAAATGATCGAAATCGAGCCCGCCCTGGATCGCGGTCTGTGCAGCCTGCATCAGCACGACCATGGGGACGGTACGGCCGAATTCGCGCAGCTGGGCGCTGATCGGTTCGATTTCCTCGCTTGTGATCGGGCGGCCGAGCTGGTCCTCGCGCGCGGAAAACACCATGGCGACGGCAGCGGAGACCGTCATGAGGAGGCCCTTGCTCAGGGCCTCGCCATCCATTTGCGGCCCGGCTTCCTCGACCTCATGGCCGAGGTCTTCCAGAAGGACGCGCGTCGCATCCAGCCCGGCCTGCGCATCGGCGTCGGGTCGGGTGCCGTTCGGCGCTGTATCCCACAGGGCGATCTTGAGCGGCTTCGGATCGGCCTCCAGCGCGGAGAGGAATGTGCCGTCGGGCGGCGGGGCGACATAGCGGCTGCCCGGCTCCGGGCCATGGGTGGCATCCAGCAGGGCAGCGCTGTCGCGCACGCTGCGCGAGATGACATGTGTACACGACTGGCCGTTCCAGCCCTCGGTCGTGGCCGGTCCCATGGGCGTGCGCCCGCGTGAGGGCTTCATGCCGAAGAGGCCGGTGCAGGCCGCCGGGATGCGGATCGACCCGCCGCCATCGCTGGCCTGCGCGACCGCGATGACACCCGCTGCCACTGCCGCCGAGGCCCCGCCCGACGAACCGCCCGACGTGCGTGTGACATCCCACGGATTGCGCGTCTCGCCGAAGAGCAGGCTCTCGGTGGAGGTGGTGAGGCCAAACTCCGGGCTGGTGGTCTGGCCGAACAGGGTGAGCCCCGCGGCGCGGTAGCGTTCGGTGATCACGCTGTCATAGGCCGCGACATTGCCACGAAAGGCCCGGCTGCCATTGGTCAGCGGTGCACCCTTTATCGCCACGGCGAGATCCTTGGTGGCAATGGGAACGCCGGTGAAGGGCC
This sequence comes from Hyphomonadaceae bacterium UBA5336, assembly GCA_002408125.1. GTDB lineage: Bacteria > Pseudomonadota > Alphaproteobacteria > Caulobacterales > Hyphomonadaceae > UBA5336. Next base: position 104,114 of record DHQO01000042.1, on the reverse strand, counting down.
CGCTCGGCAGGCCGGCATCGATCTGGTCCTGCGCCATTTCCGGGAAGAGGGCGGAAAAGCAGTTGAGTTCGGCCTGGGCGGCTTCGGCCCGCTTGACCGCAGCGTCGAGCAACTCGCGCGGCGTGACCTCGCCGGCTGCCACGAGCGCGGCCAGACCGAGGCCGTCATAATCGGCATAATTGTCCATCAATCTCTCCCTTTCGGTCATGTTGGACGAGCCGGGCCCGGGAGGGAAGGGTCGCTAATCCTCGCCATCGACGAGGGCATGCATCTCCTCGTCGGAATAGCCGAAATGGTGGCCGAGCTCGTGGATGAAGACATGCGCGACCAGCTCCTCCAGGCTGACATCGCCGCGCGCGCGCCATTCGGCCAGGATCGGCTCGGCATAGAGAAAGATTGTGGGGGCCTCCACACTCGGGAAAGTGACGCTCTCATGGGTGAGCGGCACGCCGTGATAGAGGCCGGTGAGATGGTAGGGATTCTCGATCCCGAAATCGGCGAGCACTTCGGGCTCGGCAAAGGGCTCCACGCGGGTGTTCACCCGGCCGGCCGCCTCGCGCATCTCCAGCGGCAGGGCGGCGAAGGTGGCCCGGGCCACCTCCAGCATCCGCTCGGCATATTCCGCGTCGCTCGCCATCGCGCCTATTCCAGCACAACCGCCGTGCCACAGACAGCCACCATCATCATCGAGCCGTTCTGGCCGATGACCTGATAGTCGAATTTCAGGCCGACAATGGCGTTCGCGCCGAGCTTCTGGGCTTCGCGCGTCATCTCTTCCAGCGCGCCGGCCCGCGATTCCCGGATGGTGCTTTCATAGCTTTCCGAGCGCCCGCCGACGATATTGGTGAAGCTGGCCAGGATGTCCTTGCCGAGATGGGCGCCGATAATGACCTCGCCGGCAACAATGCCTTTATAAGCAGTGATGTGGCGGCCTTCGATCTGGTGGGTAGTGGTTGTGAGCATCGTGTTTCACTCCAGTGGATATTTATCGAATATCGGTATGAAGGTCACGCTTTGCAAGCTCTGGCGGCGCAGGCCTTCTCAAAGACCATACCCGGAGAGGGAGGTGAGAGCAGCGTCGGACATTTAGGGCCTCAGCCAGGGCGCGCCGGGTCTGTGGGCGCGACCTGAAATAGCACGGCGCGGTGGTCTGACCCAGCCGGGGGCAGGACCTGAGCCGGCCCGAAGGCGAGATCTTCACTCGCGAAGCTGAGATCGATGGGGATGCCGATGAATTCCGGCAGGGCTTCATGCCAGGTGCCGCGCCAGCCGAGTGGCAGGTGGTGAAAGTCAAAGCGGGTTTCCAGCGTGCGCGCGAGGCGCCCCCAGGGTGGGGAGTTGAAATCGCCGACCACCAGGCACGGGCAGTCATAGCTTTCCAGAATGGACGCCGCGACGGCGAGCTGTTCCATCTGCTTTTTCGGCCAGTCATAGGGCCAGGGCCGTGTGAAGTGCAGGCCCATCACGGTCAGCGGGCCGAAGGGCCCGTCCACGCGCGCGGCGGCGACGGAGATGCCGGTGGCCTCATCGCGGAAGATCTGCGCGTCGGAGATGGGGTATTTCGAAACGATACGCAGGCGCGCCTGCCGTGCCGGGCTGGGGGCATCCTTGACCTGCCAGGGCCAGGTGTCGGCGAGGCCGTCAAAATCTTCGCCCGTGCCGTAATATTGCGAGGCTTCAATCAGCACGGCGATATCTGGGTCGAGCGCGCGGATCTGTTCGGCAATTGCGGCGCCATTGAGATTTCCGGCCCAGACATTGTGCTGGTAGACGGTGAGGGCTTGGGTCTCCTGCTCCGGCGATAGCGAGGTGCTGCCGCCCAGCAGGGGAAACCCAAATGCACAAAGGACGAAGGCGAGCGCCGCGAGCCCCGCCATCTTCCGGCCGGCACTCCGCCACCGCACCAGCGCGGCAAGGCCGAGCCCGACCAGCCCGAGCCCGATCAGCGCCGGTTTGAGGAACAGTGCGATCCAGTCCACCGTCCAGTGCAGCGTGGTGAAGAAAGAGGCGATGATGGGCAAAGCAAGGCCGGCGACGGCCAGCGCGGCGACGGGAAAGCGGGCACGTTTCAGAGTAGATAAAATCACTTGGCAGCTAGCTTCATATCACCGTACGGGCACGATAAAATCCAAGCGTGATTTCTGTTGGATTCTGCTGAAATTGCTAGCCTTGAACTTGCTCGAACCTGATCGCGTACCTTTCCGATGGATGACGATATCAGCCACTCAAGTTTAGTCTGGGCAGGGCAGGAAATCCTTCAATCTTCAGAAAGTAGTCTTCGGTGAGTCGTTACCCTGCTTGTCATTCGCTCGTTCGTGCCATCATCAAATTCGATGGAAATGACCGTGACCCGTGTTCGACTTGTAATTCGATTATTCCCGTCAAGTTCCAATGTCGTTTTGAGTGTGCCCCGAACTTCTTCGGATTCTCGGTCCAACAATGCGTCTTCAAGTGTGAGGTCACGAGGCCCCACTATTTGCGCGGTGATAACATCCTCTTCGGCGCGATCCATCCGAATGGCTTCCGGGTCTAGTTCGAAGGTCGCAACCAGAGTTGTCGGAACGTCTTCTGCCAACTCTAATGTTTGAGGGTGAAGTGTTCCCGGCTCTGAGAATTCAATGCCTTCATGAATGTTTGGCAAATGGAGATTATAAGACTCTAGTTCACTAACAACAGAATAGGGGTCGCATTCTATTTTGAAGGCGTTCCAAGTGAAGTACCATTGACCGCAAGCTGATTTATCAAAGCCTGCCTGATTTCTCCAATTGCGATTCCGTTCGGCCAGTTCATCGGGATTGACGAGTTCGACTTCCCCATCGTTCGTCACTAGCAGCCGAGCGGGATAACGCCACTCACGTGCTTTGGCGGAGTCAGAAGTCTGTTCTGCAAAGTCGAATTCAACAACGATCCCATCATCGCTGACTTCAATCACCCGTTCGATCAGTGTGGAGTGTCCTGACGAACTCCCATTGTCATACGAGGTTGAATAAGAGACCCGGACTTCAAAGGCGGAGCCCTCTATTTCTGTTGTATATGTGGGTGTTGTGCCTTTGACGCATCCCGTTGTGAGCAGCGCCATCAAGGCGATGGAGCCTAAAGTGTTTGGTCTGATCACAACCCCTCTCACTCCGCCGCCACGCCCTTGCCGCCGTCATCTTCAAGAAAATCCAGCATGGTGATGGCGCTGTCGGCGATGACGGTGCCGGGCGGGAAGATGGCGCTGGCGCCGGCGGTGCGCAGGGCGTCGAAATCGCCGGGCGGGATGACGCCGCCGACCATGATGCGGGTCGCCACCGCGCCTTCATTGCCGAGCGCGCGTTTCAGTTCCGGCACCAGGGTCAGGTGGCCCGCCGCGAGCGAGGAGGCCGCGACAATGTCCACGCCGGCTTCTCGGGCGGCCTTGGCGGCTTCTTCAGGCGTCTGGAAGAGCGGGCCGATTTCCACGTCCCAGCCAAGGTCCATCAGCGCCGAGGCAACGACCTTCTGGCCGCGATCATGACCGTCCTGGCCCATTTTCGCGATATAGATTTTCGGCTTGCGTCCATGGGTCTTGGCAAAGGACTCAGCCTTGTCGCGCGCTGCCGCCGCCTTGTCGTCTTTCGCGACGCCGGCGCCGTAGACGCCCTGGATCGAGCGGATCACGGCCTTGTGGCGGCCCTGGCTGCGCTCGACGGCCTCGGAGATTTCCCCGACCGTGGCCTTGGCGCGCGCGGCTTCCACGGCGAGGGCGAGCAGGTTGCCCTCGGTGCCGGCGGCGGCATTGGCGATGGCATCCAGCGCGGCGGTCACCTGGCCTTCATCGCGCTCTGCTTTCAGACGCGCGAGCTTGTCGAGCTGCATCCGGCGCACGGTGGCATTGTCCACCTTCAGAACCGGCACATCCTCATCCTCATCGAGCTGGAACTTGTTCACGCCGACCACCGTCTGCGCGCCGCTGTCGATGCGCGCCTGGGTGTTGGCGGCGGCTTCCTCGATGCGCAGTTTCGGGATGCCTTCCTCGATGGCCCTGGCCATGCCGCCCATCTTCTCGACCTCGGCGATATGGCCGAGCGCCTTGGCGGCGAGATCGTGAGTGAGGCGTTCGACATAATACGAGCCGCCCCAGGGGTCGATGGTCTGCGCCGCGCCGCCTTCCTGCTGCAGGAAGAGCTGGGTGTTGCGCGCAATGCGGGCGGAGAAGTCCGTCGGCAGGGCGAGGGCTTCGTCGAAGGCGTTTGTGTGCAGCGACTGGGTCTGCCCGCCGGCGGCCGCGATGGCTTCCAGGCAGGTGCGGATCGCATTGTTATAGACATCCTGGGCGGTGAGCGACCAGCCGGACGTCTGGCTGTGGGTACGCAGGGAGATGGACTTGGAACTCTTCGGAGAGAATTCCTCGCTCACCAGTTTGGCCCAGAGCAGGCGCGCGGCGCGCATCTTGGCGACTTCCATGAAGGTGTTCATGCCGATCGCCCAGAAGAAGGAGAGGCGCGGGGCAAACGCGTCGACATCAAGGCCCGCGGCCACGCCAGCGCGGATATACTCGATGCCATCGGCGAGCGTGTAGGCCAGCTCCAGATCCGCCGTCGCGCCGGCTTCCTGCATATGGTAGCCGCTGATCGAGATCGAGTTGAAGCGCGGCATGTTTTGCGAGGTATAGGCAAAGATGTCGGAGATGATCCGCATGCTCGGCTTGGGCGGATAGATATAGGTGTTGCGCACCATGAACTCTTTCAGAATGTCGTTCTGAATGGTCCCGGAGAGGCTGGAAGCGGACACGCCCTGTTCCTCGGCGGCCACGATATAGAGCGCCATGACGGGCAGCACGGCGCCGTTCATGGTCATCGAGACCGACATCTGGTCCAGCGGGATGCCGGAAAACAGCGTGCGCATATCGTAGATGGAATCGATGGCCACCCCCGCCATGCCGACATCGCCGACGACGCGGGGATGATCGCTGTCATAGCCCCGGTGGGTGGCCAGGTCGAAGGCGACCGAGAGGCCCTTCTGTCCCGCGGCGAGGTTGCGGCGGTAGAAGGCGTTGGAATCCTCGGCGGTGGAAAAGCCGGCATATTGCCGGATCGTCCAGGGCCGCTGGGTGTACATGGTCGGGTAGGGGCCACGGCCAAAGGGCGCGAGGCCGGGGAAATCGTCGAGCCAGTCGAGCGGCGCAGTGTCGGCCGCGCTGTAGGCGGGCTTCACCGGAATGCCTTCAGGGGTTTCCCAGGCCGCGCCACTGGCCGGCGCGCCGCCAGAGGCCGGCTTGCCGAGATCGAGTTTCGTAAAGTCCGGGAACACGGTGGTCATTGTACTTGTCTCCGTGGCCTAACTGACCCGCTTGCAGGATTCCTGGGTGCCTTCATCCAGGTCAGTATACTTGAAGGTGTTCTGGTTGAGCACATCGATGCGCGATGAGATGACGTCGTCATCGGCGAATGCAGCTTCGATTTCCGATTCCATCAGCGAGATCAGGACCTTTTCCTCGATCTGCTGGAGGATCGGACCTTCGATTTTCATCTCGTCCAGTGAAACGCCGGTCAGGGTTTCATCTATGATGGCGCCTTCGATCAGATAGGTCGCGTCCATGGTTACAATGAAGTCGTAGGTGTTGCCTTCGACTTCCATCTTGAATTCGCCCGTTCCGGTGGTGGTCCCGTCGCGCCGATAAACCGCCTCCAGCGTTCCGTTCATCTTCATGCCGTCTTCGTTCATGCGGAAGTCGCACTCCCAGTTGCCCAGGATCATGGCGGGATACTCAGCCACTTGCGAAGTTTTCTCCGTGCATCCTGATACTGTGAGAAGTGCGATTGCGCCAAGTGCGCACGTCATGGCCTTGTTCATGAACTTACCCCCAATTCCGTGTGCGCCAGTTCCAGCGCGGCTACCACATCAACGCCGACATGGATGAAGCTGTCTACGCCCGCCTCGCGGACGGCTGTTTCACTGTCCCCTGGCCGGCCGGCGAGATAGAGCCGCTGCACGCCGGCCTCTTTCAGGGCCTTTGCGGCGGCTTCGGCCTCTTCGCCATAGCGTGCATCGCTGCCGCAGAGCACGGCGAGGCGGGCGCCGGAGGCCTTCCAGGCTGCGACGAGGCCTGCCGGGTTTTCCGGCGGGACGGGCGCGGTCTTGGCTTCAATGCCGCCGGCGGCGAAGAAGTTCCGGGCGAAGTCCGCGCGCGCCGTATGCTCGGCCAGGGGCCCGAGCGTGGCGAGGAAAATGGCCGGGCGCTTGCCGGTCTTTGCCTCGGCCTTCAGTGCATGGTCGCGCAGGCGCTCGAAAGGTTCGGCGAGGCGGACTGGGGTGAAGGGCTCGGCCAGGCTGTCTTCGGCCTCGACCTGCGCCAGTGAGGGCAGGAGCGTGTTGAGCGCGCCGGCATCCACGCTCTCGCGGCCTTCGGAGAACTCGACCTCGGCCACGGGCGCCTCGACCTCGTCGAGCAACGGGAAGGCCGACACGCCGGTGATCTCCACCTTGCGTTTCGTGATATTCTTCATGCGGGCGGCGCGCACCTCGGCGACGCGGTGCTGGAAGGCATCCTTCATCAGGCTCGCGCCATAGCCGCCTTCGGCCTCGATGGCCTGGAACTCGGCCCAGGCGGCCTCCGCCATCTCCTCGCCCAGCGTCTCGACAAACCAGGCGCCGCCAACCGGATCGGCAACCTTGCCGAGATTGGACTCTTCCATGGCGATGATCTGCGTGTTGCGGGCCACGCGCCGGCCAAGTTCGTCCGGCACACCCAGCGCTTCGTTGAACGGGCGCACGGTGATGACATCGGCTCCGCCAATCGACGCGCCGAAGCAGGCGCCGGTGCCGCGCAGCATGTTCACCCAGGCATCATAGCGCGTCAGCATGCGCGCGGAAGTGACAGCCTGGAGCAGCATGGGCTGGCCCTCAATGCCGAGCGCTTCCAGACAGCGCGCCCAGAGCCGGCGTGCCGCGCGCAGCTTGGCGGCCTCCACGCCATAATTGGCGTCCACGGCCAGCGTGAACAGCATTTGCCGGGCGGCAAGCTCCGGCGACACGCCGAGCGCGTCGAGCCGGCGCAGCGTATCCACGCCGTGAGCGATGAGCGCGCCGAGTTCCTGTGCGCGCGAACCGCCAGCCTCATGCACAGGACGGGCATCCACGCGCAGGCAGGTCGAGAGCGGGAAGCGCAGGGCGAGCGTTTCGGTGAGGCCCGCGCAGCGGCGGAAGGCATTGTCCAGACCGTTCTCGATCTCGCCGGTGCGCTGCAGCGCGCCGAGCGGATCGATATTGAAGGCGAGCTTCTGGGCTTTCGGTTCAGCCTGGCTTTCGGCCCAGACGGCCAGCAGGGAAGCCGAACGTGCACCGGTCCCGCCGCCATGGTCGAGGGCGATGGCGGCGATGCTGGCATCCACGCCTTCAAGCGCGGCGGCCAGCCGTTCGGCGCCGGTGATGGAGACGCCGGTCTCGCCGGTGCAGTCGAGCTTCAGCTCGATGGAGCTGACGCCGCGTTCCAGGTCGCGCAGGATTTCGGCATTCGTTGTCGCCGGATCGGGATGGGTGAAGGCCTGGCGGATATCCCAGGGCAGCCAGGCATCGCGCTCCGCCGCCGGGCCGCGCAGGAACGGCGCAGTGCCGGGCTGGCCGAGCGGATCGGTCGCGGACGGGAAATCTGTCTCGCGGTAAAGCGGGCGGATATCAGGATCGCCGGGGCGCGACTTTACGAGCGTGTCCGCACCCTTGCCCTTCAGGGCCTTTTCAACAGCGGTCAGCCAATCGGCTTCGCTGGCAGTTTCAAATTCGCTCGACAGCGAGAGAATGTCGTCGGCCATATGGTCTTCCCGTCAATCTGGGCCGAATAGGACGTCTCCTTACGCGAGCGTCAAGAGCACGCCCGGGCTCATTCTGACGCATGACCTCGTGTTACCGCAACGCACCCAGGCAAATGAAGGGGCACTGTCGTGAGGCCAGCCGGGCAGGGTTGACCCTGCGGCGCCCTTGCCCTCAACGCCGCATTGGCTACCTGTGAGCAAAGACCAGACAAATCATAGGGGAGTGTCATGGCCCTGCCGCCAGTCCTTCAGAATACGCGCCTGCCGGTGATCGGCTCACCGCTCTTCATCATTTCCAGCCCGGAACTCGTCATTGCCCAGTGCAAGGCCGGGGTGATCGGCAGCTTTCCGGCGCTGAACGCGCGCCCGGAAGCCCAGCTGGACGATTGGCTCGACCGGATCACCAGCGAGCTGGCAGACCATAACGCCAAGAACCCCGACCGCCCGGCCGCGCCCTTTGCGGTCAACCAGATCGTGCACAAGTCCAACAACCGGCTCGAGCACGATGTCGAGATGTGCGTGAAGTACAAGGTGCCGCTGGTGATCACATCCCTGGGGGCCCGGGTGGAGGTCAATGATGCCATCCACTCATATGGTGGCATCACTATGCATGACATCATCGATATCGGTTTTGCCCGGAAGGCTCTGGAAAAGGGCGCAGACGGTTTGATCGCGGTTTGCTCGGGCGCCGGGGGCCATGCCGGCCGGCTTTCCCCGTTTGCGCTGGTCCAGGAGATTCGCGAGTTCTTCGACGGCCCGCTCGCCCTGTCGGGGGCCATCGCCAATGGCGGCGCGGTCGCTGCCGCCCAGGCCATGGGCGCGGATTTCGGCTATATCGGCTCGGCCTTCATTGCCTGCCACGAGGCCAATGCCAATGAGGGCTACAAGGACGGGATTGTCGAGGGCAGGGCCGAGGATATCGTCTACACAAACCTCTTTACCGGCGTGCACGGCAACTATCTGCGCCAGTCCATCGAGGCGGCGGGGCTCGACCCTGACGCCCTGCCGGTCAGCGACCCGTCGAAGATGAATTTCGGCTCGGGCGGCAATACCAAGGCCAAGGCGTGGAAGGATATCTGGGGCGCCGGACAGGGCGTCGGCGCGGTGAAGTCGCGCATGTCCGTCGCAGAGTTTGTCGACCAGCTCGATCATGAGTATCATGGTGCGATTGCGGCGCTGCAGGCGGGACGTGCCTTCTCGCGCAAGACAATCGAAACAGGGGGATAGAGGTCATGAACGGTCGGCACATCGCAATCATCATCCTGATCACGGTGTCGATTGTGCTGGCCGTCTATACCTATTTTCAGGTCGAGCCCGGTTCGCGCATGGCGATGAATTATATCGTCGCCGGCGCGGGCTTTGCCATTTCCGCCGTGCTCGCGGCCATGGGCAAGCAGGAAGACTGACGTCCGCCGGATAAACCGGCACCTATCCGACCGGCCTGAGCCATGCCCAGACTGGCCGGCATGTTGTTCGCCGACAGATCCGCCGCAATCAGCCGAATCGCAGACTGGCGCTGGCCGCATTTCAGCATCCGTGAGCTGGCCTGCCGCTGTAGCGGCCGGTTCTGCGCCGGCGAGTACTGGCACGATCCGGACTTCCTGGATGCGCTGGAGGCTTTGCGCGGGCGGGCGGGCAGGGCGCTTGTCATCACCTCGGGCCACCGTTGCGCGCTGTGGAACGCGGCCGTCGGCGGCGCGCCGGCAAGCCAGCACAAGCGTCTGGCGGTGGACATCGCCCTTGCCGGACATGACCGCCAAGCCCTGCTGGAGACCGCAGTTTTGCTCGGCTTCACGGGGCTCGGCCTTGCCCGGACCTTCCTTCATCTCGACCGGCGCGCGCGTCCGGCGCGCTGGTTCTATCGCGGGAGCGAACCTCTATGGCAGACCTGATGGGAGTGGCCGCCAGCGCGGCGGGGGGCGGGATATTCGGCCTGCTCGGTACGGCGCTGGGCCGGACCGCGGCCTTTTTCGAGCGCCGGCAGGAGCAGGCGCATGAGCGGGCTCGCTGGGGCCATGAATCGGCGCTTCTGGAGCTGCAGATGCGCGCCGACGCGCAGGAGACCGAGGCCGAGCTGGCGCTGACGGATACACGCGGCAGCTGGGAAGGGCTCTCGGCCTCCATGGCGGCAGAGGCGGCCATCGCGTCTTCCTATAAATGGGTCGACGCGGTGCGCGGGCTCACGCGCCCGGTGCTGACCTTTCTGCTCTGGCTGATCTCCGCGGCGATCTTCTTCCAGGCCGACCTTGCCGGGCGGGCCGAGATCACCGAGACGGCGACATTCGCTGCGACAGCTGCAACGCTCTGGTGGTTCGGCGATCGCGGGCCGAGCGGCAAGCCTGGTGCTGGCGGGCGCTAGGCTTCGGGTGCCGACTTGGTGGCAGCCCGTTCGGCGCGGATGGCGGCCAGCAGGCGCTGTTCGTCTTCGGTAAGCGGGGGGCTTTCCGGCACGTTCTCCCAGCCGAGCGTTTCCATGGCTTCCTGCACCGTGGGGTGCTTGCCGCGCCGGCCGACCAGGCGCCCGACCGTCACGGCGCGCGCATGCAGCTTGCCGTTCCGCTCAAAGAGATGCTCGAAAAAGATGTAGGATCCGTCCCAGGCGGTGAACCGGCTGCGGACCTCATAGGCCTGAGGAAACTTGAGCATTTTCAGGTAAGTACAGCTCTTGTGGACCACGACCGGGGAGATGCCGTTCTTGCGCATGTTCTTGGCCACGCCCGTGCGCATCAACAGATCTATCACCGCCAGGTCGGCAATCGACATGTAGATGGCATTGTTCATGTGCTGGAAGGCATCCTGGTCGGTGATCCAGACTTTGAACTTCAGTGTCGCCGGCTCGAGATAATCGATCGGCTTTGCGACGGTGAGATTGCGGATGATCAGGATGATCAGTCGGAAGAACAGGTTCATTGCGGCTGCTGCCTGGATGCAGGCATGGAGGTCGACGTGGCGACCATCTGCTTGGCCAGGCGGACATTGAAATTGGAAATATGGGAGACCGCTTCGAAGGAAAAGGTCGAGCCCGTATACCAGGTATTCTGCTGCCCCTGCATATTGCGCATCACTCCCAGCAAACCGTTGCGGACAGCTTCCATGGAGTATTGCGCAAAGTATTTCCAGTTTTTCTGCAACACGAAGTTGGTGACGTTCACGCCCCTGGCTTCCAGCTCGGCCACGGCGATTTCGCGAAGTTCGTCATTCGTCAGGCCGCGTGAGAGCTGTCCGGTGACATAGAGGTGCCCGCCGAGATCGGCTTCATAGGTCTCGCGCCGCGCCCCGACCAGGCGGCCGAGCCGCGCGCCGGGAACGACCGTGTCGCTGTAGCCTTCCACATGCCAGTCCTCGAACCAGTTGTCCGAAGCGATCAGCGCCGTGGAATAGCCCTGCCACTGCACGGACTGGTTCACGAAACTCTCCGCGTCGGTGGGCGTTTCCACCAACGGTGCGAACTCATCCAGCGGCATGGCGCAGACCACCCAGTCGAACTGTTCGCGCCCTTCCGGCGAGGTGATCCATATTGTATCATTGCCGCGCTCGATATGCTGGACCGGGCAATTGAGACGCACATCCAGGTCTTCGGCGAGCCTGCGCCAGAACTCCGACCAGCCCTCGACCGGCATATGCAGCTGGTTCAGCGCCCCGGAGACGAACAGAACGATATCGCACCAGCGGTGGGCCTGCACCGCCGGGGTCTCGTCCAGGAAGCCATAGCCCATGATGGTGATGATCCGGTGCAGGAACATCTCCACCTTGGGCAGCTTGCGCGCACGCAGCCAGTCGAGGATCGACATGGCCGCCTCGTCAATGGTCTCCTGGCTCGGATTTGGCGCGGCCAGGCGGCGCCGCAGGCTGGCGCCATCCCAGAAATATCTGAGGGCCTGGATGGCGAAGGGCGGACCCCCGCCCTGATTAACGTATTTCATGAAGTTGGTGCCGTCGAACAGCACCTTGCCATTGCGCTCCAGGTGTATTCCCTTCTCGCGCATCCAGCGTTTTACCACCCAGTGCGAGAGGGTGGTGTAGCAGGTTCCCATTTCGGCCACGGCGGCGCCATCGTAGAGTGTCCAGGACTTCCCGCCCGGGCGCTCTCCGGCCTCGAAAATGGTAATATCCCGGGCACCTTGCTCCGTCAGGAGCTTGGCGAGGCTGAGCCCGCTCGGCCCTCCGCCCACGACGGCAATCCTAGACACGCGACCTGCTTTCCTTACTACGTGTACTACGCACGAATACCTCAGCTCTATTGCAGTTCATAAACCTTGCCGAGACCTTACTGGCAGATAGGTAAACTTTTATCTTTCTGTTCGCCGGAATATTAAGTCGGCTCACCTATAGGACGTACATGTCCGCATTTTCCCCGTTCAGCGATTTCATCAGTTGCTTCGCGCCACTGACGCGAAGCCGCATTGAATCGAACAATGCGGTCCTGCGGGAACAGCAGCGCCAGCTGTCCAGCATCTCGGCGCTCGCCGGCGGTGTGAGTATCGCGAACGGCACATCCATCTTCGGTATCGTTCTGATGTCGGCGCCGTCGATCTATGCCTGGATCTGGTACGCCCTGGTCCTGATCTCGGCGGTGTTCCTGTTCTACATGTATGCGCAGGCGCGCGGACGCACCCTGCCCAAGCATGTTTCCGGACGTTACCTCAAACGCGCCGAGCTGTCAGGGTTGATCCTCGGTACGCTGTGGGGCAGCTCTGTCTTCCTGACCCGTGACGCCGGCCTGCTGTCTAGCTTCTTCGTCTTCCTCGTGGTCATCGGGATGGCCACGGGATTCTTTGCCCTGACTTCATCCGGGCCGCGGATCGCACTGCGGTTTGCCCTGCCATGCCTGGTCACCAATTCGGTTTTCTTCATGTTCCAGGACTCCACAATCAGCGTGATGACCTCGACACTGGTCTTCATCCTGATCCTGGCCCTCGTGCTTGGCGGCTTCCAGAGTGAGGCGCAGCTGAAGGAGAATGTGCGCTCCTGGTCGGATGCCAAGGATGCCCGCCGCAACCTGTTCGATGCGATCGAGTCGATCGACGATGGCTTTGCCGTCTATGACAAGGACGGTCGCATCACCATGGCGAACTCCAAGTATCGCCAATGGTTCCCCGATGGCGTCGGCCTGGATGATGGCAGCGATGGCAGGGGCCACAGGGTCGGTGAGGGAACATGGGTGCTCAGGTCGATCATGCCCACGGCAGACGGGCGAACGGTGAGTATTCACAAGGATGTCTCGCGCCTGAAACACCGCGAGCACCAGTTGATCGCCGCCCGTCGCGAGGCTGAGGAAGCCGACGCGGCGAAAGCGCGTTTCCTGAACACAATGAGCCAGGAATTGCGCGCGCCGCTGAATATCATCAACGGCTTCTCGCAGATCATGTCTTCGGATTCCAAGATCGTGGTGACGGCCAGCGAGATGCGCCAGTATGCCGATTCCATCCTGAATGCCGGCGAGCACCTGCTGACGGTGATCAACGACATCATCGAATTCTCGCAGGTCGGCTCGGACCGCTATATCCACGATCCGCAGCCCTATGATGTGCGCGAGCTGCTGACCAAGGCGGTCGGCCTGTCGGCTCAGTTCCACGGCGTGACCGATCTCAGCGGCATCGACATTTCGGTGGCCCGCAATGTCGGTGATATCGTCGTCGACGAGGCCGCCTTCCGCCGCGTGCTGATGAGCATTATCTCCAACGGCATCAAGTTCGGCGGCAACCCGCCGCGCCTGGTGATCCGCGCCTTCCTGCGCGAGGAAGAAGGCGTCATCATCACGGTGCGTGACTTCGGCCCGGGCATCGCCGCCGATGAGCTGGAGCGCGTGTTCGAGCCTTTCTACCAGAGCGGGGAGGCGACAGGCGGGGAGTTCTCCGGTACCGGCCTTGGCCTCACCCTGGCGCGCGAACTGGTGAAGCTGCATGGTGGCTCGATGCAACTGGCCAGCCGTCCCGGCGCGGGTGTCACGGCCTCCGTGACGCTGCCGGCCAGCGCCCACATCCCGACGAGCAAATCGGCCGATGGCGAAGACCACGCCGGCACGGGTCGCCTCACCCGCGTCGCTTAAGGCCTGCCGTCAGCCACCCATCCAGTAGGTTTCCAGCGCCTGTGCCGTGTCACCGGCGGCCTTGCGCAGGCGGGGGGGCACGCGGAAGGCGATCAGCGCGGAACCGGCCAGCGCGGTGTCCTTGTCCTCGGGCGCCGGCCAGCGCGCCCCGGCAACAATGCCGCTCTCCAGGCTTGAGAGGAAGGCGCCGAACTCGGCCTCGCGCTCATCCTTGAACAGGGGCAGCCAGACCGCGACGATGGCCTTGGGCCAGCGGGCCAGGGCGCGCGGGGTCCATTCGGCGAGGGCCTCCATATCGTCCATGGTCTCATAGCTCGGATCGGAGAAGACCAGCATCTGTTCGCCCCTGCGCGGCTGCAGCTTCAGCGCGCCGGAATAGCCATCGGCCTTCTTGATCTGCACCCGCCTGTCGCCCTCGAAGGCGGCGGTGAGCGCATCGAATTCCGCCGGGTGCTTTTCGAACAGGATGAACCGCCCCAGATCGCCCAGCCGCAGCGCGGCCAGTTTGGGCGAGCCGGGATAGGCCTTCTTGGACTGGGCACGCATCAGGTCGAGCCAGTCAGAAAGCTCGGGCAGCGGCGTATCGGCCTTGAACAGGTCGAGCACGCCCTCATCGGCCTCGCCGGTCTTGCGTGACTGTTCACCTGTCAGGTCATAGACGCCCCGGCCGGAATGGGTTTCCACATGCAGGACGGGGCGGCCCTGTTCAGCGAGATCGCGCAGGATCAGGTCCAGCACGGCATGCTTGAGCACATCGGCGCGATTGCCCGCGTGAAAGCCGTGCTGGTAGCTGAGCAAGGCCTACTCCCCGGCCTCGGCGAGCGAGGCTTCGCGGATCGCCTTGAACTCGTTGCCGTCATACCATTCCGGCCAGTCGGCGGAATCGGCGATATCGCGGCCGACCGTGTAGAGCGCGGTGATATCCTCGACCATGCCCGACAGGTCCCAGCTCGCGGAATATTCGTCCATCGGCTTGTGATAGCGCTGCACGGTATAGACCTCGGCCGCGGCCCTGCCGGCAGCTTCACCGCCCTCCAGGAGGTCCTGACCACCATCGGCATAGAGCATGGGCACGCCCTCTTTGGCAAAGGAGACATGGTCGGAGCGGTAGAAATAGCCCGCCTGCGGGTTCGGATCGGGCTGAATCACGCGGTCCTGGGTTTCCAGCACGGCGGCCAGGCGATCTTCCAGCTGCGAGGCGCCATAGCCCACGACCACCATATCCTTCGAGCGGCCCAGGGGCAGCATGCCGTCCATATTGATGCCGGCCACGATCTGGTTCATCGGTACGGTCGGGTTCTCGGCATAATAGGCCGAGCCGAGCAGGCCGGATTCTTCCAGCGTCACTGACAGGAAAAGCACCGAGCGAGGATGCTCTGAGGCGGCCATGGCTTCGGCGATGTCGAGCAGGGCCGCAGAGCCGGTGGCATTGTCTACCGCGCCATTGAAGATGTCGTCGCGGTAGAAATCCTCGCCTGCCGCACCGGTGCGTTCTTCGGACTTCTTGCCGAGATGGTCCCAGTGAGCAGTGAACAGCATGTACTCATCGGGCGCTTCGGTGCCCGGCAGGACGCCGATCACATTGCGCGAGGTCGCCTCGGTGACGGTCTGGTGGATCTCGCCGCGGGCGGTCAGCCCGCCCATGTCGATCGGGGTAAAGCCGCGCTGCCTGGCCTCGAACTTCATCTCCTCGAAATCGAGATCGGCTTCGGCGAAGAGCTTGCGCGCGGTCTCGACCGTGATCCAGCCTTCCAGCAGGGCACGGTCGGCCCCGCCATTGGCGCGCACGAGATCAGCTTGCGCGCCGGTCCACGAATTTGCCACCACGTCCCAGCCATAGGCGGCCGGGGCGGTCTCGTGCACCACGATGGCCGCCGTGGCGCCCTGACGCGCGGCTTCCTCATATTTGTAGGTCCAGCGGCCATAATAGGTCATCGCCTTGCCCTTGAAGAGCTCGGGATCCTCGGTCGCGAAGCCGGGATCGTTGACCAGCATGACAACCGTCTTTCCCTCGACATCCAGGCCGGCATAGTCGTCCCAGCCATATTCCGGCGCGACGACGCCATAGCCGACAAAGACCATTTCGGAGTCTTGGAAGGAGATATCGGTCTGGTCCTGATGCTTGGTCCAGATCACGGAGTCTTCCTTGAGCGTTGTCGGGAAGTCGCGCCCGGAATTGCCGCCGGAGAAGGTCAGGCTCGATGAGGTCTCGTCGATGCTTTGTTCGACCATGCCGACGGTCTGGTACCAGGTGCCATTCTCGCCGCCCGGCTCCAGCCCGATGCGTTCCATCTCTGCAGCGATCCATTCCGCCGCCTTTTCGCCAGTCTCGCTGCCGGGGCCGCGGCCCTCGAACGCATCGTCGGCCAGGGCCTCGATGCGCACCGCCAGGTCTTCCTCGGTGATTTCCGGGCTGGTGGCCTCGGGAAGGGGCAGGAGCAGGTGGGCGGTTGCCTCGCTTTCGGCAGAGCCTGAGGTCTGATCGGCAGGGGCTGCGGTGTCGCCTGCGCAGGCGGCGAGCAGGAGAATGGCACTGAGCGCGCTGAGGGACTTGTACATGGGGCTCTCTGATCGGATTGCGTCTGCCAGCGGTGTTATCGTCCCGGCGCTCGGCCATCAAGCAGGCGTGGCTGTAAGTCACTGGATTTACTCGGCGTGCTGGTGCATCGTCGCGCGCCGGGGAGGGATTCCATGACCGAAGTTTTCATCAGTTACAAGAAAGAGGACGTGGATCGCGTACGCCTCATTGCAGAGGCGCTCGCCCAGGCCGGATACGAGGTCTGGTGGGACCACCGCATTCCTCCCGGGCGGACCTATCGCGAGGTGATCGGCGCCGCGCTGCAGACCGCCAAATGCGTGATCGTGGTGTGGTCGCAGAAGTCGATCGAATCCCAGTGGGTGCTCGATGAGGCCGATGCTGGCCAGCAGCGCCGGGTTCTCCTGCCGATCCTGATCGACAATGTCATGCCGCCCTATGGTTTCGGCCAGATCGAGGCTGCGCGCCTGATCGGGTGGGAGGGCGATACCAGCCAGATCGAATGGCAACACACGGTGGATGCCGTGGCCCATCTGGTCGGGCGCCAGCCGGGCGCCGCGCCGCCGGTTTCCATCTCCATGCCCAGCGGTGGCGGCCGGATCGGCGATTCCCCGGCCGTGACGCTGGCAACCCCCGGCGCGGCACTGGAAAACCGCGACAAGAACGCGGTCGCCGGCAGCGGGAAGGGGGGCAAGGCCGGCCTGCTGATCGGCGCTGCTGCGGCCATCCTGATTGTTGGCGGGGGGCTTTACTATGCCGTTGCCAATGACTTGTTTTCAGGATCGACCGGGTCGGGTGTGATCGTCATTGAGGAGCCGTCGGAGCCCGCCCTCCAGCCCCAGACCGATACCGATCCCGCACCCGATGCGCCCGCACCTCAGCCCGAGCCTGAACCTGAAGCGGAACCTCAACCCGAGCCCGAACCTGAGCCTCAGCCTCAGCCCCAACCACAGCCCGAGCCACAGGCGCATTTCCCCGGCATCAACGGCGGGAATGTGATGTCGGTGACCTGGAACAATGAACCCCTGCATTTCCTGCGCGACGGGTTCTGGGTGATCATGGGCGACGATGGCCTGCCGAGGCAGACCTTCCAGGAAGTCGGCCGTGACGAGTGGTCGGTTTATCTGCACGCGGTCGGCAGCGACCTGCAGCTCGCCATCGATCTTCACCTGCGCCAGGTGAAAATGCTGCAGAACGACAATTACCGGAATGTCGGCGAGATCACGGCGGCCTCAAAGCTGCCCGGCAGCACGCCGCGCATTGCCGACTTCCGCTCCTTCATGTTCGGCCCGGACCTGCGGTTCGAACGCCTCAGTGCCGGCCCGCCCGAAACCTGGGTGGAAGTCGAGATGCCATCAAACCGGCAGACCGGTTATATCTGGACCAAGGTCCATGAAGACCAGCACTTCATGGAGCTGACCGATGACGGCCGCGGCGCGCGCATGCGCGTCGACCTCATCCAGAAGCAGGTCTACCTGTATTTCCCCGACTGGGGGGAGTTCAAACCGCAATGGATGATCACCGGCGCGCAGTGGCGCTAGGGGATTATGCCCTCATTCCGGCGCGGGGATCCATTCGGTTTCCCCGTCTGGCAGACGGAAGACAGTGTCGTCGAAGCCGCCATCTATGCTGGCCTGCCAGTCTGCCTTGCCCTTGTCGATGAGGGACTGGTCGGAGGCGACGAGGTTCCAGTAGATAATGCGCTTTTCCGGCATCGGCGCGCCGCCGGCCAGCAGGAAACGCGTGCCGGGCGCAGCGACCAGCGGCACGTCGCAATCCTCGGCCAGCACCGCCATGCAGCCCTCGCCAAGGGTTTCCGAACCCAGCTTCAGCTCACCTGCGGCGACATAGACTGCGCGTTCGCGTGCGGCATCGGCGGGGATGTTGAAACTCGCGCCGTCTGGGGCCTCTCCGGCGAGATACCAGATAGAATGCGGGAACTGTACCGGGGAGACATGGCCCCAGGCTTCGCCGGCGACCAGCCGCATGCTGGCGCCGCCAAGCTCAAACACCGGCAGCGTATCGGCGCTGTGATGCTCGAAAGCCGGTTCGGACTGTTCGTGCGAGACGGGCAGGGCGACCCAGGTCTGGATGCCGTGCATGTTCTGTCCGGCCGCGCGCTCTTCCGGCGGGGTGCGTTCGGAGTGCACGATGCCCCTGCCGGCCGTCATCCAGTTCACCGCGCCGGGGCGGATCACCAGATCGCTGCCGAGATTGTCCTTGTGGGCAATCGCGCCCTCGAACAGATAGGTCACGGTGGCAAGGCCGATATGCGGGTGCGGGCGCACATCGAAGCCCTCGCCGGGCGCATAGCCGACCGGGCCGAAATGGTCGAAGAAGATGAACGGGCCCACCATGCGGCGCTTGTGGAAGGGCAGGATGCGGCGCACCCTGAACCCGCCGCCAAGATCGCGTACGCGCGGCTGGATCACCAGGTCGACAAACTCGCAATCGGAGGCGACGGCTTCGATGTCATCATCATGGGATTTCGGCGCATTGGACATGGGGCGGGATCCTTTATCCGAGTCTGAACTGCACACTATACATAAGCGGCGTCTGGCTGGCTGCCGACCTATACGCAAGTTTCGGCGCGACCCGGGCACGCTCGACGGCGCGTGTGGCTGCGCTGGTGAAGACGCTGTCGGTGCAGGTGGCATTTATGTTGTAGGGCTCGCCGGTCTCCCGGACGCTGAATGAGATCTGGCAGATGCCTTCCAGCCCGCGCTGTGCGGCGCTGGTGGGATATTCCGGAATGGGTGGGCGCTCCCACTGCACGGGCGTCCCCTGTTGCTGGGCGGTGGCGGGGAAGGCGGCAGGCAGCATGGCCAGGACAAGAATGACAGCGCGACTCATGGAGGACCCTTCTTCTGATGCATGCCTCGTCCTAGGCTAACCACCATGTCTGCCGGGTTAGCAACTTATGTTGAAAAGATAAGAGCCTGCCGGCTGTGCGCCGGGGACATGCCCAACGCCCCGAATCCGATCCTCCAGGTGCATGAAAGCGCGCGTGTCCTGGTGGTGGGCCAGGCGCCGGGAAACCTCGCCGACACCACCGGAAAGCCGTTCAACGACCCGTCCGGCGTGCGCCTGCGTGACTGGATGGGCGTGACGGACGAGGAATTCTACGATGCCAGCCGCGTGGCCATCGTGCCCATGGGCTTCTGCTTTCCCGGCTATGACCGGAAGGGCGCAGACATCCCGCCGATGAAGCGTTGTGCAAAGGAGTGGCGCGAGGGCTTGCTTGCGCGTCTGCCGAATATCTCGGTTACCTTGCTGGTCGGCAGCTATGCCCAGCGCTGGCATCTCGGCGCGCGCTATCGCAAGTCGCTGCGGGAGACAGTCCTGCACTGGAAGGATTATGCCAGTGACTACATGTTCACAACACCGCATCCAAGCTGGAGGAACAATGCATGGCTCAAGGCCAATCCATGGTTCGAAAGCGAGGTCTTGCCGGCCTTGCGGGCATCGGTACGCTCCTGTCTCTGATTGCCCTGCTGGCACTGCCGATCCCCGGCTGCACGCCGCTGACACAGGGACAGTTTGAGGTGGACATGCCTGTATCGCCGCAGTTCGACGTGGAGGGCGAGCGCTTCATCAGTTTCGATGGCGCCGAGCTGGGACTGACCGTCTGGGAGGCGGACGGGCCGCCGGAGGTGGTGATTGTCGGCCTGCACGGCATGAATGACTGGGCCGGGGCCTTTTACCTCGCCGCGCCCTGGTGGGCCGAGCATGGCGTGACCACCTATGCCTATGACCAGCGCGGCTTCGGGCGCTCGCCGAACAAGGGCATCTGGCCGGACGAGGAGCTGATGCGCGAGGACCTGCGCACGGCCGTGAAGCTTGCACGCGCGCGCCATCCGGACGCGAGGATCGCCGTGGTGGGCGTCTCCATGGGCGGGGCGGTCGCGGCCTCGGCCTTCGGCAGCCGCGATGTGCCGGACGCCGACATGCTGCTGCTGTCGGGACCGGGCTTTCGCGGCTGGGGCGCGCTGCCCTTTTCCTACAAGGCAAGCCTTTGGGTGTCCTCGCGCGTGCGCCCGGGATGGGTGGTAAAGCCCAATCCGCGCTATATCCGTATCGAACCGACCGACAATATCGAGATGCTGCGCCATATCTGGTCCAATCCCAACATGACGCGCGCCAACCGGGTCGACCAGGTCCATGGCGTGGTTTCGCTGATGGAGACCGCCCATGACCGTGTCGGGAAGATCCCGCCTTCTGTGCCGGTCTTCATCACCTATGGCGCCAAGGACATCGTCATCCCGCCGGCTGCCATGGCGCGCAGCGCAAAGGCGTTCCCACCGCATGCGCGCACCGCCTATTACGCCAATGGCTATCACATGCTGCTGCGCGATCTTCAGGCTGAAACGGTCTGGGCTGACATGCTGGCCTTCATGAAGGATCCCAAGGCGGAGCTGCCGAGCGAGGCCCCGCCCATCCCCTGGGCGGCAGACGCCCGGCCTGGTTAGAGGGGACGCCTGGGCTGTGCGTTTTTGCCTGTCTCCGTATCCTCGCTGCGCGCGTCACATGAAACAGCAAGTAGGGCTGAAGTCCTTGTTTGATCCCCGCTTCACTGCGTTTTGCGATGGATCGAGCTCAAGGCTGCCTGCCCCCAGAGCTGCTGATCCCCGCGCAGGCGGGGATACATGGACTGCTGTCCCGGCCGGGAGAGGCAGGTGCGAGGCCGGCCCATGGACCCCCGCTTTCGCGGGGGATGCGAGGTGAGAGAGGCGTGTAGCTCTTTTCCGGCAGCGGCTACCAGCCCCGACTCCCCGTGGCTTGACCACGGGGCCCATCGCCTGCCCTCGATACCGTGCCATGAGGTGAAACAGGCGTACCGGCGGCGACACCCGGCTCCAGCGCCACCATCTCTCCCGCCGCCCTGTCCAGAGCTGGGCCCCGTGGTCAAGCCACGGGGAGTCGGCTCTTGAAATCCGACCCACTTGCCGCGGCCCGCACACTCTCGGGCATGAACCCGCTCGCCGATCCCTTCTCAAAGGTGCACCCGCTGTTCTGGCCGGTGCTGTGGCTGAGCCTGCGCGCTTTCGTGGCCTGGACCGGCAAGCTGATCGAGGCGGGGCATGGCTGGGCCAGCATGCGGGTCGAGATCACCTGGTATGGCTGGATCCATGTCGTGTATCTGGATCTCAGCCCGCAGCGGGCGGCCTTCAACCGCCATATGCATGGCGTGGAGGAGGAGGGCTGGCGCGGTGTGCTGGCAAAGGCCGGGCGGGAGATGGAGGGCCTTCTGATCGGGGAATCCTCACCCGTTCACGGGGGAGGTTGGCGGCAGAGCCGCTCGGAGGGGGGAAGCCTCTGGCACGCCCGTCATGGCCTGGTGATTTCCATGTCCCCGCCTGCCATCCTCGACACCAGCTAGCCCCCAAAATACCGCCATCCCCCGCGAAGGCGGGGGCCATGGATCCGTCTCGCCACCGGGACCTCCCGGCCGAAACAGCGGCTCATGGTCCCCGCCTTTGCGGAGGAGGGCGGAAGGAAAGGCTCAGCTTCAGTTGCAACCGCCGCAGCGCCTTGCGCGCTGCGGACGCCGCTACTGGTCGCGCCAGACGGTCTTGTAGAGATCGAAACGGCGGTCGCGCAGGTTCTGCACCGTGCCCTGGGCGCGGGCCCAGGAGAGGTCGGTGAGGTCGAGATCGGCGATGGTCACCGTCTCGACATTCTCGCTGGCTTCCGCCGCGATACCATCGCGCGCAAAGGGGAAGTCGCAGGGGGTGAGAATGGCCGACTGGGCATACTGGATGTCCATGTTCTCCACGCGCGGCAGGTTGCCGACATTGCCGGACATGACGACATAGAGCTGGTTTTCGATGGCGCGCGCCTGGCAGCAATAGCGCACGCGCAGATAGCCCTGGCGATTGTCGGTGCAAAACGGCACGAACAGGATGCGCGCGCCTTCATCGGCGAGCCGGCGCGAGAGTTCCGGGAACTCGCTGTCATAGCAGATCAGCACGCCGATCGGCCCGCAATCGGTGAGGATGGTGTTGATCTCGTCGCCGCCCTGGATGGCCCACCAGTGGCGCTCATTCGGGGTCGGGTGGATCTTTTCCTGAGAATGGACCGAGCCGTCGCGCAGGAAGACATAGGCGACATTCTGGATCTCGCCGTCATCGGTACGGGTCGGGTGGGAGCCGCCGATAATGTTGATATTGTAGCTGATCGCCATCTGCTGCATGGCGTCGATAAAGCGGGGTGTATAGGCGGTCAGCGCCTCGATGGACTGGGACGGGCTGAGCGGTTCGGGCTCGAGGGCGAGAAGCTGGAGGGTGAAAAGCTCGGGGAACACCACGAAGTCGCAGCGATAATCGGCCGTGACGTCGACGAAATACTCGATATTGGAGATGAACTCGTCAAAGCTGGAAATCATGCGCTGCTGGAACTGCACTGTCGCGACGCGCACCGATTCCTTCTGGCCGTGGGACAGCGTGGACTTGGATTCCAGCTCCTCGGCATAAGGATTGCGCCAGACCATATGCGTCGCCCAGCCGCCGCTGTCGGCATCATAGGGCATATAGTTCTTGAGCATGCCGATGGGTTCAAATCCCATACGCAGGTGGAAGTTCACGATCGGGTCGACGACCTTCTTGTCGCGCACGGCCTGCACATAGTCGAAGGGATCGGGATAATCCTTCTTCCGCTTGCGCCAGCCGGGCATGCGTCCGCCGAAGACGACACCCTTGAGGTATTCGGCCTCGCAATATTCCCGGCGCGCATCGTAAAGCCGCTGGCCGATGCGCAGGCGCCGGCGATCCGGATCGACACAGACTTCCATACCGTAGAGCCACTCGCCATTGGGATCGTGGCGCGAGGCATAGCCCCCCGCGGTGATTTCGTCCCAGGAATGGGGCTTCAGGGCGATGTCTCCGCCGATGCGGAAACTGGCGGCATAGCCAACGAGGTCGCCTTCATATTCCACCACGAACTGGCCTTCGGGAAAGTTCGAGATATGGCCTTTCAGCATGCCGGGCGGATAGACGCCCATGCCCGGAAAGGCGCGGGCCGACAGCGAGATGATGGCGGGAATATCTGCCGCTGTCGCATTGCGGACGGTCAGCGCCGCGCGTTGGGATCTGTTGCTCATGGGCTTCGCGTGCGCCAGCTGCGTGCCGGCGTCAAGTCACGGACGGATCGCTTTCGCAGCCGCCAGGGCCTGGCTCGCGCGCTCGGCGATGCCGGCCCAGTCGCCGGCCACCAGATGCTCGGGCTTGGCGATCCATGTCCCGCCCACGGCATAGACATTCGGCAGGGAGAGATAGTCGGCGAGATTGTCCAGCGTCACCCCGCCGGTGGGCATGAAGCCCATATCCTGGATCGGGGCGCCCAGCGCCTTGATCATCGGCGCGCCGCCGGCAAGGCTCGCCGGGAAGAGCTTGACCCGCATGATACCAGCGGCCCGCGCGGCCATGGCCTCGCCAGCCGTCGCGACGCCCGGCAGCACGGGCACGGTGCAGGCTGCCAGGCGTTCCAGCAGCGCGCTGTCAAAGCCGGGCGAGACGATGAACTCCGCGCCGGCTTCCACGGCGGTGTCGAGATCGGCCGCGCTGAGGATGGTGCCCGCGCCGACCACCATGTCGGGGCAGGCTTTCTTGAAGGTGCCGATGGCGCCGAGGCCGGCCGGCGTGCGCAGCGTGATCTCGCTGACGGTGATGCCGCCATCGGCGAGCGCGCGGGCCAGCGGCTCGGCATGCTCTGCTTCGGGGATGGAAAGAACCGGGACAATCGGACAGGCGTCGAGGGCTGTTAGAATGCGGTTCCAGTCCATGGGAATCTCCCCTTGCGTCAACTCACTGTGCGGTACACCCGATACCCCCAGGCCGGCAAGGTCAGAGTGTTATCGCCATCAAACACGATGGGTTCGCCGGTGAAAACCTCCTGCCAGCGGCCAAGGTGCGGGCCGTCGCCGAACTGCACGGTCTGTGCAGGGAAATGAGCAGTTCATTGTGCTGGTCACGCACCAGCCGGCGCGCTCGCCAGGGCTGTTCCCATGTTTCGTCGGCGGAGGTTTCCGTGACAGCGGCGATGACCAGTCCCTCATCGGGATCTCGCCTTCCGGCGCGCTCGATCGGGACGGGCGAGGGTGCAGCCGTGCCAGGCGGTTCCGGCTGGGCCTGCGGTGTTGCGAGCGCCGTGGTGCAGCCGGTGAGCAGGGCTGCGGCCAGCGCGGCAAAGCTGGATCTGAGCGATGTGTGTTGTGCGGGCATGATGCCAGTCCTCCCGGGTTCGAACCTGTTCTCGGTCGTAATCCTGAGCCAACAACAGCAACAATATGCAATTTCTTGCAAGTCACTTTTTTAAGACGCTTAGGCCGCGGGAGCACTGTCCATAATCGCAACCTGCAATAATTGCAGGTGATATAGGCCGCGACGGGCGATTTTATCTTGCGAGTTCCGGGAAAGCGTGTTTGGTTAGATTTGCAAAAACTTGCGAAACTCGGGACGGTTTACGCAGGATGGGAGGATGAAGGTGATTCAAGGCAGTGTGTCTGTGCTGCGGGCATTGGTCATGGCGGGTGCCATGACGCTGACGGCATGCGCGGGTGGAACAGCTGGCCCGGCCGGCGCGCAGCAGGCTGCGCCTTTCCTCGGCCGGCTGCCGGAAGACGAGGTGATCTATTTCGTGATGCCCGACCGGTTCGAGAATGGCGATCCGTCCAATGACCGCGGCGGGCTCGAAGGCGGGCCGCTGGAGACCGGCTTCGACCCGACCCGCAAGGGTTTTTATCATGGCGGGGATCTGGCTGGCCTCACCGCGCAGCTCGACTACATCCAGGGTCTCGGCGCCACGGCGATCTGGCTGACGCCGATCTTCGAGAACAAGCCGGTGCAGGGCCCGCCCGGCGCGGAATCCTCGGGCTGTCACGGCTACTGGATCGCCGATTTCACCAATGTCGATCCGCATCTCGGCACGCGCGAGGAGTTCCGCGCCTTTGTCGAGGCCGCCCATGCGCGCGGGATGAAGGTCTATATGGACATCATCACCAACCACACCGCCGATGTGATCAAGTATGAGGAATGCCATGGCCTCAGCGCGCCGACCGAAGCTCGCGAGCAGGGCGTGTGCCCCTATCGCAGTCTCGGCGACTATCCCTTCACCACACTGGGCAGGCCGGGCGGAGCGCCGCTCAATGAGGGCTTTCTTGGCCTTGATGCGCGCGACCTGACGGAAGAGAATTTCGCGCGCCTCACGCGGCCCGATTATGCCTATACGCCCTTCGTCCCCTCGGGTGAGGAAGCGGTGAAGACCCCAGCCTGGCTCAACAATCCGATCCATTATCACAATCGCGGCGATACCAGCTTCGAGGGCGAGAATTCCCGCCTCGGCGATTTTGCCGGCCTTGACGATCTGATGACGGAAAGCCCGGCCGTGGTGGCCGGCATGATCGAGATCTACAAGCGGTGGATCACCGATTATCGCGTCGATGGCTTTCGCATCGATACGGCCCGTCATTCAGATCTTGAGGGCGGTCTGATTGCCCTGTCGCGTATGCTTCCAGGCGATGATGTGGAATATCTCATTGTTTTTAATGCCGATATGTCGGATCGAGAGATCAATCTTCCGGTCGATGGTCGTGCGCGCAACTGGGTGTCGGCCTATGGTACCTGCGCGGCGCAAGCACGCGCGCCGGGGAGCTATTCGGTGTCGGTCCCGGCGCTGGATTTCGTAATTTGCCATTCGGACCTGACGGAGTGCGGCGCATGAGTGAGTTGAGTTCGGCGCAGGCCGCGCCCGGCGGCAGTCCGATGCCGGAACAGGCTGGTGAGCCCTGGTGGAAGGGCGCGGTGATCTATCAGATCTACCCGCGCAGCTATCGCGACACCACCGGCGACGGCATCGGTGATCTCAATGGCATCTGCGAGAAGCTGGACCATGTCGCCTCGCTCGGCGTGGACGCCATCTGGCTCTCGCCCTTCTTCACCTCGCCAATGGACGATTATGGCTATGATGTTGCCGATTATTGCGGCGTCGACCCGATCTTCGGCACGCTGGAAGACTTCGACGCCCTGGTCGAGAAGGCTCGCCGTCTCGGCCTGAAGGTGATCATCGATCAGGTCTATTCCCACACTTCCGACGAGCATGCCTGGTTTACCGAGAGCCGGCAGGACCGCGCCAATCCCAAAGCGGACTGGTATGTCTGGGCCGATGCCAAGCCTGACGGCTCGCCACCCTCGAACTGGCAGTCGGTGTTCGGCGGGCCGGCCTGGCAGTGGGATGGCCGGCGCAAGCAATACTACATGCACAACTTCCTGACCTCGCAGCCGGACCTGAACCTGCACAATCGTGCGGTGCAGGACGCCTTGCTGGATGCGGCCCGCTTCTGGCTTGACCGCGGCGTGGACGGCTTCCGCCTGGATGCGATCAATTTCGCAATGCATGACCCGAAGCTCACCGACAATCCGCCGTCCGGCCTGCCGATGGACAAGGTTACGCGTCCTTTTGACATGCAATGCCATGTGAACAGCATGTCCCAGCCGCAGATCCCGGCTTTCCTGGAGCGCATCCGCGCGCTGCTCGACACCTATGGCGTGCGCTTCACGGTGGCCGAGGTGGTGGGAGCGACCCCGCTCGGCGAGATGCGCGCCTTCACCGAGGGCAGCAAGCGTCTGAACTCGGCCTACAGTTTTGACTTCCTCTATGCCAAACAGCTGACCGTCGGCACCGTTGAAAGCTCCCTGTCGGCCTGGGGCGCGACGGTGGATGAGGGTTGGCCATCCTGGGCGTTTTCCAACCATGATGCGCCGCGCGCCATTTCGCGCTGGGCTGGCGAACATGACAAGGGGCAGGTGGCTCGCACGCTGATGCTGTTGCTGCTGAGCCTGCGCGGCAATGCCTTCATCTATCAGGGCGAGGAGCTTGGCCTGCCGCAGGCCGACGTGCCCTTCGAGGCGCTGAAGGATCCCGAGGCTATCGAAAACTGGCCCAATACGCTGGGCCGGGATGGCGCGCGCACGCCGATGCCCTGGAGCGATGATGTCCCGTTTTGCGGGTTTTCCGAGGTGGATGCCTGGCTGCCGGTCGATCCCGCTCATGCCGGTCTCAGCGTGGCGCGTCAGGAGGGTGATCCCGGCTCGTGCCTGAATGTGACGCGGGCACTGCTCAAGCTGCGCCAGTCCGTGCCGGCGCTGAGGCTGGGGTCTCAGGCCTTCCTGCATGGCTCCAATACTGTACTTGCGTTTGAACGCAGGGTTGAGAATGACTTAGTTGTATGTGCCTTCAATCTGGGGAATGTGGACGCCAGTTGGCGTCCGGCCGGGGAAGAGGGCGCTTGGGAAATCTTGGCGACCCAGGATGGGCGGGCGCCAACCGGTGCAGCCCTTCCGGGGCGCCTGGTGCCCTGGACCGGATATTGGGCGCGGGCAAGGCGTACGGTGTCAGGCGGGGTAAGCGGATGAATATGCGGGGCAGATTGAATGGCCGATGACAGCGAGTCCAAGCCGCGGAATGTGAGACTGGAAGACCTGGCCAGCCGGGCCGGTGTGTCCATTTCCACCGTGTCGCGCGCGCTCAATGACAGCCCGGCCGTCAATCGCCGCACCAAGCAGGCGATCTGGAAGCTTGCCCGCGAACTCGATTATCCTTTCCGCCGCTACATGCCGACCGGTCCGATCGGGGCCGATGCCACGATTGCCGTTGTCGTGCCGATGCCGCAGGCGCGCGACGCGCATATCCACGACCCCTTCTTCTTCGAGCTTCTCTCCGGCATTGGCGATGCGGCGCGCGAACGCGGCTGTGATCTGCTGATCAGCCACACGACGCCGACCAGCTATGACGACCTCGCCTATGCGATGAGCACCAGCCGGGCCAATGGCGTGATCTTTATCGGCCAGTCGAGCCTGCACCGCGAGTTCAACCGCCTTGCCGAAAACGAAGAGCGTTTCGTGGTCTGGGGGGCGGAACTGCCCGAGCAGGACTATTGCTCTGTTGGCAGCGACAATATCCAGGGCGGGCGGCGCGCCACATCCCATCTTGCCCGGCTCGGCCGCAAACGGATTGTCTTCCTCGGCGACACCATCGCGCCGGAAGCCATGCAGCGCTATCGCGGCTATCTCGAAGCCTTCGAGCGTCATGGCCTGGATCCGGACCCGGCGCTGGCCGTGCCGGCGCATTTCGAGGTGGAATCGGCCGAATCCGCCGTTCAGGGGCTGATGGAGGCCGGGCTGGAGTTCGACGGCATAGTTGCGGCCAGCGACCTGATCGCACTCGGCGCCGTGCGCGCGCTCCACAAGTTCGGCAAGACCGTGCCGGGCGATGTGTCTGTGGTCGGCTATGACAATGTACCGTTCAGTCAGTATGCCACCCCGGCGCTGACAACCGTATCCCAGGATGTCGACAAGGCCGGGCGTATCCTTGTGTCCAAGATTCTCGATTCGGCCGGCCCGACCAGCCGGTCTGAACGCACCGCTACAGACCTGATTGTACGCCAGTCCTGCGGCGCCTGAGCATTTGCGAACGCCAACTGGGATATGGAGCCCACAGCAGACAGGTGCATTTGGAACGCGCATGGAAATCCGCGTCACATCGGATTTCTCGCGATGAATACAGGGGTTGCCTCTTTTCCCTCGGCTCTTTCCTGTAGTTTAGGGTAGAACCGGTCTGTCTGGCGAGATGCTCTCTGCTGCGGCGAAGCGCCTGATAAGACCTCGTAACGTGTTGCAAAACCGGTGTAGTTTCCGCATAGGAATGCGCAGACAAGATGTTGTGCGCTAACATTTTTATCATGGTTTCAGCGCCCAACCAGAGGAGGACATCCCCATCGCCGAGTTCATACCTGTAGACCTCTTCGAAATCGTGATTTTCGGAGGAACCGGTGATCTGTCCCAGAGAAAGCTCCTGCCCGCGCTCTTCCACCGCTGGAAGGATGGACAGGTGCCCGAGGGAAGCCGGATCATCGGATCGGCCCGTACCGAGATGGATACTGCTGCCTATGTCGAATTTGCCAAGGATGCCTGCAAACGCAACCAGGGCGAGGACTGGGACGAGGCCAGCTGGAAGGAATTTGCCAGGCTGCTCGACTATCAGGCGCTCGATGCCACCGACCCCAAGGCGGACTGGAAGGGCCTGAAGGGCAAGCTCGACAAGGAGCCGCGGGTGCGCGTGTTCTACCTCGCCACCTCGCCGCGCCTTTATGTCGATATCTGCGGCGCGGTCTCGCGCGCCGGGCTGATCACGCCGGAAACGCGAGTCGTGCTGGAAAAACCCATCGGCACCGATCTCGCCTCGGCGAAGGAAATCAATGAGGGGGTCTGCGCCTATTTCGAGGAACAGCAGATCTACCGGATCGACCATTATCTCGGGAAGGAGACGGTGCAGAACCTGATGGTCCTGCGCTTTGCCAACCGCCTGCTCGAGCCGGCCTGGAACCGTGCCTCCGTCGAGCATGTCCAGATCACCGTGGCCGAGGATCTCGGCCTGGAGGGCCGCGCGGGCTATTATGACCGCTCCGGCGCGCTGCGCGACATGGTGCAGAACCATATCCTGCAACTCCTCTGCCTCACCGCCATGGAGCCGCCCGCCACGCTCGACGGCGACGATGTGCGCACCGAGAAGATCAAGGTGCTCAAGGCCCTGCGGCGCTTCACGCCGGACACGGTCGACAAGGGTTCGGTTCGCGGCCAGTACACGGCCGGCCTGGTCCATGGCAAACCGGTGAAAGGCTATCTGGAGGAGCTTGAGGACGGCGCCAGCGATACCGAGACCTTCGTTGCCATCAAGACCGAGATCGACAACTGGCGTTGGGCTGGCGTGCCCTTCTATCTGCGCACCGGCAAGCGCATGGCTGCGCGGCGCTCTGACATTGTCATCCAGTTCAAGCCGGTGCCGCACTCGATCTTCGGGGCGAGCGAGACGCAGGCCAACAAGCTGGTCATCCGCCTGCAGCCCGATGAAGGGGTGCGCCTCTTCATCCAGATCAAGGAGCCGGGGCCGGGCGGCCTGCGTATCAAGTCGCTGCCGCTGAACCTCTCCTATGCGGAGAATTTCATGGTCCGCTACCCGGATGCCTATGAGCGCCTGCTTATGGATGTCGTGCGCGGCAATCTCGCCCTGTTCATGCGCCGCGACGAGGTCGAGGCCGCCTGGGCCTGGACCGATGAACTCATCGCCGCCTGGGAAGACAAGGAACTGAAGGTCGAGTCCTATGCCGCCGGCAGCGACGGCCCGGTCGCCTCTGCCGTGATGATGGAACGCGACGGGCGCAAATGGTGGAGCCAGTGACGGGAAGTCCGGCATTCCAGGCCTTCGAGACGCGCGAGGCGGCGGCCGACCATGTCGCCACGCTGATCGAGGGTGCATTGCGCCAGCAACTCGCCGTGGCGGGCAGAGCGAGTCTCCTGCTCTCGGGAGGCTCAACGCCCGGGCCGGTCTTCGAGCGGCTGTCTGCCGTGGGTCTCGACTGGGCCAGTGTCAGCATCGGTCTTGTTGATGAGCGCTGGGTGCCGGAAGAGGATTCGCGCTCGAACGCGGCGCTGATCAAGCGTACGCTGCTGAAAGACGCGGCGGCTGAGGCTCAGTTCGAGCCGATGTATACCGGCGCGCCCGATCCAGCGGCGGGCGAAAGTCAGGTTGAGGCGACCTATCGGCTGCTGTTCGAGGCGCCGCCGATCATGCTGCTCGGCATGGGGCCTGATGGGCACACCGCATCCTGGTTTCCGGGCACCGAAAATCTTGAAGTCCTGCTTGATCCGAACGCGGTCCAGCTGGTCGGTGCGGTGGATGCAACCGACGCCCCGGTCGCTGGCGACATGCCCCACCGCATGACGATCAATGCCCACGCGCTGGTTCAAGCCAGCCTGACGGTTCTCTATATCACCGGTGAAGACAAGCGCGGTGTCCTGGAAGACCGCGCGGCGACCCTGCCGATCCACCATGCCGAGCGCCTGCTCGGCTCCCGCCTCAAGGAGGTCTGGGCACCATGAGCACTCCGCAGAAACTCCACCCCAAAGTCGAGGAAGTGCTGGCGCGCATTGAGGCGCGCTCAGTCGACACCCGCGCGGCCTATCTGGAAATGATCCGTGCGCGCAAGCCGGAGAAGTATGCCCGCAAGCGTCTGTCCGAGGGCAACCAGGCCCATGCCAGCGCCGGCTGCGCGGTGATCGACAAGATGCAGCTGCTCGGCGATTCCTGGCCGAATATCGGTATCGTCACCTCCTATAACGACATGCTCTCGGCCCATGCGCCGTTTGAGCATTTCCCCGAAATCATCCGCGCCGCCGCGCGCGAAGTGGGCGCCACCGCGCAGGTCGCGGGCGGCGTGCCGGCCATGTGCGACGGCGTCACGCAAGGCCAGGACGGGATGGAGCTGTCGCTGTTTTCCCGCGATGTCATCGCGCTCGCTTCGGCGGTCTCGCTCAGCCACGACACTTTCGATGCCGGGCTGCATCTCGGGGTCTGCGACAAGATCATTCCGGGGCTCGTCATCGCCGCGCTGCGTTTTGGCTGGCTGCCGCATGTCTTCGTACCGGCCGGGCCGATGCCGTCGGGCCTGCCCAACCCTGAAAAAGCGCGGGTGCGCCAGCTCTTTGCAGAGGGCAAGGTCGGGCGGGAGGAATTGCTCAAGGCAGAGTCCGAAAGCTATCACAGCCCCGGCACCTGCACCTTCTACGGCACGGCCAATTCCAACCAGATGATGATGGAAGTGATGGGCCTGCACGTGCCTGGCGCGGCCTTCGTCAATCCCGGCACACCGCTGCGCGATGCCCTCACAAAGGCCGCCACCCAGCGTGCGGCCGAGCTGACCATCAAAGGCGACTATACCCCCGCCGGCGAGATGGTGGATGCGCGCAGCTTCGTGAACGCGATTGTCGGCCTGATGGCCACTGGCGGGTCGACCAATCATGCCCTGCACATCCCGGCCATGGCGGCTGCGGCGGGCGTGCAGATCACGCTGGACGATTTCAACGATCTGTCTGCCGTCACCCCGCTGCTCTGCCGGATCTATCCGAATGGCGTGGCCGATGTGAACCATTTCCACGCCGCCGGCGGCATGGGCTTTGTCGTGCGCGAGCTGGTCGATGCCGGCCTCCTGATCGGCGAGGCGCGCGGCGTGGCCGGCTGCATCGCCGGCTATTCCGACGAGCCCTATCTGGAAGACGGCAAGCTCGCCTGGCGCCCGGCCCCGGCCGAGAGCGGCGACCCGGACATCCTGCGCCCGGCGAGCGACCCCTTCTCAAGGGATGGAGGCCTCCGCCTGATGGAAGGCCCGCTCGGGCGCGGCGTGACCAAGGTCTCCGCCGTGAAGCCTGAGAACCGCATCGTCGAGGCTCCTGCACGTGTCTTCGATACTCAGGAAGCCCTGAAAGAGGCCTACAAGGCAGGCGAACTCTTGCAGGACACGGTGGCCGTGATCCGTTTTCAGGGGCCGACCGCCAATGGCATGCCGGAGCTGCATTCCCTCTCGCCCATTCTCGGTGCGTTGCAGGACCGGGGCTTCAAGGTCGCCCTCGTCACGGACGGGCGCATGTCCGGCGCGTCCGGCAAGGTGCCCTCGGCAATACATGTTGGTCCGGAGGCGGCCAATGGCGGGCCTCTCGCCCGCGTGCGCGACGGCGATGTGATCTGCGTCGACTGCGAACACGGCAGCCTCGAACTGAAGGTCGACCCGGACGAGTTTGCCGCCCGCGATCCTGTGCCCTTCCGCCCGAATCAAAGCCATATGGGCCTCGGGCGCGAGATGTTCGGCGCATTCCGGGCCGGATCTTGCAACACCGAAGCGGGGGCGTCCCTGTTTGACTTTCTGATGCCTGGCGCTGGAGCATGAACCAAACAGTTCTGATCGGAGATGTGGGCGGAACAAGCATCCGCTTTGCGCTCGGCCGTCGCGGTCCGGGCGGCGTCGAGATTTCCGAATTCGAGAAGATCTCCGACCCGTTCGACCGGTTTTCCGATGCGCTCGGGCAATATCTCGACAAGCACGATATCGAGGTCGAGCACGCCCTGTTCGCGATCGCCGGACCTGTCGCCGAAGATGGCACGGTCACCATGACCAACCGGCCCGACTGGCCGACCATCTCCCCGGCCGAGCTGCAGGAACGTTTTGGCCTGACCGAGGTGATCCTGGTCAATGATTTCGCCGCCATGGCACGCGCCATTCCGGAGATGAAGCCGGCAGATTTCGTGGAAGTCCTGCCGGGCAAGGCCATCGAGCAGGAACCGATCATCGTGACTGGCCCAGGCACTGGCTTTGGCGTGTCGACCCTGTTGCACGAGCATGATGGCTGCTGGCGCCCGATCACGGGGCAGGGCGGGCATACCGCCTATGCTCCGCGCAGCGTGCGCGAGGCGGAGATGTCCGAACGCATGGCGGCCGAGCACGGCTATATCTCCACCGAAATGGTCGTCTCGGGCATCTGGCTGCAGCCGGTGTTCGACGTGCTGAGCGACATGCATGGCGTGCCGCGCGAAGAGGTGCCGGCAGGGGAGATCCTGCGCCGGGCCGAAGAGGGTGATCCGGTTGCCCGCGAGGTGTGCCTGGTGCGCGCCTGCGGAATCATGGGCGCGGCCGGCGACCTGGTCTTCATCAATGGCGGGCATGGCGGAGTTGTGCTGACAGGCGGTGTGGCCGAGCGGATGGTGCGCTGGCTGAAAAGCCCGGAGGCGGTTCGCCGCTTCCGCGAGCGGGGCACGGAGTCCTACTATGTCGCCGACGTGCCGGTGCGCGTGCTCATGAACCATGAGGCCCCGCTGATCGGCGCGGCTGCGCTCCTGTTCGACCGCATCCAGCGCATTTGCGCGTGACGCAAACAGCATCATTTTCGTCGCGGATGTGATTGCACGAGGGGGTGCTATCGGGCAGATGCTGGTGCAGGATCGGGCATGGCCGAAAGGCCCCCGGCAGACCGACAACAGGAGCACGCCCCATGAAAACCCGCGCCGCCGTCGCCTTTGAGGCCAAGAAGCCGCTTGAGATCGTCGAGCTCGACCTGGAAGGCCCCAAGGCCGGTGAAGTATTGGTTGAGGTGATGGCCACCGGCATCTGCCATACCGATGCCTACACCCTGGACGGGCTCGATTCGGAAGGGATTTTTCCGTCCATCCTCGGCCATGAGGGCGCGGGCATCGTGCGCGAGGTCGGCGCGGGCGTGACCAGCGTGAAGCAAGGCGACCATGTCATCCCGCTCTACACGCCTGAATGCCGTCAGTGTAAGTCCTGCCTCTCAGGCAAGACCAATCTGTGTACCGCCATTCGCGCCACGCAGGGCAAAGGCCTGATGCCGGACGGCACGAGCCGGTTCTCCTACAAGGGCGAGACGATCTACCATTATATGGGGTGTTCGACCTTTTCGAACTTCACCGTCCTGCCGGAAATCGCGGTGGCGAAGATCCGCACCGACGCGCCCTTCGACAAGGCCTGCTATGTCGGCTGCGGCGTGACCACGGGCGTCGGCGCGGTGGTGAATACCGCCCAGGTGAAGCCCGGCGACAATGTCGTTGTGTTCGGTCTTGGTGGGATCGGCCTGAATGTCATCCAGGGCGCGAAACTCGCCGGCGCGGACATGATTGTCGGGGTGGATATCAACGCCTCGAAAAAGGAATGGGGCGAGAAGTTCGGCATGACCCATTTCGTCAACCCGCGCGAGACCGCCGATGTGGTGGCGCACCTCGTTGAGCTCACCGATGGCGGGGCGGACTATAGCTTCGACTGTACGGGCAATACCGATGTCATGCGCCAGGCGCTGGAATGCTGCCATCGCGGCTGGGGCACGAGCGTCATCATCGGCGTGGCCGAAGCCGGCAAGGAAATCAGTACACGTCCCTTCCAGCTGGTGACGGGCCGCAACTGGCGCGGCACGGCCTTCGGCGGCGCCAAGGGCCGCACCGACGTGCCGAAAATCGTCGACTGGTACATGAACGGCAAGATCCAGATCGACCCGATGATCACCCATGTCATGCCGTTAGATGAGATCAACAAGGCGTTCGATCTGATGCATGCGGGCGAGAGCATCCGCAGCGTTGTGGTGTATTGAGTTATGCGCCGGCGACCTTCATTCGATCCGCATGCTCGGCTGGAGATC
Source organism: Hyphomonadaceae bacterium UBA5336 (assembly GCA_002408125.1). Taxonomy (GTDB): domain Bacteria; phylum Pseudomonadota; class Alphaproteobacteria; order Caulobacterales; family Hyphomonadaceae; genus UBA5336. The sequence continues at coordinate 68,732 of DHQO01000042.1, read as the reverse complement.
AGGCGCGCCCGAACAGTTGGTGGAGTATTGCGTCAACTCGGGCCAGTAGGTTGCCGAAATGGTCCGCGTATCGGAACTGGGAAACGAACAGCAGTCTCGAACGAAGCATATCTCTGTCGTCGGTTTGTGCTGCTTGCTTTGGAAACGGGCCGGCTAGGTTTTCCTATCAGTGTGGAACATGGCGATGCGCCCGATTTTACAATTCGACACAGTGGTGGAACAACTCGACTGGAAGTGACGGAAGCGTGCCCTCAAAAGGACGGACATTTATTTGCTACACAGAGTGGCGTGCAACCGATTGGTAACTACAGTGACACCGGCACAGAAGCGGCGGTCCGAGATCTCCGATCGCAAATTCAAGACGCTATCGATCGGAAACGCATAAAGCCATATGCTGCTCAAGGCACCTCACTACTTATCTATCCAAACTCTGAAGCCGCACAGTGGGCACACTTTTTTGTTCGGGATCGCCCAGCGCCGTTTTTGCGTGAGCTTTTGATCGAACCTCTAGATTCAGTCTTCATTTATTGGAGCGATAAGGAGATCTTTGAAGTGAGTGCTTCGAAGGAGCAGGCAGTTCTTCTTGGCGCAAGGCCAATGCGAGCACAGTGAAATAACCGGAGTGACCATGTACAGCCACATGATGGTCGGCTCCAATGATATCGAGCGGTCGCGGCGGTTCTATGATGCTACTTTCACCGCCATTGGCGGGGTGGCGGGCAAGGTGGATCCAAAGGGACGGCTGATCTATGACTGCCGCGGCGGGCGGTTCATGGTGACCGCGCCGATCAATGGCGAGCCGGCCAGCATCGGCAATGGCTCGACCATCGGTTTCCGCATGGACTCGCCGGAAGAGGCCGATGCCTGGCACGCAGCCGGCGCGGCAGCCGGCGGCACACCCATCGAGGATGCGCCGGGCTGGCGCGAGCGGCCGGGCGTCCGGCTCTATCTCGCCTATCTGCGCGATCCGGACGGCAACAAGCTCTGCGCACTTTACCGCGAATAGCCGATCACGCCGCAACGAAGGAAGGATCTCCATGGAAACCCAATCCATCAATCGCAGCCATGGCGGCGCCCAGGGCGTCTATACCCACACCTCCTCGGTGACCGGCACGCAGATGACCTTCTCGGTCTATGTGCCGCCGCACGAGGAGGGCGCGCGCCTGCCGGTGCTGTGGTATCTGTCCGGGCTCACCTGTACCCATGCCAATGTCACCGAGAAGGGCGAGTTCCGCCGCGCCTGCGCCGAGCAGGGCGTGGTCTTCATCGCGCCCGATACCAGCCCGCGCGGGGAGGGCGTGCCCGATGATCCGAATGGCGACTATGATTTCGGCCTCGGCGCGGGTTTCTATGTCGATGCGACCGAGGCGCCCTTCGCTGAGCACTATAAAATGCGCAGCTATATCGAGGAGGAGCTACCGGCCCTGATCGCCGAGCGCTTCCCGGTGGACATGTCGCGCCAGTCGATCACCGGTCACTCCATGGGCGGGCATGGCGCGCTGACCATTGCCCTGCGCAATCCGGGCCGGTTTCGTTCGGTCTCGGCCTTCGCGCCGATTGCCTCACCGCTCAATTGCCCCTGGGGCGAGAAGGCGCTGGGTGGATATATCGGCGAGGACCGCGCGGCCTGGCGGGCCTATGATGCCTGCGCGCTGATCGAGGATGGCGCGCGCGTGCCGGAGATCCTGATCGACCAGGGGGAGGGTGACAGTTTCCTCGAAACCCAGCTCATACCCGAGCGCCTTGCGGCGGCCTGCGAGACGGCCGATATCGATCTCACCCTGCGGATGCAGCCGGGCTATGACCATTCCTATTATTTCATCTCGACCTTCATGGCCGAGCATGTCGCCTGGCATGCCGCGCGGCTGAAACAGGTAGGCTAGAAGGCCGTCGAGAGGTCGCGCTGCAGGTTGGCGATCCAGCGATTATAGTTGCGGTGGATGGTGCCGTCCTCGGCGTCGTACATCATGTTGGTGCTGTCGACATAATCGATGGAATAGCTGTTGGCGTCATAGTTCACGCGGATGGTGACGGTGTGCGCACCGCCGGGAACGCCGGCATTGGGCTTGGAGAACATGGCTGTGATTGCGCCGGGCGCCTCGTCGGTGACGACCCAGCCGCGATTGCCGAGCGCCTGTTTGATGCCGGCTTCGGCATCGGCCTTGGAGCCGGCATTGTATGCCACGTCCGTGGGGGTCAGCACAGGGTGCTGGCGCATGGTGCAGGCCGCCGGCGTGATGGCGAGTCCGGCAATGCTGGCGGCGATGAGCAGGTGTTTCATGGGTATCATCCCTCCCGACTTTGTCGTGTGTCTTTGTTTAGCACGCGGCCGAGGGCGGCAGAACAGGGACCCGGGGAAAAATTTCGCCGGCCGGGCGAGCTATTCCGTCGACAGGCCGAGCTGTTCGAATCCGGCCGTGACGAAAACCACGATATGCCGGTAGGCCTCTTCAAGGTCTTCCGAGCGGCAGAGTCCGCCTGACAGTTTGTCGAGCCGCCCGGTCTGAGCGAAAGCCAGCGTCAGCGCGCCCGAGAGGCAGTGATAGCCCCAGAACAGGGCCTCCTCGCGCGCATCCGGCAGGGCCTTGCGCAGGGCATCGATGAAGCGGTCCACCATCGGGTTGAAGAAGCGCGACATCAGCTTGCCACCCCATTCGGTGGAGTTGTTCACATAGGCCACAAGCGCGTAATAGCTGCGCCAGGCCGGCTCGGTGATGTGGGGCCCGTGCAGGATCGGATAGAGATAGGCGTCCATGATGGCGCGCACCGAGGGCGGGTTGGGCGCAGCGGCCGCAAAGGCCTCGTCGAGGGCCTTGATCCGCCAGCGGTTCAAGAGCTCCGCGCGACGCATGAAGGTCGCCTCGAACAGCTCGTGCTTGCGGCCGAAATGATAATTGGCGAGCGCGACATCGACATCGGCCTCGCGCGCGATGGCGCGCAGCGTGACGCCGTCATAGCCATGCTCTGCGAATAGTTTTTCGGCGGCATCGAGAATACGGGTCCGGCGCGATTCCAGACGCGCGGTATCCGGGTGTGCTGACGCTGACGCGCTGTTCATGGCCTGACTCTCCTCCCCACAAGGCTAACGCTTTGTTCTGTTCTGGCAAATGGCGCGAAACGCCGCCATGCTTTCATGTTGCAGTAAACTACTTCAATGCTAATCTTCAACAAATGTTGAATGCGGCGAGGAAACAAAAATGGCAACACCCATCGAGTACGGAAGATGCCTATACCACCGCCCAGCAGGCCGATGCGCTGCGCCAGGCGCTCTACATCATTCTCGGCCTGAATGTGCTCTCGATCCCACCCCTGATCCTGTCTGCACGGACCTATTCCCACGACGTGGAACGGGCGGCAGCCGGCGTCAGCGCGACGACATTCGCGTAAGCGCCTTTTTCAGGGCGCGGGGATAAAGCTCGTGCTCTTTCGGCAGGATGCGGGCGGCGAGCGTTTCCGGCGTATCGCCGTCCAGGACGGGCACGCGGATCTGGTCGATGATCATGCCCTCGTCCACGCCCTCATTGACATAGTGCACCGTGCAGCCGGCTTCCTTGTCGCCGGCTTCGATGGCGCGGGCATGGGTGTCGAGCCCCTTGTATTTCGGCAGCAGGGAGGGGTGGATATTGATCAGCCGGCCCGACCAGCGATTGACGAACCAGGGTGTCAGCACGCGCATGAAGCCAGCCAGCGCCACGAACTGGGCGCCGGAGGCCCGCAGTGCGGCATCGACCTGGCGTTCGAAAGCCTCACGGTTCGCGCCATATTCCTTGTGATCGATGCACAGCGAGGGCACGCCATGCTCGCGCGCTGTGGCAAGGCCCTTCGCGTCCGGCCGGTTGGACAGCACCAGCACGGGCAGGCCGGGAAAGCCTTTCTCCTGCGCCGCCTCCAGGAGGGCGACCATGTTCGAGCCACGCCCGGAGATCATCACAGCGAAGGGGATACGGCTCATGAAGGGGCGAGCTCACCGATGATGGTGGGCACCTCGCCGGCCGCGCGCAGGCTGGCGAGGACGGTATCGACCTCTCTTACGCCGACCGCCAGCACCATGCCGATGCCGAGATTGAAGGTGCGCTGCATCTCGGCGTCCTCAATGCCGCCCTCGGTGGCGAGCCAGTCGAAAATGGCCGGCGGGCTCCAGGCGTCATAGTCGATCCTGGTGGTGAGATGGTCCGGGCACATGCGCGGGGCGTTCTCGGTCAGGCCGCCGCCGGTGATATGGGCAAGGCCCTTGATCAGGCCGCCCTTGATCAGCGGCAGGACGGGCTTTGAGTAAAGCCGTGTCGGCGTGAGCAGGACGTCGCCCCAGCTCCCGGAAGCGAAGGCACAGGGCGCGGTGAGGTCGACACCCGCGCGCTCGATCACCCTGCGGATCAGGCTGTAGCCGTTCGAATGCGGGCCGGAACTCGGCAGGCCGATCAGCACATCGCCGGCCACCATCGCCTCATGGCGGGGTAGCATACGGTCACGGTCGACCGCGCCGACGACAAAGCCGGCAAGGTCATAGTGGCCCGGTGGGTACATGCCGGGCATTTCCGCCGTTTCCCCGCCGATCAGCGCGCATCCGGCCTGGCGGCAGCCCTCGGCAATGCCGGAGACGACCTGTTCGGCAACACCGGATTCCAGTTTGCCTGTGGCGAAATAGTCCAGGAAAAACAGAGGCTCAGCGCCCTGGGCCAGCACGTCATTGGCGCACATGGCGACAAGGTCGATGCCGATTGTGTCATGGCACCCGGTCGTGAAGGCGAGCATTAGCTTGGTGCCCACACCGTCCGTGCCGGAGACCAGCACCGGGTCGTCATATCCAGCTGCTTTCAGGTCGAACAGCGCGCCGAAACCGCCGAGGCCGCCCATCACGCCAGAGCGCGCCGTGGCCTTGGCCATTGGACCGATCGCGCCCACAAGGGCATTCCCGGCTTTGATATCGACGCCGGCATCGCGATAGGTGAGCGGTTTCTTGTGTGAGTCTGTCATGAAATCGACGCGATACCATGGGGAAAAAGGGGGCGCCAGTGCGGCTAGGCGGTTCTAAGCAGCGCCACAGCCTGCTAAGCGTTGAGTGGATTTACGAGGAGCGCTGCTGACATGATTCGCACCATCCTTCTGGCTCTTGCTGCTGTATGTGTTGCGGCGCTGCCTGCCCTGGCGGACACAAGGTCAGTCTACACCATCACCGATATCCCCGTGGACCGGCGCGCGCCGAGCGTGATCGATGCCCAGCAACTCGCCCTGGCCGATGCACGCCGGCTCGGTGTGGAAGGCCTGATCGACAAGATCACCCTTCCCGAAGACCTCGCCGAAGTTGGCGGTATTGTCGTCACCAACGAGATTGCAGACCGGCTGACCGCGGCGGTGGACGTGCAGGAGGAAAGCCGGGGCGGCGGGCGCTATCGCGGTGTGCTCTCGACGGTGCTGAACCCCATAGCTGTGCGCGCCTTTCTGGAAGAGCAGGGCATTCCCTATGTCGATAGCCAGGCGCCGATGGCAATGATCATCCCGCTGGGCGACGGCCGCTCTGACCTTGCCTGGAGCGCGGCCTGGCCGCCGCGTAATGACGGCAATCTCGCGCCTTACATTACCTCGCCCAACTCACCTGTCGGCCCGATCCTCGGCTGGCAGGATATCGAGAGCGATATCCGCATTCTCGGCGCCCAGCGCGGCGTGATCGCCCAGCTGGTCGGCTATCCCGATGCCTATGCTGTCGACCTGACGCTGGTTACCCCCTCCGGCCTCACAACCATCGGCCGCACGGGCTATGTCGCCACCCTGCCGGAAGCCGCCGAAGCCGCAGCGGCCCTGCTCAGCGAAACCTGGAAACGCAGCGTCATCGTGCGCGAGGATGAAGCTCGCACCGTCATCACCGCCAATGTGCTCTACACATCGATTGCCGAATGGAACACGCTGCGCGGCGCGCTGGCCCGCTCGCCACTGGTCTTCGAGTTCCAGACTCAGGCTCTCGCCCGCGACGGCGCCCTGGTGAGGTTTGCCTATGCCGGCGACTATCAGCGTCTCATCCAGGACCTGCGCCAGCGCGGTGTCGAACTCGACACCGACCCCGCCGGCTGGGTGATGACCTCAGCCGTGACGATCGCGCCGTGAGCGGGGAGGCGGACGGGATCGGCGAACCGCTGGTCCAGTCCAGCTTCGAGTTTGCTGCACCTCCGGAGCGTTTCGACCAGCTCGACCAGGGCCGTTCGAATGCTTCTGCAATCGCGTTTCTCAGACAGGGGGCAGACTGGCCATTTTCAGTGGCCTGCCTGACCGGCTCGCCGCGCTCGGGCCGCACGACGCTGGCGCGGGCATGGGCCAATTTGCTTCAGGCCCGAGTGATGTCGGGAGATGAACTTGTACGCGAAGGGCTAGATGCCTTGCCCCCCGCCGGCGCGCTGGCGCTGGACCCTGCCGATACCGGCCTGCCGGACGATCTTTTCCTGACGCTCATCAACCGGGTCGGTGAGACCGGCGGGCGCCTTCTGCTGACGGCTGACACGGTGCCCAACACCTGGCTCGTGGAGAACAGGGACCTCGCTTCGCGCCTTGCCGGCATGCCCGTGGCGCAGATCGAGCGCCCGGACGAGGAGATGATCGGCATCCGGCTGAACAGCCTTCTGGCGCGCCGTTTCCAGACTTTGCCGCAGGAAGTTGTGCGCTATCTGGCTCCGCGCCTGAAACGCACCTATGCAGACATCGAGGCCTGTGCCACACGGTTGGCCGGGCGAGCGGGACCGGGGCGCGACCTGACGGTGCTTCTCGCCAGGAGCGTTTTGGACGAGATGTATGGCCAGGACGAGGAGCCTGGCGAAGGGACTGATGATGGCTGACTCAGCAACCCCGTCTTCCTCGCGGCCCAGGAAGAAGAAGCGCAACCTGATGGAGCTTCCCGAGCGGTTCCTGAATCGGGAGCTGTCCTGGCTGCAATTCAATGAAAGGGTGCTGGAAGAGACCGCCAATCCGGATCATCCGCTACTGGAACGGCTGCGCTTCCTGTCGATTTCGGCGAGCAATCTCGATGAGTTCTACATGGTGCGCTATGCCGGCCTGCGTGAGCAGGTGCGCGCCGGCTTGACGCGCCCGGGCCAGGATGGCCTCTCACCGGCCCAGCAGGTCGCCCGGATCGAGGAAGCCGCCGCCAAGCTGATGGACGACCAGCAGGATCGCTGGCTGGCCCTGTGCCAGGAAATGGCGGACGAGAATATCCGCGTCCTGTCGGGCAGCGAGCTGAACAAGGCCGACCGGGCCTGGCTGCGCAATTATTTCGAGCTGCACATCTTCCCGATCGTCACGCCGCTGGCGGTCGATCCGGCCCATCCGTTTCCCTTCCTGCCCAATCTCGGCTTTGCCATCGCGGTGAGCATGAAGTCGCGCAATAGCGGCGAGCAGGTGACCGGCCTGGTTCCGCTGCCGGCATTTTCCTCGCGCTTCATCCAGCTGCCCGAGAACAAGACGACTGCGCAACGCTTCATCCCGCTGGAAGAAGTGCTGCTGCTCTTCCTGGATGTGCTCTACCCCGGCTTCGAGGCCAGTGGCCACTGCATGTTCCGTATCATTCGCGACAGCGATATCGAGATCGAGGAAGAAGCCGAAGACCTGATCCGCGAGTTCGAGATCCTGCTCAAGCGTCGCCGCCGCGGACGCATCGTGCGGATTCGCTTCGTCGAGGGTGCGCCGCCGGCCCTGCAGGATTTCATCATCCGCGAAATGGAAGCCGAGCCCTCCGATGTCGTGACGGTGCGCGGCCTGCTCGGCATGAACCAGCTCTCGGAGCTGATCACCGATCACAATCCCGACCTTCTGTTCCCGGTCTATGAGCCGCGCTATCCCGAACGCATCCGGGAGATGGGCGGGGACTGTTTCGCCGCGATCCGCGCCAAGGATATACTGGTTCACCATCCCTATGAGAGCTTCGACGTGGTGGTGCAGTTCATCCAGCAGGCCGCCGCCGATCCGGATGTGGTCGCGATCAAGCAGACGCTTTACCGGACAAGCTCCAACTCGCCCATCGTGGCAGCCCTGATCGAGGCCGCCGAGGCCGGCAAGAACGTCACCGCCCTGGTCGAGATCAAGGCGCGCTTCGACGAGGAAGCGAACCTGCGCCTCGCCAGAGACCTGGAGCGCGCCGGCGTGCAGGTCGTCTATGGTTTCATAGAGTACAAGACCCACGCCAAGGTCTCGCTGGTTGTGCGCCGGGAAGAGGGGGGCTTGCGCACCTATACCCATTTCGGCACCGGCAACTACCACCCGCAGACGGCGCGCATCTATACCGACCTGTCGCTGTTCACTGCCGATGAATCCCTCGGGCGCGATGCCGGTCGGCTGTTCAACTTCATCACCGCCTATCGCGAGCCTCCCGCCGAAGGACCTGCCTTCGAGCGGATCGCCATGTCGCCGGTCGGCCTGGAAAAGCACCTCGTTGCAAAGATCGAGGCGGAGGCCGAAAATGCCAAGGCGGGCAAGCCCTCCGGCATCTGGGCGAAGATGAACTCGCTGGTCGACAATGATGTGATCGACGCGCTCTACCGCGCCAGCGAGGCAGGCGTGCCGATCAATCTGATCGTGCGCGGCATCTGTTGCCTGCGTCCGCAGGTGGAGGGCCTGTCGGAGACGATTCATGTGAAATCGATTGTCGGGCGCTTCCTGGAGCATTCGCGGATCGTCTGCTTCGCCAACGGACATGAGCTGCCGTCCCGCCAGGCGCTGGTCTACATCTCCTCGGCCGACTGGATGCAACGCAACCTGAAACGCCGCGTTGAAGCGCTGGTGCCGATCCTCAACCCCACAGTTCACCGCCAGGTGCTCAACCAGATCATGGTCGCCAATATCAATGACGACCTGCAAAGCTGGGCGATGAACCCCGACGGCAGCTATACCCGCGTCCAGGTGGCCAACCGGGAAGAGGGCTTCAGCGCGCACCGATTCTTCATGGACAATCCCAGCCTGTCCGGTCGTGGCAGCGCCCTTGAGGTCAGCCTGCCGCCGCGGCTCAATCCCAAGAAACGGTCCAAGGCGTGAGCCTGATGCAGAAATCCCACCGCCGCATCGGTGTTATTGATATCGGCTCCAACTCTGTCCGCCTCGTGATCTTCTCGATCTCGGGGCAGGCGGTGTTTCCGGTGTTCAACGAAAAGGTCATGGCCGGGCTCGGCACCGGGCTTGGAGAGACCGGCAAGCTTTCGCCGGGCGGGCGCCTGCTCGCCATGGCTGCGCTGGCCCGGTTCCGCGCCATCCTGAAAGCGCTCGGCGTGACCGAAGTGCGCGCGGTCGCCACCGCCGCCGTACGGGTCGCCTCCGACGGGCCGGAATTTGCCGCCGAGGCCGCCGAAGCCGCTGGCGTCGATCTCGATATCCTGTCGGGTATCGATGAGGGCCGGATCTCGGCCGAAGGGGTGGTCTCGGGCTTTTATAATCCTGACGGTGTGATCGGTGACCTTGGCGGGTCGAGCCTGGAGCTGTTCTGCGTCGGCGCGCGTGAAGGCGAACTGGAAGGCGAGACCCATATGCTCGGGCCGCTCGCACTGGATGCCATTGCCTCCGCCCCGGAGAAAAAGATCCGCAGCCATGTGCGCGGCGTGCTGGCGGCCTCGCCCCAGGTCCAGGCCGGCCACAGGACGGTCTATGCCGTGGGCGGCGCCTGGCGCGGCTTTGCCAAGGTGTCGATGGAGATGGAGGACTATCCGCTGCGGGTCCTGCACGGCTATGCCATGACCCCGGCGCAGGTGAAGCGTACCACGGCGCTGATCCAGTCCAAGCGCGGCACCAGCGAGCTGTCCTCGATTGCCGGGCGCCGGCATGCCCAGCTGCACCTGACCTCCATCGTGCTCGACGAGCTGATGCGTGCCTGCAAGGCGGAGCATGTTCTGGTCTCTTCCTACGGCCTGCGCGAGGGCGTTGTGGCCGAAATGATGACGGGCAGCGAGGGCGAGCCGCTGATCGACGGCGCGATCGCCTTTGCCAGCCTCACCCGCTACCAGGAGGCCTTCGGCGAGCAGCTGATGAATTTCACCCGTCCGGTCTTCGAGGGCCGCGAGCCGGTGATCGGCGACTGGGCGCGCGAAGCCCGCCTGCACAGGGCTGCCTGCCTGCTCTCGGATGCGTCGGGCAAGTACCACCCCGACCACCGCCACGAAATGGCATTCGAGCAGGCCCTCTACTCGCCCATGTCGAATATCGACCATACCGGCCGGGCCTTTCTCGCTGCCAGCCTGGCCTGGCGCTATACGCGCTCCTTCAGCTATCCCAAGGCCATGTCTGGCCTGCTTTCCAGCAAGCAGCAGAAACGCGCGCGCCAACTCGGCCAGGTGATGCGGCTCGGCTGTGTTTTCAGCGGGCGTTCGGCCGATATCCTGAAGTTCGCGCAGCTGGAAGTGATGGGCGGGCGGCTGGTGTTTCGTCTGGATCGGGACAATGCCCCGCTGGTCTCGGAAATCGTCGAGCGCAGGCTCAACAATGCCTCCGATTCCCTCAGCCTGAAGCCGATGGTCTCGCTGACCTAGCCTTTCCCGTCTACCTCGAACAGGCGCACCTGACCGCCCTCGAACGAGAGTGCCAGCTTGCCTGAAAGGAGCGCTTCGGCCTTGGCGCCGAAAAGCTCGCGCCGCCAGCCATTCATGGCCGGGATATCGGCCGGGTCGTCGCCGCGCGCGATGCGCTCGACATCGGCCGCATTGGCGATCAGGCGCGGAACGACATTGGCCTCGTCGCTGACATGCTTCAGCAGCACCTTGAGCATTTCCGGCGCGCCGGCAGGCGTTTGCGGGTTCTGCTTCCGCTTTTCCATGGGCGGGGCAAAATCGTCCGGATCCATGATCGCCGCGCGCACCGTATCGAGCAGGCCATCGGCCTGTTTCGAGCGAATGAAGCCCTTGGGCACCGCACGCATGCGGTTGAAGGCGTCCTCGTCCTGCGGGCGCTGTTCGGCAATCTCGTGGATCGCGTCATCCTTCAGGATGCGCCGGCGCGGACGGTCGAGATGCTGCGCGGTCTTCTCCCGCCAGGCGGCTACCGCGGCCATGATCGCGGCGTATTCCTTTTTCGGCTTGCGCATTTTCAGGCGTTGCCAGGCGTTTTCCGGCGAGGTGTCATACAGCTCGGGGTCTTCCATGGCCGCCATTTCCTGGCGGATCCAGTCCATGCGGTCCTGCTGTTCCAGCCGGTCGACCATTTTCAGATACGCATCGCGCAGGAAGGTCACGTCGCCGAGAGCATAGGTGCGCTGCTTTTCGCTCAGAGGCCGGCGGGTCCAGTCAGTGAACTGGCTGGACTTGTCGATATGCTCCTTCAGGAGCGCGCGGACGAGATTGTCATAGGAGATGGAATCGCCGAGCCCGAGCGCCATGGCGGCAATCTGGGTATCGAAGATCGGGCCGGGCGGGCGGCCGATCAGGCGGTTGAAGATCTCCATGTCCTGGCGCGCCGCATGGAACACCTTCACGCGGGTGTCCTCTGCGATGAGCTCCAGCAGCGGGCCGATATCGAGATCCTCGGCCAGCGGGTCGATCAGACCTTCCACACCGGGCGCGGAGGCCTGGACCAGGCAGAGCTGCGGCCAGTAGGTGGTCTCGCGGTGAAACTCCGTGTCCAGGCAGATGAAATCGCTCTCTGCGAGCTGGGCGCAGAAGGCTTCGAGATGGTCCTGGTCGGTGATAGGGGTAAGACTGATTTGCGACATTCGGCGGGACTAGCCGAAACCGGACCTGAAATCGAGCCTGTAACTGGCATATGCTGACCTTGCATCCCATGGCGTAGCGGCGTATCGCATGCCGCTCTGACACCGCCCTTTAAGAGAGCTCCCCATGCATTTCTACCGCACCCATACCTGCGGCGAACTCCGTAAATCCGATGTTGGCACCTCCGTGAAGCTTTCCGGCTGGCTGCATCGCCGGCGCGATCATGGCGGCGTCATGTTCATCGACCTGCGCGACCATTATGGCCTGACGCAATGCGTGTTCGATCCGGATTTCCCGGCCTTTGCGGTGGTCGAGCGCCTGCGCACCGAAAGCGTCATCACGATCGAGGGCGAAGTGGTGGCCCGCGATGCGGAGCTGGTGAATGAGAATCTCGCCACCGGTGAGATCGAGATCCGCGTGAGGGAAGCCCTGGTCCAGTCCGAGGCCGCCGAGCTGCCGCTGCCGGTCTTCGGCGAGCCGGACTATCCAGAAGAGATCCGCCTGAAACACCGCTATCTCGACCTGCGCCGGGAGAGCCTGCACAAGAACATGATCCTGCGCAGCCAGGTGATCAGCTCGATCCGCCAGCGCATGATCGCTCAGGGCTTTACCGAATATCAGACCCCGATCCTGACCGCCTCCAGCCCCGAAGGCGCGCGCGACTTTCTCGTGCCCTCGCGCCTGCATCCCGGCGAGTTCTACGCGCTGCCCCAGGCCCCGCAGCAGTTCAAACAGTTGCTCATGGTCTCCGGATTTGACCGCTATTTCCAGATCGCGCCCTGTTTCCGCGATGAGGATGCGCGCGCGGATCGCTCGCCGGGCGAGTTCTACCAGCTTGATATCGAGATGAGCTTCGTCACCCAGGAAGACGTGTTCCAGGCCATCGAACCGGTGATGCGCGGTGTGTTCGAAGAGTTCGCCGACTGGGACGGCAAGGGCCGCACGGTGCCCACAGAGGCTTTCCCGCGCATTCCCTATGCCGAGGCGATGGCCAAGTATGGCTCTGACAAGCCAGACCTCCGAAACCCGATCGAGTTGAAGGATGTCACCGCGTTTTTCGAAGACGACAGCAAGACCGGCTTCGGAATCTTCGCAAAGATCATCAAGGGCGGTGGCAAGGTGATTGCCATCCCGGCGCCCAAGGCCACTGAAACCCAGTCTCGCAAATTCTTCGATGAGCTCGATAAATGGGCGAAGAAGGAAATGCAGGCACCGGGCCTGGGTTATGCGCGCCTCAGGGCTGGCGAAACCGGCGCGGTAGCAAGTCAGGACCCAGTGCTCAAGAACTTCGAGGCCGAACACCTGGCTGCATTCCTTGAAGCGACGGGCCTTGAGGACGGTGATGGCGTGTTCTTCTCTGCCGGCAAGGCAGGTGATGCCTACAAGCTTGCCGGGGCGGCGCGCCTGAAGGTCGGAAATGAACTCAACCTGGTGGAAGAGAATATCTTCCGCCTGTGCTGGATCGTCGATTTTCCGATGTATGAGTATGACGAGGACGCCAAGAAGGTGGATTTCTCGCACAACCCCTTCTCCATGCCCCAGGGCGGGCTGGACGCGCTGGAGGCGGCGCAAAAGGAAGGCGAGGCAGCGATCCTCAACCTGAAAGCCTTCCAGTATGATATTGTCTGCAACGGGATCGAGCTGTCGTCCGGCGCGATCCGGAACCACCGTCCGGACATCATGCTGAAAGCCTTCGAACTGGCCGGCTATGGCCCGGACGTGGTTGAGGCCGAGTTTGGCGGCATGCTCAACGCCTTCCGCTATGGCGCCCCGCCGCATGGTGGCATCGCGCCGGGCGTGGACCGGATCGTCATGCTGCTGGCGGATGCGGAGAATATCCGCGATGTCACCCTGTTCCCGATGAACCAGCAGGCCCGCGACCTGATGATGGGCGCGCCGAGCCCCGTGGAGGACAAGCAGCTGAAAGAGCTGAACATCCGCATCGCGCCGATGGCAAAGGGCTAGGGGGCTCGCGCCAGGGCGAAAAAAGGCCCCGCCGGGTTTCTCCGGGCGGGGCTTTTGTTTTGGTGCTGATGGCGAGTGCTATTCCAGTGACGCGGTGATCTGCCCGATCGTGCAGCTTTCCAGCATCAGGCCGGCCGGCAGCCGCGTACTTGGCGTGGCGCAGGCGCCTTTGAAATGCGCCGGATCGAACTGCTTCACCTCGGTGAGGTCTGCCCCGCCCAGCTGGGCGTCGAGAAAGCTCGCGCCGGCGAGGTTGGAGCGGCTGAGCTTGGCATCTGTGAGATTGGCGCCGTCAAAATTTGCGCCTGACAGGTTCGCATCCACCAGGATCGCGCCGCGCAGGCTGGCCGCGGCAAACACCGCGCCGACAGCCGTGACGCCGGCCATGTTGGTCTGGTCGAATTGTCCGCTGACGAAGCTGGCTTCATTGAGGCTCGCGCCGGCCAGGGTCGAGCCGCTGAAATCCGCGCCGGTGCCCGAGGCGCGGTTGAGGCGTGCGCCGTCCAGCGTGGCCTTGTCGAAATGCGCCCCATCCAGGGTTGCGCCGACAAGGTTGGCGTTTTTCGCGCGCCCGCCGGTGAACACCGCATCGCGGGCGAAGACGCCGCGCATATCCGCACCGGAAAAGTCCGCACCGGGATAGTTTCCGCCGTCCAGCCGCCAGCCTGCCAGGCGCATGCCGCTGAGCTTGCAGTCACGGCAGGAGGCCGAATAGACCGGGTCCCATGTTACGGTCGAAGCACCTTGAGCCATGGCAGGGACGGAGCCCAAGCCCATGATTGAAGCCACAAATGCGAATTTGATGACACGGCGCATGCCGCCAGTTTTAGGGGGCGAGGAAATGTGTGTGAACTGAATTCCTCTTAACATATGTAAAATCACTGACAGCGTGGCACGGAAAGCCCCGTCGGCAACTGTGTCGTCTCATCGCCGCAGGCCGTGTCGAGCTGGGCCTGGGTGAGCCCGCGCGTTGTCTTCAGGTCCGCGCCCGACAGGTTGGCACCCGTGAGGGTTGCATCGGTGAAATCCGCACTGCCGAAATAGGCCCCCACCATGACGGCGCGCTCAAGATTGGCGCGCTGGAAATTCGCGCTGGTAAACCGCCCGCCGAACATGTTGGCGATGGACAGGTTGGCGTTGTGGAAATCCGCCTCGTTCATGGTCGCCAGCGAGAGGTCCGCCTGGCGCAGGCGGGAATTGGCGACATTCGCGCCGGGCAGATCTCGGAAGGAGAGGTCGGCCTGGAACAGGTTACAGCCCTCGCAGGGCAGGTTGTCCTGGACGCGCGCGATCTCCTCAGCGTTCTGGGCCAGCGCGGGAAGGGCGGCGGTGGCCAGGGCGATGGCCACAGCGATCTGTTTCAACATGGGGCGTTCCTCGACGGTTCGGACGCTTGATCGCCTGATCTTGCGCAAGTCACGCGCCAATTGGGCGAGTTTTACCGGCCGGCTTCAACCCAGGCGGAGCATCAGCCCTGGGCGATCTGCGTGCCGCAGGTGTCGCATCGTAGCGAGCCGTCCTCTTCCGATTCCACCAGCGTGAAACTGCCGCAACGCCCGCAAGCCTCGCTGATATAGTCCGGGGAGTCGATGATCGCGGAGGCTGCATCCACTTCATCCTCGTCGGTCTCGGCTGGGCGGCGCTTGTCCAGGATGACGATATTGTCGGGCAGCTGGCCGCGGGAAAAGCCGCGCGAGATGATCTGCGCCGCTTCCTGGGTGAAGGCTGTGCTGGGGGCTTCACGCGTCGCATCGCCTGCGCCGCGGCCGAGCCCGTCATGGCTGACATCCTCGATCTCGGCGAGGTCGTCGCGACCGAGATAGGAGACCGCCAGTTCGCGGAAGATATAGTCCAGTATGGAGGTCGCCTTGGTGATGCGGTCATTGCCGGTCACCTCGCCGGCCGGTTCGAACCGGGTGAAGACGAAGGCATCGGCATATTCGTCCAGCGGCACACCATATTGCAGGCCGAGGGAGACCGAGATCGCGAAATTGTTCATCAGTGAGCGAAAGGCCGCGCCTTCCTTGTGCATGTCGATGAAGATTTCGCCGAGACTGCCATCCTCGAACTCGCCCGTATGCAGATAGACCTTGTGGCCCCCCACTGTGGATTTCTGGATATAGCCCTTGCGGCGGTCGGGTAGGCGCGTGCGTGAGGCTGCCCCCGGATCGACCGGATCGGTAGAGGGCGCCGGGCCGCGTGCGGCTTCCTCGCGGAATTCCGCCGCCAGTGCTCCGATATCGGCCAGCCGGTCGCGCAGCAGCGGGCTCGCGATTTCCCGCAGGCCGCCGACCAGGATCAGCACAGGTTGGCTGAGGCACGCGCCGGACAATGTGCCAGCCCGTGCCCGCAGGCCGGGCGGCAGGTCGAGCCAGGTCGCGAGAGCCTTGGCCATGGAAAGCTCGGCCTGCGATTCTGCCCCCAGCGAGAGGCCGGCCGATGACAGGGTTTCACAGGCCACGCGTTCGGCTTCGCCCTCGATCAGGGCTTCGGCGGCCTCTATGTCGCGCCGGGAAAAGCCCAGCGCGCTCAGCAGGGAATGGCCGTCAGTGTCGAAATTCTCCGGCACCAGTTTCAGGTCACCGGAAATGATCTCGTCGCCGAGCACCCAGCGTGAGAAGGCCGCGTTCAGGTTCAGCCCGTCGCCCAGCGCGTTACGCACGCGTGCGATGGCGTCCTGGGTGAAGCCGCGCGCGCGCAGGCGCTCTGTGTTTATGGCGTGGGCCGGTTTCTCCAGCTGCGCGCGCCGGTCGAGGGCGGCCAGCAGGGTCGGCAGGGCTTCCGGCGCCAGGCGTGACAGTCCGATCCGCACCGCGCGGGTCAGCTCAGGCTCGCCCGGCCCGTCCAGCACAGCACGGGTCATCGGGGAAAGGCCCTCGCTTTCGGCATCGGAATGATCGGCATTCGCCGAGAGCGGCAGGATGGCGAGTCTTGGTCCGGGGCGGGGATTGGCGCGCCGCAATGTGAGGCCGAGGCAATCGGCTTGCGCCTTCTTCAGGCCCGTGCCCTGAGCGGCATGGCGCAGGGCGGCCAGCATGGCGCCCGCTGCGTCGCGGGCTTCCTCGCTGTCATAATTCAGGCCCAGTGCCGTGATGGCAGCGCCGATGCCGGTCACCAGGATCCAGCCTTCCTCGCCCAGTGCCGCACCGAGGGAGGCAATGGCTTCCTGGGCGAGGTCTTCGCTGAAGCCTTCCGGCGTGATCAGGGCGCCGAGATCGAGCAGGGCCGCCGGGCAATCGGGCGATGGCAGCTCGCCCTCGCCGATCAGCACTTGCCCACCCGCCGCGAGGAAGCCCGGCACGCTGGACTGGTTCAGCTCGGCAAGGCTCGCCAGACGCATCCTGTGGTGTGTGCTGTCGCTGGCGACCCGGCGCAGGTCGCGTGCAATCGCGCTGAACCCGCCGGGATCGCGCAAGGCCGCCTCGACCAGATCGATGGAGAGACCTCGGGCCACCGCATCGGCCAGTTCGGCATTGCGCGGCGCCTCACCCAGCGCCTCGATTTGCTCAGCCAGCGCCAGTTGTCCGGCGCGCGCAACCTCGGCCCGGTAGATCGCCTGGGTGGCCAGTTCCACATCGCCCGGCGCGCTCGCCAGCTCCGCTGTCAGCGGCACATCGGTCAGTGCGCCGAGCCTGGAGGGGGCGGCGCGGCCGACGGGAAACAGGTCCGTGGCGGGCTGATCGGGAGTGTTCGGCATGGCGCGATCCGATTCTTGTAACGTCAATCTTCGAGTATGGCCCGAGTCGCCGGCGCGCTTAAGGGTGACTGCGGCGGAATGGCCATATGCAGTTGTCAGCTCTGCCGCAGGTGACTAACAGGGCGGAAGTGGCCATATTGCTGCCAAATCAACCGGTCAGGACTCCCAACGTGTTTGCGAAGCTTTTCACCTGGTGGAACGGTTCCACGCTCGGCGCGCTGTTTGACGTCAAACGGCGCTCTCATTTTGTCGGCGAGGACGAGTTCGGTAACCGCTATTTCGAGGACCGCAAAAGTTCTCTCGGAACAGACAGTTATCATCGCCGCTATGTCATCTACAAAGGCCTGGCCGAACCGTCCAAGGTTCCCCCGGACTGGCATGGCTGGCTGCATCACACTGTGGACACACCGCCGACCGAGGTGCCACTCAAGCGTCAGGCTTGGGAGATCGAACACAAGCCGAACCTGACCGGAACAATCTTCGCCAGCAAGCCCAAGGGGGCGATCACTGGCGGGGCTGCACACCGGCAGGATACCTATTCAGATTATGAGTCGTGGACGCCTGATGCGTGATTCTCTTGTTGAAACCCTGATCGGCGCGCTGGTTGTCATCGCGGCGGTCGTATTTGCCTGGTTTGCCCTGGCGCGCGGTAGCGATGCACCGGTGAACCCGAATGCACGTGAGTTCGGTGCACGGTTCAGCTCTATTTCCGGTGTTGATCGCGGCGCCGATGTGCGCGTGTCCGGCGTGAAGGTCGGGATCGTGAAGGCGATCTCGCTCGACCCGGAAACGAATGAGGCGCGTGCCGTGCTGACGGTCGATTCCAATATCAATGTGTTTGACGATGCGGTGGCTCGCATCCAGACAGACGGACTTCTGGGCGGGGCGTATATTTCGCTGGATCCGGGCTATGATGCGTTCGAGCTCGGTCCCGTGGCCAGTTGTGACACAGGCGAAAGCGTGTTCGACGGCACCGGCTGCAGCATGATCAATCAGACCCAGGGCAGCGTAGACCTGCTGACCCTGTTTGCTTCCTTTGCCAGCGGCAATGGTGGAGGTTCGTCTGGAGATTCCGATTCGGCCAGCGAGGACGATCTCGGGGGATATCCTGAATGAGATTGCGTGTCGGAGTGACGGCGCTTGTCTTCCTTGCCGGGGGCATGCTGCCAGCCATCGCGCAGGAGACCGTGGAGCCGGATACGGACCTGGAAGCCGAGGCGGAGCTGGATTGCGAACTCGATCCACTCGATCCATTCGCCGAACTGCCTGAAGGGTGCGAGGAAGAAGAGCCCGAGCTGGAGGTCCGCCGCTGGCGCCAGTACGAGACCGCCACGCTGCGCGGGCTCGACAAGATCACTGGGCGCTCGACGGATCTGGAAATGCGGGTTGGTGAAACACGGATCTTTGGCGCGTTGGAGGTCAACCTGCAGGTCTGCTTCCAGACCCCGCCGGACTTTCCACCCGAAAGCGCGGCTTTCCTGCAGATCGACACGGTTCGCCCGGCCGGCATGGATCCTGAAGCCGAACATGATGGCCAGGTCTTCTCCGGCTGGATGTTTGCCTCCTCGCCCGGTCTGAACGCACTGGAGCACCCGGTCTACGATATCTGGGTGATCCGTTGTGCCCGCCCGGAGATTGAAGCGGTTCCGCCGACAGAAGACGAAGGCTGATCAGGCCTTTTCAATAATGTCCAGAGCCTCGGCACCGCTGATTTCGATCGGCGGCGCTTCAAAATTGCACGGCAGTTGAAGCGCGGCAGTCAGCTGGGCATGGAAATCGTGGCGATGAATCTCGATCAGGCCGAACTGTTCAAGGTGTGGATTGTGGAACTGGGCATCGAGCAGGGTAAAGCCCTCACGCAGGAGCCGCGCGACCAGATGCACCAGCGCGACCTTTGAGGCATCGGTGGCGCGCGAGAACATGCTCTCGCCGAAGAAGACCCCGCCGATCGCGACGCCATAAAGCCCGCCCACAAGCCGGCCTTCCTGCCAGATCTCTACCGAATGGGCATGGCCCTCGCGGTGCAGCGCACCATAGAGATTTGTGATCAGCGGGTTGATCCAGGTGTTCTCGCGGCCGGGCGCAGGGGCGGCGCAACCCTCCAGCACGCGGTTGAAGGCGCGGTTGAGGGTCACCTCGAACCTGTCCTGGCGCACGGTTCGGGCCAGGCGCTTGGGGATGTGGAACGCCTCCAGGGGCAGGATGCCCCGGATTTCCGGATCGACGAGAAACAGGTGCGGATCGTCATGGCTTTCGGCCATGGGAAAGACGCCCCGCTTGTAGGCGTTCAGCAGGCTTGTGGTGTCCAGACGTCGCATCGGTCGCGGAACGCGCAATTCCTATGAGGTCTCCAGATAACGCTCCAGCCAGTGGATATCATAATTGCCGTCGATGATATCCTTTTCCTGCACCAGGCGGCGGTGGAGGGGCAGGGTGGTCTGCACACCGCCGACCACCATCTCGTCCAGCGCGCGGCGCAGGCGCATGACGCACTCATTGCGCGTGCGGCCATGCACGACCAGCTTGCCGATCAGGCTGTCATAATGCGGCGGGATCCGGTAGCCGGCATAGACCGCGCTGTCGAGGCGCACATCCGGGCCGCCGGGGGCGTGGAAATCGGTGATGGTGCCGGGGCTCGGCACGAAGGTCTCCGGGTGCTCGGCATTGATCCGGCACTCGATGGCATGGCCGACCAGCATGACCTCTTCCTGGGTGAAGGAGAGTTTGGCGCCGTCAGCAACGCGGATCTGCTCACGCACCAGGTCGATACCGGTGATCATCTCGGTGACGGGATGCTCCACCTGGATACGGGTGTTCATCTCGATGAAGTAGAAATGGCCGTCTTCGTAGAGGAATTCCATCGTGCCGGCGCCGCGATAGCCGAGCTTGGCCACGGCGCGGGCGACAATCATGCCGATATCGTCGCGCTGGGCCTGGTTGAGGGCCGGGGAGGGGGCTTCCTCGAAGACCTTCTGGTGGCGGCGCTGGATGGAGCAGTCGCGCTCCCACAGGTGGCAGACATTGCCGTGCTCGTCGGCGATGATCTGGATCTCGATATGGCGCGGGCGCTCAAGGTATTTTTCCAGATAGACCGCATCGTCGCCAAAGGCGGCGCGGGCCTCGGTCTTGGCGGTCTTCACCGCGACTTCCAGTTCCTTTTCCGAGCGCGCGACCTTCATGCCGCGCCCACCGCCGCCAGCTGCGGCCTTCACGAGCACCGGATAGCCGATCTTCTTGGCGACCTTCTTGGCCGTGGAGATCGAATCAAGCCCGCCATCGGAGCCCGGCACGCAGGGCACGCCGGCCTCGATCATGGCCTGCTTGGCCGCGATCTTGTCGCCCATGACACGGATATGCTCCGGTTTCGGGCCGATGAAGATGAGGTCGTGGGCCTCGACCATTTCGGCGAACTGGGCGTTTTCCGACAGGAAGCCATAGCCGGGATGTATGGCATCGGCGCCGGTAATCTCGGCCGCGGCGATGATCTGGGATTTCTTCAGATAGGACTGGCTGGACGGTGCGGGCCCGATGCACACGCTCTCGTCGGCCAGCCGGACAGCCATGGCGTCGGCATCGGCTTCGGAATGGACCGCCACGGTTGCGATGCCCATTTCCTTGCAGGCGCGGTGGATGCGCAGGGCAATCTCGCCGCGATTGGCGATCAGGACTTTCTCGATCATTCGGGGCGGCCTTTGTCTTAAGAGATCACGATCAGCGGTTCGCCAAATTCGACCGGCTGGGCATCCTCGACGATGATCTTCGTCACCGTGCCATCGCGCGGAGCCTCGACCGGGTTGAAGGTCTTCATGGCCTCGACGAGCATCAGCGTGTCGCCCTTCTTGACCTTGTCGCCTTCGCTGACGAAGGCCTTCGCGCCGGGCTCGGGCGAGAGATAGACGGTGCCGACCATGGGCGATGTGACGGCGTCCTTGTCGAGCGCCGCTTCGGCGGCGGCTACGGGTGCGCCAGGTGCAGCACCGACAGGCGCAGGTGCAGCGGCGAGTGCGGCGGGGGCTGCGGCCACGGCCTGGATCGCCGGAGCGACCGGCTTGGTGACCTTCACGCGCAGGCCGTCATGTTCGACTTCCAGTTCGCCGAGATCAGCCTCGCGCAGTATGGCAGCCAGCTCACGGATCAGGCCCGTATCGAGCCGCGACTTGGTGGTGCTCATTTTGGAATCTAGCCTCCAGAGGTGATCAGGTGTTGGGCGGCATCCATGGCCAGCACATAGCCCTGGGCGCCGAGGCCGGCAATCGTCGCAGTGGCAACGGGCGAGACATAGTTTGTCTGCCGGAACGCGTCGCGTGCAGCCGGGTTGGACAGGTGAATTTCCACGATGGGAATGGAAATGGATTTGAGCGCGTCATGTATCGCGATGGATGTGTGGGTGTAGGCCGCACCGTTCAGGATCAGCGCGGCGCCCTCTCGGCCTGCCTCCTGAATCCAGTCGATAAGTTCGCCTTCATGGTTGGACTGGCGGAACATGGCATCCTTGCCAGCCGCATGCGCGCGCACCATGGCTTCGATGTCCGCCAGGGTCGCGTGTCCATAAATTTCAGGTTCGCGGGTGCCCAGAAGGTTGAGATTGGGGCCGCCGAGCACATAGATTGGCTTGGTCATGACATTACAGGTCTTGGCGGCAATTGCGCGCCAAGGCAAGCCTGAAGGAGCGGCTGCAATGCAGGTACAACTGAACGGGGAGCCATTTGAGCTGGCCGAGGGTGCCACGGTGGCCGATCTTGTGCGCGCGCTGGGCGGGGATCCGCGCGGCATCGCCATCGAACGGAACCTGGAGATCGTCCCCAAGTCTCGCCACGGCGCGACGTGTCTGGAAGAAGGCGACCGGCTGGAAGTCGTGCAGTTTGTCGGAGGTGGCTAGGCCATGGGGCCTTTCAGGAAGCTGCCCAGCGCATCCAGCAGATAGCCCCAGCCATGCTGGCGGCCTTCCACGCCGTCGCTCGGGGGGATGACGCACATCTGCTCAGTATAAGTGAGCCGCGTGCCGGCGCCTTCATCTGCAAAAGCGACCGTGGCCAGAGAAACAGTGTGCACGCGACCGTTCAGGGCCATGGAATAGGCCATCACGATGCGCTCACCCTCGGCAATCTCGAAATAGCGTGTCTCATTGGTGTGCATGCCCATCGCATCGTTGAACTGTCCATGCTCGCGTCCGCCCGGCCGGAATTCCAGCCCGCTGGTGGTATTGCCGAACCAGGCAGCTTTCTTCTCCGGCTCCGACCAGGCCGCCCAGACCTTGTCGCGCGGCGTGGAATAGACCCGCTCCAGCGTGAACTGTTCATGCTGGTGAGTTGTCGCGCTCATGATTTTTCATCCTCTGCCAGAAACGCTCCAAGCCGATCCAGGCGGTGCTCCCAGCGTGCTCGGTGGGCCTTCACCCAGGCCTCGATGCTTTCCAGCGCGTCCGGCACCAGGCTGACCGTGCGCACCCGTCCGACTTTCACCGATGTCACCAGCCCGGCGCGTTCGAGCACATTCAAGTGCTTGAGAAAGGACGGGCCGGCCATGTCATGCGGAGCTGCCAGCTCGGAAACCGAGGCCGGGCCGCCGGCCAGCTGTTCGACCACCGCGAAACGCGTGGGATCCGATAGCGCGCCGAACAGGCCGGGGAGGGGCGATTGATTAGCCATGTGGCTATGTAATTCAATCTCGCGCACAAAGTCAATATACAAAGCCGTAAGGCTAGGTATTTTCTGCCTGCACAATCTGCAAAGCGAGGTTTCACGCGGCGAATGCTCTCAACCGTGAAAACAGTCGGTGGCGCGCTAGCCAGACCCTCCTGGCTCTCGTATCAGGGACACATCATGACTGACGACAAACTCATCATCGCCGGGCGGGAATTTTCCTCCCGCCTCATCATCGGCACCGGCAAATATGCCTCCTATGCCCAGAACGCGGAAGCCGCCCGCGCGGCCGGCGTGGAGATGGTCACCGTGGCGCTGCGCCGGGTGAACCTCTCCAATCCGAACGAGGATCGCCTGAGTGACCATGTCTCACCGCAGGAGTTCACCTATCTGCCGAACACGGCAGGTTGCTACACCGCCGATGAGGCTGTGCGCACCCTGCGCCTGGCGCGCGAGGCAGGCGGCTGGAATCTGGTGAAGCTGGAAGTGCTGGCCGACCAGAAAACGCTCTATCCGGACATGGAAGCTACGCTGGAAGCGGCAAAGGCGCTGATCGCCGACGGGTTTGAAGTGATGGTCTACTGCTCTGACGACCCGGTCTATGCCCGCAAGCTGGAAGAGGCCGGCTGCTGCGCGATCATGCCGCTCGGCTCGCTGATCGGCTCAGGCCTCGGCATCCAGAACCCGCTCAACATTCGATTGATCGTCGAGCAGTCGCGCGTGCCGGTGATTGTCGATGCCGGCGTCGGCACCGCTTCCGATGCGGCTGTCGCCATGGAAATCGGCTGCGACGGTGTGCTGATGAACACGGCCATCGCCGAGGCGAAGGACCCGATCGGCATGGCGCGCGCCATGAAGCATGCCGTGATCGCCGGCCGGGAAGCCTACCTTGCCGGGCGCATGTCGAAGAAGCGCTACGCCGATCCGTCCTCGCCGCTGGCCGGCCTCATCTGAGGCCGGGCGGCGCTCCGGTGGCCGTTAGTCGAGCTGCTCCTCAATGAGGCGCGTGACCGCCGGCGTATTGGCGCCGGGCACTTTGGTGTCGCCGACATAGAAAGCCGGCGTTCCGCTCACGCCCAGGCGGCGGGCGAGATCGAGGCTCTCGGCGAGGTGATCGTTGACCGCGTCGGTTTCCATGTCCTCGCGCATCTGCTCGACATCCACGCCGACTGACTGGGCAATCATGTTGATCTCGGCATTGGTGAAGTTGCCGCGCGATTCCATGAGTGCGACGTGCATCTCGAAATACTTGCCTTGCAGGCCGGCGGCGATGGCTGCGCGGGCCGCAACACGGCTTTCCGGCGACAGGATCGGCAGGTCCTTGAACACCACGCGGACCTTGCCTTCGTAATTGGCAGGCAGCGCGGCGACATAGTCGACCGAGCGTTTGCAGTAGCCGCAGCGATAGTCGAAGAATTCCACCACGGTTACCTCGGCATCGTCCGGGCCGATCGAATAGTCGCTGGCATGATTGTAGAGCGCATCGTGATTATCCGCGATGGCTGCGCGGGCCAAACGGTCTTCCTCGGCCTTCTGGCGGGCATCAAGAATAAGCAGCGCTTCCTCAATGATTTCCGGATTCTCAAGGATGTAGTCACGGACAATATCCTCCACTTCGGCCCGGCTCACCGACTGCGTGCTGGCCGAAGCGGCTTCGTCCGCACAGGCTGGCAGCAGGAGGAGGGCGGAGAAGGCCAGGCTGAGGCCCGTCAGTTTCTGCATCATGTTTTTTCACCATTCAGGATACGTCTGTGGCGGGGCCACACGGATTGTTCAGTGTTTGCCTTTGCCTGTTGTCACACTGTCCGTCCAGATGCTGGCCATGACGATGCTGTGATCGTCGCAGCAGCAGATCAGGGGCGGCCGCGATAGAAATCGCGGTTTTCAGGCAGGCGCGGATCGGTGATCGCGAGAATGTCCGAGGCGCGGCGATAGAGCGGTGTGCCCGAATCCAGATCGTTGCGTGCGCGTCCGGCAAAGGAGTTCGCCTGCGCATAGTCGCCGATATAATAGGCAGACTCGGCGGTGGCGAGCTGGGCCTCGGCCGTGCGGCCCTGACGATCCATCACGATAGCCAGCTGGCGCCAGGCGAAGGCATTGCCCGGCTCGACCAGCAGCGCGCTGCGCAGGGAATTCTCGGCCAGGGCGAAGTCGCCCTCGTCACCGCGCGCGGTAAGGGTCTGCGCGTAGCGGATTTCCAGCAGCGGCTGGTTGGGCATCAGCTCGACCGAGCGCTGGTGAGACGGGACCGCGTCGGCGATGCGCCCGCTGTCGAACAGGATATCGCCCTTCAGTTCGTGGAAGTACGGATTGTCGGGTTCTTCCTCGATCAGGCTGTCAATTTCGGCGATGGCCTGGTTGGTGTCGGCCGCCTGCATATAGGCGACGGCGCGGGCATAGCGCGCCGGTTTGGACGTATCTGTCGTCGGATACTTGCGGAAGACCTGGGTCGGCGGCTGCAGGAAACCGATCAGCTTGGCCTGCATCATGTCGAATTCGTGCACTGTCTTTTCATCCGGCTCGACATCCATCAGGCCGGTTTCCTCGGCCAGCTGGCGCGTGGTGCGGATCCGGTCGGAGGCCAGCGGGTGGGCGCGGAAATAGGGATAGCGGCGCGCATCCGACAGCACTTCCTGATAGCGGTAGTTTTCGAAGAATTCGACCAGCCCGCGCGGCGATTCGCCGAGCTCTGCGAGATAGGAGACCGCCGCCTGGTCGGCCATGGCTTCCTCGGCGCGGGTGTGGCGGAAGAAGTTCAGCGCGGCGAACTGTTGAGAGCTGGCGATCAGCGCCGCGCCGGCATCGCCTGCACCGGCTGCAATGGCGAGCACACCGAGACCGATGGACACCAGGGCGGGGCGTGAGGAGACGCGCGCGGCCTGCGAACGGCTGACCGTGTGGCCACAGGCAATGTGGCAGGTCTCGTGGCCGATCACGCCCTTGATCTGGTCCGGCGTTTCCGCCGCGATGATCAGGCCGGTATGGATATGGATGTTCTGGCCATTGGCGACAAAGGCGTTCAGCGAGGGATCATTGATGATGTAGAGGCCGACATTGTCCGGGTCCAGGCCTGCGACTTCCAGGATCGGGTCGGTCCATTCGCGCAGCGTGTGCTCGATCTCGGTATCCCGGATCAGGCTTTGTGCCTGGGCGCCCGCCACCAGGAACAGGCTGGTCACGGCAAGCAGGAAATGGCGCAATACGCGTTGTGTCATGGGTGTTTTCCAGTCGTCCATTACCACCTCTAGGCTAGGAAGATGACATGATCGTGGCCAGTCACCCAGCGCAGATGTGACAAAAACGTTATCCCACACACTCTTTCGCGGAGCGCTTGAAAACAAAACTTCCGCCGGGGGCGAGCCTCAGATTGACGGTGGATCCAAGGTCCGGACGCTGCGCGCTGGCCACGCGGCCGGGCAGGAGCTTGCCGCCAATTTCATATAGAACGCGCACATCAGCCCCGATCCGTCGCAGCGATATGACTTTTCCCGTGATGGGCCCGTTCGCATCGGGATGCAGGGCTTCTTCGCGGAAGGTGAGGCTGTCGTCTGGCGCCAGTTTGTCGGGCCAGAGCCCTTCGGGCATATCCCCGGCAGGCAGGGTGACCACCGGGCCGAGTGCGGCGGCAACGCCGGCATCCACCGGTTCGTCATAGACCTCGTCCGGCGTGCCCACCTGGATCAGCCGGCCGTCGCGCATGATGGAGATCCGGTCGGCGCGCGCCATGGCGGCCCCGGCATCGTGGCTTACCATCAGGGCCGGCAGCCCGCTCTCGCGCACGACTCCCAGTGTGATGTCAGCCACTTCGTCACGCAGGGCCGGATCGAGACCGGAGAAGGGCTCATCCAGCAGCATGGCATCGGGCCGGGGCGCCAAGGCGCGGGCGATGGCCACGCGCTGCTGCTCTCCGCCCGAGAGCTCGTGGGGATAGGCCTTTTCGCGATGGCCGAGCCCCATGCGGGCAAGCCATCCACGTGCCATCGTCTGCCCTTCGGCCTTTGACATCCGGGTCAGGCCGAAGCGGACATTCTCGATTGCTGTCATGTGCGGGAAGAGCGCGAAATCCTGGAAGATAACGCCGGTGCGGCGCTGTTCAGTCGGCACGCTGTGGCGGGCATCGGACAGGAGCCGGCCACCGATGCGCACCTCGCCCTCGTCCAGGTCTTCAAGGCCGGCGAGCAGGCGCAGGAAGGTCGACTTGCCAGCGCCCGAGGCGCCGAGCAGGGCGGTGATCGTGTGTGGTTCCAGGGTCAGGCTGACGCCATCGACCACGCGCTTGTCGCCGAAACGCTTGGTCACGGCTTTGGCGGTCAGGCAGGCGAGGGGGGCGGACATGCCTTGCTCTAGCTCCCCGGGCGGGCTTTGGACAGGCGCCAGGACAGCAAAATCACCGGCAACAGGCCTGCGCCGGTGATCAGGAGACAGGGCAGGGCGGCAGCCGCCAGGCGCTCGTCGCTGGCATAGGCGAAGGCGCGCACGGCCAGGGTGTCCCAGTTTGCCGGGCGCAGCATCAGCGTGGCAGGCAGTTCCTTCAGGATCTCCACAAACAGGATGAGTGCAGCCACAAGCGCGCCGGAAAGGGCCACCGGCAGGTCGATCTTCCAGACCCGAATGGCCGGCGCGGCACCGAGGGCGCGGGCGGCGTCTCCCATCGAGCGCGGGGCGCGGGCGAGAGCCGCCTCCATGGGCTGGGCGCCGGCCGCGGTAAAGCGCGCGGCATAGATCCAGATCAGAACAACAAGCGCCAGTCCGCCGGCGAGGTTCAGGCCGAGCGTGTTGAGCGCCACGATGCCGCCTAGCGCGAGCACCGCGCCGGGCACAGCATATCCGCCAGACGCTGCCACCTTCGCCATCCAGCTGAGCCAGCCCCTGCGCCGCGCCGTCAGCGCGATGGTGATGCCGACGATGAAGGCAACGGCGGCGCCGGCGCTGGCGAGCAGCAGGGATGTGGTCAGTGCGCCGGTGAAGTTGCGGCCATGGTCGCCGGTCTCCACCGCGATCCAGAGCAGGCGAATGATGGGCACGCCAAAGCCGAGTGCGAAGACGAGTGCGCAAAAACCGGCTGCGAGCCAGCCTTTCAGCGGCGACAGCGCTGGCCGGTCGAGACTTTGCCAGCGTTTCGATGTGGCCTGCACGCCCGCTCCGCCACGCTGGAGCTTTTCCACCCATTGCAGGGTCAGCGCGATGGCCAGAAGGATCAGCGCCATGCGCGCGGCAGCTGCGGCATCGCCATAACTTGACCAGGCACGGAACAGGCCCACGGTCAGCGTGCGCACATTCAGGAAGCCGGCGGCGCCGTAGTCGGCTGCTGCTTCCATCAGGGCCAGCGTCAGGCCCGCCACGATGGCCGGGCGTGCGCCGGGAAGGGCTACGCGCCACAGCACGGAAAAGGGTCGCGCGCCGAGCGTGCGGGCGGCATCAATGGCGCAGATCGAGGTGGTGGTGAAGGCCGACCGCGCGGTGAGATAGACATAAGGGTAGAGCGCCACTGCCAGCACGAAGCAGAGGCCAGGCAGCGAGGTGATGTCCGGGAACCAGTAGTCGCGTGCGCCCCATCCGGTGGCATCACGCAGCGCGTTTTGCACCGGCCCGGAAATGTTCAGCAGGTCATAATATGCGATGGCCAGCACATAGCCCGGCGCGGCCAGCGGCAGGATCAGGAGCCATTCGAACACCGCCCGGCCGGGAAAGCTGTACATGGTCACCAGCCAGGCGGCCGGAATGGCAATGGCGAGGATCAGCCCGCCGGTCAGGGCGAGCATGCCCAGCGTGGTGAGTGTGGTCGACCAGAGCTCGGTCGCCAGGATATGGCGCCAGGTCTCCCCGCCACCGGCCAATAGCCCGCTGAGCCCGGCCGTCAGCACAGGCACGGCCAGCACCAGTGTGATCAGCGCCAGCGGCAGCCGCCCAGCCCAACTGGGCAGCGTGAAGGAGGAGGTGGCAGACGTCATCAGGTCTAGGGCCAGCCGGCGCGGTCATAAATCTGCTGGGCCTCGACCTGGTTGCGGCCGAGGACATCAAGCGACAGGTCGCTCTGCTTCAGGTCCTCGGGGATTTTCATCAGACCTTCGGGCAGGGGGACACCGGCAACGACCGGATATTCCTTGGTCTGCGAGACCAGCATGGCCTGTCCTTCGGGGCTGGCGAGGAATTCCAGGAAAGCCACGGCATGCTCGCGATTGGGGGCATGGGCGGCTACGGCGCCTGCGGTGACATTCACATGCGCACCATCACCGGCCGAGGCGAAGGAGAGCGCGGTTGCATCCGCTGCTTCCCGGTCGCTGGAGGCACCGCTGGTGGCAAGGCGCACCCAGTAATAATGGTTCGCGAGCGCCACCTGGCAGGCACCGGCCGCCACGGCACGGATCTGGTCGGTGTCACCGCCGGCCGGATCGATCGCGAAATTGCCGACCACACCCTCGGCCCAGTCCGCCGCTGCCTCAGAGCCATAGCGCTCGATGATCTCGCTCATCAGGGAGAGATTGTAGATATTCGAGCTGGAGCGCGCGCAGATATTGTCGTCGAACCGATCTGTCGCGAGGTCCATGAACTCGTCGACTTCGCTCGGGTCGACCGCAGACTTGTCATAGACAATGGTGCGGTAGCGTTTTGCGAGGCCGAACCAGTGCCCGTCCGGATCGCGCAGATGGGGCGGAATGGCGGCGTCCAGAACCTGCGAGTGCACTTCCTGAGTGAGGCCCGCATCCTCGAATCGCCAAAGTGTGCCGGCATCGGAAGCGAGGATGACATCGGCCGGGCTCGCATCGCCTTCGGCCTTCATGGTCTCCAGCAGTTGCGCAGCGCCGGATTCCCGGGCGCGCACCCTGATGCCGGTTCTTTCCTCGAACGCGTCGTAGATTTCCTGGTCGGAATCGTAGTGCCGCGCGGAATAGATGTTCAGGAACCCATTATTTTCCGGGACGTTCCCCCCCTGCTGCTGAGGTGCGGATGGGCCGGAACAGGCCGCCAGCATCAGGGCAGAGCAGACGAGGCTGCCGAGGATTGGAGGCAATTTCAGTGAACGGAACATGCGGTAACTCCTGTCTATCCCGACAGCTAGTCTTTTTGAGAACGTTTCGCAATAGTGCCAATGTGACGCTGATCTGGCATGGAATTCGCTAGGCGGGAGAGTAGGGCGGTGAACAATTCAAGCACTGGACGCTTGATTTGTGCACCTGCGAAGAGTTAACGTCAGGTAAGAACATAAAGATGGTGGGGTTAGTCAGAATGACAGACGTTGTGGTTAATCTGGGACTCAAGAATCCAGGCGACGAGCGCCGACTCGCAAATGCCATTGAAACCTATGCCAAATGGCGCGCCTATATGTGTGACACCGAGGCTCGCCAGCCCGAGGGCGAAGCGCCGGACATCATGGTGAAGACCGGTTTCCAGTCCTGTGGCAGCATCCAGAAAACGCTGATTTTCCAGGAACGCCGGTGGGCTGCCGCCTTCCTGCGCATCTGGCGTAGCGAGCGTCGCCGCGAACAGGCTGCCTGAGCTGGTCGCGCGAAAACCGCATTCCAGCCTTTCCCTCGCCCACGCCGCGCTGTAACCACCGCGAATGGACAGACTTCTCATTCGCGGCGGCCGCCCGCTGAACGGCACGATTGATATCTCCGGAGCCAAGAACTCCGCGCTCAAGCTGATGGTGGCGTGTCTTCTCACACCCGAGCCGCTGCAGCTTTCCAACATGCCCGATCTCAGCGACACGCGGTTCCTGTCGCAGCTTCTGGCGACCCTTGGCGTGGAAGTGTTCTGGCCGAAGGGGGCCAAGACCTGTCACCTGAACGCGGCTGAACTGACCAGCACCATCGCGCCTTATGAACAGGTGCGGAAGATGCGCGCCAGCTTCAATGTGCTCGGGCCGCTGCTGGCGCGCTCGGGCCACGCTACCGTTTCCCTGCCGGGCGGGTGTGCCATTGGTGCGCGGCCTGTCGACCTGCACCTGAAGGCCTTCGAGGCCATGGGCGCCGATATCCTGGTCGAAGGCGGCTATGTGAAGGCCGCAGCGATCCACGGGCTGAAGGGCGCGCATGTGAACTTTCCCTTCCCGTCGGTCGGCGCGACAGAGCACGCCATGCTGGCCGCCACGCTCGCCAGAGGCGAGACGGTGCTGGAGAATGCCGCGCGCGAGCCGGAGATCGCCGATCTCGCAGACTGCCTGAACGCCATGGGGGCCAAGATCACCGGTGCTGGCGGTGATACCATCCACATCACGGGCGTTGAGAGCCTTTCGGGCACAGAGCACAGGGTGATGCCGGACCGGATCGAGGCGGGTACCTATGCCATGGCGGCGGCTTCGGCCGGCGGCGATGTCACGCTGATCCATGCCCCGGTCGAGGCGCTCGGCGCGGCCCTGTCGGCGCTGCGCAAGGCGGGTGTGACGGTCGATAGCGATGCCGAGGCCGGCACGATCCGCATTCGCCGCAACGGCACGCGGCTGAAATCGGTGGACATCGACACCCAGCCCCATCCCGGCTTCCCGACAGACCTGCAGGCCCAGTTCATGGCGCTGGTCGCCCTGGCCGACGGGACCTCGATCATCCGCGAGAACATTTTCGAGAACCGGTTCATGCACGCACCGGAGCTTTCGCGCCTTGGCGCCAACATCACAGTGCGCGGCCGTGAGGCCGTAGTGAAAGGCGTGGAAGCGCTGCACGGCGCGCCCGTCATGGCGACAGACTTGCGCGCTTCGGTCTCACTGGTCATTGCGGGGCTTGCCGCAGAGGGTGAGACTGTGGTCAACCGCATCTATCATCTCGATCGCGGGTTTGAGGGCCTAGATCAAAAACTCACGGCCTGCGGGGCGGATGTCGCGCGGCTGTCCGAATAGTTACGGGGATCCATGTCCAAGTCCGATGCGTTGCGCCTGATCGCCGAGGATACAGACGACCTGCAGGTCATTTCTGCGGCTGTGCAGGATAGTGTCTCGCAGGTCGGCAATCTCAGCTTCAAGTCCCGCCAGCACCGGTTCACCCTGGAGCTGAACCGGTTCCGCTGGGAAGAGGGCGCTGAGAAGGAGCGCGTGCGCGCCCTGCTGGCGGTGGACAGCGTGCTCGGTGTGCGAGTGCGCGGCCTGCCTCAGGACGATCCCGAGATTGTGATCTCCGTTTTGCAGCTGCGCTTCGAGCCAGGCGATGTGCCTCCGGGCGGGACTCTCTATATCCTCCTTGCAGGCGATGGTGAGATCGCCCTGGATGTGGAGGCGCTCGATGTGACGCTGCTGGATTCTCAGCAGACCTGGCCGACGCGATCTGCGCCCGATCACGAGCGGAGACGGCGCTGATGGTTGCCCGGTTCGATACCGCCACTGCCGGTTTCGAGGCCGAGTTCAGGCAATTCCTTGAACGCCCGCGCGGCGAGGGCGCCGGTGACCTGCGCGCGACCGTTTCCGATATCATCGCGGATGTGCGCGCGCGTGGCGGAGCTGCGGTTGCCGAGCTGACGGCGCGTTTCGACCGGCTGGTGATCGACCCGCAGACGCTGCAGTGCGAGGCGGTGGACCTTGAGGCACTCGCCGCTCATTGCCCGCCAGAGCTGCGCCATGCCATCGATTTCGCGGCTGAGCGCATTGCCGCCTACCACGCCGCCCAGCGCCCGGCAGACCACAGTTTTACCGACAGTGCCGGTGTCGAGCTTGGCTGGCGCTGGACCCCGCTCGACAGCGTCGGGGTTTATGTGCCCGGCGGGCGGGCGAGCTATCCCAGCTCCGTCCTGATGAATGTGATCCCGGCCAAGATTGCCGGGGTGGACCGCATCGTCATGGTCGCGCCCGCGCCGGGCGGGGACCTTGCTCCGGCGGTCGCCTATGCCGCCGATCGTGCCGGTGTGGATGCCTATTACCCCATCGGCGGCGCGCAGGCCGTTGCCGCGCTGGCTTATGGTGCGGGCGACCTTGCCCCGGTCGACAAGATTGTCGGGCCCGGCAATGCCTGGGTGGCTGAAGCCAAGCGGCAGGTGTTCGGCGATGTCGGCATCGACACCATTGCTGGCCCGTCGGAAATCCTGATCATCGCGGACCAGACCGCCAATCCGGACTGGATCGCGGCCGACCTGCTCAGTCAGGCCGAGCACGATCCCAGCTCGCAATCCATCCTGATCACCGTTGATGTCACTCTTGGCGATGCCGTCGCGCGCGCCGTCGATAGCCAACTCGGCCAGCTTTCCACCCGCGAGGTCGCCGAAGCGGCCTGGCGCGAGAATGGCGCGATCATCTTGGCAGGCGACCTGCAGGTGGCCGCGGATCTCGCCAACCGGATCGCGGCGGAGCACCTGGAGCTGGCTATCGCCGACCCTGACTGGCTGTTGCCCGAGATCCGCCATGCCGGTGCGGTCTTCCTCGGCCATCACACGCCCGAGGCGCTGGGCGACTATGTCACCGGCTCGAATCATGTGCTTCCGACCTCGCGTGCGGCCCGTTTCTCTTCCGGTCTGGGTCTGTATGACTTCATCAAGCGCATGAGCGTCCAACGTGCTGGGCCGGAAGGATTTTCCGCGCTGTCGGAAGCCGCCTCTATCCTCGCGCAAGCAGAGGGGTTGCCCGCCCATGGGCGCTCTGTCACGATCCGTCGGAATTAGTCAGAGCGCGCAACAAGAAGAAGCTGATGGCGGACAACCGGCTGGTTTCCATCGAAATCGATGACACGACCCTGGCGGCTTCGGGGCCGGAGGCCGAGCATGAACGGCGCGTGGCGATTTTCGACCTGATCGAGGACAATGTCTTCGGCGTGATCGATCATGACGGCGGGCCGTACCGGCTGGCGCTGTCGCTGCAGGAGCGCAAGCTGGTCTTCGATATCAGCGATGAGGCCGGTGCGCCGGTGCATACCTTCATCCTGTCCATGACGCCGTTTCGCGGTGTGATCCGCGACTATTTCATGATCTGCGAAAGCTATTATGACGCGATCCGCACCCAGTCGCCGCACCAGATCGAGGCCATCGACATGGCCCGGCGCGGCATCCACAATGAGGGCTCGGAACTGGTCGAGGAACGCCTTGCCGGCAAGGTCGAGACCGATTTCGACACCTCCCGGCGCCTCTTCACCCTGATCTGCGCCCTTCATCACGGCACCGGCCGCGGCCAGCTGACGAACTAGGCCTCTTCCACCAGTCCGGGGTGGTTGTTGCGGACATTGCCGACATCCGGGCCGACGGCCCAGGCCTGCATATCGAGTGTGGGGAAGGGCTCGAACAGGTCATCCACAGGCCCGCTTGCGGGGTCCAGCCAGCGGGCATAATCCTGCGGATGCAAGATCACCGGCATGCGAGTATGAATGCCTGCCATGAGATCGTTCGGCTGCGTGGTGAGTACCGCGAAACTGTCGATCTCCGATCCGTCGATCATCGCCCGATCCCACAGCCCGGCAAGACAGAACCAGCGCCGGTTGCGCAGGGAGATCGCGAAGGGGATCTTCGAGCCCTTTGCCCCCGTCCACTCGTAAAAGCCCGAGACCGGCACCAGACAGCGGCGATAGCGGAAGGCGCCGCGAAAGACCGGCTTTTCCGCTGCGGTTTCCGCGCGTGCATTGAAGCTTGGGAAGGTCTTTTCCTTCAGCGGCTTGTGCCACCAGGAGGGGATGAGGCTCCAGAGCATGGGCGCCAGTTCCAGCCCTTCGCCCCGCTCGCGCGGGCGGATGACCGGCTGGAGGCTCATCGGGGCGGCATTATAGGTCGCTTCGGGCGCGTCGACCTCATCTGGCGGGACCAGGTTGAGCCAGGCGCGATAGTCTTCCCAGCTGACGAAGTATCGGAAGAAACGCCCGCACATGGGTCAGTCGCTCTTCTCGTGTTTCATGTTCCAGATCGGCGTGCGCAGCACCATCCAGGCAATCAGGATTACCATGCCGGCGGCCGGGATGACCGCCACGCGCTGGGGTTCGTCGGGGAAAAAGTCGGTGATCAGGCCCATCAGGGCCGCTCCGAAGGGCGCGCCGGCCATGAAGCCGAGCTGGTAGATCGAGAGCACGCGGGCGAGTTGGTCCTTCGGTGCCGCGTTCTGGACGATGGAACGGCTCATGGCGATGGAGATGCCCGCAGCGATGCCCCAGATGAAGACGATGGAGAGGAAGACATAGTGCGGCGGGCGCGCCAGCATGATGAGGATGGCAAGCGATCCGAGCAGCTGCGCTGTCAGCAGGAGACGGCCCTGCCGCTTGATATGCTTGAAGACCGACAGGGCGACCGAGGCCACGAAGGCGCCGAGCCAGAAGGTGACGAACATGTCCCGGATGCCATCGGAATCAAGGTTGTAGATGTCCCGGTTGATGATCGGCAGGACCACCAGGAACGAGCCGATAACGAAGATGCCGACGCCGAACATCAGCGCCGTCATGCCCCAGAGGCGCCCGTCGGCGCGTACGGCCCGCATGCCCTCGGCAATGTCGCCGAGCGCGGCGCCCATGCCCGAGCGCCCGGTCTGGACCCGGCGGCCGCGCGCCAGGAACAGCGCGAAAATCGAGCCCAGTGCCAGCGCCAGGCCCTGGATGACAAGCAGATCCTCGCTCGGGATCGGGCCGACCCCGAACCCGCCTAGCCAGCTTGGCATGCGAGTCATCTTGTCGGCATACCCGCCGAGGATGAGCCCGACGATCTGGCTGACGAACTGGGCCATGGTGGCGAGCGTCACGCCGAGCTGTAGGGTTACGCTGGAGCCGACCCGGATGCGCCGCTCGACCACCTCATTGATGATGGCATCGCGCGCCGGCATCATGAAGGCGCCCACCGTGCCGATGGTCAGGCCGTAGAAGATCATCAGCGGATAGGAGAGGTTGCCGGTCGCCACGGCCGCGGCGAGCCCAAGCGCGGGAAAGGCGGCCAGCAAATGGAGCAGGATCAAGAGCCGCTTGCCATCGGCCCGCTCGGCCACGACCCCACCAAGCAGCAGGAAGACCACTGACGGCGCCGACAGAGCCATGTTCGCCAGGCCCAGTTCCAGGCCATCAAGGGCGAGATAGTTCGGACTGGTGATCAGATAGGGAAACAGCACCATCTGCAGGCCGAAGGCGAGGAACCAGCTTGATTGCACAGACAGATAGGCCGGCAGTTCGCGCGTGACCCAGCGCTTGATCCATTTCGCCTTCAGGCGCCCGGCGGCCTCGAACAGATGCGCGCCGGCAGAAATGGACGTATCCAGGCCACTGACGGGCGAGCGGGCCGATTCCGTGGCCTCTTCTTCGGCCACCGCCTCATCAATGTCATCATCTTGCGTTTGCTGGCCCATGGATCCCTGGCACTCCGGGTTTACAGGGCTTGTCTATAGGACGGCAGGGAACCGGAAAGAAAGCTGGCATTTGCGCCCCGCTTCGTGAATTTGTCACTGCGGCAGGGCATGCTAGGTCCGATGTAGAGGAGATCACTGCATGAGATTGGTCCGCTCGCTTCTTAGCTGGATACTGGCCCTCGGGCTGATTTTCGTCTTCCTGCAGGCCACAGTGCATCCCCTGCCGGATCCGCCGCCGGGACAGGTGAAACTGTTCGATGCGCCGGGCGAAAATATCGTCTTCCAGACCCTGGCCGAGAATTCCGGCATTGCCCTTTTCGAGCCCGCAGGGCGGGTGCTGGTGGCGGCGCTGGAGCTGATCGCGGCGCTGCTTCTGCTATTTCCTTTTTCTCGCCGGTTCGGGGCGGTGATGTCCTTCTTCATCCTCGCGGGCGCTGTGGGTCTGCACCTGTCGCCCTGGCTCGGCCGCGAGGTTCCGACTTCGCTGGAAGCCGGAGCACCGACAGATGGCGGCGCGCTTTTCATGCTCGCGATCGGGATGCTGGTGGTCAGCCTGCTGTTAGCCATAATCCACCCAGGCAAGGATTGACGGCCACTCGCGTCCACGGCCCGTTAACCGCCACCCCTTACGCTTTCGAGGTTAAGGACCCAATCTCGGAGCGCGCATGAGCATTGCAGCGGAAAATCTGCCTGATCTGGAGAGCCCTGCAAACAGCCGGGCGCGCGATGCCCTGGTGCGGCGCCTGATTGATGTGATTGCGATGCCGTCCTCGAATGTGCCGCCGCAGGACCGCTCCATGGGCGCGGACATCCTCCTGGAACTGTTGTTCGGGGCGAGCCAGGAAGAGCTCTTGCTGTGTGCCCGCCGCCTGGCCGACAAGTCCGAAGCGCCGCGCCGTCTGCTCCGCTTCCTTGCCTGCGCGCCGATCGATATCGCCCGCAACATCCTTGAAAAGAATGATGGCGTGGAGGAATCCGATCTCGCTCATGTCGCCACGATCACGACGCCGGAACACCGCCTCCTGATTGCCCAGCGCAAGAAGATCAGCGCCATGCTGGCCGATGTGCTGATTGAGTTTCGCGAGCCGCACGTGATCGGCGCGCTGCTGCGCAACAAGGATTCCCAGCTCTCCGATCTCGGACTTGATACCGCATTGGAGGTTTCCCGCGAGGATACCAGGCTCTGCCGGCTCCTGCTTGACCGGCCCGAACTGACCCCGGCCCATGCCATGGTGATGTTCTGGTGGGCAGATGCCGATGTCCGCCGCGCGATTCTCACACGCCATGCCGCCGAGCGCATGGAGCTGATCGCAGCCTGTTCTGATGTCTTTCCGATGATGGCCGCCGAGGGCTGGAGCGATCCGAACGCCCGCAAGGCCATGCAGCTGATCGAACGGCGCCAGCGCAATCGCGAGGCCATCGAGAAGAGCGAATTCGTCAATCTCGAACACGCCGTTGAAATGGCGGCCAAGCGCGGCATGAATGCCAAGCTGGCTCAGGAGATCGGTTATCTCGCGGGTGTGAAACCCATCACCATCGCCAAGCTGCTCTCGGACAAGGGCGGGGAGGGGATTTCGGTCCTGTGCAAGGCGACCGGTCTGAAAACCGCGTATCTCAAGCTCATGTGGCGCGCCCTGCGCCGGCCGACAGATGGCGAGGATGGCGAGCCCGATCCGATCTTCCGCCGCGTGCTGCACTGCTACCAGATCCTGTCTGTGGCCAAGGCCCAGACCGTGCTGCGCTACTGGAACTGGTCGCTTTCCTCGGCTTATTCCCCCAGCTCCGGCCTGGTGGAAGACAATGGCGAACTGGCGGTCGACAGCGGCTATTCGGCGGCCAAGAAAACGGCGTCTTTGCTGTTTGGGGGGCGGTAACTCGCCACATTTGCATCGCCGGGACTGGCCAAAACCGATTCAGCCATCTAGTTCCTGCCCTAACCGAGTTTGAGTGAAGGGCGGAGCGCCGGGGCATTGGGCTATTTTCTAGGACTGCTGTGCGCGCTGGTGGTGTTCTGGTACACCATGTCCGGCATGAACGAGCCCCTGATTCTGGGGCTTGGGGCGGTGTCTGTTATCGTCACCATGATCCTGTCATGGCGGCTGAAAGTGGTCGATGCCGACAGCTCGCCCTATGGCCGCATCATCGCGTTCCTGGTCTACTGGGTCTGGCTCTTCATCGAGATCCTGAAGGCGAACTGGCGCGTGATCCAGGCTTGCGTGAAGGCAGATCTGGATATCAATCCGGCGCTGGTAAAAGTGAAAACGGTCTGCCGGTCGGACCTCGCCAAGACCACCTTCGCTAATTCCATCACCCTCACGCCCGGCACGGTGACGCTGGCGGTGGAAGGCGACAAGCTGCTGGTGCATGCCCTCTATGAAGAGGATGCCGAGCCTGGTGCATTCGATGAAATGGACGCGTTGTCGGCGCGCGCGGCGGATGGGAGACACAAATGAACCTGCTGCTCGCCAGTTCTGCTGCAGCCCTGCTCATTGCCATCGTGTTGATGCTGATCCGGACCCTGCTGGGCCCGACACTCTATGACCGCGTGCTGGCAGTGAACTCCTTCGGCACCATGACGGTGTTGCTGCTCGGCCTGCTCGGTTTTGCCATGGGCCGGCCGGACTTTCTCGACATCGCGCTGCTCTATTCGCTGATCAACTTTGTCTCGACCATCGCGATCCTGAAATTCTTCCGGTATCGCTCCTTCCAGGTCTCGCTCTCGCGCCGTGTGCCGGCGCCAAAGGAAGGGAGCTGAGATCCATGCTGACCGACGCGATCGAGATGTTTCACCTCGCGCGCCCTTGGCTGGGCGGCATTTTCTGCCTGATCGGCGCGATCCTCACCGTGATCGGGACGGTGGGCGTGCTGCGGTTCCCCGATTTCTATACGCGCTTGCATGCGGCCAGCATCACCGACACTGCCGGTGCGACGGCGCTGCTGGTCGGGATGGCCTTCATGGCGCCGGGCTGGGTCGTGGTCGCCAAGGTTGCCGCGATCTGGGTGTTCCTGTTCCTGACCGGTCCCACCGCAAGCCACGCCATCGCCAACGCTGCCCATGTCGCCGGCCTGGAACCGCTGATCGGGCGCATGTGGCGCGACACCGAAACCGAGAGTGAGGAGGAGTAGCGCCATGGAAACCGTCGCCGTGAGCGATATGGGCCTCGCCCTGGCCAACATTATTCTACTGACCATCCTGTTCGTGGTCGGCATCGCGATTGCGCGCCTGCGCAGCCTGTTTGCGATTGTCATGCTGTCGGGCGTCTATTCACTGGTCTCGGCCACCTGGTTCGTCATGCTCGATGCCGTTGACGTGGCCTTCACGGAAGCCGCCGTCGGCGCGGGCCTTTCCACCGCGCTGCTGCTGGGCGGCATGTTGCTGACCTCGCGGACGGCCAAGGCGGAAAAGCCCTTTGCGCGCCTGGCGCCTTTCATCGTCGTACTCGCGACTGGCGCCATCCTGATCTATGCCAGCGTTGATCTGCCGGCCCTGGGCGATCCGGACTCACCTGTGAACACCGGCGTCGGGCGGGAATACCTGGAGCGCCATTATGGCGAGATGGGGTTCCCGAACGTGGTGACCTCGATCCTCGCCAGCTACCGGGGCTTCGATACGCTGGGAGAAACCGCCGTGGTGTTCACCGCCGGCCTGGCGGTGGCCCTTCTGCTGGGCTTCGGCGAGCGCTCGCTGGCTGAATCCATCCGCAAGGGAGGGCGCAAGTGAACCCCGACCATCACGTCATCCTGCGGGTCGTCGCCAAGACGCTGATCCCGCTGATCACGCTCTACGCCTTCTATGTGCAGTTCCATGGCGACTATTCGCCGGGCGGCGGATTCCAGGCCGGCGTGATCTTCGCTGTCGGCATCATCCTCTATGCGCTGATCTTCGGGGTTTCCTCGGCGCTGAGGCTGATCCCGCCGAGCTTCACCCGCGGGCTCGCGGCGGCGGGCGTGCTACTCTATGCAGGGGTCGGAATCTGGGCGCTGTTCGGGGGGGGCAACTATCTCGAATATGGCGCACTGCTGGATGAGCCCGAGGGCGGCCATCATGGCCAGCATATCGGCATCATCCTGATCGAGCTCGGCGTGCTGTTCGGCGTCGCCGGTTCCATGCTCACCATCTTTTACGCCTTTGCCGGCCGCGTGGCCGAGATTTCCGACGAGGACTGGTAGGGCGATGCTGGAGTTTATTCTCGCGCGCGGCAATTACTGGGTCATCGTCGCCCTGATGATGACGGGCCTCTATATCTCGTTTTCCGCGCAGAACCTGATCAAGCGACTGGTGGGACTGTCGGTCTTCCAGACCTCGGTCTTCCTGTTCTATATCACGCTGGGCAAGGTCGCCGGGGGCACGGCGCCGATCCTGATCGGCGAGGACCTGGCTGGCCATCACGGGGCAGGGCATGAGGAAGACGCGGCCCATGGCACCGCCGCGGCCGGTCACGAGGCTCCGGTCGAGACGCCTGCGGCACCCCATGTCGAAACCGAACCGGTAGTCGAGGTCGACCCGGAGACCGGCGAACCCATCGCCGATCCTACGGCGATCGACCCGGCTGCGGAGCTCGCCCCCGATGCGGTTGATCCGGGCCATTCCGACATTCCCCCGCTCCAGGGCGAGGATGCCAGCCTGATGGGCGAGCCTCTCGAAGACGGCGTGACGGAGACCAGCGACTATGTCCTGTCCGGCCATGACGGTGCGGCCGATGCGCTGCACCAGGCTGCTGAATCGAGCCTGCACTCGGTCTACTCAAACCCGCTGCCGCATGTGCTGATCCTCACGGCCATTGTGGTGGGCGTGGCAACCCTGGCGGTGGGGCTCGCGCTTATTGTCCGCATCCGCGAGGCCTACGGGACCATCGAGGCTGACGAGGTGCGCAATATCGATATCGACGTGGCCCTTGAGGAAGAAGAAGCCGAAGACGCTGCTGCGGAGGGCGCTGCGTGATCGAGTCCATCCTGACACATCTGGCGCCTGCCTGGGCGATCGCACATGCTGCGCCTCTGCTAGTGGTTGCGCCGCTGGTGGTGGCCACCGCGCTGGTCTTCGTCCCGAGCGGGCGGCTGGCCTGGCTGATTTCCATCCTGACGACGGGCGCGTCCCTGTTCTTCGCGCTGATACTTCTGGCGCTGGTGCAGGCCGATACCGTCACGCTGGCGGCGCTGGCCGATGCCGGTATCCAGACCAACATGTTGCGCGAAGGCGTAGTGTCCTATGCGATTGGCGGCTGGGCGCCCCCGGTGGGGATCGAGTTTCGTATCGATGCGCTGAACGCCATGATCCTCCTGCTGGTGACCTTTATCGGCACGCTGGCATCGGTGTTTTCCTGGCCGACGGTGAATGCCGAGATCCGCACGGAAAAGCAGAACCTGTTCTACGGCGCCTATCTGGTCTGCTTCGCAGGCCTGGCCGGCGTGGCGATTACGGGCGATGCGTTCAACCTGTTCGTCTTCCTCGAGATCTCCTCTATCTCGACCTATGTCCTGGTGGCCCTGGGCGCCGGGCGTGACCGCCGTGCGCTGCCAGCCGCGTTCAACTATCTCGTCATGGGTACGATCGGCGCGACCTTCTATGTGATCGGCGTCGGCTTCCTGTTCGCAGCGACCGGCACGCTGAACATGGCCGACTATACCGCGCTGCTGCCGGAACTGGTGGGCAACCGCACCGTTCAGGCGGGCTTTGCCTTCATCATCATCGGACTGGGGCTGAAGGCGGCAATGTGGCCCCTGCACCAGTGGCTGCCCAATGCCTATGCCTATGCGCCGAGCTTCGTGACCACCTTCCTGGCCGCCACGGCGACCAAGGTGGCGCTCTATGCGCTGATCCGCTTCCTCTTCACCGTGTTCTCGCCGGCCTACACCTTCGAAACCGCGAGCTTTGACTGGTTGATTGCACCGCTGGCCATCGCCGCCATGGTAGCGTGTTCCTTCCAGGCGGTGTTCCAGACCGATGTGCGCCGCACGCTGGCCTATTCCTCCGTCGCGCAGGTTGGCTATATGCTGCTCGGCGTGTCGCTGGCGAGCGTGTTCGGCGTGTCGGCCGGCCTGCTTCATCTCATGAACCACGCCCTGATGAAGGGCGGCCTGTTCATGGCCATGGCCGGCATCGTGCTGACCTATCAGGGCACCACGCTGCGCGACTTTGCCGGGCTCGGCCGCTCCGCGCCGTGGACCATGACCGCCTTTGCAATCTGCGCGCTGTCGCTGATTGGCGTGCCGTTGACGGCCGGATTCCAGTCCAAGCTGATGCTGCTGCAGGCCACCTTCACGGCCGGCTGGTGGTGGGCATCGGGCGTGATCGTGTTCTCCAGCGTGCTGGCCGTCATTTATATGGGCCGTATCCTGGAGGCGGTGTTCTTCAAGGCGCCGGAAAATCCGCGCAAGGTGCGCAAGGAAGCGCCTCTGCTCCTGCTCATTCCGCTCTGGGTGCTGGCCCTGGCCAATCTCTGGATCGGCCTGGATGCGAGCTTCCCCTACGACCTGGCACGCAATGCCGCTGAAGCCGTGATCGGTGTTGGAGGCCAGCAATGAGTTCCCAGATGCTGATCCTTCTGTCTCTCGGCCTGCCGCTCCTGATTGCCGCCGGCATTGCCCTGACAGGCAAGATCCCGAACCTGCGCGAAGGCGTGACGATTGTCGGCGCGACGGCGCTGTTTGCCGTGGTGATTGCCCTTGTCGGGCAGGTGGCGGGCGGCGCGCGGCCGGAGCTGGCGCTGTGGGAAGTGATCGACGGACTGTCCTTTGCCTTCAAGCTGGAGCCGCTCGGGGCGCTCTTTGCCTGCGTGGCAAGCGGCCTGTGGATCGTGAATTCCTTCTATTCCATCGGCTATATGCGCGGGAACCGCGAGCGCAACCAAACGCGCTTCTATATCTGTTTCGCCATTGCGATCTTCGGCGCCATGGGCGTGGCCATGTCGGCCAACCTGTTCACCCTGTTCGTCTTCTACGAGGTGCTGACGCTTTCGACTTATCCGCTCGTCGCCCACAAGGGCGATGCGGCGGCTGAGCGGGGCGGGCGCATCTATCTGATGACGCTGCTGGGGACATCCATCGGCCTGTTCCTGCTGGCGATCGTGGCGACCTTCGTGGTGGCTGGCGGCAGTCTCGATTTTGTCGAGGGAGGGCTGCTCGCCGGCAAGGAGGGCGCGACGCCTCTGGTGTGTTCGGTGCTGCTCATCCTGTTTGCGTTCGGGATCGGCAAGGCGGCGCTGATGCCGTTCCATTTCTGGCTGCCCAACGCCATGGTCGCGCCGACGCCGGTTTCGGCTCTCCTGCACGCCGTGGCGGTTGTGAAGGCCGGTGTGTTCACCGTGCTGAAGGTCTCGATGTATATCTTCGGCGAAGACCTGCTGACGGCCACGCCGTCGCGCGAGTTCATCCTGGCTGTGGCCTGCTTTACCATTGTGGTCGCCTCGCTGATCGCAATGACCAAGGACAATCTCAAGGCCCGGCTCGCCTATTCCACGATTGCCCAGCTCTCCTACTGCACCGCTGGTGCGATGCTGGCCAATCCGGAGGGGTTCATGGGTGGGGCACTGCAGATCGCTGCGCATGCGTCGGGCAAGATCACGCTCTTCATGTGCGCTGGCGCGATCTATGTCGCTACCGGCGTGAACAACATCTCCGAGATGCGCGGCCTCGGCAAGCGCATGCCGCTGGTGTTCATCGCCTTTTTCGTCGCCTCGCTGTCTATCATCGGCGTGCCGCCTCTGGCAGGCGGGTGGCCGAAATTCGAGCTCATGCAGGGCGCGACGGCGTCGGGCTTCGACTATGTCTCCTTCGTTCTGATCGCCTCCTCGTTGTTGAACGTGGCCTATCTGCTGCCGATCCCGATCCTGGCGCTGATGCCGCCCCCGGGCACGCCCGAGCCCGCGCCCTACAAGCGGCCTGGCGGCGCGCCGGCCTTTACGGTGGCGGCGCCGGTGTTCACCGCGACGCTTTGCGTGATCCTGTTCTTCGCCATCGGCCCGGTCTATGACTTCCTGGTTCCGGCCGTGCAGGCGCCGG
Source organism: Hyphomonadaceae bacterium UBA5336 (assembly GCA_002408125.1). Classification (GTDB taxonomy): domain Bacteria; phylum Pseudomonadota; class Alphaproteobacteria; order Caulobacterales; family Hyphomonadaceae; genus UBA5336. The sequence continues at coordinate 24,545 of DHQO01000042.1, read as the reverse complement.
TCGATCTGGCCACCAGCCTTATTCCAGGGAGCGACGGATGAGCGACACCTCAAGCCCTGAACGCGACGCCTCCGGCCGTTTCGTGAAGCCCGATGCGCCCGCATCGCCGCGCATCGATGATGGCGAGATGCATCCGATGGCCAGGCTGCTGTTCGGCTGGGTGTCGGCCAAGGCGACCCCGGGAATTTTCCTGTGGGGCACGATTACCATCTGTGCCGGCCTGATCCTGGCCGACCTGGCAGTGCACCGCCACGAGTATCTGCACTTTGCCGAGTTCAACGGCTTCTATGGCATCTGGGGCTTCGGCGCCTTTGCGCTGGCCGTGCTGTCGGGCTGGCCGCTCGGCCGGATGCTGCGCCGGAGCGAGGACTATTACGGGGAAGGCGACACCACGCCCCAGGATGCTGGCGTGGAGGATGACCAATGACCGCGCTGATCGAGACTCTCAATCCGGGCTTTGTCCTGGTATTGGCCGGTATTGTCGGCCTGTTCATCCCGATGCAGCGCGTGCGTCAGGGCCTGATGGTGATTGCGCCGCTGGTCGGCATCTACATGCTGACTCAGGCCAACCAGTCCATGGAGCTCGCCACGGCCCATGTCTTGGGTCTCGACCTGGTGCTCTACCGCGTCGACAGCCTGAACTTCATCTTTGGCCTCGCATTCCTGATCGCGGCGCTATTGAACGCCATCTACGCCCTGCACGGCGATGACAAGCTGCAGGACGGCATGGCCATGGCCTATGCGGGCGCAGCTGTCGCTGCGGCCTTTGCCGGCGACTTCCTCACCCTGTTCGTGTTCTGGGAGCTGACGGCCGTCAGCTCGGTATTCCTGATCCTGCGCGCGGGCACGCGAGCGGCCTATTTCGCCTCCATGCGATACCTGGCGATCCAGATCCTGTCCGGCGTCCTGCTGCTGGCCGGCATTACCTATGTCTACCAGGCCAGCGGTGCGCTGACCCTGCAGGCCTTTACCAGCCTTGACGAGCCGGGCGCACTGCTCGTCTTCCTGGCTGTGGGCATCAAGGCGGCGTTCCCCTTCCTGCATAACTGGCTCCAGGACTCCTATCCCAAGGCGACGGTGGTCGGTGCGGTTGTGCTGTCGGCTTTCACCACCAAGCTCGCCGTGCTCACGTGCGCGCGACTGTTCCCGGGCTTTGACATCCTGATCTGGATCGGCGCGGTGATGACCGTCTTCCCGGTCTTCTTCGCCGTGATCGAGAATGACCTGCGCAAGGTGCTGGCCTATTCGCTCAACAACCAGGTCGGCTTCATGATCTGCGCGATTGGCGTCGGCACGCCGCTGGCGCTGAATGGTGCGGCTGCGCACGCCTTCGCGCATATCATTTACAAGGCGCTCTTGTTCATGAGCATGGGAGCGGTGCTCTACCGGACCGGGACAGCCAAGGCCAGCGAGTTGGGCGGGCTGTACAAGTCCATGCCGTTCACCGCCGTGTTCTGTCTGATCGGCGCAGCCTCGATCTCGGCCTTTCCGCTTTTCTCCGGCTTTGTCGCCAAGTCGCTCACCATGAGCGCGGTGGCCCACGAAGGCTATGTCGTGGCCTGGCTGATGCTGCTGTTTGCCTCGGCCGGCGTGCTGGAGCATTCGGGCATCAAGATCCCCTATTTCGCCTTTTTCGGCCATGACAGCGGCAAGCGCGTGAAGGAAGCGCCCTTCAACATGCTGCTTGCCATGGGGCTGGCGTCGGCGATCTGTATCCTCGTCGGCCTGCCAAGCTTTTTCGGTCTCGGTTATGGCTGGCTCTACAATCTGCTACCTTATCCGGAAGTGGCCAATCATTATGAGCCGTTCACGCTGGGTCATATCCTGACCCAGATGCAGCTGCTGATGCTGGCCGTCCTCGCCTTCATCCTGCTCAAGCGCTTTGGCCTCTATCCGCCCGAGAAGCCCGGAACCATCCTCGATACCGACTGGGCCTATCGCCGGCTCGGTTTTGGATTTGCCAATTGGGCTGGCACGGTCTGGGGCAAGGCTGGCCCTGCCATGACACGGGTTGCCGGCCTTCTGGCGCAGCGCGGTTATGACAGAATTGAAGCCGTTTTCAGCCCGCGCGGACAACTTTCAAGAGGCCCTCTGACCGGGGGAATGGCGATCTGGACCGCTGCTCTTCTGGGGATGGCGATGCTTTTATCCTTCCTGACTGTACAACATTAGTCGCAATAGTACTCAACAAAACAGATTAAGTGCTAGGGCAACTGCATTTGCCCAGTTTACATACCGTCACACTGTATAATAGGCCTGACTAAAAGCAGGCTGGAGGTGAGTCTTATGTCGAAAGATGTAGACGCTGATTTTGAAAAGAAAGTTATGATCGATCTGACGGCAGAAATTGTGTCTGCCTATGTCGGTAATAATCCGGTTCAGAGCTCGGAGCTTCCGAGTGTGATTCGCAGTGTGCATGAGTCTTTGACATTGTTGGCGGAGCCCGCGCCTGTCGTTGAAGAACAGAAGCCTGCGGTTACGGTTCGCAAGTCTATTACGGATGACTACCTGATCTGTCTTGAGGACGGCAAGAAGTTCAAGAGCCTCAAACGGCATCTGCGCTCGAAGTACAACATGTCGCCGGAAGAATACCGCGAGAAGTGGAACCTTCCGCATGACTATCCGATGGTCGCACCGGCATATGCGCGCGAGCGGTCACGTCTTGCAAAGGAAATGGGGCTCGGCCAAAGCAAGAAGTAAACAAAAGGTTAACAATTTATTCTGTAAGAGTAAATAAAGTATCGCTTTTTGTTCATTTATTCGCCTAACCGGACTTGATTCTCCCCTGCGAATTGATTCACAAAGAAGGAAAGCGAATCAGTCGGGGTGGCTGAATATGAGAGTCAATCATTTTCTGGGTGTGACAGACGCCCAAAAAGAACTGGTAAGCGTCTGGGCTGACCTGGCGCGCAGGAGTAACGGCCTGCCACGCAAGCGGGATCTCGACCCGGGCGTGCTGCGCCGCCATCTCTCGCGGATTTCCCTCCTGGATCTTGAGGTCGGCGGTGTCCCCCGGTTCCGACTGTCGGGCTCTCGCCTCTCGGCAATGATCGGCATGGACCCGACAGGCCTGTGTCCCAGCGATCTCCCGGCGCCGCATGGTGACATCTTCATGCTGGGTCTCGAACAGATCATGTCCCGCAAGTGTCCGGTTGGCGGTCTTGTCAGCGTGGAGGCCAACGGAGCAGGGCAGACCTGGTTGCGCCTTCCCCTGGCCGACGATGCCGGCGAACTGCGCTATGTGCTGTGCCATGACGATATCCTGACCGAGCAGGAAGAGGGCGGAGAACCGCCTGTCCCCGGGGCTATCCACGTCGAAACGCTCTCCAAAGCCGCATAATTCCTGCGCATTAGCGCTTTCATAGGAATAATATCCTACACCTTGTTCAGGCGGTTAGGCTAGACCTGACCTTCGAGGGAGCATGGTGTGGACGGACAACAAAGACTTATTGATGAGGATAATGCGCGATTTGCGGCCAGTCTGGCGGCATTTGCGCTGGGGCAAAGGGCTGAAGAGGTGATGGCCTCCGGGCGGGGGAGACCACCGGTATCCTTCGCACGGCACGTGGCCATGTATCTGTGCCATGTGGCGCTGGGCATGAGCCTGTCGCGGATCGCGCGGGCCTTCGACAAGGATCGCTCGACGGTGGCCCATGGCTGCCACCAGGTCGAGGACCGGCGGGAAGATCCCGACTTCGACATCTGGATCGAACAATTGGAGGACGGCCTGCGCAGCGTGTCGCCTCTCCATGCCAGCCATGCGGCCTGAACTCCCATGTCGGAGAGATTGCTCCAGGCCCTTCGCCGAGGTGGATGCGCTGCGCCCAGTCAGGGACACTGGGGGATCTGGCGCGGTCGCGACCGGCGCGGGACCTGCATCGGCCATCTGAGTGGAGCAGCGGTGGAATCCCTGCAGCTTGCCGGTGATGTCGGCCCGCTCGGCGCCGAAGGACAGGTGCTGGTATGGACCGGCACCCAGGCTGCTGAGGAGCGCACACGCCGCGTTTCAACTCCGGGGGTTGACCAACGCGGACAGGCCTTGCGCAGATCGCCTCTCCAGATTGTATTGTCGGCGATCGAGGACCCTTCTGACCGTGCCTTGGCGAAGGCCGCCGCGCTGCGATTGAAAGGTGATCTGGAACGGGCGGCATCCGGCCAGCGGGTGACGCAGAACTGGGATCCGAGCCTGCAGGTGGATGGCGTGTCGGGCAGCCGCTCCGGCGGGTGTATGGCAGACGCCGTGCGCGCCGGTCGACGGCTCGATCAACTTGAGGGCGCGCTCGGTCGGGCTGACATGAACCTGCTTTACCAGCTGATTATCCAGGAGCGCAGCCTGGCGAGTTTCTGCGATGGGTTGGCCCTGTCGCCGAAAAAGGTTCCGCGCGCGCTGGCCCGGCGTCTTCTCGCATTGGCAACGGCCTACAGTCTGCGCGTGGCGAGCGCCTGACCCGCAAGGAGAGGGAAGGTGTTAGCCGCGCGCGGCGGCCGCGTCGGCCTTGATGCGTGCGAGCATGGAGGCCAGACCGTTCGAGCGCTGCGCCGTCAGTGTGTCGCTCACACCGATATCGCGGAACAGGGCCTTGGCATCGAACGCCTCGATCTCTTCTGGTGTCTGGCCGCTGAACAGGCGCACCAGAATGGCGATCAGGCCGGAAACGAGCACGGCATCGGATTCGGCGCGGATCGACAGCGTACCATCCTTTTCCAGGCGGGTGACGAGCCAGACCTGCGAGGCACAGCCGCGCACACGCGTGGTTTCGTTCCGCTCTTCGGGCAGAAGATCGGGATTGCTCTTGCCGAGATCGATAATGTGTTCGTAGCGCGCTTCCCACTCATCGAGGAAAGAGAATTCGTCCCGAAGCTCACGCGCTGCATCTTCTATCGCCATTGTCCAAATGTGGTACGGGGGCTTCCATATTGGAAGCCCCCGCATACGGTCTTGATGGCGAATTCTGGGGACTATTGCGTAATATCACCAATGCAGTCGCCCACATCGGTCAAAGCGTGTTCACCGATGCAGAAAGGCACTTCGAACTGATTGTGGGCTGCGGCAACGCATTGCTGCAGGTTCAGCTGGGCCATGTTGATGCAGTTGCGTGTGGAGGTTTCACGCATGGCGGTGCGCACTTCCTGAGCAGGCGCCGCATCGGTTCCGAGCACGCGATAGGCCGCCAGGGTGGCGATCTTGTCGGCGATTGGCTCCTTGCCGGAGCGGATGCGGGCCGAGCGACCGGCATAGACCATGTCGAGCGAGGGGAAGCGTACGGCGCTGGCCGCACTGTTCACATTTTCCCACAGCGACGGCGCGCCGGACTGGCCGGCCTGGACCAGGACATTGTTGATGTCGCTGGAAGCAAAGGCGAGTTGCAGCTCTTCATGCACCGGCATGCCGGCCGATGCGCTGGCCTGGATTTGCTGGATCAGGGCGTCGGAATTGCGGATCGTGGCTTTCGCCCAGCCAACCGCCTGCAGCGAGTAGGCCTGTTCCTTCACATAGGCGCCGGCGCCGCGCAGGCGCTCGGCATCGGCCTCGATCGCGGCAAGCGAGGAGGTCACTGCGGCATTGCCGCCACCCAGGGTGCGGGCATAGCGAACATCGTTGCGCATGCCGAGCATGAGGCTCTCGCGACCGTAGAAGCCTTCAATATCACGCACGGCGGCGCGGAATTCCGGGTTCTGCGAAGCAACCAGCGCGGAGTAGGCGATGAAGCCGTTCGACAGCTGTTGCGAGTTGTGGCCGCCGAGGCTCGTCAGGGAGTCCTCGATATCGTTGGCAGAGGAAAGCGGATGCTGGCGCACATCGGTCACATCGGACTGGTAAGTCGCGTAGACCGCAGCGCTTTCTGCGATTACATCATCAACATTGTTGATCGTCTGCTCTTGGCTGACGGCCGCCTGACCTTCAACCGGAGTGTCTGCTTGAGCCGCCAGAGGCAGGCAGGTCATAACACCCACCGCTGCCACAGCGGTAATACGCCGAATGAGTTTCATAGGGCTCCCCTCTTACACTTGCACGGCACCATGCCTGAGTTTGTCCCACACCTGAAGCCGGTAACCCGCATTAAATTTGCAGGGAATTCAGCTTTGGAGCATTACAATGCAGACATGTGGTCAAACACCTTGTGTTGGGGTTAAATTCTTCCATTGATTTCGTTTACCTCTAGCCGCGCGCCAGGATATCTCTGGTTGATCGCCAGTGCCCTTGCCGGCCTTCTGGGCTGGCTGACAGGGGCGCCCTTCGCTCTTGTTCTGGGCGTCGTGGCCCTGCTGTGGTTGCCAGTACTGGCGGCTTATATGCCCCCCGGATGGGAGCGGGAATCACAAGCATTTCAGGTGCTTGGTTGGACTGTGATCGCCGTGCTCGGTGTGGCGCTCACAGGGGGGGCGCGCTCGCCGCTTACCATATTGCTGGTCCTTGGTCCCCTCACTGGACTGGCCATCGGACGGCGCCGTCTTGCCCTCGAAGCGGCAGCCTTTTCGACCCTCGGATTTTTTTTGCTGCTTGCAATAAATTTCATCGTCGGACTGCCGCAACTGCCTGAAAGCCTCTCTGGCCTGGCTGCGGCGATCACAATTGCAGCCATTCTCGAAACGGGAATGCTGTGCGCATCAGCGATTGTCAGCCAGCGCCGTATGGCTTCCGCCGTGGTGAAAAATGAGCTGGCCATGAAACAGACCGAGCAGGGCCTGAACCTGCGCAGCGGTGTCCAGGTGCCCCGGGATCTGCCGCTTGCGCTTCTCTCGGTCACGCCCCAGGGGCGCATTCGCGCCATTGAGGGCGCAGTCGGACTGCTCGGGCATCTCAGGGTCGGTGCGCTGCTGCACGATTCCCTCAATCATCTTTTCCCGGATCTCGATCTGGTCGCTCTCAATCGCGGCGCGCCGCAGACCGTGAAGACAAGCGACGACCGACCTGTCATTCTGCTCAGCCGGAAAACTGACAATGGCCGGCTGATCGCTGCCTGGCCGAGCGATCTCGGCGATATCACCTCGCTGGACAAGGTGCGCGCCGAGGGCGATGCGGCTGTCCGCGAGCGTACGGCCTTCTTCGCCTCGCTCAGCCACGACCTGAAAACACCGCTTAACGCGATTATCGGCTTTGCCGACATGATGCGCTCGGGCATTCGCGGCGAACTGCCCGAAGCCTATCAGGACTATACCCAGATCATCCATGAGAGCGGCCAGGACCTGCTCCTGCTGGTCGAGGACCTGCTCGACCTTGCCAAGGCCGACGCGAAAGCCCTGCGGTTCGACTTCGAGCCGGTCGACCTTGCCGCCAGCGGCGCCTCCGTGCTGCGCCAGTTCGCGGCCCATGCCGAGCGTACCGGTGTGAAAGTCGAGCTGGTGGAAGAGGGCGAAGCCTGGGCCCATGCCGATGCACGCGCCGTGCGCCAGATCTGGCAGAACCTCATTTCCAATGCGATCAAATACTCCCAGCGCGGGGACAGGGTCACGCTGACGGCGGCCAGCAATGGCGATGGCGTCTATCTTTGTGTCGCTGACGAAGGCGCCGGTATGGATGCCGCCGATCTCGACCGCATCGCAAAGCCCTTCGCCCAGGGGCGCAACTCATCGGGCCGGGTCGGCACCGGTCTCGGCCTGGCCGTCGTCAAGCAGTTCGCCGACATGCATGGCGGGCAGGTGCGCATCGACACCGAAAAGGATCTCGGCACCAGCGTCACTGTCAGCTTCCGCCCGGCGGACCCGGCCGATCTCAGTGAGTTCGACCGTGCTGCGCAATAGGAGAGCCGCCCATGGATGAGGCGCGCCTTCCGACAGGGCTCTGGGTCTCAGCGCTTGTGCGCCGCGCCCAGCTTGCCGGTGCCTCGGCCTTCATCCTCCAGCGCGGCGATGCCGAGCGCGGAGACGTGCTGGTCAAGGTCGCCCGCCTCGACGGGACGGCGCAGGCCTTTGTGCCGTCCTTTGACCTGGACACAGGCGCGCGCATCTTCTCTGACCTGGCCCTGCGCGGGGTGGATTCGAGCGAGGAGGAGATAGATGCCTATATCCAGCGCGCCCGCGATCGCGACTCAGATTTGTGGGTCGTCGAGATCGAGGATCGCGAGGGCCGGCACTTCCTCGTGGAACCCGTTGAAACACCTGAAAATAATACCTGACCGGCCTGTAATCTATCGTTAACCGAGCCAAGACAAATTGCCCATGAAATGGGGACTTTGCGATGCTGTTTCTCTTCAATGATCGAGTTGTGGAGTTGGATCTGCCCGAGACGCGGCTCTCGCGGCGCTGGCGCACGCTCGGGTGCGGCGAGCCGACAGCTTTACGGGCACGCGAGGCGGTAGAGTTCGCCCGGTCGGTGGTCGACCAGGCCCGAACCGACGAGATCGAGCTTGATCCCGACATCGTGCTCGACATTGCATCCCTGATTGTCGCCAAGACCGGCGCCAATGCCATCCAGTTCATTCCGCGCATGTCGGGCCCCAGCGAGCCGCGCCTCAGCAATGTGCCCCACGAAGCGCTCGATGCCTTCCGCTCGCGCGTGCTCCAGCATGGCGAGAAACCGCACCTCACCGGCGCCTGGGCCTGGTCAGCCGCCTAGCGAGACCAGCGCTTTCGCCAGCCTTCGAAACCCGGCCTGGTCCACAGTTTCGGCGCGTGCCGTCGGTTCTATCCCTGCCGCCTCAAGCCAGTCCTCGGCCGCGATCCCGCGCTGCTTGGCGAGCGATTTGAGCGCCGCGCGCAGCATCTTGCGCCTCTGCCCAAAAGCCGCCGCGCTGACCGTTTCCAGGGTCTGTAGATCCTCGAACCGGTCTTCAGGTGCAAGTGGACGGAGTACGGCGACCGCGCTGTCGACCTTGGGCGGCGGACGGAAAGCGCCAGGTGGCAGGGTGAAGGCGATATGGCAGGCACAGACCGCCTGGGAGAGTACGGCAAGGCGGCCATAATGGCTTTCGCCTGGGGCGGCGCAGATCCGCTGGGCGACTTCCTTCTGGAACATCAGCGCCATCTCGCCCCGCCAGCCCGCGGCCTTCAGCCAGTCGACCAGGAGCGGCGTGCCGACATTATAGGGCAGGTTGGCAACGATCATTGCCGGAACCGCGGCGTCGGCCTCGGCAAGCGCTGCGACAAGATCCACCTTGCGCGCATCGCCTTCGATCACGACCAGTCGGCCTGATGCGGCCTCGGGCCAGGTACGCAGCGCTTCGGCGAAGCGGGGGTCGGCTTCCACCACGATCAGCGGCTGGGCGCCTGCCTCAAGCAGGGCGCGGGTCAGTCCGCCCGGTCCCGGGCCGACCTCAATAACGGCGCGTCCGGCCGGATCGCCCGCCGCCATTGCCATGCGCCTGAGAATGTCCGGATCGAACAGGAAGTGCTGGCCGAGCGCCTTGCGCGCCGGTGCCTGAGTGAGGGGCGGGGTCTCATCCATTGCGGGTGCGCCGTTGCGACATGTCATCGGCCAGTTTGAGCGCGGTGATCAGGCTGTCAGGCCGGGCAGTGCCCTCGCGCGCGGCATCATAGGCCGTGCCGTGGTCAGGACTGGTGCGTACAAAGGGCAAGCCGAGCGTGGTGTTGACCCCGCCCCAGATATCGAGCGTCTTGACCGGGATGAGGCCCTGGTCATGGGTCATGGCGATGATGGCGTCGTATTTACCGGCCAGCGCTTCAGCGAAGACGGTATCGGCCGGCCGGGCATAGGTGATGTCCACCCCCATCCCGCGCAGCTCTTCGGCTGCTGGATTGATGATTTCAATCTCTTCCCGGCCGAGCGTGCCCTTCTCGCCCGCATGGGGGTTCAGGCCTGTGAAGGCGAGGCGGGGATGGGAGATCCTGAAATTCTCCACCATTGCCTGATGCACGATCCTGCCGATCTCCATGAGCCCCGGAATGGTTAGCGCATCGACCGCCTCGCGAAGCGGCATGTGGATCGTCGCCAGCGCCACGCGCAGGCCCCCGCCGACCAGCATCATGACCGGATGCGGTGGGGACTGGCCTGGCTGGGACGCGAGTTCGGCCAGGAACTCGGTGTGTCCCGGGAAGCGGAAGCCGGTATCGTAAAGCAGCTTTTTGGAGATGGGATTGGTGACGACCGCGCGCGCCTTTCCGGCCATGACATGGGCCACGGCGGTTTCGATCGATCCGGTAATCGCCGGCGCCGTGGCCGGGTTCGGTTCCCCCGGCGCAGGGCGGGGCACCGCCAAGGGCTGTTCAAAGACGGGCAGGGCAGAGGCGAATACCTCCGTGGCCTGCTCCGGCGATGTGATAGCCTGACTCTGCACTTTTCCGGGCAGCATCCCGGGCGGCGCGATGAGGTAGAAGGGGGCAAGGCCGTGCTCGGTCCGTAGCGCCCAGGCAGCTTCCGCGATCTGCGGGCCACACCCGGCCGGATCGCCGAGAGTCATCGCAAGGGAAAGGTGCTCAGTCATGGCGCCCATGTGCCACCGCGACTGGCAATTGACCAGTGCCGGGCGATCAGTCGCGCTGGATGATTGTTGCTTCGCGGCGCAGGTTACGCAGCTCGCGGTCGGAGATCATGTTGAGCTGGCGGCCGAAAAGCTGGTTCTCGATCTGGATCGGCGAGGGCAGATTGTCGACATTGTCGGCGCGGTCGCAGACATACATCACTGCAAGACCGTTGCTTGCTTCGAACGGGGCCGTCGGCTGGCCGACTTCGGTGGCTTCGATGCGCGCCACGGCGTCATCGGCGAGTTCCGTCAGGGCCACACGGCCAAGCGGCGCAGCCTGGAGATTGTCCGAGGCGGCCGCCACGGTTTCCACCTCTTCGCAGGAGGCGATGTTGCTGATCGCCTCGTTCAGAGCATTGGCATCGCCGTCACGGGCCAGCAGGCGTGTGAGGGAGACCTGGACCACGGCTTCCTGTGGCTCCCGCTTGGAGCGCACGGCGATCAGATAGACCCCGTCGGCCACGGCGATCGGCTCGGTGACGCCCGGACCGGGTAGGGCCTCGACCACGCCGGCTACGCTGGAATCGATGTCTTCCAGCGACACCCAGCCCATATCGCCGCCGGTCGCGGCGGTGGGCGCAGATGAGAGGCGTTGAGCGGCGACCTGGAAGGGCGCGCCCTGGACAATCTGCGCGCGGATCGAGCGGGCCGCTTCCATCGCCTGGGTCTGGCTTTGCGGATCGGGCGCATAGAGGAAGATCTCGCTCAGGAGATACTGGGTCTTGGCCGCCGAAGTACGCAGCTGGTTGAGTTCTTCGCTGATCTGGTTTTCCGAGATGCGGATACGCGAGCCGTAGACGCCTTGCATCACGCGGCGCCAGGCGATCTCGGCGCGCATTTGCTCCAGCAGGCTGGCCGGATTGATCCCGGCGGACATAAGCTGCTGGAAGAGCTGTTCGCGGTTGAGGCCGGACTGGGCCGCCATGTCCTCGATGGAGCGGGCGATCTCCTCATCGGAAACTTCCACTTCCCATTCGGCCGCTTCCTGGAGTTGCAGCTTTTCGTCGATCAGCTGTTGCAGGGCCTGGGAGGTGATCTGCGCGATTTCCTGTTGTGTCGGCTGTGCCCCGAGGCTGAGCAGCAACAGGCGCGCGCGCTCGCGAACATCGGAATAGGATATCGGGGAGTCGTTCACGATGGCGGCGATGCCTTCCAGGCGCTGGCTTTCATCGTCGGCCGATTGTGTCGGGGTCTGCGCGAACGCCGTGACCGCTATGGCAAGGCCCGCCAGAACCGCCAGGAAAGACCGCATCGCAAACATTCACTATCTCCGCTCTGCCGGCATCCGCCGGACGGGTTTCACGCGACCATACCGGCCTTGGCCTCTTGCGCAATGATCAGCCGCAGAGGCGCTGTGAATTTACCAATGATATCAATTGCCGTTCCTAGTCCAGCTCGGAGGATCCGAACGCGCCCAGCGTGCGCAGGGTAAAGCGGAAGGTGATGCTTTCGGAGGGGCCGAGATCACGGTCGCGGCTGTCGCGGCGTTCATAGCCGATGGAGAAGACCGAGCAGTCGTCATAATAGCTGAGGCCTACCACGCGCGCAGTGTTGAAGCCTCCCTGGATATCGCGCTGCTGGGAATAGCTGACCGAGAAATTGTCGGACAGCCGGAAAGAACCGCGCATAAGGGCACCTTCCTCGCCCTCGCCATCGGGACGCAGCGTATCGGCGAGCTGGAAATACTGGGCCGAGCCACGGAAACGCCAGATATTGGTTTCGACTTTCGCGTCGATCCGGTTGATATCCCAGGTCTCCTCATCCAGGCGCATATTGGCCTGCACTGTGAGAGCCCTGCCGAGATCGATCTTCGTGTTCGCGACCCAGTCCGATGAGGTTCCCTGCAGGTTGGTGTAGGATTCGAAGGCCGGGTCGGTTTCAGACCGCCAGCGGCGGCCCGCCTCCGTCGACAGGGTCACCCCATTGCGCCAGCGGGCCTGGGCGCGGATGCCCAGCGCCGCCCGGCCATCGCCCTCATAAAGATCGTATCCTGCCGCGCCGTTGGACGCGAAAAGCGTCGAGGTGTCGACTTCGAAGAACTCTGAATCCTCAATCGGGATCGGATGGTCGTTCGCACCCGAGACCCCCCATGCACCCATGGCAATCGGCTCGAGCAGGATGTCGACCTGCTCGCCGCGCCGGATCAGTGGATAGGACAGGCGCACACCTGCACTGCCCAGCCCGCGCGTGACGTCCGGTTCGCCCGCGACCTCTTCATCGAGGGCGTAATAGTCGGCACGTACATCCGCGAAGGGTTCCAGCAGGAAGCCGCCCGGCAACACGCTGCGCTGCGACCAGTCCGCGCCAACCGACACACGCTGGCTGTCGTCGCCGACATCGCGGGTGAGCGAGGCCACCGAAGCGGCGACCGTGGTGCGGCCGTAGGCGCCAAGATCGAACGAGCGCTCCGTCAGTGCCACGGGCGCCACCAGTGGGATGGTGTCATTGTCATCGCTCGCGCGCAGGCCCTGGACCGAGAGCACGGCGGTTTCGCTGTAGAAGTCCTCGCTCTGGCCGACGAGGAAGAGCTGGCTCAACAGGCGGCGGGGACGGCCGGTGTAGAGGCCGCGCTGCTCGGCCTCACCGTCAAGATCGTAGCGGCGCAGATAGAGATCGTCGCTGGCGCGTTCGAGGCCGAAGCCCCAGTCCCAGGTGCTGTTCAGGGCAAACAGGCCATCGGCGAAAATGTGGCTGCGCACACTTTCCTCGCTGCCCTCGACCGGCTCGCCGTCGCCATCGAACTCGTACTCGTTTGTCACTGAGGTGTTGACGTTCAGGCGTCCGGACCAGAAGCGCTTGGAATAGTCCAGCTCCAGGAGTGGGTTCACCTTGGCGTAGATGGCCGGGGCGATGGTGAGTTCCTGATGGTCCGATATCGCCCAGTAATAGGGCTGCTGATAGAATGCGCCGACTTTCGAGGAGATACCGAGATCGGGAAAAAGGAGGCCTGAACGGCGATCCGAGCCCGGATCCGGGTGGGCGAAATAGGGCAGGTAGAAGACCGGGATACCGGCGACTTCCAGCACCGCGTCGCGGTAGGAAATCATCTGGTCTTCTTCGTCGAGAACAGCGCGTCGCGCGCGCAACGCCCAGGTCGGCGTGTCGTTCTCGTCGCAGAGCTCGCAGGAGGTGTAGATGACCTGGTCGAGCGCGTTGATACCGCCTTCCTGGCGTATCGCGCTGTTGGCCACAGCCTGCCCGCCATTAGGCATGCGCACCGAAAAGCCGACTGCATAGCCATCGGAAAGGTTCGAGCTGACCTCGACTTCATCGGCAAAGCGCTCGGTGCCGTCATCATCCAGGATGATGACATTACCTGTGGCGCGCACCTTGTTTGTATTGCGGTTGTAGACGATCCGGTCGGCCTTCAGGATGCGGCCCTGATAGCTTGCCTCGACATTACCCTCGGCAATGACCGTGTTGTCTTCTTCGTGCTCGAACAGGGAGTCTGCAATCAGGACGACCTGCTGGCTGTCATCGATGGGTGCGCCAGGCTGGGCAAGAGCAAACGGGGCTGTCAGGGCAAGTGCAGTCGCAGCGAAAACACTCTTCATTGCTGCCATGGCGCAAGTTACCCTTTGCACTACAAACCCGCACACCTTCGGTGACCGGTCCCCTCACTCGCCCGAAGCTCACGCTTAGTGAGTTGCTTCCCAAGCGTCCAGTCACAGACAGCTTGTTTCAGCATATTCATCTCGATGTGTTGCATCACGGCGCGATAACGCGCACTGCGAGGGCGCCGGGCAGGGTCGCTGCCTCGCCTGCCAGTTCCAGTTCCACCAGAATGGCTGCACAGCGCGCGGCGCCGATTCCGGCGGCGCGGGCAACCTCGTCGATCGGCATGGGATAGGGCGTTAGCGCCTCGCGCACGGCGTCGATTTGAGAGGCTGGGAGGGGCTCGTCGCTCTCCTCGCCCTGAAAGACAGGTGGCGGCGGGGCGGCAAGATCGTGCCGGGCAAGTCCTGACAGGATTTCGAGAACATCCCGGCTATCACGCACCAGCGCTGCGCCTTCGCGCAAGAGTCGGTTTGTGCCGGCAGCTCGTGGATCCAGCGGCGAGCCGGGAACCGCCATCACTTCGCGGCCCTGCTCGCCAGCCGTGCGCGCGGAGATGAGGGAGCCTGAGCGCTCGGTCGCCTCGACCACGACGACGCCCAGGCTGCAGCCAGTGATAAGGCGGTTGCGGCGGGGAAAATCCTTTGCCGTGGCGCGGTGGCCGAACGGGCTCTCCGACAGGATCAGACCCTTGGCCTCGATCTCGGCATAGAGGCGGTCATGCTGGGGCGGGTAGACATGGTCGATCCCGCCGCCAAGCACGGCCACGGTGCCGCCGGTCAGGCTGGCCGCATGGGCTTCGCCATCAATGCCGCGGGCAAGTCCCGAGACGGTGACATAGCCGGCGCGGCTGATCTCACCGGCCATGTCGCGCGCGATCTTGCGGCCGGCGGCGGAGGCGTTGCGCGCCCCGACAATGGCGACAGTGGGCCTTGAGAGCAGTTCTGCCTTGCCCAGCGCTGTGAGCACCGGGGGCGGTGCCGACAGGGCCTTGAGCAGGGCGGGATAGTTCGGATCGCAGGCCAGCAGCATCTGTGCGCCGAAGCGCTGGGTGGCGGCGATCTCCCGGTCGATCTCGCTTTCAGCGGGCGCGGCCAGCGGGCGTTTCCGCCCGGCGCTGCGGGCGAGATCGGGCAGGGCGTCGAGTGCGGCGGTGGCCGAGCCGAATCGGGTGATGAGCTGGAAGAATGTAACGGGGCCGATGCTCGGCGTGCGCGCAAGTCGAACCCAGTCGCGCCGGGCCTCGGGGCTTGCCGCCGGGGCGATCACGCAGCCCCGTCGGCGGGGGTGTCTTTTGCCTTGGAGGCGCCGAACCGGGGTTCCTCACCTTTCAGGAGGCGGGCGATATTGCTGCGGTGGGTCCAGAAGACGAAGGCCGAGAGCAGCGCCAGCCCGGCCACGATGAACGGGTCCTCGCCGATCAGCCAGGCCCCAATCGGGGCGGCCACTGCAGCAATCAGCGCCGAAAGCGAGGAAATCCGTGTGAGGGCAAACAGGGCGAGCCAGATCGGTGCGGCGAAGAGCAGGCCTCGCCAGCTGACAAAGATCAGGAGACCGGCATAGGTCGCCACGCCCTTGCCGCCCTTGAAGTTCAGCCAGACCGGATAGCAATGCCCGATAAAGGCTGATGCGCCGGCGACAAATCCGATATGGGAATCGAAGATCAGGCTGAAACCGAGGGCCACGAGCCCGGCCTTGAGGCTGTCGAGCAGCAGGGTAGCCAGCGCCAGATCCTTGCGGCCGGTGCGCAGCACATTGGTTGCACCAATATTACCCGATCCAACAGATCTGAGGTCAATGCCCACTGCGCGGGTCAGCACCAGGCCGAACGGAATGGACCCGGCGAGGTATCCAATCACCACGGCGGCGATCCATGCCAAATGTTCCGGCGAGAGCCCCATTTGTCTGCCTCTTGCACCAATAAGCCCTGACGGTGTGGTAAGCCCAAGCGGAAGGGGGAGCAAGTCGCGTGATGTCTAGGTCAGGCTCGGATGCAGTTGCGGGGCGTAGCCACTCGCGAGTGCCTTGCAGGCAATCTCCGGCGTGAGGCGAAGGGCGACCTCAGGCAAGGGCTCGGCTGGGCCATAGCCTGCCCAGGTGAACCGGCGCGCCGCGCCCCGATGCTTCAGCCAGGCTGTCTCGCCAACAGCAAAGAACGCCCCATCGGGCAGATCGGCCGGAGTGCAGGGCTGGCGGACCGTTGGACGATGGACGCGCAGGTGCGGCTTCATCTCGGCATTGATTGCAGCATGCAGCGCTGCGGCCGACGAATAGCCGGCGGCGTTCAGGAACGCCCGGGCAGCCGCACGCCTGCAGGTGTGGCAAGGGCGATGGCCGGCAGCGAGCGCGACGGCTTCATCGAGGAAAAACAGCTCGGTCCAGTGGCCGTGGCCCATGATCGGGGCCTGCCAGTCCTTGAATTCCAGCGCGCAGATCACCCAGCCATCCGTCGCCCAGCTCTGTTTCTTCAGTGTGCGGGTATCGGCATCGTGCAGAATACCGCGATTGCCGGTGAAGAGGCCCCGTGCGGAGACCGCGTGAATACGCGAGAATGGATTAACGCGATTCCGGAGTGGCAATCAGGCCTCGCCACCAAAACGCTCGGTCCATTCTGCGACCTGGCTGTCCTCGATCTTTACGAACAGGACATCCGGCGGCGTAATGGCAAGCCCGCGGGGCAGGGCATCGAGCAGGCCATCATCCTCATGGTCGGGCCAGTTGCGATTGCCTTCCGGAATCCCCAGAGCATCGAGGATTCGCGACGCCGTGGCCGGGATGATCGGCTGGGCAATGATACCGAAAATGGCCGCGAGATTGAGGCCGGTGCGCACCCCGACAGCTGCGGCATCCACGTCCGACTTATACTTCACCCAGGGCTCGGCACGGGTAAGATATTCATTGCCGGCGGCCCAGATGGCGCGGGTCTCGGCCGCTGCCTTGCGGAACTCCATCGCCCCATAATGCTCGCTCAGCGCTTTCAGGCGCGTGGCAAGTTCCTCGGCGATCCAGGCCTCGTCCTCGCCGGGTGTGCCGGCGGCCGGCACCTGTCCGTCGAATTTCGAGGCGGTGTAGCGCGTGATCCGGTTGACGAAATTGCCCAGCACATTGGCAAGGTCGGAGTTCACCGCCGCCTGGAAGCCTTCCCAGGTAAAGGCGGCATCCGAGCCTTCCGGCGCATTGGCGATCAGATACCAGCGCCAATAGTCAGTTGGCAGGAGGTCCAGCGCCTGGTCCATGAACACGCCGCGATTCTGGCTGGTGGAGAATTTCCCGCCATACCAGGTCACCCAGTTGAAGGCTTTCAGCTTGTCGACCAGCTTCCAGGGCTGTTTCGACCCGATCAGCGTCGCCGGGAAGCTCACCGTGTGGAAGGCGACATTGTCCTTGCCCATGAACTCGACATATTCGGTCTCGTTGGCACCAGCGGAGGTGTCCCAGAAAGCCCGCCAGGCTTCGGGCTCGCCCTTGGCCTCTGCCCAGTCCTGAGTGGCGGCGATATATTCAATCGGCGCATCAAACCACACATAGAAGACCTTGTTTTCAAACCCTTCTCTGGGGTTTCCGTCCGCGCCGATCACCGGCACGCCCCAGCTAAGATCGCGCGTGATCGAGCGGTCGCGTAGGCCCTCATCGAGCCATTTCAGGGCGATGGAACGCGCCAGCTGTGGCCAGTGGTCGGAGGCTTCAACCCAGCTGCGGATATCGTCTTCCAGCTTCGATTGCAGGAGAAAGAGGTGGCGGGTCTCACGCGGCTCGACATTGTGCGAACCCGAGACCACCGAATAGGGGTCGATCAGGTCGATCGGATCGAGCAGGCGCCCGCAATTGTCACACTGGTCCCCGCGCGCCTTCTCATATCCGCAATGGGGGCAGGTGCCCTCGACATAGCGGTCGGGCAGGAAGCGGCCTGCTTCCACATCATAGACCTGCGTCGAGGTGCGTTCCTCGATTAGCCCGTTGGCCTCCAGGACCTGGGCGAACTCTTGCGTCAGACGATGATTGCTCTCGCCGGACGAGCGTCCGAAAAAGTCGTATGAGAGCAGGAATTGCTCGCCCGCCTTGCGCTGGATCTCATGCTGGGCGTCGCAATATTCCTTCACCGAAATACCGGCCGCCTGGGCGGCCAGCTCGGCCGGCGTGCCGTGCTCGTCGGTCGCGCAGATATAGATCACCTCATGGCCCATCAGGCGCGTGACGCGGGCATAGACATCGGCCGGCAGCATGGAACCGGCCAGGTTGCCGAGATGCTTGACCCCATTGATGTAGGGCAGGGCTGAGGTGATGAGAATGCGGCGCTTGCCAGTGTCGGTCATGTTCGGATCCGGGCTTGCTCAGGCTGAGGCGCACACACATAGGCGTGTGGCCTCGCCTTGCAAACCCGTTTCCGGGACCGGAGGTGTCAGCCGACGGCTGGATTCATCAGTTTGAGATTGGCCAGAACCGCGCGTCCGGTGGGGAAACCGGCTTCGGCTTCATTGCGCTCGCTGGCGATCTGGATCTGCGCGCCGGCAATCAGGCCGCGTTCGGCAAGGGCGGCGATGACAGCCTGCTCGCGGGCCTGGGCGAGATCTGCGCGAGCATCACCGGGGGCGGCATCCAGCGCGCGGGTGTCGGTTTCAAGGGAAGCCAGCGTGCAGGGAATGGTCTGGGCGGCGAGCGCGTCCAGCATGGTCTCGGCCTGGGGCGTGAGAACCGCTTCGCCGGACTTGAAGTACACGGTGATCTCGGTGGAGGCACAGGTGAGGTCCTCGGCCTGGTCGCCGGCAAGAGCCTGCGGCGCAGCCATGGCGGAAAGTGTGCCCAGCGCGATCATGGAAAACAGGGTGCGTTTCATGGTCTTGACCCTTCTGATTTCGTCCTTTTGCGTGTTTGCAGGTATTGTGCCTGCCCGCGGCGAAAATGTGCCGAACCCACGGCAATCATGGCAAACGCGTGATTGTTTTTAGGTTTTTGGTAAGGACTCCGGTTGGCTAGCTATTCTACGGGTAATGAAAACCGCCAACTGTCTCTTTGGTTCCGCGCACCACTGTATCTGTGCGGCCCGCATGACCTCACAAGCCGTCTTGCGCGCCGAAGCAGGCAGGACTAAACCGCCCGAAACGTGCCGGCTTAGCTCAGCTGGTAGAGCACCTGATTTGTAATCAGGGGGTCGGGGGTTCGAGTCCCTCAGCCGGCACCAGATTTCATTGAGGTTTTTGGTCCATCCGCTTCAGGGCGCATAAGCTCTGGAAGCATATTGGAAGCACGCCAGAAACGAGGAATCGCGTAAAAAAAACGCAGCCGCGAGGGCTGCGTTTGATTTCGGGGCACGATGATACTGGGTCTAGCTGTCGACCAGGTTGGATTTTGCCCAGCGTTCAACTTCGAACTGATCATAGCGAACCATATAGCCAAGCTTGATATATGCGGGTCCCTTTCCCGAGCCGCGCATGTTTTCGAGGGTGCGATGGGACATGCCCAACATCCTGGCTGCCTCTTTGGTTGTGATGAGTTTCATGGTCATGGGTCTCTCCGTGCATTTAAAAATCGTGGCTCTTGATTGAGTCACAAAGATGGAATAAGAATCATTCCATCTAATTGCAATAGATGGAATGTATATTATGCCGACTTTGTCGCCTGAACTCTCTTCATTGCCATATTTTCGAGGTTGGTGGAGCGATGAGGAACTGATGTCAGCAACAGGCGCGACATCAGTTGCCGTGATTAAACAGCTTCAAAAACTGGGTGTGATCACGCCGCACAAGGAGAAGAAGGAGAGCGGGCAGAATGCGCGAGCATGGAAGCCGGAAGATCTCTTTCGTGTGGCACTTGCAATCGACGTCTCCGAACTGACTGGCTTGTCACAACTAGCGGCGGCAACTCTGCTCTCGCTGATGAAAACGAGGGAAATTGACGCGGCACTGAATACCGAAAAGACGCTGTCCAAAGTGCAGGCAAGGATCAGTGAGTTGCTTCCGTTCCAATCGAGTTGGAGTAAGGATCAGTTCGCGAACTTTGGGCTGAAAGTCGACAGACCACGGCGTTACACTCTTGGGCTGGTTGAGCGCTGCCATGTCATCCTCATCGATCACCGAAGCGCTGCACCTCAATACAAGAGAATAGGAGAACTAGAAGAAATTCGGGGTCGCAACCCGTCGGTTCGCAAGCAATCCGGGAACGGAGGAAGCATCTGGCTGGGAGCCGAGGTGAAGGACCGGCACGAGATCATGCTCGACCGACTGGGGACAGCTCCCTTTAGCGAGTTTCTTGTCACAGTTTCCATCCGTGAGCGTCCTGACGGCGTAGACGCAGGTAGTGCTAGGTAGAAGCTTCATCTCCCGAAAAGTTATGTAAAACAGTATGATAGGTGCTCCTGAAAATGGAGCTTCCGATGAATAGATCTACCCTCAAACAAGCGATAATCGATGATATCGTGAAACGTAGGCCATATGTGATGGTCACCTTAACGCTCAACGCACATTTTGCCGGGCGCAATGCAGAGAAGCAAAATTTCGAAATGCTTAGAGACCTGGTTGGCAGGTTCGCGCTTCTTCTGGACGAGCAGTTTCACGGGACCGAATATGTCACCCGACAGGTTCCCCGTCACCAGCGTTTCGATGCCATCTGTTTGCCTGAGAAACTGCTGGCACATCCACACGCTCATTGTTTGTTCTTTGCCCCGGAACAAAACTGCAGTCTCTCAGAGATCCAACGCCGCTCGGATTTCCTGCTCCAAGCTGCGCACTCCCCTACGAAACCCCGAGGACAGTTGGAGATGAACCGCTTGGGGGAACTTGGTGAGCAGGGGCACGCGCCTGCGCCCTGTCAGTTGTCGAAAATTTCGAAGCGTATGGAAGGACATGTCCAACTGATTGGGAATCGTTCCGGCATTGCTTCTTATGTCGTAAAAGAGTATAATATTTTGAGGTCAGAAACCATGACTGACTTCTTTTTTCTGAGTGAATTCTACAGTGATCGCCAGCTGGCAAGCTAAAGGCAAATTGCCGTGGCGCTCCTTCTGTGGACTTTTCCCCTCAGCTTGTTGTCGACACTCTCTCCCAACGACCGCGTGACGGAGAGACCTTCAGCATGACATTGTCATCGGCTGGCGTGCTCAGGAACTCCTGGAGCGCGTTAGAAACAATATATCAAAATTTAAGATCATTCCTGGGAGGTTTCCTTACACCCTCCATTCACGAATGCATGGTGAGGATTGTGTCGCCGTGAGCGAAGCGAGCAAGTAAACGACCTCACCATGCGCGCGCAGCGCTCGAAGTTCCTATATACTAGTTATTTATGCTCTGTAAGTAATTAAGAAGCCCTAGGGAAAGGCTCGCTTCCTGGGACCGCTCCTCCTGTATTTTCCCGAGCCAACCCGGCTTTCCCTTACACTCTGAACTTTGCCTGCTCGCCCAGAAGGTTTGCCAATTTCAACGCTGATTCAATGCGTTAGATTTGATTTGCAACAGTGAAAAAGGAGCAAATCATGACGGACGGCAATGAGAACCAAGACAAGGATATCGGACTGGTTCCCTTCCTGAAGGCACTGGTTGGAACTGAACCGGGCCAGATCCCGATTTCCGTTCTGGCTGACGATCTCGGCTACACGTCGGAGAACTTTATCCAGCGCTGGATCGAGGGAAAATCCAAGGTGCCGCTCAACCGTCTCCCAGCACTTGCGGAGATCGCCTCTCACAATCTTGCGGATTTGCTGCCTATGTGGATCGAGCAGGAAGCAGAGCCGGAATTGCGAGAGGAACTGGTGAAGGCTGCGGAGAGCTGTTCACCGGCCTGGGAGATGCAGCTCATCCATTTTGCTCGCGAGCTTTATGCAGATGGACCCGGTGAGTGGCGTGATGGAACATGGCTGAATGCGGGAGGAAAGTAGGGTGAAAATCGTGTATCATTTTGATATATATTTTCGATCGATCACCTGCCTGCGAGTGGCATTTCTAATGCCTTATAGTTTCGACACTGATGACGAGATGCTCTTGATATAGGGCATCTCACTTCGTTCAAGAACTCAACCATTAGGTGAGAGCTGGATAAAGACTCCAGGATCGTCACTGGCGCGGTTTTTTACGATTGCGGGGAAAAGGTTGTCGTCGAGGATCACAAACGCTCTCAGCGGGCTCGTATGAGCTCTATAGCTTCGTCTGCGTTTCCATACTAAGCAGCGTTTCCGACAATGGCAGTTTTTTATTGGACCGCCAAGATCACCACCCAGTGACCTGAGCCCCGATTGGTCCCTCATTTGAATTGAGAGTCTGTCGTAATGGAGACAGACAATGCGCAAGAGCAAATTCACGGAAGAACAGATCATCGCGATCCTGGCTGAGCAGGAGCGTGGCATGTCGACAGCGGATGTCTGCCGGCGTCATGGCATCAGTTCGGCCACTTTCTACAAGTGGAAGGCGAAGTTCGGTGGAATGGACGTATCGGATGCCCGCAAGCTGAAGACGCTGGAGACCGAGAATGCGCGGCTGAAGAAGCTTCTGGCCGACAGCATGCTCGACAACTCGATCCTGAAAGACCTCCTGGGAAAGTCCTGACGACGCCCCGGTTGAAGCGGGAGGCGGCGCTGAAGGTGATCGAGACATACGACATCTCCCAGCGCCGCGCCTGCCGGCTGGTCAGCGTCGATCCGAAGACTGTCAGGCGTGAAGCGGAGCCGGACAATCCGGAGATCCGCAGCCGCATGCGTGAGATCGCAGCGACACGCCGCCGCTTTGGTTACCGGCGCGTGGGCATCATGCTCGAGCGAGAAGGCATTGTGATGAACCAGAAGAAGTTGAGACGCCTCTACAGGGAGGAGGGTCTGGCGGTGAAACGGCGAAGGGGCCGCAAGCGCGCCACCGGCACCCGCGAGCCGATGCCTGTCCCGGACGGTCCATCGAAGCGATGGAGCCTCGACTTCGTGTCAGACGTCTTCGGTCCGGCACGGCGGTTCCGGATGTTGAACGTGATCGACGACTACACCCGCGAATGCCTGGCGCTAGTGGCAGACACCTCCCTGTCAGGCGCGCGCGTGGTGCGGGAGCTCGACCGCTGTATCCGCCTCTATGGCCGGCCGGAGACCATCGTCTCTGACAACGGGACCGAGCTCACCTCGCGTGCCATCCTGGAATGGCAGAACGAAACCGGCATCGCATGGCACTACATCGCGCCGGGAAAGCCGCAGCAGAACGGCTTCATCGAAAGCTTCAACGGCAAGCTCCGAGACGAATGCCTCAATGAGGAAGTGTTCGACAGCCTTGCCCATGCTCGCAAAATCCTCGGACGCTGGCGGCACGACTATAACCACCACCGGCCTCACTCATCGCTGGGCGGGCTGACGCCCGCAGCGCGCCGGTCGCTCGAGCTATGTGGGAGCACCGCTCCCGACGCGCTCGCCAGACCTCAAACCTTGGGCTATGAAAGGGTCAGACTCTCGAAATAACTGAGGGAGCCTCGGGGCTCAGGTCACCAGCATTATCGTGAATCTGCGGGGACTGCTCACTGAGAGTTCGCCCTCTCGGATGTTACTTCGAGGTGTTTTCCCCAAAGCACTTATTGTCGAACTCGCAGAGAGAAGGCGCCAGACCCTAAAAGTGGGTTCCTCTGCCTTTTCTGGCGGATCTTCAGTGTCTTTCACATCCCGCCAAGCTACAAGCTTAACGCACATATTTGCCGTAGCCGCCTTCGCACCAGAAGAGAGGGGATCCGCCAGTGAAATCAGTTTTGCATTCAAGTGTGTTTCCGTCAGGCATGTGAAATAACTGGACAATGGCTCCATATCCGTCGGTCGTGGAATAAACTCGAAAGGCCTGCCTCCGAAGCTGAGATTTGATTCCATTTATTCGTTCCATTTCGGCAGCGTTTCGGCGCACCTCTTCCTGATGAGCTTCACGTATCCTTTCACGTTCTCGCGCGTCCTCTCTTCTCTGGACTTCGTATCTTAGCGTTTCGGGATTTTCGAGACCGTGAACTACCGATCGGGCCGGAGGAAAAAGTGCGGTCCCTCCCGAGCACCATAGTGGTGTCTTGTACTTTTCCCGTATTCCTTCAATAGGTCCTTCTGCTGCCGCATCGAGTTGGCCATTTATGTAGTCTCTGTGTCGGCGTGCCGCTTCGATATCATCGGGTATGCTGCGCGCGCGCTCTGAAAGGATTGCTATTTGTGTCGGTGATAGGTTACGAGCATCGGCTTCATCAGCGATGCGTTTAAGCACCTCGGGTGCAGATCCCTCATCCTTAAGAACTCTAGAGAAGCTGACTTCGAGTCTGTCACGACATGAACTGATTTCGCGCCGAGACAATTGGTTCGGATCAGAGCAGGCCGCCACCAAAGCAGCAAAGATAATTAAGATCTCGGTTCGCATTTTGTTTCCCTTGTGGGGTTCAGCTCACTCTCATTCTACAAGCATGAAAAACAAGTGCTTGCACCCCAGTCGTATATAATCATGGTGCGCCGCGAGATGTCCTGAGCCTTATAGGTTGTCTTGGGCGTGAGAAATTCCCCTGATGGGCGACATGCTCGTAGTGAGTCGAGGATTCTCGCTGGCGAGGGTTTGATGTTTTGAGTTGGTTTGGTGAATCTGAGCCGGAAAC
>DHQO01000016.1 GCA_002408125.1 Hyphomonadaceae bacterium UBA5336 | reverse complement strand
TACATGTGCCAGCGCCAGTCATCCTCGGACATGTTGCCGAGCGAGGCGGCGATCCCACCCTGGGCCGCCACGGTGTGCGACCGGGTCGGGAAGACCTTGGAGATACAGGCTGTGCGCAGGCCGGCCTGGGCCGCACCGAGCGCCGCGCGAAGACCGGACCCGCCGGCGCCGACCACGACCACGTCATAGGTATGGTCAATCCACTTGTACTCGCTCATCGCCGCTTACCTCCGCTGGCCTGTCGCGTCTCAGACGCCGGCCGTGAACCAGATTTTCAGGACGGAAACCGCCGTGATCACGAACAGCGCGATGCACGCAAAGCTGTTCAGGATCAGAAGGGCGCTCTTCATCCCGGGTGTGTAGATATAATCCTCGATGACGATCTGCATACCGAGGCGCATATGGTAGAAGGCAGCGCCGAAGGTCAGGATGAGGAGCACCGCGTTCCAGGGCTGGGCGACCCAGTCGAGCGCGCCGTCATAGCCGCCCTGCACTGCATTGATCACAGAAAACAGGAACCACGGCACGAGGAAGATCAGGGCGATCGCCGAGACGCGCTGGCGGATATGGTGCTCGGTCCCGGCCTTGGCCGAACCGAGGCCACGTGCGCGGGCTGTGGGGGTCGTGAAATCGTGCTGGGACATGGTTCGCCCTCTCTAGATCAGCGTGGCCGCGGCCCAGATGGCCACGGCGCCGGCAATGGCGAAGAAATAGGCAAAGGCCGACCAGGCGCTGGCGGTCTTGGGCTCGAACCCGACATGCGGGCCATCCCAGAGCAGGTGGCGGATGCCGTTGGCCAGGTGAAAAAGCACGGCGGCTGCCCACAAAACGAGCACGATCTGGCCGAAGACCGAGCCAATGATCGATTCGATCAGCGTATAGCATTCCGGCGCGGAACCGTCGGCCTGGGTGGGCATGGCAAGGGCGAAGATCCAGGCTGCGATCAGCGCGCTGCCGAAATACATCGCCATTCCGGTAAACCGGTGGGTGATCGAGGACGCCATTGTGAGGTGGGGTTTCCACACCTGCAGGTGGGGCGACATCGGTCGCGGATCATTCCAGTCACCGCTCGACATATTGCCAACCTCTCTTGCTTTACATGTTTGGTGGTGGTTCTAGAGACGGATGGTTACCTGTCAACGCGCACTTTTGCCTGAGGGTGCGCGCCGTGTCGTCGCGGCGCTGTGCCTTGTGTTTTCTGTATCTGCAACGGCGGTGGCCGAACCGGCGCCCGTTGCAGAGTCGTTTACCGAATCAGATGCGCTGGAAAATGTCATCGCAGATTATGCCGCCTTCCGGCGCAGCGTTGACCCGGCTGCACGCGCCCGTGGCACCGGAACGGGCCCGACCGCCTGGCCGGATGTCTCGCCCGAAGCCCTGAGCGATCAGGCAAATCAGGCGGCTGCGCTGCTTGGCCGGCTGAGCGACATCGACACCGACCGTGTGATCGACCAGGCCATTCTAGAGCATATTCTCAACGAGATCCTGATTGAGGTGCGCCACGACACCGCGCGCCTGCCGTTTACCGGCGATAGCGGCTTTCACTCCTGGCCGGTCTTTTCCGCTGCACGCGCGCGCTTACGCTCTGTCGAGGATGCCGAGGCCTATATTGCGCGGCTGAACGACACGCCCCGCTATTTCGACCAGAATATCGAGAATATGCGCCGCGGGATCGCCACCGGCTGGGTTTCGCATGTCGATCCACTGGCCACCACGATCGACCAGGTCGCCGAACAAGTGGTCGAACGGCCCGAGGACTCCGACCTCTATGCCCCCTTCGCCGACCTGCCGGCCAATATGTCAAGCGCGGACCGTGCCCGCCTGCAGCGCGAGGGCCGCGATGCGGTCGCCGCCTGTGTGGAGGCCTATGCCGAACTGCTCGATTTCCTCGAAGACGTGTATGCGCCGCATGCCCGCCAGCAGCCGGGCCTTGCGAGCCTGCGCGGCGGACGCGGCATCTATGCTGATCTCGTCGCCATTCACACTGCCGGCGCCGGCCTCAGCCCGGAAGAGATCCATGCGGTTGGCCAGTCGGAAGTTGCCCGCATCCGCGAGGAAATGCGCGCCATCATCGACGAGGTCGGCTTCGAGGGTGACCTGCAGGATTTCATCGCCTTCCTGCGCGAGGATCCGCGCTTTTATGCCCGCACTCCGGCCGATCTGATCGAGAAGGCCTCGACCATTGCCAAGCGCCTGGACGCCATCCTGCCGCTCTATTTCGGCCACCTGCCGCGCCTGCCCTATGGCGTCTCGCCCGTGCCGGCCTCCATCGCGCCGGGTTATACCACGGGACGCTATGTCCAGGGCGACCAGGAAACCGGCCGTTCGGGGACCTATCTCGTCAACACCTACCGGCTCGACCAGCGCCCGCTTTATGAGCTGCCGGCGCTGACCGCACACGAAGCCGTGCCGGGCCACCACCTGCAGATCGCCCTCGCCCAGGAGCAGCGCGACGTGCCGGAATTCCGGCGCAGCTTCTACGCCACCGCCTTCGGCGAGGGATGGGGCCTTTATTCGGAGAAACTCGCCGGCGAGGCGGGCATCTACGAGACTCCCTATGAGCGCTTTGGCCAGCTTTCCTATGAGATGTGGCGCGCCTGCCGGCTTGTCGCCGATACCGGCATGCACTGGTATGGCTGGTCGCGCGAACAGGCCGAGGCCTGCTTCATCGAGAACACCGCGCTCAGCCCGCTGAACATCGAGACCGAGGTAACACGCTATATCGGCTGGCCCGGCCAGGCAGTAGCCTACAAGGTCGGCGAGCTGAAGATCCTGGAACTGCGCCATGAGGCCGAGGAAGCGCTCGGGTCGAAGTTCGACATCCGCGCCTTCCACGACCACCTGCTCGCCGAGGGCTCCATGCCGCTGTCGACGCTGTCGGCGCGCATGCACCAGTGGATCGAGGACCAGCTCACCACGACTGAAGCCGAAACGGCTCACCTGCCCTGACGCGGATGAAAATCACCATCATCGAGACCGGCCGTCCCATGGCGCCCCTGCGGGACCGGTTCCCGAACTATCCGGCCATGTTCGAACGCCTCATCGCGCGCGCCGATGAGGGCTTTGACTATGAGACCATCGCCCTGCTCGACGGCGCGCCACTGCCAGACCCGGCGGGGCTGGATGCGGTCCTGATCACCGGCTCGCCGGCCGGCGTCTATGACCCCGAGCCCTGGATGCCGGTGCTGATGGATTTCATCCGCTGGTGCGCGGCCAGTGGCGTGCCACAGGTGGGCATCTGTTTCGGCCACCAGGCCATGGCGCAGGCGCTGGGCGGGCAGGTCATCAAGTCCCCCAAGGGCTGGGGCCTCGGCCGGCATACTTATGACGTCACCACGCGCCAGTCCTGGATGGGCGAGACACCGCCCGATGAATTCGCGCTCGCCGTCAGCCATCAGGACCAGGTGGTCGCTCCGCCTGCGGGTGCAATTGTAACGGCAGCGTCGGATTTCTGCGTCTTCGCGGGGCTCGCCTATGCTCAGGGCCCGGCCATCAGCTTTCAGGGCCATCCGGAATTTTCCAACGCTTTCTCCGAGGCGCTCTACGAAAACCGGCGCGGCAGCCCGCTCACCGACGCGCAGGTCGACACCGCTGTCGCCTCACTGGCCGAGCCGGAAAACAATGACCTGCTGGCCGAATGGATCGCGAATTTCTATCGCGGCGTGGCCGAAACCAAGGGGCAGGGCTAATCCTCGCACAGCGGATTGGCTTCCAGATAGGCTTCCAGTTCCGGCAGGTCGCTTTCCAGCAGCGTGCCGGCCTCGGCCTGCACATCCCAGAAATGCTTGACCTGGGCGAGATGGTAGCAGCGCTCCTCTTCACGCTCGGGTCCGCGCGCCTTGTAGAACTCGTGCAGCTGGACATGTTGGACCATGATGGCCCGCTGGTTCGAGCCGATATCGGGGGCCTCGTCATAGCGAGCCTGGAACCAGTCCGTGGCGCCAAGCAGGCTCCTTTCGGCCTCCTCATAGCGTTCCAGCGCCATCAGGCTGTAGGCCATTTCGCCATTATAGGTGGCAACCGACCGGCGGGCATCGCTGTCATTGGGATCGCGCCGGGCGCGCTCTTCCGCGAGCGCGAGAGCTTCGTAATAGTCATCCACGGCGTCGTCATACTTTCCGAGATTGTAGCGCGCGAAAGCCCGGCGCCAGTAGGAGAATTCCAGCCCGCGCAGATGCGATTGCTTGGCGCCCTGTCCCAGATCGTCGAGCCGGGAGAGTACCTCAATGGATTCTTCGGCAGCAGCTTCGGCAGCCTCGGCATCGCTCGTCGTTCCGCCCAGATGGATCTCGGCTTTCAGGCGCAGCGCCCTGCCGAGATTGGACAGAGTGTCGACATCCTCGGGCCGGGCCTCGGCCATCTCGTGCAGCGTGTCAATGCAGGAGTCGATCGTGGAGACCGCCTCCTCGCCCTCGCCGGCGCGGTAGAGCAGCGTGGCGCGGCTTGAGCACATGGTCTGCTTGAGAAGCCGGGCGGCATAGTCGTCCGGACGTAGGGCCAACTCCCGGTCGAGATAGGCCTCCGCCTCATCCATCCGGGCAAGCGAGGCTTCCGGATCGGAATAGACGAAGAGCTGGTGGTCGGACTGCTCGAAGGCGAGATCGGCGGCGAGATGAAGCGTGTCGGGATCCTCAGGCTGGGTTTCCAGCAGGGACTTCACGATGGCCTCGGCCTCGTCGAGATAATGCCCGGCATCCTCGAACTCGGCGAAGGAGGAAAAGCCCGGCGTGCCGACGATCTGCGCCAGGCGCAGGCGCCCGCGCGCAACGTCGTAGAGCAGGTCCGGCTCGGCGCGCGCATCCGAGGACAGCGAGTCGAGATAGACTTGCGCGGCCTCGGCCAGGGTCCGCTTGGCCTCCACCGTGCCGGGCACGACATCGATCTCGTCATAAATGTCGAACATCATGGTCGAGGCGATGTTGCGCACCTCGTCGAACCGTGCATCGGCCTCCCGGCGCGCGGTTTCCGCCTGGCTGTAGAGATTGAGCGAGACAATCAGCGCCCCGGTCAGCGCGGCGAAGACCGCCACGCCCGCCCCCACGGCGAACCGCCGGCGGGAGATGAACTTGCCGAGCCGGTAGCCGGCCCCGCCGCCCACCGCATCCACCGAATAGCCCGAGCGCAGATTGTCGAGATCCTCCATCAGCGCGTCCACAGACGGGTAGCGGTCATCGGTGTCCAGGGCCGAAGCCCGCGAGATGATGGCATCGAGCTCGGCCCCGCGGCCCGGCTGGCTGGCGGTGAGCACATCGAGCAGCTTGCCGAGCGAATAGACATCTGAAAGCGTGTTGGCCGGCGCACCGGTCGCCCGTTCGGGCGCGGCAAAGCCGGGGGTGAAGCTCATGCTCGCCAGCGATGGCCCGACCGTGACACCGCCCTCCCCGCCCGCCGCATGTGGCTTGGCAATGCCGAAATCGATCAGCTTGGCCTGACCGGCATCGGTGACCAGCACATTGCTCGGCGTGATGTCGCGGTGGATGATCAGGTTCTGGTGGGCATGGCGCACCGCCGCGCAGGCATCGCGGAACAGGGCAAGGCGCGCATCGAGATCCAGGCCCCGGCTGTTGGCGAAATCGGAAATCGGCTCGCCATCGACATACTCCATGATCATGTAGGGCGCGCCGTCCGGCAACTCGCCACCATCGAACAGGCGCGCGATATTGGGATGGGAGAGATCGGCCAGGATCTGGCGCTCGCGCTGGAAGCGCTCGACCAGGGCATCCGACAGGACACCGGGCCGGACGATCTTGATCGCCACCTTGTGTTCGAAATCGCCCGTATCGCGTTCGGCTGCGAACACCGCGCCCATGCCGCCCTGCCCGATCAGGTCGGTGACCTTGTAGGCCCCCACGCGCTCGGGCGGCTCCATCTCCTCGGCATCCCGCCCGGCCCCGCCGGTCCGCAGCACATCCCCATCGCTCGACTCCAGGGCCAGCAGGGAGAGGACCCGTCCGCGCAGGTCGATATCATCAGGCGTGGCGGCCACGACATAGGCTTCCTGCTCGGCCTCGGGGCGGGCAAGGGCCTCTTCGAACAGCTGCAGGGCGCGGCGTTCAAACTGGTCGGTCGTCATGAATTTCCTCCCCCGAAACGCGGGACCAGCTACAAGAAAGGGCGAAAATGCCCTGAACAATCAAGGCAAATCCACTGCCAAAAAAATCTTTTCCAACCGGTGACCCGATTTGGCGGAATTCTACGCCTTTCAACTTACAGCCCCTCGTTCGCTGCTGTGGGACGCATGCGGAGGAGACCGGTGCGCGTGTGAGCCGATCCACTCCAGCCTGGCCCGCACGCGCACCGGTAGCTACTCCACGACCATCGCTTTGCCTTCGCCTCATATCTGCTAACCTGCCGCGAAAGCTGTAGAGGGGGCCAGGCATGGGCGCATCGTATCAGTGGAACCTCGCCCGGTCGCGAGACCGGCATCTCGCCCCCGGCGGGCCGAAGCGTATCCTGACAATCGATGGCGGCGGCATTCGCGGCCTGCTCAGCTGCGGCATCCTCCTGCATATCGAGAACACGCTGCGCGAGCGCATCCCCCCCGGCCCGGAGCGCGACCGGTTCGTGCTCGCCGACTATTACGATTTCATCGCCGGGACCTCGACCGGATCCATTGTGGCGGCCTGGCTGGCGCTTGGCAATCGCGTGTCTGATCTCCAGGAGCTCTATCTCGGCATGGGCTCGACCATCTTTTCCAAGGCCCGCAGCTTCGGCCAGATCTTCGTGGCCAAGTTTGACGGCGACCGGCTCGACGACCAGCTGCGCACCCATCTCGGCGAGATCACGCTGGACTCCGAACAACTCGTCACCGGACTTGGCGTCACGGCCAAGCGGATGGACACCGGCTCGGCCTGGCTGCTCTCGAACAATCCCAGGGCGCGCTTCTGGGACGGGTCGGAAACCGACCGCCCGAATGCGGAGTATACCCTGCGCCATGTAGTGCGCGCCAGTGCCGCCGCGCCGGCCTATTTCGATCATGTCGATGTGCAGATCGAGCATGGCCGCGATCCCGGCGCCTTCATGGACGGCGCCGTGGCCGGGCTGAACAACCCGTCAGTGGCCTTCTGGCTCTATACCACGCTGCCGGGCTATGGCCTGAACTGGAAGACCGGGCCGGAAGAGCTGCTCATCACCTCGGTCGGGACCGGTCATTATCGCCAGCGCTTCGAGGGCCGCACGCTCGGCCGCATGGCCGCGCTGCAGCAGGCCGTCTTTTCGCTGGCCGGATCGATCCAGGATGTCGCCCAGCAGCAATTGCTGCTGATGCAGGCGCTGAGCACACCCTGCCAGCCCTATCCCATCAATGCCGATGTGGACGCGCTGGCCAACCCCTACGATCTTGAGCGCGGCATCGCCTCACCTTATTGCATCCTCGACAAGCCCCTCTTCCAGTTCCAGCGTTATGATGCCCAGATCGACGAGGTGGGCCTGAAACGCATGGGCATCATGGAGGATGGCGACTGGCTCGGCCCGCGCATGATCAAGAACCTGCAGGCCATGGACTGTGCCAATGGAGCCAATCTGGAGCGGCTCAAGCGCATCGGCGAGCGCGCCGGCGACATGTATGTAAAGGACGAGCACTTCCCGGCCGGGTTTGACCTGGACGTAATGTCCGGGGCAGCGCAAACGCCGGCGCCAGCCAACGGGGTCGGCGCCGAACCGCCCATACCCCAGGCGATCCCGTCCCCCGACCGCGGCATGGCCCGGCCGCGCCGCGCACGCGGAGGCTGGTTCTTTGGTAGCTGATCGCCCGGCGCCCTATGGGCCGGCAATTCCGGAAAAGATGAAGGGCGGCCCGAGAGCCGCCCTTTTGAGTTGCCTGATCCTGGTGAGGTCTTGCCCTACCAGGATTTCGACACGGTCACGCCATAGGTGGCCGGTTCGTTCAGGAACACGTTGGTGAACAGGCCCGAGCTGTCATCGGTGAGATAGGCACCGGTGATGACGTCATCATCGGCGATGTTCTTGCCGAAGACTTCGATGCTCAGGCCGTTGGCATCATTGTAGAGGCCAAGCGACAGGTTGATATTGTCCCAGCTGTCGAGCTGGTCGCGGCCGGTGTTCCAGACGCGCGAATAAGCGGAGGCCTGGTAGTAATAGTCGCCACGCACCCGCAGGTCCCAGTCGCTGTTGCCGAGTGCTTCCCAAGTGTATTCCGCGCCGAAGCTCAGCGTGGTGTCCGGGGTGCCCGGCAGGTCGTTGCCGTCCAGATTGACCGCATCGCCGTCAAAGGGCTGGAAGGCCGTCGCCGTTTGCGCCACACCATTGGAGTCGATGTAGGAGACGGTCACGCCACCGAGACCAAAGGCGGCTTCGGACCCGGCAAGGGCCCCGGTGCACAGGCCGAGCGTCGAGCTCGGAGCCAGCGCGCCGGCCTGGATCGCGCCGAGCACAGTGGCATATCCAACCGCGGAAACCACGCAGTTCGACGAAGACGGGAAGGTCTTCAGCACGACCAGGTCATCGCGGCCATTGGTGCGGTCGAGCACATCAACACCGTAAGTATCCTTCACCTGCGCATCGAGCAGGCCAAGATTGGCGTTCAGGACCAGCGTGGAAGTCGGGTTCCACACGGTTTCCAGCTCCAGCCCGGTAATCTCGGCATCGACATTGAAATTCGCCGAGGTGCGGTTCACGATCTGGCTGATCTGATAGCCTTCATAATTGTACATGAAGGCCGTGGCGTTCAGCTGCAGCGCGCCGTCGGCCAGCGTGTTCTTCGTCCCGATCTCATAGGAGTCGATGAATTCCGGATCGAAGAATTGCGGGAAGGCGTCGGGGGTCTCGGCCGGCTGTGGTGGGTTGATCCCGCCACCCTTGTAGCCCCGCGAATAGAAGGCGTAGATCAGCGTGTCCTCGGTGAAGCCGAAATTCGGCGACCAGTCGAAACCGGCCCGCCCGGTCACTTCCTCGAAGGTCACGTTATAGGTGCCGTCACCGCCCAGATCGTTTGATGCACCCGGCACCGGCACATAGGCCAGCGGGTCGGCGCGTTGCGCGTCCGTGACCGCCAGGAAGGTCGGGATGCGGCCGACTTCCTTGTCGTCGCTGGTGTAGCGCAGGCCCAGGGTGAACTGCAGATCGTCTGTGACGTCGAAATAGCCCTCACCGAACACCGCAAAGCTGTCGAGCTTGTAGGGCGTGATCGAGCGGTAGTAGTTGCGGCCATTGCCGTTCAGATTGTCGATTGCACTGGAGCCGTAATTGGCGGGATCGGCGATGGTGAAGGCAGGAGAGCCGGTTGCCAGCATTGAGGCGGCATTGTTGAGCTGGATGAAGGCCGTACCGGTGTTGAAGAACACATAGTAGCTTTCCTGCAGCTCCGGCCCCTGATTGGCTTCATAGTCCACCTTGATGGCGCCGAGATTGAAGTTGAACGGGCCGTTGAAATCCGATTGCAGGCGCAGTTCGTGGCTCGTTTGCTCGGAATAGACGCCCGACATGTCAGCTGCGACAGTGGACGAAGTCGGGCCGAGCTGTGGATCGGAAATCACTCCACTTGGAAACAGCGTTGGATACAGCGACGCGAAGAGCGCCGGGAATGCCGGATTCGTGCTGGCATTGAGCGCGAGGAACGGGCTCGGTGCGGTGTTGAAGGGCACGTCCGCGCTGTATTCGTTGTAGTCCTCCTGCGAGATCGACTCATATTCGTTGTAGCTGCCGATATAAGTCATGGTCAGGGCGTCAGTGAGATCGTACTCGCCCTTCCACATGAAGAAGTTCTGCTCGCTTTCGAAGGTCGGGTCGAAATAGCTTTCGATGGTTCTGAGGTCGGCCACGATGCCATTGGTGTTGGCGTCGGTATTGATTGCGTTGCCCGTGAGTGGATCGATGCCGCCGACCAGGCCGCTGAGAATGCCGAAGGAACCGGCAAGCGTGCCCGTTGTGTTGACCCCGCCCAGCGAGGCCGGATCGTCGAGATCGGCTTCCTGACAGCCGACCGAGGTGATGATCTGGTCGAAGGCCGAGATCGGGATACCCATGAAGGAGGTTTCGAGCGGGTCCTTGGCACAGTATTGCTTGCCCGAGCGAAGGCGGTTGTCGTCTTCCTCGAAATGCTCGGCCTGCAGCAGGATGCGGAACCGGTCGGTCGGTTCCCAGGCGAACGAGCCGCGGATCGAGTAGAGATTGCGGTCGTCGATATCATTGCCGGTGGTGATGTTGTCGACATAGCCGTCGCGGCTGAGATACGACCCGGCAAAGCGCAGCGCGGCGGTCTCACCAAGCGGCAGGTTGATCATGCCCTTGGTCTTGACGGTGTTGTAGTTGCCATAGGTGGCGCGGATATTGGCCTGGAACTCTTCCAGCACCGGTTTGGCCGTGATCAGGTTGACCACGCCACCGGTAGCATTCCGGCCATAGAGTGTCCCCTGTGGACCGCGTAGAGTCTCAACCCGCTCGACATCGTAGAACTCGGCTTCGAACAGCGCGTTGGAGGTCAGCGGAACATCGTTCATGTGAACGCCAACACCGGCATCGCTGGAGGTCGACACGGCATCGACGCCAATACCGCGGATGCGGAAATTGTAGCCGGTGAAGTTGCCGCGCGTGAAGTTCACGTTGGGGATCGACTTCACCAGGTCCGGACCACCCGCAAGTTGCATCTTGTCGAGCGATTCCTCGTCGAAGGCCGACACGGCGATCGGTACGTCCTGAATCGATTCCTCGGTTTTCTGCGTGGTGACAAGCACCGTGCCGAGTGTGCGAGGGGTGCTCTCGCTGTCGGCATCCTGGGCATATGCGGCCGGCATGACGAGCCCGAGCGCCATTGCCGAAGCTCCCGCCAGCAAGGCGGTTTTCGAGTCCAGACTGAATTTCATTGTGATCCTCCCGAGGCCCTCGACCGTGGATCCAGCCGGGACCAATCTGCGTTTCCTCACGGGGCCGTTCCTTTTGCCGGAACGTGCCTCGAAAGACATGACACAGTGACGCGGGCCAACTTGTCAACGCCCTTCACTTCGTAAAATTTATTCTGCGGCGCATCGTGTCGTGTACGTGACGCAACACTTCCCTAGCGTCACCTATGCTTTCGCGAATGCAGCAAAGCTGGTAATCAGGCCAAATGTCGACTCAGAATTCGCGCGCTCTCGTCCTGTTTTCAGGCGGTCAGGACTCCACGGTCTGCCTGGCCTGGGCCCTGTCGCGTTTCGACCATGTCGAGACGGTCGGTTTCAATTACGGCCAGCGTCATGCGGTGGAGCTGCAGTGCCGGGAAAGCATTCGCGGGCACATCCAGGGCGGGTTCGCCAACTGGGCCGGACGGCTCGGCCCCGACCACATGCTCGAAGCTCACGGCCTGCGCGATGTCGGCGAAACGGCGATGACGCACGAAACCAGGATCGAGATGACGGCCGCCGGCCTGCCCTCGACCTTCGTGCCGGGACGCAACCTTATGTTTATCGTGCTCGCGGCCGCTCTGGCCTATCGCCGGGCCATTCCACACCTGGTCGGCGGCATGTGCGAGACCGATTATTCCGGTTATCCAGACTGCCGGCGAGAGGCGCTGGATGCCCAGATGCGCGCGATCTTCCTCGGCATGGAGTATCCGCTGAAGCTGCACACGCCGCTGATGGAGCTCAACAAGGCCGAAACCTGGGCGCTCGGCCAGAAGCTTGGCGGAGACCATCTCACCCAGATCGTCATCGAGGACAGCCATACCTGCTATCGCGGCGACCGCACCCACCGTCATGAGTGGGGCTATGGCTGTAATGACTGCCCTGCCTGTGAATTGCGCGCAAACGGCTGGGCAAAGTGGCAGAAGGGCCTTGTGTGAAGCCCGCGCTGGACTTCCCATTGCATTTCCGGCAGGCACACCGATCTTGTTGAGTGC
Source organism: Hyphomonadaceae bacterium UBA5336 (assembly GCA_002408125.1). Taxonomy (GTDB): domain Bacteria; phylum Pseudomonadota; class Alphaproteobacteria; order Caulobacterales; family Hyphomonadaceae; genus UBA5336. The sequence goes on along the minus strand of DHQO01000016.1, from coordinate 38,419 downwards.
CCTAAGCAAACAAATGCCCATGACCAAGATCGATTCCAGGACCGAGACCGAAGCCTGCCTTGCCTCCCCGGCCGGGCACCGCTTTCGCGTGTCCAAGGCCGCGACCTTTGAGGCGGCGCATTTCATGGCGCACAAGCCGGACGGCCATCCCTATCGTCATGTCCACGGCCACAGCTTCCGCGTGGAGGTCACCGTGGCCGGCACGGTGCAGGCCGGCGCGGAATGGGTGGAGGATTTCGCCGATATCACCGCCGCGCTGGAAGGCGTGACGGCGCGGCTGGATCATCGCCTGCTGAATGAGATCGAAGGCCTGGAAACCCCGACCATGGAACGCATCTGTCTTTGGGTCGCGCGCGCATTGCAACCTGCCCTGCCCGGTCTCGTGGCGGTGGAGCTGTCCCGGCCGAGCCTGAATGAAGTGGTCCGCCTGGAGCTTTAGGTAAGGTCCGGCGCGCCGCGCACGGCGCCTTCCGGGCGCTCATCGCTGGCAAGCTTGCGCCACATCACACGCGCCTGGTCCTGCGGCCCCGGAAAAATCATGGAACCGCGCGGGACGACCTCAAAGCCGATCTCGCCGAAATAGGAAGGCGCGCCGATCAGCACGGCCACGGGCCAGCCAGCCGCCGCGCCTGCTTCCAGCGCTTCGCCCGTCACCGTCAGGCCGAGCCGCGAGCCGCGATGGTCCGGCGCAACAGCGACAGGGCCATAGAACAGCGCGCGCGTTTCGCCCACGCAGATCGGCCAGACGCGGCACACTGCGATCACTTCGCCGCCAAGGCGCGCCACCCGGTTCACCGCCGGCAGGGAGCGGGAATATTCCCGCAACCGCTCGGCCGTCTTGGCAAAGTGGCCCGGCCCGAAAGTGGCATCGAACAGCGCCTCGATCGCCACGGCATCCCGCGCGGGGTCTTCCGGCAGGATCTGCAGGGTCTCGGCCATGGGCTCAGGCTTCAGCATCGAGCGCCCTCACGGCCATTGCGTCGCGCGGGGTGATGTCGGGATAGCCCTCCAGCGCGGTGGCCGGATCGAAGTATTTCCAGCTGCGCGCGCATTTCACGCCGGCGGCCCGTTCGAACTCCACCGCGACGCCCTCGACCTCATCCAGAGTAAAGCTGCCGCCGGGCGCATCGCCGGCGATCAGCTCGGCGCCGGAGGTGATGAAGATGTCGGCTGCATCTTCGCCCTCGAAGGCTTCCAGCAACGCGCTGACGGAGACATAGACCTTCGGCGCCGCCTCAAGGGAGGAGCCTATGGTCTTGTCCCGGCGCTGGATTTCCAGCGCGCCGGTAACGACACGGCGGACACGGAATATCCGTTCCCAACGCTCAGCCAGTTCACTATTGCGCCAGTCTTCCGGCGTTTCGGGGAATACCAGCAGGTGCACGCTGTCTGCATGGCTCGCCAGCCCGCTCTGCAGGAAAGCTTCCTCAGTGGTGAAGGGCATGATCGGGGCGAGCCAGGTGACCAGCCGTTCGAGCACGGCCTGCATCACCGTGCGCGCGGCGCGGCGGCGATTTCCGAAGGCTGCGGTCTGCTTGTCCCATTCTCCGGACGTTGCGAAGACCGGGTCGCAATAGAGGCTGTCCTTGCGGATATCGAAATAGACCGCAGACAGATCGACCGCACAGAAATTCACCAGCGCGGCCATGGCCCGCTTGAAATCATACTGGTCGTAGGCGGAGCGAACCAGCTCATCGAGCTCAGCGAGACGGTGGAGCACCCACCGTTCAAGTCCGGGCATATCACCAGCCTCGATGGCTTCAGCATCCGTATACCCCTCAAGCGCGCCGAGCAGGTAGCGCAGCGTGTTGCGGAGGCGCCGATAGCTCTCGGCGGTGCCTTTCAGGATCTCCTCGGAGATGCGCAGATCCTCGGTGAAATCGGCGCTGGCCGCCCAGATGCGCAGGATCTCGATGCCGTACTGCTTCTGCACCTCCTGCGGCTCCACCGTGTTGCCGATGGATTTCGACATCTTCTTGCCTTCGCTGTCGACAATGAAGCCGTGCGTCAGCACTTCCCGGTAGGGCGCCATACCGCGCGTGGCACAGCATTCCAGCAGCGAGGACTGGAACCAGCCGCGATGCTGGTCGGAGCCTTCGAGATAAAGGTTCGCCCGGCCGGTCTTCTCATCGATGATGCCGCGTTTGCGGAGGGCGAAGGCATGCGTCGTGCCGCTGTCGAACCAGACATCGAGCACATCGGTCACCTTCTCCCAGCCCTCGGGCGAGGCGCCGGTGCCCTCGAAGAACTGCGCCGGATCGGTGGAGAACCAGGCCTCCACACCGCCTTCGGTGATGGCGGCCTTGATGCGCGTGTTCACGGCCTCGGCTTGTTCCGCCGGCAGGGCGGCGGTGTGCGGCTGGCCTTCGGCGTTCACGAAAATGGTGAGCGGCACGCCCCAGTTGCGCTGGCGCGAGACGAGCCAGTCCGGGCGGTCCTTGACCATGGCCTCCAGCCGGTTGCGGCCCTGCTTGGGGAAGAACTCGACATCCTGCAGGGCGTTCATGACGAGCTCGCGCAGCGGCGGGGAGCCATCGCCGCCGGGCGTGTCCATCGCGATGAACCATTGCGGCGTCGCGCGGCGGATGACGGGGGCTTTCGAGCGCCAGGAATGGGCGTCGCGGATCGTGGTCACCCCGCGCGCGAGCAGGTTCCCGCTCTCGGCGAGCGCCCTGATCACCTCATCATTGGCCTTGCCCGGCTGGCCGCGCTTCTTGCCCGAAGTGCGGATGATGTCGAGCCCCGCAAAGCGCGGGACATCGGCTGTGTAGCAGCCATCGGCATCGACAATCTGGCGGATATCGCGCGCGGTATGGCCATTGGCGAGGAAGACATTGAAGTCGTCTTCGCCATGGGCCGGCGCGGTGTGGACGAAGCCCGTACCGGCATCGTCCGTAACATGGTCGCCGGGCAGGAGGGGGATGTCGTGGGAGAAGAACTCACCCTCGCCGGCGAGCGGATGAGCGCAGGCCATGCCGTCCAGCATTTCTGCAGGAACATCGTCCAGGCGCTCGAAAGACCTGACCTTGGCAGAATCAAGTGCGCTTTGGGCAAGAGCATCTGCCATCAAAAGCAAGTCGCCCGGCGCAGCATAAGGCGCGAAGCCAAGTTCTTCCTCGCCCATCACCTCGGTGACCTTGTAAAGGCCATAGGCGATGTCTGAGCTGAAGGAGATGGCCTGGTTGGCGGGGATCGTCCATGGTGTGGTCGTCCAGATAACAACCGACAGCTCGCCATCCATAGCAGCCGAGAGGAATTCTTTTGCCGCGTCCTTGTTTTCGGCGAGCCAGTCACGGTCAGGCGCGAAGGTCTTGACAGGAAACTTCACCCAGATCACCGGCACTTTCCGGTCATGATATTCCACTTCCGCCTCGGCCAGCGCCGTGCGTTCCACCGGGCTCCACATCACGGGCTTGGCGCCGCGCACCAGGCGCCCGCTCATGGCGACATCGAGGAACTCCCCGACAATCGAGGCTTCCGAGCCGAAATCCATGGTGAGATACGGGTCATCCCATTCCCCCTCCACGCCGAGCGAGCGGAACTCCTTCGCCTGCACGGCCACCCATTCAGCGGCGTATTCGCGGCAGCGCGCGCGGAACTCGGCCGGGGCGACATCATCCTTGGTGCGTCCCTTGCCGCGAAACTCCTCTTCCACCTTCCACTCGATCGGCAGGCCATGACAGTCCCAGCCCGGAAGGTAGGAGGCGTCAAAGCCCGCCATCTGGCGCGAGCGCACGCAGATATCCTTGAGGATCTTGTTCATCGCCGTGCCGAGATGGATATGCCCGTTTGCATAGGGCGGGCCGTCATGCAGCAGCCATTTTTCGCGGCCGGCAGCCTCCTGGCGCATGCGTTCATAGAGCTTCATATCGTCCCAGCGGGCGATCCACTCCGGCTCGCGCTTGGGCAGGCCGGCGCGCTGGGGAAACTCGGTCTTTGGCAGGAATACGGTGTCGCGATAATCGCGGGCGGTCGTGGAGTCGGATGTCATCTGGGTGTGCGACCTGATTGGCGTGAACGGAAATGCGCGAAAACTCCCGGCCAGGGGACGCGAAAACCGCGTCAGCGCCCGACCGGGCCGCGAATTCGTAGGGTGCGCAGAAATGCCATGGCGCGCGGCTTAGCAGCCGGCTGCCCATCCGTCCAGCATGTCAGGAGTAACAGTTGGCGGTCTCATCCACCAGGGCGTTCATCGTGGAGATGTAATTCATTGTATCGATCACCAGGTTCTGGCGATCCTGGCCATGATCGAGGATGAGATAGCGTGTCAGCGCCACCTGCCCCGGCTCCATGATCAGATACTTCGCATAGGCGCTGTCCACGTTCCACTGATTGACCTGCTTGGTCGTGATGCAGTCGGACGGGACTTCCATGATCACGATCATGTTCACCCCGACGCATTTCCCGCCATCGCTGCAGGCCGTGCCGATCATGCCGAACCTGGTGCCGCCACTGGTCACCGCCGTGACCAGTGGCGTGCCGTCGTCGAGTTGTTCGGTTGACGTGGTCACGGTTTCGTCCACACGCTCGGCGGCGTCCTTGAGCACGCCTTCGAAGACCGGCGGGTTGAAATGGCGTATCAGCGCATCCTGCGCCAAGGCTGGCGCGCCCAGCATGAATGTGGCCAGAAACAATGTCAGAAGTCGCAGCATGATTCCCCTCCTTGCCGTGCGGCCAGAGTCGGGGATTGATCCGGCAGGGTCAAGGCGAGAGGCTAGAGAAGCGGTAACTGGCTTTCCGACAGCGCGGCTTTCGCCCGTTCCACATCGCCATGCATCTGAGTGACCAGGTCCTCGACACTGTCGAATTTCAGCTCCGGGCGCAGGAAGGCGATCAGAGCGACCTCCAGCGTCTTGCCGTAAAGATCGCCGTCCCAGTCGAAGATCACCGTTTCGAGAAGCGGGTCGCGAATACCAGTAGTAGGCGTGCGGCCGAAACTGGCCACACCATCACGCCATTCGCTTTCTCCCTCGATTCGCGCACGCACGGCATAGACGCCAAAGCGCGGATGGATCAGGTCGTGCAGGTGGATATTGGCAGTGGGAAAGCCCAGCGCACGGCCGCGCTTTTCGCCATGCTCGACAACGCCATCGGCCACCCAGGCCTGGCCCAGCATCTCTGCGGCGCGTTCCGGCTCACCGGCGCGCAGGGCCTGGCGGATGGCGGTAGAGGAAGCTTTCTCGCCCCGGTCGCCCTCGACCTCGTCGACCACGGTCACGCCAAACCCCAGCGCCCGACCAAGCGAGGAAAGCCGGGCAACATCTCCCATGCGCCCGCGACCGAAACGGAAATCAAAGCCGACTGCGACATGGGATACGCCGAGCCCATTGGCCAGCACGTCACGGGCAAAGGCCTCGTCTGTCATGCCTGCCATTTCGGCATTGAAGGGCAGCTCGAATACGGCATCGGCGCCGGCCGCGAGGATCTTCGCATTGCGACGTTCCGGCCGAAGGATGCGGAAAGGTGGATCGTTCGGTCGGAAATAGGAGCGCGGCGGAGGCTCGAAAGTCGCGACACCCAACCTGGCGCCGGCGCGTCTAGCCGCATCAATTACGGCCATATGGCCGGCATGCAGGCCGTCGAAATTACCAAGCGCCACCGAATGGCCGCGAGCCACATCGGGGATGGACCGGAAGTCAGCGTAGACAGTCATGTCGCTGATCTAGCGCAATTCCGCAGACTTGCACCAGCCTGCGTTGGACCAGGTTGGATCAGCCGGAAACTTTCGCACCCCAGAGCTCCTCGACGCGATCATCGCGTCCGCAGGCCTGGCGGTAGAAATTGTACTTCAGCGGCGCCTTCAGATAGTAGTCCTGATGGTATTCCTCGGCCGGATAGAAAGCACCGGCGCGCTCGACCACTGTGACCACGCGCGAGGGCAGTACACCGGAAGCGTCGATGGCGTCGATTTCCATGCGCGCAGCGTCGGCCTGCGTGTCATTCAGAGTATAGATCGCCGTGGTATAGGAATGGCCGCGGTCGCAGAACTGGCCGCCCATATCTATGGGATCAATATGGTGGAAATAGTATTCCACCAGTTCTTCATAGCTCACGACATCGGGGTCGAACGTAATCTTCACCGCCTCGCGGTGACCGCCGGCCGTATGGTTGCGATAGGTCGGATCCAGGCTGGTGCCGCCGGTATAGCCGGAGATGGTTTCCACCACGCCGTCGACCTTGTCGAAGTCGGATTCGACACACCAGAAGCATCCGCCCGCGAAGATCGCGGTTTCGGCATTCTCAACGGTCTGCACCGAAACCTGACGGTCTTCTGCGCCCGCGCTGGTCACGGCCACGGAGGCCAGCGCCGCAAGCGAGGCCAGGACAGCCGCCATTTGGAAGTTGGGAATCGATCGCATCAGGGGTCCGAGTATATGTCAGTTTTGCTGCAGCCTATATGCGCATTTGGTCTGAAGTTTCGAGGTTTAACTGCATCACAGCTGAAACTTCCTTGATCACTGTTTCTTGAAGGACACGAATTGTTAATGGTCAGGCAGGGGGTGCGCCAATGACCCGCACTTCCACACGACTGGTGCGGCCGACCTCGTCGACTGCAGTAATCGTGTAGAATCCGGAACGCTCCGGCGACCAGACCGGCAGGCCGGCAGCATCGATTCGCGCCGGCTGGCCATCAATATACCAGGTCAGCGCTGTTTCCCCGCGTCCGGACATCACGAAATCACGCGCCGGGTGGCCGTCGAGCGTCCCGGCCCACAGCTCGGCATCCCTGGGCGGGAACAGGATTTCCGGCGGCCCGGCCTCATCGAACTGGCGCTGGGCGGCGCGCACCTGCGGCAGGGCGCTGGTCAGGATCCGTCGGCTCGCCTCGCCCTGTCCGGGCAGGTGGTGCTCAGCGCGGTCGGCAATCTCAAACAGGAGCGGCAGAGCGGCCTTGCGCCCGGTTTCGCCCGGACGTGGCGCCCCATCGGCCCGCCCGACCCAGACCACAAACGCCAGATCGCCAGACACGCCGGCCGCCCAGGCATCGCGGAAGCCGTAGGAGGTGCCGGTCTTGAAGGCGAGATCGGGGGCGTCTTCGGTCAGCCGTCCCGGCATGCGCCCGGACGGCGTCGGCGCGCGCGCCAGGATTTCCAGGATGGAACGCGCGCTGGCCTCTCCAACCAGGCGCTGGCCGGGCCGGGCGGCAGCGCGCTCGATATCCTCCTCGACCCACACCAGTGGCCGGGCGACACCGCCATCGCCGAGCGCGGAATAGAGCAGCGCCAGGTCGCGCACGGTCATCCCTGCCCCGCCCAGCGCCAGGGCAAGACCGGCATCCTGATCGGCCGATTGCGGCATGCGCGGCGGCGCCCCTGAGAGCGCCAGGAGCGCGGCAAACCGGTGCGGCCCGATCTCGGCCAGCGCCAGCACCGCGGGCACATTCAGGGAATGCTGCAGGGCCTCGGCCACCGTCACATCGCCCCGGAAGGAGCGGTCGAAATTCTCCGGCTGGTAGGCGTCGAAGCGCTTGGGCAGATCGGAAATCACCGTGCCCGGCCCGGCAATGCCATCATCGAAGGCCAGCCCGTAGATGAAGGGTTTCAGCGTCGAGCCCGGCGAGCGAGGCTGTTCGGTGAGGTCGATCCAGCCGCCGGGGCGCCCGCGATCAGCCGAACCCACCGCCGCACGCACGGCGCGGGTAGGAATGTCCACGACAATGGCGGAGATCTGGACATGCTCGTCCAGCAGGCCGGCGCGGGTCGCAAGCATCGCCTCCAGCTCGGCCTGCAGCGGGCGATGAATGGTCGAGCGCACATCACCGAGCGTTTCGGTGCGCGAGCGCGCCTCGGCGCTGGCGTGCCAGGCCAGGTTCGGAAAGGCATGGCGCGAGCTGGGCAGGTCCGCCGTGCGCGCCTCTTCGGCCCGCTGGGACGAAAGAAAACCGAGCCGTTCCAGCTTGCCGGCGATCTCGGAGCGCCCGGCCAGCGCACCGGCTTCTCGCCGGTCCGGCCGACGCTGCTCGGGGCTTTGCGGGAGGGCGATGAGCAGCGCGATCTCGTCATCGCTGAGCCGGTCCGGGCCGTGCCCGAAATAGCTCCAGCTCGCCGCGCGTACACCTTCCAGATTACCGCCATAGGGCGCCAGGGTGAGATAGAGTTCGAGAATCTCGTCCTTCGACAACCGCGCCTCGATCTGGTGGGCGCGCATCATCTCGATCAGTTTCGAGCCTACGGTACGCGGGCGCGGCTCCAGCAGGCGGGCGGTCTGCATGGTGATGGTCGAGCCGCCCGAGACCACATGTCCGGCGCGGGCCGAACTTGCCACAGCGCGCACCATGGCGATCCAGTCCACGCCGCCATGCTCGCGAAAGCGCTTGTCTTCCACGGCCAGCAGGGCATCGAGGAAAACCGGGTCGATCTCGTCGACTTCCGCCGGCAGGCGCCAGCGGCCATCTGCCATGGGAAAGGCGCGCAGGGGCCGGCCTTCATGGTCGGTGACCCATTGGGCGAGCTCTTCGCCGCGTTCCAGTGGCGGCGGGAACAGACGGTCGAGCACCAGCACGGTGACCACCAGCCCCAACAGCGCCAGCAGGGCATGACGTGCGCGCCGCGGCAAGACCTGCCAGGCCCCTCCCAGTCCGGCGCGCAGGTCGCTGAGCATTATTGCTGGCCGCCCGTGCCGCTATCGGCCGGCTGGACCGTCAGGCGCGTGGCGCGCGAGCGGGCATTGACCTGCGGACGGTACATGTCCTCGGCCACCACGCCGGGCACCGCGAATGAGCCGGGCGTCACCGCGCGCACCACATAGGCCAGCGTGCGGCTGTCCGAGCGCACATCCAGCGCCGCCACGAAGCGGTCATCGCGCGCCTCGGCGGTCTTGGCGGCGTCGATCGTGCCGATCCAGGCAAAGGCACCGTCATCGCCATACTCGCGGGCACCATCGGCCGGGCGCAGCACGGTTTCGATCTCGAACCCGGCAGGCAGGAGATCGGCCACGATCAGCGGATTGGTCCGCCGCTCGCCCGGATCCATGGTGATCACCGTGACGACCTGGTCGCCCTGGCGCACATCGCCGAGATTCACAGCCCGGCCCTGCAGGTTGAAGTAGCGCTTGTTGACCGACAGACGTGAGGAAACCGGCGGCGGGGCGCTGGTCGGCGAGCCGGAGACAAAGATGGTGCGATAGACCGGCGCTTCGCCATTATAGGTAAAGGTCACGTCCGGCGAGATCTGGCTCTCGGCGACCATGTAGCGGCGATCATTGTCGTTGCCGCGGCCGAGGCCTTCCACATCCATGCGGAACTCCGCCGGGTCGCCCCCGGTCAGGGCATTCACCGCCTGCAGCATGAAGGCCTTTTCCTGGGTCGTCAGCTCGCTCGGATCGGGTGTGTCGGCGCCGAGGCGTTCCGACATTTCCACGACAATGTCCGGGAAACCGGCTTCCTGGGCCAGTGCCAGCACCGCGGCGGTGTCGCGCAGCGGTGTCTGGTAATAGTCGCCGGTATTGTCGTAGCCGAGCGCATCGACCGCGGCCCGGAACGCACTGGTCGCGCGCGCCCGGTCGCCCATCAGGGCAAGGCCGGCGGCCAGATGAGCCTTGGCCAGCGGGCTTTCGATCTCGCTCAGCTCACGATCGTGCAGGTAGCGCAGGCGCGAGATATCGGCCCGTCCGGCCTTGGCCAGCACATAGAGCGCGAAGGTGGAGGAGCGCTCCATCAGGCGCGACTGGGTGTCATTGTGCCAGCGGCTCTCCCACACATCGGTGTCGTAGCCATAGATGCGCCAGGCATCGCCGCTCGCCACATTCTGCAGGGCGCCATAAGCCCGGTCCAGCGCCTCGCGCGGCACCGAATAGCCCTTCTCGCGGGCACGATAGAGGAAATCGGTGGTATAGGCACCGAGCCAGGGCGAGGCATTACGGTCGCCCTCGCGCCAGAGGCCGAAGGAGCCATCCGCCGACTGGCGGTTGAGCACGCGGGTAATGGCTTCCTGCACCTTGGCGCGAGCATCCGCGCTGTCGCCGCCATCCGCGCCGAGCGCCACAAGCTGCTCGGCATAGATCAGCGGCACGGCGCGGCTGACAGTCTGCTCGGTGCAGCCATAGGGATAGCGCGCCAGCGAGGCATAGAGCGCGCCTTCATCCACCGGCAGTGAGGAGAAGCTGACCGTCATGTCGATCGACCCGGCCCGCAGCCCGGAAATCAGCTCCGGCTCCAGCGCGAAACTGTCGCCTGGCTGCATGACGGCGGAGGTGATCCGCGTCACTGGCAGATAGGGCGAGCGGGTCTGGATCAGGTATTCATGGTCGACGCCGTAATTGCTCGGTCCGTCCACGGCCAGGCGCAGGCGGGAGATGCCCTCGTCGCCTGCGGTCACACGCACCGGCACATCCGCACGCGTGCCATTGGGCAACATGCGCGAGATATTGCCATCGGCAGGCGTGACATTGCCCGCAGCCGTCACGGTGGCGGTGAACTCGCCCTCTTCCAGCTCCACATTGTCGAGCGTGGCCGTGATGATGGCTTCGTCATTCGGCGCCAGGAAGCGCGGCATGATCAGTTCGGCCGGGGCCGGATCACGCACGGTGAGCGGGCGCGAGGCCTGACCGAGGCCCTCCTCGGACCAGGCCACCGCCATCAGGCGCAGCTCGCCATTGAAGTCGGGCACGTCGAAGCGGACCTTGGCCGAGCCCGACCGGCCGACATCCACAATGCCGGAATAGAGCGCCACCGTCCGGGTCGGCACCACGGTGAGGCCTTCGCCGCCGAGTTGGTCACCACCGGTGCGCACCTCAGCCGGCAGGCCCAGATTGGGGTCCAGCAGGCGGCCATAATCGTCATAGAGCGACACGCCGAGCGCCTTCTGGCCGAAGAAATAGTCGACCGGATTGGGGCTCTGGAACTTGGTGAGTTGAAGGATGCCCTCATCCACCGCCGCCAGCGTCAGGAAGACCGGCTCGTGCGGCCCGCCATCGATGTCCACCTCGATCAGCTGTTCGCGGCGTGGGCGGACAACCTCTGGCGCGTTGATGGTCAGCTGAAAGGTGCGCCGTTCCATGTTGACGGGCGCATAGGCAACCCCGACCGCGCGGCGCGGCTTGGCGCTCATGACCGGATCCCGGGGGGTGTAGACCGAGACCATGATATAGGCGCCCTCGCCCCAGTTCTCATTGACCGGCAGGGTCACGCGCGTGCCTTCTGCCGTCACCGGACGGGTTTCGACCGACAGGATGCGGTCGGTCGCCACCACGATCTGGGCCTCGCCATCATAGGGCGGCACGATCATCAGCTCGGCGGTACGGCCGGGCAGGACGGTGTCGTCGATCAGGCTGACCTCGACCCGGTCGGGCGCCTCAACGCCATCATCGGAGACCTGGCCGCCCCAGCCGGCATAGAAGCCATAGCTGGCGCTGCGCCCGCCCGGACCTTCCACGATCAGCTCATGACTGCCCCAGTCGAGCCCGGCAATGTCGATGGTCGAGGTCGCACCGCTGGCGGTCGTCAGCACACCTTCATTGACCACGTCGACGGTGCGCGAACGGCGCCAACGCCACTGACCGTCCTCACGGTACCAGTCATAATGATAGTTGATGGACAAGAGCCGCCAGGAGAGCTCGCGGCTTTCCAGACTGCCATCGGCGCCCACCGCGGCGATCTCAAAGCTGGTCGCTTCGCCCTGCGGGGCACGGCGGTCGAAGCTCGGCTTCACGCCGATATAGAGATCGGCCGGCCGATAGGCCACGCGCAGGCTTTCGCTCACGGCACGCCCGCCGGGCTCTTCCACGCTGACCACGGTGTTCAGGCGCAGGGGATAGCTGGAGGTGGCACCGCGCCGGCCCGGCTGCAGCCGGATCGTGCTGATGCCGGCACCGTCAGTGGTGCTCACCGGCATCTCGATGATTTCCTCGCGGAACTGTTCGTCATGGCGCCCGAACTTGAAACCGTTGAGCCCATCGAACGGGCTTGGATCACGCTCAAGACGCGCCCGCGATTCCACTTTCAGGCCTGCGCCGGGGGCGCCGTAGAGGAAGCGTGCATCTACGGTGACAGGACGGGTTTCGTCCGCGCGGACAGGGGTGTCCTCATCGGCTTCCAGCTCAACAGCGATGCGCTGGGGTACGAAGTCTTCCACCGACCAGCTGACGCTGCCGGCATAGCCCGCCCCGTCAATCTCCAGCACGGCGCGCCAGTTGCCACGCGCAGCATCGCTTGCCAGCGGATAGTCCAGCGAAATGCCGCCGCCATGGGCGCGTGCCTCGGCAAAGCGCAGGCGTTCAGCTTCCATGCCATTGGGGCGATAGACCACGAGCTGGCCGGGACGGTCGTCGACGGCCACGCCGGCGCGGTCGCGCAGGAGCGAGGTGATGTGCACGGTCTCACCGGGGCGGTAGATGCCGCGCTCGGTATAGAGATAGGCGTCCACCGGGCCGGGCGTCGCACGCCCGCCGGTTCCCATCTCAGAGAGGTCAACCGGAGCGCGGGTAAGATCGAGCACGGCAAGATCGCCGCGCGCACCATAGGCCAGCGCCAGTTTCGGGGCGGTATTGCCCGATCCGGACATGATCGGCTTGTCGAAGGAAACCCGGCCAGCGGCATCGGTCTCGGCCTCGGCGAGCACGTCATTGTTGACGGCGAGGAGCTGCACTTTCGCGCCGATCACTTCCTGGCCGTCCTGCAGGGACCGCAGGGTGAGATCCAGGCCGTGCTCGCCGCGATAGGCAGTCAGGGCGAGGTCGGTCAGCACGATCCAGCGCCGCGCCGAAGCGGGCGGACCTTGATTGCTGGCCAGTTCCTTGGCGTCCTCGACCTCGACGAAATAGGCGCCGGGGCGCAGCTCGCCGATCACGTCCGACAGCGGGAACACCGTCACCACGGGTGCATTCTGGACGGCATCGACCTCCATGGTGCCGGTCCAGAGCTCCTCGGCGACATCCGAGGCGCGCTCGTCGCCATAAAGATAGGTGTAGCGGCCCTGCTGGGCGGTTTCGCCCTGGCTGATGGATTTCTCATACAGCACGCGGTCGGGCACATAGGAGACGGTCAGGCGCACCTGGTCGACATTCACCGTTTCCACCGGAAGGCCGTCGGCATCCGAACGCGGCAGGATCACACCGGCACCGCGAAAGCCGACATAGGGCGGGCGGTCGGCGAAATCGATCGGCACTTCCTCGCTGCGTTCCAGCGTGCGGCCATCATTGGCCGGCAGGCCGGATTTCAGGATGGCGGTGCGGCTGGTGCCGAACTCAAGCCCCCCGACACAGAGATCTGACCCGGAAACGGACAGCGCCGGCTGAAAGGCCGGGCGGAAATCCACATAGGGCGAATAGTCGGTTTCGGGATCGAGCGGAGCGGAGAAAACAAAGCAGGCCACCGGCGCTTCACCGGATGTGTCGATCCGGTAGCGGTAATAGGCGAAGTCCACCTCGTTCTCGGCCGCAGCCCGCTGGCGCAGGCGTTCGCGCCGCTCCGCTGCCCGCTGGTCACGGTCGGACCGCTCGACCAGGTCTCCCTGGGGCTCCTCGATGGCAGCACCGCCCGGCTCGGGGGTGTCGTTTCCGCCGCCGCAGGCCGCCAATAAGGCAAGCACTCCGGCTGCGAGTATGCCCCGTGCCCAATTTTGCGGCGTCCTCATCGCAAGCTCCGTCTCGTTTCCTCAGCCCGGTTAAAGCACGACTCCTCCGTGCCGGGAACAGGGCGCGATTATGTCCGTTTGAAGATTTCTTGAAGTTTCAGATGTTTGTCCTGTCATCTTCAGGCAGGGTCTTCATCCTCGCCCAGGGGCTCGTTGACCTCGTCCTGGAAGTACTCAACCACCTGTTCGAGCGCGTCTTCCATGTCGCGCGCGCGTCCCGACTGGACGAAGGCGCGGGCATAGTGGCGCGCCAGCAGCGCCAGGAAGGCGCCCACTTCATCCACACCCTGGAAGAAATTCGGGTCGAGCATCACCTGCTGGCCGCCATCCTCCATCGGAAAGGCCACCAGGAAGGGTTGCAGATTATCTTCGCTGCGCATGTGCGCCTCCTGCTCTACCGTACTCCTACCACGCGGGTCAGGCCGAGTCAGACGCGCCCGGATCGGATTCCACGCGCGTCGCCAGGGCCTCGATCCGGCCGGCGGCCTGTTCGAGCGCCTCAGCGGCGCGCGCTTCCAGCTCGGCCAGCCGGGCGCGGCTTCCGCCCTGGGCAGCGTGCAATTCGTCGAGCAGGGACAAAGCGGCCACGAGCAGGAGCCGGTCATCGCCGACATCGCCCACAGCCGTGGCGATACGCGTGATTCGGCTGTCGAGTTCGGCGCCAAGTTCTGTCAGGCGCGCTTCCTGGCCTGGAGAGCAGGCGACCGTGTAGGAGCGGCCGTAAACCTGGATGGTTGCCTTGGCCATGCCCCGTCCCTTCCGGCCTAGTCGTCCTGCCCGAGCGCAGCCCGGACTTCCTCAATCGCCGTACCGATGGCGCCGGAGGCCTCTTCCGTCAGACCTTCCAGCTCCGCCCCGCGCGCCAGCGCATCCTCCAGACGGGCGGCCAGATCATCACGGTCGATCAGCAGTGCGTCGCGTTCCCGGCGCAGCACGACAGGCTCGCGGGCACGCTCGATCAGGCTGTCGAGCGCGCCTTCCAGGCGCCGAAGGGCCTTGTCGAGACGCTGAGAAGCTGTGTCCATACGGTCCATTTAATTTTCCTAGCCGCTGCAATGGCCAACGCCAAGTCGCTTGACGCGCGGTTCAGGGTTCGCCATCCCACGCTGAAACGAAGGGGCATTGAATGACCGTAACTCACAAGGACATGGCAAACGCCATTCGCGCACTTTCCATGGACGCCGTCGAAGCGGCCAAATCCGGGCATGTCGGCGCCCCGCTGGGCCTGGCCGATCTGACCACCATTCTGTGGACCAAACACCTCAAGCACGATCCCGCCGCGCCGGACTGGCCGGACCGCGACCGCTTCGTCCTCTCGAACGGGCATGGATCCATGCTGCTCTACTCGCTCTTGCACTTGACCGGGTATGATAGCGTTACCAGAGACGATATCCGCAACTTCCGCCAGCTTGGCTCGAAGACGCCGGGCCACCCGGAGAACTTCATCACCACAGGCGTGGAGACCACGACCGGCCCGCTCGGTCAGGGAATCGCGACAGCCGTCGGCATGGCGATGGCGGAACGCCACCTCAATGCGCGGTTCGGGGATGATCTCGTCGACCACTATACCTGGGTGATCGCAGGCGATGGTTGCCTGATGGAAGGTATCAGCCAGGAAGCGATCACGCTGGCCGGCCATATGAAGCTCAACAAACTGATCGTCCTGTTTGATGACAATGCCGTCACCATCGACGGCTCGACCGATCTGGCCGACAGCACCGACCAGTGCGCCCGCTTCGACGCGTCCGGCTGGGTGACGCGCACGATTGATGGCCACGATCCGGCCGAGATCGACGAGGCACTGAGCTGGGCGAAGACCCAGGACAGGCCGGTGATGATCGCCTGCAAGACCCGCATCGGCTATGGCGCCCCGACCATCGAGGGCACCGGCAAGGCCCATGGCGGCCCTTATGGCGCCGAGGAGATCGCCGGCATCCGCGAGAATATCGGCTGGCCCTACCCGCCCTTCGAGATTCCGGTGGCCATCGAAGAGGCCTGGGCCGAGGGCGGCAAGCATGCCCAGAACGAGCGCACGGCCTGGGGCGCGCGCCTCAATGCCCACCCCGACGCAGCGGCCTTCCAGACCGCGATGGCGGGCGGCCTCCCGGCCGATCTCGACGCGCAGGTCCTGGCATACAAGCAGGCCGTGATCGACGACGGCAAATCCGATGCGACCCGCAAATGGTCCGGCGCGGCGCTGGAAGTGCTGACCAAGGCGGTGCCGGAAATGGTCGGCGGCTCGGCGGATCTCTCGGGCTCGAACAACACCAAGACTGCCGTCACCGCACCGATGACCCCGGAAAGCTGGGGCGGGCGCTATGTCCATTACGGCATCCGCGAGCACGGCATGGCCGCGGCCATGAACGGCATGGCGCTGCATGGCGGGATCATCCCCTATTCCGGCACCTTCCTGATCTTCTCGGATTATTCGCGCGCCGCGATCCGGCTCGGCGCCCTGATGGGTCTGCGCGTCATCCATGTGATGACCCATGATTCCATCGGCCTCGGCGAGGACGGCCCGACCCACCAGCCGGTCGAACATGTCACCAGCCTGCGCGCGATCCCGAAAATGTGGGTCTTCCGCCCCTGCGACGGTGTGGAAACCGCCGAATGCTGGCAGCTCGCCCTTGGCCACACCGATGGCCCGAGCACCATGGCGCTGACCCGTCAGGGGGTGGCGAGCCTGCGCAAGGACGCCGCCGGCAACCCCTCAGCAAAGGGCGCCTATGTGCTCAGCGAGGCCGATGGCGAGGCGAAAGCCGTGATCCTGGCCTCGGGCTCGGAAGTGGAACTGGCCGTTGCGGCGCAGGAAACCCTCGCCAGCGAGGGCATTCCGGTGCGCGTCGTTTCAGTGCCCTGCATGGACCTCTTCGAAGCACAGGACGAGGCTTACCAGGACGAGGTGCTCGGCGGCGACCTGCCGAAAGTGGCGGTCGAAGCCGGCGTGCGCCAGAGCTGGGACCGCTGGATCGGCCGCAAGGGCGGCTTTGTCGGCATGAAGAGCTTCGGCGCCAGCGCGCCCTACAAGGAACTCTACAAGCATTTCGGCATCACCGCCGAGGCGGTTGTGGACGCCGTGAAAGCGCGGATCTGACGCCCGTATGGCACTGGCAGGCCTGACCCTCGACGCCGTCGCCGGCTTCGCACTGACCTGCCTTGCCATCGAGATCACGCCCGGGCCGAATATGGCCTATCTGGCCATCGTCAGCCTTGACCGGGGCCGGCGCAGCGGGTTTGCCGTTGTCGCCGGCGTGGCTCTCGGGCTGGCGCTGATCGGGGCAGCCGCGGCTGCCGGGCTCGCCGCCTTTCTCTCAAGCTCGCCCATGCTTTACGAGGCCCTGCGCTGGGGCGGCGTGGCGTACCTGTGTTACCTCGCCTGGGAGGGCTGGCGCGATGCCGGCGAAAGCTCGCCGGCCCGGATGGAAACCGGCGGCACGCTCGGCACCTATTTCCGGCGCGGGCTGATCGTGAACCTGCTCAACCCCAAGGCGGCGGTGTTCTATGTCACTGTCCTGCCGAGCTTCATGTCCGAAGCCGCCCCGGCAACGCCGCAGGCAGCACTTCTGACGGCGCTATATGTCGCGATCGCGACGGGGATCCATCTCGGCATTGTGATGGCAGCCGCAAGCCTGCGTCCGGTGCTCACCGATCCGAGGCGAAACCGGCTCATCCGGCGCGCGCTTTCGCTCGCCCTGCTGGCCGTCGCGGTCTGGTTCGCCCGGTCTGTTGCGCGCTAACATCCCGTCCGGCACGACAGAGTTTTGCTTAACGACCCGTCAGCTGGGGAAAACCGCGCGCATCTGTCCCCTGCGGTGGCTGGACGAAAAGCGCCGGTGCGTTTAGACCGGCAGGCAATATTCAAGATGCCAGACATAAGGAAACATCATGGCCGTTCGGGTTGCTATTAATGGGTTTGGCCGGATTGGCCGTCTTGTCCTGCGCTCCATTATCGAGCACGACCGCACAGACATCGAAGTGGTCTCGATCAATGATCTGGGTCCGATCGAAACCAATGCCCACCTCCTGCAATACGATTCCGTACACGGAAAGCTCCCCGTCGAAGTGAAGGTCGAAGGCGACACGATCATCGCCGGCTCGCGCAGCTTCAAGTGCACCGCGGTGCGCGACCCCAAGGAGTTGCCACACGGCGAGATGGGCGTCGACATCGCGATGGAGTGCACCGGCATCTTCACCGCCAAGGAAAAGGCTTCCATGCACCTTGAGGCCGGCGCCAAGCGCGTCCTGGTCTCCGCCCCGGCCAAGGGTGCCGACAAGACCATCGTCTATGGCGTGAACCACACCTCGCTGACCAAGGATGACATGGTCGTCTCGAATGCGTCGTGTACGACCAACTGCCTCTCGCCGGTCGCCAAGGCGCTGAACGACGCCGTCGGCATCGTGCGCGGCTACATGACGACCGTACACGCCTATACCGGCGACCAGCCGACGCTCGACCGTCTGCATAGCGATCTTTACCGCGCCCGCGCCGCGGCCAACTCCATGATCCCGACCTCGACCGGTGCGGCGAAGGCCGTCGGCCTGGTGCTGCCGGAACTCGCCGGCAAGCTCGACGGCTCGGCCGTGCGCGTGCCGACGCCGAACGTGTCGATGATCGACCTCGTCTTCGATGCCGGCAAAGCCACCACGGCCGAGGAAATCAACGCCGCAATCATCGCGGCCGCCGACGGCCCGATGAAGGGCGTGCTCGCCTACACTGACGCGCCGCTGGTCTCCTCGGACTTCAACCACAACCCGGCGAGCTCGACCTTCGCCCTGCCCCAGACCCAGGTCGTCGACGGCACGATGGTCCGTGTGCTGAGCTGGTATGACAATGAGTGGGGTTTCGCGACCCGCATGTCCGACACCGCGGTCTATTTCGGGAGCGTGATCTAGGCCGAAACCGGCGCCCACCAGACGGGAGACAGGATGAGCCAGCCCATCCCCGCAGACTTCTGGGATGCGCGTTTCGGCGAGGCGAACCTCGCCTATGGCGAACGGGCCAGCCGTCTCCTGATCGGCTTTCGCGACCTTCTTCCCGCCAGCGGGCGCGCCCTGGTGCCGGGCGCCGGCCAGGGTCGCGATGCGGTCTTCCTCGCCGAATGCGGGCTGGATGTCCTGGCACTGGATCTCTCATCTGTCGGCCTTCAGCGCGCCGAAGCGCTGGCAGCCAAACGGGGCGTCACGCTCAAGACCCAGCAGGCCGATCTCGCCGTGTGGGACTGGCCCGAAGGCGAGATTGATGTCATCGCGGCCATGTTCTTCCACCTGCCGCCGGCCCTGCGCCCGGTGCTCCATGGCAAAATGGTCGCGGCCCTCAAGCCCGGCGGCCTTGTTTTCCTCGAATGCTTCACGCGTGAGCAGGCCGAGTTCCAGAAAACCCACCAGTCCGGCGGCCCGCCCGATCCGCTGATGATGCCCGAACCCGAAGAAATCCGCGCCGATTTCTCGGCCGCCCACCCTTACGCCTTCTGGACCGGGGTCGAGCACCTCACCGAAGGCCCCTACCATACCGGCCCCGCCTCCCTGCTGCGCGCGGTCTACCGCAAACCGGAGTAAGTCCAGATGAGTGATTTCAAGCGTATCGAAGATGCCGGCGACCTGACGGGCAAGGTTGCGCTCGTCCGCGTCGACTTCAACGTGCCCATGGATGGCGGCAAGGTGACCGACGACACCCGCCTCACCGCCGCGCTCGACACGGTGAACACGCTGCGCACCCAGGGCGCCAGGGTTGCCCTGCTGGCGCATTTCGGCCGGCCCAGGGGCGAGCGCAAGCCGGAGATGAGCCTCGCGCCTGTCGCCCATGCCTTCGAGAGGGTGCTGGGCAGCCCGGTCGCCTTCGCCGCCGACTGCAAGGGCCCGGCCGTAGCCGAAGAGATCGCCGCCCTGCCGCCGGCCGGCGTGATCCTGCTTGAGAACACCCGCTATTATGCCGGCGAGGAACAGAACGATCCGGCGCTCGCTGAAGAGGTCGCCGCGCTGGGTGACATCTATGTCAATGACGCCTTCTCCGCCGCCCACCGCGCGCATGTCTCCACAGTCGGCATCGCCCAGCTCCTGCCCGCCTATGCCGGCAAAAGCATGGAGCGCGAGCTTTCCGCGCTCGACGCCGCGCTGGGCACCCCTGAGCGCCCGGTGCTCGCCGTGGTCGGCGGGGCCAAGGTCTCCTCCAAGATCGACCTGTTGAAGAACCTTGTCTCGAAAGTGGACATGCTGGCGATCGGCGGCGGCATGGCGAACACCTTCCTGGCCGCGCGCGGCTACAGTGTCGGCGCCTCGCTGTGCGAGCATGACCTGGCCGAGACCGCAAAACAGATCGAAGCCAATGCGAAGGCCGCCGGATGCGAGATCATCCTGCCGGTCGACGTGGTCGTGGCCAAGGAATTTGCCGCCAATGCCGCCCATCGCGTGTGCGGCCTGGATGAGGTCGCCGACAATGAGATGATCCTCGATGCCGGCCCGCAAACTGTTGCCGCCATTGAGGCCGCGCTCACCAAGGCGAAGACCCTGGTCTGGAACGGCCCGCTCGGCGCCTTCGAGATCACGCCCTTCGACACAGCCACCGTGGCTGCGGCGCTCGCAGCCGGCGCGAAGGCCAGGACCGGAACGCTGACGGCGGTCGCCGGCGGCGGCGATACCGTGGCTGCGCTCAACCATGCCGGCGCGGCGGGCGATTTCACCTTTGTCAGCACGGCCGGCGGCGCGTTTCTTGAATGGATGGAAGGCAAGGCGCTGCCAGGCGTCGAGGCTTTGAAAGGCTAGCGATGATCCGATCCGGATTTCTGTTTCAGGGGGGACTTGAAACAGCGCCGGACCGGAGCTCAAAGTTAGCGGTAACAATAGCGTTCGTTACACAACACGCTGCGCGCCCTGCCGGGCCTTTGTCCGGCGGCTGCACGCGCACGTCCATACCCAGCTCAAACCACCAACCTCCCAGGGGATAGAGAGTAGTCATGACCAATGCTGAAATGGCCAAGCAGGCCGCCGAAAAAGACGGTTTCATCGCCGCGCTGGACCAGTCGGGCGGGTCCACGCCGAAAGCCCTGCGCCTTTATGGCGTGGAAGAAAGCGCCTATTCGGGTGATGAGGAAATGTTCGGCCTGATCCACGAAATGCGCGCGCGGATCATCAAGTCGCCCGCCTTCACCGGGGAGAAGGTGATGGGCGCGATCCTGTTCGAGCGTACCATGGACGGCGAGATCGACGGGGTTCCGACCGCCAAATATCTCTGGGAAGAGCGCGGCGTCGTGCCCTTCCTGAAAGTCGACAAGGGCCTTGCCGACGAGGACAACGGCGTTCAGGTGATGAAGCCGATGCCGGAACTGGACGCGCTGTGCGAGCGCGCCGTCGCCAAGGGTATTTTCGGCACCAAGATGCGCTCCAACATCAACGCCGCCAACGCCGAGGGCATCGCCGCGATCATTGCCCAGCAATTCGAAGTCGGCGAGCAGATCCTGACCCATGGCCTGATGCCGATCCTGGAGCCGGAAGTGAACATCAAGATCGCCGACAAGGCCGAGGCCGAGGACATTGTCCTGGCCGAGACCCTCAAGCATCTCGATGCCATGGATGAGAGCAAGCAGGTGATGCTGAAACTCTCCATCCCCACCAGGCCCAACCAGTACAAGCCGCTTGTCGACCATCCCCGCGTGATGCGCGTCGTTGCCCTGTCGGGCGGCTATTCGCGCGAGGAAGCCTGCGAGAAACTGGCCCTCAATGACGGTATGATCGCGAGCTTCTCGCGCGCCCTCACCGAGGGCCTTTCGGCCCAGCAGTCGGATGCCGAATTCGACGCCATCCTGGCCGATGCGATCGACAAGATCTATGGCTGCTCCAGGGCCTGACCGATCCTGAACTGATAGAATTCTGAGGGGGCGCTCCGGCGCCCCTTTTTGATCTGGCGCAATGACAAAAGGGCCGTTTCGGCATACCCTGCGGAGCATGCTCGAAATGCGTCCCTCCTGCGAGTGTTGCGACCGTGACCTGCCACCAAACGAGGCCGGTGCCATGATCTGCTCGTTCGAATGCACCTTCTGCGAGGACTGCGCCGAAACGCGCTTCCAGGGCATCTGCCCTAATTGCAAGGGCCAGCTTCTCCCCCGCCCGACCCGCACCGGCGCCGCACTGGAAAAACATCCCGCGTCGACCAAACGCGTTGTGAAGCCGGGCGGGTGCGTATAATCGGTCGGGCATGTCGCCCAGCCGCTGCCGCCTCTATCTCATCACACCGCCGCGCATTGCGGACCTCGATGCCTTCGGCGCCGATCTTGACGCCGCGCTCGGCGCCGGGGATGTCGCCTGCCTGCAGCTGCGCCTGAAGACCGAGGGCGACAGGATCGACGAGCCTGCGACCCGTCGGATAGCGAAGGCACTGATGGCGCCCGTCCAGGACGCCGGCGTGGCGGTGGTGATCAATGACAGCCCGGCCCTGGCACTTGAGCTTGGCGCGGACGGTGTGCATCTCGGCCCGAGCGACATGTCGGTGAAAGATGCGCGCAAGCTGCTCGGGCCGGACGCGATTGTCGGCGCTTCGGCGAAATCCTCCTACCATGCCGCCATGGAAGCCGGTGAAGCGGGCGCGGACTATGTCGCCTTCGGCGCCTTCTACCCGACCACCACCAAGGCCGGGGCCACACCGGCGAGCCCGGACCTGCTGACCAACTGGCAGGCCATGACCGAGCTGCCCTGCGTCGCGATCGGCGGCATCACTGTGGACAATGCCCGCCCGCTGGTGGCCGCCGGCGCCGATTTCCTGGCCGTGAGTTCCGGAGTCTGGTCGGCCGAGGGCGGGCCGGCAAGCGCCGTGGCCGGCTTCAACGCCCTGTTCGACGAGGTCGACAAGGCTTAGGGCCGGGTTTCGCTCTCTTCCTCGGCGAGGTCGTCATCCTCATCGGCGATCCCGGCCAGCTCTTCCGGCGCGATCTCCTCGTCCGGATCTTCCTCGACCACCACGGTTTCCGTGACCTCAACCTCTTCCTCGGTGGCCACGGCGAACTCCACGTCTACTACCTCTTCCTGAGGCTCTGCCGCAGCGCCTGCCCCGACCACCTCGCCGGGGATCGGCGCCTCGTCCCCGGCTTCGGGCTCATCGTCCACGCCCTGCCAGTCCAGCATCAGGCGCTCTGCGATCACCCGCCAGATCATTAGCGCGAACAGCGCGATCAGCGGTGTCGTCACGATCAGGCTGATCGAACGGCTGAAATTGCTGAAAATGAAGAACAGGGCTCCCAGAAGCGAGAGCACCGCCCATCCGGCGATCAGGAGGAGACCGAGATAATAGGTCTTGCGGACAAGATCCTCGCCCATCATCCGGTCGAAGCTCAGAAACTTCTCAAGCCAGTTGCCCATTCCGTTCACCTACTGATTTTTGTTTTTGTTTACACCGGATTTCCGCAGTCGCAAAAGATGCCTCGCTTGATCTTTCGCGGCGGCTTGGTTACGCCGCGCCAACACTTTCGGAGAACGCACATGGCCAAGATCAATGGCAACGAGATCAAGCCCGGCACCGTGATCGAGCATCAGGGCCAGGTCTGGCGCGCGATGAAGACCAATGCGGTCAAACCCGGCAAGGGCGGCGCCTTCAACCAGGTCGAGCTGCGCAACCTGATGAACGGCTCGAAACTCAATGAGCGCTTCCGTGCGAACGAGACGGTCGAGAAGGTCCGCCTCGAACAGAAACCGTTCCAGTTCCTGTTCGATACCGGTGAGGCCTACACCTTCATGGACCAGGAGAACTTCGAGCAGATCGAGCTGCAGCATGATTTCCTCGGCGACCAGGGCGCCTTCCTGCAGGACGGCATGGTGGTTGAGATCGAGTTCTACGAGACCACCCCGATCGGCGTGGCCCTGCCCGAACAGGTCATTCTCGAAATCGTCGAGACCGAGCCGGTCGTGAAAGGCCAGACGGCGGCGAACTCCTTCAAGCCGGCGATCTGCGACAATGGCGTGCGCGTCATGGTTCCGCCTTTCGTCGGTACGGGCGAGAAGATCGTGGTCCAGACTGCGGATTCGACCTATCTGCGCCGCAGTGACTAAAGGCTCATGTTCGGCTTCCTGCGCAATTTGAACGAGGATCAGCGCAAGGCACTCAGTGACCTGCTGAACACCATCGCAAAATTGTTCGTGGGAGGCGGCATGGTCAGCCCGTTTCTGAACCAGGCGGACGTCACCATCCTGGCTGCTGTCATCGCTGTTGTCGCCGGAGTGGTATTTCACATCGGCGCGCTCTATATTTTGAGGACGAGGAGATAGTCGATGTCCGAACTTGCCCCTATCTGGCAATCGCTGCTGCTGGCGCCCATTGCGTTCATCGGAATCTTTTTTGCCGCCTGGCTGGCGTCCCATTTCAACGAACAGCCGCACGACTGACCGTGCTGCAAATGAACTGAAGCGTGACTGCAGACTGGCCTGCAGCAAAGGAACGACATGTCCAAACCTTCTGCCGTCGGCACTGTCATGATCAACGCCGCGCGCGCCGCGGGCCGCGCGCTCGCGCGCGATTTCGGCGAGGTCGAGCACCTGCAGGTCTCCAGGAAGGGCCCGGCCGATTTCGTCTCCAATGCCGACCACAAGGCCGAGCAGATCATCTATGACGCGCTCTCCAAGGCGCGGCCCGGCTATGGCTTCATCATGGAAGAATCCGGCGTGGTAGAGGGCACCGACAAGTCCAACACCTTCATCATCGACCCGCTGGACGGCACGCTCAATTTCCTGCACGGCCAGCCACATTTTGCCGTCTCCATCGGCCTGGTGCGCGAGGGCGAGCTGTTTGCCGGCGTCGTCTATGACGTCATCAAGAACGAGATCTTCTGGGCCGAGAAGGGCCGCGGCTGCTGGCTGGAGCAGCGCAAGCTCGTGGTCGCCGCGCGCAAGAAGCTCGGCGAAGCTGTCATCGCCACCGGCACCCCCTGGATGGGTAGGGGCGAGGAAGTTCATGCCCGGTTCTGGGGCGAGCTGGCCGCGCTGACCCCGATCACCGCCGGCATCCGCCGCTATGGCTCGGCCGCGCTGGATCTCGCCTGGGTCGCGGCCGGCCGGTTCGACGGCTTCTGGGAGCGCGGCCTGAAGTCCTGGGACATCGCCGCCGGCATCGTCCTGGTGCGTGAGGCGGGCGGCCTGGTGCAGGAAATCGATGGCGGTGACCTCCTGCGCACCGGCAATGTCCTGGCGACCAATGAGGCCCTGATGCCGGAGCTCGGCTCGCGCCTGCGCAAGGCCCGGGCTTTCCAGCGCGCCGCCGAGGACGAGGCCTGAGCGGAACCCGGTCCTGCTCACCGCGTAGAATGGTTTCGCAGGCCCGCAGGACTCGATAGTCTGCATTTCACAAGGACGTGAAAGGCTGCGCCACGCATGAGTGATGATCCCGCAACTGCCGAACTGGATGCCAATGCGGTGTTCCTCCAGGGCGTCGCGGCGAGCGATCTGCATATCGTCGACGAGCTGATCCAGGAGCGTTGCCCGAGCTTTACCGGCCACTGGAGCTGGCCGGGCGTCCGCCCGATGCTCTATTCCCTGCTCGGCTATTCCCGCGCCCGGGCGATGGCCGATCACCTGATGACGCTCACGGGCCGGCAGAGCTTTGAATATCTCGAAGCCGAACTGGACATGCACACCTTCGCGACCGGGATCGACCAGCTGCCGAAAACCGGCCGGGTGATCGTGGCGGCCAACCACCCCACCGGGCTCGCCGATGGTGTGGCGGTGTGGAAGGTCCTGCGCGAGGTCCGCGAGGATATCGTCGTCTTCGCCAATGCCGATGCGGTACGGGTCAATCCGCGCTTCACCGATGTCATCATCCCGGTCGAGTGGCTGATGGAAAAGCGTTCCCCGGCCAAGACGCGCGAGACGCTCAAGCGCGCCGCGCAGGCCTTTGCCGAGGAGAAATGCGTCCTCATCTTCCCCTCCGGCCGGCTTGCCAGCCTGATTGAGGGTCGCCTGACCGAGAAGGACTGGTTCACCACCGTGGTGGGCCTTGCGAAAAAGCAGAATGCGCCGATCTGCCCGCTGAACGTGAAGGCACGCAATTCGCACCTCTATTATCTCTTCTCCCGTCTCAATGCAGAGCTGCGCGACATCACCCTGTTCCATGAGCTGCTCAACAAGAAGCGCGCCCGTTTCGACATGACCTTCGGCCCGCTGATTGCGCCGGACATGCTGAACGGCCCCGCCCAGGCCCTCACCGATGCGCTGCGGGACTATGTGGCCTATGAACTTGCGGGGCAGCCGCAGCTTGGCTTCACGCCTGCCCCGTCGGATTAACTTTCAGCCTCATGGTGAGCGAAGACGAACCATGGGGCGGGGAAACCGGGAGCAGTAAGCAGCCCTGAGCGCGATCCATCGCGGAACGAAGTGGAGCGGGGATCAAACAGGAAAGAGCCCGCCCT
The DNA here is from genome assembly GCA_002408125.1 of Hyphomonadaceae bacterium UBA5336. GTDB lineage: Bacteria > Pseudomonadota > Alphaproteobacteria > Caulobacterales > Hyphomonadaceae > UBA5336. The sequence goes on along the minus strand of DHQO01000016.1, from coordinate 12,468 downwards.
CGCCCTTCGTCTCCGCTCAGGATGAGGGCTCCATCAGGCCGCCGCCGTGCGCTCGCCATACCAGTTCACATTGCGCGTCATGAACATGGTGAGGGCAATGGCCGCGAAGCTCGCAATCGCGCCGGCCAGCAGCGCCTGGTCCTCGGCCCGCATCAGCACATAGATCAGGCCGTAGATCCCGCTCAGCACACCGAACGCCTTGAAGCCGGTGGCCAGCGACTTGAACACGCTGACGGAATACAGCGCGATCAGCCCCACCGTCATGCCGGCCGCCAGCAGGAAGGCGAGGTCGAACCCCATCCGCTCGGCAAAGGCGAGGAGGAGGAGATAGAAAATCGACTGGGCAAGGCCCACCAGTACATATTGCGCCGGGTGAGCGCGGGCGGTCTGTGTCACCTCGAAGAGGAAATAGGTGAGGAAGACGAATCCGATGAACATGGCGGCATATTTCAGCGCGCGCTCCACGCTTTGATACGGATTGGCCGGCCGCACGAAGCGCACCGCCATGTCGTGCCCGTCCCAGCGGGTGAGCTGGTTGAGGTCGATCCGCGCGCCCGCGCCGGGCACATCGCGCGCGAGATAGGGCACAGACCAGCTCGCGGTGAAGCCGTCCACGCCCTCATCCCCGGCGGTATGCTCGACCGGCAGGACACCGCCGGTAAAGCTCGGATCCTCCCAGTTGCTGACCATGGTCATCGAGGTCGACTTGGCAAAGGGCGCCAGCGAAAACCGCTCTGCCCCCGAGAGCTTCAGCGAGAGGCTGAGCGTCAGCGGCCCGGTGCGGGTCTCCAGGTCGGCAAGCTCGGCGGCGGCCAGGCTCATGGAGGCCGGCGGAACCGGATTGTACTCGCCCGCCTCGCGATAGCCGGTCGTCGTGGCCGGCTCGACGGTCAGGCGCTGGCCGTCCGCGCTCAGCACCACGTCCCCGCGCAGGCCGCGCGTATCGGAGACGCCGGAATAGATCCGCGCATCGCTCCACACCGGCACCGCATCATAGGGCAGCGCATCGCGCAGGGCCTGCGGGTCGAACACCGCTTCCATCTCCAGGTCGGCCTCGAAGACCGGGACCAGATAGATCCCGCGCTTGCGCTCTTCCACCGTCACATCGGCGGCGACCGTGCCGGTCTCGGCGAAGGCGATGGCCGTGCCGTAGATCAGCGTGTCCGGCTTGTCCGTGTTCGGCGCACGGGCATAAGGCACCGCGAGGAAGGGGCCGAGAACGGTCTGGTTGCCGCCGACCATTCCGGCCACCGAATTCATCGCCTCGCGCGAGCCCACCGTGCGTTCATGCACCACCCCGTAAACGAACAGGGCCGGGATCGCCATGACCAGCGCGAGGGCGCAGACCAGAAGCAGTTTCAGGCCAGCCGACCGCTTGGGCAAAAAGCGTTCAAGCGGCGGCAGGCCGGGCGGGCCACCGGGCGGCGGCGCAGGTGTGGTATCGACCGTGGATGTCATCGGTCTCTCTCCTTGCAATCAATTGTAAGCGAGACTGCAGGGTGACCGCACGGCAGGGCCGGAATGGGGCACACGGACGGCCGCGCCAAGGAAGATTACGGAAATGTTGGGATGGCCGGGCCGCCCGCCCCGCCGGTATCAGTCATTCGCCCCCCACGGAAAACGCGACGAAGAAGCCCTTCTCTGCAGGGCCGTCGACTTCGCCGATCAGGGCATAGTCGCCGGGCTCAAGATCGAGCGTGAAATAGCCATGGCTGCCGGCAGGCATTTCATTGAGGCCGCCGACAAACTCCACCGGTGCCGGCGTTTCCAGCCCGTGCGGCGCGCGCCAGTCCATCCAGGCGTCCAGTGCGGCAAGGTCCGTGTCCGGGGTGAGCCGGGCGACATGCACGTCGCTCCGCACGAAATTGCCGTGCACCATCTGCTCGTCATAGTTTACCCGCACCATGTTCGGGCCGGCGGTGAACGCGCCCTCGGCAATATGAATGCCGGCATTGTCGACGCTCAGCGTGACGCTGGCTTCGGGCTCAACCCCGCCGCCGTCTTCCTCGGTGACGATCAGTTCGTGCAGCATGGCGCGCTCGCCCGTGCCGGGGTCGTAGGTGTGGAACACGCCCGCGGACTTCACATAGCACTCGATGGAATAGCGGCCCGGCTCCAGAAACACCGTGGCCTCGCCCGTGCCGCCGGCGGCGATGAGGCCCGGCCCGCCGAGGAAGACCATGTCGCCATACCAGGCCGGCAGCTGGCCGAACTCAGCCATGGCCGCGTCGACATCGCCGGCGGCCAGAGCATCGAAGCCACCCTGGAAATGCGGCGGGACCTCGCGCGTCTGGTCCTCAATGGTGATGCCTTCAGGCAGGCGTTCGAGCATGGCGAAATGGACCATGCCGGAGGGGTTGCCGAACTTCACCGTGACCCAGCCCGACGGAATGGTGGACGGCCCCTCGAAATACATGCCCGGCGCGGACAGCTCCAATATGTTGGCCGCCGGCGCTTCGGCGGGCGGCGCGGCATCCGCTGCGGGCACCTCGGCCGGCTCGCCACAGGCGGTCACCAGCGCCAGGCCGCCAAGGCCGATCAGTGTCTGTCTCAGTCTCATGAGCATGCTCCCCTTCCACATCTGGCGCGCACCATGCCGGCAAGCCATTGCGCCGACAAGCCTGTTGCCGGCCAGCACGGGCGCCCGCAGGGCGCGGGGCGCTGCGGTGAAGGGGAGATGGCTGTCTCTCACGTCCCGCCCTCCCCCGCGAAAGCGGGGGGCCAGGGACCAGTGCCAGTACCGGATCTCCCGGTTGAAAGCGTGATCCATGGATCCCCGCCTGCGCGGGGATAGGCGGCTCTAGGGGCTAGCTGGAGTCGAGGATGGCAGGCGGATGGGGAGCCAGGGCGGCGACAAGCAAAGCGGTAAGCGGGTCGGCGAGAACATGCCGCAACCGCCCGCAAATCTGCTCCGCCATCCCCACCGGCCCGGCGCAGGCGCGCGCCACCATAGCGCAGCACTCGGCCAGCACATTCCGCCAGGTCGGCTGTGGCAGGGCATGCACGGCGTAAATCTCAATCACGCCATACCAGCTCACGCGCCATGAGATGCGCGCATCGCGCCCATGCAGCTCCATCACCTGTTCGAGCCGCGCCACGAACCGGTGCAGGCTCCACCACAGCACCGGCCAGAAAAGCGGGTGCACATGGGCAAAATGGGGATGGTTCGGGCGCCAGGTCATGCGCCGTATTCTGAAGGTGGTGTCAGGCCGGTCGGATAAGTCCGCGCCGCGCGCCTACCACTCCATGCCCATCTGCTTCTTCATCCAGTCGGAGAAGGTGGTGGGCTTTTCGAGGTTTTTCGGATCGAGCGAGCCATGGGCCAGAAGCGGGCCGGTGGCGGTTTCCAGGCGCACGCCATTGACGCTGTCGCCCATGCCGGTCCAGCGGTCGGAATTGCGCGGATCGACGATCAGCATGACGCGCTCGCCGCCCTCGCCAGTCTCATCGCGCCCGAAAACGAGGCCGTAGACCTTTTCCCGGCCCCACAGCCCGGTGGAGCGCGCCTGCAGCTTGCCGTCGAGCAGGACATCGTCCCAGAAGATCCTCCGGCGCCATTGCAGCACATGCATCCGCTCCCCGCTCATCACCTTGATGTCGATCTCATCGGTGGTCATGCGCACGAGTTCAGCTTTGAATTGGGACATGGGCCGACTCCAGATTTATTGAAAATCGATAATCTGAATTTGCGGGCCGGTCAAGGCGCTACAGTTGCAGGCAAAAAGCCCGCCGGGCTTTCATCCGGCGGGCCTTCGTTTCCAGAAAGGGAGTAGAGCCTATTCGCTCTCACCCTCCGGCTCATCCATCAGCTGCATGGTCAGATAGGTGAACTCCAGGGCCGAGCGGCGGGCGCGTTCGAGCTGGTTGGCCGCGGCCGAGTGTCCGCCATCGGTGTTCTCGTAGTAATAGAACGGCAGGCCGGCGGCTTCGAACTTGGCGGCCATTTTCCGGGCATGGCCGGGATGGACGCGGTCATCCTTGGTGGAGGTCACGAAGAAGGGCGTGGGATAGGGCTTGTCCGCATCAAAGTTCTGATAGGGCGAGATGGTCATCAGGAATTCGCGCTCTTCGGGCACATCCGGCGAGCCGTATTCATCGACCCAGGACGCGCCCGCCAGCAGCATGTGGTAGCGCATCATGTCGAGCAGGGGCACCTGCACGACGACCGCGTTCCACAGGTCCGGGCGCTGGTTCAGCATCACACCCATCAGGAGGCCGCCATTCGAGCCGCCCATGATGCCGAGATGCTCCGGCGTGGTCAGGCCCTCGGCGACGATATCCTCACCCACGGAGATGAAGTCGTCATAGATGCGCTGGCGGTTGAGCTTGAGACCCGCCTGGTGCCATTCCGGGCCGAACTCGCCGCCGCCGCGGATATTGGCGAGCACGTATGCCCCGCCCTGTTCCAGCCAGAGCCGGCCAAGCGTGGCCGAGTAGGCCGGGTTCATCGAGACCTGGAAGCCGCCATAGCCGTAGAGCAGCGTCGGCGTGGAGCCGTCCATCACCGTGTCCTCGGCGCGGACCACGAAATAGGGGATTTTCGTGCCATCGGTCGAGGTGGCGAATTTCTGCTCGACGACGAGGCCTTCTGTATCGAACTTGGCCGGCAGGGATTTCAGCGAAGTGGTCTCGTTTGTGTCGGCATCCCATTCGAGCAGGGAATCCGGGGTCAGAAAGCCTTCATAGTTGATGAGGACGACCTCCTCGTCCTTGTCGGCGAAGGCCAGGCCCGCCTGCCCCTTTCCGGGCAGCGGAAGCTCCGAGGCGATCCAGCCCTCAAAGCCCTGGTCGAGGCGCAACACCTTGCCGACCACCGTGTCATTGATCGAGAGCAGGAGCGCGTTCTTGGAAACCGACACGCTTTCCACCGCCTGGGTCTCGCTCGGATGGAAGACCAGTTCGACGGTCTCCGGCAGGGCGCCAGTGTCGAGGAAGTCCTGGATCGAGAAGGCGATGACGTCGCCGGACTTGAATTCGCCGCGCCCTTCCGGGGCCCAGTCCTGCTCCAGCGTCACCAGCAGCTTGCCGTCATAGACATCGCGCGGGGTGGATTTGGGCGGGATCGGCCATTGCACCGGCTCGCCGCCCTCTGCGGGGAAATACCAGTATTTCGAGGTGAAGAAGGTGTCGGCCTCCACCGCGCCCTGCAGGACGGTGCTGTCTTCCAGCTCAAGCGTGAAGGGCCAGACGCCGACATCGGTTTTATCGCCGGAAATCAGGAATTCGGCCTCTTGCAGCGGCGTGCCGCGCGTCCAGCGCTTGACCACCGAAGGATAGCCGGACTCCGTCAGCGTCGCGCCGTCCGCGCCCCAGTCCGTGGCGATCAGCAGCGTGTCGCGATCCACCCAGGCCGCGCCCTGTTTGGCTTCCGGCGTGGTGAAGCCGCCCTCGACGAAACTCTTGGCATCGAGGTCGAACTCGCGGGTTTCCACCGCATCCTTGCCGCCGTTTGACAGCGAGATCATGCACAGGGTCGAACCGCCATCCTTCGGATCGTGGCAGTTGGAGCCCTTGAAGACCCAGTTGGCCTCTTCGGCGGCGGCCAGGGCATCGAAGTCCAGCACGGTTTCCCATTCGGGCGCGTCGGTGCGGTAGCTTTCCATCGGCGTGCGGCGCCACAGGCCGCGCACATTGGTCTCGTCCTGCCAGAAATTATACGCCACGCCATCGCGCACGGAGATATAGGGGATGCGCTCAGCGGAGGTGGCGACCTCGGTGGCAGCGGCGAGATAGGCCTCGTATTCCAGCTGGGCCTCCAGCACGGCCAGGCTGCGTGCATTCTGGCCCTCGACCCAGGCCAGCGCCTCTTCGCCTTCAACCTCTTCCAGCCACAGGAACGGATCTGCGGCGTCTGCCGTCTCGGTCATTGTCTCTCCAGTGTCGGGGGCGGTCTCGGCGGCGGCCTCGGGTGTGGCGGGCGCCTCGGTGGTGTCCAGGCTGGCCGGTTCGACCGCCGTGCAGGCGGCCAGTCCCAGCGCGGCAAGCGCTGTCGTTGCAAAGAGCAAACGCATGAATGTGTCCTCGTTCGGGTTCCTCGTGGCGGCATAAGGCCAAGCCGCGCGAAAATATGCAAGATGTTGCCTCGCCGCTGGGGTCGGGAGAAAGCGTTTCCAGTGGGCGGCCAAGGTGTTAGCTTTCGCGTCAGTAGAGGGGAACGCCATGGCCGATATCTTCATTTCCTACAAGCGCGAGGACAAGCACCTCGCCGAGGACACGATCCACCAGCTGCAGGAAGCCGGCTTTTCGGTCTGGTATGATGAGCGGATCACCCCGCATACAAGCTGGGACGAGACGATCGAGGCCGAGATCGCCGCAGCCAAGGCAGTCGTTGTTCTGTGGACCCCACGCTCGGTGGTGTCGGAATGGGTGCGCACCGAGGCCGACTATGCCAAGGAGAAGGGCAAGCTCGTGCCGGTCATGCTGGAGGCCTGCTCTGTTCCGCTCGCCTATCGCCGCACGCAGACCGTCAATCTGAGCAACTGGGATGGAAATCCGGGCGACCGCAGCTTCCAGAAGCTGGTCGGCTGGGTGCGCGGCCTGGTTTCGGGCACAGGCGCCGCGCCCGGCAGCATCGGCCCGACCGCCTCGCTCAGTTCAGGCGCGCCAGCCCCGCGCCGGAAGGGCCGCGGGGGCCTTAATGCGGTGCTGGCCCTTCTCCTGGTCGGCGCCGGGGGCGGCGGGCTTTATGCCAGCGGCCTTCTGGACGGCCTGACCGGCGGCCTGCTGACACCCGCCGACCAGACCGTCGAGACCACCGACACCGCCACGGTCAGCCCCGACCCGGTGCCCGAGCCCACGCCCACGCCGCCCCAGGCGCCAGGCTGTTTCAAGATCTGGATCGTGGCCGACGATGAAGGCCCGCGCGGCAACTGGGACTTCCCCGCACCCAAGCCCGACATCACGGTGACCAGCGACACCCACAACACGGCGCGCTTTTCCTGCGACGACAGCTATCGCTGCTCAAGCGGCAATATTTCCAATCCGGGCCGTGCCGACCGCATCACCCTGCTGATCCAGGACGAGGATATCGACCAGCCCGACCTGATGGGTGCCGGCAATTGCAAGATCCCGTCCTCGGGCTGCCGGCTTGGCCATGTGGTGGTTGATATTTCGGCCTGTTGAGGTGAATCCGGCGGCTATTTTTGCGCCATCTGTGAGGGAATTCGGCCCATTCAGCAGGCAATTGCGCGAAAAATCGCCCCTTAGACACTCTACTTCTACGGTATATTGCCTGAAAAATAGCTCCCTCCAACCGGCTTCGATAACTTACGCGCGTTCAGCAATTCCTGTAGGCAGCACAGCGCATCACACGGTAGTCATTGAGCTGATATCGCTATCAGATCGCCCAATTGGTTTTCCCGATATGTGAAATTGCACATATCGGGTTTGGCGCGAATTAGCCGGCCATACGGAAAACTACTTATACGAGAACAAAAACACCTAATCTGGGTTGGGACATGCCACACCACTTAGAAGTGCAAATCGCTAAATTGAATGAGCGGTCACAAAGCGGCGCGACCGCGGTTGAATTCGCTCTCCTTGCGCCTGTGTTTCTTCTGCTTTGTTTCGCCATGGCTGGGTACGGCCTCCTCTTCATGACGCAGGTCTCCCTCCAGCAACTCAATGCCGATCTCACACGCGCCGCCCTCGGGGGTCTGACGCTCGAGGAGAAACAGGCCCGCGCCAATGCGCACCTCACAGACCGTGTGGGGGAGTTCATGATGCTTGACCCGGACATGGCCCGCGTGCGTGTCAGCTACGATCCTGTCACGCAGGAAACCGAGGTCGTGCTCGAATACGACACCGACAGCCACCCGATCCGCGTCCTGGACGGCCTCCTGCCGATGCCGCCGGACACGCTGGAAATCCATTCGAGCATCACGGGGTACATGTAATGTCGACCCTGCGTGGATTTCTTGCCGGCACCCGTGGTGCGCTCGCAGTTCAGTTCGCGATCGTTTTCGGCGCAGCCGCCATGTTTGTGGCCATCGTGGCCAATCTCTCCCTGACCTATATGGAAAAGCGCAAGCTGCAGTCGGCGGCTGACCTTGCCGCACTGGAGCTGCTCTCCAGCGGGCCGGTGACGCCTGACCGCGTGCGCACGATCCTGCTGTCGAAAGGCTTCGACCTGACCGATGTCACCATCGGTGTCAGTCAGGGCAATTACGATCCCTCGCGCTCCAGCTCCGATTACGACCGCTACCTGGCCGATGCCACACCGACCAATGCAGTGCGCGTGGATGTCAGCCTGCCGGTTCGCGAGCGCCTGGCCTCCGGCTGGCTGCGCAACGACAACCGGCTGGACCTGAGCTCTGTTGCGCGCATGCAATCGTCTGCCAGCGTGGCCATGGGCTCACGCCTCTTGCGTCTTGAGGATGGCCTGTCGGGCCAGCTCCTGTCGGCGCTGGTCGGCTATGACGGCGCGATCAAGGCCATGGACTACGAACAGCTGCTGAGCGTGGATGTCGAACTGCTGGAAGCCCTGGATGCACTCAATACCGATCTGGAGCTGACCGCGCTGAACTATCAGGAGGTGCTCGACAGCGAGGTCTCGCTCGGCGCGGTCTCGTCTGCCCTGCAGGTCGCGCGGACCGACGGCCTCAGCCTGCCGGCCTTTTCCGTGGCGCCGGAGGCCTCCTCGCGCCTCGTCACCCTGAACGAGCTGATCAACCATGCCCAACTCGCCTATATACCCACCGACACCAATGAGACAGCCGAGCCGATCGTGATCAATGGTGGGCAGCTCCTGATGGCCAGTGCCGCCCTGGCCGATGGCGACAATCAGGTCGCCCTGGATCTCGACGTGGCCGGCAGCCTCGCCTCGCTCCAGCTGCGTATCGGGGAAACCGCCCAGTTGATGCGCTGGGACCTGACCAGCGACCGCGATTCCACGCTGGAAACCGCCCAGACGCGCCTGCGCCTGTCGCTGCTGGAAGGTGGCCTGCTGGGCGGGATCGGTCTTGAGGTCCGCTTGGCTGAAGCCACGGGCCGCGTGGCCGACATTGTCTGCTCCAACCGCACGGTCCAGCGCGTGGATGTGGAGGTTTCCACCTCTCCGTCCACCGTGACGGTAGATCTCGGCCGGCTTGGCCAGCTCCAGCTCGACCTGTCCAATTCCGAGGTTCAGACCGTGTCCTTCTCGGCGGCGGAAATCGGCAATGGCACCGTGAAACAGGCTCGCTCGGGCCTGTCGGTGGACGTGAATGACGCGCCCCTGCTCTATCGCCCGCTGGTGCGCGCCGTGGACACCCTACTGGTGGATCTCGGCCTGCACCTGTCGGAGGCCGATATCTGGGTGAACGATGCCGAGTGCTCGCGCCCGGTCGTGGTGCTTTAGTCCCCCCAACAAGCGCCCGATCGAGGAGCCTGAGCCGCCCGCTTCCCTTCCTGGTCTGCCCCGGGGAAGGGAGCGGGCGGGCCTATTCCGCAGACCGCCTGAGTGCGAGCAACGCCTGGTCGACCACCGGCTGGCTGGCGGCGCAGACAATCTGTCCGCCGCGCGCGGTGGCCGCCTGGCCGCGCCAGTCGAGTGCCAGTCCGCCGGCCCCGCGCACCACCGGGATCAGCGCGGCGACATCCCACGGTTTCAGGCCGCTTTCGGCCACAAGGTCGACGGTGCCGCCGGCCAGGCGTGCATAGGCGTAGGCATCCAGACCATAGCGGGTGATCCGGGCGGTGGCGCGCAGATGCGTCCAGGCGCCTTCCTCGGACGGGGTGAAGATGAAGGGATCGGTGGTGGTAATGCGCGCCTCGCGCAGATCCGCGCAGGGCGAGACGGAAATCGGTTCGATGCCCTCTTTCCTCACCAGCGCCGCCCCGCCGGGCCAACCGAGATAGGTCTCGCCGAGCACCGGGCAGGCGATCGCGCCATAGGCCGGCACGCCGTCGGCGCCGGCCAGTCCGATCAGCGTGGTCCAGCTCGCCAGCCCGGCGACATAGGCGCGCGTGCCATCGATAGGGTCGAGATACCAGGTCCAGCCGCTGGTGCCGGCCTGCCCGCCGAACTCCTCGCCGACAATCGCATCATCGGGCCGCGCGCGGGCAAGCTCTGCGCGGATTGCGGCCTCCGCATCGCGGTCGGCCACCGTGACGGGATCATAGCCACGTCCGGTCTGTTTGGTTTCAGTGTCCGGATCGTCACGAAAATGGCCCAGCGTTATCGGCTGGGCCAGGTCCACAAGGCGCTGGATCAGCGCCAGGGTTTCAGCATGCTGATTCGGAAAGATCATGTCCATGGCGCGGGAAATGCGCCATGGAAGGCTGTCAGGTCAAGCAGCGCCGCCCTGTTCGTCGGCTTCGCTCTGCAGGGCCTTGGCCAGTTCAAGCAGGCGGCGGCGCGGGCGTTCCGACAGGCGGTAATAGGCCCGCACCAGTTCCAGGGTCTCTTTCTGCGAGAGAATGTCGCCTTCCAGACGCTCGGCATCATTGGCCGGGTTGGCGGGCGCATCGGCCGGCGTGATGCCGTCGAAGAAATACTGCACGGACACGTTCAGGGCCCGCGACAGGTCATACAGGCGAGAAGACGTCACGCGGTTGGCACCGCATTCGTATTTCTGGATCTGCTGGAATCGCACACCCACCTGGCTGGCGAGGTCCTGCTGGGTCATCCCCAGAAGGCGGCGGCGCCGTCTCAGGCGTTTTCCCACGTGCAGGTCAATATCGTCGGCCATACTCTTACTCCTCAGCATTTCGAGCGGCGTTTTAGGCTTCGTCTCGTTTAGGGTCACCGACCAAAACGAGAGCAATCGCCGTGCCGCACACTTTCCGAGGCACAAAATCTACTTAATTTTCAACTCACTAGAACGAATATTATTGCGACTGCGAAAAAACGCTTGATCATTTTGCGCCGCACAATAATATGGGTCCTAGCACTTCGGTGCTGACGCCTCTTGGCGTTTCCTCCCTTTACCTAATCGCCGTGCTGGCTTCCAGCACGGCCTTTTTTTGCCCGAAAATCAAGCCCGGCTGAGCTGACGCTTCACGAAAGCTGCCACATCGGCAACCACTTCCCCGATATCGCGTGAGAGCTGGCTGTAGCCCGCACTGCGCTGAACGCGCACCTCATCCATATAGAGATCGCGCCGGATCTCGATCTGGATGGCGTGCAGGCCGCGCAGCGGGCGTCCGTAGCGCAGTGTGGTGTAGCCGCCGGCATAGGGCGCGTTGCGCGCCACGCTATAGCCGAGCCGGCGGAACCGCTTCTCGATCAGGCTGGTCAGCCGGCCGCCGCAGCTTGAGCCGAACCGGTCACCGAGCACAATCTCGGCCAGCGGCCGGCGGCTGGGCTGGCGCGAGGGCATGGAATGGCAATCGACCAGGTAGGCCATGTCGTGCTTGTCTTTCAGGCGCGCCAGTTCGCCCGACAGGTGGCGGTGATAGGCATCGTGCACATCGCGCAGGCGCGCTTCGGCTTCCACCGGATCGAGCTGGCTGCGGTAAAAGCCCTGGCCGCGCGCGCCGACCTTCGGCAGGCAACCGAGCCCGGCCTCCACGCGCGGACCGGGAATGCCGCATCGGCGCGGCGGCGGGCCGTCGAACATGCGCCGGTCAAGCTCCAGCGGATCGCGGTTGAGATCGACGAAGGTGCGGGCATAGCGCGCCGTCAGCAGCCCGGCCCCGCGTCCGACGGCTGAGGAAAACAGGTCGTCGACAAAGGCATCCTCTGTGCGCTGAAGATCGATCAGCGGCACGCATAGGGCGGTGCGCAGGGAATCGGGATAGTGTTGCCCGGAATGCGGTGAGGCGAAGATCAGCGGCAGGCGATCTTCGGCTGGCGCGAGATAGGTGTAAGGTGCACCATAGGTGATGTCAGACGAAGCCGGCTCCGGTATTCGTGGCGAAGAAGGTAGCGGAGCAGCGAGCGACATGGGCGCTATGGTTTTCGAAACCCGCAAAAGGTCAAGCAAAGTCTTGGCACGTTTATGGTCAATTTACCGAAACTCGGCTACTGCGTCCGTGTATCAGGCGAAAATTCCGGGGCAAACATGACCAAGATCCTCCTCGCGGAAGACGACGATTCCATGCGCTCCTTCCTGGCGGCGGCACTTCGCCGGGCCGGGCACGAGGTGCAGGACTATGCTGATGGCGAGGGCGCGCTCGAAGCGCTCGAGCGCGAGGTGTTCGATCTTCTTCTTACTGACATTGTGATGCCCGGCCTCGACGGGATCGAACTGGCCCGGCGCGGGGCGGAGCTCGACCCGGCCATGAAGATCGTCTTCATCACCGGTTTCGCCGCCGTCGCGCTGGCCTCGGGCGCGCCGACCCCGGCCGGCGCAAAAGTGCTGTCAAAGCCCTTCCACCTGCGCGAGATCGTCGAGGAAGTCGACCGTGTCATGGCCGCCTGAGGCGACACGCACCTTCTGCCTTGACGCCTGCGCGCGCGTGGGCGATAGACGCCAACTTCCGGCACGGGGCCTCGCCCCCGCGCTACGGGCGGTTAGCTCAGCGGTAGAGCACTACGTTGACATC
>DHQO01000030.1:3885-7749 GCA_002408125.1 Hyphomonadaceae bacterium UBA5336 | reverse complement strand
CCGGCGTCGCCGCCTTCCTCTCTGATCCGGGCCGGCCGATCGAGGCGACGCTCGCGGCGATGATGCGCACACCGCATCTTGGCGACCGGCCGCATCCGGTCGTGGCGCAGGTGGCGCGCGAACTCCTCAACAAATCGGAAAACGAACGCTCCGGTGTTCTGTCTACGGCGATGAGTTTTCTGGGCCTCTATCGCGATCCCGTCGTCGCCAGGGTCACGAGCCGCTGCGACTGGCGGATCAAGGATCTGGTCTCTGGCGCGCGGCCGACCACGCTCTATCTCGTCGTGCCGCCCTCCGACATCAGCCGCACAAAGCCGCTCGTCCGGCTTGTGCTGAACCAGATCGGACGTAGGCTGACAGAAGAGTTGAACGCCAATCGCAAGCGCCATCGCCTGTTGCTGATGCTCGACGAATTTCCGGCGCTCGGGCGGCTCGACTTCTTCGAGAGCCAGCTCGCGTTCATGGCGGGCTATGGATTGAAGGCCTTCCTCATCGCGCAGTCCCTCAATCAGATCGAGAAAGCCTATGGCCAGAACAACGCCATCCTCGACAACTGCCATGTCCGGGTGAGCTTCGCGACCAATGACGAACGTACTGCCAAGCGCGTGTCCGATGCCCTCGGCACGGCGACCGAGATGCGGGCAATGAAGAACTATGCCGGGCACAGATTGTCGCCCTGGCTTGGCCATCTCATGGTCTCCCGGCAGGAGACCGCGCGGCCTTTGCTGACTCCCGGCGAGATCATGCAATTACCGCCGGATGATGAAATCGTGCTCGTCTCCGGCGCGCCGCCGATCCGGGGGAAGAAGGCGCGCTACTATGCCGACCCGCAGCTGAATACACGCATCCTGTCGCCGCCGCAGCTGACTGCAGACCCTTCCGTGCCCGATAAACCGCAAACGGATGATTGGAGCGACCGGGCGCCCATAGCTACCCCCAAGCCAAGGAAGAAGGCCACCAGAGATGCGGGCGAAGACACCGACGGCGGCATCCGCCGCGAGCCGGACCTGCCCGAACATGAAGACATCGCACCGGAACCGGCGCCGTCCGCACGGGAAGAGTTTGCAGGCCTGGACGACGAACCGGATGACGATGCGCAACGCGCTCGCCAGATGCAGGGCCGGTTCAAAAGCATTGCGCGCCAAGCTTCGCTCGATGCCGATGATGGCATCGAGCTCTGAGGTCCGCCATGAAGAAAGATCGACAGAATGTGTATTTCGATCCGTCGCTGTCAGCCGAACTCGACGCTTTAGCGGCGCGGCGCAATGTGTCGAAATCTCAGATCGTCGAAGCGGCGCTGGCCTCCTATCTCTCACCTGACGCCGCCGATCAGCGCGAGGCTGCGATCACGCGACGCCTTGACCGTCTGACTCGCGTTGTCGAACGGCTCGAACGCGACGTGACGATCGGCAATGAGGCGCTTGCTCTGTTCGTCCGGTTCTGGCTCACGACGACTCCGCCATTGCCAGATACGATGCGCGATGCCGCGCAGGCGAAAGGCCGCGAGCGGTATGAAGGCTTTGTGGAGACCCTCGGAAGGCGGCTGGCGAAGGGGAGCACCTTCGCCAAAGAAGTTTCGCAAGACATCGCAAGTGGCAATTCGGAGTAATGAGCGCCGTAAACCCTGTTAGCACGTTCTCAAGGCCATTGATCAATGGTCATCCTCCAATGTCTCTTCAACTTCGCCGCAACCCAAGTGGTCAGAAGTAGCCGCCTCCAGCATCTAACGCCTTTCTTTGAAGTCGTCGATATCCTCGTAGTGCAGCCCCAATGAATAGCCCCTAGATTTGTAGACGTCTTCTTCCCTGAATTTGAGGCCAGGAGGCGGTGAAGGGTACGGGTAATTTCAGCGAGGAGTTCAAGCGGGATGCAGTGACGCAGATCACTGAGCGGGTCGTCGACACGGCTGAAACAGGCAGCAAAGATTACATCATTTGGGATGATAAGCTCCCGGAGCTTAGTCTGAGCGTCTTCGTATCCGGGATAAGAAGCCATCGCGGTTGAGGCTTTTCGGTATTAAGTGCGCGGGGAGGCTACTTCATGAGCGTTTGAACTCCAGGCCTTCGGGACTGGAAAAACAGCTGAATTATCCATCGTAGTGAATGTGTTCGCCATGAGTTGAGACAACCCGATACATGGCGCACTGAAGCCCTGTTCAGCGGTGTCGGGGGCTGGTCTACTTATTCTCCCAGAGGCGCAGGACACTCAGGAGTGCGGTCACGAAAGCCAATGGCTGATCGAGCATCAAATGATGGCGTGCTTCAGGAACGGCGATGATAGGAATGTCACCGCCCCCTAGCTCACGGATGTAGTCAGCCGAATCCTTGGTAAAGAGCTGGCTCTTGGCACCATGAACAATGGTCTTGCGACCCGGCGTATTCACGAGTCGCTGGCCGATCGTAAGCCATTCTTCCGACTTATTGCTTTGCCGGAATACCTCGGGTGTAAATTTCCATGTCCAGTTGTCGCCGTCGAGCCGCATAGAGTGATAGGCCATGTAATCTAGGAGGAAAGGCTCGCCAACCGGCTGGGGCGGGGCAAGGACGTATCTTTTGCGTGCCTCTTCATAGGTCGCATAGGACCGATTGGGCTTGTCAGGATCACCTGACCCCGGGCTGGAACGGCGTTGGTTCCAGTATTGCTCTAGGAGCTCGGCGCGCATGACCATGAGATCACAAATTACGAGGCCGGAGAAGTGATCGGGCGATTTCGTCACGGCAGTGAGCGCTGCGCCGGAACCGAAACTGTGCGCGACGATGGTGGGTTTGTGGCCATCTGCAAACAGATTGAGCGCCTCGGCAATCTCAACAAATTCGCGCCCTCTCGCTTCTGGATCGGCCTGCCCACGCATCTCCGAGTCGCCCATGCCGGCGAGATCGAACGCGACAACGTCATAGTCTTCGGCGAGGAATGGGGCGATGAAGGCAAAGCAGCGCGCGTGGGAGAGAAAGCCATGTGTCATAAGCACTTTCGGCTTGCTGCGGTCGCCCCAGCGAAAGTAATGCACTTTCGCATTGTCGATCTCCACATAACCTTCCTCGCGCGGCACTTTCAGGGCCGACACAAACCACTCCGGCAGATGCGAACCATCGCCAGCCCAGACGGGGCTGATATCGTCGGGAAAATTTGTCACTTTCGTCAATATATTCATTCCATCATCTGTTCATTGCTGGTTTGTTTGTCGATGATGAAGCCGCGATACCCATCGCTCGCTACATCTTCGCAGAGTACGACATATCCAGACACGCTTGGAAAGTTGATCAGCTGACGCTTCCTGCCGGGGATATTTGCGCCCATGTACCAGGAATTCGCTTCGGGAAACAGTGTCATGGCGCCAGCCTGTGCCACCATTTTTGTCCACCCCGCTTCTGCGGTCGCACTGGGTTCGAATTGATGACTGTCATTGTCCCGCATCCAGACAAGAAAGTCGCAAATCCAGTCACCCTGTATCTCTGCGCTGGTTGGGCCGTTCGAGAAACCCGACGGGCTAAGTGGACCATATGCAAACAGCATGTTTGGAAAGTCTGCTATCGCCATGCCGAGATAGGCGCGTAACCCGTCTTCCCAAGCTTGTGAAACAGACAGGCCGTTCGTCCCTATGATGTTCATATCGACCATGCCGCCGCGCCCGGCATCGAAACCAGTGGCGTAAACGATGAGGTCGCATTCCACCTCGCCGTCAGCGGTCTCTATCGCGTGCGGTTTGATCCGGGTGATGGGGGTTGCCTTCAGATCGACCAGATCGACATTATCCTGCGCGAAAATCTCGTAATAACACTGCTCGAGCGAAGGTCTCTTCGTGCCGAATGGATGGGGTGGTTCGGAAGGCGCGAGCTGTTCAACAAGATTGGGATCGGAGATCCT
>DHQO01000030.1:3170-3602 GCA_002408125.1 Hyphomonadaceae bacterium UBA5336 | reverse complement strand
TTCTCGTCAACTTCGAGCGCCGAAACGTCCAGCGATTGAGATTCGAACCCTCCGCTGGTCTGCTTGCGCGTTTCGAAGATAGCAGCATAATCCTGCTTGTCGCGTTCTTGATCTTCCTTTGATAGCTTTTGCTGCCGCATGGGCAGCGCCAGGATTGGTGTTCTTTGAAATAGGGTCAGCTTCGATGCGGACTTCGCGGCTTCCTGCGCGACTTGCACACCGCTTGCCCCGGTGCCGATCAAGGCAATCTTGCGTCCGCTGAGATCGCCCCCCTGTTGTGGCCAGCGCGCCGTGTGAAACCATTCGCCTTCGAAATCCTCAATGCCGGGAAAATCAGGGATATGCGGCTTTGATGCGAAACCAATAGCGGGCAAGAGGAACCGTGTCGTAACAGTTTCCTCTCCGTTGAGTTGCAGGCGCCATTGCTGCGCC
>DHQO01000030.1:2150-2891 GCA_002408125.1 Hyphomonadaceae bacterium UBA5336 | reverse complement strand
GTCCATGATTTCCACACTTCAGGTATTGAGTACTCGTAGATCGGCACCTGCGAATCCACTCGTGCGCCCGGATAGCAATTCCAATACCAGATACCGCCCGGCTCGGCCGCAGCATCCACCAGCAACACGTTGAACCCGGCGTTACGTAACTTGTGTAACAGGTAGATCCCGCTGAAGCCGGCACCGACGATTACGGCGTCGTAATCAGGAGAAGCCCGCTTGCTCATGACGCGACCGTCAAACGCTCGGCGATTGCTTTTGCTGTTGCATAGTCGGCCTTGCCGTTGGATGCGCGCAGAGCTGTTTCCGTTGGATGGATGGCCTTTGGCGTTTTGTAGCCGGCCAATTGCTGACGAACATGGTCTTTGACGCCTTGCTCGTCGAATGCAGCGTCGCCACTCAGGTGCACGACGGCGGTGACGGCCTGGCCCCATTTTTCACTCGGCACGCCCACGACCAGCGCGTCAGCGATGGCGGGATGGGTCTTGAGGACTTCCTCGACCTCTTCCGGATAGACCTTTTCACCAGCCGTGTTGATGCACACGCTGCCACGGCCCAGCAGGGTCAGGCTGCCATCGGCTTCGACCGTGCACCAGTCGCCTGGAATCGAATAGCGCACCCCGTCGATAGTACGGAAGGTTTTGGCGGACTTTTCGGGATCCTTGTAATATCCCGCCGGGATTGCGCCCTTGCGAGCGATATATCCCGGTACGCCGCTGCCCGGCGTTACTTTCTGGTCGT
>DHQO01000030.1:0-1913 GCA_002408125.1 Hyphomonadaceae bacterium UBA5336 | reverse complement strand
ATGCTTTCCACCTTGTGCGTATCAACCGTCTCCCACAATTCAAGCGCATCGAAAGATGGGTCCGACAGAGTCACGATGGCACCGCCCGACATGAGCGTGCCGATCGCAGTGATGAAGCCTGTCCCGTGCATTAACGGGCAGGAGGGAAGTGTACGTCTGCCAGGCCCTTGACTGGTGATTAGGGCGACGTTTTCCTCGACTGTTTGCGGAACGGGGCCGAGCAGCTTCTGGGCGTCCAGTTGCGCCTTGCGCATATCGTCGTGACGCCACATCACGCCCTTGGGCATCCCTGTCGTGCCGCCGGTATAAATGAAGAGCAAATCGTCAGGCGAGCGCGTGATGCCGAGCGCTGATCCATCACCTTCCTGCGCGAGAATTTCATAAGGGATCGCAAAAGGTGCGATTTGCGAAGCATCGCCAATTTCAACGAAGGTGTGAACCTTTCCGAGCCGGTCCTTGAGTTCGACGATACAGTCACGGAACTCCGAACTATAAATAATCACCTCGCTGTCAGAATCATCAAAAATGTAAAAAACTTCTTCGGGGCGATAGCGGTAATTGATGTTCACGTGAGTCAACCGCCCCTTAAAGCAGGCCGCCATCAGCTCACCATATTCAGGGCGGTTGCGCATGTAGAAAGCCACCTTGGCGCCGTCGCTAGCTCCGCGTTGTCGCAACGCGCGCGCGACATTGTTCGAGCGCGCAGACATTTCGGGCCAAGTGATGATCCGGTCGCCGTGTATCAAGGCCGGAGCGTCTTGAGGCATGGCGGGCTCGATTGCGTCGAGAATGTCGCCGAGATTCCATTCGATCATGTTGCTTGATTCCTTCAAGACTGGGCCGCAAATCTCGCAGCCGTATACAATGAGTGTATTACGGGGCTTTTATCCAACCTTGTAGGGCTGCCAATTCGGCCCGCACCGTTTCGGGGCCTCCAAGCGCTTGCCGGTCGAAGCCAATACGTTTGAACCAGTAATGAAGACCCATCAGGTCCGTAAATCCCATTCCGCCATGCACTTCGGTGGAGGTGCGGGCGACAAAGCGATGGACTTCGCCTGTGTGTGATTTGGCATGGCAGGCGAAAATGGATGCATCCTCCGGTATCGAATCGAAGGCGTGGGCCGCATACCAGACAAGCGAGCGGCATGGCTCATGACGTGCGGCCATCTCCGCGCACATGTGCTTGACGGCCTGGAAACTGCCGATGAGCCGGCCAAACTGTTCGCGCTGGCCAGAATAATCGACAGCCTTTTCGATCATGGCCTGGCCTGCGCCAAGGCTGTCAGCAGCTAAGATCACACGGCCCGCATCGCGCAACCGGGCCGTTGTCGCGCCGTTATCGTCAATAAGCGGTTCTGCCTCTGTCTGTTCGAAACGCAATTCCCCGACACTGCGGGTGCGATCAACGGTCGTCAGCCGGATCGTCTCCAGTTTGAGGGCATCGGCTGTAACGAGGTGCAGCCGGCCGCCAGCGTCGGCTACGATGTAAGCGTCAGCTCCCTCGAAATCCAGGCAGAACAGGGCGGTTCCGCTGAGCTTCCCATCAGCAGAGGAAACGCCCGCCCCGTCGCGTGCCTCGACCGTCTCGGAAATCGCGACAGCGATACGCGCCTCGCCGTTCGCGATCTTCGGTAGCCATTGTGCTTTTTGTTCTTCGCTACCAGCCTCGCTCAGCGCGGTAGGCGCAAGTACATGACTGGCGAGAAAAGGCACTGGCGCGACCACATAGGCGAGCTGTTCGGCAACTATGGCAGCGTCGAGAAGGGTCATGCCGAGGCCGCCATGCTCTTCAGGTACCAGCATTGCGGGAATTCCCAGGTCCTGAACGGCGCCGAGCACCTTGTCGCTGAGTGGATTGTCCAGTTCGGCGCATTCGCGGACATGATCGAGTGGGCAGGTGTCCGCAAGACAAC